>NZ_BOPF01000014.1 GCF_016863615.1 Virgisporangium aliadipatigenens | reverse complement strand
CCCGCGGCTCACCCGCCGGCGGGACGGCTCCCCGACCTCCCGGCCCGGCGGTGGCGTGCGGCCCGGCGGTGGCGTGCGGCCCGGCGGTGGCGTGCGCGGCGGCGCGCGCAACGCCCGCCGGCGCGGCCTGGTGCGCGTCGGCTCGGGCGAAGCGCGTCGGCTCGGGCGACACGACGCCCGGCTCCGCGTCGGCGAGCACCGCGAGCAGCGGCTCCGCGTCGACGGGAAGCAGGCGGCCGGTCGCGATGGCGCGGTCGGCGGTGCGGCGGGCCAGCGCCAGGTACGGCGGCACCGACTCGGGTGCCGTGCGGCCCAGCACGTCCAGGTGCCCGGCGATCGTGCCGGCGTCCCCGCGCGACACCGGCCCGGTCAGCGCCGCGTCGCCCAGCCTCAGCGCGTTGTCCAGCGCCGCGTGCAGGAGCGGGGCGAGCGCGCGGCCGGGGTCGCGCAGCCCGGCGTCGCGCAGCCGGTCGGCGGCCTCGTTGACCAGGGTCACCAGGTGGTTCGCCCCGTGCGCCAGCGCCGCGTGGTACAGCGGGCGGGCCTCCTCGGCGATCCACTCCGGCACCCCGCCGAGATCGGCCACCAGCCGCGTCGCGAATGCACGCAGCGAAGCGGGCGCGGTCACCCCGAACGTCGCACCGTCGGCGAGCCGGTCGAGGTCGGCCGCCGTTCCCGTGAAGGTCATCGCCGGGTGAACGGCCAGCGGAAGCGCACCCGCCGCGACGACCGGCGCGAGCACCGCGAGCCCGTGTGCGCCCGACGTGTGCGCGACGACCTGCCCCGGCCGGATCGCCCCCGCCGCGCACAACCCGTCGACCAGCGCACCGAGCGCGTCGTCCGGAACGGTGAGCAGCAGCAGGTCGGCGGCCTCGGCCACCTCGTGCGGTGTACGGAACGGCGCACCGGGCAGCAGTCGACGCACCCGGGCCTGATTGGCGGGAGAGACGGTGGCGATGCCGGCGACGGGATGGCCCGCGCGGGACAGGGCGGTGGCCAGAACGGCCCCTACCCGACCGGCGCCGATGACACCGATCGATGGAACGCGTGGCGGAGCGCTCATGATGATCCAGTCCTTACAAGGGAGGTACCGGTCGATCATCAGTATTGCGCCGCCGCCCCGCAGCGACCCGTGGCAGTGAGAAATTACACCGCTATTGCCCCACCGTTACGTGTCGGTGGAGGTAGTCGCGGATCAGTGTCTTCGCCTCCGCCAGGATCTCCGGATCCCCGTCGGACTGCCGCCGGAACGCCATCTTGATCAGACTGTCGGCGGCCTCGACGGCGATGCCGAGCACGAAGTCGACGCGCTCGCCGTTGATCTCGTAGCGCTCACGGAGCAGGGCCGCCAGCCGTCCGGCGATGACGGCGTTGTTGTCGCGTTCGTCGTCGAGCAGGTGAACGTCGACGATGTCACCGAAGTGCAGCGTGCGGAACCCGGGCACGCTGCGGTGCATCGCGATGTACTCGTCGATCGCGGCGTCCACCGCGCCCCACCAGTCGGCGGCCTCCTCCTGCTCCATCCGGTCGACCAGCCGGTGCAGGTAGGCCTCCAGATTGCGCAGGGTCAACGCCTGCACGATGGCCCGTTTGTCGGGGAAGAACTGGTACACCGAGCCGATCGCGACGCCCGCCCGCTCCGCGAGCAGCGTGGTGGTCAGCCCGTCGTACCCGACCTCGTCGACCAATTGGGCACACGCATCGAGCATGCGATTCACCCGGGCGACGCTTCGGCCCTGCACCGGCACGCGGCGCAGCGGTCCGGCGAGTGGCTGTGCGGTCACATCCGTTCCTTCCCGTGTAACTCCCTCTTCGTATCTGTAACGACTGAGGAGTTGACTCGCCGCGAAGTGAACGGTACTCACATCTGATGGGGGTTTCCTTAGTCGAACGGTCATGGCACAACTGGACCGGCAACGTCGGCGATGCCGCCCCCGTCGCCGTTCCCGAATCCGTATCGGACCTGGTCAGCGTCGTACGTGAAGCCGCCTCGCAGGGTCGCCGGGTGCGCGTGGCCGGCAGCGGGCACTCGTTCTCCGAGATCGCGCGCGCCGACGGAGTGCGAGTGTCGTTGTCCCGACTCGATGTACCTGTACACATTTCGGGTACGTCGGTGACCGTGCCCGCCGGGATGACCCTGCGGGCGCTCAACGCCCTCCTCGCCGCCAACGGCCTCGCCCTGCCCAACCTCGGCGACATCGACGCCCAGACCGTGGCCGGCGCCGTGCAGACCGGAACGCACGGGACCGGCGCGGCGTACGGCTGCCTGTCGACGTTCGTGACCGCGATGAGCGTGGTCACCGGCGACGGCCGCGAGGTCACCTGGGACCGGGAGAACACCCCGCGGGAGCTGGCCGCCGCGGCCGTCGGGCTGGGCGGGTTCGGCGCGATCGTCTCGGTGACGCTCGAGTGCGTGCCGGCGTTCGTGCTGCGGGCGGTGGAGAAGCCGCAGCCGCTGACCAGCATCCTGCCCGCCCTGCCGGAGCTGATCGCCGCGCACGACCACACCGAGTTCTTCTGGTTCCCGCACACGTCGATGGGGCAACTCAAGATCAACGATCGGGTCGCGACCGACGACGCGCCGCTGGCCTCCTGGCGCCGCTGGCTCGACGACGAGTTCCTCTCCAACTCCCTCTACGGGGTCGTCCTGCGGGTCGCCCGGCGGGCACCGGTCACCGCCCCGCCGCTGATGAAGGTGGCGGCCCGCGCCCTCACCGCCCGCACCTACACAGCCGCCTCGTACGACGTGTTCTGCACGCCCCGGCGGGTGCGGTTCACGGAGATGGAGTACAGCGTGCCGCGCGAGGCGCTGCCCGAGGCGTTCGCGGCGCTGCGGGGCATCGTCGACCGGCTGCCGTTCCGGATCGCGTTCCCGGTCGAGGTGCGGTTCACCGCCGCCGACCAGCTCTGGATGTCGCACGGCTACGGGCGGGACAACGCGTACATCGCGGCCCAGCAGTTCGTGGGCATGCCGTACCGGCAGTACTTCGACGAGTTCGAGAAGGTGTGCCTGGACCTCGGCGGGCGGCCGCACTGGGGCAAGATGCACTACGCCGACCCGGCGCGGCTGCGGGCCGCCTACCCGAGGTGGGACGAGTGGGTCGCGATGCGTGACGCGGCCGACCCGGACGGCGTCTTCCGGTCGCCCTTTCTGGACCGGATGCTGGGCTAGGGATTCACTTAATCCCTTTTGTGGACGTCATACACCTTTCAGAGACGTTGTTCGATCCCGGCCGTTCCGCGCAAGGTCGATTCATGACCTTTTCGCGCATCTCCCGCAGAGTCGCGGCGAGCGCCGCGGCAGCCGCCCTGGCCTTCACCGGCCTGGAGCTGACCGCCGCCGCACCGGCCTCCGCCGCCGATCCCTCGTCGTGTCCCGCCAACGCCGTGTGCATGTACGAGCACGCCGACTACGAGGGCGTCGCGGTCTACTCCGTCCTGGACGACGGGTTCCCGTCGGGGGTGTGCGCCGCGATCAACTCCGACTTCAACGACCGGATCTCCTCCATCGTCAACAACACCCCGCGCAATCTGATCTGGTACGTCGACGCCGACTGCCAGGGCGCGAGCTTCACGCTGGCCCCCAACGGACGGATCTCCTACGTCGGCGGAACCTTCAACGACCGGCTGACCTCGGTCCGGATCTGACGACGTGACGTGCGGCGCGCAGCCTCCCGCGCGCCGCCCGTCCGCCTCAGGGGCGATACGTGCCGAAGCACCAGGTGTTTCCCTCGGGGTCGCGGGCGGCGTACTCGCGCGAGCCGTACGGCTGGTCGGTCAGCTCCATGACGATCTCCGCGCCGGCGCCCTTCGCGCGGTCGTGGTGCCCGTCGGGGTCCTCCAGCGCCAGGTAGGTACAGCACTTCTCGGTGTCGTACGGGCTGTCCCCGGAGGAGGAGCGGGTGCCCAGCATGATCACGCCACCCTCGGGCCAGGCCAGCTCGGCGTGGCCGACGGTGCCGTCGTCGTTCGTCATCACGGACTTCTCGGTGAAGCCGAACGCGCCCGTCAGGAACGCGATCGCCGCCTTCGGATCCCGGTAACGAAACGTCGGGTAGATGCTCATGCCGCCTCGCTTCGCTCACCGGCGCCCTCAGACACAAGTGCGCCCTGCTCAATGATTCGCTTCCGCAAGCGTTCGCTCATGCCGCCAAGTTAAGCGGCGGCGGCCTGCCCGTCTTGGACAAAACTGACCTGCTCCGCGTCCCGCTCGGCGAGGAACCGACCCGGCGTGCACCCGCCCAACGCCCGGAACTCCCGCGTCAGGTGGCTCTGGTCGACGTAACCGGTCGCCGCCGCCACGACCGCCGCGGATTCCCCCCGGGACAGCCGGCCGGCGGCACGTTCCAGGCGCACCACCCGGGCGGCCGTCTTCGGCGCCAGCCCGATCCCGGCCCGGAAGCGCGCCGCGAAGTGCCGGTGGCTCCACCCGATCTCGTTCGCGAGCGCGGCCACGGGTGTCCTGCCCCCACTGCGGCGCAGGGCGTTCCAGGCCCAGGTCACGGCGGTGTCCGGGGTGGGCCCGTCGCCGGCTCTGCGCAGGAGGGTCGCCTCGACGAGGTCGAGCGCCTCCGCCCACCCGCACTCGGCGACCCGGTCGGCCAGGGCCGCCAGCCACGGCGGGGTCACCACCGCGTTGGCGAACTCCCCCGGCGGCACCCCGAACAGCGTGTGCACGCCCTGCGGCGTCAGCCGGATCTCCACCCCGCGCTGCGCGCCGCTGAACCGCGTGAACGTCGCCCGGTCGGCCAGCCCGGCCACGAAGGAGCGCTGCGGCGCGCCGTCCACGTCGATCGGCGGCCCCAGCCCGAGGATCACCGGATTCCCCCCGAACGGCAGCTGCCTGCGCAGCACCGGCCCGGCGCTCTGCTCGGTGTACCCGTAGATCGCCGCCACGAGCCCGCCGAGCCGCGGATCCGGCGCACGCCGCGCCAGGCTCCAGGTCAGGCCCGGCACGCTGCCCGCACGCCGCACCAGCCCGTCGTCCCGGGCCGGGGCACCGGAGTCGGCGCCCCGGTGCGGCTCCCCGGCCGTCGTCACGACCTCAGTCGTTCGCCTCGGCCGGCGCGGCCTTGGTGGCGGTCGCCGTCTTGCGGGCCGTCGTCTTCTTCGCCGGCGTGGCCTTCTTCGCGGCCGCCGTCGTCTTCTTGGCGGGCGTCGCCTTCTTCGCCGGGGCCTTCTTCGCGGCCGTCTTCTTCGCCGGCGACTCCGCGTCCCCGGTGGCCTTCTTCACGGCCTTCTTCGCCTTCTTCGGCGCCGGCCCCTTCGCCCGCTTCTCGGCGAGCATCTCGCTGGCCTCTTCGGGCGTCAGCGACTCCGGCGTCTGCGAACGGCGCAGCGAGGCGTTGAACTCGCCGTCGGTCACGTAGGGCCCGAACCGGCCCTCCTTGATGACCAGCGGCTTCTCGGTCAGCGGATCCGGCCCGAGGTCGCGCAGCGGCGGCTTCGGCTCCCGCCGGCCCCTGGTCTTCGGCGCCGCCAGCAGCGCCAGCGCCTCCTCCAGGGTCACCGTGAACATCGCCTCCTCGTCGGGAAGCGAACGCGAGTCGGTGCCCCGCTTGATGTACGGGCCGTACTTGCCGTTCATCGCCTGGATCTCGTTGCCCTCGGCGTCCACGCCGACCGTGCGGGGCAGCGTCAGCAGGCGCAGCGCGTCCTCGAGCGTGAGCGTCTCCGGGGACTGGCTCTTGAGCAGCGACGCACGCCGTTCGCCGGCCTCGATGTAGGGGCCGAACCGGCCGGACTTGAGCAGGATCGCCTCGCCCGTGCCCGGTTCCTCGCCGAGTTGCCGGTCGCCACTCGGCGCCGCGAGCAGCTCGGTGACCTTCTGCAGGGTGAGCTCGTCCGGCGCCAGGTCGCCCGGCACGGAGGCACGTTCGCCCTCGTCGCCGCCGCGCTGCAGGTAGGGGCCGTAGCGGCCGACCCGCACCACGATGTCCTCGAAGAGCGGGATCGAGTTGATGCCCCGGGCGTCGATGTCACCGAGCTGGTCGGTCACCATGCTCTTCAGGCCGCCGGAGCCGGCCACCAGGCTCGCCTTGCCGTTGACCTGGCCGAAGTAGAACGACCGGAGGAAGTCCACCGCGGCCGCCTCGCCGCCGGCGATATCGTCGAGGTCGTTCTCCATGGACGCGGTGAACGCGTAGTCGACGAGCTGCGGGAAGTGCCCCTCCAGCAGGTTGATCACGGCGAACGCCACGAAGGTCGGCACCAGCGCCTGGCCGCGCTTGTCGACGTAGCCGCGATCCTTGATGGTCTTCATGATCGACGTGTAGGTCGACGGGCGGCCGATCCCCAGCTCTTCGAGCGCCTTGATCAGCGACGCCTCGGTGTACCGGGCCGGCGGCTGCGTGGTGTGCCCGACGGCGCGCAGCTCCTCCGCCGTCAGCGGCTGGTCCTTGACCAGGGTGGGCAGGCGGCGCTCGGCATCCTCGGCCTCCGCCTCCTCGTCGTCCGACGACTCGACGTACGCCCGCAGGAAGCCCGGGTCCGTGATCGTCTTGCCGGAGGCGCCGAAGTCGCACTCCTCGCCGGTCGTGGAGACCGCGCGGATGCGCACCGAGGTCGAGTTGCCCACGGCGTCCGTCATCTGGCTGGCGATCGTGCGCCGCCAGATGAGCTCGTACAGCCGGTACTCCTCGGCCGACAGCTCCTTGGCCACGTCGCCCGGCGTGCGGAACGAGTCACCGGCCGGCCGGATCGCCTCGTGCGCCTCCTGGGCGTTCTTGACCTTGCCGGTGTAGCGGCGCGGCTGCGCCGGCACGAAACGGTCCCCGAACAGGTCGCGCACCTGCTGACGGGCCGCCGTGATGGCCGACTCGGAGAGGTTCACCGAGTCGGTACGCATGTAGGTGATGTAGCCGTTCTCGTACAGCCGCTGCGCGACCCGCATCGTCGCCTCGGAGGAGAACCGCAGCTTGCGCGCCGCCTCCTGCTGCAGCGTGGAAGTGATGAACGGCGGGTAGGGCCGGCGCCGGTACGGCTTCTCCTCGACCTTGATGACCTTGAACGGCTGGTCTTCGAGCCGGGCGGCCACGCCGCGCGCGCCGTCGCCGTCCAGGTGGACCACGCCGAGATTGGGCTTGACCTGCCCGGTCTCCGGGTCGAAGTCCTTGCCCGTGGCGATCCGGTCGCCGTCGATCGCGATCAGCGTCGCGCCGAACGTGCGCGGCCCCTCGACCTGCCCCTGCACGGCCAGTGTGGCGGCCACGTCCCAGTAGTCCGCCGAGCGGAACTTCATCCGCTGGCGTTCCCGTTCGACCACGATCCGGGTGGCGACGGACTGGACCCGACCCGCGGACAGCTTGGGGCTGTCCACCGGCTGCGTGACCTTGCGCCACAGGACCGGGGAGACCTCGTAGCCGTAGAGGCGGTCCAGGATCCGGCGGGCCTCCTGCGCGTCGACCAGGGAGCGGTCGATCTCGCGCGGGTTGCTCACCGCCGCCTGGATCGCCGGCTTGGTGATCTCGTGGAACACCATGCGCTTGACCGGCACCTTCGGCTGCAGCGTCTCGACCAGGTGCCACGCGATGGCCTCGCCCTCGCGGTCCTCGTCCGTCGCGAGCAGGATCTCGTCGGCGCGCTTCGCCAGATCCTTCAGCTTGGTGATCTGCTGCTTGCGATCACTGGAGATGACGTACAGCGCCGCGAAGTCGTTGTCGACGTCCACGCCGAGCTTCGCCCACGCCTGTTCCTTATATCTGGCGGGAACGTCTGCCGCGTTGCGCGGGAGATCACGGATGTGTCCGAAGCTCGCCTCCACGACGTACCCCGGGCCGAGGTAGCCCGAGATCGTCTTGGCCTTCGCCGGGGACTCGACGATGACCAGTCGTGTGGTGTTGGCACTCTGCGCCACGGTTCTCCCTGCTCCTGCTCTCCTTCAGCACGCTGACCGGCGCCACCGTACACCGTGCGTCAGCGGATCGTCCTCACCTGTCCTATTTGATCAAGGGCCATCCGCCTGGTGGGCTGTCCTTCGGCGGCTCTCCGACCAGTTCCGCCAGGCGGGACAACCGTCGGCGGCCCACGATACGGTATGCCGGCGCTCCTGCCCGTGATCCCAGCAACACCGGAGTGAGACCGAGGCCTTTGAGCGCCTCGCCGACCGGCTCGTGTTCGGCCTCGTCGCCCGGGCCCAACTCCAGCGTGAAGCCGCCTTGATCGTCCGGCGCGCCGCCCGCGACCAGCCACAGCCGCAGCTTGCGCCCGTCCAGGGTGAGCCCGCGCGGGGTGCGCTTGTCCGCACCTTTCAGCCACCGGCCGGCCAGCGGCGCCAGTACGGAGCTGTACGCCGTTCGCACCAGGTAGGGGGCCCCGGCGGGGGTGGGCTCCGGGTCGGGCGGCTCGTCCGTCGCGGGGGTCACGGGCACGGGTTTCCAGCTGGTTGCCAGTTCCCGCGAAGAAAACTCGGCGGCGAGGACCCGGACCCGCCACGCGGCGTCGACCACGACGGACACCCGGGCGGTACCGCCGAGCCGGACCACCTGCCCGGCCCCGGCCAGCAGCCCCTCCAGGTCGAACGCGGAGGGCGGCCGCGCCTCGACACCGAAGAGGTTGAGCTGACCGCTTACCGGCATGCGGGCACCGCGTCGAAGGCCTTCTTCAACTCCGCCGAGTCGACCTTCGTGGGATCGACGGCGGCCGCCTTGTACTCCTTGTCGAGCTGCCCGAACGCCTTCTGCACCTCGGCGTAGAAGCCCTTCGCGTCGGCCGTCGGCAGGGCCGTCACCGACCCCTTGGCGTTGGCGTAGGCGTCCCGGGTGCGCCGCAGCGCGTCCGCGAACTCCGTCGCGACCTGCCGGCCGTTGGAGGCGTCCGGAACGCCCGCCGCGACGATCTTGCCGCGGGCCTCCTCGCTCGCCGACTCGGCTCCGCCGAGCAGCCCTACCAGGCCGGTTTTCGCCTGCTCGGCGGTGCGGGCGGCGTTCATCTGCTGCTGCGCCTGGGAGGTGAGGTCGGTGATCCGGGTCCGCCACGGCGTCAGCGCCGCGCACACGGCGCCGGCCCAGGCCTCGGGCTCCTTGTCGCCGCGCCCGTCGTCCTTCGCCTCGCCGCACGCCGTGACCAGCGCGACCAGGACGAGAAGGCCGGCGAGGAAGCGACGGTGGACCATGGCGCAAGGGTAGCGAGTGGACCTCGTCGGCGGTGGATACGACGCGGGCCCCGGCGCGCACGCACCGGGGCCCGCATCGTGGGGTGTTACGCGCTCACCGTCTCCGTGGCGGGCGTCGGCGACGCGTCGTTGTCGCCCGCGTCGACCGAGATCGGCTTCCGCTTGCTCCAGACGACGGCCCCGACGATGACCGCCGCGGCGGCGACAGCGATGCCCACGCGCGCCGGGACATTCTTGTCCGCGCCCGCGCTCAGCATCACGATCGCGGGGGCGATCAGCAGCGCGACCAGATTCATCACCTTGATCAGCGGGTTGATCGCCGGACCGGCCGTGTCCTTGAACGGGTCACCGACGGTGTCACCGATGACCGTCGCGGCGTGCGACGGCGAGCCCTTCCCGCCGAACGCGCCGTCCTCGACCATCTTCTTGGCGTTGTCCCAGGCACCGCCCGAGTTCGCCAGGAAGACCGCCATCAGCGTGCCCGCCCCGATCGCACCGGCGAGGTACGCGGCGAGCGGGCCGACGCCCAGGCCGAAGCCCACGGCGATCGGCGCCATGATGGCGAGCAGACCCGGGGTGACCAACTCGCGCTGCGCGTCCCGGGTGCAGATGTCGACGACCTTGCCGTACTCCGGCCGCTGCGAGCCGTCCATGATGCCCGGCAGCTCGCGGAACTGACGCCGCACCTCGAACACGACGGCGCCCGCCGACCGCGACACCGCGTTGATCGCGAGACCGGAGAAGAGGAACACCACCGCCGCGCCGAGCAGGAGTCCGACCAGGTTGCTCGGGTCCGAGACGTTCAGCAGGTTGGTGATCTCGTCCTTGATGACGTCCGCCGCCTTGGTCTCGCCGTACGCCTCCGTGAACGCCGCGCGCAGCCCCGCCGTGTACGACCCGAAGAGCGCGGTCGCGGCGAGCACCGCCGTCGCGATCGCGATGCCCTTGGTGATCGCCTTGGTGGTGTTGCCCACCGCGTCCAGGTCGGTCAGCGTGCGTGCGCCGCGCTCGTCGATGTCGCCCGACATCTCGGCGATGCCCTGCGCGTTGTCGCTGATCGGGCCGAACGTGTCCATCGCGACGATCACGCCGACCGTGGTGAGCAGGCCGGTGCCGGCCAGCGCCACCGCGAACAGCGACAGCACGATCGACGAACCGCCGAGCAGGAAGGCCCCGTACACGCCGGCGCCGATGACGATCGCCGTGTACACCGCCGACTCCAGCCCGACGCTGATGCCGGCCAGCACCACCGTCGCGGGACCGGTCAGCGAGCTCTTGCCGATGTCCTGCACGGGACGACGATGCGTCTCCGTGAAGTACCCGGTCAGCGCCTGGATGATCGCCGCCAGCAGGATGCCGATCACGACCGCGCCGATCGCGAAGACCTGCGGGCCGACCGGGATGTCGTCGGTGCTCGCCACGTCCAGCGCCGCCAGTGCCTCCGTCTCGCCGAGCAGGTCGCCCCACGTCGGCTCCAGGTAGAACCACGCGGCGAGGGACACCACGACGGCCGAGAGCAGCGCCGAGATGTAGAACGCACGGTTGATCGCGGTCATCCCGCTGCGGTCGCTAACCCGCAGCCGCGTGATGAAGACCCCGATGATCGCGGTCACGACGCCGATCGTCGACACGATCAGCGGGAACACCAGCCCGTCCTCGCCGAACGCCACCCGGCCGAGGATCAGCGCGGCAACGAGCGTCACCGCGTACGACTCGAACAGGTCCGCGGCCATCCCGGCGCAGTCGCCCACGTTGTCACCGACGTTGTCGGCGATGGTCGCGGCGTTGCGCGGGTCGTCCTCGGGGATGTTCTGCTCGACCTTGCCGACCAGGTCGGCGCCGACGTCCGCGGCCTTGGTGAAGATGCCGCCGCCGACCCGCATGAACATCGCGAGCAGCGCGGCACCGAAGCCGAAGCCCTCCAGCACCGTGGGCGCGTTGCCGCCGTAGATCATTACCACCACGGAGGCGCCGACGAGTCCCAGACCCACGGTCATGAACCCGACCACGCCACCGGTGCGGAACGCGATCTGCATGGCGCGCTCCCGCCCGCCGTCCTCACGGGCGGCGGCCGCCACGCGAAGGTTGGCGCGGGTCGCGAGCGCCATACCGGCACCACCGATCACCGCCGAGAAAACGGCGCCGACGATGAAGAACAGCGAACGGCCGATCTTCACCGACGTCTCGTCGTCGCCGGCCTCGGTGACCGGCAACAGGAACAACAGCACGACGGCGATCACGACGAAGATGCCGAGTGTCTTGAACTGTCGCACGAGATATGCCGTGGCGCCCTCCTGAACGGCGCCGGCGATCTCCTGCATCTTGTTGGTACCCCTACCGGTCGCGAGCACCGCTCGGGTGAGCGCGAACGCGAAACTCAACGCCACCAGCGCGATGACGGCCGCGATGATGACGAATCTGAGATTAGTTCCGGTAAGGGACAGCTCGCCGCCAACGGCGAGGGTAGCCCCGGGCATCCCTATGTCCTCCTGAACCGACCGCACAGGACCGCCGGCCCGCGCCAGCGGTTGTCAAAAACTTTCCGCATGCGCGTGGCATCCAACTGGGGGGATGTGGCGCACAACCTGCGTACTTTAACGAACGGCCGTGTTGATCCTCACACCGGCAACGGCCGACCCCGATGCGCCAGGGGTTGTGTGCACCGTTTCTTAGGTGCGAATTAAGGCCGCTGACCTGCGCTTATATGCGGAGGGTCGAGGAAGAAGTGGATCTTAGCGGAGGTAGTCAAGTCGTGATCTACGACCGGCGCGCCGCGTTCACCCGGACGGGCATTGTTCGCGTCGATCTTGCAGTTGCGGTGCCCAACCTGTCCGGATTTGCGGCGATAAGGCCCCGCCACAACTGCAAGATCGACGAAGATCGGTGTGCTAGGCAGGGCCTAAGTGCGGCTGCCCGGCTTCGGTAGCGGCCACGACATCCGCACCTCCGTGCCGCCACCGCCCTTCACCGGCACCACGGCGATGTCGTCGACCAGGCCGGCGAGCAGCGCCAGACCCATCCGCTCGGCGACGTCCTCCTCGGTGAGCGTGTCCGGCGTGACCGTCAACGGCACGACCGGCTCCACCAGGAACATCCCCGGGTCCTCCGGCGAGCCCACCAGCGCCGAACCGTTGCTGGCCCGGTCGACCACCTCGACCGTGAACCGCTCGCCGTCCTTCAGCGAGACGTGTACCAGCTCAGACACCCCGTGCGAACGGTGCAACGCGACCGCGCGGGAGCACGCCTCGCCGGTCGCGAGACGGATTTCCTCAAGCAGTTCGTCCGGAACGCCGGCCCGGCGTGCGACTGCCACGGCAACGAGCCGAGCGGTGCGCACGTGGGCCGGCGCCGGCGAGAACGACAGCCGTACCGTAGCCATCGACTACGTGGTCTGGTCCGGGGTTGCGACGCCTCCGGCGACGGCCGCGTCGACCGAGTCGTACAGCGCGAAGACCCGGTCCAACGCGGTAATCCGGAAGATCTTGAGCAGGCGCTCATGTGCGCAGACGAGCTTCAGCGTGCCATTGACCGCGCGCAGACGCTTCAGTGCACCGACCAACACACCCAGCCCGGTGGAGTCCAGGAACTCCACGCGGCTCAGGTCGACCACTACATGCCGGGCACCCGCCTCGACCAGCTCGATGAGCCGCTCGCGCAGTCGAGGGGCGGTGTAGACGTCCACCTCGCCGCCGACCTCGAGCACCGTGTGGTCGCCGAAGTCGTGGGTCGACAGCGACAGTTCCATGCGACCTCCTTTGCGCGACTACGAGGAACCAAGGGCCATCTAACCATCGCTCGCACAGTCCGGCGACGTACAGGCCCGGTTCGTGCGTGGACGTCACGCCCGCACAAGTGTCACAGTGCAGGGCGTGACGACGGTGGAGGCCACGCCCAGCCGCCTGCTGGAAAGGCTCCTGGCCGGCCGATCATCCGCCCCGCTCACCCACCTGGAGATCATTCCGGCTCGCGCCGGAGATCCTGTGCCCTGGCCGGAGTGGGTCCCGGACGCCCTGCGCGACACGTTGCGCCGGCGCGGCATCACCCACCCGTGGCGCCACCAGGCCGAGGCCGCCGAGCACGCGCACGCCGGCCGCCACGTGGTGGTCGCCACCGGAACGGCCTCCGGCAAGTCCCTCGCCTACCAGTTGCCGACGCTGAGCGCGCTTCTGAAAGATCCACGCGCCACGGCGATCTACCTGTCGCCGACCAAGGCCCTCGCCGCCGACCAGTTGCGTTCGGTGACCGCGCTCGGGCTGCCCGACCTCCGGCCCGCCTGCTACGACGGCGACACCCCGCGCGAGGAACGGGACTGGATCCGCCAGCACTCCCGGTTCGTGCTGACGAATCCGGACATGATCCACCACGGGGTGCTGCCCCGGCACGGCGCGTGGGCCACGCAGCTGCGGCGGCTGGCGTTCGTCGTGGTGGACGAGTGCCACGGCTACCGCGGGGTGTTCGGGTCGCATGTCGCGCACGTCCTGCGGCGGTTGCGGAGGATCGCGGCGCGGTACGGGAGTTCGCCGGTGTTCGTGTTCGCGTCGGCGACGGCCGGGTCGCCGGGAGCGACCGCCGCGCAGTTGATGGGCGCCGACGTGGTCGAGGTGGTCACGGACGGGTCGCCGCGTGGCGCGCTGGCGTTCGCTCTGTGGGAACCGCCGCTACTGCCCGACTTCGACGGGGACAGCGTGCGGGACGGCCGCGGCTCGGGACAGCTTCCCGGCCCGCGGGGCGGGATCGACGACGGCGGCATCGTCGGGGGCGGCATCGACGACGGCGGCATCGTCGGCGCGGGCGCAGCCGGCGTCGGCTCCGCGGGTGGCGACACCGGTGTGTCCCGCCCACGCGCCGGCAGCACTCTTGGCCGCCACGCGCCGGGTGCCTCTTCGGACGGCCCGGTGGCAGGCGGCACCTCCCACCGCGGCGGACCCGACGCCTCCATGGGCGGCCCGCACGAGGACAGCGCCCCGGACCGCCACCCGCCCGGCACCGCATCCGACGTCCCGCTCCCCGGCGGCGGGCGGGATGCGCCACCCGTGCGGCGGTCGGCGCTGCGGGAGACCGCAGACCTTCTCGCCGACGCGGTCTCCTCCGGCATCCGGACCCTCGCTTTCGTGCGCTCCCGGCGAGGCGCCGAGGCGGTGGCCGCCATGGCCCGGCGCGCGCTCGACGAGGCCTCCCCCGGCCTCGGCGAACAGGTCGCCGCCTACCGCTCCGGCTACCTCCGAGAGGAACGCCGCGCCCTCGAACGGGCCCTGCTCGACGGTTCGCTGACCGGCCTCGCCAGCACCAGCGCGCTCGAACTCGGCGTGGACCTGGTCGGCCTCGACGCCGTCGTCCTCGCCGGCTATCCGGGACGGCTCGCGTCGCTGTGGCAGCAGGCGGGCCGCGCCGGCCGCACGACCCGCGACGCGCTGTGCGTGCTCGTCGCCCGCGACGACCCGCTCGACACCTACCTGGTGCACCACCCGGAGGCGCTGTTCGGCCGGCCCGTCGAGGCGTGCGTGCTCGACCCCCTGAACCCGTACGTGCTCGGCCCGCAGCTCGCCGCGGCCGCCTGCGACAAGCCGCTCACCGCGGCCGACCTGGAGATGTTCGGTGGTGCGCCGGCGCGCGCCATGGTCGACCGCCTCGTGGCGAACGGCTCCCTGCGCAAGCGGCCCACCGGGTGGTACTGGACCAAGGAGGGCCGTCCCGAGGTCGACCTGCGCGGCGCCGGCGGTGCGCCCGTGGCCGTCGTCGAGGCCGCGACGGGACGGCTGCTCGGCACGGTGGACCACGGGTCGTCGCACTTCCTGGTGCACCCGGGCGCCGTGTACCAGCACCAGGGCGTGTCGTTCGTGGTGGACGAACTCGATCTTGACGACGCGGTGGCGTTCGTGCACGAGGAGGATCCACAGTGGACGACGCATCCGCGCGACGTCACCTCCCTCGCGGTGCGTTCCGTGCGCTCGTACGTGGACGCCGGGCCGGTGGGCCTCTACCTCGGTGACGTGGAGGTCACCGCCCAGGTCACCGCGTATCAGCGGCGCAAGCTGACCGGCGAGGTCATCGACACCAGGCCGTTGGACCTGCCGCAGCGCCGCCTGCACACGGTCGCGGTCTGGTGGACCGTGTCGCCGCGTTCGCTGACGCTGGCCGGCGTCGACGCCGCCGACGTGCCGGGCGCGCTGCACGCCGCCGAACACGCCGCCATCGGGCTGCTGCCCCTCGTCGCCAGCTGCGACCGGTGGGACATCGGCGGCATCTCCACCGCCGAGCATCCCGACACGGAGGCGCCGAGCGTGTTCGTCTACGACGGCCATCCGGGCGGGGCCGGGTTCGCCGAACGCGCCTACGCGGCCGCCGCGCGCTGGCTCGACGCGACCCGCGCCGTGATCGTGGAGTGTGGGTGCGAGGCGGGGTGCCCGTCCTGCGTTCAGTCGCCGAAGTGCGGCAACGGCAACTCGCCGCTCGACAAGGCCGGGGCGGTCCGGGTGCTCGACCTGGTGCTGCGGAACCTGCCCGGGTGACGGCCCCGCGTCGGCGACGCGGGCGATGCCGCCCGGCGGCGGGTCCGCGGTGACCGGTTGCGGACCTGCAGTGATCGGCGGGTGGGCGGTGACCGGTCCGGCTCGGGCGGCCTCCCGCGCCGTGCCGAACGGCGGCACCGCCACCGCGGCCTCGACGACGATCTCGAGCCCCTCGACGGCGCATCCGCTCAGCACGGCCCCGTTGGCGGCCACCACCTCGCCCGCCCGCGCGCACGCGGGATCCGCCCCGGCCAGAACGCGCTGCGCACCGGCGAGCGCCCCGAGATCAGCGGCGGCCTGTGCGCGCTGGTGCCCGTAGGAGGCCGTCCCGACGGCGGTGAAACCGAGGCCGAGCAGCAGCACCACCAGCCCGATCCCGAGCACCCACAACGACGCCGACCCCCGCTCGCCCGACAAGGCCGACGACCCTCGCTCGCCCAGCGAGGCCAACGAGGCCGACGACCCCCGCTCGCCCAGCGAGGCCAACGGAGCCGACGGAGCCGAAGGGGCCGAAAGGGCCGGAGAGGCCGAAAGGGCCGAAAGGGCCGGCGATGCACCCGAGACCCCCGAAGCCACCGAAGCCGACCGTGGCGTCCCGAGCGGGCTCACGGGGCACCCGGTTCGGCCGCCGCGACGGCCTGCGCCGACACGGTGAACCCCGGCATGTTCCGGCCGAGCGGCCTGACCTCGGCCGTCACCGACACCCGGACGAGGTCGCCGTCCCGCGTGACGCCGACCCGCGCACCGGCGGGAAGCATTCGTGCGGCGGCAGCACCGCCGTCCTCCCCGCGCGCCGCTGCGATCGCGGCGTCCCGTGCCGCGGCGAGGCACCGCATCTTGGTCGACGCGGCCGTCACCCCGGCGACCCCGAACGCCATCAACAGCAGCAGCGCCGGCAGTGCGGCCGCGAGTTCGGCCGTCACCGAGCCCCGGTCCCGCCGGCCGTCCTTGTCGAACGACCGGCGCAACCGCGCGAGGCACACGTTCACGCCAGCGCCTTCTGAATGATCGACGTCAGCGCCCCGAACACCGCACCGCTCGTCACCACCTTGTACAGAACGGCCGCGAACGCGACGGCCGCCAGCGTTCCCACCGCGTACTCGGCGGTGTTCATCCCGTCGTCGCCCCGCATCCGTTTCCTCAACCGGCCGACGAACTGCCTGACTCGACGCACTGGCGCTCCTCTCGATAGACGAATCGATGAACGATTCGATGAATGGACACCCCGGCGCACTCACCCGAGCACGCCGGACAGCAGGGAGATGACGACCGGCACCACGCCCGTGAGCAGGAACGCCGGCAGGAAGCACAGCCCGAGCGGCAGCATCACGAGCACGGCGGCCCGACGTGCGGCCGCATCCGCGGCGGCGGCCCGCGCGGCACGCAGTTCGTCGGCCAGCCGGTCGAGGGCCGCGGCGAGCGCCGCTCCGCTGTCCGCGCTGCGGGTGGCCGTGCGGGCGAGGCGTTCGCCGCCGGGAACGTCCACCACGTGCTCCCACGCCTGCCCGGCCGGCGCGCCGAGGCGCAGGGCGTTGGCCACCCGCACCAGCCGAACGCCGGTGGGGCCGCCCAGCGCCTCGCCCACGGTGCGGGCGGCCTGGTCCGGCGGCGCACCGGAACGCAGCGTCGCCGCCATGAGGTCGGCCGCCAACGGCAGCGCGGCGGCGGCCTGCCGCTGCTCGACGGTGACCCGCCCGGAGAGCCAGCGCGGCAGCCGGCGCACCAGCACCACGGCGACCACGACCCCGACCGCCGCCCCGGCCCAACCGCCGATGGAAACGGCGATCCCGGCGCCGATGAGCACGGCGAGCGCAACGACCCGCCGCGTCAAGACGTGTCCACTGTGGACAACCGGAGCGTCAGCCCGAGCCCCGCGAGATGGAACGCGCACGCCACCCCGACGCACACCGCACCCAGCCCGGTCCGGAACAGCGTGTGCAACGGATCCGCGCCCATGCCGTAGCCGATCGCGATGCCCACGGCCGGCATGACGGTCAGCAGCATCGTGGTGGCCCGGCTGCCCGCGCTGTGCGCCCGCGCCTCGACGGTGCGCCGGTGCGCCTGCCGCAGCTGAACATCCACCCGGTCGAGCACGTCCGCCAACGGCGCACCGGTGCGTTCGCTGACGAGCCACGCCGCCCGCACCATCCCGGCCGCCGCCGCGCTCTCCGCTACGGCCGGTCCGCAACTCGCCAGCGCCGCCTCGTGCCCCGCACCGGCCCGCAGGTCGGCGGCGAGGTCGGAGACGGCGTCGAGCGCCCGCGCCTCGCTGCGCAGGCGCGCCGCCGAGCGCTGCCGCCGGACGGCGAGGATCACGCCGAGGGTCCCGTACGCCGCGGTGAGCGCGGCCGCCACGGGTCCGCCCTGCCACCACGCCCCGACGGCCAGCCCGCTGCCGCAGAGCACACCCGCGGTCACCGGATACCGCAGCGGCACCGCCGCCACTGCCCGCCACCGGAACGACCGCCGCCCCGCCGGCCCCACGACCCGCCCGAGCCCGCGCCGCCGCCGCCGTCCCGCCGACAACGAGGCCGCCTTGGGCCGCACCGCCCCGCCGACGCGCGTCACCGCCGCACCGCCACGTCCGGCCCTCACGCCAGCCCCCAATCCCGCCGGCGCGAGGCCGCCGAATCACCCGCCACGCGGCACGTCTGCCCGCGCGCCGCCAGCCCCCGACCCCACCGGCGCAACGCCGCCGAATCACCCGCCGCGCGGCACGTCTGCCCGCTCATGCCGGCCACCACTCGACGCCCCCACGTCCGAGCAGCTCCGACAGCGCACCGACGCCCGGCCCGTAACCGTCCTCCCGCCGCCACACCGAAACCACCCGCACCAGCCGGTCCGGCTCGGCGGCACGCAGCAGGCACACCTCGTCGACGACCCGCAGCGCGCCCACCCGGCGCACCTGCACGACGACCCGTAGCGCCGCCGCCACCTGCGCGTGCAGCGCCTCCCGCGGCACCCGCCCGAGCAGCCCCAACGCCTCCAGCCGCGCCGGCACGTCCGCCGGCGTGTTGGCGTGCAGCGTCGCCGCGCCGCCCTCGTGGCCGGTGTTCAGCGCACCGAGCAGGTCGACCACCTCGGCGCCGCGGCACTCGCCGACGACCAGCCGGTCGGGCCGCATCCGCAGCGCCTGCCGCACCAGGTCCCGCAGGGAGACCGCGCCGGCACCCTCCACATTGGACGTTCGGGCCTGGAGGGCCACCACGTGCGGGTGTTCGGGGCGCAACTCGGCCGCGTCCTCGACGATGACGAGCCGTTCGTGCGCCGGCACGAGCGAGAGCAGGCTGTTCAACAGCGTGGTCTTGCCGGTGCCCGTCCCGCCCGCCACGAGATAGGGCAGACGAGCCGCGACGACCGCGGTCAGCAGCCGGGCCGCGACGCGCGCCACCGCCCCTGACGCCACCAGTTCCTCCAGGGTGAACGCCTTACGCCGGAACGTTCTCAGCGACAGATACGGCCCGTCGACGGCCACCGGCGGGAGCACCGCGTGCAGCCGTGTGCCGTCGGCGAGCCGAACGTCGACGCAGGGGCTCCCGTCGTCGAGCCGCCGCCCGCCGGCCGCCGCGAGCCGCTGCGCGAGCCGTCGCACCTCATCGGGACCGCCGACCCGCACGGGTGCGCGTTCGAGGCCGTGTCCCCGGTCGACCCACACCGTGGAGCCGTTGACCAGGACGTCGGTGACCGTCTCGTCAGCCAGAACGCCCGCCAGCGGACCGGCACCGCAGAGGTCGTCGCTGATCCGCCCGGCGAGGCGCGCCAATGCGGCCGGGCCCAGCAGTTCGGCGCCCTGTTCGGACTGCACGGTGGCGATGACGCGGGCCGGGGTGGGCGCCTCGCCGGAGACGGCCAACCGCCTGCGCACCTTGCCGGCGAGGTCGGCCGTCATGCCGCACGACCGAAGGTGTCGAGCCCCAGGCCGGCGAGCAGTTCCCGGCAGAGACCCGCGAGCGGGCCGTTGCCGGAGCCGGCCGGGGGCTCACCCCGTTCCAGAAGCTGAGCCAGAGCGGGGTCGTTGCGGAAGATGCCCGCGACCGGGATGCCCAACGCTCGTTCGATCTCCCTGGGTCTGAGCTTGGTCGATCCCCTGACCACCAGCCGCAACGTCTTGGTGAAGCGCTGTGCGCCCGCGGCGACCCGGGCGGCGGCGGCACACCCGCGCAACTCGGCCGGAACGACCAGCAGCACCCGATCGGCCTGGGCGAGCGCGATCGCCGACACGTCGTCGAAGTGCCGGGGAAGGTCGATCACCACGAGGTCCCGGCTCTGCCGACCGGCGGTGATGGCCGCGTCGATGGCGTCGGCGGGCAACTCCCACTCGGCGTCGCGATCGCAGGACAGCACCGCGAGGTCGCCGCGCTTGGGCAGGGCGTCCACCAGCGCCGGCGGGCTCACCGGGCCCATCGTCTGCGAGGCCAACCCGGGCCAGCGCAACCCGTCCAGTTCCTCCCAGCCGAGTACCAGGTCGAGCCCGCCACCGAGCGGGTCGGCGTCGATCAGCAGCACCCGCAGCCCCGAACGCGCCGCGGTGACCGACAGCCCGGCGGCGAGCACACTGGCTCCCGCGCCGCCCTTTCCGCCGACCGTCGCGACCACCCGGGACGGCATCGGCACCGGCGGCCGCCCGGCAGCGACGGCGAACCTCTCGGCGAGCCACGACGACGCCGACGGCAGCAACGCGATGTGCTCGGCCCCGATCGCCTGGGCCAGCGGCCACGGCGGATCGGCGACCAGGCCCACCAGCACCACGCCGGCCCGGGGCGGCAGCGCGGCGCGCCCGCAGGCCTCCGCCTGATCGACGCCGACGAGCACGATCGGCGCCAGCCCGTAGTGCGGGCGGGCACCGGCCGGGTCGACGGCCACCTCGACATCCGCACCCGCCGAGGCGGCCACCTGCAGGACCTCATCGAGCAACGCCGCGTCGTCGGTGACCAGCAGCGGCCGGATCCGGGACGGCGTAAGGGTTCGCACAGCCATGCCGCACACCGTGGCGGATCCCGCCGGCACGCACCGTCGCGAACGCCCCGCCCTGTGGACAGCGGGGGTGCTTGTGGACGGGGTAGCGGTAACCTCGACGATCAGCTATGTGGCAATCGGGCACCCCTGACGGAGCGGCGTGCGCTGTATCGTCTGCGCGTGCTCAGTTTGAAGGGGTTGCCACCGAACGTGGCGGCTACGCTCCCGCTGGGGTTCCTCCTCATGGGAGTGCTCAGCGGTGCCCTCGCCCTGGGCGGCGCCGTCGACCTGTCCACCGGTCTGACGCTGTGCGGGATCTGCCTGGTGGTCAGCCTCGTGCTGTTCGGGCTGGCGATGCGGGAGAACACCCGCGAGCTGGACCGGCACTTCGCACAGAACGCCGTGCGCGGCGTGGCCCGCGTCTGCGACTACGCACAGATCGGCCCGCTCTCCCGGCGGGACGGCACCGGGCGCCTGGATCTGGAGATCGAGCTCGAACTGCCGACCGGCTTCCTCGCCCGGCACCGCTACTGGACCTGGGTCCCCGCGATCGACGTGGCACGCCTGACGACGATCGGCCGCTTCCCCTGCCTGGCGACCACCGACGAGCCACCGAAGGTCCGACTGTATGTGCGCCGCGACGTGGCCGACGAGACGCTGGACGGGAAGTTCCTGACGCTGCAGCCCCGCTGAGCAGCCGCCGGCGCAACGGACAAGCCCCGCCGGGGGGCAGCGCTCCGGATGTGGTGATCTTTGGCACCCGTTGTCGTCCGTTGCGCGTTGTTCCAGCTACGCCCTGTTCGCTGCTGTTCGTCGGCAGCCGTGAACAGGGCGTTCGCTGACTTTCTGCTGACTCCTGCCGCTTCGGGTGGCAGCCTCTCAGCGACAACGCACAGAGGATCGCACTCGTGCGTGGGCCGAGGTTCCCTCGTCCTGAAGCGCGGTGTACAACAAGACTCCGCCTGGTCACTCCTAGAAACGCCCGGTGATTAGCATTCAGGCGGAGACAAGGAGGGCATGATGGGCGACTCCAGCCGATCCGAGGATGAGCAACACGGTCCTACCTGGTACATCGCGAAGCGTCTGGAGCAATACCAGGGCTGGTACGACACGAAGGCCGTCAAGACCAAGCGTATGTACTTGTGGATGCGGACGGTCTCTGTTGTGGGCGGCGTTCTCGTGCCGGTTATTCTGAACATTGATGGAAACTGGGCACGTGTCCTAGCTACCGCGACCAGCTTGTTGGTTGCAGTAGCCGTCGCGCTTGAGAGCGTCTACCGCTATCGCGACCAGTGGAAGAATTATCGCTCGACCGAGCAAATACTTGGGCACGAACGAATTCACTTCCTTACAAGAACTGGCCTGTACCAGGCTCTCGATGACGCGGCCGCCTATCGGGCATTGGTAGAGCGAGTCGAGGGAGCAATCCAGGCCGAGAACATCGCCACGCTTAACGTAATGACGTTGATGGAGAACACGCAAAGCAACGATGACCGTGCCGCGGGTCCTGGGTCCCCCAATCCGCCCGCCTTCGGATAGACCTCACCGAACGCAACACCCGATAGGTGCGGGCACCAGCGGCCGGCCGGAGTCAAGGGTGGCCGCCGGCCATTGGCTTGCCGACGCGCAGCGCCCTTGACGGCCGTCGGGCGGCGTGGACGATCAGGCGTCGGGGAAGACGTTCAGCGCGTGGTCCTGGTCGACCTCGACGGGCGCCGGCCACTGAATCGAGGGCAAGGCGCGAAGCGGTGCGGCAGCCGATTGCCCAACCTCGGCGGGCAGCTCCGAAGCAGGCAATCGTCACGGCGCCAGCCACACAGTGGGCCGGTCGTGCCGGCCGATGCCGGCGCTTGCGTCGCCAGCAGGCCGAGCGCGGACCGGTCCGCGCCGCGCGTGCGCGGCGCCTTGATCTAGTAAGGCCAATTCGGCAGCCATGCCCTGTTGTGCCCCGGTTCGGCCGATGCTTGGCAGTGGCGGTGGTTCGACTTGTTAGTCACCTGATGTTTTTGAGCATCGTGTGATTATGGCCGGCATTGGCGTTGATGCGAATACCGCTGGCGGAGCAGCGGCATCGAGCCGTGTTGGGCGATGCGTTCCGAGCGGCTCGTGACCGAATTCGCACCACCAGACCAATTCGATCCTGTTCCCCGGCGAGCCGCATCCTCACTCAGATTTGCTGTCTTATGACCCAGACGGCACTGTCCTACCTACGATGGAATGTGAGGAGCATCGCCCCGATCGAAGGAGGACCTTCGATGATTTATCGGTCTCACGTGACTCGATATTTGCGGTTGGCTTGCATCTCCGTACTCCTAGGAGGGTGCGGGAGCAGCCAGGATTCCGCCGCCCGCGAGGGCCCCGTGCACACTTCAGCCTTTTACAGCCCCAGCTTCACCCCCAGTCCTAGACCCAGCCCCAGCCCCAGCCCCGCCACGAACACTAGTAGTCCTGCGTTTAAACCCAAGTTCAAACCTATTGTGGAAAATCCAACAGGCGGATTATTGGAGATAGGCTGCTACTACGTTGGCGGGAAGGCCGCATTCAAGGGGTCGCTCGCCAAACTAGACTCTTGTGAATCATTCGATGAAATCGACGCAGGTAGGTGGACAATACAAAATACGGGAAAGTCTTCTGTGTCCAAACTCAGGGGAAAGCCCAACAACTATTGCAACTCGCAGGTTTACAACAAGGCCGGTCAACTTGACGAGTCTCGTGGAGGCGCCGCAGCAGAGTACTCGTTCGGAAGGCAGTACAACCTCACCACCGCCGTTTTTATCGATCTAACTGATGGTGAGATCTTGACGCTTATAGCGAATTGCAACGCAGCCCTCCAACGCCCATGAACTAGCCACAGATGGCGAAGCACGACCGCACTGACGTGCTGCAAACCATCGGTACCGTGGGAACGTTCAACATCGCAGCCTTGGCGGCAACGCTCAGTCCATGGAAGAACCCAGCCGCAATTTGAAAACGCGGAGCACTCGTTCTTCGAGCTGGCGTTTGGCTCGTCAGCGACGGTCTCCCGGTGAACGTCGTCCAGCGGGTCATGGGTCACCAGCAGGCGTCCACCACGCTCAACCGCTACACCCACGCCCCGGCCGACTATGACGAGCGGGTCAGGGAGGCCCTGGACGCCGCTGCTGACAATCTGCTGACTTTCGGCCCTGACGAGGTACCCAAGGGCAACGAGGAGCCGCCGGACGCAACGCCGCTACCAGCCGATACGTAGTCACGGGAGAGGTGAGGGCGCAACGGACAAGCCCCGCCGGGGGGCGGCGGGGCTTGCCGAAAGAGTCCGGCTCCGGGGGGTGTGAGCCGAACTCACCCGGCGATCGCGGGGGGATGCAACCGCCGAGCGTCCAATCCGGGCAACACCTACCAGACGTGAGCCGGTGTCGCAAACACAAGCATGCACGAGCCTGAGCCCCTACGTCGAGTACAGAACCGGCGACAGGTCGTTCGGGTACCCGATCAGGTGTCCCACTCCGGTTAGACTCCCGCCGTGGGCCGCAGTGCCGCGTTCTTCGACCTCGACAAGACGGTGATTGCCAAGTCCAGTGCGCTGGCGTTCGGCAAGCCGTTCTATCGCGACGGGCTGATCAACCGCCGTGATGTGATCAAAGGCGCCTACTCCAAGCTGTTGCTGCGCATGGGCGGGAGCGACGAGCAGGGCATGGCGCGCACCCGGGACTACCTCGCGGAGTTGTGCCAGGGGTGGTCGGTCGAGCAGGTTCAGCAGATCGTGCGGGAGACGCTCGACGAGCTGATCAACCCGTACGTCTACGCCGAGGCGGCCGCCCTGATCCAGGGTCACCAGGCGGCCGGGCGCGACGTGGTGATGGTGTCCGGTTCGGGGGACGAGATGGTGCGCCCGATCGCGGAGGCGCTCGGCATCACGGACGTGATCGCGTCCCGCATGGTGGTGCGGGACGGGCGGTACACCGGCGAGGTGGAGTTCTACGCGGCCGGGGAGAACAAGGTCGTCGAGGTGCAGAAGCTCGCCGCGGAGCGGGGCTACGACCTGTCGACGTCGTTCGCGTACTCGGACTCGGTGACCGATGTGCCGCTGCTGTCGTGCGTCGGTTTCCCCACGGCGGTCAATCCCGACCGTGGGCTGCGCCGGGTCGCGGCCGAACGCGGCTGGCCGACGCTGGAGTTCCGGTATCCGGTCCCGCTGTCGCGGCGCTGGCGGGAGCGGCCGGCGGTGCCGTTGACGGCGGCGGTGCTGGCGGCCGTGGCCGGCGTGGCCGTCGGGTTGATCCTGTACGGCAAGGCGCGCCGCGCACGAGCCGCCACCTGACCCTGGACTACCCGCCGGTACGGGAGTACAACGGTTGGTAACGGCCACCGGGCACCCACGAGCGATCGGCCACGTGAGGCTCGCTCCAGCGGGACCCAGCTGGGACTGCTGAGAGCGATACACAATGCACGCCTGGTAACCCGGTCGGACGTCCTCGGCGGCGCTCCACCTTGGGGCGCCGCCTATACGTCCGGTGCTTCACCGGCAGCGGTGTCAGACCGCGTCACACACCGCGGTGAGCTGATCCGCGGCGACCTCCACCGCCGCACCGCAGTGGCGCAGCCAGGAACGCAGCCCGTCCGGCGTCCCGGTCGCGTAGGCACCGGCGGCGCCGACGTACTCCGGTTCCCGCGAAAGATGGCCGAGATCGACGGGTAGCAACCCACGGGGGTCGAGCCCGACGGCGATCAGGGTGAGTCGGGCGGCGGCCCTGGCCACGACGCCGTTGGGCCCCTCGAACGCCCGCAGCGCCAACAGCTCGCCGTGCACCACGGCCGCCCGCAGCAGCGCCGGCGCCGACGAGTGCAGCACGTCGTGCAGGGCCAGCAGCCGGGCCGCCCCGCCGTGCGGCGCAGGCCGGCCGAGGTCGGCGACGACGCCGCGCGCGGCGAGGATGTGCAGCCTGGTGAGCACCTGCGGCGGCGCCTTCAGCCACTGCGGCGCCAGCCGGTCCAGTTCCGCCGAAACTCGTAACGCGCCCTGGACCACCGGATCGGTGATCGTCCCCGCGCGGACGTCCGCGAGATCATAGGAAGATCCCTCGAGTGCGGCGCTGGCGACGGCCGAACGCAGGCCGACCTCGGCGGCGACCGTGCCCCCGCCCCGGCGCAACGCCCGGTGCTTGAACGCCTTGTCGACCGCCGCACCCGCGCTGTCCAGCGCTTCCGTAACGTCGGCCAGGGTCAACAGCTGCGCCAGGCGGTCGTGGGTCACCGCCGGATGATGTCACGGGTACGTTCGGCGCGGGTTACCGCACGCTCAGCGCACAGCCGGCCTCGGCCTCGCTCTTGTCGGACCCCCGGACTAGCCTGCTCACCGAGAGACCCGCATCACAAACACCCCTTTGAAAGGCAGGCTCATGAGCGACACGTTGGCCAACCTGCTCTCCGAGACCAGGCAGTTCCCGCCGCCGGCCGAGCTGGCAGCCGCGGCCAACGTCACCGACGCCGCGTTCGAGGAGGCGAAGGCTGACCGGCTGGAGTTCTGGGCCGCGCAGGCCCGGCGGCTGCACTGGCACCGGCCGTTCGCGGAGATCCTCGACTGGTCCAACCCGCCGTTCGCGAAGTGGTTCGCCGACGGGCAGCTCAACGTCGCGTACAACTGCCTCGACCGCCACATCGAGGCCGGCCGCGGCAGCAAGGTCGCCATCCACTGGGAGGGCGAGCCGGGCGACACCCGCACCATCACCTACGCCGACCTGCACCGCACGGTCAGCCAGGCGGCCAACGCGCTGACCGATCTCGGCGTCACCGCCGGCGACCGGGTCGCGATCTACATGCCGATGATCCCGGAGGCGGCCGTCGCCATGCTGGCCTGCGCCCGGATCGGGGCGACGCACAGCGTGGTCTTCGGCGGGTTCAGCGCGGACGCGCTCTCCGGCCGGATCCAGGACGCCGACGCCAAGGTCGTGATCACCGCCGACGGCGGCTACCGCCGGGGCAAGCCGAGCGCCCTCAAGCCGACCGTCGACGAGGCCGTGAGCCGCTGCCCGTCGATCGAGAAGGTGCTCGTAGTGCGCCGCACCGAGCAGGAGGTCGACTGGACCGATGGCCGCGACGTGTGGTGGCACGACGTGGTCGACTCCGCGTCGCCGGAGCACGAGGCGCAGCCGTTCGACGCGGAGCACCCGCTGTTCATCCTGTACACGAGCGGGACGACCGCCAAGCCCAAGGGCATCCTGCACACCACCGGCGGCTACCTGACGCAGGCCAGCTGGACGACGCACGCCGTGTTCGACCTCAAGCCGGACACCGACGTCTACTGGTGCACCGCCGACATCGGCTGGGTCACCGGGCACAGCTACATCGTCTACGGGCCGCTCTCCAACGGCGCCACCCAGGTCATGTACGAGGGCACGCCGGACACGCCGCACCGCGGCCGGTTCTGGGAGATCATCGAGAAGTACAAGGTCTCGATCCTCTACACCGCGCCGACGGCGATCCGCACGTTCATGAAGTGGGGCGACGACATCCCGGCGAAGTTCGACCTGTCGTCGCTGCGCATCATCGGCAGCGTGGGCGAGCCGATCAACCCCGAGGCGTGGATGTGGTACCGCGAGCACATCGGCCACAACAACGCCCCGGTCGTCGACACCTGGTGGCAGACCGAGACCGGCGCGCAGATGATCTCGCCGCTGCCGGGCGTCACGGCCGCGAAGCCGGGTTCGGCGATGGGTCCGCTGCCGGGCATCGCGGCCGACGTGATCGACGACGGGGGCAATTCGGTGCCGCCGGGCGGTGGCGGGTTCCTGGTGCTGCGCGAGCCGTGGCCGAGCATGCTGCGCACCATCTGGGGCGACGACAAGCGGTTCATCGAGACGTACTGGTCGCGGTTCGGCGCCGGTGCCGAGGCAGGCGACGAATGGATCTACTTCGCCGGTGACGGCGCCAAGCGCGACGACGACGGTCACCTGTGGCTGCTCGGCCGCGTAGACGACGTCATGCTCGTGTCCGGGCACAACATCTCCACCACCGAGGTCGAGTCCGCGCTGGTGTCGCACCCCAAGGTCGCCGAGGCCGCCGTCGTGGGCGCCACGGACCCGACCACCGGGCAGGCGATCGTGGCGTTCACGATCCTGCGCGGGGACGTGCCCGAGGACGAGGCCCAGGGCGACGCGCTGGCCCAGGAGCTGCGCAACCACGTGGCGAAGACGCTCGGCCCGATCGCCAAGCCGCGCCAGATCATGGTGGTGCCGGAGCTGCCCAAGACCCGTTCCGGCAAGATCATGCGCCGCCTGCTCAAGGACGTGGCCGAAAACCGTTCGCTGGGCGACGTCACCACGCTCCAGGACTCGTCGGTCATGGACCTGATCTCCAGCGGGCTCAAGACCGGCAAGGACGAGGACTAGGGCTTTATTGCGACGGTCCGCCGTGGTGCGGACCGTCGCTCCCGCCGGGTCGCTGCGCTCCACGTCCGCGTACACAAATTCACATGTCAGGGGTTTCCCCGGTCGCACACGGCTGTGCGACCGGGCAACCTTTACGCTGTGTCGATGAAACCAGCCGTGGACGAGTCAGTGGTGCGGGCCGACGGCCCGTGGACCCACCGGTTCGTCAGTGCCAACGGCACGCGGTTCCACACCGTCGAGTACGGCAGCGGGCCGCTCGTGCTGTTCCTGCACGGCTTCCCCGAGTGCTGGCTCGCCTGGGAAAAGCAGCTCATCACCGTCGGCGACTCCGGGTTCCGCGCGGTCGCCGTGGACCTGCGCGGCTACGGCGCCAGCGACAAGCCACCCCGCGGCTACGACGGGTACACGATGGCCGGCGACGTCGCCGGCCTCATTCGTGCCCTGGGCGAACGCCGTGCCGTCGTCGTCGGTGCCGGCTACGGCGGCATGATCGCCTGGGCGACGGCGTGCTTCCATCCGAAGCTGGTCCGCCGGCTCGTGGTGACCGGAGCCGCCCACCCGTTGCGCCTGCGCGCATCGCTGCTGGCCGACCCCAGGGGACAGCTGGCCGCGTCGCTGTCCCTGGCGAAGTTCCAGATCCCGCGCTTCGAACACGCCATGACCAGAGACAACGCCGCGATGGTCGGCGAGTACCTGCGCCGCTGGGGCGGAGCGGCGTGGCTCGACTCCAGCGACTTCGACGACTACGAGGCCAAGTGCCGGCAGGCGTTCCAGATCCCGCAGACGGCGTTCTGCGCGATGGAGGCGTACCGCTGGTCGGTCCGTTCGGTGCTGCGGCTGCAGGGTTACCGGTTCGTCAAGCAGCTGCAGCAGCCGATCGTCAGCCCCACGCTCCAGTTGCACGGCTCCCTCGACCCGGCCGTTCTCCCGCGAACGGCACAGGGCTCCGGCCGCTACGTTCTCGCCGACTACGAGTGGCGGATCCTCGACGGCGTGGGCCACTTCCCGCACCGCGAAGCGGCCGACGTGGTCTCCGGCGAGATCCTGCGCTGGGCCAAGGTCGGCGGCTCCTAGACCCGGTACTCCCGCACGTCCAGCACCTCGGAGACCGGGGCCCACCCCTGGTACACCCCGAACTCGAACTCCTCCAGGCCCAGCCGCTGCGCCACCGGAGCCAGCCCGCCCGTGTACTCGACGCGCAGCCAGCCCTCATGTTCGGCCAGCACCAGGAACGGCTCGCCGCGCCACACACAGCCGGTGCGGATGTAGTCGAGCTGAACCTCGTTCGCCGAGACAATCTTGCGATGACGGCCGGGCCGGATCTCCTCGAACCCGTCTGCGGCGTCCGGCCGGTAGAGCCTGACCTCCTCCCCGTCCGGGGAGGCCTCGTACTCCTCGCCCCGCCAACGGGCGATGTAACCGTCACGCATCGTCGCTCGTCTCGACCCGCTGCCAGCGCGACGTGTCCGCGTCGAAGAGCGCGATCAGCGTCTCCTCCGCATCGCTGGAGACCCGCCACAGCTGCGCGCCGTGCGGCAACCGCGTGCTGTCCACCTTGAACTCCGCCACCACGTCGGCGGTCTCGCTCGGCGCGAAGCCGTTGCCCCGGAACGGCGCCCGCTCGATCACCCAGCCGCGCATCGCCTGCATGCCGCCCTCGTTCTGCCCACCGAACGGGATCCGGTACAGGCTGGGGCAGTGCGCCACCCAGCGGAGCACGTACACCTCGAGATCATCGACGAAGAACGGCGAACCCCGGTGGTTGAGCCCGAGCGCCCGGTACAGCTGCTCCGGCGTCGTCAGGTGTGCCACCTCGGCGGCCCGGTGCACGAAGCCCGAGACCCGGTCGTATCCGCGATCCAGGTAGAACGGCAGCTGCGCCGCGGGCACCGTCTTCTGCATCATGAGCAGCTGGCCCGGCACCTCGGCCGGCGCCGCCCGCCGCACCGGGGCGGTCGCCTTGGGCTGCTCCGGCTCGGGATCCGGCTCGCCGATGAGGCCGACCTCGGTGGCCCAACCGGCGAGGGTGCGGATCTCGGCGCCGCTGAGCGTGGCGCCCACGGGTGTGCCCGGGTTGACGGCGAAGCCGAGTTCGTCGCCCGGCCACTGCGAGATCAGCGACGTGAAGCGCACCTCGGTCGCCTCCGCGCCGACGCCGTGGCGTTCCTCGAGACGCTTGCGGGTCGTATAGGTCACCAGGTACTCGCCGCCGTTGATCGAACGGGTGGGCCAGTTCGACGGTTCGGCCGTGGAGCCCGGGACCAGCACCTTCGCCAGCAGCAGCGTGGAGAGGAACCCGTCCGTGTTGCCTTCGCGGGTGGCGGCGAGCAGGTCCTCCTCGGTGGCGTTGGCGGCCGCGAAGCGGGACATGTCGATCGCCGGGTCCAGCTCGGGAAGCGGCTCGAGTGTCGCACCCGTCGTCTCCTCCGGCGCCTTCACCACCGGCGCGGCCGTCGGCCCGAACGGCAACTCGAGCTCGATGGCCGGCGGAAGCGGCCGCTCGGCGGCGGGGCTTACCGGCGCCACCGACTGGCCACCGGCCCTGTCGACAAGGCCGCTCAACCGGTCCGCCGGGCTCCCGGACCCGGCCGCCGGACCGCCGCCGCGCGCAGCGGTATCACCGGCTTCGACCGCCGGGCTTTCCGACCCGGCCGCCGGACGCACCGGACCATCACCGGCGGAACCGTCATCGACGGACGCACCCGTCGACAGCCCCGCGGCGTCACCGGAGAGGGCACCGGACGCAGCCGTGGAGCGCACCGGATCGTCTCCGACGGAGGCATCCATCGGCCGCGTCGAACCACCGCCGCCGGACGCGTCGCCGGTCAAGGAGTCCGCATCGCCGAAGGCGGACGACCGCCCGGGAGCATCACCGCTGTAGGTCGCCGACCGCGCCGCGACGTCCCCGCCGTCGGCAGAGGACCATCCGGGAACGTCACCGGCATAGGTCCCCGACCGCGCCGCGACATCCTCTCCGGAGGCACCGGGCGACTCCGCCGGCCGGTCAGCGAGGAGCCCGCCCGTCGACCGTGCCGGCTCACCGAGGGTGGGCGCATCGGCGGACCGGATCGGCTCCTCGCCCCCGAACACATCGCTCGGCCGCCCGGCCGCACCGCCCAGGTCGGCGGTGGAGGACCGCGGAGGCTCACCGCTCGCCGAAGCACCCATGGCGATGGAAGGCCCCACCGGCTCACCGCCGACGGAAGCACCCATGGCGGTCGAGGACCCCACCGGCTCACCGCCCACGGAAGCACCCGGCTCCACGGATGGCCCCATCGGCTCACCGTCGACGGAGGCGCTCGTTGCCGCGGACGGCCGCACCGCTTCGTCCACCCCGGAGGCGCCCGTCGACCCGGCGTCAGTACCGTCGCCGGCCGTCGACCGTGCCGCCTCGAGCTCGTCCAGCGCGCTTGCCACCCGTTCGGCGGGCGGCTGGCTATCGGCACTCACGGGGCGCCGCGGAAGCTCCCCGCCCGTACCCGCACCGCTGACCGGCCGGGTCGGCAGCGCCCCCGAGGCCCGCTCCGCATCGTCCGACGTGGACGGTCCCGACGCCCCCGACCCCGAGGAGCCGGCGCCCGTGCCCACCGATCCGGCCGCCTCGCCGTCGCGGGAACCGGTCGCCCCGCTGAAGGCCGACCAGCTCGGACCGTCGAGCGCCGCCCCGGCGACACCGCCGAAGGTCGCCCCGGTCCCGCCCCCGGAGACCGGCCCGGCCGGCCCGCCGGAGGTCGACGCGACGTTCCCGCCGGACACCGACCCCGCCGCGCCACCGAACGTCGCCCCGCTCGCACCACCGGACACCGGTCCGGCGAGGCCGCCGAGCGTCGACCCGGTCGAGCCGCCGGACGGCGCACCGCTCGCGGCGCCCGTCCCGCCCGGGGCATCGTCGATGATGTCGCTCGAGCCGGTCGGCGAATCGGACGTCTCCGGGTCCGGCTCGTCGGCGATGTACGGCGGCCGCAGCGGCGGCAGCGTGGGGTCGTCCGGCTCGATCGGCGGCAGGCCCGACGGTGCGAGCGTCCGCCGCTGGTCGGGGGCCCAGCCGGGGGCGGTCGCCCGCCGCGGGTCCGGCGCCGGGGTGCTCGCCGGGGCGCCCCCGGACTTGTCCTCGGCGCCGCCCGGCCGCGGCGTCCGCGTCGGGAGCGGCTCACCCTCGATCCGGACCGGCGCGTATCCGCCGGACTCCGCCGATCGCAGCGTGCGTCCGGCGCGCCACTCGTCGTCCAGCAGTTGGTCGAACCCGTTGGGCGCAAGAGCCGCCGCGTCCTCGACCGGCTCGCCCTCCTGCGGCCTTCGCAGCGGAACGTCGTAGTCCTCACCGGCCACCAGCCCGCCGGGCCCTGAGTAGAGCCGCGGCCGGTCGGGTCCACCCGGATCGGCGCCGGCGCGTTCGGCCGGCGGGGCCGCGGCGGCGTTCAAGAAGGAACCACCCCGCGCGGCGGAAGGCGGAACGCTCTCGGCGTCCGGCGCGGGCGACGGCGGCTCGTCCTCGGAGTAGTCCGGGACGACGGCCGGCACCTTCGGCTCCCACATCCCCCGCGACGAACTCTCACCGGACCTGGCGGCCGACGGCGAGGTCTCCGGCGCGTCGACCGGCTGCACGGCGAACTGCCCACCGAGCGCCTGCAACTCCGCGAGCCGCGCACCGAGCCCCAGCCCGCTACCGGTGACCGGCGCGTCCTCGGGCATGTGCTCGTCTGCGGGCGGCCGCGCCGGTGAGACCGGCCGATCCGGCAACGCCGACGTGCCACCGGGCGACACCGGCGCGACGCCCCGTCCGACGGCCGGCGACGTGGGACGCGAACCGGTCTGCTCGTGATGATCGCGAGTGCCCCCGGGGCGCGCGGTACCGGACGGCGGCCCGAAGATCGACCGTTCGAAGAGTGGCCGCTCGGGCGGCGGTTGCAACTGGTCGGCGGGGTCGAACAGCAGCCGACCCGAGCGTTCCGGGGCGGGCGGAGCGGACTCCGGGCGATCGAAGATGCGGCGCTCTCGACCGGGATCGTCGGGACGATCGAACCGGCCGGGTGCGTCCCGTTCGGGTGCCGGCGCCGCGGCAGCCGCCGATGCGGCGGGAGACATCGGAACGCCGGGTGGCGCCTGTTCCTGACCCGGCGGCCGGCCGCCGATCAGGCCTTCACGCCGTCCGAGCGGCCCGCCTTCGGGCCGCGCCGGCGGGAGTGTGCTCGGGCGCGTGCCGAGCCGATCGCCGGGCCGCCGGCCGGGCAGTCCCTCGGGTCGTCCGTTCGGCAGCAGCCCGGAACGATCGCCGGGCCCCGGCGCCTCACCGGACCCGGGCTCGCCACCGGCACCGGGACGCCCACGGAAACCGGCGTCGCCGGGCGCACCCGCGTCCGGCCGGCTCCCCCCGGGCTCCCCGGGACGGCCGAAGCCGGGATCGCCCGCTCCCGGACGACCACCGGAGTCGCTCGGCCGACGCGGCAACCCGCCGGGTCCGGCAGCGATATCCGCCCCCCGCCCGAACGGCGCACCGGGCATCCCCGGCCGACCACCGACACCGGGCCCGCCGGGCACACCGGCACCACCGATGCCCTCGGTACCACCGGGCCGCCCGAATCCGGCCCCGCCCTGACCGCCGGCAGGTCCTCCGGACCCGCTCTGACCACCGGTCTCGGATCCGGCGAACCCGCTGTGCCCACCGGGTCCCGTCAAGCCACCGGCGCCACCGCTCGCGCCGGCACCGGCAAGTCCCTGACCGGCACCGAAGCCCGGCCCGCCCGGCGCGCCCTCGCCGCCGGGCATGCGGCCGGCACCGCCGACTCCCGGCCCGGCGGGACGCTTCGGCAGCCCACCCGGCCCACTCGAAGCACCGCCGACACCGGGCCGCGCAAACCCCTCGGCTCCACCGGAAGCAGCACCAACACCAGGAGCACCACCGGCACCCGGCCGCGCAAAGCCCCCGTGGCCACCGGCGGAAGCACCGAGCCCGCCGGAAGCACCTGCATCACCGGGCCGCGCCGGCCCGGCAGGACCACCAGAGGTGGAAGCACCGCCCCCGGAGCCACCGAAACCTCCGCCGACACCTGGCGGCGCAAAGCCCTCACGGCCACCAGTGGGCGCACCGCTCCCGGAGCCCCCAACTCCACCGGCGGCCCCACCACTTGCACCGGAGCCGGGCCGGGCCGCAGGACCACCGAATCCGGGCCCATTGCCGCCGCCGGACCCACCGACGGGCGCCGGACCGGACACCCCGGCACCGGAAATTCCGGCCCCACCGGATGTCCCAGATCCACCAGCACGCCCCGGCCCACCAGGACTACCGGGCCCTTCGACACCGGCCAACCCGACCGGGACCCCGGGACCGACCGGCGCACCGGGAGCCTCCACCGCGGGCCGCCCGACAACGGTCCCGTCCACCACGGCAGGCCGTGCGGGAACACCCGGCACCACGGGACCCGCCGGCACACCAGGTGCGCCGGGTCCGCCGGACCCCGGACCCCCAGGACCGCCGGAACCAGGGACACCGGGACCCGGAACACCGGGCCCACCAGGCGCTCCCCGCCCCGGCCCGAGCGCCGCAGCCGCGCCACCCTGCCGTTCGGGCCGCGGCCCGAGGTGCACCGGACTGGCCTGACTTGGCCGGCGCGGCACCTGAGCCGCTCCCCGCGCCCGCAGGTTGCTGGCGTGCTCCATCCGCGCCCGGGAACCCATCCCGCGCCCCGGCAGCCGCACGTCCCCGCGGCCGATCTGCGAAACGAACCAGGCCGGCAGATATCCCTCGATCGGGAGACCTGGGTTGACCGCGAGCCACCACTCTGAATTGGGCCACTGGATGGCAAGATCACGAAAAGCGATGGTCCGATAGCTGCCCGCATGCTCGGCGAGGCAGGTGCGCATCGACTGCGGCGACGAGAACGCCAGCACGTGCGTGCGCCCGTCCGACGACCAGGTACCCCAGCCGGGAGAGCGTCTACCTGCGGAATCGGCCGAGATCGGAAGCAACAGCTCGATGCGCGCGAGCACCCGGAAGTACTGTTCCTGGTCTCCGGCGCGCAGCACCTCGCGCATTACCGCCTCGGCTTCGGTGGCCGGGGCCCAACCGTCCACGGCCACCCCCTTCCGGCTCATCCAGGGCTCGCCGCTCTCTGTGCGTGCGCGCACCTTAACCTACCTTCCGGAGCGCGTCCGCTGCGATGCTCCCGTGCAGGACACCGAACCCGGCATCCCCATCGATATCATGTCGCCGGGGAGGCATCATGCGCTGGGCTCGCGCCACCGCCATGGCCGCCGGACTCCTGGTTGTCGGTCCGGTCGCCCTGATCTCGTTTTCCATTCCGTCGAACGCCGCACCAGCCTGCCCCGCCGCTGGCAGCGCCCCGCCGGTGGCCTCCGATCCGCCCTGGCCACAGCGCCGGTTCGACCTCGAACGCCTCAACGGCCTCGCCGACGGCACCGGCATAGTAGTGGCGGTCGTGGACTCCGGGGTGGATGCCACCCATCCGCAGTTGGCCCCGGCGGTGCGCACCGGGCTGGATCTGCTGGACGCCGGCACCGGCGGTCGCCTCGACTGCGTCGGCCACGGAACGGCCGTCGCCAGCCTCATCGCCGCCCGCCCGCAGTCCGGTGCGCCGCTGCGAGGTGTCGCGCCCGCCGCGACGATCCTGCCGGTGCGCGTGACCGAACGCCTCGACGGCACCGACACCACCAACGCCCGCACGGTCACCGTGGCGGCCATCGCCGGAGCGCTGCGCCAAGCGGTCGAACTGGGCGCCCGCGTCATCAACCTGTCGCTCACGACGGAGGTGGACGATCCGGCATTGCGGGAGGCCGTCCGGTTCGCACGGGCGCGGGATGTCGTGCTGGTGGCCGCCGCGGGCAACCGTCAGGAGGCCGGCAGTCCCCGCCCGTACCCGGCGGCGTACGAGGGTGTGATCGGCGTCGGCGGGATCCAACAGGACGGCAGCCGCGTGCCGCAGTCGCAGGTCGGCGACTATGTCGATCTGGTGGCACCGGGCGCGGACGTGGTGGCCGCGGCGCCCGGCGGCGGGTACGGCCGGCGCACCGGCACCAGCTTCGCGTCGGCGTTCGTCGCCGGCACCGCGGCCCTGATCCGCCAGTACCACCCCACCCTGAACGCCGACCAGGTGGCCGCGCGCCTCCTCGCCACCACGGATCCGCCGGCGGCCGGGACCGGCTACGGCTCGGGCGTCCTGAACCCCTACCGCGCCGTCACGGACCAGCTGCGCAACGAACCTCCACCGAAGGCCGCCCCGCTCCCGCCCGCGGGCCGCGATCCCGCCGCGGCAGCCGTAGCCCACGCGGAGTCCGCGGCCCGCACCCGCGCGTACAAGCTCGCGGCGCTGGCCCTGTCAGCGGCCCTCGCCCTCCTGCTCGCCGGCGCGGTGATCCCCCGCCTCCGCTGACCCGCCCCACGGCCCTCCGGCTGCCCGACAACCCGGCCGCCGACGATCCCCGGACACAGCAAAAGCGCCGACGCCCGGCCCAAGGCCAGAACGCCGGCGCTCCCCCGGTCCCGCGGCTAGATGAAGCGGTTCCTGTTGTCCCGCTCGGTGGTGGCGTAGTCGATCGCCGACTGGTCGAGCGCACCCTTGATGTCGCTCAGCATCCCGGCGAGGTTGTCCGCCGCCTTGGTCCACGCCTGCTGGCGCGCGTAGTAGGCCTGCTGCGCGTCGCCCTCCCAGGTGGCCACCAGCGGAGCCGCCTCGCGTTCGATCTGGTGGAGGTCGCCGCGCAACCGGCGAAGTGCCGTGTTGATCGAGTCGCTGGCGTGCTGAAGCGCACCGAAGTCGACCCTAAGCATCGGATCGGGCATGGTCTTCTCCTTCCGCGGTCGGGTCAGATGGGCAGGTCGTGAGTGTTGTTGCCGATCGGGCCCATGCGGCCGGCGACATCGGTGTCGGTCGCCGAGTAGGAGACCCCGGCCGTGCGGACGGCGTCGGCGGTCTCCGAGAGGTTGCGGTGGATCTCCCGCTGGCTTGCCGCCCACTGCTGCTTGACCTGGCCGAACGAGCGTCCGCCCGCACCGGTCCACTGGCTCTGCAGCCCCTCCAGCTCGGACAGCAGGCTCCTCAGCATGCCGTCGAGCGAAGCGTTGATGTCGTCGAACTTCTTCGCGGTGAGCTGCATCAAGTCAAGATCGGTCTGCGAAACAGCCACGGTCCACCTCCCTCATCCTCAGCGGTAAGTAATCATGGATGTGCCGGCTGTCGATGCGATGACGCTAGTAAGAAATCGACCGGAGTCACCAGCCCCAGTTCGTTCCTGTGGATAACTTCGGGCCAATCACCGCAAAGGCGTTCTAGCCGCCTGTGGATCGAGCGCGGCGCCGGACGGGAGGAGCGCCAGCACCCCGGCCGGGACCTGCACGGGTGTCACACCGTCGTAGCCGAGCGCCGGCAACGCCTCGGCCGGCACCGCGTGCCGCACACCCGACTCGGTCACCAGGTACAGGGCCCCGCCGGGCGCCTGCGCCGACGCCACGGCTGCCACCAGCACACCCCGCCCCGGCGGCACGAAAACCTCATCGGCCCCAGCCGAAGACGCCCCCGCCGAGGGCGCCGCAGCCGACGAAGCCCCCGCCGAGGACCGCACCGCCGACGCACCGGCGACCGACGCGCCGACCGTCACCTCCCCCTCCGGCACCGCGCACAACGCCGCACCGACCGGCGGTTCCGCCAGGCGCGGCGGCGCCACCGGCAGCCCGGCCCAGTTCCCCGGGAGGCTCGTGCGGGGCACGGCGGCGTACTCGCCCGCCGAGAGCGGGGTGGCGGCCTTCTGGCCGACCAGTTCCACGGTGGCCGGATCGCCGAGCAGCAGCGCCGCCTGGAACGCCGTCACCGGCGCCAGCCCCTCCTGCAGCGCCACCGCGTGCTGCCGGCCGTCGACCAGGAACACCTGCCCGACCCGCGCACCCGCGACCGACCCGAACGAACGCCCACGCCCCGACAACGGCACCCGCGCGAGGTCGGCGACGGCCGGCAACGCGTTGACGAACGCGGCCGCCACCGGCACCGGCGCGCCCCACACGAGGATGCCGCGCAGCGCCTCGGGCTCCCGCAGCCTGCTCCGGCGCCCCTGCCACACCAGGTGAACGCCGCCGTCCGGAGTGGACACCAGCAATCCGCCGTCGCCGAGGGCCTCCCCACCGCCGGCCGGCGCGCCGACCCGCACCACGGAGCGCACCCCCGCCCCCTCGGAACGGCTGCACACCTGCCACGCCCCGCGCAGCAGATCACTCTTTCGAGGGACAGCGTCCGGCGCGCCCACGATCCCGAGCGGCGCCCCGCGCGCCACGCCCGCCAACGACCGCCGCGCGACCTGAACGGTGGCCGGCGCACCCACGATGAGCAGCGCCGACGCGTAGTTGGCCACCGGGTGCAGCCGCCCGTCGAGATAGGCGTACTTGGCGCCGCTCTCCTTCTCGACGATCACCGAACGCCCGTCGCGCCACCTCGTCGAGCCGCCCGGCTGGAGCAGCCCCCACACCGCGAACCCGGCCAGCGTCAGCGCCGCCACCAGCAGTCCCGCGAAGAGCGCGGTCCCGGCGCGACGCATCGGTGGGCGCGCCGGATCCGTCTCGCGGGCCATGAGCGCCGAGACCACCCGCTGCATCGCGAACTGGTACGAGTGGAGCTGATCCGAGCGAGACGGCATCGACGCCTCCCCATGCGAGCCGAACGCCGCCTACGATAAGCGCCCGACCGACTACGCGGGGGGAACACGATGGCCACACGAGCCACGCCGGGACCCCGCACGCCAGCCCTCCAGGCCACGCCCGGACCACGCCGCCCGCCGGCACAATCTCTGGCCGGACGCCCGACCGGCCAGGTCATCGCAGTCGAGGCCGCCGCGCTCACGGTGCTCGCCGCGTGGCAGCTCGGGCCGGCCACCGTCGCGTTCACGACACCGGTGGCGCTCGCCGTGGTGCTGCTCGCGCTGGTCCGGGTGCGGGGCCGGTGGGCGTTCGAGTGGGCGCTGCTCGGGCTGCGGTACGCCGGCCGCCGGCGGGTAGTCGCCCTGCCCGACGGGACACCGTCCACGGTCGAGCTGGACGGGCAGCCGGTCGCGGTGACCGACGACGCGGGAGGTCCGTCCGCGATCATCGCCGTCGGCGACCCCGGCGCCATGTTCGGCGATCCCGGCCCGGCGATGCCGGCTTTGGGCAGTCTCCTGCCGCACGTAGATCCGGACCTCCCGGCCACGCGTCTTCGTTTGATCGTGGGAACGGTGTCAGCTCCGCCGCCCGGCGCCGCCGACGGCCCCGCGGCCGCCGCCTACCGGCAGTTCACGGGCGGGCGGGTCGCCTCGTACCGGCGGCTGCTGGTGGCCGTTCAGGTGCGCCGGGAGGTGGGGACCGGGGACGACGTGCTGCGGCGTTCGCTGGTCAGCGCGGTGCGCCGGATCCGCCGCAGGCTCGAACGCGCGGGACTGACCGCCACGCTCGTCGCGCCCGGCGCCGTCCCCGGTCTCCTCGCCGAGCTGGCCCACCACGACCCGACCGCCCCCACCCTGGAACGCTGGCCCGAACTCACCGTCGGCGGCCTGCGCCAGGTGACCTTCCGCCTCGACGCCCTCGACCAGCCGGACCGGCGCGACGGCCCGCCCGCCGAGGACCACGCGCGGGGCGCACAGAGCCTCCCCGCACGCCTGCTCGACCTGCCCGGCTGCGCGGTCACCCTCGCCCTCGCCGTCGAACACGAACGCCACGAGGCCGCCCTGCGGATCGCCGCCGCCGGCCCGGAGGAACTGGCCGCGGCCGTCAGCGCCGTCCGGCAGCGCCTCGTGGCGGCCGGTGTCGGCCTGCGCCGGCTCGACGGCGCGCACCCGTCCGGCCTGGCCGCCACCCTGCCGCTCGGCGGCACCGATCCCCTGGACCGCGCCGGCCCGGCGGAGGGCCCCGCCGACCTGCCGACCGGCGGCGCCGGCGTCGTGCTCGGCACCAACCGGCACGGCGGCCCGGTGACGATCGCGCTGTTCCGGTCCTCGCCCACCCGCGTCGTGCTGGTCGGCGAGCCGCACCGGGCGCAGTTCGTGGCGCTGCGCGCGGTGGCCACCGGGGCCCGGCTGTATCTCCAGACGGCGCGACCGCAGGCGTGGGACGCGTTCCTCCGGGGCATCGGCACCGCGATCACGGTCCTGGCACCGGGCCGCGCCGCGGAGGCCCCGCCGGCCACCCCGGTACGCCCGCAGCTGGTGCTGGTCGACGCGCCGGGGCCGGCCGCTTCGCACGTTCCACTGGAACAGGCGCAATGGCGCACGACGGTGATGCTCCGCGACCGGATCACCGCGGCGGACGTCGATCTGTTGTCGCGCGCGGACCTCGCGCTGCTCACGCGGGTCGGGGACGAGGAGGCGGTACTCGCCGGCGCCGCGCTGGGGCTCGGCACGACGGCCGACTGGCTGGTGCGCATCGGCGGCGACATGATCGGCGCCGTCGTGCCGCGGGAGGCGGTGCGCTGGGCGATGGCGGTCCCGGGCCCGATCGAGGCCCGCATCCTCGGCCGGACGCCGTAGCGACCGGGGTCACCGTCGCTGGCACCGCCGTGGGACGATCACCGCATGGGCATCCTGATCAGGCTGGTCGTGAGCGCGTTCGCGCTGTGGCTCTCCACGGTGGCGATCGAGGGCATCACGCTCAGTGGCGAGCCGACCGAAAAGATCGGCACGCTGCTCGTCGTCGCGGTGATCTTCGGTGTGGTCAACGCCGTGCTGCGGCCGATCATCAAGACGTTCGGCTGCGCCATCTACGCGGTGACGCTGGGCCTCGTGGCGGTGCTGGTCAACGGCCTGCTCCTCTGGCTGACCAGCTGGATCGCCGGTGAACTCGACCTGCGGTTCCACGTCGACGGGTTCATCCCGGCGGTGCTCGGCACGCTGCTGATCGGCATCGTCAGCTGGCTGCTGAACTTCTTCGTCAAGACCGGCAAGGACCGGGACGACGACGACCGTCGCCCGCGTCAGCGCGACTACCGCCGGTGACCCCTGACGGGTACACGCTCGACACGGATCCGGGCCGGCTCGACCTGGACCGGATCCACCACTGGCTGTCGACCGACGCGTACTGGGCGCTCGGCCGCAGCCGCGACACGGTCGAACGCGCGATCGCCGGCTCGCTCAACTTCGGCCTGTACGACCCGGCCGGCACGCAGGTCGGCTACGCCCGGGCGGTGACGGATTCGGCCACGTTCGCCTGGCTCTGCGACGTCTACGTCGAACGCGGCTCGCGCGGCACCGGCCTCGGTACGTGGTTCGTCGGCGCGGCCTGTGCCCACCTGCGCGACCTCGGCCCGCGGCGCATCCTCCTCGCCACGAAGGACGCCCACGGCGTGTACGCCAAGCACGGCTTCACCCCGCTGGTCGATCCAGGAATGTGGATGGAATACCGCGTGACCCCTCCCACAGGCAAGGATCGCTAACCGCTACGCCCCTTACCGTGGAACGGTGCCCGCCTCCCGCCACGGTCTCCTGCTCGGATTCGCCGCCTACGCCATCTGGGGCTTCTTCCCGCTTTACTGGCGCCTGCTCGACGACGCCACGCCGCTGGAGATCCTGGCGCACCGGATCGTGTGGTCCGTGGTGTTCGTCGCGATCCTGCTCGCGGCGCGGCGCCGCTGGCAGGCCGTCCGGGACCTGACCCGTCAGCCACGCAAGCTGGCGGGCGTCGCGCTCGCGGCGGTGCTGATCGGGGTCAATTGGCTCACGTTCATCTACGGCGTTTCCAGCGAACAGGTCGTCGAGGTCTCCCTCGGCTACTTCGTGACGCCGCTCGTCGCGGTGGGGCTGGGCGTCGTGGCCCTGAAGGAGCGCCTGCGTGCCACGCAGTGGGTGGCCGTCGGGATCAGCACCCTCGCCGTCGTCGTGCTGACCGTCGACTACGGCCGGCTGCCCTGGATCGCGCTGTTGCTCGCGGTCAGCTTCGGCCTGTACGGGCTGGTCAAGAAGCGGCTGGCGCTGCCGGCGGCGGAAGGGCTGCTGGTGGAGTCCTCGGTGCTGGCGCCCGTCGCGCTGGTGTATCTCGCGGTGCAGGACGGCCAGGCGTTCGGGCACGGGAACTGGACGCTCACCGCGCTGCTGGTGGTCGCCGGACCGGTCACCGCGATCCCGCTGCTCCTGTTCGCCGGCGCGGCCAACCGGATCCCGCTGACGATCCTGGGCGTGCTGCAGTACCTGGCGCCGATCCTGCACCTGGCCATCGGCGTGCTGGCCTTCCACGAACCGATGCCGGCCGCACGGCTCGCCGGCTTCGCACTCGTCTGGCTCGCGCTCGCCGTGTTCAGCTGGGACGGCATCCGCGCCACCCGCCGCAGCCGCCTCGCGACGGCCGCGGCCTAGGTTCTTACGGCACGTAGGTCAGCAGGACGGTCCCGTCCCCCTTGACCATCTCGATGCGTTCCATCTGGTCGGGCTTGAGCGTGGTGTAGCCGGTCAGCTCGAACTCGTCGCCGTGCCCGGCGCTCCAGTTGGTCACCTCGACCGGCTGGCCGCCGCCCTTCGGCACCGCCCGCAGCCGCAGCATCCACCGGTTGTCCGTGCTGGACCCGCCGCTGTAGACGCAGTGCATGACGACCTTCGTGCGGTCGCCGTCCCGGACCATCCCGACCTCGGCCGTGATGGGGACGTTGGCCGACGTGGCGGTCATCGCGACCAGGTCGGGCGCTTCGCTTCCGGAGTTCAATATCGCGGGAACGCCCAGACCGACGACCACCGCGAGACAGGCCGCGGCCAGGGTCGCGGCGACGGCGAAAACCCGTCCCCGACGACGCTCCCGCGCCCGGCGGTGCTTGGCGGCGTCGAGCAACGACACCACCCGACCGCCCTCCGGATCGGCCGGCGTCACCACCGGAACGGACGTCGGCCCGGCCCAGGCGGCCTCGCGCGACGGCTGTCGCAGGTCCGCCGGCACCGCCCCCTCGCGGGCGATCGCCTCGGCGGTGGCGAAGTCGAGCTGCCCCAGCAGGCTCGGCAGGCCGGCCAGATCGGCGACCTCCTCCTGGCAGAACTCGCACTGACCCAGGTGCCGCTCGAACTCCTCGGTGTCGGCGGGCGACAGCGCGCCCAGCACGTAGACGCCGACGTCAATGGCCTGTGGGCATTTCACTGTGTCACCCCCAACTCCTCTAATACGATCTTCAGCTGCCGCAACGCGTAGTAAGAACGCGACTTCACGGTGCCCGGAGGCACGCCGAGCTTCTCCGCCGCCTCAGCCACCGAACGGCCGGCGTAGTAGCACTCCACCAGCACCTCCCGATGCGGGGCGGACAGTCTTGCCAACGCCTCCGCGATCACCCATGACTCGACGACACGCTCGCTCTCGTCAGCCCCCGGCCGCTCCGGTGGAGTGTCCGTGATCACCTCACCCGCCCGCACACTCCGCCGTCGCCAGGCGTCGATGGCCAGATTGCGCGTGGTCGTGAACAACCACGCGCGCACCGACCCTCTCGCCGGGTCAAGCGCCTCGGGATGCTGCCAGGCTCGCAGCATCGTTTCCTGCACGAGATCCTCCGCGCGCTGACGGTCTCCCCCGGTGAGCCGCAGAGCATGGGCGAACAGTGCGTCGCCGTGCTCGGTATGGAGCGCCCGTAGCAACTCGGCGTCGTCGTCGCCCACTCTCCTACAACCCCTTACGTCTTAGTTCACGCAGCTCAGCCCGAGATGGTTCACGCGCGGTTCACGGTAGTGCCTCTCTCGATCCATTGACTGCCCATAACGTGCCGCTCTGGACCGGTCTGCGTCGACGTATTCGATCGGGCGTCAGCGATCAGCCTGAGCCTAACGAGTCGGCCCTGACGGCCCAACCGTTCGCGACACGAGGAGACTTCACATGACCCAACCCCGGCGGCTGTTACCGATCGTCGGCGCGGCACTACGGGGACACTTCGGGCGTAGCGCCTCGACGTGCCGGTACCGGTGCGGCAACGCGTGCGACCACCCGGAGCCCAACGAGTCCGACAACCAGTACTTCGGCGACCTGGTGCAGGCGGAGGTCTCCCGGCGCGGTGTCATGCGCGGCGGCGCGATCGGTGCCGTGGTGCTCGGCGGGCTCGCGGCCGCGTCGCCGGCCGTCGCCGCACCCGCGGATCCCGACGCCGACGCCGCGCGCGACGTTCCCGACGCCGCCGAGCTGGGCAAGAGCGGCGCCCCCGCCGCGCTGGGCTTCAAGGCCATCCCGCCGAACCGGCTGGACTCGTTCATCGTGCCCAACGGGTACGACCACTCGGTGATCGTGCGGTGGGGCGACGAGGTCCTGCCCGGTGCGCCGAAGTTCGACGTGTACCAGCAGTCGGCCGAGAAGCAGAAGAAGCAGTTCGGCTACAACAACGACTTCGTCGCCGTCCTGCCGCTGCACGGGCGGGACCGCGCGCTGCTGGTGTGCAACCACGAGTACGCCAACCCCGAGCTGATGTTCCCCGGGTTCACCTCCACCGCGGCGCTGACCGTCGAGCAGTGGAAGATCATCCAGGCCGCCGTCGGCATGGCCGTCGTCGAGATCGAGCGCGTCGGGCGCACCGGTGAGTGGCAGCTCGTTCGCAACGGGCGCCGGCCGTACAACCGGCGCGTCACCGCCTCCGACACCCGGTTCACCCTCACCGGGCCGGCCGCCGGGCACGAGTGGCTGAAGACCGCCGCCGACAGGACGGGCAAGAGCGTCATCGGCACGTTCGCGAACTGCGCCGGCGGCGTCACGCCCTGGGGCACCGTGCTCTCCGGCGAGGAGAACTTCAACGGCGTCTTCGTCGGCGCCAACGGCGCGCCCGAGGCGGCCAAGCCGGGGCTCAAGCGGTACGGGTTCGACATCGCCAACCGGGGCGCCGCCAACTGGGACACCGCCGACGAGCGCTTCGACCTCACCAAGAACCCCAACGAGGCGAACCGCTTCGGCTGGATCGTCGAGCTGGACCCGTTCGACCCGAAGGCGGCGCCGCGCAAGCACACCGCGCTGGGCCGCCTCAAGCACGAGGGCGCGAACGTCATCCTGGCCAAGGACAAGCGGGTGGTCGCGTACACCGGCGACGACGAGCGCTTCGACTACCTGTACAAGTTCGTGTCGCACAAGAAGATGCGCGACGGCCGCTCGCCGTCGGCCCGCCAGCACAACCTCACGCTGCTGGAGTCTGGCGACCTGTATGTCGCGAAGTTCGACGGCAGCGGCCGTGGCCGGTGGCTGCCGTTGGTGAAGGACAACGCCAGCCGCGTCGAGGGCATGACCGTCGCCGAGGTGCTGATCCTGACCCGCCTCGCCGCGGACAAGCTCGGCGCGACCAAGATGGACCGCCCCGAGGACGTGGAGCCGAACCCGAAGACCGGCAAGGTCTACTGCGCGCTGACCAACAACTCGCGGCGCGGCGTCGGCACCGACCCCGGCGTGGACCCGGTCAACCCGCGCGCCAACAACAAGCACGGCCACATCCTGGAGATCACCGAGGACAACGGCGACAACGCGTCGGAGACGTTCTCGTGGAAGCTGCCGATCATCTGCGGCGACCCGGCCGACCCGTCGACCTACTTCCTCGGCTTCGACAAGTCGAAGGTCTCGCCGATCTCCTGCCCGGACAACGTGGCGTTCGACGCCGCCGGCAACCTGTGGATCGCCACGGACGGCAACGCGCTGGAGGCCAACGACGGGCTGTTCGCCGTGCCGCTGGAAGGCCCGAACGCCGGCTACCTCAAGCAGTTCCTGAGCGTGCCGTTCGGCGCCGAGTCCTGCGGCCCGTTCATCTCGGCCGACGGCAAGAGCGTCTTCACGGCCGTTCAGCACCCGGGCGAGCGGGACGGTGCCCGGGTCGAGAATCCGGCCTCCACCTGGCCGGACGGCGACTTCGCCAAGCCCGGCATCGCGGTCACCTGGAAGCTGGACAACGGACCGGTGGGTTCCTAGCGATCTGATTGGTTGCGACGGTCCGCCGTGGTGCGGACCGTCGCTCCCGCCGCTTGTTTTCAGCCCTCGCGTAGCGCCTCGGCCAGTTGCTGTGCCGTGGCGACGAGTCTGGTGCGGATGGTCTTGGCGGAGGCCATCATGTCGGCGGCCGGTACGGTGCAGCCGAGCGCGACCCGGCGTTCCTGCTCGCGGTCGGCGACGACCAGCACGGCCGCTCCGGCGAGCCCGGTCCGGAACTGGTTGACCTCGATGTGCAGCCCGCGCCGCTCACCGGCCGCGAGGTCGGCGTCCAGGGCCTCCAGCGACGTCAGCGTCTGCGGCGTGTAGGCCGGCATCCCCTGTTCCTTCAGGAACCGCCACCGGTGGTCGGCGCTCAGCGTGGCGACCAGCGCCTTGCCGAGCGCCGTCGCGTGCGCCCCGTCGTCGAACCCGGCCACCAGGTCGTCGACCTGCGGTGAGCGCATCCCCTCGGCACAGGCCACGATGGCGACCCGCCCGTTGATGAACCGCCCGACCATGTGCGTGTAGCCCGAGTCGACGGCCGCCCTGCGTAAGACGTCCTGCACCTGTTGCGGGCCGCGGCAGGCGAGCACCAGTTCGCGGTACCGGTCGGCCACCTCCAGCCCGACTATGTAGGTGCCGTCCTCGCGGCGCATCACGTAACCCTCATACGCAAGTGTGCGGACCAGGTGGTACGTCGTGGCCACGGTCAGCTCGCACCGGCGTGCGATCTGTTTGACCGTCAACCCGCGAGGCGATTGGCCCACCGCCTCGAGTACCCGAAAGGCCCGCGACACGCTGCGGATGAGATCCGAAGGCTCAGCCTGTGGATCTCGCACCGCCGCCCTCCCCAGTCGCAGCAGTAACAGGCTTTACACAATATGAAACTGCGGGCGATTCGGGGAGGACCCGACAGTGGCTGAGGGTGATTTTTAGGGCGCGGACGGCTGATATTCCACAGAAGTTGAGCAATGCATCGGTGCTCGCTGTGAGATCTCAAGCACCAAGGGTCAGCAAGGTGTGCATGTTGCGTCAGCTGGTACGGTCCGCGATCGAGTCGCAGAGGGACTCCATCGCCTGCCGTGCCGGCGCGTCCGGCAGCGTCAGCAGCGCCGCCCGCGAACGTTCCGCGTAGGAGCGCACCGTCTCCCGCGCGCGCTTGAGCGCCGTCGACTCGCGCAGCAACCCCAACGCCTCGGCGTGCAGCGCGTCGTCGACCAGCGGCCCCGACGAGAGCAGCTCCCGTAGCCGAACGGCCGCGGCATCGGAGTCGTCCGACTCCAGCGCATACAGGGCCGGCAGGGTCGGCACACCCTCGCGCAGGTCGGTCCCGGGCGTCTTGCCGGACTCCTCGGAGTCGCTGGCGATGTCGAGCAGGTCGTCGGAGAGCTGGAACGCGATGCCCATCGTCTCGCCGTACTCCGTCAGCGCCCGGATGTGCGCCTCCTGCGCACCGCCGAACATCCCGCCGAAGCGCGCACTGGTGGCGATCAGCGAACCGGTCTTCTCGGCGATGACGTTCAGATAGTGCGCGACCCGGTCCTCGCCCTCGGCCGGCCCCAGCGTCTCGGCGATCTGGCCGTGCACCAGCCGGGCGAACGTGCGCGACTGGATGCGCACCGCGTCCAGCCCCAACTCCGCCGCGAGATCGGCCGCGCGGGCGAACAGGTAGTCGCCGATGAGGATCGCGATCGAGTTACCCCAGCGCGAGTTGGCGCTCGGGGCACCACGCCGCACCTCGGCCTCGTCCATCACGTCGTCGTGGTACAGGGTGCCGAGGTGCGTCAGCTCCACCACCGCCGCCGCCGGAACGACCATCGGCGAGCGCGGGTCGCCGAACTGGGCGCCGAGCGCCACCAGCATCGGCCGGAACCGCTTGCCGCCCGCCTCCACCAGATGCTTGGCCGCCTCGTCGATCAGGCGGTCGGAGCTGGCGACCGTTTCGCGCAATGTGCCCTCGACACCGTCGAGGATCGCGCGGACGCCGGCCTCCAGATCGGGATCAACGCCGTCGAAGCTGATCAGTGCACGCCGCCCGCCGCCCGCCTTCTCCACGCCTCAACGATGCCATACGGCGCGTACCCCGGGGCGACCAGCACCTCCCGGCCCCGGTCGATGCGACGCCGATCACCGCCAGCCGCCGCAGCCCGGCCGGGACGACGCTCCTCAGGGAGCGTTGAACCGCTCCGGGTCGAACGACACCGAGAACGGCTCGTCCATCGTGACCCGATCCCCGGACCGGCCGGAAGCGATCACGGTGGGCGCGCCGCGCCGTCGCAGCCGCTGCACGGAAACCCTGACCGGCCCGATCGACTTGGGGACCTGGATCTGCATGAAATAGGGAACGCCCGCCGCCGCGCACATGGCGGGCTTGTCGATGCAATCGCGATCTTCGCTGGACGGCGAGACGAGCTCGATCGGCATGACGGCATGCATATAGGGAATCCAGGTGCGCTGTTTTCCCCGCGCCGGCGGCTCTTTGATGACGAGCGCGTCCGGAACGATCCACCGATTGTCGGCGAAGGTCAGGTTTACCTGCCCCAGGAGTATGTATCCCGCGGCTTCGACGGCCTCACCCAAGATCCGGTCGATCCGCATCTGCGCGAAGCCGTTTTCGTAGCACTCCGCCGCAGACATGATCAGCCTTCCATCGACGCACTCGTACGTGTGATACGGGTGGCTTGGAAGTGGCAGGTACTGCTCCGCGAGATCCGTGGTCCATTTCCCAGCGAGGTCACGCAGGGGATCGAATTCAGTCATCACAGGAGCAGCCACGCCCACCGTTATACCGCACCGTTCCTCCTCCGCGCACCTCTCATTTAACTTCGCCAAACGGAGTAGTGGCTCCGTTTATTCATGATCTAAAAGAAAAGGCCCGCCAGCAGGTATTTCTGCCGGCGGGCCGTGGAAAGCCATCTGACTACCTTACAAAATGCGCCGCATTCTCGGTCATGTCGAGCAGCGGCTGCGGCACGATTCCGAGCAGCAGCGTGGCCGCCGCCCCGATCGTCACCGCCGCGGCCGTCAGCGCACCCGGCAGCGACACCGCCGGCGTCGACTCACCCGGTTCCGACAGCCACATCATCACGACGACCCGCAGGTACGGGAACGCGATGATCGCGCTCGTGATCACACCCGCGATCACCAGCCAGGTCTGATCCGCCTCGATGGCCGCCGCGAACACCCCGAACTTGGCGGTGAACCCCGACGTCAGCGGAATACCCGCGAACGCCAGCAGCAGGAACGTGAACAGCGTCGCGTACAGCGGCGAACGCCGACCCAGCCCGGCCCAGCGGGACAGGTGCGTGGCCTCACCGTCGGCGTCGCGCACCAGCGTCACGATGCCGAACGCCGCCAGCACCGAGAACCCGTACGCCACCAGGTAGAACAGCGAACTGGCCAGCCCGGCCTTGCTGATGGCCAGCACGCCGACCAGCACGTAGCCCGCATTCGCGATCGACGAGTACGCCAGCAGCCGCTTGATGTCGGTCTGCGTGACCGCCAGAACGGCACCCACCAGCATCGTCAGCACCGCGATGGCACCGAGCACCGGCCGGTAGTCCCACTGCGAACGTTCGAACGCGACGTACAGCACGCGCAGCAGCCCACCGAACGCCGCCACCTTGGTGCACGCCGCCATCAGGGCGGTCACCGGCGTCGGGGCGCCCTGGTAGACGTCCGGCGTCCACACGTGGAACGGCGCCAGCGCGGCCTTGAACAGCAGGCCGATCGCCACCATCGCGAGGCCGATGTACAGCAGGGCGATGTCGTTCGGGGAGTCGAGCACGGCGGCGTGGATGCCGGCGAAGTCGACCCGGCCCGCGTAGCCGTACACCAGCGCGATGCCGAACAGGAAGAACGCCGACGCGAACGCCCCGAGCAGGAAGTACTTGAGCGCCGCCTCCTGCGACAGCAGCCGCCGGCGGCGGGCCATCGCGCACAGCAGGTACAGCGGCAGGGAGAAGACCTCCAGCGCCACGAACATCGTCAGCAGGTCGTTCGCGGCGGCGAAGAGCATCATGCCGCCGAGGCTGAAGATGATCAGCGGGTACACCTCGGTCGCGCCGGAGCCGCGCGTCGCCTGGTCCCGGTCGGCCTCGCTGTTGGCCGTCACGGCGGCCTGGGCCACGAAAGCCCCACCCCGTTCCAACGAACGCTCCGAAATGAGCAGCAGCGCGACCAGGCCGAGGACCGCGATCGAGCCCTGGAGGAAGAGCCCCGGACCGTCGACGGCGACCGCGCCGGCGGCGGTGACCTTCTCCGTGCCGGCGGCGAGGACGATCGCCGTCAGCGAGGCGGCGATGCCGAGCACCGCGAGCACCAGCTGCACGGGGAACCGCGCCTTCTTCGGCGCGATCGCCTCGACCAGCACGCCCACGCAGCCGACTCCGAAGAGGATCAGCATCGGCGCGAGGGCCGCGTAGTCGAGAGACGGCAGCTTGAGAGTCTCAGCCGCGATGTCGGTTGTCATTTGGCCGCCTCACGCTCGACCGCTGTAGGTGCGGGGTCCTTCTTGCCGATGTCTTCCAGGGTTGCCGACACCGCCGGGTTGATCACGTCGAGAACCGGCTTCGGGTACACGCCGAGCACCAGGATCAGCACCACGAGCGGGGCCACCACCACGGTCTCGCGCAGCGACAGGTCCTTGCGCATCGACTCCAGCTTGGTGAGGGCCGGGTTCAGCTCGCCCTGCGTGGTGCGCTGGATCATCCACAGCACGTAGGCCGCCGCGAGGATGATGCCGAGCGTGGCGATCACCGCCACGGTCTTGTTCACCGTGAAGACGCCCAGCAGCACCAGGAACTCGGAGACGAACGGCGACGTGCCGGGCAGTGCCAGCGACGCCATGCCGGCGATGAAGAAGACGCCGGCGAGCACCGGGACGAGCTTGCCCGCGCCGCCGAAGTCGCCCACCATCGCGCTGCCGCGCCGGCTGACGAACATGCCCACCACCAGGAAGAGCAGCCCGGTCGCGAGCCCGTGGTTGACCATGTAGAGCACCGACCCGGAACCGGCCTGCGTGGTGAACGCGAAGATGCCGATGCCGATGAACCCGAAGTGCGCGATCGAGGTGTAGGCGACCAGCCGTTTCAGGTCGTTCTGGCCGATGGCCAGCAGTGCGCCGTACACGATGCCGATCAGCGCCAGCGCGAGCCCCAGCGGCGCGAAGTACTTCGACGCGTTGGGGAACAGCGGCAGGCAGTAGCGCAGGATGCCGAACGTCCCGACCTTGTCCAGCACGCCGACGAGCAACGCCGCCGCACCGGCCGGGGCGGCCGAACCCGCGTCCGGCAGCCAGGTGTGGAACGGGAAGAACGGTGCCTTGATCGCGAACGCGAGGAAGAAGCCGAGGAAGAGCCAGCGTTCGGCCCCGGTGGAGAAGTCCGCCTTCTGTAGTTCGTGCCAGTCGAACGTGTGCCCGCCGAGCACCCACAGCCCCACGACCGCGGCCAGCATGAAGAGGCCGCCGACCAGGGAGTAGAGGAAGAACTTCACCGCCGCGTACTGCCGCTGGCCGGCACCGTAGGAGCCGATGAGGAAGTACATCGGGACGAGCATGACCTCGAAGAACACGTAGAACAGGAAGATGTCGGCGGCGGCGAAGACGCCGAGCATCGTGGTCTCGAGGGTCAGCAGCAGGGCGAAGTAGGTCGGCACCGAACGGCTGCTGCGCTCCGCGTCGTGCCACGAGGCCAGGATGACCAGCGGCACCAGGAAGGCGATCAGCGCCAGCATCACCAGCGCGATGCCGTCGGCCTCGAACGTGATCCGGGCGTCCCACGCCTTGATCCAGACGTACGACTCACGGAACTGGAACCGGTCGCCGTCGGCCTTGAACGCCGTCCACATGACGATCGTCAGGCCGAGCACCGCCAGCGACCAGACCAGCGCCACCTGCTTGGCCAGCGCCGCCTTCGACTTCGGCAGCAGCGCCACCACGATCGCCCCGACCAGCGGCGCCGCGACGAGCACGCTCAGGAACGGGAAGTCCTTCATCGATTCCCCCCGCGCAAGATCGTGCCGGCGCTCTCGGTGCCGTCTTCCCTCGTCACTTCGTTCCTCAGTCCAGACGGCACCGCGCCGTCCCGATACGCGCTCATGAGAGGGTCACCGCCATCATTGCCGCGACCACGAGGACCGCACCTCCGAGGATCGACAGGGCGTAGGAGCGGACGAAGCCGGTCTGGGCCCGACGCAGCCGGCCGGAGCCACCGCCGACCGTGGCCGCCAGCCCGTTGACCACGCCGTCGATGCCCCGGTTGTCGAGGAACACCAGCGCCCGGGTCAGCAGCTTGCCCGGGAGTTCGAACACGACCTCGTTGAGGGTGTCGAAGTAGAGGTTGCGACGGGCGGCCGTCACCAGCGGACCGGCGGGCTGCTCCTGCAGGGCCGTGCCGCGCCGGAACAGCGCGAACCCGAGGCCCGCACCGAGGATCACGACGGCCATGGTCATCGCGGTCACGGTCCACTCGCTCAGGCGGGCGTGGTGCTCCTCGTGCTCACCCAGGACCGGTTCGAGCCAGCCGGGGACGCTCGTGGCCATGAGCCCACCGGCCGCGACCGAACCGACCGCCAGCAGGATCAGCGGGATCGTCATCACCGGCGGCGACTCGTGCGGGTGCTGCCCCTCGGTCCAGCGCGGCTTGCCGTGGAACGTCAGCACGTACAGCCGCGTCATGTAGAAGGCCGTCAGCCCGGCACCGATCAGCGCGACCGAGCCGAGCACCCAGCCGCTCCACCCGTGGCGTTCGAACGCCGAGTGAATGATCGGGTCCTTGCTGAAGAAGCCCGACAGCGGCGGCAGCCCGATGATCGCCAGGTAGCCGAGCAGGAACGTGATCCACGTGATCCGCATGTGCTTGGCCAGTCCGCCGAAGCGCCGGATGTCGGTCTGGTCCTGCATCCCGTGCATGACCGAACCGGCCCCGAGGAAGAGTCCCGCCTTGAAGAAGCCGTGCGCCAGCAGGTGGATCAGGCCGAGCGCGTACGCCGCCCCGCCCAGGCCCACGGCCAGGAACATGTACCCGATCTGCGACACCGTCGAGTAGGCGAGCACCCGCTTGATGTCGTCCTTGGCGCAGCCGATGATGCAGCCGATCAGCAGGGTGATCGCGCCGATCGTGACGACGACCGCCTGCGCGGTCTCCGAGGCGTCGAAGACCGGGTGCGACCGGGCGATCAGGTAGACGCCCGCGGTGACCATCGTGGCCGCGTGGATGAGGGCCGAGACCGGCGTCGGGCCCTCCATCGCGTCGGGCAGCCAGGTGTGCAGGGGGAACTGGCCGGACTTGCCGCACGCGCCGAGGAGCAGCAGCAGGCCCATGGCCGTCACCGTGGCGCCGGTCAACTGGCCGACCCCGTTGAACACCTCGTCGTACTGCGTCGTCCCGAGCGTCGCGAACATCAGGAAGATCGCGATCGCGAACCCGGCGTCACCGACGCGGTTGATCAGGAACGCCTTCTTGCCGGCGGTCGCCGCGGCGGGCCGGTCGAAGTAGAACGAGATCAGCAGGTAGGAGGCGAGACCCACGCCCTCCCAGCCGATGTACAGCATCACGAAGTTGTTGCCGAGGACCAGCAGCAGCATCGCGGCGACGAACAGGTTGAAGAAGCCGAAGAACCGTCGCCGACCCGGGTCGTGGGACATGTAGCCCACGGCGTACACGTGGATCAGGAAGCCCACGCCGGTGATCAGCAGCGTGAAGATCGCGGCCAACGGGTCGTAGAGCAGCCCGAAGTCGACCTTCAGCCCGGCGACCGGCAGGTACTCGAACAGCGACAGTTCGACGCCCTCGCGTTCGTCCATCCCCCGCAGCTGGAAGAAGAACGTCAACGCGAGCACGAACGTCACACCGACGCTGCCCGCTCCGAGCCAGTGCCCCCACTTGTCGGCCCGCTTGCCCAGGAGCAGCAGGATCGCGGCGCTGACCAGGGGTACGGCGATCAGCAGCCAGACGTTGTGCAGCCAGCCTTCGGCTGCGGCGAACTCGATTTCCACGAGTGCCTCTCAGTACTTCAACAGGTTGGCGTCGTCGACGCTGGCGGAGCGCCGGGTACGGAAGATCACCATGATGATCGCGAGCCCGACGACGACCTCGGCCGCCGCGACCACCATCACGAAGAACGCCATGATCTGGCCGTCGAGGTTGCCGTGCACCCGGCTGAACGTGACGAGCGCCAGGTTGGCGGCGTTGAGCATCAGCTCCACGCACATGAACAGCACGATGGCGTTGCGCCGGATCAGCACCCCGACCGCCCCGATCGTGAACAGGATCGAGGCCAGCACGATGTAGTACGTAGGGCTCACAGTGCACCCCGCTCAGCGCTCATTGGTGCTCCGTCCCCTTCGGTGCGGCCTCGGCGGCGGTGAGCTCGCGCTGCGGCAGGATCTTGGACATGCTGCGCTCGGACTGCGTTCCGTCCGGCAGCACCGCCGGCGTGGCGACCGAGGTCGAGTTGGCGAACACACCGGGGCCGGGCTTCGGGCCGGGGTAGTTGTCCGGCGCGAACCGCGCCCGCATCCGCTCCGGCTGCGCGATCTTCTGATCCGGCCGCTTCTCGATGTGCGCCAGGATCATCGCGCCGACCGCCGCGGTGATCAGCAGCGCGGACGTCACCTCGAACGCGAAGACGTACTTGGTGAACAGCAGCGCGGCGATCCCCGGAACGTTGCCGCCGTGGACGGAGTTGGCCTGGGTCAGCCCCACCGAGTCGAGGTTCCCCAGTGCGCGGTACAGGCCGGTGGCCACCAGCCCGGCGAACCCGAGCCCGAGCAGCACCGCCGTCATCCGCTGCCCGCGCAGCGTCTCGATCAGCGAGTCCGAGGCGTCGCGGCCCACCAGCATCAGCACGAACAGGAAGAGCATCATGATCGCGCCGGTGTAGACGATGATCTGCACCATGCCGATGAACGGCCCGGCCTGGAGCACGTAGAACACGCCCAGGCAGAGCATCGTGACGACCAGGAAGAGCGCGGAGTGCACGGCGTTCCTGGCCCACACCATGCCGATCGCGCAGATGACGGCGATCGGCGCGAGCAGGTAGAAGGTGGCCGCCTCGCCGCCCTTCACCTCGCCGGCCGCGGCCGCGAGGGTCACGAGCCCGTTCATTGCGCGACCTTCCCGTCCCGGTCGGCGATCCGGTGCGCGGGGTTCTTCTCGGCGCCGGCCGAGGAGCCGGGGTTCGTCGGACCGCTGAGGTAGTAGTCCTTCTCGCTGTCGCCGAGGTACATCGCGTGCGGCGGCTGCTCCATGCCCGAAAGCAGCGGCGCGAGGAGCTGTTCCTTGGTGAAGATCAGGTCCTGGCGGCTGTCGCGGGCCAGTTCGTACTCGTTGCTCATGGTGAGCGAACGGGTCGGGCAGGCCTCGATGCACAGCCCGCAGAAGATGCAGCGGGCGTAGTTGATCTGGTAGGTCGAGGCGTACCGCTCACCCGGGGAGTAGCGCTCCTCGTCGGTGTTGTCGGCACCCTCTACGTAGATCGCGTCGGCCGGGCAGGCCCACGCGCACAGTTCGCAGCCGATGCACTTCTCCAGGCCGTCGGGGTGACGGTTGAGGATGTGCCGGCCGTGGTATCGCGGCGCGAGCGGCACCCGCTTCTCCGGGTACTCCTCGGTGACGACCTTCTTGAACATGTGCGAGAAGGTGACACCGAAGCCCTTGAGGGTGCCGATGAACTGGCCCACGGTTCAGGACTCCTTACTGGTGGAGACGGTCTCCCGTTCACCCAGCACGCGCTGCGCACGTGGGGAGACCGGGACCTCCAGGTTGAGCGGCGGGACCGGGAAGCCCTCGGTGCCACCGATCCGGCCGGCGGCGTCGACGCCGTGCACGCCCGGGTCCTCGATGGCCTTGCGCTTGTCCGGCCAGAACATCCAGATGGCCAGCGCGACCAGGATCGGACCGCCGACGACGGCGAGCCGGGCCTGAACGGTCAGGTCGGAGCCCTGCACCACGCGGATCCCGGCGAGGGTCAGGATCCACAGCAGGCTGAGCGGGATCAGCACCTTCCAACCGAAGCGCATGAACTGGTCGTAGCGCAGCCGCGGCAGCGTGCCCCGCAGCCACACGAACACGAACAGGAGCAGCAGCACCTTGATCGTGAACCAGAGCAGCGGCCACCAACCCTGGTTGGCGCCGTCCCAGAGGCTGATCGGCCACGGTGCCCGCCAGCCGCCGAGGAACAGCGTCGTGGCCAGACCCGACACGGTCACCATGTTGATGTACTCGGCCAGGAAGAACAGCGCGAACTTCAGCGACGAGTACTCGGTGTGGAAACCGCCGACCAGTTCGGACTCGGCCTCGGGCAGGTCGAACGGCGCCCGGTTGGTCTCCCCGACCGCGGCGATCGCGTAGATCAGGAAGCTCGGGATGAGCAGGAACGCGTACCAGCCCGGCACCGTCAGGTCGAACCCGCCGAGCGTGAGCGTCTGCGTGTCCTTCTGCGCGTCGACGATCTGCGAGGTCGACATGGTGCCGGCGGTCATGAACACGGCCACGATGGAGAGCCCCATCGCGACCTCGTACGAGATCATCTGAGCGCTGGAGCGCAGGCCGCCGAGCAGCGGATAGGTCGAACCGGAGGCCCAGCCGCCCAGCACGATCCCGTAGATGCCCATCGAGGAGCAGGCCAGCACCAGCAGAACGGCCACCGGCACGTCGGTGAGCTGGATCGGCGTCTTCTCGCCGAACACCGACACCGTCGGCCCGAACGGGATCACCGCGAACGCCGTGAACGCGCACGTCGTGGAGATCACCGGAGCGATGAAGAAGACGGCCTTGTCGGCCATCTTCGGCATGATGTCTTCCTTGAACGCCAGCTTCAGCCCGTCGGCGAGCGACTGGAGCAGACCCGCCGGCCCGACCCGGTTGGGTCCGGGGCGCACCTGCATGCGGGCCACGACCCGCCGCTCGTACCAGATCGCGAAGAGCGTCATCAGGACCAGGAACACGAAGACCAGCAGGACCTTGGCGAGCACCAGCCACCAGACGTCCTGCCCGAACTGGGTCAGCTTGTCGTCCATCAGGACGTACCTCCTGCGGAGATCCGCACCGTCGCACCCGACGACACGCCGAGCGTGCGTCGCACCGTGGAGCCCGGCGAGTTCGTCGGCAGCCACACCACGCCGGGGGCCATCACGTCGACGACCGCCGCCGGCAGCGTTACCCGCCCGCGCTCGGTCGACACGTTCAGCGGCTCGCCGTCCGCGACACCGAGTGCCGCGGCCGTGGCCTTGCTGATCCGGGCCACCGGCGGCCGGGCCGTGCCGGCGAGGTACTCGTCGCCGTCCTGGAGCGCGCCGAGGTCGATGAGCTGGTGCCAGGTCGAGAGCACCGCCTCGCCCGTGCCGGGCTCGGCCACCCGTTCGGCGTCCACCGTGGGCGCGGCCGCGCGGGGCGCCCGGGTCTCGCCCAGTTCTCCGATCTGCTTGAGAACGGCGAGAGTGTCGGCCGTCCCGAGCTGGTAGCCCAGCTGTCGGGCCAGGGCGTCGAGCACGCGCGCGTCGGTCATCGCGGCGCTGCGCAGCACCGCGTCGAACGGCCGGACCCGGCCCTCCCAGTCGAGGTACGAGCCGGACTTCTCGACGGCCGGGGCGACGGGCAGCACCACGTCGGCCCGCCGCGACACGGCCGACAGCCGCAGTTCGAGGCTGACCAGGAAGCCGACCTTCTCCAGCGCCTCCTCGGCGGCGGCCGGATCGGGCAGGTCGTGCGGGTCGACGCCGGCGACGACCAGGCCCTTCAGCGCACCGGTGCGGGCGGCGTCGAGGATCTGCAGGGTGTCGCGACCCGGCCGCTCGGACAGGTCACCGACCTCAAGGCCCCACGCCGCACCGATCTCGCCGCGAGCGGCCGGTTCGACCAGCGAACGCCCACCCGGCAGCAGCGTCGGCAGGCAGCCCGCTTCGACGGCACCCCGGTCACCGGCCCGCCGCGGCACCCAGGCCAGCCGGGCACCGGTCTCGGCGGCCAGCCGCGCCGCGGCCGAGAGACCGCCGGGCGTCTCCGCGAGGCGTTCCCCCACGAAAAGCAGCGCACCCGGCTTGCTGAGCGCGGCCCGGACCTCGGCGGACTCGGCGAGGGCCGTGGCCTCCGCACCGGGGACGGTCGGGACCAGCGTGCCGGCCACCTTCTCCAGCCCTCGCGTGACGAACGGCGCGATCGACGTGACCCGCGTGCCCCGCTTGTTGGCGGCCTTGCGCAGCCGCAGGAAGAGGATCGGGCACTCCTCCTCCGCCTCCAGCCCGACCAGAACGACGTCCGGCGCGGCCTCGATGTCGGAGTAGGTGACCTGGAACTTCCCGGCGACCGAGGTCAGGAAGTCGGTCTCCTCCTGGGACAGCGGCCGCGAGCGGAAGTCGATGTCGTTGGTGCCGAGCACCACGCGGGCGAACTTCGCGTACGCGTAGGCGTCCTCGACGGTCAGCCGGCCGCCGGTCAGCACGCCGACGCCACCCTCGGTGCGGGCCTTGAGCAGCCCCTCCGCGGCGGCGTTCAGCGCCTCGGGCCAGCTCGCCTTGCGCAGCTCGCCGCTCTTGGGGTCGCGCACCATCGGCTCGGTGATCCGGTCGAACGCCGTCGCGTACTGGAACGCCCAGCGCCCCTTGTCGCAGTTCCACTCCTCGTTGACCTGCGGGTCGTCGCCGGCGAGCCGCCGCATGACCTTGCCCCGCCGGTGGTCGGTCCGCATCGAGCAGCCGGCCGCGCAGTGCTCACACGTGCTGGGCGAGGAGACCAGGTCGAACGGCCGCGCCCGGAACCGGTACTGCGCGCCGGTGAGCGCGCCGACCGGGCAGATCTGCACCGTGTTGCCCGAGAAGTAGGAGTTGAACGGCGCGTCGAGCAGGTTGGCGTCGATCGCGCCCTCCAGCCCGGTCTCGCCGACGACCTCCGCGGGGTCGACGTCGAGGCGGCCGCTGAACACGCCGATCTGCTCGTCGGCGCCGCGTTCCATCAGGTCGATGAACTTGTCCCCGGCGATCTCGTCGGAGAAGCGGGTGCACCGCTGGCACAGCACGCACCGCTCGCGGTCGAGCAGCACCTGGGAGGAAATGGGCACCGGCTTGGTGTACTCGCGCTTGTGCTCGTGGAACCGGGATTCCTCGCGGCCGTTGCTCAGCGCCTGGTTCTGCAGCGGGCACTCGCCACCCTTGTCGCACATGGGGCAGTCGAGCGGGTGATTGATCAGGAGGAACTCGAGAATGCCCTCCTGCGCCTTCTTCGCCACCTCGCTGGTCAGCTGGGTGCGCACCACCATCCCGTCGGCGACGGTCTGGGTGCAGGCGGCGGACGGCTTGCGCTGGCCCTCGATGTCGACCAGACACTGCCGGCAGGCACCCGCCGGGTCCAGCAGCGGGTGGTCGCAGAAGCGCGGGATGGCGATCCCGATCCGTTCCGCGACCCGGATCACCAGCTCGCCCTTGGCGGCCTCGACCTCGATGCCGTCGATGGTGAGCTTGACCGTGTCGACCTTCTTCGCAACTTCCGTCATCAGTGCGCCCCTACCAGCTCACCGGGCGAGAACATCGGCGCCTTGCGACCCTCGATGTAGTCCAGGTAGTCCTGCTTGAAGTACTTGATCGACGACGTCACCGGGCTGGTCGCGCCGTCGCCCAGGGCGCAGAACGAACGCCCGAGCAGGTTGTCGCACGCGTCGAGCAGGGTGTCGAGGTCGGCGTGGGTGCCCTGGCCCGACAGGATCCGGCGCAGGATGCCCTTCATCCAGTAGTTGCCCTCGCGGCAGGGAGTGCACTTGCCGCACGACTCGTGGTGGTAGAACTCGATCCACCGGTACGTCGCGTACACCGGGCAGTCCTGGTCGGAGAAGATCTGCACCGCGGCCGTGCCGAGCATGGTGCCGACGCCCATCATCCCCTCGAAGTCGAGCGGGGCGTCGAGGTGCTCGTCGGTCAGCAGCGGCGTGCTGGAGCCACCCGGCGTCCAGAACCGCAGGTTGTGCCCGGGCTTCATGCCGCCGCACAGCTCGATCAGCTGCCGGAGGGTGACCCCGAGCCCGCACTCGTACTGGCCCGGCTGCACCACCCGGCCCGATACGGAGAAGATCTTCGTGCCGGGCGACTTCTCGGTCCCCATCGTGCGGAACCACGCCGACCCGCCGAGCACGATGTACGGCACGGTGGCGATGGTCTCGACGTTGTTCACCACGGTCGGGCTGTTGTAGAGGCCGTGCGTCGCCGGGAACGGAGGCCGCAGCCGTGGCTGGCCCCGGTAGCCCTCCAGCGAGTCGAGCAGCGCCGTCTCCTCGCCGCAGATGTAGGCGCCGGCGCCGCTGTGCACCACCACGTCCAGGTCGAACCCGGAGCCGAGGATGTTGCGACCCAGGTAGCCGCGGGCCCGCGCGTCGTCGACCGCCTGCCGGAGCCGGCGCGCCGCGTGGATCGCCTCGCCGCGGATGTAGATCGCGGCGAAGTTGGCGCGGATGGCGTAGCTGGCGATGATCACGCCCTCGATGAGGGAGTGCGGGTCGGCCATCATCAGCGGCAGGTCCTGGCAGGTGCCGGGCTCACCCTCGTCGGCGTTGACCACGAGGTAGTGCGGCTTGCCGTCGTTCTGCGGGATGAAGCCCCACTTCATGCCGGTGGGGAAGCCGGCGCCGCCACGGCCGCGCAGGCCGGAGTCCTTGATCAGCTGGATCAGGTCGTCCGGGTGCGCCTTCAGCGCCTTCTTCAGGCCGGTGTACCCGTCGAGGCGCTCGTACACGCTGAGCTTCCAGGCGTCCGGCGACAGCCAGCGCTTGGTGAGCACCGGCGCGATCTTGGCCAGCGCCTCCTTGGAGGGAGTGGTCATGCGTTCTTCGCTCCCTTCGGGTCCTGGACGACCGGGCCGTCGCCGGCCGGCTTGCTGTCCGACGCGGCCTTCGGCGCGCTCGCCGGCTTCTCTGCCGGCTTCTGCTCACGGCTGCCGATCGGGGTGTCCGGGTCGAAGCCCGGGACCGAGATGCCGTACTGCTCGGCGACCCGGTTGCCGGCGAGGGTCGGCGCGCCGGCGGGGCCGTCGCCCATGACGCCGTCGCGCTCCTCGGAGAACCCGGCCAGCTGGCGGGACAGCTCCTTGAACGTGCACAGCCGCGCGCCCCGGCTGGGCTGCGGCCGTTCGCCGTTCTGCAACGCCTTGACCAGCGACATGGTCTTGTCGGCGTCCATCTCGTCGTAGAACTCGTAGTTGACCGTCACCACCGGCGCGTAGTCGCAGGCGGCGAGGCACTCGGCGTGCTCCAGCGTGATGTCGCCCTCGGGCGTGGTCTGGTTGTGCCCGACGCCCAGGTACTCCTTGAGCGTGTCGAAGATCTTGTCTCCGCCCGACACGCCGCACATCGTGTTGGTGCACACGCTCACGAGCCAGTCGCCGGTCGGCCGGCGCTTGTACATCGTGTAGAACGTCGCGACCGCGCTCACCTCGGCCTTGGTGATGCCGAGCAGCTCGGCGCAGAACGCCACGCCGTGCGGGGTCACGTAACCCTCCGCCGACTGCACCAGATGCAGCATCGGCAGCAGGGCGGAACGCTGCTTCCCCTCGGGGTAGCGCGCGATGATCTCCAGCGCGCTCTCCCGCAGGGCGGGGTCCAGCAGCGGATGGTTCTGAACTGACGTCATCGGTCGCAACCGCCCATCACGGGGTCGAGGGAGGCACCGCCGGCAATCACGTCGGCGAGGAGGCCACCTTCGGCCATCGCCGGAATGCACTGGAGGTTCACAAAGCTGGGTTCGCGGTAGTGCACCCGGTAGGGCCGGGTCCCACCGTCGGAGACGGCGTGCACGCCCAGTTCGCCGCGCGGGGCCTCGATGCCCACGTACACCTGGCCGGCCGGCACCCGGAAGCCCTCGGTGACCAGCTTGAAGTGGTGGATCAGGGCCTCCATGGACTGGCCCATGATGTGCGCGACGTGTTCGAGGGAGTTGCCCAGGCCGTCGGTGCCGAGCGCGAGCTGCGCCGGCCAGGCGATCTTGCGGTCGCCGACCATGATCGGGCCGGGCTCGAGCCGGTCGAGCGCCTGCTTGATGATCTTCAGGCTCTCCCGGATCTCGTTGAGCCGGACCTGGTACCGGCCCCAGACGTCCGCGTCCTTACTCGTGGGAACGTCGAACTCGTACGTCTCGTACCCGCAGTACGGCATCGTCTTGCGAAGGTCCCACGCGAGGCCGGCCGAGCGCAGCACCGGCCCGGTGACGCCCAGCGCGAGGCAGCCCGCCACGTCCAGCATCGCCACGCCCTGGGTGCGCGACTGCCAGATCGGGTTGCCGGACAGCAGCCGCTCGTACATGTCCACGAGGCCGGGCATGAAGTCGAGCAGCTGCTTGATCTTGTCGACCGCCGCGTCCGGCAGATCCTGGGCGAGGCCGCCCGGCCGGATGTACGCGTGGTTCATGCGCAGCCCGGAGGCGAGTTCGAAGATGTCGAGGATGAACTCCCGCTCCCGGAAGCCGTAGATCATCATCGACAGCGCGCCCAGCTCCATGCCCGTGGTGGCGAGCCACACCAGGTGCGAGGAGATGCGGTTGAGCTCCATCATCAGCACGCGGATCGTGTTGGTGCGCGCCGGGATCTGATCCTCGATGCCGAGCAGCTTCTCCACCGCGAGGCAGTAGGCCGTCTCGTTGAACATCGGCGCCAGGTAGTCCATGCGCGTCACGAACGTGGTGCCCTGCGTCCAGTTCCGGTACTCGAGGTTCTTCTCGATGCCGGTGTGCAGGTATCCGATGACGGTGCGGGCGTCGGTGACCGTCTCACCCTCGAGTTCGAGAACGAGGCGGAGCACGCCGTGCGTCGACGGGTGCTGCGGGCCCATGTTGACGACGATGCGTTCCTCGGCCCCGGCCTCGTCGACCACGGACTGCCAGTCGCCGCCGGTGACGGTGAAGACCCGCCCCTCGGTCGTCTCGCGGGATTCGGCGTAGTCGGTTTCGGTGCTCATGGTGTTCCCCGCTCAGTGGCCTGCGTCCACTCGCTCATTGGTACGACCTCCGCTGGTCCGGCGGTGGGATCTCAGCGCCCTTGTACTCGACCGGCACGCCGCCGAGCGGGTAGTCCTTGCGCTGCGGGTGGCCCTCCCAGTCGTCCGGCATCAGGATCCGGGTGAGTGCGGGGTGGCCGTCGAAGATGATCCCGAACATGTCGTAGGTCTCCCGCTCCTGCCAGTCGGCGGTCGGGTACACCTTCGTCACGCTGGGCAGGTGCGGCTCCTCCGGGCTGACCGCCGACTCCAGCCGGACCCGCCGGCGGAACGTCATCGAGGTCAGGTGGTAGGTGACGTGCAGCCGCCGGTCGTCGTGTCCCAGGTAGTCCACCCCGGAGACCGACGAACACAGCTCGAAGCGCAGGGCCGGGTCGTCCCGCATCGCCTGGCAGACCTCGGCGATCCGCTCCGGCTTGATGTGCAGGGTCAGCTCGCCGCGGTCCACGACGACCCGTTCGATCGCCTCGCCGAACTGCGGGTACGCCTCCTCCAGCGCGTCGACCACCTCGTCGAAGTAGCCGCCGTACGGCTTGGGCGAGCTGACCAGCGCCGAACGCCGGCGCACGAGGCCACCGAAGCCGGAGGTGTCACCCGTGCCGTGCACCCCGAACAGGCCGCGGCCCGCCTCGGTGGACGGCGGGAAGTCGGCCGGCGCACCGGTGACGGCACCGGCCGGGGTGGCGGCGACCGGGGTGGAACCCGGGGGGACGACCCCCTTGTCGCCGGTGCCCTCGGTCTCCTTCACCGCACCGGGGGCGGGCACCTCGGCGCTGACGGTGGGCTGCTGCGGCGCCGTCACAGTGCACCCCGCTCAGTGGCCGCCGCCGCCCGGTGGCAGCGGCTTCCCTCCGCTGCGCTCCGGTCCAGCCGCTGCCGCGGCGTCGTCCACACGCTCACGAGTTCCTCCGGGCCTGGGTTTCCATCCACTTCTCGATGCGCAGCTGCTCCTCACGCCCCTGGGCGGCGGCCTTCTCCCATGCGGCGCGCAGCTCCTTGTTGTGGCGGAAGCTCGACGGCATCGAGCCGGCCGGCACGACGGCCGGCTCGCGGGCTTCGAGCACCTTGCGGCGCTTGTCACCGAGCGGCTCGTCCATGATCTTGTCGTGCAGGCGCAGGATCGCGTCGATCAGCATCTCCGGCCGCGGCGGGCAGCCCGGGAGGTACATGTCGACGGGAACGATGTGATCGACGCCCTGCACGATCGCGTAGTTGTTGAACATGCCGCCGCTCGACGCGCAGACGCCCATCGAGAGCACCCACTTCGGGTCCGGCATCTGGTCGTAGATCTGGCGCAGCACCGGCGCCATCTTCTGGCTCACCCGGCCCGCCACGATCATCAGGTCGGCCTGGCGGGGGCTGGCCCGGAAGACCTCCATGCCGAAGCGCGCCAGGTCGTAGCGGGCGGCACCGGTGGCCATCATCTCGATGGCACAGCAGGCCAGCCCGAACGTCGCCGGCCAGAAGCTGGACTTGCGGGTCCAGTTGACCAGCTTCTCGACGGTGGTGAGCAGGATTCCGTTCGGGAGTTTCTCTTCGATACCCATGGCTCTAGTCCCAGTCCAGCCCGCCGCGCCGCCATACATAGGCGTAGGCGACGAACACGGTGATGATGAACAGCACCATCTCCACGAACCCGAACACTCCCAGCGCCTCGAACGAGACGGCCCACGGGTACAGGAAGATGATTTCAATGTCGAAAACAATGAACAGCATCGCGGTCAGGTAGAACTTGACCGGGAAGCGGCCGCCACCGATGGGCTGCGGCGTCGGTTCGATACCGCATTCGTACGCGTCGAGCTTGGCGCGGTTGTAGCGGCGCGGACCCACGAACGGCGCGATGGCGACGGAGAACAGCGCGAACCCGGCACCGAGCGCGAACAACCCGACGATGGGTATGTACGGGGACAGCGACACTGCCTGCTCCGTCCTATCCGAATCACCCGTATTACTTACTTGACACACTAAGCGCATACTTCAGGCGCCGCCCCGGCGGGTGCGTTTTTACGCTGCCGGGGCGATCCTGGTGAGAGCGTTGATCACGCGGTCCATGGCGTCGCCACCGCGCGGTTCACTGAGGTTGGCCAGCAGTTTGAGGACGAACTTCATCAGCATCGGGCGGGGCATGCCGTGCTGCGTGGCGATCTTCATGAGGTGCGGGTTCCCGATCACCTTCACGAACATGTTCCCGAGCCGGTAGTAGCCGCCGTAGCGCGCCTTGAGCTCGGTCGAGTAGTGCGCGAGCGCCCGCTCCCGGAGCGGACCGGCCGGACGGGACAACGCCTGAACGGCCACCTCGGCCGCCAGTGCGCCGGACTCCATCGCGTAGGCGATGCCCTCCCCGTTGAACGGGTTGACCATGCCGCCGCTGTCGCCGACCAGCAGTACGCCGCGGGAGTAGTGCGGCACCCGGTTGAACCCCATCGGCAGCGCCGCGCCCTGCGGGTCGCCGTCGGCGTTGGCCGGGTCGCTCAGCCCCCAGTCGTCCGGGGTGTTGGCCAACCAGTCGCCGAGCATGCGGCGGTAGTTGGTCTTGCCGAACGCGACACTGCTGTTGAGCACCCCCAACCCGACGTTGATGCGGCCGTCCCCGAGTCCGAAGATCCAACCGTAACCCGGGAGAAGGTTGTCGCCGCCCTCTTTGCTCCGCAGCTCCAACCAGGACTCGAGGTACTCGTCGTCGTGGCGGGACGGCGAGTGGAAGTACTGGCGGACCGCCACGCCCATGGGACGGTCCTCGCGCTTGTTGATACCGAGGTTGAGGGCGAACCGCGCGGAGACCCCGTCGGCGGCCAGCACCACCGGCGCCCGGAACTCCTTCGTCTCCCCCTCGTGCACGGCCGTCACGCCGACCACGCGCCCGGAGGCGTCGAGAATCGGCCCGGTGACGTTGTGCCCGGTCCGGAGGTTGGCGCCCGCCTCGACGGCCTTGTCGGCGAGCAACTGGTCGAAGTCCAGCCGGGTGCGGGTCAGCCCGTAGTTGGGAAAGCTCGCCAGGTCCGGCCAGTCGAGCTCCAGCCGCATGCCGCCGCCGATCACCCGGAGGCCCTTGTTCTGCAGCCAGCCGCCCTTGGGTGAGGTGTCGACGCCCATGCGAATGAGCTCCTTGACCGCCCGCGGGGTCAGCCCGTCGCCGCACACCTTCTCGCGCGGGAACTGCGTCTTCTCCAACACCAGCACCGACAGTCCGTGCTGGGCCATGTGGTACGCAGCAGTGGAGCCGCCCGGTCCGGCACCGACGACGATGACATCCGCATCGATCATCGCGGTCCTCCTCCCCGGTGCTCGTGAAAGTCTTCACAAGCTCCGGGGTGTCAGTCTAGGACCGATTGGTAAGTGCTGCTTTCTTAGGCAGCCCTAACCCCGCCCCGACCAGCCCCGCTCCGGCTGGAGGGCACTGATGATCGCGACCTTTTACGGAAACTGTCAGCAGATCTCACCTTTTCGTAAAGGTCGCGATCATGAGAGGGCTCGACGGAGGGTGGCGACCGAAGTTCAGCCTCGGTGGGGTAACCACACGATGTCCACAGTCGACGGTGAGCTGTGGATAACCGAGCAAGTTATCCACAATCTGTGGACAGCGGCAGGGGAAAACCCTCGCCACCTGCGCACCCGCGCCTGTGGATAACCCCTCAGCGGTACGCGCGGTGCAGCGCCACCACACCGCCGGTGAGGTTCCGCCACGCCGCCCGCTGCCATCCGGCCGCCGTGATCCGTTCGGCCAGGGCTCGCTGGTCGGGCCATGCCCGGATGGACTCGGCGAGGTACACGTACGCGTCGGGGTTGCTGGACACCTTGCGGGCAACGGCCGGCAGCGCACCCATCAGGTACCGCAGGTACACGGCCCGGAACGGCGTCACCACCGGGTGGCTGAACTCGCAGATGACCATGCGCCCACCGGGCCTGGTGACCCGCGCCATCTCGTGCAGCGCCGCGTCGAGGTCGGAGATGTTCCGCAGCCCGAACGAGATCGTGACGGCGTCGAAGCTCGCGTCGGCGACGGGCAGCGCCAGGGCGTCACCGGCGACGAGCGGCACCGACGGACGCACGCGGCGGCCGGCGGAGAGCATGCCGATCGAGAAGTCCACGCCGACCGCGTACGCGCCGGAGCGGGCCAGTTCCTCGGTGGAGACGCCGGTGCCCGCGGCCAGGTCGAGCACGCGCTCACCGGGCTTGAGGTCAAGCGCCTCGCGGGTCAGCCGCCGCCAGCTGCGATCCTGCCCGAACGCCAGGATCGTGTTGGTGCGGTCGTACTTCTCGGCGACGCCGTCGAACATCTGCGCGACCTCGCGCGGATCGCGGTCGAGGCCGGCCCTGGTTCCCGTCACGCCGACCAAGATATCCGGCCGGCGTGACACGTCTTCGCGACGGCTCAGCCTCAGTTGTCCTCGGAGGGCGTCACCAGCATCACCTTGCGGCGCCGCGTGGTCAGGAACAGCACCACGCCGAGCGCCACCACCGCCGCGCCGACGCCGCCGATGATCATGGCGTTGACGCCGGTGATGGGCAGGCCGGGGTTGCCGGGGTTGCCCGGGCCACCGCCGGTGGTCACCGTGATCGTGACCTTCGCGCTGTTGTTCTTCGGTTCGGGATCCGCGTTGGAACCGCTGATCGTGGCAACGCCGTCGCCGCCGACCGTGGCGTTCTGAATCTTGAACGCGAAGCCGCCCTCGTCGCTGTCACCGGCGTCGAGTTCGCCCTCGCAGGTGGCCGTCTTGCCGGCCTGGTCGATCGCGCACCCACCCGGGGCGCCGGTGAGCTGGGTACCGCTCGGCGCCGTCACCTTGACGACCGTCTCGGGCGACGCCGCCTTGCCGTTGTTCGTGACCTTCACGGCGACGGTGACCGTGGCGCCGACGGCGCCGCTGGCCGAGCCCGCGGTGATCGCCAGGTCGGAGTAGTTGGGGCCGGTGTGCACGCTGAAGCGGCCGAAGTTGTCCGTCGGGTCGGCCTCGGCCTTGCGCACCAGGCCCGCCTTGCTGACCCGGAACGACTTACCGGTGTCCCCCACGCTGTCCAGCTCCACCGGGTCGACCGGCGCCTCGTCCGGCCCGAGCGCGCCACCGGCGACGATGCCGTTGGTGAGCGCGGCCGGCCCGGGGGCCTTCTCCGACACCGTCACCTTGAACGGCGTCAGCGGCAGCACCGTCACCAGCGGATCCACCGCGTCCGGCGACATGCACGCCGCCACGGTCTTCATCGGGTTGTACACGCAGCCCGGCACCGTGTTGGCGAACGTCACGTACCGCGGCAGGCTCACCGCGTAGAAGACGCCCACGGCCGGCGCGGTGCCCCAGTTGATCAGCGAGATGTTGAGCTCGACGGTCTCACCCGGCGGCACCGGCGCCTTGGTGTCGAGGTCGGCGTAGACGTCGGCGAGCGTCACCTGCATGTCGACGGCGAGCGGCGACACCTTCAGCGGCACGGTCGACTTCTTGTTGTTCGCGGGGTTGCTGTCCGGCGTGTCCGACTCGACGGAGACGCTGACCGAACCGGCGTCGACCACCCCGGCGCCTTCGGCGTTGACGGAGGTCACGGTGAGCACGCTGAACGGCGGGAGGTTCTCGCCCGGCGCCAGCCCGCCGACGCGACACACGGCCTTGGTGCCGGTGGCCACGCAGCCGTTGTCGTCGGGCAGCACGACCTCGACCTCGCTGGCGTCGATGTCGTGCAGTTCGATGGTGACGCGGATGTTCGTGGCGGGGGCCGGGCCGTTGTTGCTCAGCTGCAGCCAGAAGGGCTTGGTGGCGGTGCGCACCACCGACTCGCCGGCGACCCGGAACTCCAGGTCCGCGGAGCCCGCCGGAGCGGCCTGCGCCGGCACGGCCGCCAGCAGGAGCGCCGCCCCCGTCGTGAACGCGGCGGCGGAAGCGCCGATCCGGTGAACCAACCGCGGCAGCCTCATGACTCTCCCCGGAGCATGCGAGAGGAAGGGAACCGCGGCAACTTATCTATTGCTTAAGCGAATGCACCAGACCCAATGCGAAGCCGTTACAGATACCACGTCCACAGTGGACAATGCGTCAAAGGCGAACTACTTAGCGTCGATGAGCGGCAGGGAACGGCCGGCCCCGCCACCCGGCAGCGCGATCGACGAGAAGTGCGAGACGACCCGTTCGTCCTTGGGGTCGTCCTGCGGCGTCCAGTGCACGGCGAGCCGGTTGTACAGGGTGTCGCGCTGCGCGGGGATCCGGTCGGCCGTGCGGATCAGGCCGATCAGCTCGTGCAGGTTGGAACGGTGCCGCGCGCCCGCGGAGGAGATGACGTTCTCCTCGAGCATGATCGAACCCAGGTCGTCGACGCCCATGTGCAGGGAGAGCTGACCGATGTCCTTGCCGGTGGTCAGCCACGAGGCCTGCAGGTGCGGCACGGTCTCGAAGAAGAGCCGCGCCACCGCGACGAGCCGCAGGTACTCCAGGCCGGTCGCCTGCGTGCGCCCCTTCAGGTGGTTGTTCTCCGGCTGGTAGGTCCACGGGATGAACGACCGGAAGCCCTTGGTGCGGTCCTGCACGTCACGGATCATGCGCAGGTGCTCGATGCGTTCGGCCGCGGTCTCGCCGGTGCCCATCATCATCGTGGCGGTCGACTCCACGCCGAGCGTGTGCGCGACCTCCATGACCTCCAGCCAGCGCGCCCCGGACTCCTTGAGCGGGGCGATGGCCTTGCGCGGGCGTTCCGGCAGCATCTCCGCGCCGGCGCCCGCGATGGAGTCCAGGCCCGCGGCCTTGATCCGCTTGATCGCGTCCTCGATGGAGACAGCTGAGACCTTGGCCATGTGGAGGATCTCGCTCGGCCCGATCGAGTGGATGACCAGTTGGGGGAACGCCTTCTTCACGGCGCCGAACAGGTTCTCGTAGTACTCGACGCCGTACTGCGGGTGGTGGCCGCCCTGGAGCATGACCTGCGTGGCGCCCAGCTCGACGGCCTCGGCGCAGCGGCGCAGGATCTCCTCGGTGTCGTGCGTCCAACCCTCGGCGTGCTTCGGCGCCCGGTAGAACGCGCAGAACTTGCACGCCGTCACGCAGACGTTCGTGTAGTTGATGTTGCGGTCGATCAGGTAGGTGACCACGTTGTCCGGGTAACGCCGGCGGCGCACCGCGTCTGCCGCCTCGCCCAGCGGGTGCAGCGGCGCCTCGGTGTAGAGCAGCAGCGCCTCTTCCGGCGTGATGCGCCCGCCGTCGGCCGCGCGTTGCAGTATGTCGCTGATCACCCGGGTCTCGGTCACGTTCCGAGCGTAACCGCACCACTAGGATCTTGAACGTGACCGACATCGCGTACCGCCGGCTGGGCCGCTCCGGACTGGTCGTGTCCGCGGTCGGCGTGGGCTGCAACACGTTCGGGCGCAAGATCGGCGATGCCGAGGCGACCGAGGTCGTACGAACGGCGCTCGACCTGGGCGTCACCCTGTTCGACACGGCCGACTCGTACGGCGAGCAGAGCCGCAACTCCGAGGAGATCCTCGGTGCCGCGCTCGGGAAGCGGCGCGACGAGGCCGTGATCGCGACGAAGTTCGGGATGGGCCTCGGTGGCCGTCTCGGAGCGGACCACGGGGCACGCGGCTCGCGGCGCTACATCGCGCGCGCCGTCGAGTCCTCGCTGCGCCGGCTCGGCACCGACCACATCGACCTGTATCAGTACCACGCACCGGACGGCATGACGCCGGTCGAGGAGACCCTGGCCGCGCTCGACGACGTGGTGCGCGCCGGCAAGGTTCGCTACATCGGGCACTCGAACTTCGCCGCCTGGCAGGTCGCCGACGCCGACTGGATCGCGCGCGACCGGAGGCTGACGCCGTTCGTCAGCGCGCAGAACCACTACAGCCTGCTGACCCGCACGGCCGAGAAGGAACTCATCCCCGCCCTGGAACGCTTCGGGCTCGGGCTGCTCCCGTACTTGCCGCTGGAGAGCGGGCTGCTCACCGGCAAGTACACCGAGGGGATGGACGCCCCCGCGGGCTCCCGGCTGGCGGAGCCGCGGCTGGCGCATCGGCTGGCGGGTGCGGACTGGGCGCGGATCGACGCGCTGAAGACGTTCGCCCGGGATCGTGATCTGTCGCTTTTGGACGTGGCGATCGGCGGGCTTGCCGCGCGACCGGCGGTGACCAGCGTCATCGCCGGTGCGACCAGCCCCGACCAGGTCCGCGCCAACGCGGCGGCCGGGTCGTGGCGCCCGACGGACTCCGACCGCCGGGCGCTGGACGAGATCCTGGGTTAGCGGCGGTCGAGGCCGACGCCGAGGCCGATCAGGGCGACGCCCAGGAAGATGTGCAGACCGTTGTCGGCGCCGTTGAGCGCGATGATGTTGAGCGGGGTGTCGCCGGTGAGCATCAGCCCCACGAGGCCGAGCAGCAGGTAGACGGCGCCGATCGTCACGTTGGTAGCCTTGGCGATCCGGCCGCCCGCCACCGCCGCGCCGATCATGACCGCGCCGACCGCGATGTGCACGACGTTGTGCAGGACGTTCACCTGGAACAGGCCGAGCAGCGCGCCGCCCTCGTGGCCCACCGCCGTGTGCTCGCCCGAGACGGTGAACCCGAGAAGGCCCACCAGCACGAACACCGCACCGGCGGCGAACGCGACGATCGTGTTGAAACTGGTGCCGGCACGGGTGCCGGTCGTGGACTGGTACGTGGCCATTTCATCCTCCGCGCAGAATCGGCTTCTGACTCCTATTCGCTGCCGTGACCTGCGCGGACGGGTCTAGCTGAGGGATAGCGTACGAATAAGTTGGGTCAGGTCGGGTTGCTGGGCACCGCCCGGCTTCTCCACCGTCACGCCGAACGTGTCGGCCGACCCGAGGCCCCGCACGATCATGGCGCCGGCCGTGACGCCGTTGCCGACGATGCCCTGCGATTGCGCCTGGTTGCCGGTGATCAGCCACAGTTGATACGTCTTGTCGCCGACGTCCGGCATGCCGCCGAGCATGGCCACCGCCGCGTCCTGCGAACGGGACATGACCAGCGTGACCGAGCCGCCGTCCCGGCCGGGGCCGGTGAGCACCCGCGCGTCCGGCGCGGCCAGCACGCGCTGCATGTCCGAGGCGTTGCGGCGTTCCGCGGCGAGCTGGTCGCGGGCATCGCGCACGCGCGCCTCCGACACGGCCCAGGTGCCGGCGCCGACCGCGATCGCGGCGACCGCCGCCGCCACGGACACCGCCGCGTACCGGCGCCAGCGGGTCACCTGCGCCGCCTGCGAACGCGACACCCGCGCCGCCTGCCCGTTGGTGAGCTGCGGCGTCTGCGAGATCTGCCGCAGCACCTCGGCGCGCAGGCCGGGCGGGGGCGGCGTCGCCGACTCGTCCGCCAGCCGCGCGACGGTCGCCTGCAGTTCGCGCACCTCCTGCGCACACGTGTCGCATTCGCGCAGGTGCCGTTCGAACGTGGCGCGTTCGATGTCGTCGACCGAGTCCAGGGCGTAGGCCCCGCTCAGCGCGTGTATGTCGCTCATCGTCATGCTCTTCCACCCCTGAACAGACCCGTGCGAGTCATGCCGTCACCCCCAGGCAGTCGCGGAGCCGGATCAGCCCGTCACGCATCCGCGTCTTGATGGTCGGCAGCGGCGTGTCGAGCAGTTCGGAGACCTCGCGGTAGGTGTGCCCGTTGAAGTAGGCGAGCAGAATCGACTCGCGCTGCAGTTCGGTGAGTCCGTTGAGGCAGCGGCGCACCTGCTGGCGTTCGATGCGGCTGGTGGCCTGCTCGACGACCTCGTCGTACGGCGTCTCCACCGTGGCGACCTTGCGCATGCGCGCGGTGCTCGCCTGCTCGCTGCGGACCCGGTCGACGGCGCGCCGGTGCGCGATGGTGAGCAGCCACGACAGCGCGGAACCGCGGGCGGTGTCGAAGCGGGTCGCCGTGCGCCACACCTCCACCATCGCCTCCTGGGTCACCTCCTCCGCCATGGCCGGATCCCGGACCACGCGCAGCGCGAGCCCGTAGACCCGCGGTGCCACCTGGTCGTACAGCGTGGTGAAGGCCGCCTGGTCACCCCTGGCGACGCGGCGCAGCAGCTCATCGGGGCCGCCGCTCGGATCCTCGGGGACCGGCTGCAGCGGGCGGGTCACGGGTCTCGGCATGCCGGTGGTTCGTGGCGGACCGCCGTCCGGATGGCTCATCGATCCCCGACTTTCTGGAGAAGCCTCACATGTCGAAGTCGACCACGACCGCGTCGGTCAACGGAACGGCCTGGCAGGTGAGAATGTCGCCCCTGGCCACCTCGTCCGGCTCCAGCGCGAAGTTGCTCACCATGTCGACGCCGCCGTCGACCAGCCGGGCCCGGCAGGTGGAGCACACCCCGCCCTTGCACGCGTAGGGCAGCTCGGGGCGCACCCGCAGCGCGGCGTCGAGAACGCGTTCGTCGCGGGCCATCCGAACCGTGGAGGTGCGGCCGTCCAGGCGGATCGTCACCTCGGTCGTGGCCCCCTGCGGTGCGGCCGGCCGGGGGCGCGCCACGACGGCCTCCTCGGCGTGGAACAGCTCCACGTGCACCTTCGCGGCCCGCCCGCCGAGCGTGTCCCGAGCGGCCGTGACCAGCCCGTACGGCCCGCAGAGGAACCACTCGTCGACGCCGTCCGGGTCGACCAGCTCGTCGACGATGCGGCGCAGGCGGTGGGTGTCGAGCCGGCCGGAGAGCAGTTCGGTGTCGCGCTGCTCGCGGGAGAACGCGTAGACCAGGTGCAGCCGCTGCGGATAGCGGTCCTTGAGGTCGGCCAACTCCTCGGTGAACATGGCGCTGCGCGCCGTGCGGTTGCCGTACACCACGGTGAACCGGCTGCGCGGCTCCACGGCGAGCGCGGTCGACGCCAGGGAGAGCACCGGCGTGATCCCCGAACCGGCGGCCACGGCCCCGTAGCGCCGCACCCGCCCCGGGTCGAACGCCGTCGTGAAGCTCCCCAACGGCGGCAGCACCAGCACGGTGTCGCCGGCGCGCAGGTCCTTGGCGGCGAACGTGCTGAACACCCCGCCCGGCACCTGACGCACACCGATGCGGAGCCGGCCGTGCGTGGCCAGTTCGCCCGGAGTGGAGCAGATCGAGTACGAACGCCGCACCTCCGGCCGCTGCCGGCGCACGGTCACGTGCTGCCCGGCCGCGAACGCGAACGTCTCCCGCAGCGCGGCCGGCACGGCGAACTCGACGGCGACCGCGTCCTCCGCGACCGGCTCGACCCCGGACACGGTGAGCGCGTGGAACGTGGGCCTTCGGGTGGCTGTCACAGACATGTTAGTGCGCCTTCACCAGGTCGAACGGCTCGCCGCAGCCGCGGCACCGCCACAACGCCTTGCACGCCGTCGACCCGAACCGCGACAGCTCGGTCGTGTCGGGCGAGCCGCACAGCGGGCAGCGCACGCTCAGCGCGAGCGCGACCGCACCACCCCGCCGGGCCGGTGGCGGCGCGATGCCGGCGGACGCCAACTTGGCCCGCCCGGACTCGGTGATCCAGTCGGTGGTCCACGCCGGGGAGAGCACCGTGCGCACCTCCGCGTCCGGGTGCCCTGCCTCCGCCGCGGCGGCGCGCACGTCGGCGCGGATCGCGTCCATCGCCGGACAGCCGTTGTACGTCGGCGTGATCGTCACGACCAGCCGATCGGCCGGCCCGAGGTCGACGCCGCGCAGGATGCCCAGCTCCTCGATGGTCAGCACCGGCACCTCCGGGTCCGGCACGGCCGACACCGCCGCGACCGCCCGCTCCAGCGCGGCCTCCGGATCCGCCCGGCCCACCCCGTTCACCAGGTCACCCCCGGATGCGCGCGGTGCAGCGACTGCATCTCCTCCAGCAGCGCGGCCAGGTGCGGCGTGTGCCGCCCGGCCCGCCCGCCGGTCGGCGGATCCGCCGGGTCCGCGGGCCGTTCCAGCGTCGCGTCGGCGAGGGCGCCGTCCACGATCTCCAGCCACGCCGCCCGATTTTCGACAAGCTCCAGGGTGAACGGCCAGAGCCCCGCGACAGCCGCCGTCATCCGACGCCGCGACTCGGGGGTCCCGTCGCCGAGCCGCTTCGTCCACAGGCGCGCATGGTCGAGGTGATACGCCGACTCCTTGACGGCCCGCGCCGCGATCTCCGCGAGCCGCGGGTCCGGCCCGGCGGCCAGTTCGCCGTAGCGCAGCCATTGGTGGGCGGAGAGGAACAGCAGGCGGGTGATCGCCCACGCGAAGTCCTCGTCGGGCAGCTCGACCAGCAGGCAGTTGCGGAACTCGTCCGGCCCCCGCAGGTACGCGAGCGCGTCCTCGTCCCGGCCGGCGCCCTCCAGCTCCCCGGCGTAGGTGAGCAACAGGCGCGCGGCCCCGAGCTGGTCCAGCGCGATGTTGGCCAGCGCGATGTCCTCCTCGAGGTCGTGCGCGCGCGAACACCACCACGCCAGCCGCTGCGCGGCGACCAGCGCGTCGTCGGCGAGCGCGAGCACGTCGGTCATAGGTGCGGCGCCCCTTCCGGCACCTCGTAGAACGTCGGATGCCGGTACACCTTGTCGGCGGCCGGGTCGAAGAAGGCGTCCTTCTCGTCCGGCGAACTGGCGGTGATGGACTCGGCGGGCACCACCCAGATGGAGACGCCCTCCTGACGGCGGGTGTACACGTCGCGGGCGTTGCGCAGCGCCATTTCCGGGTCGGGCGCGTGCAGGCTGCCGACGTGCGTGTGGGACAGCCCCCGCCGCGGCCGGACGAACACCTCGAAGAGCATCACGCCACCGCCTTCTACTTGGCGGCGTGCGCGGCGGCCGCCTCGCGCACCCAGGAGCCGTTGTCGTGCGCGGCACGGCGGTGCGCCATGCGCTGCGCGTTGCACGGGCCGTCGCCCTTGACCACCCGCATCAGCTCGTCGAAGTCGGGCGGGGTGAAGTCGTGGTGCCCGCGCTCCTCGCTCCAGCGCAGGTCGGGGTCGGGCAGCGTGAGGCCGAGCACCTCGGCCTGCGGCACGCACATGTCCACGAACCGCTGCCGCAGCTCGTCGTTGGAGAAGCGCTTGACGCCCCACTTCATCGACTGCGCGGAGTGCGTCGACTCGCCGTCCGGCGGCCCGAACATCGCCAGCGACGGGTACCACCACCGGTCGACGGCGTCCTGGGCCATCTCCCGCTGGGCCGGCGAGCCGTGCGCCAAAGTGTGCAGCAGCTCGTAGCCCTGCCGCTGGTGGAACGACTCCTCCTTGCAGATGCGGATCATCGCCCGCGCGTAGGGCCCGTAGGAGCAGCGGCACAGCGGCACCTGGTTGACGATCGCGGCGCCGTCGACGAGCCAGCCGATCACGCCGATGTCGGCCCAGGTCAGGGTCGGGTAGTTGAAGATGGAGGAGTACTTCTGACGGCCGGTCAGCAGCAGTCCCTCCAGCTCGTCGCGGCTGACCCCGAGGGTCTCCGCGGCGGCGTAGAGGTACAGCCCGTGGCCCGCCTCGTCCTGCACCTTTGCCAGCAGGATGGCCTTGCGCCGCAGCGACGGGGCCCGACTGATCCAGGCTCCCTCCGGCTGCATGCCGATGATCTCGGAGTGCGCGTGCTGCGCGATCTGGCGGACGAGGCCGGCGCGGTAGGCGTCGGGCATCTCGTCGCGCGGCTCGATCCGCTGGTCGGCAGCGATCAGCGCGTCGAAGGAACGGGTCGCGGTGATGCCGGTCACCCCAAAAGTGTTACAGCATTCGGCCGAACCCGCAATGAGGTGTAACAGGGGTTCCTTTTGCGCCATTTGCGCGTTGAACCCTCGTGCGTATTCGGGGGACGCCATTCGTGACGGCGGTGATCATGAGTGCCGCGGCGATGTTCTTCGTACCCGAGGCGATCGATCGGACCGGGCATCGCCTGCCGGAGCCGCTGCCCAGCCCGCCGCCGGCACTCGTCGCTCCGGAGCACGCCGCACCACCGGCCCAGGTCGCCGCGCCCGAACGGCCACCGGCCCCACCGGCACAGGCACCGGCGGTTCGCGCGAAGGCGGGCACCGCGAGGACCCTGCGCTCCGGGCCGGTGAACCTGACCGTGAGCGGGTTCTGGTCCTGGGGAATGATCGACCGGCGCACCGGTGAGCAGGCCGGCTCCCCCAACGCGACCGCGCGTTCGGACACCGCCTCGATGGTCAAACCGTGGATCGCCGCCGACTTCGTGCGCCGCGCCGCCGAGGCCGACAAGCCGGTCACCGCCGAACAGCGCAAAGAGCTCAGCCAGATGATCCGCGACAGCGTCAACGAGATCGCCACCACGTACCACGGGCTCAACGGCGGCATCGGCTCGATCCAGCGCATGATCGCCATCTGCGGGCTCACCGACAGCCGGGTCAACGACTCCGGTTCGTGGAGCACCACCGAGATCTCCGCGCGCGACGGCGCACGGCTGGCCACCTGCCTCGCCGACGGCCGCGCCGCCGGACCCGAGTGGACCGCGTGGCTGATGGCGGAGATGCGCGGCGTGCGCGGCGTCGGGCGCTTCGGGATCGTGCAGGCGTTCCCGACCGACGTGGCCAAGACGGTGGCGTTCAAGAACGGCTGGATCCCGCGCGACGACGGCAAGTGGCACATCTCGTGCCTGGCCGTCACGCCGGAATGGGCGCTGTCCGTGCTGGTCGTCTACCCGTCGAACCTGGGCCGCACCTACGGCGCCAACGTGTGCAAGCAGGTCGCCGTGCAGCTGGGCGCCGTCAGCTGAACAGGAGGGGCCCGTTCGGCGGCAGGGCCGGCACCGCACCCCGGTCGGCCGCCCGGCGCGCGAACTCCCGCAGGCCGGCGAGTTGACGTTCCCCCATCGAAAAATCGAGAACCCGGAAGTAGGCGGCGAGCGTCTCCGCGTCGAACGGCTCCCATCGGGCCGCGGCGGCCGCGGCCTCGTCGAGCTCGGCGAGGCACAGCTCGCGCGAGCGCAGGAACGCGTCGTGCACGTCCTTGACCCGCCCCGGGTGCTCGGCGGCGTAGTCCTTGCGCACCGCCCACGTCGCGAAGACCATCGGCAGCCCGGTCCACGCCCGCCAGGCCGCCCCGAGGTCCGTGACGTAGAGCCCCTGCCCGGGGGCGTCGAGCACGGCGCGCAGCGCCACGTCCCCGATCAGGACCGCGGCGTCCGCCTCCAGCAGCATCGTCGTCACGTCCGGCGGACACCGGAAGTATTTCGGGTGAACGCCGAACGCGTCGGCCAGCAGCATCCGGGCCAGCAGCGCGCCCGTCCGCGAGGTCGACCCGAGGGCCACCTTCCGCCCGTCGAGATCGGCGAGCGGCCGCGTCGACAGGATGATCACGGACTGCACCGGCCCGTCGCTCCCGACCGCCAGGTCCGGCAGGAGCAGCAGGTCGTCGGCGTTGCGCAGGTACTCGACGAGCGAGATCGGGCCGATGTCCAACGCACCCGACACGAGCGCCTCGTTGAGCCGGTCCGGGGTGTCCTTGTACAGGTCCACGTCGAGCAGCGCGCCCGAGCGCATGAGCCCCCAGTAGATCGGCAGACAGTTCAGGAACTGGATGTGCCCCACCCGGGGCCGGTGCGCGATCACCCCACCATGGTGCCCGCACGTGCGGGGGTCATGCCGGCGACCTCGCTCACGTGCGGCACACCTCTCAGGTTCCGCAGCACCGGTACGCCCGCGACGGCCACCATGGCGATCGCCGCGAGGCCGGCGACGGCGATGGTCCGGCGGGTGCTCAGCACGTCGAGCAGCGGCCCGGCGAGGGCGAGCCCGCCGGCCATCGCCCCGTTGACCGCGCTCGTGTAGATGCCCAGCGCCCGCCCGCGGCCGGCGGCCGGCACGCGCCCCGCGATGATCAGGTTGGCGACGGTGTTCATCGCCCCGTTGAACAGGCCACCGACCAGGCAAACCGCGATCAGCCACCAGACCGTCGGCACCGCGGCGACGGCGAGGTTCGAGGCGCCGAGGCCGCCCAGGATGATCACGATCCCGACGACGAGCCGCCGCTGCGTGCCGACGAACCGGACCACCGCCCACGCGCCGACCAGCATGGATCCGGTCCACGCGGTCTCCACGACGCCGAACATCGCCATCGAGGCGCCGAGCGTGTCCCGCACGAAGAACACGTAGGCGACGTTCACCACGCCGACCGCGAGAACGGCGACGGCGGTGGCCGCGAAGACGCCCGTGAGGACCGGATCCTCGCGCAGCCGCCAGCTCCGGTCGGTCTTCTTCCGGGGATGGCCCGCCCGGTTGCGCCGGGTGCGGATCAGCAGTCCCGCGGCGACGACCGCCAGGTAGGAGGCGGCGTCGATGAGCAACGGCACCCGCAGGCCCACCGCACCGACGAGCACACCGGCGAGCGCCGGCCCGACGAGAATGCCGACCGTCGAGGCGGTCTGGTTGAGGGCGACGGCCTTCGGCAGGTTCGCGGCGTCGACCATGTCCGGCAGCAACGCCCCGAACGTCGGCTGCGTCACCGCCAACCCGACCGAAAGAAGTGCGGCCAGCGCCACGAGCACCACCGGCGACGACACGAACGCCATCGCCGCACAGCAGGCCGCCTGTGCCAGCCCGACCGAGGTCAACACCACCCGGCTGTCGAACCGGTCGGCGATCCGCCCCCCGATCGGGGCGAACACGATCATCGGCACTACGGCCGCCAGCATCAGCGCGGAGATCGTGTACCCGTCGGCGCCTCGGTCCTGCAGGGCCAGGAGCAGGGCGTTCGCGGCCAGGAAGTCACCGGCGACGGAGATGCCCCGCGCGCCGGTGGAGAGCCAGACGTCCCGCCAGTCGTCGCTCTTCTCCACGGCAGGGTCGTTCGGAGATGTGAAGCGCATACTTCGAAGTATCTGCTTCACATCTCTCGGGCGCAACAGCTGGCTCAGCCCTCCGGGATGCTCCGGTACACGATCTCCACCCGGCGCGCACCCGCCGGCGGGTCCTTGCGCACCCGGCGGGCGAACGGCTCCAGCAGCGCCGTGACCTGCTTGTTCAGCTCCGCCAGCTCCTCGGCGGTGATCACCAACGAGGCCGAGTTGATGTTCGCGGCCTCGTACCACTCCGGCGTCTCGGTGTGCCAGCGCGCCAACCACGCCCGCGCTCGGGCCTCGTCCCGACTGATCAGCAGCGCGATCAGTTCCTGCTCGGCGAGCTGCGTCTCGGCGTCCGCGTCCGGCCCCGTGGCGATCTCGAGCCCCGGCCCGCCGACGGCCTGCCACAGCCGCTCCCGGCCGTCCCCCCGCCCCGGCGCCTGCTCGACCAGGCCCGCCTTGGCCAGTGCGCGCAGGTGGTAACTCGTCGCGCTCGGCGACAACCCGGTCAGCTCGGCGAAGCCCGTCGCGGTGCCGGCGCCGCCGGCGTGCAGTTCGCCCAGGATCGCGATCCGGGCCGGATGAGCGAGGGCGCGAAGGGTGCGGGCGTCACTGATGCGGGTGCGTTGGACGGTCTCGTTCTCCACCCACCCAGCCTCCCACCCCGACTCAGGCCACCTTGAGCTGCTCGTCGCCGAAATCCGCGATCAACTTGAGCGTCCCGCCGAGCGCCTCGATGTAGCGGCTCAGCACCTCTTGCGTCGAGACATTGCCCGCCTCGATCTGCGACACCCGCGCCACCGAGACACCCATCCTGGTCGCGACCTGCTCCTGGGTCATCTCGCGCCGCTTCCGGAGCTCAGCCAGACGCCAGCCGCGAGCCTCGTCGAGCATCCCGCCGACCGCAGCGTCGAACGCCTCCCGGCCGCCGGCCGTCTCGATCGCGCGATCCAGGTGATCGGTGTCCCGCCACCGCTTAACCCCGCCCTCCCACTCCACAGCACCACCTCCGACTTAACAATATTCTTAACCCATCGACCGTCGCGCGCAACGGCGTTAATTCGGTGGACATCGCGTGAGCAGGGCGTACTCTGGATGGCCGCTTGACGGCCCTGGGTAGGTAGCACCGCAGCGGACGTCCCCGCGCCGGCGGCCGGCAATCCGCCCCCGGATACGCGAGCGAGCAGCACGAGACCCCGTGAGGAACTCAGCGTGCCCGCACCCGACCTCGACACCGACCTGCAACACGAACGCGACCACCTCACCGCCTCCCGCGCGGCACTGCACCGCATGCGCGAACGCGCCGAGCAGCTCTACTCCACCGGCGACAAGGTGGCCGGTGACGCCTACACCGCCGAGCAGCTGGGCCGGCACATGGCTCGCCGCGTGCGCGAACTCGCCGACGACCCGGAGACGCCGCTCTTCTTCGGGCGACTCGATCTCGACCAGGAGCGGGACGACCCGCGCAGCAGGTACCACATCGGGCGGCGGCACGTCACCGACCCGCTCGGCGAGCCGATGGTGCTGGACTGGCGGGCGCCGCTGTCGCGGGCGTTCTACCGGGCCAGCGCGAAGGATCCGCAGCACGTCACCGTCCGGCGGCGGTTCGGGTTCGTCAAGGGGAAGATCACCAGCTTCGAGGACGAGCACCTCGACCGCGGCGAGGAGTTGGGGACCGCCAGCCGGATCCTGACCGCCGAGATCGAACGCCCCCGCGTCGGCCCGATGCGCGACATCGTCGCCACCATCCAGCCCGAGCAGGACGAACTCGTCCGCGCCGAGCTGGCCGACACGATCTGCGTCCAGGGGGCGCCGGGGACCGGTAAGACGGCGGTGGGGCTGCACCGGGCGGCGTACCTGCTGTACCTGCATCGCGAGCGGCTCAAGCGCAACGGCGTGCTGATCGTCGGGCCGAACACGGCGTTCCTGCACTACATCGCGTCCGTCCTGCCGGCGCTGGGCGAGGTCGAGGTGCAGCAGTCCACTGTGGACGGTCTTCTTCCGGGCACGGAGGTCAGAAGCACGGACTCTCCCGAGGCCGCGGCCGTCAAGCACGACGTGCGCATGGCCGCGGTCCTGCACGACGCGCTCTGGGCCCACGTGCGACGGCCCACCGGCCCGCTGCAGGTCTCGGACGGCGCGTACCGGTGGCGGATCGACGAGGGCGTGCTGCGGCGGCTCGTCGACGAGGTCCGGCGGGAGGGGCCGGCCTACGGGGTGGGCCGCGAGCGGGTCCGGGCCAGGATCACCGCGCTGTTGCAGCGGCAGGCCGAGTACCGCAGCGGCGAGTCGCCGGGCGAGGCGTGGCTGCGGCGGATGGGGCGCAGCAAGCCGGTCGTGGCGGTGCTCGACGAGGTGTGGCCGGCGGTGACGGGACCGGAGCTGGTCGCCGCCGTACTGAGAGATCCGCCCGCCGAAACCCTGACGCCGGAAGAGCGGGACGCCATCCGCTGGGCCAAGCCGCCCAAGACGGTGAAGTCGGCGCGGTGGAGCGCCGCCGACCTCGTGCTGATCGACGAGGCGAACGGGCTGATCGACCGGCCGGCGAGCTACGGGCACGTGGTCGTCGACGAGGCGCAGGACCTGTCGCCGATGCAGTGCCGCGCGATCGCCCGGCGCAGCGAACACGGTTCGCTGACGGTGCTCGGCGATCTCGCTCAGGGGACCGCGCCGTGGGCGGCCACGTCGTGGGCGGAGAGCCTGGCGCACCTGGGCAAGCCGGACGGGCGCGTCGTGCCGCTGACCACCGGCTTCCGGGTCCCGGAGGCGGTACTGGTCCTGGCAAACCGCCTGTTGCCGGCGCTGGCGGTGGACGTTCCCCCGGCGGTGTCCCTGCGTAGTGACGGTGCGCTGCGGATCCGGCCGGTGCCCGACGCGGCCGACGCCCTGGTGGCGACGGTCCGTGCGGCGCTGGCGTCCGAGGGATCGGTCGGCGTGATCGCGCCCGAGGCGAGGGTCCCCGACCTCGCGGATCGGTTGGCCGCCGCGGACATCGCGTTCTCCGATCCCGACCAGGTGGATTCTCCGGAACGGGTAACGCTGCTGGCCGCCACGGTCGCCAAGGGCCTGGAGTACGACCACGTGATCGTGGTCGAACCCGCGGAGATCGTCGAGGCGGAGCCGCGCGGCCTGAACCGCCTCTACGTGGTCCTGACCAGGGCAGTCTCCAGGCTCGATGTCCTGCACGCGCGACCGCTGCCGGACGCGCTGCTCACGGAGTGAAACTTTCCTGACAAACGGGCCCGCGCCGGTGCGTACTAACGTGGAAAATCGGCCACTCGGGGGATAGTGGCATCCACGCAAAGTCCACCACGGGGAAGGACTCACTACATATGCGGATTCGTGGGTACGCACCGGGCACGCCCTGCTGGGCCGACGTGTCGAGTGTGGACCCGGGCAAGGCGTTGGATTTCTACGGATCGATGTTCGGGTGGACGGGTAGCGGGGCCGAGGGCTACACGATCTGCCAGCTCGGGGACCGTCCGGTGGCCGGGATCGGGCAGCTGGCCGACCCGTCCCGCAACGCCGGATGGCTGATGTACGTGGCGACCGAGGACGTCGACGCGACCGCGGCGGCGGTGCGTGACGCGGGCGGCACGGTACTGCTGCCGCCGACCGACATGGGCGAGGCCGGCCGGACCGCCCTGTTCGCCGACCCGACCGGTGCCGTCTTCGCCGGGTGGGAACGCGGGATCTTCAACGGCGCCCAGGTGTTCAACGAGCCGGGTGCGCTGTGCTGGTACGAGCTGAGCTGCCCGGACGTCGACGCGGCGCGCCGGTTCTACGCGTCGGTCTTCAACTGGCAGCCGAAACCCGATCTCACCATCGACGGGGCGTTCGAGTGGATCAAGGGTGAGGACTCCGTCGCCGGGCTCGTCCCGCGGCGGCACGCCAGCTGGAACGTCGTCGTGATGGTCGACGACTGCTCGGCGACCACGGAGGAGATCGTGGCCAGGGGTGGGCGCACGATCGGCAAGGCGTTGGACACGGCGGTGTGCCGCTACGCGCGGGTCTCCGACCCGGGTGGCGCCACATTCGTCGTGGCCGAACTGGCGAAGGCCGCGCGGGGGGCCTTGCTGTAAGCCCGCGGACCTCGGCGGTGCCCGGTGCGGGTACCGCCGGTCCGCGCTCCTAAACTGCGCAGGTGATCGACGCTCTCGGGTACGTCACCATCGCGGCGGCGCTGGTGCTCGCGGCCTGGGGCGGGATCGCCGCCAAGCGGGACCGGGCACCGGACCGGTGGCTGTTCGGGGCGACCGGCGTGGTCTTCGCGCTCGTGGCCGTCCAGGCGGTCATCGCGCTCGCGGGCATGATCGGCGGGCACGATCTCGACGCGCCGCTCTTCCTCGGGTACCTGGCGACGGAGTTCCTGCTGTTGCCGGCGGCGGTGGTGCTGGCGCGCATGGAGCCGACGCGCTACGGGTCGGCGATCCTCGCGGCGGGTGGGCTGGTCATCGCGCCGCTCGTGTTGCGGCTCCTGCAGATCTGGGCGCTGTCATGAGAAGAATCAACTCGGGTCCGGGGCGGCTGCTGCTGGCCGTGTACGGGACGTTCGCGGTGGCGGCCAGTTCCCGGGCGCTCTACCAGCTGGCGACGAAGTTCTCCGACGCGCCGGTCGCCTATGTGCTGAGCGCGTTCGCGGCGGTCGTGTACATCGTGGCGACCGTGGCGTTGGCCCTGGGAAAGCGGCAGCTCGCGCTCATCGCGTGCGGCATCGAGCTGGCCGGCGTGATCCTGGTCGGCATCTGGAGCCTCGTGCAGCCGGCCGAGTTCCCCGACGAGACGGTCTGGTCAATCTTCGGCAGGGGCTACGGCTTCATCCCGCTGATCCTGCCGATCCTCGGCCTGCTCTGGCTGAGACGGCGCGATTAGCGCACGCTCCTCGTGGGCAATCCGCAGGCCATGGAGCCCCGCTGGTACACCGAGGCCGTCATCTACTCCCTCGACGTCGAGACCTACGCGGACTCGAACGGCGACGGCTGCGGCGACATCCGCGGCCTCATCGGCAGACTCGACCACCTCGCCCGCCTCGGCGCGACCTGCCTGTGGCTGAACCCCATCCACCCCACACCCGGCCGCGACGACGGCTACGATGTCACCGACTTCTACGGGATCGACCCCCGCCTCGGCTCGCTCGGCGACTTCGCCGAACTGCTCTACCGCGCGAACAATCTCGGCATCAAGGTGATGCTCGACCTCGTCGTCAACCACACCTCCGACGAGCACCCCTGGTTCCGGAACGCGATCAGTTCCCCCGACTCGCGCTACCGCGACTGGTACGTGTGGTCCGACGAGGAGCCGTCCGACCGCTTCGAGGGCATGGTGTTCCCCGGCGAGCAGAGCGAGACGTGGACGTTCCACGAGCGGGCCGGCGCCTGGTACTACCACCGGTTCTACGACTTCCAGCCCGACCTCAACTTCAGCAATCCCGAGGTCCGCGACGAGATCAAGCGGATCGTGGCGTTCTGGCTGCAGCTCGGGGTCGCCGGGTTCCGGATCGACGCCGTGCCGTTCATCATCGAGCTGACCGAGCCGGGTAATTCCGACTCACCCAAGGACAAAGACTTTCTGAGTGAACTGCGTCAGCACTGCCAGTGGCGGCGCGGCGACAGTGTCCTGCTCGCCGAGGCGAACGTCGAACCCGACGAGCTGCGCACCTACTTCACCGATCTGGGCGGCTCGCACAGCAGGCTGCACATGCTCTTCGACTTCATGCTCAACAGCCGCCTCGCGCTGGCGCTGGCCCGCAAGGACCCCGAACCGGTCATCGACGCGCTGCGGGACACGCCGAAGCTGCCGGACGGGGCGCAGTGGGCGACGTTCCTGCGCAACCACGACGAGATCGACCTTTCGCGGCTCACCGCCGACCAGCGCGCCGACGTGTTCGCCGAGTTCGGGCCCGAGAAGCGGATGAAGCTGTACGACCGGGGCATCCGCCGCAGGCTCGCGCCGATGCTCGGAGGCGACCGGCGCCGCCTCGAACTGGCCTACTCGCTGCAGTTCTCCCTGCGCGGCACGCCGGTGCTGCGTTACGGCGACGAGATCGGCATGGGCGAGGATCTCTCCCAGCCCGGCCGCAACGCCATCCGCACGCCGATGCAGTGGTCCGGCGAGCGCAACGGCGGCTTCTCCACCGCGCTCAAACGCGATCTGGTCCGGCCCGTGGTCACCGGTGGCGACTTCGGCTACACGACGGTGAACGTGCACCGGCAGCGGCACGACCCGGGGTCGCTGCTCAGGTGGTTCGAACGGATGATCCGCACGCTGCGGGAGAGCCCGGAGGTCGGGTGCGGGACCTGTACCCACGCGGACGTCCCCGTGCCCCGGACGGTGCTGGCGCATCGCGCGGACGGCGTGACGGGAAGCATGCTCTTCCTGCACAACCTCGGCGAGGAGGCCTGCACGGTCGACCTGTCGTCGATCGCCGACCGGGGCGACGAACTCTTCGGCGACCAGCCGTACGACGACGGCCTGGACTTCGCGAAGCTGGCCCTCGGGCCCTACGGCTACCGGTGGATCCGGCTCACGTAGGGCCCGGGGACAACCTCTCAGGACTGGATAATGGTGACGTCGTCGACGCCGGCCTCGACGAGGCTGGCCGTCGACGCGTCCGCGGCCTGGATCAGGATCCGGACCGACTGGCCGCGATAGGCCGACAGGTCGATCGAACCGGCCGTCCACGCGCCGTTGCGGTTGCTCGCCGCGCCCGCCACGTTCAGCACCTGGGTGGTGCCGCTCGACGTGACGATGCTGATCCGGAAGAAGTCCGCCGACGACGAGTTGCTGCCGTGCGCCAGGTAGTACTGCAGGCGCAGGGTCAGCGTGCCGGTACCGGGCAGCGTGATCGCCGGCGACTGCACGCTCGTCGTGCCGCCGTCGACGTCGTACGTGCCGGCGCTGGAGCCGGCGAGCGGGCCGGTCGACAGGTCGAAGCTGCCGCTGTACGTGGTGCCGAGCTGCTTCGCGCCGCTGTCCGTGGTGTCGGCCGGGTTCGCCCGCTCCCACGCGCCGGTGGTGGCGGTGTCGTTGGCGTTCGGGTTGACCGTCCAGCCCGTCGCCGACTCGAACGTGTCCTGGTAGACCGTCGTACCCGGCGTCGTGCCGCAGTACTGGGCGTCCTTGCCGGTGATCCGGTAGGGGCAGTCCGCGTACTCGGCCAGCAGCAGCGAGGCGTCCTTGTTGCGGGACGTCTGCGCCGGGATGACCTCGTCCGGCGGGTAGAAGCCCTGGCTGCTGTTCTCACCCGGGTACATCTCGAACGTGTAGGACCAGATGCCCTGGTCGCCCCACATCCAGTCGACGATGTCGCCGTCGGTGATGTACAGGTCGCTGGCCTGCTCCGGCGTGTAGCCGTTGGTGGCGGCCATCTGCTGGCCCCACGTGCGGTACACCGCTTCCTGGTCGGCATTCAGGCCGGGGGCGGTGTTCGCGGTGGTGTAGCCGAACGGCCACAGCACCAGCTCGGAGTAGGTGTGGAAGTCGATGTTCGCCTTGATCTGCTGCACGCCGCCGACCCGCCGGCTCAGCACGAAGTCGCGCACCACCCGGCTCTCCGGTGCCGAGAACGCCGCCGTGCCCCGGTACGTCTCCGACGTCTGCGTGCCCGAGGAACCGCCGCAGCAGCCCCACTGGTACGACCAGTTGCGGTTGAGGTCGGTGCCGAAGGAGCCGCCGCTGTTGGGCTGCCGGTTCTTCCGCCACGAACGGTAGGAGCCGGTCGCGATGTCGTACTCGCCGCCGTCCGGGTTGACGTCCGGGATGATCCAGATCTCGCGGGAGTTGACGACGTTGGTGACCCGCGAATCGGTGCCGTACTGGTCGGTGTACATGTTCGCCAGGTACAGCGCCATCTCGACGGTCAGGTGCTCGCGCGCGTGCTGGTGCGCGTTGTACAGCACCTCGGGTTCGTCCTCGTCGGTGCCGACGTTGTCGGAGATCTTGAGCGCCACGATGTTGCGGCCCTCGTAGGTGGTGCCGATGGTGCGCACGTTCGCGATGTTCGAGTGCTGCGCCGCGATCTGGTTGATCTCGGCCGTCATCTCGGCGTAGTTGTGGTAGGCCGAGTCGGCCGGCGGGAAGTCCTGGACCGTCGCGTCACCCTCGGTGGCGTGCGCGGCACCCGCGTCCGGAAGGGCCACGACCTCGAATCCGAGCTTCTGGATCGCGGCGACCTCGGACTGCGTCGCGGTGATGTACACCCGGCCGTGTTCGATGGAGTCGATCGCCGCGCCGGTCTGCGCCACCTGGTTGACCTGGTCCCATTTGTTGGGGCCCTTCACCTGGTACTGGGCGGACACCTGTGGGGTCGGGTCGGTCTTGGGCTCCGCCGCGACCGGCATCGCGCCCAGCACCAGTGCGAGGGCCGATGTCGTCACGAGCAGGAACGCTCTCTTGCGCACCCGGGGTTTCCGGGCCTCGACGCGCGGATCCATGACGCCTCCTATGGTCAGCGGAGGTGGAGAGGGATCCGGTCAATCCACCACGCCGCCCGCCGCCAATCAATAGACGTCGATAACTGCGCGGGGCGGTGGAAGGGTCTACCGTTCGTCTTCCTCCCCCGCCAGTGCGGCCTGGAGGCGGGCCTTGCGTTCCTGGCGCCGTTCCATCGCCGCCGCCAGGTGGTTCGCCACCTCGTCCCGCATTCCCTTGAACAGGAAATATGAGGCTACTGCGGAGATCAGCAGCGCGATCAGCAAACGGAGGAACACGTCCAGCGGCAGCGGCACCACCAGCAGCACCGCCGCCACCAGGACGAACAGCCCCAGCCGCGCCAGCGTGTACTTGACGACCGGGTTCACGCCCACACCTGCTGCGGCTCGGCGCGGCGCTCGGCCAGCGGCACCGGCGGGTCGTACTCGCGGACGACGTCGTAGCGGGTGTTGCGCTCGACCGGCTGGAACCCGGCGTCGCGGATCAGGTGCAGCAGGTCCTCGCGGTGCATCGTGTTGGGCGTGCCGTAGCTGTCGGCGTCGTGCGTGATCTTGTACTCGACGACGGAACCGTCCAGGTCGTCGACCCCGAAGTTCAGCGACAGTTGGGCCAGCGACAACCCGTGCATGACCCAGAAGCACTTGACGTGCGGCACGTTGTCGAACATCAGACGCGACACCGCGAACGTCTTCAACGACTCGGCGGGCGCCGCCATCGTGGTGCGCGCCTGCAGCTTGTTGCGGATCTTGCCGTCGGCCGAGTCCACGAAGTCGTGCTGGTAGCGCAGCGGAATGAAGACGACGAACCCGCCGGTCTCGTCCTGGAGTTCGCGGAGGCGCATCACATGATCGACCCGGTGCCGGGGCTCCTCGATGTGCCCGTACAGCATCGTCGCCGGGGTGCGCAGCCCCTTCGCGTGGGCGATCCGGTGGATGCGCGACCAGTCCTCCCAGTGGGTGGCGTGGTCGACGATGTGCTGCCGGACCTCCCAGTCGAAGATCTCGGCGCCGCCGCCGGTGAGCGACTCCAGGCCGGCGTCGATCAGCTCGTCCAGGATCTCGTCGGCGGGCAGGCCGGAGATCTTCTCGAACCACTGGATCTCGGTCGCGGTGAACGCCTTGAGGTTGACGTTCGGCAGGGCGGACTTCAGCTCGCGCAGGACCCGCGGGTAGTACTTCCACGGCAGCGTCGGATGCAGGCCGTTGACGATGTGCAACTCGGTGAGCTGCTCGCCCTCCATCTCCTTCGCCTTGGCGACCGCCTCGTGCACGCGCATCGTGTACGCGTCCTTCTCACCCGGCTTGCGCTGGAACGAGCAGTACGCGCAGCTCGCCGAGCAGACGTTGGTGAGGTTGAGGTGCCGGTTGACGTTGAACATCACCCGGTCGCCGTTCTTCGCGGTGCGCACGTGATGCGCCAGGCGCCCGAGCCAGGCCAGATCGTCGCTGGCGTACAGGGCCTCGCCGTCCTCCCGGCTGAGCCGCTCGCCGGCGTAGACCTTGGCTTCGAGTTCCCGCTTGAGTCCCACATCCACGCTACGAGCCTAATGCCTGTTAAGAACCTGGCAATTGGGCCAAACCATTCGATGCCTATCGACACCTCACCCGACCGTGAGGTAACAAGGGTGGGGGTACGCGACGGTGCGGCGGGCGGTGAGATGAGCGACACAAACGGTCGGACGGGAAACCCGCCGAACGATACGAGGACGGGTAGGGGCAAGATGCTGCGGCGACGCGCTCTGGCGGTGTCAGCGACGGCATGCACCCTGCTCTGTCTGGTGATCGGTCGGCCGGCACTGGCGGAGCCGGGAGGCTCAGGGGTGCCGGACGCGGGAAGCCGACCCCCGGCAGTGAGCGTTCCCACACCCGGCAGCGAATCCGGCGGCAACGGCACCGGCAACGGGGACGGCGTCACCGTCCCGACCGGCGCGTCGATGCCGCTCAGCCCGCTCGCGCAGCAGGTGCAGAAGGAGACGGCCGAGGTCCAACGGCTGGCCGGCCAGCTCGCGTCGTTCAACCAGAAGGTCGACGACGCCGCGGCGGACGTCGACGCCAAGCAGGCGGAGTGGGACCGCGCCAGCGCCTACCTGGGCGAGCTGGAAGAGGACTCCAACAGCGCGGCCACCGACGCCTACAAGCGCGCCCAGGAGTTGGGGCCGCTCGGCGAGTACGCGGACGACTATCACCAGTACTCGCGAGTCCACCCGGGCCTCGGCGAGCAGCCCGGCGGCAGCTCGGCAGCGCGTGAGTACTCCCGCGCCCAGTCCGAGGAGCAGCGCACCCGGCAGGCGCTCGAAGCCGCCCGGCAGGCGCACGCGAGCGCCGTCACCCAACGCGACACGGTCAAGTCGCAGTACGACCAGCGGGCCGCGCAGCTCCAGCAGCTCCGCGACCAGAACGCCGCCGCCCTCGCCGCGGCCGAGGCGGAGGCCGACGCCTACGAGCGCGGCATCGGCGCCCAGTACCAACTCGGCGAGGCCTCCGGCGGAAACTACGCCCACCCGGACGTCGCCAAGGTCATCTCGTTCGCGATGAGCAAGCTCGGCAAGCCGTACATCTTCGGCGACGAGGGGCCCAACTCGTACGACTGTTCCGGCCTCACGTGGGACTCCTACCGGCAGGTCGGCGTCAAGCTCCCCCGGATCGCCAACACGCAGTACGCCGCCGGCACCAAGGTGTCGCGAGAGGCGCTGCTCCCCGGCGACCTGCTGTTCTTCGGCCCGCCCGGGCCGTGGCAGGGCATCGGACACGTCGCGATCTTCATCGGCGGCGACAAGATGATCGAGGCGCCCACCACCGGCCAGGTGGTCAAGATCTCGCAGGTGCGGTGGCGGACGTTCTACGGGGCGACGCGGCCGCTGCCGGCGCGCGCGACGCCGCCGCCCACGTCCAACCCGCCGGTCGGTGGCACGCCGACCAACCCCTCCAACCCGACTCCCACGCCGACACCGACACCGACACCGACCCAGCCGTCGCCGACGCCCTCCACGTCGCCGAAGCCGGATCCGACGGCGTCGAGCCCGAGTCCCATCCCGGACCCGTCGGTGTCCCAGTCCCCGTCGCCATCGCCCTCACCGGCGCCGCCGGCCACCAGCAAATCGCAGTCGCCGGCGGCCAGTGCCGGGGCCTCCGCGAGCCGGTCGGTCGGGGCGTCCACCTCGCAGTCCGCCGGGTAATGGATCCGGCCCGTAGCCCACGAGACAGGAGCTAGGGCAGCGTTTAGACTCGCGCATCCGCATCGGTTCGGCGGGCACCGATGTGGCACCGTGTGCCCGAGCAGCACCGTTGAGGGCGCAACGCGTGGCCGAACGGCGTACGCGAGGGCAGACGGCGTCACCTCGGGGTGGCACGATCTGGCCAAGGGCACGGCTGCGGACCAAGGGCATTGCAAGGAGGCGTCATGGAAGGGCGGGAGGCGGTCCGCTGCCTAGCCTGCGGTGATCCACTGCCGGACGGCGCGCGCACCTGCCCGACCTGCGGCACGGCGGCGGGCGTTCAGCCCACGACGCCGGAGCGGGACCAGGCGTGGACCAGCGGGCCACTCGGCACCGATCACCTGCCGGAGCGGGCGGCCGAGTCGGACGACCTGCCGCCGATTCCGGCGCCGCCGCCCGTCGGCGCGTCACTCGACGCCATCCGGGCCGAGCCCACGCCGGCCGCGGGTAGCGAGGACGAGCCGTTCGAGCCGCCGTCCGCGACGTTCGACGCGGCGGCCATGTGGCCGGGTGGAGCCGGCGCCGCGCCGGAGCCGCCGGCCTCGCGGCCGGTCGGATCGGCGGGCTCTTTCGGCTCCGCCGAGGAGGAACCGCCGGCGCCGTGGTTGGCGGCCGAGCGGCCCGGCCTCCGGGAGCCGGACGCGGCCGGGTCCGGAGACCGCGATTCCTCGGCTGCCGAGCTGCCCTCTCGCCTTTCCTCGCGCGACGGCGACCTGCCGTCAGTTGCGAGCGCCAGCGACCTGCCCTCGCGGACCAGCGGCGGTGACCTGCCCTCGCGGTCGAGCGGTGGCGACCTGCCGTCGGGGTCGAGCAGTGGCGACCTGCCCTCGCGTGCGGGCGCTGGTGACCTGCCCTCGCGGCTCGACGGTGATCGGTCGCCCGAGGTGAGCGGGTCGGAGCTGCTTCCCGGCGGATCCGGGTTCACGCCGTCGTCCGTTCCCTCCGGCACCGGTGGCGCGCTGCCCCGGCGTCAGCCGGCCTCTCCGGAGGGTGCGTCCCCGTGGGCGGCGTTCGCCCAGTGGAACCAGTCCGGCACCGAGTCGGCCGCCCCCGAGGCCGCGCCGTCGTCCGGGCCGACCCCGATCCCGCCCGTCCGGTCCCACCGTTCGGCGGGGGAACAGGCCGAGCCCGAGGCGCCCGTGGTCGAACGCGCGTCCGCCTCGGCATCCGTCGCGCCGCCGGCCGAGCCCGAGCCCGAAGCGGCGCCGGCCCCGCTGGAAGACGCGCCGCCGCGCCGGCACGTCGCCCGGGCCAGCGCGAGCGTGCCGCAGAACATCCGGCTCACCGACGCCGAACGCGCCGCCGCCGCATCGACGGTGCCGCCGGTCGGATCCCGGATGTACCGCGCCGGTGAGTCGACCCCGCCGGTGCCCGAGCCGTCCGATCCGGTGCAGCCGCCGCGGCCGTCGGATCCGCCGGGGCCCTCGCCGTTCCCGAGTCCGGTGCCGCCCGCTCCGGCGCCCGGGCCAGGACCATTCCCTGGGCCGGGACCCACGCCGCCCTCGCCACCCATGCCTCCGGTGCCGACCTCGGGCGCCGGGTCAGCGTCCGTCCCGGGATCGGCCTACGGCTCCGGATCAGCCTCCGTCCCAGGGTCCGCGGCCTCCGCAGGATCGCCGTTCAGCTCCGGATCGGCCGCCGTGCCGGCCTCCGGCGCCGGATCAGCCTCCGTCCCAGGGTCCGCGGCCTCCGCAGGGTCGCCGTTCAGCTCGGGGTCAGCTTCCGTCCCGGGGTCGGCTGCCGCGGGATCGGCGTCGGTGCCCGGGTCGTTCGGGTCGGCCTCCGTGCCGGGCCGCGCGTCGGTCGGTGGGCCTTCCGGAGCGAGTGGGGCATCGGGTACCGGGTCCGCGCCGGACTTCGGAACGGCGCCGGGCGCCGGCTCGGCAGCGCCCGTCAGCGGGGCGGCGGCACCGGCATTCGGCGCGGCGGCGTACCAGGTCGGACCCTCCGCCCCGGATCCCGTCTCCGGTGGCGCCCAGCCCTGGCAGCAGGGTCCGCCGTCGAGCGGCAGCGCCCGCGTGCCGTCCGGTTCGTCGTCGCTGCCGCAGCGCGGTGCCGGCGGGTCGGATGTTCCGGCGTGGCCGGCCGCTAACGAGCCGGCGCCGGCTCCCGTCTACACGACCCCGTCGAGCGGTGTGCAGCAGTACGGCTCGCCGGGCGCGGGGACACCGCGGGCGGGTGCGCCCAGCGGCGCTCCGCCGAGCAGCAGCACGCCGAGCAGCGGCGGCCCTGCCCCGCTGTGGAGCACGCCGGCGTCGGACAGCGGCGCGTCCAGTGCCGCCCCCTGGTCACCGCCGCCGAGCGCGCCGCCCGCCGGCAATGCCGCACCGTGGTCGCCACCGCCGAGCGCGCCGCCCGCCGGCGGGGCCGCCCCCTGGTCCCCGCCGCCGAACCCGCCGTCCACGGAGAGCGCCGCACCGGGCGCACCGTGGTCCCCGCCGCCGAGCGCACCGCCCGCCGGCAGTCCGCAGCAGCCGCTGTGGGGCGGTAACCAGCAGGCCTCCGCAGCCTCGCAGGCACCCGTCTCCGGCCCCGGCACGGCTCTCCCGGCGTGGCCGGCCTCGGTCATCCAGAACACCCCGGGCACCCCACCACCCCCGCCGACCAGCGCGCCTCCGGCGAGTTCGCACGCGTCGCGGCCGACGACCGGCGCGCCGCAGTCCGACCCGGCGCAGCCGGTGCTGTGGCCGGGTGCGGCACCCGCGGCGGCGCCTACGTCGTTCGGGGGTGCACCGGCGGCCTCGCGTCCGGCCGAGGCCTCCCGTCCCGGCGGAACGGTGTACGGGCGCGGCGCCGCCGCACAGTCGTCGCCGCCGGCGTTCCAGCGGCCGAGTGCGGTGGAGGGAACGGGCTCGCTGACCGGCCACATCCTGTCGCAGGGCAATCAGGACACGACGACGCCGCGTTCGCGCACGACCAAGGTCGTTGTGATCATGGCGCTGGTGCTGGTGTTCCTGATCGGCTTCGGAGTGCTCGTCGCCACCGTGGCGAACGACTTCATCAACGAACTGTTCAGCGGTTTCCAACCGACGGAATGAACCCCGAGCGGGTCGCGGCGGCCATCCGTTCCACGGCCTGGGTGAGGATGTCGGGCGACGTGGCGAGGTTGAGCCGCACGTGCCCCACGCCCGGTGCGCCGAAGGCCGGCCCGGGATACAGCGCCACGCGCCCGCGTTCGAGGAACACGTCGGCCGGCTCGGCGGACAGGCCCAACGCCCGGCAGTCCAGCCAGGCGAAGTAGGTGCCGTCCGGCGGCACGTAGCCGACGGCGGGCAGGTGCGCGGCCAGCAGTTCGCCGCAGAGCTTGCGGTTGGCGTCGAGGCCGGCGATGAGGGCGTCGAGCCAGGCGCCGCCGCTGCGGTAGGCCGTCTCGGACGCGATGATGCCGAGCAGCCCGGCCGTGTAGCGGGCGTTCTCCGGAATGCGCCGAACGTCCGCGACGGCGTCGGGGCCGGGAACGATGAGGGCGGCCTTCAGGCCGGCGAGGTTCCACGCCTTGGACGCGGCATGGAACGCGATGCCGCGACCGGCCCCCGGCACCGACAGGTACGGCACGAACTCGACCCCCGGGTAGGTCAGCGGGGCGTGGATCTCGTCGGCGATGACCCGCACGCCGTGCGCGTCGGCGAGCGCGGCCACGGCGGTGAGCTCCTCGCGGCTCAGCACGAGGCCGGTCGGGTTGTGCGGGTTGACCAGCAGGTACGCGGTCACCTCCGGTGCGGCGAAGTCGCGGGCGAGGAGGTCGAGGTCGAGCCGGTAGCCGTCGGGGGTGCGCGCGAGCGGGCTCTCCTTGATCCGGCGGCCGATGTCGGCGAGGTCGGCGAAGAACGGCGGGTACGCGGGCGTGTTCAGCAGGACGGCGTCGCCGGGCGCGGTGATCGCCTCGAGCGTCCGCACGACCGCCTGGGCGACGTCGCCGATGAAGGTCATCTCGGCTGGGTCGGGCCACCATCCGAAGCGGGCCGACGCGAATCCGGCGAGGGCCTCCGCGAGCTGTCCGGGCGCCGCGTACCCGGTGTCGCCGAGGTCGACGGCCGCGTGCAGTCGCTCGGCGATCGGCGGCGCGAGGAGGGTGTCCATCTCCGCCACCCATAGCGGGAGAACGTCGTCAGGATACTTCCGCCACTTCATGCTGCGACGGCTGCGGAGCGCGGCGGGATCGACCTGGGTCAGTGGGTTCACACCCGTCATACTCCCTCACCGAGGGCCTGGTGGCGCCCCTCCCACTTGGTCGACAGAGCGATGGCGGTGCGCGTACGGGCGATGCCGGGAGTGCGGTTGAGCTGGACGATGACCCGTTCGAGCTCGGCGATCGTGGCGACCCGCACGTTGAGCAGGAACGCCTCCTCGCCGGCCATGAAGTAGCACGACTCGACCTCGGGGAAGTCGTGCAGGGCCTTCTGGATCTCGTCGGTGTCGCCGGTGCTGTCCTGCACGATGCCGATGATCGCGGTGACGCCGAGACCGATCGCCTCGGGTTGCACGGTCGCCGAGTAGCCCTGGATCACGCCCGAGGATTCGAGCTTGCCGACCCGTTCGTGAACGGCGGGCGCGGAGAGGCCGACCTGGCGCGCGAGTTCCGCGTACGACAGCCGGCCGTTGCCCCGCAAAAGATCAAGCAGCCGGCGGTCAATGGCGTCCACGCCCCGTACCATAACGCAGGTGCAGACCGGCACAACATGTGCGTTTTCCATGTTTGTCGGACACTGCACCTTGCCGGTGCTCTAATGATCCCAAGCCTCGATGATCACGCCTTTTGGGGCGCATGATCGCAGCTAGGAGGGGTTGTGGACACGGGAGATCGTCTTCTCACACCGGGCGAGGTGGCAGCACTGTTCCGGGTGGATCCGAAGACGGTGACGCGCTGGGCGGCGGCCGGCCGCATCAGCAGCATCCGCACCCCTGGCGGACACCGGCGGTTTCGGGAATCGGAAGTTCGCGCGCTGCTCGAGGGCGAGTTGGACGACGACCACGCCGAGGGCTAGGGCCGGCTGGCCAGTTCGCCTCTCCACCGCGTGAACAGCGTGTGCGGCACCCCGGCCGCGTCGAGCACCTTGCCGGCCACGAAGTCGACGAGCTGCTGCGCGGTCGCTCCCGCCCCGCCGGCGTAGAAGCCGGGGCTGGCCGGGAGCACCACCGCTCCCGCGTCGTGCAGGGCGATGAGGTGCTCCAGATGGCTGCGGGTCACCGGGGTCTCCCGCGGCACCACCACCACCGGGCGGCGTTCCTTGAGGTTGACCTCGGCCGCCCGCTGGAGCAGGTCCTTGGAGAGCCCGATCGCGATGCCCGCGCAGGCGGCCGTGCTGGCCGGGACGACGAGCATCCCGCGCACCGGGTACGACCCCGAGGACGGGCCGGCCGCGAGATCGCCCGCGGCCCAGTACCGCACGTCGGCGTCGGGCAGCTCCAGGCACAGCCATCGCTCCAGGTCGGAACGCCAGTGCGCGTCCCGGAAGGGGTGACCGGTCTCGTCGAGAACGGTCAGCCGGGCGGCGCGTGAGACGACGAGGTCGACGGCGTGTCCGGCGTCGAACAGGCCGCGCAGCACAGCCGACGCGTACGGGGTGCCCGAGGCACCACTGACTCCCACCACCCACGGCCTGCGCACAGATCCATTCTTCCCGACGGTCGGGGAAGGTTCTTCACGATCACTGCACTACTGTCCCGCGTGGAACCGTTCCACCTGGAGGTATCGCCTGTGCCCAGCCCGTACGTACGGAGGCTCCGGCTCGGAAACGAGCTGCGGGACCTGCGGAAAGCCGCCGGACTCACCGCGGACCAGTTGGCGCGCCGGATCGGTGAGTCCCGACTGAAGATATCGCGCCTGGAGACCGGGGCCCGCAAGCCCGATGTCGCGGACGTCATGAAGGTCCTGGAGACGTTAGGCATCGACGAGGGCACCGACCGTTGGCGCGAACTGGTGCGCGTGGCCCGCGACGCGGCGGCCCGCGGCTGGTGGGAGACGCAGTCCTTCTCCGACATGGGCGGTCAGGCCCGCTGGGCGGACGTGGAGAGCGGCGCCACCTCGATGCGCATCTACGAGTCGCACCTCATCCCCGGCCTGGTGCAGACCGAGAGCTACGTCCGTGCGCGCAACGACATCGTCGCCGGCGAGGGCGCGGTGTTCAACCACGCCGTGACGGTGGCCGGGCGGCTGCGGAGGCAGGAGGAGTTCACGCAGAAGCCGGACCGCACCATGGCGGTGATCCTGGAGGAGCAGGCCATCCGCCGGCTCGTGGTGCCGCGCGAGGTGATGGCCGAGCAGCTGCAGCACCTGATCGGGCTGGTCGAGCACGACCAGATCACTCTCGGCATCGTCCCCGTCGAGGTCGAACTCCTCGACGTGCGCGCGCCGCGGGCGCCGTTCACGATCTGCACCTACGACGACCCGCACGACCCGGTTGTCGTCCTCTTGGACCAGGTTGCCGCCAGTCAGGTCCTTATCGAACCGGACGAAGTGGGTCCCTACCTGCGACTTTTCGACCGACTTACCGCCGTTGCCCTGTCCTCGGAGGACACCCTGACCTACCTTGTCAGGGCGCTTAAAGCGATCAACTCTGGCACCAGGAGCAGGACAAGGCGATGACCGATCGGTTTACCGGCTGGCGAAAGTCGAGCCGCAGCGGCGGAAACGACGGCGGCGACTGCGTCGAAGTGGCGGTGGCCGGCGACAAAACCGTCGGCGTGCGCGACAGCAAGGCCGGGAACGCCGGCGATGTGCTCGAATTCACTCCCCCCACCTGGCGACGCTTCATCGGCGCCGTCAGGCGGGGCGAGTTCGATGTCCCGCTGAGCTGAGCTGCGCGTACTCCGCTTCGGAAATACCCCGTACCCATAGTCGTACGGTGCCAACAATGATTAGGCCCGGGCCGGAACAGTTCCAGTACGATACGCGCCGGAAATACTCCGCGTCACTTAGCCGAGAAGCACAAGATCGGCGACAGCGAATACGAACAGCGCGATTCCGACAAAGCCGTTCGCGGTGAAGAACGCCCGGTTCACCCTCGAAAGATCATCGGGCCGAACAATGGCGTGTTCGTACCCGAATGCGATCGCTGTCACCGCGAGTCCGATCCACCACAGCCAACCGAGCCCAACAAGCGCCCCGAACCAGACAAAGAGGCCGAACGTCACCACGTGGGCCACGGTCGAGGCGGTCAGCGCGAACGGGATGCCGTACCGCGACGGCACCGACCGGACCCCGATCTGCCGGTCGACCTCGGCGTCCTGGCACGCGTAGATCAGGTCGAACCCGCCGATCCACAGCCCGACGGCCGTGGCGAGCACCCAGGCCGGCCCCGACCCGACGAACGTGCCCGTGACGGCCAGCCACGCGCCGACCGGACCCACCATCTGAGCCACGCCGAGGATCGCGTGCGGCCAGTCCGTGAAGCGCTTGCCGTACGGGTAGACCACCAGCGGCACGACGGCCAGCGGGCAGAGCGCCAGGCACAGCGGGTTCAGGGCGGCGGCCGCGCCGGCGAAGACGACGAGCGCCACGGCGGCGCCGATCCAGGCGGTGCGCACGCTCACGGCGCCGGTGACCAGTTCGCGGCCGGCGGTGCGGGGGTTGCGGGCGTCGATGTGCCGGTCGATGATCCGGTTGGCCGCCATCGCGAACGTCCGCGCGCCCACCATCGCCACGGTGATCAGCACCAGGTCGCCCCAGCGCACCGGGCCGTCCCCCATCGCCACGAGCGCCGACAGGTAGGCGAAGGGCAGCGCGAACACCGAGTGCTCGATCGCCACCAGCTTCAGGAAGGACTTGACCCGGTTCGGCTGCTCCACCGTGGTCACAGTGCTCCCCGCTCAGTCGCCGGCGCCGCCTTCAGGCGTCGCCCTCCTCCCGCTCCGCTTCGCTGCGCTCCTTCCGGACGACGCCGCGTCGCCGTCGACACGCTCACAGCCCGTATTCCTTCCAGCGCTTGGTGACCCTGGCGACGACCTCCGGGCTCATCGTGGCCTCGTCCGGCCAGCCGCGGGTGTAACCCTCCGTGGGCAGCTTCCGGGTCGCGTCCACCCCCGCCTTGCCGCCCCAGAACTGCTGGTAGGAGGCGTGATCCAGGTGGTCGACCGGCCCGCTGGTGAGCAGCAGGTCGTGCGCGTAGTCGACGTTGCCGAACGCCCGCCACGCGACCTCGTTGTAGTCGTGCACGTCGCAGTCGTCGTCGACCACCACGATCAACTTGCTGAGCGAGAGCAGGTGGGCGCCCCAGACGGAGTTCATGACCTTTTGGGCGTGCTTGGGGTAGCGCTTGTTGATCGAGACGATCAGGCAGTTGTGGAACCCTCCGGCGGCCGGCAGGTGGTAGTCCACGATGTCCGGCACCAGCATCTTGAGCAGCGGCAGGAAGATGCGTTCGGTGGCGTGGCCGATGGGCCCGTCCTCCTGCGGCGGCTTCGACGTGATGATCGAGTGGTAGACCGCGTTCTTCTGCATCGTCATGGCCTCCACGTGCAGCACCGGGAACGGCTCCACCGGCGTGTAGAAGCCGGTGTGATCGCCGAACGGCCCCTCGGGAAGGCGTTCCCCCGGCTCCACATAGCCCTCGAGAACGACCTGGGCGTGCGCGGGGACCTGGAGCGGGACGGTCAGGCAGTCCACCATCTCGACCCGCTCGCCGCGCAGGAAGCCGGCGAACAGGTACTCGTCGATGTCGCCGGGCAGGGGTGCGGTCGCCGCGTAACTGACCACCGGGTCGCAGCCGAACGCGATCGCGACCGGCAGCCGCTCGCCCCGGCGCTCCGCGACCGCGTGGTGGGCCGTGGAGTCCTTGTGGATCTGCCAGTGCATGCCGATCGTGTTGTGACTGTGCTGCTGCAGGCGGTACAGCCCGAGGTTGCGCTTTCCGGTCTCCGGGTGCTTGGTGTGGGTGAGCCCGAAGTTGTGGAAGATCCCGCCGTCGTCCGGCCAGGTCTGCAGGCCCGGCAGGCGGTTGAGATCCACCTCGGCGCCCTTGAACACGACCTCCTGGCAGGGCGCGCCCTTCACGTGCTTCGGCGGCACCGACTTGAGCTGGAGCAGCTTGCCGAGCCCCTCCCGGATCCCGGACCAGCCCACGGGCAGTTCGGGGCGGACCATCGCGCCGATCCGTCGGCCGATCTCGTCGATGTCCTCCACGCCGAGCGCCATCGCCATGCGGCGGTGGGTGCCGAAGAGGTTGATCGCCACTGGGAGATCTCCGCGGGTGGGCTGCTGGAACAGCAGTGCCGGGCCGCCGGCGCGGACCGTGCGGGTGACGATCTCGCTCATCTCCAGGTGCGGATCGACGGGCACCCGCACCCGGTGCAGCTCGCCCGCCTTGTCGAGGGCGTTCAGGAAGTCCTTGAGATCGGTGTACGGGAAGCCTCGTGCCATCAGCCCAGTGTTCCAGCGCCGGGGAACGATCCGCGCGGGGCACCGGCCTCAACCGTTCGGTCAGATGTCCCCGGTGCGGTCCCTGCGCGGGGACGTCGAAGCGCCTAATCCAGCAGCGGACTGTCGTACCTCACCGCTACCTTCCCGGGGCGCGGATCCACCGCTGCAAGATCCTTGCCGAGAAGGACTCGATGAAGAAGCTTCGAAAGTTGGCGGCCGCCGCGGGGGCGGTCCTGGCCGCCGCCGGCCTGTTCGTGGGCGTGGGGACCCCGGCCCAGGCAGCGCCGGGTGACCATCCGTACGTCTTCGTGGGATTCCTCAACAACGCGATGACCATCCCGGCCGGTACGGGCGGCCGCACGGTGCACGGGTCGGTGTACGTCGGCGACGCGATCGCGCCCCGGGTGCACTTCGACTGGAGCGGCGTCGCCGGGATCGTGTCGATCCGCTTCCCCGCCACGTGCACGACGACGGGCACCCGCACGGCGTGCGCCTTCCCCGACGTGCTCGGGGCCGATGCCGAGACGTTCGACCTCCCGCTCGTGGTGACGGCCAAGGCCGGCGCGGGCGCGAAAGGCCAGATCAAGACCGCCGTGGAGGCGAAGAACCTCGGCGAGCGCTTCTCGCCCCCGATCACGGTCAACGTCGCGGACGGCGTGGACCTCGTCATGCACGAGTTCGGGCCGGAGCGACACCAGCTCACGCCGGCCGACACCATGCCGGTGACCGCGGTGATCGACAACGTCGGCAACCGCACCGCCGACGGCGTCCGGGTCAGCTACACCACCCGTCCCGGCACGGTGCCGCCGCGCTACGACAACTGCACCTACCAGACGTACCAGGCGATCTGCGATCTCGACGTCGCGCTGGAGCCCGGTTACACGCTCACGGTCGAACCGTTCGTGATCGGCTTCGCGCCGGACGCCTGGGGCGACAAGGGTGTCTGGACCTACGCCGACGCGCTCGCCGAGAGCGACGCCGCGGCGCTGCGGGCCAGGGGCACCGGCGGCAAGCGGCTGACCGGCGCGGCCACCCGTTCGGCATCGGTCCGCGCCGCGCGGGAGCTCAACACCGACGACAACGGCTCCGAGTGGCAGGCCGAGGTCGCCAACCAGATCGACATCGCGGCCGTGGGCGCCACGGCCTCGGGTACGGCCGGCAGCACGGTCACCGTCACGGTCGGCGCGCGCAACGTCGGCAAGGGCACGCGCGACATCAGCCGCAGCGGCGGCGAACCCGCCTGGCGTTACTGGTTCGAGCCGCCGACCGGCACCGAGGTGGTCACCGTGTCGCAGAAGTGCGTCGGCATCTTCAAGCAGCCGGACGGCTCCTACGAGGGCGTCACGGGCAAGCCGGGTGCGCCGCTGTACCAGTGCGAGGGCGAGCCCAACGTGTTCCCGGTCGGCACCACGTTCTCGGTGCCGTTCGGGCTGAAGATCAATGAGGTGATCCCGGACGCCAAGGGACGGGTGACCTTCGACGATCCGCTCTACGACCACGACGAGCCGGTCGACGACAACTCCGCCAACGACACCGCGCAGGTGGTGATCAACCCGACCAGGAACGGTGGCGGGGGCGGCGGTGGTGGCGGCGGCGGTTCGCTGCCGATCACCGGCACCAACGCGGCGATCGCCGGCGGCGCGGGTGCCGTGCTGGTCGCGGTGGGCGTCGGACTGTTCGTGGCGTTCCGACGGCGGCGGATCGTGCTCGTGACGCCGGAGCACTAGGCAGCGCGAGGGGCCCGGGAGTATCGACTTCCGGGCCCTGTCCCCACGGGGCGGGCTGCGGCCGAAGGGACATTCACGATAATCTTCGTAGCCGACACATGACTACTGGGGAGGAATCATGCGTCGTCGACGGTTGGTGTCCGTGGCCACGGTTCTCACCGCTCTGGCGGTGGCCGTCGGGGTGGGCGGGGGTACCGCGCTCGCCGCACCGGACCCGGCCGGTGGTGCGGTACGGCTCGCGGCCGCGCCGGAGATCCTCCTCGCCGTCAACGGCTTCCCGCGCACGGTGCGCTTCCAGTTCACGGTCGGCGACGCCAAGAACGCGAAGGCGACGTTCGAGCTGGCGAAGGCCGCCGACGTCGCCACGTTCGGCTTCCCCGCCGCGTGCGTCACGACCGGCACCGCCGTGACCTGCGCGCTCGGCAGCCCGGCCCAGGTCGACGTCGTCGTGCGGCCCAAGGCCGGTGTCGCCGCCGGCGCCAAGGGCAGCATCGCCGTCACCACCACGGCCGACGGCGTCCAGCCGCACACCCAGGAGATCCCGGTGAGCGTGCACGCCGGTGTCGACCTGACGCTGCAGGAGTTCCCGGCGGCCAAGGAGTACACGCCGGACCAGAAGTTCACGATCGCGCCGGTGGTCGCCAACTACGGCGGCGTCACGGCCAAGCGCATCCAGGTCGTCTACTCCTACGCGCTCGGCGTCGTCCCGAGCAACTACGCGAGCTGCCAGAACGACGCCGACGCCCGCCGCTTCACCTGCACCTACGACCAGAGCATCCCGGCGCACAACACGTGGGGGCTGCCGGCGCTGGAGTTCGGGTTCAGCGAGGACGCGTTCGGGTCGAAGCCGGTGAGCGTGACCGTGGTGGCCCTGGAAGCGGTCGCCGCCGCGGAGCCGGTCGTGTCGGCGCAGGGCACCGACATCAATGTGGATGACAACACGGCCATCTTCGGGACGACCGTCAAGAACACCTACGACATCGCCGCCAACGGGGCCAACGCCTCGGGCGCGAAGGACGCCTCGGTCGAGGTCACCATCGGCGTGAAGAACAACGGGAAGGCCACGCTGGACGGCTCGGCGACCGGTGCGTCGCCGTTCGCGTACACGTTCGCGGTGCCGCCGGGCACGCAGGTGACGGGTGTGCCGGCCGGCTGCTCGTCGTACGTGGAGAAGTCGGGCGGCGGCGTCGACATCAAGCCCGGTGCGGCCGGTGGGACGTTCTACGGATGCGTCACCGACTCCGTGTGGTTCAAGGCGGGGAGCACGGACTCGAAGAAGTTCACGCTGAAGATCACCGAGGTGAAGGCGGACGCGACGGGGACGGTGTCGTTCCACAACCCGTTCGCCGAGATCAAGGACCCGCCCGCGGACAAGGACACGGCCAACGACACCGCCAAGGTCGTCATCAACCCCTCCTCGACCAGCGGCAACAACGGGGGGACGACCACCTCCAACGGGTCGCTCCCGATCACCGGCACCAGCACCAACGTCCCGATGCTGGTGTGGACCGGCGGAATGATGCTGATGGCCGGCTTCATGCTGGTGCTCCTCGGGCGCAAGCCCGAGAAGACCGAGGAGGTTCAGACGCCGGCGTAGGAGTGCAGGCCGCTGAAGACGAGGTTCACGCCGTAGGTGTTGAACACGACGGCGGCCCACCCGGCGATCGCCAGCCAGCTCGCGGTGCGGCGCTTGATGCTCGGCGTCGCCCGCGCGTGCAGGTAGCCGGCGTAGATCACCCAGGTGATGAACGACCAGACCTCCTTGGGGTCCCACCCCCAGTAGCGGCCCCACGCCGCCTCGGCCCAGATCGCGCCGCACATGATGCCCACGGTCAGGATCGGGAACGCGAACGCGTGCACCCGGAACGTCAGCCGTTCGATCGTGGCGGCGGCCGGCGCCTTGGCCGCGAGGGCGAACGGAAAACCGGTGCGCCCGTTCTCGTAGCCGTCCCGCAGCAGGTACAGCACGGCGGAGACGAACCCGACCAGCAGCACCCCGCCGGCCGTGGCGACCGCGCTCACGTGGATGGCGAGCCAGTACGAGTTCAGCGCGGGCACCAGCGGGCCGGCGTCGGTGTGCAGCATGCCGCTGGTGCCGAGCAGCACGATGACGACGGTCGTGACGAGCAGCCCGAGCGCGCGCACGGCCGGGCGCGCGAAGAGCACGACCAGCCAGGCGACCGAGCCGACCAGGGTCAGCGCCAGCAGGAACTCGTACATGTTGCCCCACGGCACGCGGCCGGCGGCGACGGCGCGGGTGATCAGGGTCGCGGCGTGCGCGAGGGTGGCGGCGACGCTGAGCCCGAGGACGGCGTAGCCGATGTACCGGTCCCTCGGGGACACGGGTGCCGGCTCGTCGTCCACCACCACCGCCAGACCGTCGGGGCCCACCAACTCCCGGTTGGCCACCCGGGACACCCGGGTCGCCGAACCGAACGCGTACTCGGCCGCGTAGGCGACCAGCGCCGCCAGGTACGTCATGATCGTCACGACCAGCAGTTGGTCGGACACCTCAGCCATCTCGGCTCCCCGCCTTCTCCCGCGTGCGTTCCCCGAGCGCGGCCCGGGCACTCTCCACGATCTGCTCGAACTCCGCCGCGAAGCCCTCGTACTCGCTGCGCGGCAGGCCGCCCGCGACGACCCCGTCCGGCGTGACCCGGAAGAAGACCCGGCGCCGACGCCCGGTCAGCGAACCGAGCAGGCCGATCACCAGCAGGATGCCACCCACGAGGACGACCTTCTCGCCCGGGTCGTGACGCACCGACACGGCGATCCACGGCTGCGTGCCCAGGAACTCGATCTTCGTGCCGTCGGCGAGCGTGTGCGACTCACCCGGCTTCAGCGCGAACTGGTCCCCGCTGGCCTGCAGCATCTTCCCCTCGACCTGGTCGAAGTTCAGCGCGTACACCGACTGCGGGCGGAAGCTGTCGAGGCCGAGGTCGCCGATGTAGGCGCGCAGCATCAGCCGTGGATCCCGCTCGGCGGGGAACAGCGACGCGCCGTGCGCCACGTTCTCCGGCACGGTGGGCAGGTACAGCCCGTCGAAGGCGACCTGTGCGGGGCGGCCGTCCGGCTCGGTCAGCCCGATGTTCGCGTCGGGGAACGCGGCCAGCCCGTAGCTGGTGAGCGCGTTGTCCTGGGGCAGGAACGGCACGGTGATCGTCTGGGTCCGGCCGGCCCGGTCGGTGTAGCGCAGCGTGGGCGCGTAGCCCGTTCCGAGCAGGTACACGTTGGCGTCGGCGAGGCGCAGCGGGTGGTTGACCTCCACCGTGCGCGTGCCGCGCTCGCCGTCGGCGGCGTAGCTCATGCGGGCCCGGTAGAGGCTGGGCTGCCCGCTGTCGAGGTACTCCGCGCGGAACGAGTCGAGCGTGACGCAGAAGCGGGCAAGGTCGGCGGCGTCGACGCGGGTGCCGAGGTCGTACTCGTCGTACTGCTGGGTGCTGCTGCAGAAGCCGTTCGTGTCTCCGGTGACAACAATGCGGTTGCCGTGCCAGCCGTAGAGGCCCCCGGCGGCCATCCCGCCCAGCAGCGCGAGCAGCGCGAAGTGGAAGACCAGGTTGCCGGTCTCCTTGAGGTAGCCCTTCTCCGCGCTGATCGTGCGCCCGCGCCGCGCCACGCGGAAGCGCCGGCCCTTGAGCAGCGCCGCGAGCGCGTCGGCGGCCGCCTCCGGATCGCCGTCGTGGTCGAGGTCGTCGGCGTGCGCGGGCAGGCGGTCCAGCCGTTTAGGAGCTTCCGGGGGAACGCGGATGAGCGCGACCGCGTGCGCCTTGAGCCGGGGCACGACGCATCCGACCAGCGACACGAACAGCAGCAGGTACACCGCCGAGAACCAGACCGACGAGTACACGTCGAACGCCTGGAGCCGGTCGAGCCACGGCCCCGTGTCGGGATTGTCGCGCAGGTACCTGTCGACGGCTTCCGGGCCGATGGAGCGCTGCGGGAAGACGCTTCCCGGGATGGCGAACAGGGCGAGCAGGAACAGCAGCACCAGTGCGGTGCGCATGCTGGTGAGCTGACGCCAGGAGTTGCGCAGCAGGCTCATGTCACCGGCTCGCTTCGCTCCCCGGCGCCCTGAGTCCTGAGCGCGCAGTGCTCCATGATTCGCTTCCGCAAGCGTCCGCTCATAGCAGGATGTCGAATCCGATGATGGACGCGCGGAGCCAGTCCACGAAGACCGTCCAGATTCCGGTGACGAGGGCGAGCCCGGTCAGCACCAGCAGCGCGCCGCCGATGCGGGTGACCCACTGCCCGTTGCGACGCACGGCGCGCGAGATGCCGAGGACCCGCTGGAAGCCCAGTCCGAAGATCAGGAAGGGCAGGCCGAGCCCGAGGCAGTAGGCGACGGCGAGAACGACCGCGCGCGGCGTGGACCCGGTCGCCGCCAGCCCGAGCACGGCACCCAGGGTCGGCCCGACACACGGGATCCAGGACAGCGCGAAGACCGCCCCGAACACCGGCGCTCCGAACAGTCCCGCGGCCGGCAGCCGGTGGATGCGCCACTCGTTCTGCAGCGCCGGCACCAGACCGGCGAAGGCCAGTCCGAAGACGATGATCAGCACACCGATGACGATCTCCAGCACGCGCTGGTGGTCCAGGAAGATCGGCCCCACCGTCGCGGCCAGCACCGACCCGAGGATGAACACCACCGAGAAGCCGGCCACGAAGAGCCCGACCCCCGCCACGATCCGACCGCGCCGGCGCCCGGCCTCCAGGTCGGCTCCGGCGAGCCCGGTCACGTACGACAGGTAACCCGGCACCAGCGGCAGGATGCACGGCGAGAGGAAGCTGACCAGCCCGGCGAGGGCGGCCACGGCGACGGCGGCGACCAGGGGCCCGGACTCGGCGACGCCCGCGAACGATTCACCCATGCAGCAGTTCACCCACCCTGGGCCGCCTTGATCTGGGCGAGCAGCTCGTCCTTGCCCACCACCGCCCGGAACGTGTGCACCACCCGGCCGTCCTTGCCGAGCACCAGCGTGTTCGGGATCCCGGTCGGCGGCACGTCGAACTCCAGCGCCAGCTCGCTCTTCGGGTCGTAGATGCTGGGGTAGGGCACCTTGAAGTTCTCGACGAACGCGACCGCCTGATCCTTGTTGGGGTCGCGGATGTTGATCCCCAGGAACGCGACGCCGGAGTCCTTGGTGGCCTCGTAGGCGGCGTTCAGGTCGGCGGCCTCGGCGCGGCACGGCGCGCACCAGGAGCCCCAGAAGTTGACGACCACGATCTTGCCGGCGTGGGTGGCCGGGTCGTAGGTGCCGCCGCCGAGCAGTTCTCCCTGGAGAACGGGCGCCTTCTCCGGCCTGTCTGCCGAGCATCCGGCGACCAGGGCCAGGGCCACGGTCACGGACAGCAGGAGCCGGAGAATCCGCATGGCTACGCCCCCTTGGCCGTCCTGGCTTCGGGTGAGAGGGCGATGAGGTGCGACGCCGGCTCCTGGTAGCCCACGCTCACCACCTTGTCCTCCTCGAAGTGGACCGACGTGAGGCTGGCCAGGGCACACTCGCGGCTGCGCGGGTCGTGCCACAGCCGCTTCCCCTCCAGCCAGCGGCGCAGCGTCCAGATCGGCAGCTGGTGCGACACGCAGACCGCCTCGTGCCCGCGGGCCGCGTCCCGAGCCGCCTCGACGGCGGCGAACATCCGCTGGGCCACCTCGATGTACGGCTCACCCCAGGAGGGCCGGAACGGGTTGCGCAGGCTCCACCAGTTGCGCGGGTGCTTGAGCGCACCGTCGCCGACGCCGAACGTCTTGCCCTCGAAGAGGTTCGTGCTCTCCAGCAGCCGTTCGTCGGCGGCCACGCCCAGCTTGAACTGCGCCGCGATCGGCTCGGCCGTCTCCTGCGCGCGTTCGAGCGGGGAGGCCACGACGTAGGTGATGTCGTTCTTGGAGAGGGCCTCGGCGGCGGCCTTGGCCATCTGGCGGCCCAGCTCGGAGAGCTTGTAGCCGGGAATGCGCCCGTACAGGATCTTCTCCGGGTTGTGCACCTCGCCGTGCCTCAGCACATGCACGACCGTCTTGCTCATGCAGCCTCCGCAGCAGCACGCGCGGCGTGCGGGAGCGCCGCCTCGATCGTCTCGAACGCCGCGTCGTCCAACGCCGCGGACACGAACCACGCCTCGAAGGCGCTCGGCGGCAGATACACGCCGCGCTCCAGCATCGCGTGGAAGAACGCCCGGAACGCGCCGATGTCCTGCTTCTTCGCGTCGTCGAAGTCGCGCACATCATGTTCCCCGAAGAATATGGAGAACAGGTTGCCCGCAGCCGACAGCCGGTGCGGGACCCCGGCGGCGCTCAGGGCATCGGAAGCCAGCTTGCCCACGGTGGCGGCCGCGCGATCGACGGCCGCGTAGACCTCGGGCGTGCAGTGCCGCAGCGTGGCGAGCCCGGCCGCGCAGGCCAGCGGGTTACCGGAGAGCGTGCCCGCCTGGTAGACCGGCCCGGCCGGGGCCAGCCGATTCATGATCTCGGCGCGGCCGCCGAACGCCGCCGCCGGCATCCCGCCGCCCATGACCTTGCCGTACGTGTACAGGTCGGCGTCGACCGGTTCGTACCCGACCCACCCCGAACGGGTGATCCGGAACCCGGTCATCACCTCGTCCAGGATCAGGAGCGCGCCGTGCCGGTGCGCGATCTCGGCGATCTTGCCGTTGAACCCGTCCCGCGGCGCGACGGCGCCCATGTTGCCCGGCGCGGCCTCGGTGATGATCGCGGCGATGCTGTCGCCCCGCTCGGCGAACGCGGCCTCCACGGCGGCGACGTCGTTGTACGGGAGAACGATGGTCTCGGCGGTGCTCGCACCGGTGACGCCCGGCGTGTCCGGCAGGGCCAGGGTGGCGACCCCGGACCCGGCGGCGGCCAGCAGCGCGTCCACGTGCCCGTGGTAGCAGCCGGCGAACTTGACGATCGTGCTGCGCCCGGTGAACCCGCGGGCCAGCCGGATCGCCGTCATCGTCGCCTCGGTACCCGAGTTGACCAGGCGCACCGCCTCCACCGGCGTGCGCGACACGATCTCCTCCGCCAGGTCCACCTCGCCCGGCGTCGGCGTGCCGAAACTGGTCCCCTTCGCGGCGGCCGCCGTCACGGCCTCGATCACGGCCGGGTGCGCGTGCCCCAGGATCAGCGGTCCCCAGGAGCACACCAGGTCGACGTAGGAATTACCGTCGGCGTCCACCATGCGGCATCCCTCGCCGCGCACCATGAACCGCGGCGTGCCGCCCACGGACTTGAACGCGCGCACGGGAGAATTCACCCCACCCGGCACAATGGCCTGGGCGCGGGCGAACAGGGCAGCGGAGGCAGCATCACTGGTCACGGTGCGCCCATTGTGTCCTACCGGCGGGTCATCGCCCATCCGGGGGCTACCACGTGAGGCGACGAACGCCTTTGGGCACACCGATCCAGCCGGCTGCGCAAGGTCGCGTTAGGCTACGGGCGTGGATCGGCCGGACCTCAACATCGGTGTCGCACGAACCCCCGCAGAGGCGGTCGTGACGCTTGCCGGCGAGATCGACATGTCAACCGTTCAACGACTGTCGAAGGTCGTCGGGGACATGTTCGCCAGCGAGCCCCCGCCGCGTGTCGTGCTCGACATGACCGAGGTGACGTTCTGCGACTCGCAGGGGTTGGGGACGCTCGTGGTCCTCAGCAGAAAGGCGAGCATGGCGCAGTCGGCGCTGATCCTCGTCAACGTGGGCGACTTCCTGCTGCGGGTGCTGGACATCACGGGGCTGCGCGGCGCCCTCTCGATCCGCGAGGCCTAGCGCAGCGCCGGGTCAGCCGGAGACGTTCAAGTGGCGTTGGGCCCGGTCGAGGGCGGCGTGGGTGCGTTCCAACGCCGGGGCTCCGGCCTCGCCGACCGCCTGAGCCGCGCGCAGCGCCGTCAGCGCCTCACCTACCGCCACGCCGGCCGCGCGCATGGCGTTGTCGCGCACGCGGGCCGTCTCCGCCTGGGCGTGCAGCTGCTCGTTCTTGACCCACAGCTCGATGAAGACGGAGACCTTGGCGCGCAGCACCCACGGGTCGAACGGCTTCGTGAGGTAGTCGACGGCGCCGACCGCGTACCCGCGCATGGCCATGTGCGCGTCCCGGTCGGCGGCCGTGAGGAAGATGATCGGGACGTGGCGCGTGCGTTCGCGGCGCTTGATGTGCCGGGCGGTCTCGAAGCCGTCCATGTCGGGCATCTGGGCGTCGAGCAGGATCAGCGCGAAGTCCTCCACGAGCAGGTGCTTCAGCGCCTCCTCACCGCTGTGCGCCGCGACGGTGACGACGGGCAGGCCCTGGAGGATGGCCTCCAGGGCGAGCAGGTTGTCCTTGCGGTCGTCCACCAGGAGGACCCGCGCCACGCCGCTCACGCCGCCGTTCACACCGCCCTCCCGGTGCCCGTCACCCACGCTGCCATCACGTCGAGCAGCTCGTCGAGGTCCACCGGTTTCGTGATGTAGTCGCTGGCCCCGGCGGCGAAGCTGGATTCTCGGTCACCGGGCATCGCCTTCGCCGTCAGGAAGACGACCGGGAGGTCGGCGAAGCGGCGGTTCCGGCGGATGGCGCGCGTGGTCTCGTTGCCGTCCATGTCGGGCATCATCGCGTCCATCAGCACGATGTCGACCTCGGGATGTTCGGTCAGCAGGCGTACACCGTCGGCGCCGTTGTCGGAGTAGAGGACCGTCATGCCGTGCATCTCCAGGGCGCTGGTCAGCGCGAAGACGTTCCGGACGTCGTCGTCGACGATCAGGACCGTGGCGCCGTCGAGCTGCTGGGCGGCGGTGCTGGAACGCCGTTCCGGGTCCTTGACCGGCCGCAGTGGGCTCGGGGGCCGGACCGGTGGCGTCTCCCGGGCCGGCAGTTCCCGGGTGGGCAGCGGGCCGGCCAGCGCCGGTGGTGCACCCGGCAGCAGTGTGCCCAGGGCCGGGAGCGCCTCGGCGACGAACGTGTCCGGCAGGTACAGCACGAACGTCGAGCCCTCACCGACCCGCGACGACACCTGGATCGAGCCGCCGAGCAGGCGGGCCAGTTCGAGGCTGATCGACAGGCCGAGGCCGGTGCCGCCGTACTTGCGGCTGGTGGTGCCGTCGGCCTGCTGGAAGGCGTCGAAGATGAGGTTCAGCTTGTCCTGGGAGATCCCGATGCCGGTGTCGGAGACGGCGAACGCGATCACGCGCCGCGCCCCGTCCAGGGAGGGCACGCCGTACTCCGCCCCGTCGGGCGCCGGCCGGATGGACAGCTCCACGGAGCCGTTGTCGGTGAACTTCACGGCGTTCGACAGCAAATTGCGAAGGATCTGCTGGAGCCGCTGCGGGTCGGTGACCAGCACGGGCGGCACGTCGGCCGCGACCGTGACGGCCAGGTCCAGCCCCTTCTCCTCGACCTGCGGCCCGAACGCCTGCTCGACGTAGCCGCACACGTCCTCGAACGTCACCTCGCCCGGCTCCACGTCCATCCGGCCGGCCTCGATCTTGGACAGGTCGAGGATGTCGTCGATGAGCCCGAGCAGGTCGGAACCGGCCCCGTGGATCGTGCGCGCGAACTCGATCTGCTTCGCGGTGAGGTTGGACTCGGAGTTCTCGGCGAGGAGCCGGGACAGCAGCAGCATCGAGTTGAGCGGGGTGCGCAGTTCGTGGCTCATGTTCGCCAGGAACTCCGACTTGTACTGCGACGCCTGCGCGAGCTGCTGCGCCTTCTCCTCCAGGCCCAGGCGGGCCATTTCGATCTCGCGGTTCTGCGTCTCGATGTTGGCCTTCTGCTCGGAGAGCAGCGCCGCCTTCTCCTCCAGTTCGGCGTTGGTGCGCTGGAGTTCGGCCGACTGGTCCTGCAGCTCCAACGCGAGGCGCTGGCTCTGCGATAGAAGTTCCTCCGTGCGACGGTTCGCCAGGATCGTCTTCAGGGCCACGCCGATGGTGACCACCAGCCGGTCGAGGAACCCGAGGTGCAGCTCACTGAAGGTGCTCACCGACGCGAATTCGATCACGCCGAGCGGTTCCCCCTCGAAAAGCACCGGCAGGACGACCAGGTCGGCGGGCGGTGTCGCGGCGAGTCCCGACCGCACCGTCAGCCCTTGATCGCCGGGGGCGGAGACGCGGATGGCGCGGCGGGAGAGGGCGGCCTGCCCGACGAGGCCCTCGCCGGGCGCGAAGTCGACCTCCTGGCCCGGGGCGGTGTAGCCGTAGCTGGCGTTGAGCCGCAGCCGCAGCGTGCTGTCGGCGTCGGTGGCCGAGAGGAAGAACGCGCCGAGGTGCGCGTCGACGAGCGGCGTCACCTCGGACATGATCATGCGGCTCACCTCGGTGAGGTCCCGCTGGCCCTGGAGCAGGCCGCCGATGCGGGCCAGGTTGGAGTCGAGCCAGCCCTGTTCCGCGTTCTTCTTCGTGGTCTCGCGGAGCGTGACGATCATCTGGTTGATGTTGTCCTTCAGCTCCGCGACCTCGCCCTGTGCTGCGACGGCGACGCGCTGGGTCAGGTCGCCCCGGGTGACGGCCGTACTGACCTGGGCGATCGCGCGCAGCTGGGTGGTGAGAGTGGAGGCCAGCTGGTTGACGTTCTCCGTGAGGTCCTCCCAGGTGCCGGAGACGCCGCGGACCCGGGCCTGACCGCCGAGCTTGCCCTCCGTGCCCACCTCGCGGGCCACCCGCGTCACCTCGTCGGCGAACGACGACAGCTGATCCACCATCGTGTTGACGGTGTTCTTCAGCTCCAGGATCTCGCCCTGGGCGTCGACGGTGATCTTCTGCGACAGGTCGCCCTTCGCGACGGCCGTGGTGACCTGGGCGATGTTGCGGACCTGGCCGGTCAGGTTGGAGGCCATCGAGTTGACGTTGTCGGTGAGGTCGCGCCAGGTGCCGGAGACGCCCTTCACCTGGGCCTGCCCGCCGAGCTTGCCCTCGGTGCCGACCTCGCGGGCCACCCGCGTCACCTCGTCGGCGAACGACGACAGCTGATCCACCATCAGGTTGACGGTGTCCTTGAGCTGCAGGATCTCGCCCTGGGCCGCCACGGTGATCTTCTGCGAGAGGTCGCCCCTGGCGACTGCCGTGCCGACCTGGGCGATGTTGCGCACCTGGGCGGTCAGGTTGGACGCCATGTAGTTCACGTTGTCCGTCAGGTCACGCCAGGTGCCCGACACGCCCTTCACCTGCGCCTGACCGCCCAGCTTCCCCTCGGTGCCCACCTCGCGCGCCACTCGCGTCACCTCGTCGGCGAACGACGACAGCTGGTCGACCATCGTGTTGACCGTGCTCTTGAGTTCGAGGATCTCGCCGCGCGCGTCGACCGTGATCTTCTGCGAGAGGTCGCCCTTCGCCACCGCGGTCGCCACCTGGGCGATGTTGCGGACCTGGCCGGTCAGGTTGGACGCCATGTAGTTCACGTTGTCCGTCAGGTCACGCCACGTGCCCGACACGCCCTTCACCTGGGCCTGACCGCCGAGCTTGCCCTCCGTGCCCACCTCGCGGGCCACGCGGGTCACCTCGTCGGCGAACGACGACAACTGGTCCACCATCGTGTTGACGGTGTTCTTCAGGGCCAGGATCTCGCCGCGCGCGTCGACGGTGATCTTCTGCGACAGGTCGCCCTTCGCGACGGCCGTGGTGACCTGGGCGATGTTGCGGACCTGGCCGGTCAGGTTGCCGGCGAGCTGGTTGACGTTCTCGGTGAGATCCCGCCAGGTGCCGGAGACGCCGCTCACCTGGGCCTGACCGCCGAGCTTGCCCTCCGTACCCACCTCGCGGGCCACGCGGGTCACCTCGTCGGCGAACGACGACAACTGGTCCACCATCGTGTTGACGGTGTCCTTCAGTTCGAGGATCTCGCCCTGGGCCGCCACCGTGATCTTCTGCGACAGGTCGCCCTTCGCCACGGCGGTCGCCACCTGGGCGATGTTGCGCACCTGGCCGGTCAGGTTGGACGCCATGTAGTTCACGGCGTCGGTGAGGTCCTTCCACGTGCCGCCGACGCCGGGCACCTCCGCCTGCCCGCCGAGCTTGCCCTCGGTGCCGACCTCGCGCGCCACGCGGGTCACCTCGTCGGCGAAGACGCGCAGCGTGTCGGTGAGCCAGTTGATCGTGTCGGCCAGTTCCGCGATCTCGCCCTTGGCGGACACGGTGATCTTCTGGGACAGGTCGCCCCGCGCCACCGCCGTCGCCGCCACGGAGATCGAGCGCACCTGGCCGGTCAGGTTGGCGGCCATCGTGTTGACCGCGTCCGTCAGGTCGCGCCACGTCCCGGCCACACCCCGCACGTCGGCCTGCCCGCCGAGCTTGCCCTCCGTGCCGACCTCACGCGCCACACGCGTGACTTCCTCGCCGAACGACGAGAGCTGGTCGACCATCGTGTTCACGGTGCGGCCGATGCGCAGGAACTCGCCGCGCAGCGGCCGTCCCTCGATCTCCAGCGCCATGTGCTCCGACAGGTCCCCGTCGGCCACCGCCGCGATGACCCGCGCGATCTCCTGCGTGGGACGGCCCAGTTCGTCGATGAGCGAGTTGACGGCGCGGATCCGGTCGACCCAGGCGCCCTCGAAGCCCTCGTCGTCGAGGCGTTCGGAGAGGCGGCCCTCGCGGCCCACGACGCGGCTGATGCGCAGCAGTTCGCGGGTCGAACGCTGCTGCATCTCCACCACGCGGTTGAACCGGTCGACGACCTCACCGGCGGTGCCCGTGCGCCGGCGCAGCCGCACCTTGAGATCGCCCGCGGCCACCCTGTCGAGCGCGTCGGCCAACTCGGCCAGAAGGGCGTCGGCCGACGTGTCAGCCGGCAGGCTCTGGTCCGCAACGGTCATGGCGTCCTCGCTATCGTTCGCCTCCGTCGCCCGGTCGGGCGAGCGTCCCGGTTGGATTGTTACAGCCGATGCAGGGAGACTGCGAACTGTGACCGCCCCGATCGTGCGGAGACTTCCGCTGCCGGCCGACCTGCGTTCGCCGGCCGCCGCGCGTTCCGCGGTACGGGCGGCGCTGCTGGAGCACCCCAACGGAGTCGACCGCAAAGCCGCCGCCGAACTGCTCGACGAGGCGCTGCTCCTCACCACCGAGCTGGTGACCAACGCCGTTCTGCACGCGGGCACCGAACTCGTCGTGGAGATCGTCGTCGACCCGAACGGCCTCACCGTCTCGGTGCTGGACAGCGCGCCGGATCCCGGGTTCGGCCCCGGTGCGGATCCGGCCGCCGCCAACCCGCCGAGCGAGGAACGCGGCCGCGGCCTGATCCTCGTCAACGAGATGGCCGACCGCTGGGGCACCGTGTACCACCGGCAGGGCAAGGTGGTGTGGTTCCGCCTCAGCCACGACACCGACGGCACCACCGGCCCGCTGACGCCCGCGGTCGACCCGGTCGCCGCGCTCGGCCCGGTGCCGGACGGCTCCGACCTGTCCGAGCAGTTGGAGGAACAGCTGCGCCGGCTCACGCTCGCCACGGGCGCGTCGAGCGCCACCGTCCTGGTCGACGAGAACAACGGCGTGGGCCCGCACGCTCTCTCCTCCTACACCGGCACCGCCGCCACGACTCCGCGCGCCGAGGCCGGCACCCGGATCGCCCTGTCGGTCGCCCGGCCCTGGCGCGCCGAACTGGTCGTGCACCCGCCCGTCGACACCCCGGTGGTGCACCTGGCCGCCGAGCGGATCGGCCTGCTGCTGGAGAACCACCGGCTGCGCCGCACCGACCTCGAACGGCGCAACTGGTTGACGTTCCTCGCGGAGGCGAGCGATCTCCTGGCGCAGTCGCTGGACGTCGAACTGACCCTCGCGCTCATCCCGCGCCTGGTGGTGCCCCGGCTCGGCACCTGGTGCGCGGTGCACATGCTCAGCGACGAGGGCGAACTGCGCCTCGCGGCGGCCGCGCACCGCGACGAGGCCCAGACCCAGGACCTGCTCGACCAGCTGGAGGACGCCCGGGCGCAGATCATCGAGGCCGTCGGGCTGGACGGCCCGGTGGCGTTGAGCGCACCCGCCGAGGGGCTCGCCGTGTCGCTGATCGCGCGCGGGCAGCGCATCGGCACCCTCTCCGTGGGGCGTGACGTCGGCACCTGGCAGGGCGCGGACGAGCAGGCGGCGATCGAGGACATCGCCCGGCGTTCGGCGCTCGCCATCGACAACAACCGCATCTACGCCGAACGCCGCGCGATCGCGCACGCGCTGCAGCGTTCGCTGCTCCCGCCGGAACTGCCCGTCATCCACGGCATCGACCTGGGCGCCGAGTACGTGCCGGCCGGGGAGGCGGTCGACGTCGGCGGCGACTTCTACGACGTCGTGGCGCTGCCGGACGGCCGCTGGCTCGTGGTGATCGGCGACGTGTCGGGCAAGGGTGTGCAGGCCGCGATCGTCACCGGCCTGGTGCGCGACGTGACCCGCACGCTCGTGCGCGACGGGCGGCCGCTCGCCGACACGCTGACCCGGCTCAACGAGACCCTGGTCGAACGCGGCGCCGGCCGGTTCTGCACGCTGGCGTTGGCGGCCCTGTCGCGCCGGCCGGACGGAACGGTCGACGCGGCGCTGCACCTCGCCGGCCACGACCAGCCGGTGCTCGTTCAGCCGGACGGCCGCACCCGGCTGGTGGGGCGCTGCGGTACCGCCCTCGGGCTGCTGCCGGTGATCAAGACGCCGGTGGAGCATCTCGTGATGGCGCCCGGCGACACGCTCATCTTCACCACCGACGGCGTCACCGAACGCCGCCATCGCGGCACGCTGTTCGGGGTGGACCGGCTGCGTCGGGAGGCGTCCGCGCTCGCCGGCTTCCCCGCCGAGGTGGTGGCGGCCCGGCTGCGCGCCGCCGCGGTGGCGTTCTCGCCGGAGCCGCCGCGCGACGACATCGCCGTGCTCACCCTGCGGAACGAGTCCTGAACTGCTCCAGCCGGGCGGCCACCTCGGCGCAGGGCGCCCCGAGCTCGCGTTCCCCGTAGAGGTAGATCTGCTCGCCGGTGTCCAGTTCCAACAACTGGTTGCGAATGCCCAGGCGGGCCCGCTCGTCGACGCGGACCGCCTCGACCTCGGACCACTCGATGTGCCGACGGCCGGCGAACCCGGTCGCGACGGTGACCCCGGTCGGATCCGCGGCCACCCGCACCGGCACGAGCAGGTCACGCGCGGCGATCAGGCCGAGCACGACGGCCCCCAGCGCCAGCATGAACAGGGCACCCCGGTCGGTGCGACCCAGCGCGACCGCCAGCATCGCGAACGCCGCCGCGCCGGCCGCCTTGGTCCACGCGACGCCGGGGTTCACCCGCCACTCGACCGGCGCGTCGAGGTCGACGGGCTCGTCCGGCATGGTCGACGGCGGCAGGAAGTCCGGTCCGGGATGATCCGGCGGCATGGCCGGTGGGCGCAGGTCCACGTCGGCCAGCATGGCACGCGCACGGGTATTCGTGGGGGTACGGCCTCCCGCCGGTCGGGGATCCATCAAACGTCGCGCCTCGCACCCGCTGTGCGACTCCCGCAAAGGGGCCGCAGCCTGCGGCGATTCCCGTCGTTACCCCCTGCATGGAGCCGCTCGACTTCCCCCACCGCCTCCTGACCGCCGCGACCGACGCCGGTGCCGCCGCACCGGACGCATCGATGTTCCGCCGGCACCTGCCGATCCTGCGCCGCTGCGTCCCGGACGCCGACGAACCGCTGCTGCTGGCCCGCGTCGACCGCCCCGGCGACCGCGGCAGCTACGTTCTGCTGCTGACCGCCGAACGCCTCGTCGTGACCGCCGAGAGCCGCGTCCTCCGCCGGCTGCGCCTGCACCTGAACTCCGCCTGCCGCGACCTCATCGACGTGCTGTGGACCCCCGAACCGGCCATGGGCGGGGTGGCGTTCTCCGCGACGACCGCGTTCGACGGCGTGCGGGAACACTTCTGGGTGCGCTCGGACGACGCCGACACCACGGCGAACGTCCTCTCCGGGGTGTTCCGCCGGGTGCTCGTGCCGGCCTGATCGGACGAAGGTGGCGGCCCAGTCCGGTAACGGACTGCGATCACCGTCGCACTGAGCAGAATCGCGGGCGTCACACCCGACCTCGACGAAGGAGGAAGTGGTGACGTCCCCGGAGGAATCCCTCAACGCCGCCCTCGACGCCGCCGGCCACCCGTGGCAGGCCGCCGAGAACCCGATCACCCAGCTGTCCGAGGCGGAACGCCGGCGCCGCCTCGGCGTTCCGCTCCCCGACGAGGCCGAGCGGGCCGCCATCGCCACCCGGCACGAACGGGTGCTCGCCTTCCACGCGCGGCCCCGACCCGCGGCGGCCGTGGCGCCGGCCGCGTTCGACGCCCGTGACGTCGCGGGCGGGAACTACGTCACCGATGTGCGCGACCAGGGCTCGTGCGGGTCCTGCGTCGCGTTCGGGTCGGTGAGCGTGCTCGAGACGACCGCCGCGTTCACCCGTCGGCAGCCCGCGCTGGAGCTGAACCTCAGCGAGGCACACCTCTTCTACGCGCACGGCAAGAGCGTCGGCGTCACCTGCGACACCGGCTGGCTGCCCCGGCCCGCGCTGCGGATGGCGCACGACATCGGCATCACGTACGAGGACTACTTCCCGTACACGCCCGGCAACTCCGGCGGCGCCACCCTGAACGGCGACTGGCCCAATCGGCTCGCCCGCGCGAGCGACGTCGTCGACCTCACCGGCAAGCCGGACCGCATCAAGGAACACATCTCGACGTACGGCGCGGTCACCGCATGCTTCGTCGTGTTCGCCGACTTCTTCCCGTACCGCTCCGGCGTCTACCGGCACGTCACCGGCGGCGAGGAGGGCGGCCACTGCGTTTCCCTGGTCGGCTACGACGACGCGCAGGGCTGCTGGATCGCCAAGAACAGCTGGGGTTCCGGCTGGGGCGACGGGGGCTTCGTGCGCATCGGCTACGGCCAGTGCGAGATCGAGTCGTGGCAGGTCGTCGGCGTCACCGGAGTGCGGCTGCGCGCCTGGACCGGCACGGCGCGGGTGCTCGGCCTGTGGAGCGACGGCGCCGAGCGCAACGCCTGGACCTACCTGGAGAACTACGGCTGGCACCGGCTCGCCGGCACGTCCGACCAGGTGCAGTCCACGATGCTGACCCAGATGACGGCCGCGAAGGTGGCGGGCCGGCAGGTCAACGCGTTCACCGACAACGGCGTCGTCGACACCGTCTACGTGTACTGAGAGGAGCAGCGATGACCGTTCCACGGGTACTGACCGAGTCGGAACTCTCGCTCGCGCTGGGCAAGGGGGTCACCGCGCCGCAGGTCGGTGGCCGGCCCACGCTCGACCCGCCGGGTGCCGCCGCGACGGCCGGCGCGGCGGCCGGCGCGGCGGCGGGGTTCGTCTCCGCGCGGATCCTGTCGCTGTTCACCACGGCGGACGGGCGCAACGGCTGGATCAACGTCGAGGGCGTCGGCTGGCGTCGGCTCGCCACCGCCGGGGACTCCGGCCACACCAACCTGGCGCAGCTCGGCGCCGCCGCCCGGATGCAGGGCAACGCCGCGTCGATCAACATCGGCGCCGACGACGTGGTACGCGAGATCTATGTCTGGTGACCCGCTCGGCCCCGCCGACAACGGCCGGGTCGTGCGCGTCGTGCCGGGTGAGCGGGTCGAGGCGGCGCTGCCGCAGCAGGGCGGTACGGGGTACCGCTGGATCCTCGACCCGCTGCCGCCCGGGGTGGTGCTCGTCGGCGAGCGCACCGATCCGGGCGGTCGGGATGCCGCCGGGGCGACCGGGCGGCGGACCTTCACGTTCGCGGTGGGGTCACCCGACGTGCCGGTCCGGGTGACCGCGCGCCTCAGGCGGGACTGGGAGCCGCCCTCGTCGGCGGTGGACGTCTTCTCGGTGGAACTGGAGATCTGAGGCCGCTGCCGCTATGCGGCGCTGGGGTACGTCTGCGCGATGACCAGCCGCAGCTGGGCCGCGCTGCGCGCGGTGACCGCGCGCCCGCCGGCGAGCCGCAGTTCGAGGCCCTGGCCGAGCTGACCGAGGCGCATCGCCGCCGCGGCGAGCACCGCCACGACCCCGTCGTCGAGCGACGGAACCCGCACCAGGTCGACCACGATCGGGTAGGCCGTCTCGCCGATGAGACGGTCCAGGGATTCGTGCAGACGGGGCGCCAGCGCGCCACCCATCGCGCAGTCTGCCCAGATGAGCGCGGCTCCACCCAACCGGACCACGGTGAACGCTGCCATGTGATCAGCCCTTCCAACTACTGCGGGTTGATGGGGCTGTACCCGGTGAACGGGACAAGTACACCTCCACCGGCGGCGCACGTGGCCGCCGATCGCACGGTCGGTGAGGAGGCCGGAAGAAGAGCTACGGTGGCTGCGGCATCGATATCCGGTCGGATCGACTGACGGGGAGAGGCGGGGGTCGATGGAAGCACTGGTGACGGGTGGGTTGTGCACCGTCTTCGGTGTCGTCATCGCTGCCGCGCTAGCGCTTGTCGTCGTCTCCGTCATCCTCAACAGCCATCGGGAACGCCGCCGCCACGACGCCCTACGCGTGTGGGCCAAGCACCACGGGTGGTACCTGCGCGAGCAGCCGCCCGTCGACTGGGCCGACCGGCTGCCGGGCCGCAACCCGCGGGGCGTCTCGCTCTCGGTCCACGGCACCGTCGACGGCCGGACGGTCACCGTCGCCGAGTACTCCTACACGACGTCGAGCACGGACGCGCACGGCAACAGCACGTCGGAGACGCACCGGTTCGTGGTCACGGCCGTGCGGCTGCCCACGATGTACCCGACGCTCTCGATCGAACGGCGCAGCGGCCTGTCGAAGCTCGGCCGTGCCGTCTTCGGCGACGCGGCGACCGCCATCGGCGACGAACGCTTCGACCGCATGTACCGGATCCGGACGGTGGTGCCGGTGCAGGTGCACAGCGTTTTGAGCCCGGCCCTGGTCAGCGAACACATCGCCGGGCGGGTGCCGGTGTGGAGCGTGCAGGGCACGGAACTGCTGTCGTACCGCAAGGGGCGGATCGAGGCGCCGGAGCAGATACCGGCGCTGGCCGCTCCCCTGGTCCGCGTCGCCGAACTCCTCCAGTCCTGACCGAAGGGATCTTCTGGATGACCCTCACCTCGCTCGACCCGAAGACCGCGCTGGTCGTCATCGACCTGCAGCACGGCATTCTCGGCAGGCCCACCCAGCCCAACGCCGTCCCGGACGTGGTGGCGCGCAGCGCCGCGCTCGCCGAGGCGTTCCGCGGCCACGGCCTGCCCGTCGTGCTGGTCCGCGTGTCGGCGCGCCCGGAGGAGGCACCGCCCGGCCGGATCGCGGCGGCGCCGCGCGGCGGCACCCGGCCGGACAACTGGGACGTGCTGGTGGACGAGATCCGCGGCGAGGGCGACATCGTCGTCACGAAGAAGAACTGGGGCGCCTTCTACGGCACCGATCTCGACCTGCACCTGCGCCGGCGCGGCGTCACGCAGGTCGTGCTGACCGGCGTCGCGACCTGCTTCGGCGTGGAGTCGACCGCCCGGGCCGCGCACGAGCACGGCTACCACGTCACGGTCGCCGCCGACGCCACGGCCGATCACGACGCCGACGCGCACCGGCACGCCGTCGAACGGATCTTCCCCCGGCTCGGCGAGGTCGGCACCACCGAGGAGATCATCGAACTTCTCGCCAAGACGCGTTAGGGGCGCAGCTCCGCGATGCAGCAGCGGACGCTTCCGCCGCCCTTCTTCAGTTCGCCGAGTTCGACGTGGACGGGGGTGTATCCGGCGGCGCTCAGTTTCGCGCCGAGCGCCGTCGCCTCGGAGTTCAGGAACGCGTGGCGGCCGTCGCTGATCAGGTTGAGCCCGAACGCCAGCGCGTCCGCCTCGTCGGCGAGCACCGCGTCGGGGAAGAGGCGTTCCAGCACCCGGCGGGAGCCGTCGGAGAACGCGCCCGGGTAGTAGGTGACGTTCGTGTCGTCGAGCACCGCCAACGCGACGTCCAGGTGGTACAGCCGGGGGTCGGTCAGCCGCAGCGACACCACGGGACGGCCGAGCACCTCCTGCGCCTCGGCGTGCGCGGTCGGATCGGTCCGGAACCCGAACCCGGCGAGCACCACCCCGCCGCCGGTCCCGGGAACGTAGGCGAAGTCGCCCTCCCCCTCGTTGATCTCCACGGGATCGTGGAAGCGCCACGAACCCGGGTCGTAGAAGGCGCGGTGCAACGCCGCCTCGGCCGAACGCTGCGGGTAGCGGAAGCGCGCGCCGTACACGACCCCGTCGACGGAGAACGCCCCGTTGGCGGCGTACACCATGTCGGGCAGGCCGGCGTGCGGGGGCAGCACGTGCACGGTGTGCTCATGACGGACGAGTGTCTCGCGCAGGTTCTCCCACTGCTTGACGGCCAGTTCGACGTCGACCGGCGCGGTGGGGTCCATCCACGGGTTGATCGTGTACTCGACCGCGAAGTGCTCCGGCGGCGACATTAAATATGTCCGCTTTCGCGGCATCCGTTCCATCGCTCCCACGATCACAAACGTTAGGTGCGGTACGTTGCCGCCGACAGCCATCGGCGTTGCGAGGCAGGAGCGGTTCGTTGCGGATCGACGACGTGGACCAGCAGATCATTGCGCTGCTCCAGGAGGACGCGCGCAGTTCGTTTGCGGAGATCGGCGCGAAGGTCTCGCTGTCGGCACCGGCGGTCAAGCGGCGGGTGGACCGGCTGCGGGCGGAGAAGGTCATCCGGGGATTCACGGCCGTCGTGGACCCGGTGGCGGTCGGCTGGACGGCGGAGATGTTCGTGGAGCTGTTCTGCACCGGGCGCACCACCCCCGTGCAGATCGCCTCGGCGGCCCGACGGCATGCGGCGGTCGTGGGCGCGTACACCGTCTCCGGCGAGGCCGACGCGTTGGTGCACCTGCGCGCGGCCGACATCGCCGCCCTCGAACAGGCGCTGGAGAAGCTGCGCGCGGAGCCGTTCGTGCGGAGCACCCGCAGCATGGTCGTCCTGTCGAGGCTCCTGCCCACCACCTAGAAATCTCCGGGAACCCGACCCGGGACCGCTGCGTCGTATCCGGCATGACCCGCTCGAGGCATCTGCGTACCGCCGCCGCCGTGACCCTGATCGCCGGCCTGGCGACGGGCTGCACCGATGCGCCGGACACGAACGGGCACCGACCCGGCGGCGGTGAGGCGGCTGCCGGGTCGGTGCGGCTCGTGTCGTTCACGAGTTGCGAGGATGCGCTGGCCGGACTGCGTGCGGCGGCCCGGGACAGCCTCGAGGCGTGGGGCTACGCGGCCGAGCCGCCGACCGTCGACGGCCGGCGGGGCGCGGCGGACACCGGCGGCGGCGCGGTCGCCGCTCCGAACGCCGCCGGGGCCCAGGCGGAGTCGGCCGCCAAGACCGGCGAGCAGGGCGGCTACTCCGGCACCAACACGCACGAGGCCGGCGTCGACGAGCCCGACCTGGTCAAGACCGACGGCAAGCGGATCATCACGGTGGTCGACGGGATCCTGCGGGTCTACGACGCCGCGCGGCGGGTCGAGACGGCGAAGGTGGCGCTGGGCCAGACGCAGGCGCTCCGCTACCCGGGCGGGGGCGGCGACCTGCTGCTCTCCGGCGACCACGTGCTCCTGATCAACCGCAACACGTACTACGGACGCGAGGAGGCCCCGCCCGCCGCGAGGTCGCCCCAGCTGACCCTGGTCGACATCGGGGCGCAGCCGCGGGTGCTGGGGACGTTCGCGATGGACGGGCAGGTGGTCGACGCACGCCAGGTCGGCGCCCAGGTGCGGGTCGTCATGCGTTCCACCCCCGATATCGAACGCCCGCAGCACCGCGCCAACCCCGACGAGTACGCCGCCGCGATGCTGCGCACCATCAACCAGTCGCCGATCGAGGACTGGCTGCCCGAGTACACGGTCACCGGCGAGGGCGGCAGCACCGGCACCGGCCGCGTGGGCTGCTCGTCCGTGGCCCACCCGGCCGGCTACAGCGCGAGCAAGCTGCTCACCGTGTTGACGTTCGACCTCGGAAAGCCCGCGCTCGGCGAGGGTGACCCGGTGACGGTGGCCGCGGACGGCGACACCGTCTACTCCAACGGCCAGAGCCTGTACGTCGCCAACGACCGCCGCTGGCGGGGCGGCCCAGCGATGCCGGCGGCCCGGCGGGCGGACCCGGAGCCGCAGCGCACGGAGGTCTACAAGTTCGACACGTCGAAGCCCGGCAAGCCCACCTTCGCGGCCGGCGGCGCGGTCGACGGCTGGCTGCTCAACCAGTACTCGATGTCCGAGTGGGACGGTCGGCTGCGCATCGCCACCACCGGAGAGGCCGACTCGTCGGTGTACGTGCTGCGCCAGGACGGCAGCAACCTCGTGCAGGAGGGCAAGGTCGGCGGCCTCGGCAAGGGCGAACGGATCTACTCGGTGCGCTTCGTCGGCACGCAGGGCTACGTGGTGACGTTCAAGCAGACGGATCCGCTGTACACAGTGGACCTGCGCGACCCGAAGCAGCCGAAGGTGACCGGCGAACTGAAGATCACCGGGTATTCGGCGTACCTGCACCCGGCCGGCGACGGGCGGCTCATCGGCATCGGTCAGGAGGCCAGCGAGACCGGGCGGACGCAGGGCACGCAGCTGTCGATGTTCGACGTGAGCGATCCGGCGGCGCCGAAGCGGCTGGCGCAGTACCACGTGAAGTACGGGCACTCGGAGGCCGAGTTCGACCCGCACGCGTTCCTCTACTGGCCGAAGACCGGGCTGCTGGTGGTGCCGCTGAACAGGTACACGGCCGACGACGGCGGCTCCGCCAGCGGTGCGCTCGCGTTGAAGGTGTCGGACGCGGGGATCACCGAGGCCGGGTTCCTGAAGCACCCGGCGCCGAACGGCAACACCCCGCAGCGCGGTGCGCTCTACCCGATCCGCCGCGCCATCGTGATCGACGGCACGCTGTGGACGCTGTCGCAGAACGGCCTGATGGCCAATGATCTGCAGACGCTGGCGCAGCAGGCGTGGCTGTCGTTCACGTAAAACTCAAGACCTGCTTCTCCCCTGGATGGAGCGGCCGGACGTCTGGCGGGACGTCCGGCCGCTCCTACTTTCGGGTCTTTCTCCGCGTGAAAGATGGCACTATTAAGTGCATATAAGGACACTTTGTCCTAATTGGATTTCGGGGTGCCGCGCTGAACGTTCCGCGGCGGCCCGCGGGGGAAGGGCCTTCACGTGTACGACGACGACATCCTGGACTCCGGCACGCACCGGCGCCCCTCCCCGCTCGCGTTCGCCCTCGCCGCCGTGGCCGCCGCCGGCCTCACCGGAGGTGCCGTCGGCGGCCTCGCCTGGATGGTCGACTACGCGCCGGCCAGCACCACGAGCTTCGACACCACGACCGGGTTCGACCCCGGGTCGGCTCAGGTGGACAGCGGCGGCGGTCCGTCGGCCTCCTCGGTGCCGGCGCCGATCGTCGGCATCCCGCAGTCCGCCGCGCCCGACCCCGCGCTCCTCGGCACGCCGGCCGCTCCGGAGGGCGGGCGCATCCGGCCGGAGGACGCCGTCGTCGACGAACGCGACGGCCGGCCCGCCGGAGTGCCGCCGGTCGCCGTGCCGGCCGTTCCGGTGCCCGAGGTGCCCGTGCCCGTGCCGGCCGACGCCGTGCCGACGGTGCCCGACGTGCCGGACTTCGTTCCCACCGAGCCGGTGCCGAACGAGATCCCGCCGGCGCCCGCCGCACCCGCGACCGTGCCGTGGACCGGCAACGACTGGCAGGACCCGACGATGGGCTTCGAGCCGGCGCCCATCGAGACGACCCGCCCGCAGCAGCGCGAACGCCCGCGCCACTTCGAGGACCGGGACCCCGAGCCGCGGGGCAACCCGCTCTTCCACCACTGGTTCTTTCAGTAGCTACAGGTACATGCCGGTGCGCTCGTCGCCGTCGGCCGTGCCGCGGGCGGCCACCTTCTCCGCGTCGCCGTAGAAGCGCTTGCCGCCGAACTCCCCCTGCAGGCGGTCGTCCAGCTCGTCGGCGAGGCCCGTCATCACCTGCACGGCGAGCATGAGGTGCGAGGCCTGAAAGTCACGGCCCATCACCGGCACCGAGGCCCACACGGTGTCGTTCGTGCAGTAGAGGCGGCCGATCGGCATGCGGTTGGTCAGCTCGGAGAGGCGGACGTAGAGGCGTTCGCTCGGCTCGATCTCGGTGAGCACCGGCGAGAAGACGTCGATCAGCGGCGGGTTGTCGCGCACGCGCACGAACACCATCGCCGAACCGGCCCGGATCCCGATGTCGCCGTCGGCGTCCATCTGCAACTGGTCCGGCGAGGTCTTCTGCAGCTTCGCGACCACCAGCTGGACCCGTTCGGTCAGCGGCAGACCGGCGAGCGCGGCGGCTGCCGTGGCGTGGTCGACGTCCTCGGCGGCGTCGCCCCGCTCCGTGGTGGCCGGGCCCGGTGCGGCGGCGCGGTCGGCCGGCTCGCCGTCGAAGTCGTCCAGCAGCGCCCGGGCGGATCCCAGGGCCGGCATCGGCACCACCGCACCGTCGCCGCGGGTCGCCGCGTAGGTGAGGAACGCCGGATGCGGCGCCCCGTACACGTCCTTCATCGTGCGCGTGACGATCACCGCCAACCGGGCACCGTCACCGGCCATCAGCCGCAGCCCGAACGAGTCGCCGGACCCGGGCACCACACCCGGCGGCTGCCACCCGAGCGCGACCAGGTCGCCGATCGCCTCGCGGCTGAGCCGGTATCCGCTCGGCAGGCCGGCGTTGCCCACGGCCAGCGCCGTCAGCGAACCGTCGGTGCCGGAGCTGACCAGCACCGAGTACACCGCGTCCTCGGTGCCGGAAGCGGTCGGGTCGAGGGTGAACTCGACGCTCGCCCCCGCCGGCAGGTGCGGGAGCGCCACGGCCAGCGCCCGGCCGAACTCCTGCCACGCCTCGGTGACCTTGGTGCCGAGGTCCGCGGTGAGGTCGTCGAGGAGCGCGGCCTCCGGTGGTGCGGCGCCGGTCAGGGCAGGTTCGGTCGTCACGCCGCCCACCCTACGATGCGATCCGTCGCACCCGACATCGCCGCCCCTTACTCACCCGCGTTTTTGCTGGCCAGTGCCTGGATCACGGCTGCGGTCGGGCCCAGTCGCGCGCCGCGGCCGACCGCTACTCCCAGCAGGAACGTCGTCACCGGCGCACCCGGCCGCAGAACGTTGTGCGCCACGTCGCGGGCGACGTCGAGCACGATCTGCTGTTCCTCGTGCGTCAACGCGTCGATCCCCAGCGACTCCGACGCGGTCGCCACCCATTCCTCAAGCGTCGCCATGAACCTCTCCCCACAGGCGCCGTGCCTCGGCCAACTCCTCGGCGGTGTCGCAGTCGTACCACGGCGGCGGGGTGCCGGGCGGGGCGACGACCTCCGCCACCCGCATCGGCGCGAACGCCTGCCGCAGCGACAGCCCCGCGTGCGGCGCGAGGTGCCCGAGCCGGGTCCGCAGGGCCGGGACGGCCCACGCCCCGCACAGGAACTGCTGCCGCCCGTCGCCGTCCACGAACACCGCCCCGTCCCGCTCGCCGCCCGCGGCGGGTGCACTGACGGCGCGCAGCAGCAGCCCGACGGCGCCGCGGGTGAGCAGCGGCAGATCGGCGGCGAGCACGGCCACGAGCCCGCCCGCCTCCGGCCGGGCCTGCGCAGGCTCACCGTCCAGCGCCGACAGGCCGGCCCACAGCGCCGCCACCGGTCCGCCGCCCGGCGGCTCCTCCCGGGTCAGCACCACCCCGTCCGGCAACAGGCCCTCCAGCTCGGCCGGCCCGACCACCACCCGGATGGCGGCGTCCGCGACGGCGTCCAGCACCCGCGCCAGCATCGACACGCCCGCCACCTCGAGGGTGGGCTTCGCCGGTCCCCCGAGGCGCCGCCCGCCGCCGCCGGCGAGCACGATCGCCGCATATCCGTGCGCCACCGCAGCCATCGCACGACCGTATACCGTAGGCACTCATCGAACTCCGCCGTACTCTCGAACGCATGGGCCGGGCCAGCGCACGACGCAAAGTCCTCAAGGTGGATCTCTCCGGGACGGCGGCCGTCACGCGCGACCGCCCGGACACCCTGGCCGCCGAGGAGCCGTTGGAGATCCGGGTCGGCCCGGCCGGCGGCAAGCGCCCCCCGCTGGCCGTCACGATGCGCACCCCCGGCGACGACATCGATCTGGCTGTGGGGTTCCTGCTCACCGAGGGCATCATCACCGGCGCCGACGACGTCGTGCTGGCCCAGCTGTGCGCCGGCACCAACGAGCCCAACCAGTACAACGTGGTGGACGTTCAGCTGGCCGGGCATGTGGCGCCGCCGGTCACCGACCCGTCGCGGAACTTCTACACCACCTCCTCCTGCGGCGTGTGCGGCAAGGCGAGCATCGACGCGGTGCGGGTCAAGTCCCGGTTCGACCTGGACGCCGACCGGACCGCCGTCGACGCGGAGACCCTGATCGGGCTGCCGGACGCGTTGCGTGCGGCGCAGCGGACGTTCGAGACGACGGGCGGGTTGCACGCGGCCGGGCTCTTCACCCCGGACGGGGAGCTGGTGTGCGTGCGCGAGGACGTCGGCCGGCACAACGCCGTCGACAAGGTGGTCGGCTGGGCGGCGCGCAACGGTCGCCTGCCGGCGAGCGGCCTGGTGCTGATGGTCAGCGGCCGGGCCAGCTTCGAACTGGTGCAGAAGGCGACCCTCGCCGGAATCCCGATGCTGGCGGCGGTCTCCGCACCGAGCACCCTCGCCGTGGAACTGGCCACCGAGACCGGGCTCACGCTCGTCGGCTTCCTGCGCGGCAGGACGTTCAACGTGTACAGCGGCCGCGAACGGATCACGCTCCCCGGATCCTCGGCCGGCGGCGCGTGACCACCGGCCCGGGCAGCTCGTCCAGGGCGCTCGGCGAGAGCCCGGCCATCAGCGCCCGGCCCAGCAGGTCGGCCATCCGGTAGCCGGGGTCGACGTCCAGCGCCCGCTGCACCGCGAGGTTGGCGGTGGTCCCGTCGCCGCGCCGCCACGCACAGAGCGCGTAAAGCGTGGCCGGTGCCGGCACGTACCGGTCGGGGACCCGGCGCAGCACCTCGCGCCACAGTTCGGCGTGGGCGGGGTCGTTGTCGGCGGAGACGATGCGCCGCCAGGCATCGTCGCGGACGCGGGTGTCGGTCAGCAGCGTGGCGAGCCAGGCGACGTCGGCGTCGTCGAGCCGGCCGCCCGCGCGCCGCGTGGCCAACGCCTGGTTGACGGCCGCCCGCGCGGCCGAACCGCGGCGGCGGGTCCCGGCGGCGGACAGTTCGGTGAGGCGTTCGGCGGCGCGCTGCAGCTCGGGCTCGAGCCCGGGGCCGCCGATCGGGGCGAGCAGCGCCGAGAGCGTCTCCCGGGTCGGCGCGGCGGCCATCCCGGCGAACGTCGCGGCGGCCGCGACCTCCGTGACGTCCGGGTCGTACGGGATGCCCTCGACCGGGCAGCACTCCGGATCGTCGCAGTCCGGTCGCCACCAGCGGCCCCGGTCGGCCCGGATGGCGTCGACGACCGGCACACCCACGCCCTCGAACACGACGGTGAACGTCGCCAGCGCCGTGCCGGTCGGCTCGGGCGGCCCGTAGCCGACGAGGAGCACGCCGGTCGGCCCGTGCCGCGCCAGCACCGCGGCGAGCCGTCTCGCCAGGCCGGTGGCCTCCGTGGGCGGCGGCGTGTCGGTGCGCGCCTGGAAGACGAGCTTGCGCCCGCGCACCGCGAGCGCGACGAGGCTGTCCGTGGGGTGGAACCCGAGCAGGTACGGCACCGCGGCGAGCACGTCGACGGGCGTCCGGAGGGTCAGTGCGTCCATGGCGGGAAGCGTGGCCCGCCCGCACCCCCGGCCGGAACGGCGAAAAATCCGCTGTGGACAGCCGCCGTCCACAGAACGTCAGTAACGGAAGTTCTGTCCGTGCAGCTCGAGCCGCTCGTGGGCGTTCTGCGGGCGGTCGTTGAGGCTGAGCGCGAGGGTCACGTTGGTGAGCACGTCATAGCCGGCGGCGTGCAGGCAGTGCAGCGCCTCGACGTTGCGCAGGGCCGGCGAGATCGTCAGTTGCTTGAGCCCGCGTTCCCGCGCCTGCTCGGTGACGTGCTGCAGCAGCGAACGTCCGATGCCCGCACCACGGCGGGCCGCGGTGACCACGACGGGGTCCACCGCGCCGGCCCGCCCGTCGAGCACGAGCCCGACGAAGCCCACGACGTGCCCGTCGTCGGCGACCCACATGCCGGACAGGTCGAGCCGGGTCAGGTACTCCTCGAATCCGGCGCCGGGATCGCTGCCCCCGAGGCCGGGCTCATTGAGGAACGCTCTCTGCTGCACGACGAACTCCGCCCACAGCTGACGGCAGGCGCCGTGGTCGGCGGGCCGGTAGGGCCGCACGGTGGCCGTCGAACGCGACGGAGCGAGAGTGTGCGTCATGTTTCCATGCTGCGGCTTCCTCCCCACTAACGGGCGCGAATCCCCACGTTGCTCCCGTGGACGGCGCCGTAGACTCGCCCGCATGCCGACGGAGCGGACCGATCCCGATGTGCCGGGGCCGCGTCGGCCCGAGCCGGACCCGTCGACCGCCCGCTACGACCTGTTTCTCGAGGTGGCCCGCGACCTGGACCGGGTCACCACGGCCTACGACGCGGAGCTGCTCGTCTCGACGATGCTCGGGGCCGCGTACGCCGTCGCCGACCGGGACCGGGCGGCCGTGCTGACCGGCACCGCCGAGGGGCTGCGCCGGCACCTGGCCCGCCGCCGGACCCGCACCGCTTCGCTGCTGCGCACGGTTCTCGGCGAGGTGGGTGGGGTGACGACGAGGAGCCGTGCCGCTGCTCCGGCCGAGGCGCCGGGGTGGCTGCCGCATGTCGGCGTGGTGCACCCGACCGGCACCTACGCGTTCGGCGACGACCAGGGCAACCAGACCACGTATCTGGCCTGCTTCGCCTACGACGACACCGACGACGGCGGTCCCGAGCACGTGGTGGCGGCGCTCGTCGATCACCGGGCCGGTCACGTGCGTGACCTGTTCGTCGCCGCACCCGCGGGGGCATTGCTCGCGCAGCTCCAGGCCGCGGCCACCACCGACGAGGACATGCGCCTGGTCGAGGTCGATCCGGGGGAACTGCGGACCGAGGTCGAACGCTTCCTGAGCATCACCGACGAGCTGCCGGAGCTGCCCGAGGCCCGTTCGCTCACGAGCGATCGCGCACTGGCGACGCACCGCCTGCGGCTGCTGCCGGAGGCCGCCGAGGAGCCGCCGCTCACGATCGCCGACTTCCAGGCCGCTCCCGAGTCGTCCCGGGTGTCGGGTGCCGATCCGGAGTCGCTGACGTTCGCGCTGAAGCTCATCGTCGAGTACTCCCAGCAGGACGCGCTGCGCTGGACGCCGGACGGCATCGCCGACTTCCTGCTGGAGTGGGTGCCGGCCAAGGCGCTGCTGGACCGCGCCGACTCCGAACTCCTCCCCGCCGCGCTCAGCGCCTGGGTCCGCTGGGCCGGCCGGGTCAGCGGACTGAGCCCGCGCGAGGTCGCCCAGAACGTCGCCACCGTCGCCCGGCACAAGGGCGAGTTCACCCGCCGGATCCGCAGTGACGACCATCGCAGCCCGGCGGTGCGCGCGATGGCCCAACTCCTCAAGGACGGCGTCGACATCAACGACGAGAAGGCGTTGGCCGAATGGCTCGACGACTACAACGCGCGTGAGGAAGGGGCGGCGGGCACGGGGCCCTGACGTGGGCATACCATTCCCTCGATTCACCATGGGGGAGGTGGTCGTCGATGTCGGCACCGTGGCCGGGGGGACCCGGGGATCCGGGTACGCCGCAGGGCGCCCCACCGCCGCAGGACCCCGCGCAGACCGGCCAGACCGGCCAGACCGGCTCCCAGGGATGGCCCGCGCCGCAGTCCGGCGTCCCCTACCAGCAGCCGTGGCCGCCGGCCGCCCCGCAGTCGGGCATGCCGTACGACCAGCCGTGGCCGCCGGCCGCGCCGGACCAGCCGGGGCTCGCCGCGCCGCCGCCCGCATCGGCGCCGATGCCCGCCCAGCCCTGGCCGCCGGCCGCGCCCGACCAGCCGGGCCTCGCCGCGCCGATGTCCGCGCAGCCGTGGGCGGTCGCTCCGCCGCACGCCGATCCGTCGCAGACATGGGCGCCCGGTGCCATGCCGCCCGGGGCAGTGCCGCCGGGTGCGATGCCACCGCAGCCGTGGGCGCCCGGCCACCCGCCGCCCGCGCCGTGGCAGCCCGGCATCCAGGCCCCGCCGGCCCGCCCACGCCGTTCCCACAAGAAGTTGATCTGGTCCTTGATCGGCGGTTTCCTGGCCGTCGTCCTGGTCTGCTGCGGCGGCGCCGGCGCCTACTTCCACTACAAGGACCGGTGGCTGCAGATCGACGGCCTGGACGGCCCGTCCGGCACCCTCGACGTGGTCGCCGAGATCCAGCTGCCGGACGGGGCCAAGGCGGGTGCCGCGACGTCGGACGGCAGCACCCTCTACTACGCCTACAGCGGCTCGGACGCCCGGACGACCGTGATCGCGAAGTCGATCGGCAGTGGCGGTCACAACTGGAAGTCGAGCGTGCCCGACATCCCGGACGACGCCCGGCTCACGGTCGTCGAGGACCTGCTCCTGGTGGAACTGTCGTTCGGCGGCGGTCGCGGGGCACACCGTTCGGTACTGTCCACAAAGGACGGATCGAAGCTCTCCGAGGACACCTGGCCGCCGAACCAGCGCGAGGTCATCGCCCGGGTCGGCACCGACCTGATCCTCTCCAAGCTCAAGGATCGCAAGGCGTATGTGGAACGCCTCGACCTGCGCACCGGCACCACGAAGTGGAGCCGCGAGATCACCGGCCGCGTCCTTTCGATCGGCCGCCAGGCGACGGTCGGCTACGTGTGGCCGAACGGCCAGCAGCCGGCCGCGCAGCCGTTCGACGGCTTCGCCGACTATCTCGGGGACAAGGGCGAACGCTTCCGCACCTCGGCCGGCGCCGACATCAGCACGATCGTGGTCGACGACGACGAGGAGAACACCTACGTCATCGACGGCGAGACCGGGCAGGTGAAGGTCAGCGGCAAGACCGGTCGCAAGTTCACCCAGGTCGTGCTCGCCGGAACGCTCGTGGCGTACTCGTCGCAGGGCAGCCGGGGCGGCGTGCTGACCGGCTACGACATCACCACGCTGAAGCAGAGGTGGCAGACGCCGCTGCCGGAGGCCGGCAGTATCGCCCGGCCGCAGCCGTGCGCGCCGAAGGTCGTCTGCGTCGACGCGGGTGACGCCACGCAGGGCCTGATCGTCCCGATCGACGTGGAGACCGGCAAGGCCGCCGCGGACCTGCGCACGATGGCGGCACCGGCGGGCAAGGGGACGACGTTCAGCCCGTCGGACTGGACGGTCCTCGACAAGCGGGTGCTCGGCACCAGCATCACGCAGACCGGTGTGGCGCGTTCGGTCGACCCGTGGGACGTCACGCAGGCCCGGCGCAGCTCGCTGAGCATGAAGTCGTACGCGGCCCAGGGGCACACGGCGATCGTCGAGGCCGCCGAGGATCCGGGCTGGCCGGGCACCGAGTACGGCTACTACCTCTTCGCCCTGAACGTCGAGACGCTGGAGTACACGACGCCGGTGTTCTGCGAGTTCGAGAACCTGCCGCAGGACGTGGACGTGTTCGGCGACGTGGTGACGATCGTGACGGGCAGCCGCAAGGTGATCGCCGCGCGCATCTCGTTCTAGCTGACCAGGGCGAGTTTGCGGGCGGCGACGCCGACGGTGAGGCGCTGGCCCCAGGCGAGTTCGAGGCGGTCGGCCTCCAGCCCGTCGGCGAACGCGACGAGGCGTTCGCTCTCGCTGACCAGTTCCAGACGCTCGTCGGGGCCGAGCACACCGGCCGTCAGCGCGACACCGGTCGCCGGCGAGTCCCACGCCTCCCGCACGAACCAGCACAGCGCGGGCTGTCCCGGCCCGGGCATCCGCGGCGGGTCCGGCCGGGAGCGGGCGACCGAGCCGCACCAGCCGGTCGCGCCCGTGCCGGTGCCGACCAGCACGCCCGACGAGGAGTGGCGCTCCCGCCGTCCGTCCGGTGTGGACACCACGTATCGGCTGCTCTGGTGGGTGATGTGCCCGCAGTAGATCTCGTTGAGTCCGACCAGCTCCTGGCCGTCGTCGAGTTCCGCCACGACCATCGTGCGCTCCTCCACCTCGCGGGAACGTCGTAGGAGCCCGCGCACCGCGTCCGCCCGGTGCCGGACGAGCACACCCGCGTTGCGGCCCGGCTCGGGGTCGACGCCGATCACCGGCTGCCCGTCGAGATACTTGGCGACGTTGGCGACCAGCCCGTCCTGGCCCACGGCGACCACGACGTCCTCCGGCGCGAACAGGAACCGGGGCAGGTCCTCCCGGTCGACGTGCCCGCGCCGCCAGTCGGTCGGGACGGCCGCGCCGACGGTGGTCAGCGCGGCGGTCAGGGCGTCGTGGCGCTGCTGCACCTCGGCGAGGTCGCGGCCGCGCTGGCGCAGGAAGTACGCGGCGGCGGCGCGGGTGCCGTGCCGGGCGAGGAGCTCGTCGAGCTCGCTGCGCCGCGACACGACGACCACGCGGGGTGCGAGGGTCACTGCCCCAGCCTTCCGACCAGTTTGGTGATCACGTCGGGAGTGATCGTGAGCTCGTTGATCTGCGGAAGTTGACCGGCCAGCTTCTCGATCGCGAGCGCGTACACGACGCTCTCCGGCAGGTCGCGGTAGGCGTTGAGCCGGGCGGCGTGCGCCTCGGCGTCGGCCAGCCCGACGACCCGGATGCCGTCGGCCTTGGCGTCGCTGCGCAGCCGTTCGGACTCGGTGATCAGGCGCACCCGATCGGTCTCGCCCTGGCTGGTGACCAGCTTCGACGCGGCGTCCAGCTCGGCCTTGCGGCGTTCGTTGGCGCCGTTCTGCTCGACCAGCTGCTGCTGGCGGCGGGCCAGCTCGATGCGGTTCTGCAGCTCGTTCTCCGCGATGGCGCGCTCCTGCTCGACGGCGACCGCGCGCCGGGCGTAGGTGGCCCGGTCGGCGTTCTGCTGCACCGACTCGCGGGTCGGCGTCTGCAGCGCCTTCTCCAGGTCCGGCTCGGGGCGGATGGCCACGACCCGCGCCGACACCACGGTCACGCCGGTCTCGGTCAGCCGCGGGTCGCTCGACAGGCCCGCCGTGACGGCCTCGCGCAGCGGGGCGATGCCGGCGGTCAGCGCCTCGGTCAGCGGCACGCGGGCGAGCAGGTCGATCGCGGGCTGCTGGGCCAGCTCGGCGAGGAGCGTGGCGACCTGGTCGAGCGGCTGCGCACCCCACTCCCCGGTGAACGGGTCGATGGAGAAGTCGAGCCGGGTCGCCGCCACGCCCGGGTCGCTGAGCCGGTACGTGACGGTGGCCTGCACGGTCACGTCGGAGAAGTCCGCGGTCCGCGCGTGGAACAGCAGCGGCAGCTCGCGGTCGTCGACCGGCACCTCGGACAGGACCGCGGTCAGCGGCCGGTACCAGAAGGACTGCCCGATGCCCTCGTGGCGGACCTTGCCGCGCACGGTGTGCCGGACGTAGCTGGTGGGGGCGCCGCGCAGATGGCGCAGGAACGCGCGTCGGGTGATGTCGGCCATCGCCGCCTCCTCGGTGTTATCGTCAGAACGACGATAATCCCTTCCGCCAGTTATCGTCAAGGTGGTGATAAGTCGTGGCAGCATTCCGACTGACCGTTGACCTGGTCGTGCTGACCATCCGCGCCGGTGCGCTCAACGTCCTCCTGGTCCAGCGCGGCATACCGCCCTACCAGGGCGAATGGGCGCTACCCGGGGGGTTCGTGCTCGACGACGAGGACCTCGACGCGGCCGCGGTGCGGGAACTGCGCGAGGAGACCGGCGTCACCGCCGTCGGCGCCGGCCACCTGGAACAGCTGCGCACCTACGGAGCCCCGGGACGGGATCCGCGCGGCCGGGTCGTCAGCGTCGCCTACCTCGCGCTGCTGCCCGACCTGCCGGCGCCCACCGCCGGTTCGGACGCCTCGGGTGCGGCCTGGCATCCGCTGCCCGGCCCCTGCCTGGCGTTCGACCACCGGGAGATCCTGCGCGACGGCGTAGAACGCGCCCGCGCCAAACTCGAGTACACCTCCCTGGGAGCGGCGTTCTGCCCGGCGGAGTTCACCATCGCGGAGCTGCGCGCCGTCTACGAGGCGGTCTGGCACACCACCCTCGACCCGCGGAACTTCCACCGCAAGGTCACCACCACCGACGGGTTCGTCGCGCCCACCGGCGAACGCCGCACCGGGGTCGGCCGGCCCGCCGAGCTGTTCCGCCGCGGGGAGGCCGAGGTGCTCCACCCGCCGATCATGCGGCCGGCCCGGACATAGGACACCCCGGACACGGCACCGCGCCCGGCCCCTCGGTCAGGAGAGGCCGGGCGCGGGTAAGGGGGTGGGGTTCAGCCGATGCCGAGGCCGTCGTGGACGCGCTCGATGAACCCGCCGCCGGGCGGGTTCTGCCGGGCGCCCCCACCGGACGGAACGCCCTGGTCGCCGTGGCTGTCGTCGCCCTGCGCGGCATCGTCGGCGGGCTGGGCCGGCGCGGTCGGGGGGTTCGGGGCGGCCGCCGCCGGAGGTTCCGCCGCGGGCGTCGGAACGGGTGCGGGCGGCGTGGCCGTCGTGGCGTCACCGGCCTGGGCCGGGCCTGGGGCGGGTGCGGGCGCGGTGCCCGTTCCCCCGGAAGAATTTGCCTCCTCGCGACCGGCGCGACCGGCGCGCGGCACGTCCGGGAGCGCGGACCCGGCCGACGGGTCGACGGCCCGGTCGGACGCGTACACCCGCTCGGGGTGACCGTCGATCGACCCGTCCTGACCGGCACCGCCACCGGAGGGCGGCTCGACCACCACCGTCGGTCCGCTGTCGGCGCGGTAGGGCACACCGTCGGGCAGGGTCGAACGCAGCGCGGCGCGGCCTGCGAGCACCACCACCATCGTGGGCAGGGTCGTCAGCGCGACCAGTAGACCGACCGCCAGCCAGGTACGACGCCCGGGCGGGCGCAACAGTGCCTTGTGGCGGGCCGGCGCGTGCGGGGGGACGGGCACGCGGGACTCCCTTCCATGAGACCGCACGGTTCAACGCGATCGGTCCGGTCGGGATATGCCCCGTCACGACTTTCGCCCGGGTCGGTCGACAGGCTTGACACAGCGGCCGCATCTGCCGACAGGCCGACCCGGTGGCAAGGTGCCCATTTTCTGGGATGCTGTAGTCGGCGGCACCGAGGCCGTGTCTCGCATCACAACCTGCGAGGTCGCGTCGTCGGCGTCGGCTCCCCGCCGCGGGCCTGCCCCACAGGGCGACGCGCGGTTCCTTCCGCAACGCGGCAGGGTAACCCCGCTGCCGCCGCGATACGACAGGGAGACACGGATGACCAACGGAGACCGGATCCCCCCGGACCCCGAGTTCGTTCAGCTACTCGATCCTGACGGCGAACGGGTGGAACACCCCGACTACTCCGTCGAATTCACCCCTGATGAGTACCGCGGGCTGTACCGCGATCTCGTGATCATCCGCAAGCTCGACGCCGAGGCGACCGCCCTGCAGCGCCAGGGCGAACTGGGCATCTGGGCCAGCCTGCTCGGTCAGGAAGCGGCGCAGGTCGGCGCCGGCCGCGCGCTGCGGCCGCAGGACATGGCGTTCCCCACCTACCGCGAACACGGCATCCTGCACTGCCGGGGCATCGACCCGATCATGCCGCTGGGCCTGTTCCGCGGCGTGGACCAGGGCGCCTGGGACTCCCAGAAGCACAAGGTCCACATGTACACGATCGTCATCGGGGCGCAGACCCTCCACGCCACCGGCTACGCCATGGGCATCACCATGGACGGCAAGGTCGGCACCGAGGACGGCGAGGCCGTCATCGCGTTCTTCGGCGACGGCGCGACCGCGCAGGGCGACGTCAACGAGTCGTTCGTCTGGGCCAGCGTGTTCAACGCACCCGTCGTGTTCTTCTGCCAGAACAACCAGTACGCCATCTCCGAACCCCTCGAACGCCAGACCCGCGTGCCGCTGTTCAAGCGCGCCAGCGGCTTCGGCTTCCCCGGCATCCGGGTCGACGGCAACGACGTGCTCGCCACGTACGCCGTCACCAAGCAGGCGCTGGACAACGCCCGGCTCGGCCAGGGCCCCACGATGGTCGAGGCCTACACGTACCGCATGGGCGCGCACACCACCTCCGACGACCCGACCCGGTACCGCGCCGGCAGCGAGGTCGAGGCCTGGCGCGACAAGGACCCGATCAAGCGCATGCGGATCTTCCTCACGAAGGCCGGAATCGCCGACGACGACTTCTTCACCCAGGTCGACGACGACGCCGCCAAGCAGGCCGTCGAGCTGCGCGAACGCGTCCTCGCCCTGCCCGACCCCGGGCCGCTCTCGATCTTCGACAACGTCTACCCGGGCGGTTCCCCGCTGCTGGACGAGCAACGGGCCCAGCAGGAGCGGTACCTGGCTTCGTTCGAGGGAGGCCACTGATGGCGGAAACCCTGGGGAAAGCCCTGAATCTCGGGCTGCGTCGCGCGCTCGAGTCCGACGACAGGGTCGTCATCATGGGCGAGGACGTCGGCAAGCTGGGCGGCGTCTTCCGGATCACCGATGGGCTGCAGAAGGACTTCGGTGAGCAGCGGGTGATCGACACGCCGCTCGCCGAATCCGGGATCATCGGCACCGCCATCGGCCTCGCGATCCGCGGCTACCGGCCGGTGTGCGAGATCCAGTTCGACGGGTTCGTGTACCCGGCGTACGACCAGATCGTGTCGCAGCTGGCCAAGATGTACTACCGCTCGCAGGGGAACGTGCGGGTGCCGGTCGTCGTGCGGATCCCGTTCGGCGGCGGCATCGGCGCGGTCGAGCACCACTCCGAGTCTCCCGAGGCGTACTTCGCGCACACGGCCGGCCTCAAGGTCGTCGCCTGTTCCAACCCGAACGACGCCTACTGGATGATCCAGCAGGCCATCTCCGGCGACGACCCGGTCATCTTCCTGGAGCCGAAGCGGCGCTACTGGGAGAAGGGCGAGGTCTCGTTCGACGCTTCGCCGATCCCCCTCTTCTCCTCGCAGGTGGTGCGCCAGGGGACGGACGTGACGGTCGTGGCCTACGGGCCGATGGTGCGCACCGCGCTCGACGCCGCCACCGCGGCCGCCGAGGACGGGCGTTCGATCGAGGTCATCGACCTGCGCACGCTCTCCCCGCTCGACCTCGGGCCGGTCTACGAGTCCGTGCGCCGCACCGGGCGCTGCGTGGTCGTGCACGAGGCGCCCTCGCACGTGAGCCTCTCCTCCGAACTGGCCGCCCGGGTCACCGAGCAGTGCTTCTACTCGCTGGAGGCGCCCGTGCTGCGGGTCACCGGGTTCGACACGCCGTACCCGCCGGCCCGCGTCGAGGAGGAGTACCTCCCCGACCTGGACCGGGTGCTGGACGCCGTCGACCGCACGTTCGGGTTCTGAGGGGAAGTTCCATGTCGAGCGTCAAGGACTTCCCGCTGCCCGACCTCGGTGAAGGGCTGACGGAGGGCGAGATCCTCCGCTGGCTCGTCCAGGTCGGCGACACGATCACCCTCAACCAGCCGATCTGCGAGGTCGAGACCGCCAAGGCGGCCGTCGAGCTGCCCGCCAAGTGGGCCGGCGAGGTCGTGGCCATCCACCATCCCGAGGGAACGACCGTCGAGGTCGGCACGCCGATCATCTCGATCGACACCCAGCCGGGGTCCGGGTCCTCCGCCGCTTCGGACTCCTCCGGGGTGGAGGCCGGGCTCATCGGTGGTCCCGCGCCTGGTGGGCGCACCGCCGTGCTTGTCGGTTACGGGCCGCGGAACGTCGCCGCGAAGCGCCGCCCGCGGGTCTCCTCCACTGCCGGGGGATCCGCTCCGGCGGCGGCACCCGCTTCTGGCGCCTCTGCACCTGCGTCGGTGTCCGCTGCGGCTCCGGCGGCCTATGCGGCTCCCGGCGCCGCGAGTTCGGCTGCCTCGGCGCCCCCCGCGTCCGTGACCGGTCCCGGCGGCTCGGCGGCCGCGGCCGGCCCAGTGGGCCTGGCGGGGTCCCCGGCTGCGGCCGGCCCTGCGGGATCGGTGGCTCCGGTCGGTTTGCCGGCCACGGCGGGATCGGCCGGTCTGGCGGGGTCGGCTCTGGGACAGCCGATGCCGGGAGCGGTGTCGGCGGCGCCGGGTGCGCTCGCGCGCGCCGGGGTGCTGTGCAAGCCACCGGTCCGCAAGCTGGCCCGCGACCTGGGCGTGGACCTGACCACGCTGACCGGCAGCGGCCCGAGCGGCTCGATCACCCGGGACGACGTGATGGCGGCGTCGGCGGGTGCGGCTTCCGCTGTCGCGGCGTCGTCGGCTTCGGCCTTCTCGGCGGCGTCGGCTTCCTCGGCGGGGTCGGCCTTCGCGGCCGCTTCGGCGCCCGGTCGCGAGGAGCGGATCCCGGTCAAGGGGGTGCGCCGGCTCACCGCCGAGAACATGGTGGCCAGCGCGTTCACGGCGCCGCACGTGACGGAGTTCCTCACGGTCGACATGACCCGCTCGCTCCGCGCCGTCGAACGGCTGCGTCAGCACCGGGACTGGCGCGACGTGCGGATCTCCCCGCTGCTGCCGGTGGCGAAGGCGGTGCTGACGGCGCTGCGCCGGTACCCGATGGTCAACTCGACGTGGGCCGGCGACGAGATCGTCGTCAAGCACTACGTCAACCTGGGCATCGCCGCCGCCACCGACCGGGGCCTCATCGTCCCCAACGTCAAGGACGCCCACGCGCTCTCCCTGCGCCAACTGGCCGACGCCCTGAACAACCTGGTCACCACGGCCAAGTCGGGGAAGACGCCACCTGCGGACATGTCCGGCGGCACGTTCACGATCACCAACGTGGGCGTGTTCGGCGTCGACACCGGTACGCCGATCCTGCCGCCCGGCGAGGCCGCCATCCTGGCCCTCGGCTCCGTGCGCGAACAGCCCTGGGTGCACAAGGGCAAGGTCAAGGTGCGCCACGTGACGACGCTCGCGCTGTCGTTCGACCACCGGATCATCGACGGCGAACTGGGATCGCTGTTCCTGCGGGACGTGGGCGCGTTCCTGACCGATCCGGAGACCGCCCTGCTGGCCTGGGGATAGCAGTCCACTTCTTACCGCGTGGCCCCCGTTTCGCACTTGACGGAACGGGGGCTTCGCCTTTCATTCGTCGGCTTGTGCGCGAGGTCACCTTATAATCGATGGAATTTTGCGGCTCCAAGGCGTCTTATAGAAGGCGAGCAGCGCGAAGGAGGTGCAGAACATGAAGCTCGTCGAGCGTTACCGCGCCCGTCGCGACGCCATGCGGCGGCGCGACGCCATTACCCGCGCCATCAACGCCAACCCCTCGCACGCCCTCCGTCAGGAGTTGGAGGCCATCGCCTCCCGCTGACCCCAGGCCAAACTCCCTCCCCCGAGAGCGACCCGACCGGGCTCAACCGGTCGGGTCGCTCCGTTTCGCCCAGCGGTGGACGGCTCGTCGTTTCATTAGCGGAGGCGGCCCCGGTAGGTTGGGTCGTTGCCGCGGGTCAGCGAGCCCGCCGGCAGGAACGGGCATTCGCAAGGAGACGCGCATGACGGCCGAGGAACGCGCACCAGGCGACCCCACCCCGTCCGAGGACGCACCGCCGAGCGCTCCCTCGGCCGGCTCTTCGGTGCCCGGGTCCCCCGCTGGATCCGCGCCGGCCGGTGACGCGCAGGCTGCCGGCTCGCAATCCGCACCGGCGGGCGCGGTACACCCCACGGACGGCGCCGCATCGGCCGCTCCACCCGCCTCCGGCGGTGCCGGGTCGCCGCCGGCGACCGAAGGCCAGGACGCCGCTCCTCAGGTAGGCGCCGCTCCAGCCGCTCAGACCGCGGCCGCCGCGCGACCCGGCCCCTTCCCGCCCGCCGGTCCGACGCCGCCCCCGCCCAGTGCTGCCACTCCGCCCACAGGTCCGACATCGCCCCCGCCCGGCCCCTTCCCGCCCGCCGGTCCCACGCCGCTTCCGCCCGGCACGGCCACGCCGCCCGCCGGTCCGACACCGCCCCCGCCCGGGACGGCCGCTCCGCCGGCAGGCGGTGGACAAGCCACGCCGCCGGCAGGTGGCAGCCAGGCGACGCCACTCGCGGGCGGCGACCAGGCCGCTCCGGCCACGCCGCCCGGTCCCTTCCCACCGTCCGGCCCGACGGCGACGCCCCCGTCCGGGTCGGCCGCTCCGACGGCGGGCCGCGCGCGGGCGAGCGCCCAGCCGGGCGTCTACGGCTCCGCAGTCGTATCGCCGCCCGCAGGCGCCGCAGGCCAGCAGCCCGGCACCCCGACCGTGTACGGCGGCCGAGCCGGCGCGCAGCCCGCCGAATCCCCGCAGTCCGCAGCGTCCGGCACACCGGCGACATCCCAACCCGGCACCTACGGCACACCCGCCGCGTCCCCTCCGGGGCCGGCTCCGGCCGGCACGTACGGCTCAGCCACGACACCGCCGCCCGCCGAACCAGCACCGACCAGCGGAGCAGCGCCGGGCAGCGGGACCGCGTCGGCCGCCGCCGGGGTACCTACGCCGCCGCAGGCCGCGAGCTACGGGACGCCCGCGTCGGCCCGCGCGGGCGTGTACGGCTCACCCTCGACGCCGGGCCCGGGACCTTCGCCGGCCGTGGGCACACCGGCTACGCCGGCCACGCCCGCCGGCGGCTCACCCGGAACCGCCCCGCCGACCCCCATCGCGCCCGGATCGCCGCAGGCCGGACAGCCACCGGCCGCACAGGCTGCCACGGCCGGAGCGCCGCAGCCACCGGCCGCACCGGGGTCCGCGGCCGGATCGCAGCAGGCCGGGCAGCCACCGGCCGCCCGGGCGACCGTCTACGGGTCGGCGCGACCCGCTCCACCGGCCGCCTCCGACCAGGCATCCACTCCGCCCGGCCAGCAGGATGGGCCCGGTGGTGGATCGTCCGCACCCGGCCAGCCCACCGCAACACCGAATCCCGACGCGGCGGCCGCGGCGCAGGCAGGACGCGCGTCGGTGTCGGCGCCTCAGCCGGCCGAGCAGCCGCGGCCGGCCCAGGGCGGCCGGGTGTACGGCGCGGCGCCGGGTACGGCTCCCGCGAGCGGTAGCGGCCCCGCCGCGCCGGGCGTCTACGGCGCCGCCGCATCAGGCGCCTCGCCGAGCGCCCCCGGCGCGCCCCCGTCGAGCCCCGCACCGCCGAGCGCTCCGGGCGTCTACGGCGGCACGTCGCCCAGCGTTCCCGGCGTCTACGGCGCGCCCTCAGCCGGAGCGGCGCCGAGCGCTCCCAGCGCTGCCCCGCCCGGCACACCAGGCATCCACGGCACCGCCGCGCCGGGAACGACACCGCCAGGCCCGCCGAACGCTCCCACGCCAGGCGTCTACGGCACAGCCGCATCAGCGGCCGCACCGAGCGCGCCCGGCATCCACGGCACCGCCGCGCCGGGAACGGCAACGCCGGGCGTCTATGGCGCGGCCGCCTCGAGTGCCGCACCGCCGAGCGCGCCGGCAGCTCCCGGCACCGCCGCATCGGGACCCGGTTCCGCCGGCGGCCCGGGCGTGTACGGCGCGGCGGCCGGCACCCCGGCGCCGGCTTCGCCGACCAGCGCCCCACCCGCCGGTTCGTCGCCGGTGAGCGGGGCGCCGGTGAGCGGCATGCCGCAGCCGGGCGTCCCGACCTGGCCCACGCCGCCCGCCGCCACCCCGCCGGGCAGCGTTCCGCCCAGCGCCCAGACCGCGTTCGCGCCGCCGACCAGCGGGCCGCCGGTGGAGAGCACGCCGAACTCGTTCGGGGCGCCGGCCGCCGCGCCGTGGAGCGCACCGGAGTCGGCGCCGGCCGGCCAGAGCGGCGTCCACGGCAGCGCGGCCGCACCCGAGGAGACCGGCGAACGACCGAAGCGCAGCAAGAAGCCGCTGGTGATCGGACTGGTGGTGGCGGGCGTCCTGATTCTGCTCGCCGCGACCGGAGTGGTGGTCACGTCGGCGTTCAACCGGTCGAACTCGTACGCGGTCGGCTCGTGCGTGAAGCGGGGCGGCAGCCAGGAGGCCGTTCCGGTGGACTGCAAGGAGGCGGGGTCGTTCACCGTGGTCTCGAAGGAGTCGAAGGTCGACGACTGTGCCGACAAGGCGCAGCCCTACGTGGTGGTCGAACGGCGTTCCGGCAAGGACGAGGTCCTGTGCCTCAAACCGACTGAACAGAAATAGGAGCGATGCGGGTACGTGCGCCGGAGTTGCGCGGCCGCGCCTGGTTGAACACCGGCGACCGGCAGCTCACCCTCAAGGACCTTCGCGGCAAGATCGTCGTTCTGGACTTCTGGACGTTCTGCTGCATCAACTGCCTGCACGTCCTGGACGAACTTCGTCCCCTGGAGGAGAAGTACGCCGACGTGTTGGTGATCGTCGGTGTGCACTCGCCGAAGTTCGAGCACGAGAAGGATCCCGCGGCGCTGCGGGCGGCGGTGGAGCGCTACGGCGTGCACCACCCCGTTCTGGACGACCCGGCGATGGAGATGTGGCAGCAGTACGCCGCCCGGGCCTGGCCCACGCTCAACGTCGTCGACCCGGAGGGCTACGTCGTCGCGTCGATGGCCGGCGAGGGCCACGCGGAGGGGCTCGACCGGCTGATCGCCGAACTGATCGCCACGCACGAGGCGAAGGGCACCCTGCACCGCGGCGACGGCCCGTACCAGCCGCCGAAGGAGCCGGAGACGACGCTGCGCTTCCCGGGTAAGGCGATCGCCTATCGGGACGGGTTCCTCGTCGCCGACTCGGCGCACCACAGCCTCGTGGAACTGGAGAGCGACGGCGAGACCCCGAGAAGGCGGATCGGCTCGGGGACCCGGGGCCGCAACGACGGCAAGCCGGGCGAGGCGCAGTTCAGCGAGCCCGGTGGCCTGTGCGTGCTGCCGCCGAAGGTGGCACAGCAGGCGGGCTACGAACTGGTGGTCGCCGACACCGTCAACCACCTGCTGCGCGGCGTGCGGGCGGAGACCGGCGAGGTCGTGACCGTCGCGGGCACGGGGCGCCCGTGGCGTTCGCAGCACGCGGACACCCATCCGCACGACGCGCTGAACGCCGACCTCTCCTCCCCCTGGGACCTGGCCTGGTACGACGACCGCGTGATCATCGCGATGGCCGGCATCCACCAGCTGTGGTGGTTCGACCCGGTCCGCTCGACGGTGGGCGTGTACGCGGGCACCACGGTGGAGGCGCTGCGTGACGGGCCGAAGGAGGAGGCGTGGTTCGCGCAGCCGTCGGGACTGTCGGCGCGCGACGGCAGGCTCTGGATCGCCGACAGCGAGTCGAGCGCACTGCGCTGGATCGAGGACGGTCAGGTGCACACGGCCGTCGGTCAGGGCCTCTTCGACTTCGGGTTGGTCGACGGTCCGGCCGATCAGGCGCTCTTCCAGCATCCGCTGGGCGTGGCGGCGTTGGCCGACGGATCGGTGCTCGTGGCGGACACGTACAACGGGGCGCTCAGGTCGTTCCACCGAGGGCTCGTGACGACGGTGGCCACCGATCTGGCCGAACCGAGCGACGTGGTGGTGACCGACGACGGCGCGGTGGTCGTGGTGGAGTCGGCGGCGCACCGCCTGACCCGGATCGCGCTCAGCTCCACCTCGCGGGACGGCGGGCGGATGCGCACCGAACGCCCGGTGACCGACCTTCAGCAGGGCTCGGTCATCCTGGATGTGATCTTCGAACCGGCACCGGGCCAGAAGCTCGACGACCAGTTCGGCTCGCCACTGCGGCTGGAGGTGTCGGCGTCGCCGCCGGAGCTGCTGGTCGACGGCGGCGGCGTCACCAACGGCGCGCTGCGGCGGGTGCTGAGGCTGGCGTCCGGGTCGGGCGTGCTGCAGGTCACCGCCCAGGCGGCGACGTGCGACATCGACGCCGAATATCCGGCATGTCACCTGACGCGGCAGGATTGGGGCGTTCCGGTGCGGGTCTCGGAGAGCGGCGCCGGTCGTTTGCCGCTCGTTCTGCGCGGCGCCGGAAACGGATCACTGCCGACCGAACCTACGGTGCCGTAACCTTGTTGACATGACGACGAGCACCCGCCTCCGTCCCGTCGATCTCGGTAAACCGCGTATGCGCGGCTGGCTCCACGCCTACGCCACGGGCGTCGGCGCCGTCGCGGGCATCGTCCTCTGTGCGCTGGCCGCGGCACGGCCGGGCACCGCCCCGCTGGTCAGTTGCGTCATCTACAGCATCACGGTCATCGCGCTCTTCGGCACGAGCGCGCTCTACCACCGGCGCGTGTGGACCCCGAAGATGTATCCGGTCATGCGCCGGCTCGACCACTCGATGATCTTCATCTTCATCGCGGGGACGTACACGCCGTTCGCTGTTCTTCTGCTCAACAAATCGACGGCGGAGATCATGCTCGGCGTGGTCTGGGGCGGCGCACTGGCGGGCGTGGCGCTGAAGCTGCTGTGGCCGCACGGGCCGCGTTGGCTCTCCGCGCCGCTGTACGTCGCGCTGGGGTGGGTGGCCATCGCCGTTCTGCCGGCGATCTACAAGGGCGGCGGCATCGTCTGCGTCGTGCTGCTCGCCGTCGGTGGGCTGTTCTACACGATCGGCGCGGTCTGCTACGCGATCCGCCGACCCAACCCGTGGCCGAAGGTCTTCGAGCACCACGAGTTCTTCCACGCCTGCACGCTCGTCGCCGCGCTCTGCCACCACGTCGGCGTGTATTTCGCGCTCTACGCATAGAGAAAGGGCCGGCGATGCCGGCCCTTCTCAGCGGTGCGATAAAGATCAGTAGTTGCGCTCGGTGTACCGACGCTCGGTCACCGTGGGCTCCTGGACGATGCGACGCTCGGTCGCGATCGGCTGCTGCGCCACGACCACCCGACGCCTGTTCCAGAACACGAGCGTCAACACCAGGCCGACGATGCCGGCGAGGATCAACACCCAGCCGACGACGTTGAGGTCCAGGAAGCCGCCGAGGTCCGTGTCCTTGACCGCGAAAGCGAGGATCGCGCCGACCACCAGCAGAGCGATGCTGCCACCGATACCCATTTGGTTTCCTCCTGTGATGCGGTGATCGGGTGCGGTCGGCTGACCGCTGTCCTTAAGGTGAACCCGACGTTGGAGGAGATACCCCGTCGACGCGGTACTCAATCAGACAGGCTGAATTTCATGACCGCACGCACGCTGGTGGTACTACGGCACGCGAAGGCCGAGAGCCCGGACCACCTCGCCGACATCGACCGGCCGTTGACCCAGCGCGGTCACGCCGACGCCGCAGCGGCCGGAGCGTGGCTCGCGGCCCAGGGACTGCGGCCCGACCTGGTGCTCTGTTCGCCGGCGCGCCGGACGCGGGAGACCTGGCACGGCGTCCGCGTCGCGCTGGGTCCGCCGTCCGCCGAGGCCGTCTTCGAGATCGGCCTCTACGAGGCCGGAGTTCCCCAGAGCATTTCCCTGGTGAACGGCGTCAGCCCGGACGTCGGCTGCGTTCTCCTCATCGGGCACAACCCGACGGTGACGCTCCTGTCGACGCTGCTCGACCCCGGCACGGAGGTGGCCGAGGGGCTACGCACCGGTGGGCTGGCGGTGCACCGGCTCGACGGCGACTGGACCGACTTCGCCGGCGGCACGGCACCGCTGACCGGAACGCACACCGCCCGGGCCGCGGTGTAGAAACCTGCGACCCGGGCGGGGGCTCATTCCCCTACAGGGAGTCGATGTCGACGTCCATCGCGTCCAGCGGGGTGTTCTCGACGATGCGCCGGTCCGAACGCAGCCGCGGCAGCACCTCGTGCGCGAAGAACCGCGCCGCCGCGACCTTGCCCTCGTAGAACGACTTCTCGGCCGGGCTCTGCTCGCCGGCCAGCGCCTTCAGCGCCACGTCGGCCTGCCGCTGCAGCAGCCAGCCGACGATGAGGTCGCCGAGTGCCAGCAGGACCCGCCGGCTGACGAGGCCCACCTGGTACATCGCGCGTGGTTCGCCGCCCTGCGCCTTGGTGATCCAGCCGGTGATGGTGCCCAGCATCGCCTGCACGTCGGCGAGGGCGGCGCCGAGCAGTGCGCGTTCCTCCTTGAGCCGGCCGTTGCCGCCCTCGGCGGTCAGGAACGCCTGGATCTCACCGGCGACGGTCATCAGCGCGACGCCCTGGTCCCGAACGATCTTGCGGAACACCAGGTCCATCGACTGGATCGCCGTGGTGCCCTCGTACAGCGTGTCGATCTTCGCGTCCCGCACGTACTGCTCGAGCGGGTAGTCCTGGAGGAATCCGGAGCCGCCGAGCGTCTGCAGCGCCTCGTGGCCCAGCAGTTCGTAGGCGCGCTCCGAGCCGCATCCCTTGACCAGCGGGAGCAGGAAGTCGTTGACCCGCGCGGCGGCCTCGGCGGCGGCGGTGTCGCCGGCGTCCTCGGCCATAGCCGCCTTGTCCTGCCACTGCGCGGTGTAGCAGACCAGGGCGCGCAGCCCTTCGACGTACGACTTCTGCAGCAGCAGCGAACGCCGCACGTCCGGGTGGGCCGTGATGGCCACGCGGGGAGCCGTCTTGTCGGTCGAACGCAGCAGGTCGGCGCCCTGCACCCGCTCCTTCGCGTACTCCAGCGCGTTGCGGTAGCCGGTCGACGCGGTGGCGATCGCCTTGGTGCCCACCATCATCCGGGCCCCCTCGATGACGAGGAACATCTGCCGGATGCCCTCGTGCACGTCACCGAGCAGCCAGCCCTTGGCCGGCACGCCGTGCTCCCCGAACGTCAGTTCGCAGGTCGTCGAGACCTTGATGCCCATCTTCTTCTCGACGTTGGTGACGAAGGCGCCGTTGCGTTCGCCCAGCTCACCGGTCTGCGGGTCGAAGTGGAACTTCGGCACGACGAACAGCGACAGCCCCTTGGTGCCGGGGCCACCGGCGCCCTCGACGCCGACCGGGCGGGCCAGCACGTAGTGCACGATGTTGTCGCTCATGTCGTGCTCACCACTGGTGATGAAGCGCTTGACGCCCTCGATGTGGTACGAGCCGTCCGGCTGCGGGATGGCCCGGGTGCGCCCGGCGCCGACGTCCGAACCGGCGTCCGGCTCGGTGAGCACCATCGTGGCGCCCCAGCCCTTCTCGACGAAGAGCTTGGCCCACTCCTTCTGCTCCGGCGTGCCCTCCTGGTACAGGACGTTGGCGAAGCCGGGGCCGGAGGCGTACATCCACACCGGCGCGTTCGCACCGAGGACCAGCTCGGCGAGCGACCAGACGACCATCCGCGGGGCGGGCGTGCCGCCGATCTCGGCCGGGATCTCCAGGCGCCAGAACTCGGAGTCCATGAAGGCCTGGTACGACTTCTTGAACGACTCCGGGATCTTGACGCTGAACGTCTCCGGGTCGTAGACCGGCGGGTTCCGGTCGGCGTCGACGTACGACGCGGCCAGTTCCTCCCGGGCGAGCCGTTCGACCTCGGTCAGGACGCTCCGCGCAGTGTCGGCGTCGACCTCCGCATAGCGCCCTCGGCCGAGCATCTCCTCTACCCCGAACACCTCGAAGAGGTTGAAGAGCTGATCGCGCAGGCTGCTCTTGTAGTGGGTCATCCGCGTCCCCTACCGCTGGTTACCGACGAGTAGATCCGATGGTACTTACCCGCTAGTAACCGCAACCAGTGCCTATCGCGTGCGGGTGAGCGACGTCACAGCGCGGATATCGTCCATATGAACGCGAACTTGAGTGCGGTGTAACTCACACGACACCCGGCGGTACGTCACCCGGGGATCCGGCGGTCGTTAGGAGCGTCAACCGGACAGGAGGTGCGACCGTGTTGAACCGTCTCATGATCGCCATGTTCGCTCCACGAGCACCACGGGACCAGCCGCGTAACTACCGGGGCCGGCACCGGATGCGCCGCAGCGTCACTCCGGAGCGCCAAGCTCCCAGCTAGGAACGGTGATCGGCGCCGCGCTGGCCCCGGTGTACTCGACCAGGATCAGCGCGATGTCGTCGTCCAGCACGCCGCCGACCCACTCCACGAGTGCGCTCTCCAACGACGCGAGCCCGTCGGCGACGGTCCCGTGACCCAACAGGCCCCACGCGCGTTCGGCCGTCGGGAAGAACTGCTTCTCCCGGCGCGCCTCGGCCAATCCATCCGTGTAGAAGAGCAGCCGGTCACCGGGCTCCAGCAGCTCGGTCCGCGGGCAGACCACCGGCTTGAACCCCAACGGCGGGGACGAGGTCGGCGGTTCGAGCGGGATGACCTGCCCCTGGCGCAGCAGCAGCGGCGCCGGGTGTCCACAGTTGACGATCGTGATCGTGCCGCCGCGTTCCTCGACGATGGCGGCCGTGACGAAGTCCTCGTCGTTGACCGCACGGGCGACCGCCCGGTCGAGGTCGTCGACGACGGCGGCGAGATCGGGGCGTTCGTAGGCGACGTAGCGGTACGAGCCGAGCACCGTGCTCGCCAGGCGCACCGCGTCCAGCCCCTTGCCCCGCACGTCCCCGATGATCATTCGCATGCCGAACGGCGTATCCAGCGCCTCGTACAGGTCGCCACCGATGTCGGCCGCCGCGTTGGAGGAGATGTAGCGGCCGGCGATCGTCAACGAACCCATCCGCCCGCCGATCGGGCGCAGCACCGCCTGCTGCGCCACGTTCGCCAGCTGCGACACCTCGGCGAAGTGCTCCGACTGGCGCTGCCTGATCGAGCCCACCATCGCGGCGATGGCCGTCGCGACGACGATCCCGCCGACGTTGACGGCGAGCGGCAGCGGCTCACCCGCCTTGGCCGGCAACGCGAACAGCACGGCGATCAGCCACGCCACGCCGCCGACCGCGCACACGTCGCGCCACGACGCGAACGCCGCCGCGAGAAACGGCGCGGCCGCCAGCAGTCCCAACAGGTTGGCGCGGGGGCCGTCGGCCAGTTCGACCGCCACCACCACGGCGAGCAGCGCGAAGGACGCGCCGAGGCCGGCGCGCGCGGTCGGATCGGTGGAACGTCTCATGTCGGGCTTCAGCATGCCATCCGAAGCCCGTCCGGCCCTTCGAACGATCGGCCGATCGACCTTCCGCCGAGTTGCTTCCAGCCGTTACTCCGACGGCGTCAGGAATTCGTCAGCCGAGCACCTGGTAGTCCACCGTCAGCACACCGGCCGACAGCGAAGCGATCTCCTTGAACGCCCCACGGCTGAGGTCCAGACAGCGGCCGCTCACGAACGGCCCACGGTCGTTGATCCGCACCACGACCGACTTGCCGTTGGCCTTGTTGGTGACCCGCACCTGGGTGTTGAACGGCAGGGTCTTGTGCGCCGCGGTGATCCCGTCCGGGTTGAACGACTCGCCGTTGGCCGTGCGGCTTCCGGTGTCGTAGTAGGACGCGCCGCAGCTGCCGCTGCTCGTGACGTTGCCGCCACCGGCCTCGGTCGTCTTCGACGTGGGCGGTCGCTTGCTCGGGCTCGGGCTCGCCTTGCTGGGGCTAGGGCTCGGGCTCGGGCTGGGACTGGCGCTCGGGCTCTCGCTCGGCAGCGGCACCGGCGACTCGGAACGCTCCGCGTCGCGGGCGGCACGCTCGGCCGCCGCGCGCGCGTCGTCCGCGGCGGATGTCGATGCGGTCTTCTTGGGGTCATCGCCTCGCATGCTGAACGCCACCGCACTGCCCGCGCCCAGGGCGCCCACGACGACGGTGACAGCGATGATGATGACGGTCCTGCGGCTGAGCTTGCCCTCGGCATGTCTGCCGGTCACGGGGTAAACCTTCCGTTAGCCAACCTGGTCCGGGGTCGCACGCTTCCGGTTCGACACCCTACTCGTCAAGCTCAAGATGCCATTTGCCCAAGATGTCCGCCGCGTTTGACCAAAAGTCAAGGGGGACGCAAGGCTTCCATATAACAGGTTGGTTAAGGCACAGTGGTGGCATGGCGGAGTTCTTCGTCGATGAACGCGGCAACGGTCGGACCATGCGCGTCAGCCGTCACCCCGATCGCGGGGTCGCTGTCGTGTCCATCTGGGCCGGCGGGCTGTGCCGCGCATCGTTCCGGTTGCCCCTGTCCGAGGTCGACCGCGTGGCCGAGGTGCTCTGCGGGGCCGACCCGGACGCCATCGACCCGATGGTGGACTCCATGCAGTACCCGGGCCTCGCCCCCGAGATCATCGCCGAGGCGAGTTGATCGCCATTCGCCCGGCACGGGCCGAGGATCTGGCGTCCGTCGCGGAGATCCACGTCGAGGCGCGTGCCGCTTACTGGGCGGGCGTTCTCTCTCCGGAGGAACTGGCGGAGCGCGCACGTTACATCACCGACGGCGGCTACACGATGGAAAAGCTGGCGAAGCCGGGCTTCGCGCTGCACGTGGCCGAGGAGGAGGGCACCCCGCTCGGGTTCGCCCTCATCGGACCGCCGCACGACGACACCGCGGACCCGACCCGCGTCGGCGAACTGTGGCAGATCCACGTGCGCCCCGCACACTGGCGGCGCGGCATCGGCGGGCGGCTGCACGACGCGTGCCTGGCCGAGTGGCGGGCGCGCGCACTGGCCGAGGCGCACCTGGAGGTGTGGGAGCACAACGAACGCGGCCGCGCCTTCTACGCCGGCCGCGGCTGGGAGTTCGACCGGGTGCTGCGGCCGGCCGTCAAGGGAACGGACTTCGTGCGGCTGCGGCTGTCGATCGGCGCCTGAAAACCGTTCGCGGCGGGGGTGCGGAACCCTTACGGTCGTTGGTGTTCAGGGATTTCAGGTGGGGCCTGTGCGCAGGCGCCGGTTACTTCTACTTCGGATAGAGAGGTCGCGGGGTTCGACTCCCCGCCGTCCCGGTCACATCGGGGCGTAGCTCAGCGGATAGAGCACTATGTTCCGACGCCGACTTGTTCTCGGCCCCGCCTCTCCATTCTTCCTTTCGAGGGTTCGATCACTGTGGCCAAGTTCAATCGGGCCAGCACGCGCACTGCGCCGGGGCTGGCACCCGTCGTATCCGAGCGCGTGCCGTCCGGCCGCACCCATGAGGGTGGCCACGGGTTCGCGCGCGATCTCAAGTCGGAGCTCTTCCTGCTCGCCGTCAGCAACATGGTGGGCGAGGCGACGTTCTACGAGCCGGCCGGCGGGCGGGACAGCCGCTACGTCGCGCTGGTCCGCCGGGCCGCCGTCGGCGATCCACAGTGGACGGCCGCCTTCCTGCGCTGGCTGCGCGGCGAGGCCAACATGCGCACCGCCGCGCTGGTCGGGGCGGCGGAGTTCGTGAAGGCACGCGTCGAGGCAGGCGTCAGCGACCCGGTCGTCACCAACCGCAAGGTGGTCGACTCGGTGCTCCAGCGCGCCGACGAGCCCGGCGAGCTGCTCGCCTACTGGACGTCGCACTACGGCCGGCGCATCCCGATGCCGCTCAAGAACGGCATCGCCGACGCCGTGCGCCGCCTCTACACCGAGCGCAACCTGCTCAAGTACGACACCGCCACGCACGCCTGGCGCTTCGCCGACGTCATCGAGATCGTGCACCCTCGCCCCGTTCCCGGACAGTCAGAGCTTTTCAAGGTGGCGCTAGAACGGCGACACCACCGCGGCGCGGCACCGCCCGCGGCGCTGGAAATGCTCGTGCGCAACGCGGCGCTGCGGCGGCGCGCGGCCGCGGAGCCGGCGGTCCTGTACGACGCCGACGCGCTCCGCGAGGCGGGCATGACCTGGGAGGACGCGCTCTCGCTCGCCGGCCCGCGGCTCGCGAAGGCGAAGCTGTGGTCCGCGATGATCCCGTCGATGGGCTACATGGCGCTGCTGCGTAACCTGCGAAACTTCGACGAGGCGGGCGTGCCCGACGACGTGGCCTCCGCGGCCGCGACCCGGCTCGCCGACCCGGCGCAGGTGGCGTCGTCCCGGCAGTTCCCGATGCGGTTCCTGTCGGCGCACCGCGCGGCACCGTCGCTGCGCTGGGGATACCCGCTCGAGCGGGCGCTCGGCCACTCGCTGGCCAACGTGCCGCGGCTGGACGGGCGGACGCTGGTGCTCGTCGACACGTCGTACTCGATGCACAACGCGTTCTCCATGGACGGCACGCTCAAGCGGTGGGACGCCGCCGTGATATTCGGGGTGGCGCTGGCACTGCGGTGCGCCACCGCCGACGTGGTGTCGTTCGCCTCCACCCGGCAGACGAAGGTGTTCGGGCTGCGGCCCGCCGAGTCGCTGCTCGCCTCCGTCGCGCGGTGGAAGTCCGGCGGCTACTTCATCGGCGGCGGGACCGACACGGCGGACGCGGTGCGGCGGCACTACGACCGGCACGACCGGGTCGTGATCGTAACCGATGAGCAGGCCGCGGCGTCGCCGGGCGGGGTTTCCGGCGCCCTGCCGTCCACCGTGCCGCTCTACACATGGAACCTCGCCGGCTACCGGATGGGACACGCGCCGTCGGGGCGGTACCGGTACACGTTCGGCGGGCTGACCGATCAGGCCTTTCGGATGATCCCGTTGCTGGAAGCGGGGCGGGACGCCGCCTGGCCCTGGTAACTCGTGTGCGTCCCCGGGACGGTTCCGGCCGTTCCCGGGGACTTCACCTTTCGGGGAACATCGACGCCTGACGACCCTGGCATGTGCTTCGGGTCGATGGTTACGCTGTGCTTTGTGACGCCGTTCGGCCGCTTCGTGCAGCTCCTCATGACCCGGGCCGACCTCGGTCCGAAGGACGTGATGCGCCGATCCGCCATGGCCGTCAGCACGATCGAACGCCTGATGAGCGAACGCACCGTCACATCGACCGCCACCGTTCGCACCCTCGCGCGCGGGCTCGACACGCCGGCCGACGATCTCATCGTGCTGCTCCGCCCGTACACACCTACTGATCCGGCGCATGTGCGCGCCCGGTTCGACCTGCTGGTCGGCGACCTGACGATGGACGAGATGCGCGACGCGGTCGAAGCTTCCACCGTTCTCACGGATGAACGTAAAAAGCTTTTGCTCGACGACATCGACACCATCGACTGGGAAAACTGGATCCGGTGACCGGGAAAGAACCGATCGTCATGCGGGTGCACTGCCAGATCGAGGTGCTGATCGACGATCCCGAGCGGGTCCACGACCTGGCCGAGCGACAACTCCGCGACGCGAACATCGACTGGGACGCCGAGCAGGACACCCTCGAGGAGGCGGTGGCCGAGATGCGCGGTGACCTGGCGCAGGCAGTCGCCAGCCTCGTGGATCCCGAGGGGCTGCTGCCCGGCTTCGAGGTGCGCGGCGGCCGCTGGTGGGCCGAACGGAGCACCGACTGACCCGCTGTGCGGTACAGCCTGCTGTACCCGCGTTGGCCCCTCTTCTGCAATGACCCGAATCGCTTTCTCCGGTCGAATAGAACCTGTCAGAAACACCCGGCACGTTCTTTTCTGGAGGAGCCATGAACGTCCTGCGCACAATCGTCAGCCGCTTTCCGGTGCTGAGTTTCTTCTCCCTGGCATTCGGGCTGAGCTGGATGTTCTGGATGCCGTACATTCTTTCCGACCACGGCCTCGGTCTCGAGCCGGACATAAAGATTCCGGGCGGCCAGCTCGGCGGCCAGCTGATCGGTGTACTGCCCGGTGCCTATGTCGGCCCGCTCGGCGCGGCGTTCATCGTGACGGCGCTGGCGGAGGGCCGCGCGGGCCTGCGCAACTGGGCGCGCCGCCTCACGCACTGGCGGGTCGGCTGGAAGTGGTTCTTCGCCGTGCTGGTGACCGTGCCGGCCGTGATCCTGGTGGCACCGCTCGCATTGCCGAAGACCTGGGGCCACCTGTCGATGCCGAGCATCATGATCCTCGCTGCGTACCTGCCGCTGCTGATCATGCAGTTCCTCACCACGGCCACCGCCGAGGAACCCGGCTGGCGTGACTTCGCCCTGCCCCGCCTGCAGGACCGGTTCGGCCCGGTGCTCGGCACCGTCGTCCTGGGTCTGCTCTGGGGCGCGTGGCACCTGCCGCTGTTCCTCACCGAGTGGGGCGGCCCGAACGTCACCTGGACCCTGCCGGTCGTCTTCATCCTCGGCTGCGTGCCGCTGAGCCTCGTGATGACCTGGGTGTTCAACCGCACCGGCCAGAGCGTTCCGCTGATCATGCTGCTGCACGCCGGGATCAACACCACGTACTCGCTGGTCTGGCCCGAGGTGTACACCAACCTCGACGCCGACACCGACTCGATTCTGGCTCAGCTCATCGCTTCGGTGGTGGTGTCGGTGGTGCTGATCGTCGCCACGAAGGGGCGGCTCGGGCTGCGCGCGGATTCGCAGCCGCACGTCGAGGAGTCGGCGGAGAAGCCGGCGGTTCCGGTCGGATGACCCACGCACCTTGCGCCCGGCGAAACCCTGACAGGGTGACGCCGGGCTGGTGTGTTTGTTCCCCCTTGTCGGCGTTGCACTGATTCGGTCTTGCCCGACCGGGCGGCCCAGCCGTGGAGCGGCCCGCAGTTGATGCGCCTTCGCCGGCGTGGGCGCCGCAGGCCACCTCTACACGCGGGATGATGGCGGCGCAGAGCATCTTCCCGAGTGAATCTCGAGGCGGCCTGCCTGGACGTTCCGTGATGCCCCGGCGGCGGCTGGCGCTGGGCGCGAAGGCGTTGCTCATCGGCCTCGTGGCGGCCGTCGCCGGCACCGGCGCGGTGGTCCTGACCGATGTCGGGCGCCTCGGGCGATTGGCGGCGCCCGGCGGCGGCGCGCGAACGGAGATGACCTCGTGCCATGACCCTTCCTTCGAACGCGGGTGGCGCAACCACCACGCAGGTCGGCTACTTCGAAGTCGACGCCGCCACGCTTGCCGACTGGATCGCGAACGGCTTCGACGACGCGTGGACCGCACGAACGGCGCCGGTGACCTCCTTGGAAGACGCCGTCGTCCTCCTGGCGGCCGGCACCATGGCCACCCGGTACCTGTGTGTGCCCGTCGGCCACTGGAACGGCATTGCTCAACAACGGTCCGCTGGGCACCGACGTCGGAGTCCTCCCGAGCTACGCAGCGCGAGAACTCCGCTGCAGAGCCATGCGCGTGATGGACGTCGAGGACACCGCGACATACCCGGCGCGCCTGCTCGAGGTCTACGGGCCCGACGGCGCTCCGCCACTGGCCATCGAGCGCTCCATTTGCGCGGCGAACGACGGCGGGCGGTGGGTGTTCGAGACCTCGGGGCCGGCCTATCCGTTTGAGGACCGGTCGGCTTACGCGAGGCGGGTCGCGGATTGGGCCCGAGCGGTTCTTGTCGAACGGGCGACGTGATCCGGCGGATCAGCCTGGATGTGACTGATGCCTGGCGTTTTGCGTGGAGCGGGTGAAGGGAATCGAACCCTCACTGTCAGCTTGGGAATCGTGTTGATCTATACCCAGCGTAGCGTCTTTCGGCACATTAGATCACCCACCGCAAGTAATCCATATGGTGTGGCGATGATGCTGACCCGTATTGACCGTTCGATCGGGCACGGAACGGGCACGAGTTCAGGTTCCTTCCGGCCGGTCCTGGTCAGGTACGTGGCGGTCGAGCCTGGCAATCGAATCTTGGACGTCGCTCATGAGGTCCTTGGTGAGCGTCTCCAGTTGACTCTTCACCTCTGACGCGGGCAATCCAGCCACGATCGGCGAGATCTTGTCTAGGCCCTCCTGAAGGAGGCGGAGGTGTTCGCGGCTGAGCCTGGCAGAGTCTTCAAAGTCCACGGGCATCAGAATCTCAGGCCAACGTCCATAGCCGAGCCCGAACAGCGAAATCGCTCCCTGGCCCTTCGCAGCGTTAACTGTCAAGTCCGCCTTGACGCCGAGTCGACGCTTGAGTCGGTGGTGGGGCGGCGGCGTGCGCTCGTTGCGAGGCAGGCCCTTGGGCCTGACCGGTAGCTTCCTGCACGAGAGGGTCGCAGAGGCTCCAACGCTCAAGGGCCGGCCGCTTGCGGCCGGTCGCGTGCGACGCGAAGCGCCCTTGACGTTGGAGGGGCGGCCCGGACACACTGCGCACGACGCCGCCCCACCACCGACGGCCGCAACGCGCGTGATGACCCGGCGCGCGACGTACGCCGCGCCGGCGCCCGGCCTTGCCGCCGGCCACTCGAACAAACGTCAGCCCCGTACTGCCAGTCTTGGCGGTCCGGGGCTATTCGCGTTTCCGCGCCAGCCGGCGGGCTCGGTAGAAGCGTCGCCGATGGAGCGCCAGCGAAGGCGGCGACGTGGCCCGGCCGGCGGCGCGTGCGGCCCCGTCTTCGGGCCGCCTTGAAGACGTACAGAAAGTCCTCACCGATCTGGCCGGTGGCTGGTGGCCGGTGGCCGACTGGTACCGCCAAGCGCTAAATCGTTGTTGGCGTCACGCGCGTTGCGCTGAATGCAGGCGCAATTTATATTCGTGCGAATAAATAGCTATTTCGACGGATTCGAATGACTGATTTATTCTTGCTTCCTTCATCTAGTCTCCGACAAAATGTGGTGGGTTGCCTTCGTATACGTAACTGCGTATACTAAGGTTGTGTCATCCACTATGAGCAAGGGGAAATGAAATGCCGGAGCCTGCCTACGTCTCAATTGCAGGCGAATACGCGCGTCGCATTCGCAGCGGAGATATCGCGCCCGGATCGCAATTGCCTAGCTACGCAGAGATTGCGCAGCAAAATGGGGTATCCGATATTGTAGTTCGGAAGGCGATCGAACTTCTACAAGGACAGGGCTTGGTTCGGTCCGTTCGGCGTCGTGGCATCTTCGTCACGCACCGACCATCACTGGTCCGTATCTCACCTGAACGGCAGATGCAGGACGCCGAGACTAGTTTTCGCAATGAGGCAGTGTCTACCGTCAACGTTGTCCGCGAGGTAGCACGGATTCCGGCAACTAAGGAATTGGCGGACGCGCTATCGGTCTCGCCTGGTGATGAGATTGTGCACGTTGTCACGAAGGCTTCCGAAGGCGGACGTCCGATTTCCATCTCGGACACCTATCAGCCACCGGATGTAACGGGGGTCTCTTTGGCAGCATATTTGGAGGAAACGCTTTCCGATCGACTTCCCGTAGAGACACACTCGGAGTGGTTGCGGACAACTCCAGGCGACCTGGTGAAGCGCGTCAGTCAGCGATTCATCACTTTTAACGGACGTGTGATTATGTTGTCTGACATCTCATACCCGCGTGATCGCTATGACAGCTACACCTTCCGTATGGCACTTAACGGCTAACGGCACATCTTGCGTACAGATCGTCTCTTGGTGGTTTCACCGACGATGAACCCAAGCTTGGGCCTTGTCAGCGAGGTTCCACCAAGAGACGAACTGCGGATCTTCCGATTCGAGCGACCATTGTGCTTCTATAGCGTCGAAGAACTGGTTATTTGCAGTCTTTCCGCCTCTAGGCTCTCCAATGTAGATGATCCGTTTGCCGCCGCTTTCCTCGAAGGCAGCGAGCGCCTCGGATGCCATCGGGTTTTCCCACCCGGGAGGCCAGCAGAGCAGTAGAACGGCTTCAGGTCCGTTTTGCAGCCGGCTTTTGAAATCTTCCACACCGCCGACGGGATGCCATACATCGGATTGCCCGTCCGCACGCGGGAACGACACATTCTCGGTCTTGTCCGGCGGTTCCAGATCATAGGCATCGACCGTCATTCCCGCGTGTGCAAGTTGCACAGCCCAGTAGCCGCGTCCGGCCCCCATCTCGACGATGGGCTGTCCAGAGCAGAAGTTGATAATCCAACTGACTGTCTCCGGCGAAGGAATCGCATATGCGTATGTCGCTTGTAGCAGCGTCTGTGCATAGGCAAGTCGCGCACTACCCTGCGGCCGGCCACCGGTCACGATTCGACGATTACCGTCCATGGATGTTACTGGGGCAACGATGTCCCAGTATGGGTTCTTGCTTACCGACCGATCACCGGTCATGTAGTGCAGCATCCGAAAGTCAAACGCGCGGTCCGCTTCGTCATCCCCGGTGCCTGGCAACGTCGCTGCCGTGTCCAGGTACTCCGCCACTTTGGGGAACTCGACCTCCAAGCGCTGCTCGTTGCCCAGCAGCTCAGCGAGTTCGGCGCGCCGTTCCGGCGTGAGTGTGAGTGGTGCCATGCCAAGAATTGTCGCTGAATGCTGCCCGCGAGTGACGGTCTGACACCCCCTACAGTAGCGATCCGTTGACCCTTGTACGTATACGAAGTTACGTATACGATGAACCGGCACTCCGGATGAGTGCACAAGAAGGCCCCGACGGGCTGGTCCCCCGTCGAGGCCGGTGCATCGAACCACGTTCTGGAAGGACGGTCACGATGCCTGTTCAGCGTATCCGTAGTTCGGTACGTCGCACCGACCCGAGTCCTCTGGTAGCGCCTGCCGCTGTTGCGACGCTTCCGTCTACGCCGAGCAACGTGCCGGCTGGCGTGGGCTCTCAGCGATTGCTTCGCGTGGTGCAGTCACGGCGTACCAGCGGCGTTCCGGTCGCCGCTGTTGCTGGCCCTACTCATGTTCACAGTCCTGTTCCTGCGACCCGTTCCGGTGTCGCACCGGTCGATCCTCGGCAGATGTTCAGCCGGGTGCTTCGTGAGTACCGCATCCGGTACGGCTTCACACAGCGAGAGGTCGCCGAGCAGTTGGCGGCTCTGGCCTGGCGGAAGACCAACAAGATGGTCGCCGTCGACCCGCAGATGGTTTCCAAGTGGGAGCGGGGCACCAAGCTGCCGAGCAGCCGCTACCGCCAGCTCCTCTGTGAGCTGATCGGCGTTTCACATCGCCAGCTCGTCGGTGCCGAACCGGCACCGGTTCCTGTCATTGCTGACACATCGGTGCCGAACGGCGATGTACCGATCACCGTGACGGTGATCATCCGCACCGACGACGGTGTGCCCCAGGTCAGGGTCTCGCACCTGGGCGTACCGGTTCACGGCGAGGGGGCATCCTCGTGAGCGCCGTGCGGTTGAAGCGACTCCTGCGGGAGCGCCATTGGCAGACGTACAAGCAGTTCTGCCGGGAGTACGACCGAGCCGCCCGGTCGATCGATCCCAAACTGGTCGGTGGATACCCGACCGCGAAGCAGTTGTACCGGTGGACATCCGGCCTGGTGAAGGGCCTGCCCTTCGCGGTGCACTGCGAGGTCCTCGAACGCATGTTCCCCGGCGAGACGGCACAGAGCCTCTTTGCCGTCGACACCCCCACCGATACGCCGTCTGCGGATGTGGTGGTACAGGTGTGTCCCGGATGCGGGTCACGAGACCGGATCGCCGCAAACGCGGCCGTGTTCACCCGAGTCTTCGGCCGGGCATCCAGGGTGGTGGCCTGAGATGGGCGCCACCTACCGGCAGTGCCGGTTGGCCCGCGGCTGGGAACCCGTTCAGCTCATCGGACGGCTGAAGATCGAAGCCGCCCGGGACGGGCTCGTTCTCCCGCAGACCTGGCAGATGATCCGTCTGGTCTTTCTCTGGGAGAACAACCGGGTACCTGTGCCCGGCCTGTACGCGACCCTGTTCGAACGCGTCCTGGGCAACGTGCCGGACCGTCGTGGTCGTACGAACATGAGGGTCGCGGTCTGATGACCACGTTCCTCGCTCGCACAACGGTGATGGCTCCGGTCGAGACCAGTTCTCGACCGGGGTCACACCCCACCCTCACCGGCACCACCCCAACCCGGTTCTCGGCAGTCGACTGTCAACCCACGCTTGACACCCGGCCGCCCCGATCCGCGCTGGGTCTCCGCCGTCCGTCCGCCGGCGCCTCGGCCGCCGAGCACGCCTTCCACCGGGCTACCGCCGCCCCCGACGTATCCAAATGGCTGCACCATGTGAAAGCCGCCGCCGGCTGTACGTCCCCGGTGCGCCTATCCGGCGAGATGTGGACCGTCGACCGAGAAACCGGCGTCCTACTGTCCCGCCGGCACACCACCGACCTTCCCGACGCGGCCATCTATAAGCCGTGTGGCAACCGCCGTGCCACTGTCTGCCTCTCGTGCGCGGAGCGGTACCGCCAGGACGCTTACCAGATCCTGCGCAGTTTCCTCGTGGGCGGCAAAGGCATCCCCGTCACCGTCGCGCAGCACCCGGCCGTGTTCGCCACCTTCACCGCACCGTCGTTCGGCACCGTCCACACTCGACACGTCGACCGGCACACCTGCATCCGCCGCAACCGCTGCGACTGCCGCCCGGAACCCTGCCACGCAAGGCGAAACGCCACCGTCTGTCCACACGGGACAGTCATCGCCTGTTACGCGCGGCACGACCCCACCGATCCGCGTCTCGGGCAACCGCTGTGCCCGGACTGCTACGACCACCACGCACAGGTGGTCTGGAACAACCACGCACGGGAACTGTGGCGACGCACCACCACAGCCGTCACGCGCGCCGTCCGCGCTCGCGCTCGCCAGCTCGGCCACCCCGCTAGCTCGGTTCGACTCTCCTACGGCAACGTCGCCGAGATGCAACGTCGGGGCGTCGTCCACTTCCACGCTGTCATCCGCCTCGACGGCCACCACCCCGACGTCGACGAGCTCCTACCTCCACCCGAAGGACTCGGCGTCGACGACCTGGTTGACGCGCTCACCCACGCCGTCACCGTCACCCGGTTCCACACCGGCCCCCACCCCGCCAACCCGAACGGTTGGCCGATCACCTGGGGCGACCCGAGCAAGGGCTTCGACGTCCGACCCATCACCGTCACCGGCACCGGCGAAGTCACCGACAGCATGGCCGCCGGCTACCTCGCCAAGTACGCCACCAAAGCCACCGAGATCACCGGCCACACCTCCCGCCGGCTCGCCAGCGACACCATTGGCCTCTACGCCAACCCGGACGGCACCCACCCCGAACGCCTCATCGACGCCTGCTGGACCCTCGGCAACCATCGCGACTGGGCCGGTCTACGCCGCTGGGCACACATGCTCGGCTTCGGCGGGCACTTCCTCACCAAAAGCCGCCGCCACGTCGTCACCTTCCAACTCCTCCGCGACAACCGAATCGTTTACCGCCGGCAGGCCGAGGCACCGCCCGGCACCGACGCAACCGAGCCCGACACGACCCTCGTCGTCAACTTTCTGACATTCGTCGGAGCCGGCTGGCACACCACCGGCGACGCCCTCCTCGCCAACACCGCCGCCGCCCTCGCCCGCGAACGACAAGCCGCCGCCCGTGACGCCCTCACTGACGAACATCCCGTTCCTTGACAACTCCACCTGAGCACCACCCGGCGACCGGACTCTCCGGCCGCCGGCCACAACCACACCCACCGGAGGTATCCACTGAACGACCCCACCGACGTCGCCATGCTCGACGTCAACCAAGCCGCAAAGCGGCTCGGCACCCCGCCCCGGTTTGTCCGCCGGCTCGTTGCTGAACGCCGCATCACCTATTACAAGGTCGGCAAGTACGTCCGGTTCCACCCCGACGACCTTGACGACTACCTGCGTCAAGCCCGCGTTGACGCCATTCAGCCGGTTCTGACGTACCGAAACGGGGTGGCCGTCTATGCCTAAGAAGCGTCGCTTCGGACGGGTTCGCAAGCTCTCGTCGGGCAGATACCAGGCGCGCTACCTCGGTCCTGACGGCGTTGACCGTCCGGCACCGCGCACCTTCAACAGCAAGACCGACGCGGAACGTTGGCTGGCAGGTGTCGAGACCGACATCGTCAAAAGCACCTGGCGTAGTCCTGACCTCGGCAGGGAAGCGCTCGACCCCTACCTGACAGCATGGATCAACCACCGGCCGAACTTGCGGCCACGAACGATTGACCTCTACCGCTGGCTCAACCGCAAGTATCTTGCTCCATACCTGGGCGAGCACCTTCTCAGCGACATCACCCCGGGCACGGTCCGCGCCTGGCGGGCAGAGCTGATAGCCGAAGGATCCGCCGCGACCATGGTCGCTAAGGCGTACCGGCTACTCCGCGCCGTCTTGAATACAGCCGTCGATGATGAGCTGATCCGGCGCAATCCCTGCCGCATCAAGGGTGCAGGCGTTGAACGGGCCGCTGAACGCCCGACCGCCACCGTCGCCCAGGTCTTCGAACTCGCCGGCCTGGTCCCCGCCCGCTTCCGGGCACTCGTCCTCCTGGCTGCCTTCACCAGCCTGCGCTACGGCGAACTCGTCGCACTGCGCCGCCAGGACTTCGACTCACGTCGCGGGACCTTGACCGTCCGCGCCACTCTCGTAGAGCTGCAAGACGGCAGCCTCCATTTCGGACCACCGAAAACCGATGCCGGACTCCGCACGGTCACCGTGCCCACCGCCATCCGGGCCGACTTTCGCGCACACCTTCGCGACTACGTCATCAACGAGCCCGACGCCCTGATCTTCACCGGCGCAAAGGGAGCACCCCTACGACGGTCCAACTTCCAACGGACCTCCAACTGGACCACGACGGTCAGCACCGTTGGACTGCCCGGCTTCCACTTCCACGATCTCCGGCACACCGGAAATACGCTCGCTTCCCGTACCGGCGCAAGCCTCGCCGACCTCATGGCCCGAATGGGCCACGCCTCCACCCGGGCCGCGTTGATCTACCAGCACACCACCCGGGAACGCGACAAGACAATCGCGGATGCACTTAGCACCCACATCACCAAGGAACGCGATCGGGCACGCAACGGGCACAACCGCAGCAGGAATCGAGCCCAATAGATGAAGCCCAGGTCGGGCACCTAGCCTGACCTGGGCTTACCTTCCGAGCGGGTGAAGGGAATCGAACCCTCACTGTCAGCTTGGGAAGCTGATGTTCTGCCATTGAACTACACCCGCGAGCGGCCCCCACTGTACCGAATCTTCCGTTCAACCGCGAACAGGTATCCCCCTCTCCCGCCAAACCCGCCGCGCCCGCGGGTCGTCGCTCTCCGCCGACGTGGGTGCCGAGCCGCGCCGCACGGCCATCGCCACCTCGACGGAGAACTCGTACAGCCGCCAGTCGACCCGCGGTTCGGCCCGCATCTCGCTGGCCAGCCGGGTGATGACGAGGGAGTTCGTGACGCGTGCGGCCCGCCCGGACAGGTAGGCCTCGTCGTCGCTGTTTTCCGGGGGGAACGCGTGGAGCGCGTAGCGCCCGTCGCGTTCGAGGTCGCCTCGTTTGGGCGAGTCGATGATGAAGCAGTACAGGCCGCCGTTGTTGATGACGGGCGACACGGGGTGGACGCGGGGGCCGCCGTCGGGCCGAACCGTCGCGAGGTAGGCGAGACCGGGGCCGTACTGGTACAGGAGTTGGTGGACGACCTGGGCGAGCCTGGGCTCCACCTCGGCGAACTCGGACCATCGTGCCATGGTCCAACGATATCGAACACACGTTCGAAGATCCGGCAAAACGCCGAAGAGATCCGGAAGAGGGGCGCAAAAGACCGCAGGAGCCAATGGCTAGGCTGTGCGCCATGCTGCTTTCCGACCGGGACCTGACGGCCGAGCTCAAGTCCGGCCAGCTTCAGCTCGACCCGTTCGATCCGGCGCTGGTGCAGCCGTCCAGCATCGACGTGCGGCTGGACAGGTTCTTCCGGGTGTTCAACAACCATCTGTACACCCACATCGACCCGGCGCAGCAGCAGGATGATCTGACGGCTCTGGTGGAGGTCGAGGAGGGGCAGCCGTTCGTGCTGCACCCGGGGGAGTTCGTGCTGGCGTCCACTCTCGAGGTGATGACGCTGGGGCATCAGCTCGCGGGGCGGCTCGAGGGTAAGTCCTCGCTGGGACGCCTGGGGCTGCTGACGCACTCGACGGCCGGGTTCATCGACCCGGGGTTCTCCGGGCACGTGACGCTCGAGCTGTCCAATGTGGCCAATCTGCCGATCATGCTCTGGCCGGGCATGAAGATCGGGCAGCTGTGCATCTTCCGGCTGTCGTCGCCGGCGGAGCACCCGTACGGTTCCGCCGTTTACGGGTCGCGCTATCAGGGTCAGCGCGGGCCGACCGCCAGCCGTTCGTGGAAGAGCTGGCGGGTCTGGCCCACGTCGACGCCGACCGAGTAGGTCAGCCCCCAGGGCGGCGGAAGCCCTCGATGTCCGGGAAGCCGTCCACCCGCTTCAACCGCACGACGTCACCGGTCGTCGGTGCGTGGACCATCCACTCCACGCCGCTGCTGTCCTTGCCGATGTACATGCCCATGTGCGCGAGGTTGTTGAAGAAGACCAGGTCGGCCGGGCGCAGGTCGGCGCGGGCCACCGTCTTGGTGCTGTTGAACTGCGTGACGGTGTAGTGGTACAGGTCCACACCGGCCTTCGCCCAGGCGAACTTCGTGAGCCCCGAGCAGTCGAACGTGTTGGGCCCCTCGGCGCCGAAGACGTACGACTTGCCGACCTGGTTGCACGCCGTGCGCACGGCGATGCCGGCCGCGCCGCCCGGGTACTGCAGCGGGCACGCCACCGGTGCGATCGAACCGGGACCCTGCGTGGTGCCGTACGCCTGCAGCCGCATCTCGTTGAGCTTCTTGATGTCGGCCTCGATCTGGACCGTCTTGCCCGCGAGGTCCTTCTCCTGGGCGTCGAGCTTCGCGACGAGTTCGTCGAGTGCGCGCTTCTGGGTGTTGTACTCGTTGCGCAGCTTCACGACGTCGGCGATCGACTCGTTCTGCCGGCTGGCCATCATCTCCAGGCGCGAGATGTCGTCGACGAACGTCTCCTGCGAGCCGCTGCCCAGCAGGGCGTTGAACGCGCCACTGCGGCCGGTCTTGTACTGCATCACCGCGAAGCCGCCGACCTTGCCGCGCACCTCGTCGATCTTCGCCTCGAGCGGCTTGAGCTGATCGGCGAGCTTGTTGGCCTTCTCGCGGTTGGCGTTCAGCTCGATCTTGACGCGGTTGTGCTCCTCGATCGTCGGCTCGAGCTTCGACCAGGCCTCGTCGATCTGCTTCTCCAGCTCGGCAGTCGAGGGATTCGCATGTGCGCTCGCCCCGATGGAGACGGCAACCAGCAGCCCGCACGCGGCAGCCAACAGAGATTTGAAGCGCGCTCGCTCCACTGTGGTGGAAACCCCTTCGCTCACCCCAGGGCGGCCATCGCGAATCTCGGCCATACGAGACGTGCCTTGCCCTATCGGTCCTTCCGGCGCACCCACGCTAGGCGCCGCTTCGCCGAGCGGCAAGTCCACCTAGCCCTTTCATCGTGAATGTCCGGTATCTATGGTCCGATTGCGACGTATGCATCATCGATTGCGCCGTGGAACTGGTCGTTGTTGGGCGCCGTTCCCTTGCCACCGATGCGAATCGGGTCACTGTTCACAATGGACAGTTCACCGGGTACGTTGCGCTGTCCCACGATTACTCCGTCTACGGAGACGGACAGATCCATTCCGCTGCGTACACAGTCGATCGCGTGCCACTGTCCATTCGCGACGGTGGTCGGCGCCGTCACGACGTGGATTTCCGAGGAATCCGTGCCGACCAGCACACAGCTCGGCCGGCCGGCCTTTCCGTCGATCTGCAGTTTGAACTGACTGTGTCCGACCGAATACCCCTTCTGCAGAACGTTCGCCCCCTCGGTCGTCTCGTCGGGGCGCACAAGCACCGAGGCGCCGTAACGAAAATCACCGTCGCCCGGACTCACCGCGGCCCCGGCGTCGGCCTCCAGGATGGCGCGCGGGCAGCCCGGGTCACCGTAGGTCGGGCACACCGCCGGGAAGCGCACGGCGCGTCCGCTTCCGTGCGACTCCGAGCGGAGCCGGCCACCGGCCGCCACGTGGGATTCGAGGGCCGCGCCGGACTCCGGGACCGCTTCGAGCCGCAACGCGCCGTTCGACTCGATCACGCGGTCGAAATCGAAGCGCACGGCGCCCACCGCCCTTGATGACGACGGCGACGGCGAGGCCGCGACCCCCGAGGGGGCGGACGAACCGCAGCCGGCGAGGGAGACGAACGCGAGCCCCACAACGACGAAAACCCCATACCCGGCCACGACGACCGAGTATGGGGCATAAGTCCGTTTCGTGCTACCTAAGGTCGCCCGTACCGGGTAGGCGTCGAACCGGCCGAGATGCCCCGGCTGGCGATCGGCTTCCCCGCCCGCGAGGCGTGCACGATGAAGCCGCCGCCGACGTAGATCGCCACGTGCCCCGCGCCGTACCAGACCAGGTCGCCGACCTGAAGCTCGCTCGCCGCCACCTGACGTACCGACATCTGCTGCTGCGAGGTCCGCGGGATCGACTTGCCCGCGGCCTTCCAGGACGCCTGGGTCAGGCCCGAGCAGTCGTAGGTGTTGGGCCCCTCGGCGCCGGCCTCGTACATCTTGCCGCGCTGGTCGCAGGCGAACTTCGCGGCCGTGTAACCGGCACCCGAGCCACCGATCGGGCAGGTGGTGAGCCCGTCGGCGACCTGCTTGGGCGGCGAACCTCCGTACGCCTTGTCGCGCATCTTCTTCAGCTCGGCGATGCGGGCGTCGATCTCCGCCTTCTTGGCGGCGAGCTCGGCCTCCTGCTTGCTCTGCTGGGCGATCAGCTCGTCCAGCGCACGCTTGTCGTTGCGGTACTGGTCGCGCACCGCCTGAACGTCGCTGACCTTCGCGCGCTGCGAACGGGCGACGACCTCCATCTGCGTGAGCTGAGCCGGCAACGCACTCGGGGAACCGCCCCCGAGGATCGCGTTGAACGCCGACGCGCGCCCGCCCTTGTACTGCTCGATGGCCATCTGACTGACCTGGCCCATGGAGTCGGCGACCTTCGCCTCCAGCGGCGCGAGCTGCGCCTCCAGTGCGGCGGCCTTCGCCTTGTTCTCTTTGAGCTGGCTTTCGACCAGGTTGTACTGTTCGATGATCGGTTCGATCTTCGCGAACTCCTCGTCGAGCATGGCCTCGATTTGCTCGGGTGTCGGGTCGGCGTGCGCCTGCGCGCCCATTCCCAACACGATCGCGGCAACTCCGGCCAGCACCACCAGTCCGCGGCGCAACCGTCCAGACATCAGGACTACACCCTCCGAATGCCCGGCGGCATTTTCCGCGCGGGACCCGCAGAGATTAATGAATACATAAGCGTCCCGGCAACCCGACGAACATTTACTACTCGGTGAGCGCCGACCCGGATACGGAGGGTGTTCCCACCACGGCATTTAGGACATCGTCAAGCGTCACTACGCCCAACGGGGTGCGCCCGTCGCTGACCAGCACCATGTGGCGGCGTTCGCGGCGCATGGCGAGCAGGAGTTCGGCCAGCGTGCGCTCGGGTGTAACGACGGGAAGCGGCCGGATGAGGTCGGCCGAAATGGGTGCGCGGCGTTCCGGCCCCACAACGCCCAGGATGTCCTTGACGTGGACAAATCCGAGCACCCTACGCGTGGCGCGTTCGACCACCGGAAAACGCGAACGTCGGGTGCGTGTTGCCAGCACCTCCAGTGACGCGGGTGAAACATCCTCGGCGACAACGGTCACCACGGGCCATGGGCGAAGCGCGTCGCGGGCGGTGCGGTTGTTCAGCGCGAGCGCGCCGGTGATGCGGGCGTGATCACCGGCGTCCAACAATCCCTCGGTGCGCGCCTGCGACACGAGGCCGGCGAGTTCCTCGGCGGTGAAAACGGTCTTGACCGCCTCCGACGCCTCGATGCCCCAGATCCGCAGGATTACCTTGGCGATCCACTTCAACGCCACCAGCAGCGGCTTCGTCACCAGGCAGAACCCGTACATCGGCGGCCCGAGCCAGAGCACCGCGCGTTCCGGGCCGGCGAGCGTGAGGTTCTTCGGCACCATCTCGCCGACGACGGTGTGCAGGTACACCACGATCGCCAGCGCCAGCACGAACGCCACCGGATGGATCGCCGCCTCCGGCATCCCGACCAGGTGGAAGGGCTTCTCCAGGAAGTGGGCGAGGGCCGGTTCGGCGATGGCGCCGAGGCCGAGCGAACAGATCGTGATGCCCAGCTGCGCACCGGCGATCATGAGCGGGATCTCGTTCATGGCGCGGAGTGCGGAACGGGCCCGCCGCGACGTCTCGGCCTGCGGCTCGATGACCGTGCGCCGCGAGGCGATCAGCGCGAACTCCGCACCGACGAAGAACGCGTTCCCGAGCAGCAGCCCGAAGGTGACCAGCAGCGGCAGCATCACTCGTCCCCGGCCTCGGGCACGTGGCGGACCACCCGCACCTGCTCGACGCGACGGCGTTCGATCTCGATGACGGTGAGCTCCCAGTTGCCCTCGCGGACCGTCTCACCGGGCGACGGAATGTGCCCCAGGCGCGCCATCAGGAAGCCCGCGAGCGTCTCGAACGGCCCCGCCGGCAGCCGGAAGCCGGTCATCTCGAACAGTTCGTCCTCCCGGAGCACGCCGCTGACCAGCACCGGCTCGGTGCTCGGGGTCCCCGACGGGTCGGGCAGGTACAGCTCGTGCGTGATCTCCACGGGGTCGTGCTCGTCGTCGATCTCGCCGACGAGCTCCTCGACCAGGTCCTCCACGGTCACGACGCCGTCCGTGCCGCCGTACTCGTCCACCACGATCGCCAGGCCCGCGTCGGCCGCCTGCAGCGCCGCGAGGACGTTGTCCAGATCCAGGCTCTCCGGCAGGAAGACGGGCTCGCGCGCCACCGCCGCCACCGTCGTGGTCGGCCTCTTTGCCGGGGGAACGCCCAGAGCATCGGTCACCGTCACGACGCCGCGCACCTGGTCCAGCGTCTGCACGTAGACGGGGAACCGGCTGTGCCCGGTGCGCCTCGCCAGTTCGATCAGATCGGTAATGGGATCGTCGGCGCGGAGCCCGACGACATCGACGCGTGGCGTCATGGCCTCGGCGGCTCTCTTGTCCCCGAACCGGATCGTGCGCTGCAACATCACCGCGGTCTCGGTCGGCAGCTCACCGGCCTTGGCGGAGATCGCGGCGAGCAGCCCCAACTCCTCCGGCGAACGCGCGCTCGCCAACTCCTCCTGCGGCTCCACCCCGAACCGCCGTACCAACCAGTTGGCCGATCCGTTGAGCACCGCGATGAGCCACTTGAACGCCGTCGAGAACATCCGCTGCGGCCCGGCGGTGCGGCGCGCCACCGGCATCGGCCGGGCGAGCGCGGCGTTCTTGGGCACCAGTTCGCCGAAGAGCATCGACAGCAGCGTGGCGATCGCCAGCGCCACGGCGTCCGACACGCCGCCGAAGACCGGCTCGATCAGCCTGGAGATGGCCGGCTCGGCCATGTACCCGGTCAGCAGCGCGGTGATGGTGATGCCGAGCTGCGCGCCCGAGAGCTGGAACGACAGCTCCCGCAGCGCCCTGCGCACGGTCTTGGCGGCCCGGTCGCCGTCGGCGGCACGCTGGTCGATCTCCGCCCGGTCAACCGTCACGAGGGAGAACTCGGCGGCGACGAATCCGGCATTGGCCGCGGTGAGCAGAACGAATGCCAGCAGCGGGAGCAGCGTGGTCAGTAGTGCGGCGTCGATCGTCGTCTCACCTCGCCGTCATCGTACTGGGCGGATGTCTCCCCTGCCGGCGACGGTGTGCATGTCACCATTGTCTTTGCCGCCCCGGCACGGGATGCTGGCGGCTACCGTCTGTCGCCTCGGTGTGTCCCCCGGTGTGGAGGATTGATGGACACGTTGGTTTTCATTGTTGTCGCGCTCGTCGTCGGCGTCTGGGCCGGCGGCAGCTTCGCGCGTTTCAAATCGGCGCGTGCCAACCTCAAGGGCACCAAGCAGCTGATGGGTGGCCTGCGCACCAAGCGCAACGACACCGGCCTGCACAGCCTGAAGGCGGTGCTGGCCGTGCTGGGTCTGCTGTTCGTGTTCTTCCTCGGGCTGCGCGCCGCCGGAAAGATGTAGCGTTCTCAGCTCTGCGGTTTTACCGAACGAAGCAGCACCGTCGCGACGTCGACCACCTCGACCGCGTCGTCGGCCAGCCCGTTGGCCTTCTTGCCGGTGACCCCGTCGCCCAGCATCGTCAGGCAGAACGGGCACGACACCGCCACCGTGTTCGCCCCGGTGGAGAGCGCCTCCTCGACCCGTTCCACGTTGATCCGCTTGCCGATGCGCTCCTCCATCCACATGCGGGCCCCACCGGCACCGCAGCAGAACGACCGCTCCGCGAAACGCGGCATCTCCGTCAGCGACTGTTCCGGTCCGGCGATCGCGCCCAGCACCTCGCGCGGCGGCGCGAACACCCGGTTGTGCCGGCCCAGGTAGCAGGGGTCGTGGTAGGTGAGGCCGCCGTCGATCGGCTGCACCGGCGTCAGCTTCTTGTCGGCCACCAGCTGCGCGAGGAGCTGCGTGTGGTGGATGACCTCGTAGTTGCCGCCGACCTGGCCGTACTCGTTGGCCAGCGTGTTGAAGCAGTGCGGGCAGGTGGCGACGATCTTCTTCACGCCGGCCTCGTTGAGCGTCTCGACGTTCTGCTGCGCCATCATCTGGAACACGAACTCGTTGCCGATGCGCCGCGCCGGATCACCGGTGCAGGTCTCGCCCTCGCCCAGGATCGCGAACTTCACGCCGGCCTCGTGCAGCAGCGTCGCCACGGCCCGCGTGGTCTTCTTCGCCCGGTCCTCGAACGCCCCCGCGCACCCCACCCAGAACAGGTACTCGAAGTCCTCGGCCTCGCCGACGCGCGGCACCTCGAAGTCGAGGCCCTTCGTCCAGTCCTCGCGGGTGTTGGGCGCGGCGCCCCACGGGTTGCCCTTGTTCTCCAGGTTGCGCAGCATGACGCCGGCCTCGCTGGGGAAGTTCGACTCGATGAGCACCTGGTAGCGGCGCATGTCGACGATGTGGTCGACGTGTTCGATGTCGACCGGGCACTGCTCGACGCAGGCGCCGCAGGTGGTGCAGGACCACAGGACGTCCGGGTCGATGATGCCGTTCTCCTCCTCGGTCCCGATGAGCGGCCGGTCGGCCTCCAGCTTGGCGGCCTCCGGGGCACCCTCCGGGTCGAGCAGGTACGGCGCCTTCGCGTACGCGTGGTCGCGCAGGCTCAGGACCAGCAGTTTCGGCGACAGCGGCTTGGCGGTGTTCCACGCCGGGCACTGGGACTGGCAGCGGCCGCACTCGGTGCAGGTCGAGAAGTCGAGCAGGCCCTTCCAGGTGAACTGCTCCACGGTCGCCACGCCGAACGCGTCCTTCTCCGGGTCCGCCTCCTCGAAGTCGAGCGGCTTGCCGCCGGACATCATCGGCTGGAGCGCGCCCAGGGCGGCCTTCTCGGTGCCGCTGCGCTTGAACCAGATGTTGGGGAAGGCGAGGAAGCGGTGCCAGGCGACGCCCATGGTGACGTTCAACGAGATCGTGATCAGCCACGACATCGAGATGAAGATCTTGACGAGGGCGACCAGCGTGATCGCCGTCTCACTGTCCGGAAGGACCTGGCCCAGGCCGTAGCTCAGCGGCGTCGCCCACGCCGGGTACTCCCCGTGTCCCGACGCGTATTTGAGGGAACGGATGAGGATGCCGCACAGCAGCACCCCGAGGATCACGTACTCGACGAAGTACGCCTGCCACATCGTCGAGCCGGTGAACCGCGAGAGCCCGCGCGTGCGCCCCGGCCTGTTTCGCAGGCGCACGCTCATCAGGTACAGGATGCCGACCAGCCCGCCGTACCCCACGAACTCCGTCACCAGCCCGTACGGCGTCCAACCGCCCAGCAGCGGCAGGTGCGCGGTGGGGCTGACGACGTCGAAATACGCCTCCAGCACCAGCGTGAACAGGATCCCGAAGGACACCATCACGAACCAGTGCGCGGCCCCGATCCAGGTCCACTTGAGCATGCGGGTGTGCCCAAGCGTCTCGCGCAGCATGGTGACGGTGCGCTGCCCGGCAGCTCCGAACCGTTCGACCGGAACCGGCTGGCCGAGCCGGATCACCTTGACCATCTGACGGACGGCGCGCACCGCGAGCGCGATCGCCGTGACCGTAATGATCGCGGCGAGCACCGTTGCCACCACCTGGACCGGGCCCATGTTGCCCCCTCCGAACGCCTCTCACCCGCCTGGGGCGATCAGAGGAAGCTTAGGCCGTCACGTACCAGCCGGTAACTTGAGGGACCGAACGGGTGATGAACTCAACGCCACTTGGACAGAATGCCCAATGATGCCACCATGGCGCCGAACCCGACGGCCAGGTTCCAGTATCCCCATGAGTTGACCGGGTACAGGCCCTGGGAAAGGTAGAACACCACCAGCCAGCCGATACCGGCCGTGATGAGCGTCACCGCCAGCGCCGGCACCCAGACCGGGCTCGGCCTGCGCGACGTTGTCGTCGTCGTCGGCCGCAACTCGGCGGGCGGCGTGTAGATCTTCTTCTTGCGTACGCTCGATTTCGGCACTGCGCTCTCCAGGAGGGGCTCGGTGTGCGCACCCCCGCGGTGCGAGAATGCTCACGACCAGGGTAGTCAAATCGGCGCGCATTCACAGGGAGGGGGCGTAGTGGAGTACACATCCGGCCGCGCGTCGTGGTCGGCGGCCCTTCGTCGCACCGGTTCCGCACTGCGTCCCAGGCGGCGCGGCGACCGCCGTCGAGGCTGGTCAGTGCTGGTGCCGACGGTGGCGTTCGCCGCCGGGCTACTCTTCACGACCACCGCCCGCACCGCCGCCGGGACGGACCTGAGGAATGACCGCCGCCCTGAACTGACCAATCTCATCGGCGAGCGTGAACGCGACGTCAAGGAAGCCGAGGCGCGCGCGGCCGAGCTGCGCCGCCAGGTGCAGGAGCTCACGGGCAACGTCGCCGGCTACGACGTCGGCGTGGCGCGAGCGCAGGCGACGGCCGGTTCGCAGCAGGGCGGGGCCGGGCTGACCGCGCTGCGAGGCCCCGGGCTGACCGTGCGGCTGAACGACGCACCGCGGCGCCCCGACGGCAGCCGGCCCGCCGGTGCGAGCGTCGATGACCTGGTCGTGCACCAGCAGGATGTTCAGGCCGTGGTCAACGCGCTCTGGGCGGGTGGCGCCGAGGCGATGACGATCATGGGAGTGCGGGTCATCTCGACCAGCGCGGTTCGCTGCGTCGGAAATACGCTCCTGCTCGACGGACGCAGGTATTCTCCTCCATTTGTGATCTCGGCTATCGGCGACGCGGCGGCGATGCAGCGGGCGCTGGACAACGCCGAGGGCGTACGGCTCTTCCGTGCCGCGGTGGTCGACTACGGGCTGGGCTACGACGTGCGCGTCGAGAGTGACGTGCAGGTGCCGGCCTACCAGGGTTCGCTCACGCTGCGCTCGGCCAAGGTGCCGTCGTGAACGGGTGGGGGTAGCACGGTATGAGCGAGCGCAGCAGGTTCGAGCAGCCGGGGTCCGAGTCCGGAGGGGACACGGTCACTGTCGAGCCCGCTGCGCCGGTTGCGGCTCCACCGCCGCAGCGCACGTACGGGTCGCGGCCGGCCGCGAACGGGGGTGCGCATCGGGCTGCCGAGCCCGCCGCTTCGCCGGCATCCGCCGCTCCGGCCGCCTCACCGGCCCCGCTGGTCTCGCCGGCCCTGTCGGTCCCGCCGGCGCCGCCACTCCCGCCGGCGCCGCCGGCGCCGATCCCCTCGCCCTCTGCAGCCTCGGGCTCCTCGCCTCTGGCGGCCCCGTCGCACTCGGCGTCCTTGCCTTTGGGGGGCTCGTCGCACTCGGCGGGCTCGTTACCCGGGGAGGTGCCGGTGCAGCGGGAGTATCGCGGGTCGCGGCGGGCTCCCGATCCCGACGACGAGCCGGTGCCGGGGGCGCCCGACGCGGCTCGACCGGAAACCGCCCTGTCCGCCGTCGCCTGGCCAGATGCGGCTCTCCCGGCCGCGACCCCGCATGACCCGGCTCGGCCGGACACCGCTCAGTCCGCCTCCGCGCTGTCGGGCGTCGCCCTGCCGGATGCCGCTCCGGCGGATGTTGCGTTGCCGGTCGTAGCGCCGCTCGCCGGGGGCGTTCGGCCGGGGGCCACCGAGCCGTTTGTGTCGCCGGTCGGTCCCGGGGTTGTCGGCCTGCCGCTTGCGGGCCCGCCGCCTGGGGCGGTCGCCCCGCTGGGCGAGATCGGTTCGCCGGTGGTCGCTGTCCCGCCCGCCGACGCCTTCTCCGCAGCCGACGCGCACCTGCCCGGCGACCTCGGCTCGCCCGGTGCGAGCGGGCCGCCGACGGTGGTCGGCCCGACTGTGGCCGGACCGGCTTCAGGCGGCTCGGCTTTGGGTGGCCCGGCTTTGGGTGGTCTGGCTTCAGGTGGCGCGGCTTCGGGTGGCGGGGCGATCGAGCTGTCGACGTCGGCCGGCGTCACGCAGGCGGTCGAGACGGCCGTCGCGCCGGTCCCGCCCGCGTATGCCGCGGAGCCCGCGGGCGTTCAGGTCGGGGCGCCGGATGGGGCCGCGCACGCCGCTCTCGCGGAGAGCACGACGATCCTGCCGGTGCTCGCCGACTCGTCGCTCGCGGACCTCGGGCTGGCGCCGCCGCGGCTGCCGGAGCCGCGCGGCCGGCGCTCACGGCGTTCCCGGAAAAACGACCGGATCGAGGCGGATTCGGCGAAGAACACCCGCGATGGCGGCGACCTGGGCGACGATGGGGACGGCGCCACCATCACGGTGCTGAAGCCGATCGCGCCCGAGGACCGCACGGCGATCATCCCCCGGATATCGCCCGAGGACGACCTTCCGGAGGACGACGGAGGCAGGCCGTCGGCCGCGCCCAAGGGGGTCAAGGTGATCCCCCTGCGACCCGTGCGAACCGGAGACGGCTACAAGAGCGTGTTTGTCCAGTTCACCCGCACCACTCCAGCGACGATGCTGCGGGCCTTCGCCCGGGGTACCGGCGAGGTCCTCATCACGTTCGGCCTGATCGTGCTGCTCTTCGCGGCGTACGAGGTGTGGGGCAAGGCCGCCATCGTCGCCGCCGAACAGGGCAACCTCGACAAGCAGCTGGCACAGGACTGGGGGCAGTCGCCCGGCCCGTCGCCGAGCGCGAGTTCCGGCCCGCAGCCGCCGCCGGCCCTGGGGGAACCGTTCGCCAAGCTGTACATCCCGCGGATGGGCAAGCACTGGGTGATCAACCAGGGCGTGCGGCCGTCCGACATCAAGCACGCGCCGGGGCACTACCCCGACACCGTGATGCCGGGCGAGATCGGCAACTTCTCCGTCGCCGGCCACCGCACGCCGTCGATCTTCTGGGACATGGACAAGATCCAGCTCGGTGACGCGATCGTCGTCGAGACCAAGCAAAACTGGTACGTGTACTCCGTGAAGCAGTCGCACGTCGTGCTGCCGACGGCGGTGCAGGTGGTGGCCCCGGTGCCCAACCAGCCGGGCGCCGCGCCGACGACGGCGATGCTGACGTTGACCACGTGCAACCCGAAGTACAACAACTATCAGCGGCTCATCGTGCACGCGGAACTGATCCGCTCGTCGCCGCACGACAGCGGCCAGCCACGCGAACTGGAGAGCTGAGCCGTGTACGCGTTCATCTGGCGCAAGCTGCCGTTCGGCCTGCCCGGAAAGATCATCGGCTCGCTGCTGCTCATCGCCGTCGCGGTGTCGGGCCTCTGGTTCTGGGGATTCCCGGCCGCCGAGCCACTGCTACCGTTCGACGACGTGAACGTCTCCGACGAGAACGGCGACCGGCCCACGAGCGTCGACCCGTCGGAGAGCCTGCCGCCGGACGGCGTGATCCCGTACGACACGGAGCAGAACCAGCCGCACCCGTCGGCCTCGATCACGTCGGTCCCGACCCCGTCGCCGAGCCGGAGGTAAAGCACGTCGTGCGCGTCCTGGTGATCGACAACTACGACTCGTTCGTGTTCAACCTCGTGCAGTACCTGGGGCAGCTCGGGGTCGAATGCGACGTTCGGCGCAACGACGAGATCAGCGTCGCCGAGGTGGGAGCCTCGCGCCCCGGCGGTGTGCTGCTCTCCCCCGGGCCGGGTACCCCGCAGCGCGCCGGCATCTGCATGAAGGTCATCGAGGAGTACGCCGGTGACCTGCCCATCTTCGGCGTCTGCCTGGGGCACCAGGCGTTCGGGGCGGTGTACGGCGGGGTCGTCGACCGGGCGCCCGAACTGCTGCACGGCAAGACCTCCGAGGTGCACCACGCGGGGGTCGGGGTGCTGGCCGGGCTGCCGACGCCGTTCATCGCGACGCGGTACCACTCGCTCGCCGTCGACGAGGCCACCCTGCCGCCGGAGATCGAGGTCACCGGGCGCACCGCCAGCGGCGTCGTGATGGCCATGCGCCACCGCACGTTGCCGATCGAGGGTGTGCAGTTCCACCCCGAGTCGGTGCTGACCCAGGGTGGGCATCTCATGCTGGCCAACTGGCTCGCGGCGTGCGGGTTCGCCGAGGCCACCGAACGGGCGCCCGCCCTGGCCGCCGAGGTCGAGGCGCGGCGGCTCGCGGCGTTCGCCGCCTGAGGGACCGGCACCCGACGCATCGACAGAAACGGCGCCACCCCGTGCGGGATGGCGCCGTTCTCGTATCTGGTGAGGCTACGGGTTCGGTGACGGGCTGCCGCTCGGCGACGACGGCGGTGCGCTCGACGGTGCTGCCTGTTGCTTGCCCACGTTGACAGTCACCGTTTGACCGGACCGGACCGTCGCGCCGGCCCCCGGGTCCGTGCTGATCACCCTGCCGAAGTCGGACGAGTTGGTGGTGGTCTGCTCCACCACCCGGTAGTCGATGCCCGCGCCCTCGAGCTCCTGCTCGGCCTGCGCCCGGCTCTTGCCCTTGAGGCTGGGCATCTGCTTCTGGTCGCCCTTGGAGAGGTTGACCGTGACGGTCGCGCCCTCCTTGATCGCGTCCCCGCCGCCCGGGCTGGTCGAGACGACCTGGCCGACCGGCGCCTTGTCGGAGACCTCCTTGAACTCCGCCCTGAGCTTGCGGTCGTCCAGTTCCTTCTGCGCCTGCGCCCGGTTCTTGCCGACGAGGTTGGGCACCGTCGTCTCACCCGGGCCGCGACAGACCTGGTAGCTGATCTCGGTGCCCTCGGCGACGGAGGTGTCCTTCGCCGGTTGCTGGGCGACGACCTTGTCCTTCATCGTCTTCTGGTCGCAGTTGTCCGGCGCGTTGCCCGACTTCCCGCGCAGCTTCTGGTCCGCCAGCAGCTTCTCCGCCTCCTGGGCGGTCTTGCCGGTGAGGTCGGGAACGCTGACGTCACTGCTCTGGTTGGCCAGGTACAGCCCCAGCCCCAGTGCGCCGAACGCCAGCATGCCCAGGATTGTGATCAACACCACGATCGCGGTGGCGCCGTTCTTCTGCTGACGCCGGTCGGCCACCCGCGCCACCGGGCGGGTCGGCGGACCGGCCACCCGCTGCTGCGGGGCCATCATCGCGGTGCGCTGGTCCTCGGACATCACCGGCGGGGCCGAGACCGGGCGACCGGCCGCGGCACGCAGCAGGTCGGCGCGCATCTCGCCGGCGCTCTGGTAACGGTTGGCCGGGTTCTTCGCGAGGGCCTTCAGCACCACCGAGTCGATCTCGGGCGTGACGTCGGGATTGAGCTCGCTCGGTGCGCGGGGCTCCTCCCGCACGTGCTGGTAGGCGACGCTCACCGGGTTGTCGCCGACAAACGGCGGCTGGCCGGTGAGCAGTTCGAAGATGAGGCAGCCGGTCGCATAGACGTCGCTGCGGGCGTCGACGGCCTCGCCGCGCGCCTGCTCCGGAGACAGGTACTGCGCGGTGCCGATCACGGCCGAGGTCTGGGTCATCGTGCTCGCACCGCTGGCCAGGGCCCGCGCGATACCGAAGTCCATGACCTTGACCTGGCCGGTCTGGGTCATCATCACGTTTCCGGGCTTGATGTCCCGGTGGATGATCCCGTGCCGGTGGCTGAAGTCCAGGGCGGAGCAGACGTCGGCGGTGAGTTCGAGCGCACGCCGGGACTGGAGCCGTCCCTCGACGCCGAGCACCTCCTTCAACGTCCGACCGTTGACGAACTCCATGACGATGTAGGGCAGCTTCTCGCCGCTGGAGCCGATCTCCTCACCGGTGTCGTAGACAGCCACGATCGCCGGGTGGTTGAGTGAGGCGGAGTTTTGTGCCTCCCGTTGGAACCGCATCTGGAACGTCGCGTCCCGTGCGAGGTCGTGACGCAGCGTCTTGATCGCCACGTCCCGGCCGAGCCGCAGATCACGACCACGGTGCACCTCGGCCATGCCGCCGAAGCCGAGGAGCTCGCCGACCTGGTACCTCCCGCCCAGAAGGCGGGCCTGCGCGGTCATGTCGTCTCTCGTCCTTCTTCGGTCATCGGTATTACCTTGCCACGTCACGATGAGTCACCTACTGGGGCGGACAGGTGCGGTTTCCGCCGATACCGCCGAAGACGCCGGTCGAGCACGGGGTCGGCGTGGCCCTACCGCCGGCGCCGTTACCGGACCGCACCTTCATCTCTACCTCGGAACCTTCCGGAGCCGAACAGGGCACCTCGACAACGGTGTCCGCTTCACCGGGCTCGTCGACCTTGGTCACCTTCACCGTGAAGCCCTGCTCCTTGAGCGCCTTCTCGACGCTCGGCGCCCTCTTGTCCTTCATCCCCCTGCAGTCGATGTCCTTGACCGGGCCGGTCGGCCCGGCCGAGGCCGCCGTCGAAGCCGGGGGGTTCGCCCCTGGCTTGTCGTCCCCGTTGAGGCTGCTCAGCCAGAACGCCCCGCCACCGATACAGAGCAGCGCAAGGACAGCCGCCACCAGACCGCCGATGAGAATGACGTTCGGGCGTCGCCCATTGGTTGCACCGGGCGACGGGTGGGAACTGGGGAATCCCGGCTGGTTGGCGGTCTGCACCGGGCCGGTGCCGACGTACGTGTAACCGGTGTCGGGATTGTTTGACGCGGCCGGCGGCGCACCGGCGACCCCGCGGGCGAACTGCCCCGGAGCCGCGTTGCCCTGCCCGACCGGCGCCTGCTGCGCGGCCTCCGGGAACGCACCCGGCGGCAGCACCTGAGTACCGGCCGGCCCGCCCTCGAACTCCTGCTTCGGCGGCCCCGACACCGGACCGCTCACCGGCGGCCCGGAGACCTGGTGGGGCGCACCCGACGTCGGCGCGCCCGGCACACCGGAGACCGGCCCGGCCGGAACGCCCGACACCTGCGACGCCGGCCCACCCGAGACGGGACCCGCCGGCGGGGCGGACGTCTGGCCGGTCGGCGTGTAGCCGGTCTGCGGCGAGGACAGCTGGGCCGCCGCCTGGCGGGCGACGTGCGCCATCTCGGCCGCGCTGGAGAAGCGCTGCGACGGTTCCTTCGCCATGGCCCGTTCGACGATCAGCCGGGCCGGGTGCGGAACATCCGGCGGCAGCGGCGGCGGGGCATCGCGCACGTGCTTCATCGCGATCTCGAGCGGGTTCTCCCCCTCGAACGGCCGCCGCCCGGCCAGGCACTGGAACGCCACCACACCGAGCGCGTAGACGTCGGACAGCGGCGAGGCGCCCTGCCCGGCCGCCTGCTCCGGCGAGATGTACGAGGCCGTGCCGAGCACCGAACCGGGCTGCGTCAGCTGACCGATCGCCGCCGAACGGGCGATGCCGAAGTCCGTGAGCACCAGCGTGCCGTTGGGGCGCACCAGCAGGTTTCCGGGCTTCACGTCGCGGTGGACGATGCCCTTCTCGTGCGCGGCGTGCAGGGCGTCGGCCGCCTGGGCGATCAGCGCCATGGTGCGCCCCGGCGTGAGCCGGGTGACCCGGGCGAGGGTACGGGAGAGCGCGTCGCCCTCGATGTACTCCATCACCAGGAACGCGGTGCCGTTCTCGTTGCCGTAGTCGTAGATGTCCACGACGCCGGGGTGGTTGATCGTGGCCATGGTGCGCGCCTCGGCCCGGAAGCGTTCGGCGAAGCCGGGCTCCTCGAGCAGCGCCGCGAGCAGCACCTTGACGGCGACGACGCGGCCGAGCACCTCGTCGGTGGCCTTCCAGACGTCGCCCATGCCGCCGCCGGCGATGCGCTCGTCCAACTTGTATCGGCCACCCAGCATGCCGCCGGGAGTCAGCATCGTGCCCACCCCATCACGAGAGGCCCTTCTCGGCGATGTACGACTTCATGATCTCGCCGGAGATGCGGGCGGCCTCGCCACTGCCGCCCTTGCCGGCGTTCTGCAGGAAGACAGCGGTCGCGATGATCGGCTTGTCGTCCTTCATCACGAACCCGATGAACCAGCCGTGCGCGCCCTCTTCCTCGGCGCCGTCCGCGGTACCGGTCTTGCCCCCGACCTTGAACCCGTTGATGCGGGCCTTCTTGCCGGTGCCGTTCTCGACGACGTTGACCATCATGTCCTGCAGGTCGCGGGAGATCGCCGGCGTGCACGAGCGGCGCAACTCCTTGGGCTGCGCCGTGAAGTGCGTCGTCGTCAGGTCGTAGGTCTTCAGCTCCTGCACCAGGTAGGGGCGCATCTGCGAGCCGTTGTTGGCGACCGTCGCCGCGATCATCGCGCCCTGCAGCGGGGTCATCTTGACCTCCCGCTGACCGATCGCGGACTGGGCGAGCGCGGGCGGGTCGACCTTGCCGTCGGGGCCGCTCATCGTGCCCATCTCGCTCTTCGCGACTCCGAATGCGAAGTTCTTGTCGTCCCGTTCGATGTGCGGGATCTCCTCGAACCCGAAGTTGCGCCCCATCTCCTTGAGCTTGTCCGGGCCGAGCGACTCGACGGCGTACCGGGCGAAGGAGGTGTTGCAGGAGACCGTCAGCGCCTGCTTCAGCGTGATGCTCGGCTCCGGGCAGGTGTTCTGCGAGGAGTTCTTGATCGAGAAGTTGCTGGTCTGCGGCGGCTGGTAGTTGTTGCCCGCCTGCATCACCGTCTCCGGCGTCGCGCCGTTGGCCAGCGCCGCCGCCGAGGTGATCACCTTGAACGTGGAGCCGGGCGGGAACCGGTCGGAGAAGGCCCGGTTGAGCGAGGGCTTCAGCTCCTTGTCGCTCTCGACCTTGGTCTTGGCGTCGACCGCCACCTTCGTGTCGTGGCTGGCGTACGGGCCGGGGTCGTAGCTGGGGAACGACACCGCGGCCAGGATCGCGCCGGTGCGCGGGTCGATGGCGACCGCGGCGCCGGTCTTGCTGAGCTTCTGGCCGGTCAGTTCCTTCCACGCGGTCTCCTGCGCCCCCTTGGAGAGGCTCAGCACCACGTTGCCACCGGGCTTCTGGCCGGTGAACATCTCGGAGATCCGGTCGGCGAACTGGGCGTCGGAGTTGCCGCTGAGGTACTCGTCCTCGAGCTTCTCGACGCCGGACGATCCGATGTTGACCCCGCGGAACCCGACGACGTGCGCGTACATCTCGCCACCGGGGTAGGTGCGCAGGTACTTCAGGCTGTCCGTGGTCTCCTTGCTCTCGGCCACCGCCGTGTCGCCCACGATGATCTTGCCGCGCTCGACGTCGTACTCGGCCGTCTGCACCCGCGCGTTGTAGTCGCTGGTGCGGTAGTCCTTGGCCTTGACGCCCTGCACGTAGTTGAGGTTGACGAACAGCATCCCGAACAGGACCAACGTCACGACCCCGACGCGGCGCAGGGGCGCGTTGAAGCCCCCTTGCGTACTCATCGGTGCCTCCCACGCAGCGGCGCGGCAACGAATCGCGCGCTCATCGAATCATCTCCGTCGGCGCGTCGTGCAGCTGCTCGGGCGGGTTGCGGCGGCCCACGCCCGGGCGGGCGGAGGCGCTCGTCGACGCCGGATTACGGGCGGCGTCCGAGATGCGCAGCAACAGGAAGATCAGGATCCAGTTGGCCATCAGCGACGAACCGCCCGCCGACATGAACGGCGTCGTCTGGCCGGTCAACGGGATCAGTCTGGTCACTCCGCCAACAATGACGAACACCTGCAACCCCAGCGTGAACGACATCCCGCCGGCGAACAGCTTCCCGAACGCGTCCCGGACGCCGAGCGCGGTACGCAGGCCGCGTTCGACGATGAGCAGGTAGACCATCAGGATGGCGGTCAGCCCGAACAGGCCGATCTCCTCGCCGAGGCCGGCGAAGATCAGGTCGTTTTGCACCTCGGGGATGAACCGGGGACTGCCGTTGCCGGGCCCCTCGCCGAACAGCCCGCCTTGGCCCAGCCCTAGTAATGATTGGACGAGCTGATACCCGTCGCCCGACGGATCCGCGAACGGATCGAGCCAGATCTCCGCACGGGTGTAGAAGTTGGCGAACGGCCCACCGACGGAGGCGCCCAGGAAGTACGCGAGGAACGCGCCCCCGAGGAACAGCCCGAGGCCGATGATGAGCCAACTGGCGCGTTCGGTCGCGATGTACACGGTGACGACGAACATCCCGAAGTACATCAGCGAGGTGCCGAGGTCCTTCACGAACACCAGGATCATGAGGCTCAGCACCCAGACCGTGATGACCGGCCCGAGGTCGCGCCCGCGCGGGAAGTCGATCCCGAGGAACCGGCGGCTCGCGAGCGACAGCACCTCGCGCTTCTTCACCAGGTAGTAGGCGAAGAAGACGAGCAGCATGATCTTCGCGAACTCACCGGGCTGGATCGAGTACGAGCCGACCCGGATCCACAGCTTGGCGCCGTTGCTCTGGCCCTCGCGCTGAGCCAGCGAGGCGGGCAGCAGCGCGGGGATCAGCACCAGGATGATGCCGAGCAGACCGAGGGTGTACGCGTACTTCGACATCGACTTGTGATCGCGCACCACCACCAGGATCACGATGGCGAAGACCAGCGCGATGACGGTCCACAGCAGTTGCTTGCCGCCGAGGCCGGCCCAGGGCGAGAAGTCCGCCCGCAGCGCCACCTTCGCCTTCGTGAGGTACGCGTAGTCGACCCGCCGCAGGAAGAGCACACCCAGCCCGTTGATGAACGCCACCGCCGGCAGCAGCACCGGGTCGGCGTTCGGCGCGAGGAACCGCACCGCCAAGTGGGCGGCGAAGAACAGCACGCCGAGCGTGGCCGTCTGCACCCAGAAGTCGCCGGTGATCTCCTCGATGACGGCGGCCTCGACAGCGGCGGCGTAGCCCAGCAGCAGCACCATGACGAACAGCAGCAGGGCCAGTTCGACGTTGCGCCGGGTGGCGAGCTGGAAACCCGACGTGGCCGCGCGCAACTGCCCGGTCACAGGGTTTCCGGGTGCCGGCGGCGGAGCCGGTGCTACGGGGGCGGTCACGTCAGTCGTCGTCCTCGGCGTCGTCGTTACGGGTTCTTGCAGTTGGTCGGCGTCGGAGACGGGACGCTGCTCGACACGCTGGCGGCCGGTGCGGTCGACGGGGGCACGCTGCTGGCGGACGCCGTGGCGCTGCCCGCGCCCACCGACGCGCTGCCGCTCGGCGGAACCACCGAGGTGCCGGGTGTGCCGGCGGAGTCGGTCGGCGACGGATCCGTGCCGCCGGAGGGCATCGGGCTGGGCGGGCAGGCCTTCAGCTGACCCTTGACCAGCTCGTCCATCTTCTTCTGGGCGTCGGCCTCGTTGTTGGCGGGCACGCCCTTACGCACGGCCTCCTGCGCAACGGGGTTCAGGTCGCTGGCCTTCGTGGCACTGCGGGAGTGCAACGAGTAGAGCTTCAGGCCGGCGATCTTGCTCGGAACGCCCTTGAAGATGGCGACGTTGCCGTCTTCGACGCCGACGTAGTACCGCGTCTGGGTGTAGTACCAGCCGCCGTACAGCGTGCCGCCGAGCATCACGACCAGCAGCGTCACCAGCACCAGTGCTCGCAGCGGCCGGCGTCGGGGGCGTTCGCCCTCGTCGTCGTACGTGTCGTCGGCGGGCTCCGGCGTCGACGGACGCGGACTGGTGACGGCGGACGCGCGAGCGGCGGAGAGCGTCTCGTCGGCCGAGGTGGTGTTGCCCCGGTCCTGCGCCGCCGCACCGCCGACGATCGGCGCCAGCTCCATGATGTCCTGGTCGGTGACGTCGGCGATGATGACCGTGATGTTGTCCGGTCCGCCGCCGCGCAGGGCCAGCTGCACCAGGCGCTCGGCGCACTGGTTGGGATCGACGTACTCGCGCAGCGTGTTGGCGATGGTCTCCGCGCTGACGACGCCGGAGAGGCCGTCGCTGCACAGCAGATACCGGTCGCCGTTGCGCGCCTCGCGGACCGAGTACTCCGGCTCGGCGTCCCGCCCGTCCAGCGCCCTGTAGAGCAGGTGGCGCTGCGGATGGGTGTCCGCCTCCTCGGGACTGATCCGGCCCTCGTCGATCAGCATCTGGACGTACGTGTCGTCCTTGGTGATCTGATTGAAGTCGCCGTCGCGCAGCAGATATGCGCGCGAGTCCCCGATATGCACCATGCCGAGCTTGGAGCCGGCGAAGAGCATCGCGGTGAGGGTCGTGCCCATCCCCTCCATCTGGGGATTGGCCTCGACGGTGTCCCGGATCTGCTGGTTGGCCGAATCGACCATGCCACGTAGGGCGTCGAGCAGCGCACCGCCGGGAACGTCCTCGTCCAGCGGCGCCATGGTGCCGATGACGATGTTGCTCGCGACGTCACCGGCGGCCATGCCGCCCATGCCGTCGGCAACGGCTAGCAGCCGCGGCCCGGCGTAGACGGAATCCTGGTTTCCGCCCCGGATCAGGCCGCGGTCACTGCGTGCCGCGTACCGCAAGGTAAGTGTCATGGCCGTAACTCGATCGATGTGCGGCCGATGCGAATCGGCACGCCGAGGGGGACGGGGGTGGGAGCCGACACCTTGCCCCGGTCGAGGTAGGTGCCGTTGGTCGAGCCGAGATCCTCGATGTACCACTGCCCTTCTCGCGGAACGAGACGAGCGTGTCGTGCGGAAGCGTAGTCGTCGGTGATCACAAGGGTGGAATCCTCCGCCCGGCCGATCGTGATCGGCGCCTCGGCGAGAGTGATCCGCGTACCGGCCAGTGCCCCCGCCGTCACGACGGCCTGACGGGCTACCCGGCCCCGTCGGGGGACCCGGGCCTGCCGGCCGCCGCCAGCGGGCGCCACCGGACCCACACCGCGTGGTGCGGCGACGATCCGGTTGGCCCGTGTGCCGGCGAAAAGGTCACGACGAATGACCCCGACCACCGTGAATACGAAGATCCACAGCAGCACGAGGAACCCGTAACGGGCGACGGTGAGGACGAACTCCGGCATGGACCGCCTATCCCCGTCCTCGTCCTCTGACCGCTACGGAACTCTGACTCAGGCGCACAGGCTCAATCCATCCGGAACGTGAGCGTCGTGGTGCCGAGCTGCACCACGTCGCCGGGGCTGAGAGCGACGGCGGAGACCCGCTGCCCGTTGACCATAGTCCCGTTCGTGGATCCGAGGTCGGTCAGCACCACCTGACTTCCGTCGAAGTCCAGACGGGCGTGCCGACGCGAGATACCCACGTCGGGCAGACGGAGGTTGGCCTGGTCGCCCCGGCCGATCACCGTCGAGCCCATGGACAGCGGATACGCGCGCCCGTCGCTCGACATCAGGCGAACGTTACGGGCCTGCCCGCCGGGTCCGGCACCGCCGGCCGGTTGGTACCCGCTGTACGGATCGGGGGCCGGCTCCGAGTACGGCTGCGGCGCGACGTCCCCGCCGGTGTACACCTCGGCCGTCACCCGGAACATGCCGGTGTCGAGCCCCTCGCCCCGTTCGATCTCGACGATGACGTCGCCGTAGACCGTCCAGCCCTGCTCGCCGATGAACTCGGCCTGCGACTGCGCGAGCTCCTGGGCCAGCGCGGCCGCGTACGGCGCGAGCCGGCTGTGGTCGTACGGCGACAGGTCGATCACGTATCGGTTGGGCACGAGCGTGCGACCACCGGCCAGGATGGCCTTATGCGCTTCGGCCTCCCTCTGCATGGCGTTGAGGATCTCCACGGGGTGGACGACCCCCTTGAAGACCTTGGCGAAGGCCCCTTCGACCAGACCTTCTAGGCGCTTCTCGAAGCGCTGTAGCACACTCACCGGCTCCTCCTCGGGTCCCGAGGACATGATGGTATCCGGGCGCGGCTCGCCCGTATGCACGCCGACCGGTCGTCCCGTGCTACTCTTCCGGGGCGTCGCAGGGCAGAGTAACGCTTCTTCGCGATTTACTCTCGCCAAGCAGCCATGGGGAAGTGGCGGAATGGCAGACGCGCACGGTTCAGGTCCGTGTACCCGAAAGGGTGTGGGGGTTCAACTCCCCCCTTCCCCACCAGCCGGCAGGCCCGTACTTCGGTACGGGTCTGCCGCTTTTTGATGACACATCTCCCGCGGCCCCCCGTCGTTACTGGGGTATGACCAAGTCTGACATCAGTTGGACGCGTTGAGCGTCGCTTTCGTAACGGGCTCCGCCGGACTTATCGGTTCGGAATCGGTCCGGCACTTCGCCGCACTCGGTTTCGAGGTCGTCGGAATCGACAACGACCTGCGGAGCTCGTTCTTCGGCGCCGACGCGTCGACGGCGTGGAACGCCCGGCGGCTCTCCCGCGACCTCGGCCCGGCCTACACCCACCTGACCCTGGACATCCGGGACCGCGAGGCGCTGGCCCGCGCGTTCCGCCGCTACGGCGACGCCGTCTCCGTGGTGATCCACACGGCCGCGCAGCCGTCCCACGACTGGGCGGCCCGCGATCCGTTCACCGACTTCGACGTGAACGCCACGGGCACCCTGAACCTGCTCCAGAACGCCCGCGAACACTGCCCGGAAGCGCCGTTCGTGCACTGCTCCACCAACAAGGTGTACGGCGACCGCCCGAACGACCTCCCCCTGGTCGAGTTGGACACCCGGTTCGAACTGGCGGCGTCCCATCCGTACGCCGGCGGCGTCCCCGAAGAGATGCCCGTGGACGCGAGCCTGCATTCCCTCTTCGGCGCCTCGAAGCTCGCGGCCGACGTTCTGGTGCAGGAGTACGGGCGGTACTTCGGTATGCGGACCGCGTGCTTCCGGGCGGGCACGCTGACCGGCCCGGCACACTCGGCCGCGCACCTGCACGGGTTCCTGGGGTATCTGATGCGCTGTGCGATGACGCGCCGGCCGTACACCGTCGTCGGGCACGGCGGGAAACAGGTGCGCGACACGCTGCACTCCCGCGACGTGGTGCGGGCGTTCGAGGCGTTCTGGCGGGAGCCGCGGCCGGCCGCCGTGTACAACCTGGGCGGCGGGCGGCACGCCAACTGCAGCGTGCTGGAGGCGATCGAACTGGTCGAGAAGATCACCGGCGAGGAACTCGAGCGCTCCTACGCCGACCGGCCGCGCCCCGGCGACCACCGCTGGTGGATCGGCTCGAACGCCCGCTTCACCGCCGAGCACCCCGGCTGGCGGCCGACCTACGACGTGCTCGACATCCTGTACGAGATCCACGACGCGAACCGCGACCGCTGGACCCCCACGAGATGATCGACCGCGGCCGGCACAGTGTGCTCGGGGTGCTGGTCGACGCGGTGGACTACGCGGCCGCGGTCGCCCGCGTGCTGGACGCCGCCCGGCACCGCCGCCCGTTCGCCGCGACCGCCCTGGCCGTGCACGGGGTGATGACCGGCGTGCACGATCCGGCGCATCGCGCGCGGCTGAACTCGTTCGACCTGGTGACGCCGGACGGGCAGCCGGTGCGCTGGGCGCTCAACGCCCTCCATCGCAGCGGCCTCGCCGACCGGGTCTACGGGCCGCGGCTGATGCGCGAGGTGCTGGCCCGCGCCGCCGACGAGGGGCTGCCGGTATATCTGTACGGCTCGACGCCGCGGACGCTCGAAAGATTGCGGACGGCGCTGCTCACCGCGTTCCCCCGGATAGAGCTGGCGGGGCTGGAACCGTCCGGTTTCCGCGCGGCGCGACCGGGTGAGGACGCCGAGATCGCCGACCGGATCCGGGCCTCGGGAGCCCGGCTCGTCCTGGTCGGCCTCGGCTGCCCCCGGCAGGAGATCTTCGCCCACGCCCTGCGTCCGCACCTGGCGATGCCGTTGCTGGCGGTCGGTGCCGCCTTCGACTATTTCGCGGGAACGCTGAAAGCGCCGCCGGCGTGGATGCAACGGCATGCGCTGGAGTGGCTGTGGCGGCTCACGCAGGACCCGCGCCGGCTGTGGCGCCGGTATGTGTTGCTCAATCCGGAGTATCTGCTCCGCTTCGCCGCTCAGCGGCTGCGTCTGTGGTCCCCGCCGCCTGCCCCGGCCCCGGCCGCTTCGACACACTCTGGCCCGCGGACCGTGCAGGGCGGCCCAGAGTGGTCGACGACCGAAACCTTTCCCGTCTGAACTCAGTCGTTGTCCGGCTCGTAGCGGTACAGCAGTTCCAGGATCGAGCGCGCCGCCTCGAACCACCGTTCGAGGTACTGGGCGCGCAGCGGCGAGCCCTTCGGCGGGAGTTCCAGGAGGAGGCCGCGCAGCAGCGGGTGATCGGCGATGCTGCCGGTCGCCGCCTCCAGCCACGCCTCGCTCGGGAACGTCGGCTCGCTCGGGAACGGTTCGCTGGAGAACGGCTCGTTGGGGAAGGGCTCGCTCGCGAACGGCTCGTTCGGGAACGTCGTGTCCACACCGTACGGATCCGCGCGGAACGCCGGCTCCCGCAGGATGGCGGGCTCGGCGAGCTTCGGCTGGGTCAGCGTGGCCGCGATCGGGTGGGCGATGTCCAGCGGGCTGCCCATGTCGAGCGGGTTCGCGATGTCGAGCGGGGCGCTGAGCCGGTCGATGCCGGGCATGCCGTTGCGCTGCTTGAGTTCGTCGACGAGCCCGTCGAGGGGGCCGCCCAGCGGGTCGGACCCGTTGTGGCCGTTGTGGGTGCCGTGGCCGTTGTGGCCGTTGTGCCCGTTGGTGCCGTTCACCGAAGAGCCGTTGTCGCGGGAGCCGCGCGGCCGGTAACCGAGCTGCCCGGAGAACCGGTCCTCGGTCTTGGCCGAGCCGTTTCCCAGGTTGTCGGGGCCAATGGTCATCTCGCTGCCTCTTATCCCTCTGGTGCGCGTTGGCGCGGCATCCTCCGCAGCCGTCTGGTACAACGAACAGAACGGACAAGGGCGACGCTTACCGGCATACAAGAACAAAGTCGCGAGAACGCCCCAGAACGCACACCGGCCCCGCCGCAGGGAGGGCACCCCGGCGAGGCCAGCGCACGAGCGAAAGGAGGACGGTTCAATCGTCCAGGTCGAACTCCCCGTCCTTGGCGCCCTCGACGAAGGCGTCCCATTCCGCGGGCGTGAACACCAGCACCGGGCCGGTCGGGTGCTTGGAGTCGCGCATGGCGATAGCACCGTCCACGAACGCGATCTCGACGCAGTTGTCGGAGTACGGTCCACTCCGGCTGCTCTTCTGCCATACGGCGTTGTCGAGATTGACCCGGAAGCCCTTTGCCTCAATTTCCACTACGGCTCCTTTGCCAGCCCTTCGATCATCTCGACCGACTCCGACGGCGTAAGGGCACGCGCCCGGAGCAGTTCGAAGATGAGGGCGTACCGATCGAGTTCCTCATCCTTTTCCAGGAACAGCCCGCCCGCCGCGTTGGCCGCGAAAACGACATCCTGGTCGGCCGATTCGCGATAACGGAGCATGGTGAACGTGCCGTCCATCCCCGCATGGGCTCCCGCTGAGAACGGCAACACCTGCAGGGTCACGCTCGGCAGTTCGGCCGCCTCGCAGAGTCGTTCCAACTGCCGCCGCATCACCCACGGTCCACCCACCGGACGGCGCAGTACCGCCTCGTCGAGAACAACCGTGAACGTGAGCGGGTCATCCTGACCCAACAACGATTGGCGGTTCATCCGGACACGGACGCGCTGCTCTATTTCTTCGTCGGAGTCGTCCGGCCGCGCCGCCCGGATCATTGCCCGGGCGTAGTCGGCCGTCTGCAGCAGTCCGGGCACGACGAGGACCTCGTAGGACCAGATCTCGTCGGCGGCGGACTCCATCCCGACATACGCGCTGGTCAGCACCGAGCCGTAAAGCTGCCACCAGCCGCGCTGCTTGGCCTCGCGGGCCATTTCCACCAGGGCCTCGGCGTGGTCGCCGAGCACTCCGTAGGCATCCAGGATGTCGCGCACCTCGCGCTGGCTGATGCCGGACATCCCGGTCTCGATGCGGGAAATCTTCGAGGCCGAGCACCGTAGCTTCACGGCGACCTGGTCGATGGTGGCCCCGGAGACCTCACGGAGTCGGCGAAGTTCCTGTCCCAACTGTCGACGCCGCAGCGTCGGACTGCCCCGCCGGCCAGCCACGGAGCACCTCCGCACGATCGATCAACAGCCGAATCCGGTTCAGTCTGCCGCCCGGACGTTACTGCATCAACCCGGAAACTCCGAGAACGTTGCACGGCGAATGTTGCGATCCAAAAGCTACCCGTCGGTCACGAAGTTGCAAGTTGCAATGTGACCGGCAATGGGGCAGTCTGTTCGTGTGAGGCTGTTCACTCCCCGTTCACTCCCAAATCGGCAGAAGCTTCACGTTTCGGCGGATTTCTCGGGGGCGGGGCGTTGCGGCGGGGCACTCGAGGCGTTTAACGATCGGGTTCCCGTCGGGTTGTGACCGACGCCCACTAGCAATCGACTCGGTTTCCGCGCTGGCCGCGAACCAGCGCACCGACCGCGAGGAGTGCGACCGTGATTCCCCGATCCGGTGACGTCTTACGGGTGACCCGGGCCGCGAGTGTGCAGTTCGTCGAACCGATGCTGTTTCGCGTGATCCGCATGCACGACTGGCCCACCTACGACGGCTGGGCCTGGCTGGACGGCTACCAGCTCAACGCGGCCGGCGACGCGGTGTCGCGCCGGTCCATCTTCGTGCAGCTCGAAGGGCTGCGCCCCGGCCGCATCGGCACCGTGCCGGCGCAGAGCCGCTCCCGCACCACCGTCGGCTGAGCGTTCAGCCGTTCAACGGGGTGGGGCTGGCCGAACGGGTCCCACCGCGCGACGGGTCGTTGGCCACCACGATCCGTACCACCGAATTGGCGGCGACCTCGGTACCCTCCCCGGGCTGGACCTCCACCACCGTGCCGGGGTCGGCGTTCGGCTCCGGCCGGCGTTCCACCTCGACCCGAAGCCCGACATCGGAGAGCCGCTGTCGGGCCTCGTCCTCGGAGAGTCCCAAGAGCCTCGGTACCGGCACCGTCTGCGCCGCCTCCGTCGTCGGCGCGGCCGAGGTCGGTGCCCTGGTCGTGGGCGCCGTGGTGGGGGCCGCGCCGGTGGTGGCGACCGCGCTCGACGCGTCGGGGGCCGGTCCCTGGTCGTCATCGGCGGTGAAGATCAGCCACAGGCCGGTCAGCAGCGCCCCGAGCAGCAGCAACGCCACCGCGCCGACGATCACCGGCAGCATCCAGTTGCGCTCGCCGGGACCGATCGGGAGCGGCTCCTCCTCATACCCGTAGGCGACCGGTGCCGGATCGGGCCGTGGTGGGCGCACGGACGCGCTGCCTGACCAGCGCTCCGGCTCCGCCGCCACCGGCGGCAGAACGCGGGTGCCGTCCGCCGGCGGCGGTGCCGTCTCGCCCACGGGCCGCGGTGCAGTCCCCCCGACGGGCTCGTCCGGCTGACCCGCCGAACGCCCGTGATCTTCCGCCATGACCCGATTCTCCCAGCTCCGCGCGGTGTGCCGCCGTCCCGCGATCTCCGAACCCGTCGTCCGACAAAACGACCTTGGCGGGCCAAGGTATCGCCGCTTTTGGTACAGGCGCGTACGCTGCGCGGCATGGCGGCACGTAGCTGGCTCGGCTCCACCATCACCGCGATCGGGGTCGCGGCCGGTGCCGGTGCCGCGCAACTCGGGGTCGGATACGGCCTCGGCATCGTCGTCTGGCTCCCGGCCGACCACCAGCACAGCCAGATCGCACTGCTCTCCAGCCTCGCGTGGGTCGTGTGGATCGCGGCCAACTCGACGGTGCTCGGTGCCGTCACGGCCAACTGGCTGGCCGGATTCGGCGCGGGACCGGACCGCTCCGGGTTCCTGCTCGCGTCGTTCCGGGCGACGCTGGCGTTCGGGGCGGCGGTCGGTGCCGTCGTGGTGGCCCCGCTCGCCGCGGTGCAGGCGCACGCCGTTCAGGCCCGGGAGATGTCGCGCACCGCGCAGATTCCGCCGGACGAGCTGGTCGTCTCGGGCGACGAGTGGACCGTCGCCGGCTACGCGGTGCTCGGTGTGCTGGTCGGGCTGGTCATCGCGCTGGCCGCGCTCAGTTCGCGGTCGGTGTCGGCCAACGTCGTCGCCTCGGCCGCCTACCTGTGGGTGCTCGGGCTGGTCGCGATCATCGACGCGCTGCGCGACGGCACCGAGCCGGTGCTCGCGCAGCTGGCGTTCTGGAAATTCAACGGCGGGCCCATGGTGCGGGACTTCTACGTGCCGGGTGTGCTGGTGATGCTGTCCAGCGCGTTCCTTATCGGGATCCTCTCCTCGTGGCGGGCCGGCCGGCGCGGGGACGGTCGGGTCGGGGTCGCCACCTCCGGGGCCGTCGGCCCGCTGCTGGTCGCCGCGGCGTACCTGCTGGCCGCGCCGAAGCTCACCGGCAGCGGCGACGTCGACCTGGGGCAGTGGTCGGCCTACCTGTTCGCGCCGTACGCGGTGATCGCCGGCCTCGCCGGTTCGGTGCTGGTGGCGGCGCTCGGGCCGAGAGGTGGGCGGAGCTGGTTCGCCAGGCGGCCGAAGCCGGTCGGGACCGAGGCCGACCCGGTGGAGAGCGACCCGTTCGCCGAGCCGAAGCCGAAGCCGGCCGTCGACACCACGGCGGCGGAGCCGATCGCCGGCAAGGAGCCGAAGGACGAGGCGCCCGCCGCCAAGCGGTCGGGGCTGTTCCGGTCGCGCTCCTCGAGGGCCGCCAAGCCGGAGAAGACCGAGACACCGGCCGCGAGCTCGCCGGACGACGACCTCGACGACTGGGCCTCCGAGCTCAGCGGCAAGACCCCGGCGCCGGTCGCGGCGGGCAGCAAGGCGAAGGGCCGGGCGGCCGTCAAGGACAAGGACGCCGACGCGAGCCTCGAAGAGGACGCCTACGCACCCTCCCGCGCCTATCCCGGCACCGACCCGAACGCCAGCGCCTACGCCACCGACACCGTCGAGCAGCCGAAGGCCGAGCCCGCCAAGGCCACCCCGGCGAAGGCGACCGGCACGGCCACCCCGCTGTGGCCGACCCAGAAGGACGCCGACGGCGAGGCGGACAAGAGCGACGACGACGAGCCACCCACGACGCGGGGCCGGCGCGGCCGCCGCCGCTGAGCACTGCGGAGAATCACGCCTGTCCGATGGGCCAGCTGTGTACGGGCTCGTTGGCGTGCAGGTACGTGCTGTAGCGGCGGAGCATCTCGCGCAGCGCGGCGGGCCGGTCCAACCCGTGCGCCTTCTCCAGGTAGCGCACGGTCTCGACCTGCCACACCGCGCCGTTGCGCCGCACCCGGCAGCGGTCCTCGATGATCTGCAACAGCCGGTCCCGGTGGAACGGATCGACGCCGAACCGGTCCAGCCCCTCGTAGGCCATCGGCAGCAGCACCTCGCGGATCAGCTCCGGAACGGCGCTCTCGCCGCGCTGCGGCCACCACACGCGCGCCTCGATCCCGTCCCGGGCGGCGGTGTGGAAGTTCTCCTCGGCGGCGGAGAACGGCAGCTGCGTCCAGATCGGCCGGTCGGCCTCGGCGAGATAGCGCACCAGCCCGAAGTAGAACGCCGCGTTGGCGAGCACGTCGAGCACGGTCGGTCCGGCCGGCAGCACGCGGTTCTCCACGCGCAGGTGGGGACGGCCGTTGACGACGTCGTACACCGGCCTGTTCCAGCGGTAGATGGTGCCGTTGTGCAGGCGTAACTCCGGCAGTCGCGGGGCACCACCGGCGCGCAGCACCTCCACCGGGTCCTCGTCGTCGCAGATCGGCAGCAGCGGGGGGAAGTAGCGGACGTTCTCCTCGAAGAGGTCGAAGATCGACGTGATCCAGCGCTCGCCGAACCAGACCCGGGGGCGCACCCCCTGCGCCTTGAGCTCGTCGGAGCGCGTGTCGGTGGCCTGTTCGAAGAGGGCGATGCGGGTCTCGGCCCACAGCTGCCGCCCGAACAGGAACGGCGAGTTGGCGCCGAGCGCGACCTGCACCCCGGCGATCGCCTGGGCGGCGTTCCAGTGGCAGGCAAAGTCGTCCGGCGCCACCTGCAGGTGGAACTGGACGCTGGTGCAGGCGGCCTCGGGCGCGATCGAGTCGGTGTCGGCGCGCAGGTGCTCGACGCCGCTGATGTCGAGCACGATGTCCTCGCCCCGGGCACCCACGATCTGCTCGTTGAGCAGCCGGTAGCGCGGGTTGTGGGAGAGGTTGTCGAGCACGGTGTGGGCCTGGGTGAGGGTGGGCAGGATGCCGATCAGCGCCAGGCTCGCCTCGGACTTGTGGGCCCGGTCGTCGGCGTGCCGGAGGGCGGCCCGGACGATGTCCTCGTACTCGGCGAAGCCGGCGCCGGCGATGAGCCGCGGGGCGACGTTGAGCTCGAGGTTGAACTGGCCCAGCTCGGTCTGGAACGCCGGGTCCGCCAGGTCGGCGAGCACCTCCGCGTTGCGCATGGCCGGCTGGAACCCCGGGTCGGTGAGGTTGAGCTCGATCTCGAGGCCGGTGGTGGGCCGGTCGACGTCGAACTTGAAGTCGTTGAGCATCAGGGCGAATACGTCCAGGCAGCGCCGCACCTTGTGCCGGTAGCGCGCACGGTCCTCGCGCGTGAACGCGGACTGTGACACGTCCTGGCCCATCGGCATCCACCAACCCTTCGGCGTCCATACGTTACGAGGGGCGAACCCCCGGGGCTAGGGACAAAGCGGTCTATTGCTTGGCGCAGAGTAAGCGACACGGTGCGTTCAGCAATCGATGGGCATCTCGCGGTGTGCAACAGGTAACAATGAGCGACCCCGGGCAGTCTGCCCGGGGTCGCTGAAGATATCTCACTTTTTTGGGTGCGGATCGGGTCCGATCAAGGGTTTCCGATGCAACCCCTACCCTGCGAAGCCTACTGCTGGCGGATGGCCTGGGCGTCGATCTCCACCTTGACCTTCTTGCTGACCATGACGCCGCCGGTCTCGAGGGCCTGGTTCCACAGGATGCCGAAGTCCTCGCGGTCGAACTCGAACGACGCGGTGAACGAGATCATCTCGGTGCCGTACGGGGTGCCGGTCACGCCGTCGAACTCCACGGCCAGCTCGACCTCGCGGGTCACGCCGCGGATCGTCAGGTCGCCGCGCAGGACGAACTCGTTGCCGTCGCTCTTGACGACGCCGGTGCTGGCGAACGTGAGCTTGGGGTGGTTCTCGACGTCGAGGAAGTCGGCGCTGCGCAGGTGGGCGTCACGGTCGGCGACCCGGGTGTTGATCGTCTCGGCCGGGATCTCCGCCACCACGCTGGACTTCAGCGGATCCTCGGCCACCGTGATCGTGCCCGTGACGTTGTGGAACGAGCCGCGCACCTTGCTGACCACCAGGTGCCGCACGACCGCGCCGACCTCGGTGTGGGCCGGGTCGATCGAGTAGGTGCCCGGGGCGGGGATCGTCAGTCCGTTGAAGTCGCGGACGTGGGTGGGAGCAGTCATAATGAGAACCTCCATACTATCTGCATCGTCGCATGTTGCCTGGACAACTATCGCTCGCAGGTCGTTGACTCGTCAAGTACTCTTGCGGTGTGAGTCAGAACATCGCCGAGACCGACCTCTTCGCGGACCACCGCATCACCGCGATGGGGCTGTTCACCGAGGCGTTCACCGGGGTCTCCGCGAAGCTGGCGAACCAGATCGTGGGCCACAAGCTCGTGATGGCCGAGTTCGAGGTGCTGCTGCGGCTGAGTCGTTCGCCGGGCGGGCGGCTGCGCATGAGCGACCTCGCCGCCCAGACCTCGCTCACTACGAGCGGCATCACCCGCCTGATCGACCGACTGGAGCGCGGCGGGCTGGTCGAGCGCACCGCGTGCCCCTCTGACCGGCGCGGCCTCTTCGCCCAGATCACCGACCTCGGCCGGGCCCGGTTGACCGACGTTCTCCCGGAGCACCTGGGGCTCATCGACACCTGGCTGATCGATCTGCTGGAGCCGGCGGAGCTGGAGGGGTTCCTCGGCGCGCTGCGGAAGATCCGCGACGCCGTGCGTCCCGGGGCCGCCGCGGGCACCGCCGAGCCGGTCGAGGACCACCACGCCAAGTAGTGTCGCGCGTTCGCGACGTAAGCGGCAGGATTGCCGGCAGGTTCGGCAGTTGCGGGCCACAAACGCCATCAATGCGGCAATTCGCGCCGCCCCTCTTACTACCCTTTGAGGTCGGGAGGCACCGAGCAGGGCCCGTCCGATCGGTGAAGGGGGCCGATCGGCCGGGCCCCCTGCTTTACCGGCGAACTCCTACCTGACCAGCAGGTCCTGCTCGCGCGGGAGCAGCGCCACGCCGCGCGCCACCACCCGGTCCAGCTCCGCGCGGTACACCTCGCGCTGGCGTTCGTCCGGGCAGCAGGACACCGCGCCGACCAGCGCCTCGCAGACCTCCCGTAGATCCCGCCGCCCGACCAGCGCGTCCGCCGCCGCGCCGAACAGCTTCGCCGCGTTCGCCGTGTCGCCGCGGCCCCAGGCCAGGTAGGCCGCCAGCAGCGGGTGCAGCCCCGGACAGCCGATCGCCGGGAGCATCGGCTCCGCCTCGTCGGGCCGGCCCAGTTCGGTCAGCGCCATCGCCACCGTCGCGGCCACGCGCACCCGCTGGCCCGGATCGCCGTACTCGGCCAGCCGGAGGGCCGCGCGACGGCCCAGTTCGAGGGCGTCGCTCGGGCGGCCGTCCAGCCGGGCGCACTCGGCCAGCTGCGCCGTCACCAGCGCGGCCAGCCGCTCGTCACCCAGGCCCACCGCCATCCGCGCCACCGTCGCCAGCCGGCGGTGGGCGTTCGGGAGGTCGCCGGCGACCATCGCCTGCGTGGCGGCCAGGCGGCGGACCACCGCGACGTCGCGTTCCCGGGCGCCGCCGCGGGCCAGAGCCAGCGCCTCCTCGGTCAAGGCCGCCGACGCTTTGTGCTCGCCGGCCGCCAGCAGCAGCGTCGCGAGCAGGTGCGTGGTGTCCAGCCGCAGCCGCGGATCGTCGAGGGTCCGGGACAGCTCGTGCGCCTGCCGCGCGGCGGCCAGCTCGCTGATGCCGTCGCCGTGCGAGTGCGCCAGCAGGGCCACCGCGTGCAGTGCGCGGGCCCGCACCGCCGGCCCGACCTGCGGACACGCGGCGAGCAGTTCGCGCAGCAGGACCCGCGTCTCCCAGTCGCGGCCGCGGAAACGCGCCCAGCGTGCCGTCGCCGTCGCGAGCCGCAGCGCCGTCTCGGGTGCGGCCCGTCGCGCGTGCTCCAGCGCCGCGCGCAGATCGGGCGCGAGCTGATCGAGCATCCCGATCGTGGCGCGCATGGCGGCCCCGTCGAGCGTCGGTGCCATTTCCTCGGCGAACGTCGTGAGCACCCGCGCGTGGCGTTCGGCGACCTGCGCGGGCTCGCCCGCCTCGACGGTGGCCTCGGCCGCGTACTCACGCACCACCGCCAGCATGCGGAACCGCCACGCGCCGGTCCCCCGCACGTGCACCAGCCCCAACCCGACCAGCCGGTCGAGCAGGGCCTCCACCTGCCCCGCCGAACGCTCCTCGAGCAGCGCCTCCGCCACCTCCACCGACCAGCGCGAACGCATCGACGCCAGCCGGCGCAGCGCGGCCCGGTCGCCCGGTTCGAGCAGCCGGTAGCTGGCCGCGACGGCGTCCCGCAGCGTCTCCCCCGCGCGCGCACCGGCACCCGTCAGGTCCAGCACCCGGTCGCCGTACCGGGCCAGCAGCTGCTCGACCGTGAGCACGCGGCAGCGGGCGGCGGCCAGCTCGATGGCCAGCGGCAGCCCGCCGATGCGGCGCAGCAGGCTGTCTGCCGCCGCGCGTTCGGCCGGCTCCAGCGGCTCGCTGCGCACCTGGCGGACGCGGCGTTCGAACAGCTCCAACGCGCTCGGGGCGGACAGCGGCGGCACCGGCCACACCACCATCCCGGGCAGGTCGATCGGCCGGCGGCTGGTGACCAGGAGCCGCAGGTCCGGCGTGTACGCCCGGGTCCAGCGCAGCACCGCCGCGACGGCTTCCGGCTGCTGGTCGGCTCCGTCGAGCACCAGCAGAGCGGGGCCCGCGCCGAGGCGCTCAGGCAGTTCCCCCGCAAGACCGACACCGAAGACGGCCGCGACCGCCGCGAGAATGTCGGTGTCCCGGTGGACGTCGCTGACCGGAACTCCGGCGACCCCGCTCGGGAAGTGACCGGCCGCGTGGTGGGCGACCGCGACGGCGAGGCCGGTCTTGCCCACGCCGGCGAGGCCCGCCAGCACGACCGCGTCACTCGCCGGCACCAGGCGGACCAGCTCGTCGATGTCCCCGTCGCGACCCACGAGGTCCGGCAGCGGCGGCAGCGCCAGGATGTCGACCGCCGACGGGCCGAACGCCCGCGCCGCCGCCTCGAACCGGGTCCGCGCGTTGCCCGTGAGCCGCAGCGCGTCGACCAGCAGCACCACCGTGCCGCGCTGCGGCCGGCGCGCGCGACCGCTCTCGATGTCCCGAACGGTGCGCTCGCCGACGCCCGCGCGCTCGGCCAGCTCGGCCTGGGTCAGTCCGGCGGAACGCCGGTAGCCGCGCAGCAGAGCGGCGAATCCGGCGCCGGTGGTGCCCCCGTCCTGGTCCGGCGTCGACATGACATTGAACGCTACGCATGACGCCGGAGCCGGAACAGCGGGGAAAGGTCGCGCGATGGTTACGGACCGAAAGGTTACAGATCCAGCTCCCGGGCGATCACCAGCTTCTGGATCTCCGAGGTGCCCTCACCGATCTCCAGGATCTTGGCGTCCCGGTAGAAGCGGCCGACCGGGAACTCGTTCATGAAGCCGTAGCCGCCGTGGATCTGCGTCGCGTCCCGCGCGTTGTCCATCGCGGCGTTGCTCGCCGTGAGCTTGGCGATCGCCGCTTCCTTCTTGAACGGCCGGCCGGCGAGCATCTTCTCCGCGGCGTCGTAGTAGGCCAGCCGCGCCACGTGCGCCCGCGCCTCCATCTCCGAGATCTTGAACTGGATCGCCTGGAAGTCCCCGATGGAACGCCCGAACGCCCGCCGCTCCCTGGCGTAGCGGATCGACTCGTCGACGCAGCCCTGCGCCAGACCGACCGAGAGCGCCGCGATCGCGATCCGCCCCTCGTCCAGGATCCGCAGGAACTGCGCGAAGCCCCGCCCGCGCTCGCCGAGCAGGTTGCCCACCGGCACCCGCACGTCGTCGAACGCCAGTTCGTGCGTGTCCGAGGCGCACCAGCCCACCTTCGAGTAGCCCGGCAGCACCGTGAAGCCCGGGGTGCCCGACGGCACGATGATGGTCGACAGCTCCTTGGACCCGTCCGGGTTGGTGCCCGTGACGGCCGTGACCGTGACCAGGCACGTGATGTCGGTGCCCGAGTTCGTGATGAACGCCTTCGAACCGTTGATCACCCACTGGTCGCCGTCGAGCACCGCCCGCGTCGCCGTGCCGCCCGCGTCGGAGCCGAACCCCGGCTCGGTCAGCCCGAACGCCGCCAGCTTCTCGCCCTTGCACAGCGCCGGCAGCCAGCGTTCCTTCTGCTCCTCGGTGCCGAACCGGTGGATCGGCATCGCGCCCAGGGAGACGGCCGCCTCCAGCGTGATGGCGACGCTGGAGTCCACCCGGGCCAGTTCCTCCAGGGCCAGGCACAGGGCGAAGTAGTCGCCGCCCTCGCCGTCGAACTCCGTCGGGAACGGCAGCCCGAACAGGCCCATCTTGCCCATCTGGCGGATCAGGTCGTACGGGAACGCGTGGCGTTCGTAGAAGTCGCCGATGACGGGTGCGACCGATTCGACGGCGAACTCGCGAACGGCTTCGCGGAGGGCCTGGTACTCGTCGTTGAGCTGCACTGGAAGGACCTTTCAGACGGGTGTGACGCCGTGGTGACGGCGCGCGAAGTGCCGGTCCTTTCCGCTCGTGGCGGCGTACCGGTGGATCAGTTCGGTGCGCAGTTCGGCCGGCTCGACGATGCTGTCGACGACCAGTTCGCTGGCCAGCCGGACGAGGTCGATGTCCTGCTCGTACTCGGCCCGCCGCGCGGCGACGAACGCGGCGCGCTCGTCCTCGTCAGCGATCGCGGCGATCTTGTTGGCATAGACGGCGTTGACGGCCGCCTCGGCTCCCATCACCGCGATCTTCGCGCTCGGCAGGGCGATCGTGGCGTCCGGGACGAACCCGGGACCGGCCATCGCGTACAGCCCCGCCCCGTACGCCTTGCGCACGACCACGCAGATCTTCGGAACGGTCGCCTCGCTGACGGCGCTGATCATCTTGGCGCCGTGCCGGATGATCCCCTGCTTCTCCACGGCCGTGCCCACCATGAACCCCGGCACGTCGGCCAGGAAGAGCAGCGGCACGTTGAACGCGTCGCACAGCTGCACGAACCGGGTCGCCTTGTCGGCGGAGTCGACGAAGAGCACGCCGCCCTTGAACATCGAGTTGTTGGCCACGACGCCGACGACCTTGCCGTCGAGTCGGCCGAACCCCACGGTAAGTTCCTTGGCCCAGCGCGCCTGGATCTCGAAGAACGAGTCCTTGTCCAGCACGCCCTTGACGAAGCGGCGCATGTCGAACGCCTGCCGTTCGCTCGGCGGGATCAGGGCCGCGAGGTCGATCTCCGGCGGCTCCTGCGCCTCGACGGCGGGCGGCCGCTCGCGATAGCTGCTCGGCAGGTAGGACAGGTAGCGCCGGATCGTCGCGATGGCCTCGGCCTCGCTCTTGCACAGGAAGTGGCCGACGCCGGACTGTTCACAGTGGACCTTCGCGCCGCCCATCGCCTCCAGGGTGGTCTTCTCGCCGGTGACCATCTCGACCATGCGGTCCGAACCGAGGTACATGCTGGCGTTGCCGTCGACCATGGCCACCACGTCGCAGAACGCCGGGATGTAGGCGCCGCCGGCCGCACTGGGCCCGAAGAGCGCGCACGCCTGCGGGATCGAACCGCTGGCGCGCACCTGGTTCCAGAAGATGTGACCGGCACCGCGGCGGCCCGGGAAGAGGTCCACCTGGTCGGTGATGCGGGCACCGGCCGAGTCCACCAGGTACACCATCGGCACGCCGGTCTCGTAGGCGCGCTCGATGATCCGGATGATCTTCTCGACGGTGCGGGCACCCCAGGAGCCGGCCTTGACCGTGGAGTCGTTGGCCATCAGGCAGACCGGCCGGCCGTCGACGGTGGCCTGTCCGGTCACCACCCCGTCGGCGGGCAGCCCGTCGGCCATGGCGTTGGCGTAGCGCCCGTCCTCCACGAACGAACCCGGGTCGACCAGTAGATCCACCCGTTCCCGGGCGAAGAGCTTGCCCTTGGCGGCGTTGGCGGCGTGGTATTTCTCTGCACCGCCGGCCTGCGCGCGCTTGCGTAGCTCCTCCAGTGCCGCGCGGTCGAGCGTCACCGACAGCCTCCCCAGATCAACCTGAACGATCGTTCAGGCGCCTAGCGTAGCCGGTGAAACGCCGAAAGGGCCAGTACTGGCAGTACTGGCCCCTGTCGGCAATCAGTTCGCAACCGTGGTAGCCGGCGACCTGGTCGGCGCGGCCGCCCTTGGCTACCCGTTGATCATGCTGCGGTGAATCAGCTGCAGTTGACGGCGGTCGCGCCGCCGACGCTGCGGGAGCTGGCGAAGCCCAGCAGGGCGACGGAGTTGCCGCTGATGTTCACCGGCACCTGCGCGACGCTCTTGAGCTGGTTGCCGTTGAGCAGGCCACCGTTGAACCCGGTGGTCATGTCGCCGCCGCAGCTGCCGCCGTCGCGGTCGCCGCCACGGTCCCAGTCGCCCCGGTCCCGGCCGTCCCAGTCACGGTCCCAGCCGCCACGGTCGCGGCCGTCCCGGTCCCAGTCGCGGTCGTCGTTGTCGTCGTCGCCGGCGGCGCCGCCGTTGTAGTCGCCCGCCTGGTTGGCGCCGTAGCCGCCGGCCGCCTGCGCGCCGCCGCCGTTGCCCTTCCAGTGGTGCTTGCCGGCGATGGCCTTGCCGTGCTCCTGGTCGCCGCCGTCGCTCATCTTCTTGGCCTTGCCCGAGCTGAGGCCCTTGGCCTTGCCCGAGCTCATGCCCTTCGGCTTGACGTCACCGGAGGAGCTCATCGCCTGAGCGCCCGGGCCCTCGTAGTTCCCGCTCGGCGCGGCCTGGCCGTAGCCGCCGCTCGGGCGGGCCTGGCCGTAGCCACCGGCCGCGTTGCCGTTGTCGTCGTCGTCCCAGTCCCGGTCCCAGCCGCCGCGGTCGCGGTCGTCCCAGTCACGGTCCCGGTCCCAGCCGCCGTGGCCGTGGCCGCCGCCGTTGACCGCCGTCGCCCCACCGGCGCACGAGGCGTCGGCGAAGCCGAGAACGGCGATCGAGTTGCCGCAGACGTTGATCGGCACCTGCGCGACGCTGCTGACCTGGTTGCCGTTGAGGAGCCCGAAGTTGAAGCCCGACGTCATGTCGCCCTCGGTGCGGGCGCTCTCCGTCGTGGCGCTCTCGTTCACGGCCACCGCGCCGCCGCCGCACGAGGCGTCGGCGAAGCCACCCAGGGCGGCGATCGAGTTGCCGCAGACGTTCACCGGCACCTGGATGGTGCTGTTGACCTGGTTGCCGTTGGCGATGCCACCGTTGAACCCGGTGGTCATGTTGCCGCCGCCGCCGTTGTGCGCGGAGGCGCCGCCGCCGAAGCCACCGCCGCGGCCGTCCCGGTCCCAGCCGCCCCGGCCGTGCCCGCGACCGTCACGGTCGTTGTCGTCGCCCCAGCTCGCGCCGCGGAAGTCGCCACCGTGGTGACGCTTGCCGTGGTGCCGGCGGTCGTCGTTGTCGTTGCCGGCCGCCTGGCCGCCGCCGTAGTTGCCGCTCGGGCGGGCCTGCCCGTAGCCGCCGCTCGGGCGGGCCTGCCCGTAGCCGCCGCTCGGACGCGCCTGGCCGTAGCCACCGGCCGCGTTGCCGTTGTCGTCGTCGTCCCAGTCGCGGTCCCGGTCCCAGCCGCCGCGGTCGCGGTCGTCCCAGTCACGGTCCCGGTCGTTGTCCCAGCCGCCGCGGTCGTGACCGCCGCCGCCGTTGACCGCCGTCGCGCCGCCGACGCACGAGGCGTTGGCGAAGCCGAGGACCGCGATCGAGTTGCCGCAGACGTTGACCGGCACCTGGATGACGCTGCTGACCTGGTTGCCGTTCAGGGCGCCGAAGTTGAAGCCCGACGTCATGTCGGCCTCGGTCCGGGCGCTCTCCGTGGTCGCGCTCTCCGTGGTGGCGCTCTCGGCGTTCCACGCGACGGCGCCGCCCTGGCTCTGGGCGCCCGCGATCCCGCCGACGGCAACGGCGTTCCCGCTGATGTCCACCGGGATCTGCAGAACGCTGCCGAGCTGGTTGCCGTTCAGCAGCCCGGCGTTGGGACCGGTGTGCCAGTCCGCCGCGTGTGCGGCGGTGCCGCCGACGAGCAGGAAACCGGCGGACAGCACACCGACGTTGAGGGACTTACGAACCCACGTCTTCATGAGTTAGCTGTGCCTTTCGAGTGTTGAGATGTCGCTTTTAGTTGTTTCCGGATCCGGCGGGTGCCCGGCCTAACCTCCCGAGCACCCTGGATGTGGGCGCGGGTCGGTACGAAGTCCGTCCCTGTCGACGTGCGCCCGACAAACGTGCGATTCCAGTGCGTGGCGATCCCTCCGCAGGCGTGCGGAAGGGAACCTCGCTAGTCGGGTGAAACGGTCGGGACCAGGGCCGTCAAAGGCCGGGCCGCGACATCGGCTGCCGGTACCGCGGACTCGCGGCCCATCGCGCCGGTGGCGAACCTGCTCGTCGGAACGGCGGTGGCGGCGCCGTCCCAACTGGATCCGGACGTCGTGGTGGACGTCCCGATCATGACCGGACCCGCGGGTGCCGGAATCGGCGCAGGGCTTGGCGCCGGCAACGACTCCCCCGTGAGCCCGGTCGGGTGGGACCGGTTCCCTTCGGTCGGCCCGGAAGCGGGGCGGCTGTCCGCCGCACGCCGCGCGGTGGCTCCACCCGCCGCCGGGCGCCGCTCGACCGACGTTCGCGAGACCGCTGGCACTGCGGTCCCGACATCGGCCGACGGCTGCTCGACGGTGGCGCGGCCGGCCACGGAGGCCGGCGCGGAGCCGCGGTCGCCCTTCGCTCGGGCGCTCTTCTTACCGCTGGCCACCGTGGCACGGTGGTCCTTCCGGATCGTCCGGGCTCCGGTCGAACGGGCCCCGGAAGCCCGGTCCGCGGCGGCGCGAACCACCGTGGACGCCCCGGAGTCGTGCCGCTCATCGGCCGGAACGGGCGCGGGCTGCGCCTTCCTGACCGGCAGCGCGGCGCGGATGTCCCTGGAAAAACCCGTGAACCCACCGACCACAGTGGACGAACCCGGCACGGCACGCGTGCCCCCGACGGCGCGCAACGCCGCGACGCTCCGCTCGCCCACGGTCGGCGGCTCGGACATCGGGAAGCCGGTGCGTCCGGTCCCCTCTCCGGCCAGCAGTTCCGTGACCCCGCCCAGATCCATGCCCTCCGACACGGCCGGCGACGCGGCCTGTGCCATGGCGGACCCGAACATCCAGGCGACCCCGGCGAACCCGGCCACCACCAGGCCCCGCAATGCGTAACGGGCCCAGCGGCCCGTGTGCTTCGCGCCCCGGGATCCGGCATCGCGGGTATGTGCGGCAGGCGGGCACGGCTGAGCCGCACGCGCTTCGCGTCCGACCCCCGTGCTCGTCATTGCCAGCCCCTCGTTAACCCGTAATGCCGAAGCGGTCACTGAACGTACCGCTTAAGGGAACGAGGTATCCGGCTCCGAAGTCACGCCTGCCGGGTACTAAAAACGGACTTCTTATCCCAACCCGGGCACGCGAGGCCCCGCGCGGAGCACGCCCGAGGGAAGTTCGCGGCCCACGATCCGCTCCGCCTCGCGCGCGACGTCGATCAGGGCGGACAGGTCGACACCGGTGTCCACGCCCATGTCGTGGAGCATGTGCACCACCTCCTCGGTGGCGACGTTGCCGCTGGCACCGGGCGCGTAGGGGCAGCCGCCCAGCCCACCGACGCTCGCGTCGAACTCCGTCACGCCCAGTTGCAGCGCCGTCAGGATGTTGGCCAGCGCGGCCCCGCGGGTGTTGTGGAAGTGCAAGAGCAGCGGCACGTCCGGATGGGCGCCCCGCACCCGGTCCACCACGTCGATCACGCGCCGCGGCGTGGCCATCCCCGTCGTGTCCCCGAACGCCACCCGGTCCGCCCCGTCGGCCAGCACGCGGTCCACGATCCCCGCCACCCGGGCCGGGTCCACGTCGCCCTCGTACGGGCAGCCGAATGTGGTCGCCACGATCACCTCCGCCGAGGCACCGCCGTCGTGCAGCGCCGCGATCAGTTCGGCGAGGTCGTCCAGGGATTCCTCGGTGGAACGGTTGATGTTGCGGCGGTTGTGCGTGTCGGAGGCGGACACCACCACCTCGATCTCCCGGAACCCGGCCTCCAGCGCTCGGCGCGCACCCCGCAGGTTGGGCACCAGCGCGGAGTACCGCACATCCGGGTTCGGCTTGGCGGCGGCCCACACCTGGTCCGCGTCCGCCATCTGCGGAATGGCCTTCGGGTGCACGAAGCTGACCGCCTCGATGCGCCGCAGGCCGGTGCCGGAGAGGGCGTCGAGCAGGCGCACCTTGTCGGCCGTGGCGACCGGGTCCTCGTTCTGGAGGCCGTCGCGCGGGCCCACCTCACGGATCGACACCTTCTCCGGCAACTGCATGACGGCTCCTTACTTCTTCGGCTTGGCGCGCATCCGTCCCACGATGCCCGTGTCGTAGTCGCCGCTCAGGAACTCGGCGTTGTCGAACAGTTCCGTGAAGAAGGGCAGGTTGCACTTGGGCCCGGCGATCTCGAACCCGGCCACCGCCTGACGGGCCCGCTCGACGGCGGCGTCGCGGCTCCCGGCGTGCACGATCAGCTTGGCCATGAGCGAGTCGTAGTGCGGGGTGACGACGTTGCCCGGCCCGTAGCCGGCGTCGACCCGCACACCCTCGCCGGTCGGCTCGACCCACGCGGTGATCGCACCCGGCCCGGGCAGGAACCGCTTCGGGTCCTCGGCGTTGACCCGCAGCTCGATGGCGTGTCCGCTCGGCGCCGGCACCGCGGAGCCGAACGTCGGCGCCAGCCCGGAGGCGATCCGCAGCTGCTCCTCGACCAGGTCGACGCCGAACACGGCCTCGGTGATCGGGTGCTCGACCTGGAGACGGGTGTTCATCTCCAGGAAGTAGGCCTTGCCGGACTCCGGGTCGAACAGGCACTCGACGGTGCCGGCGTTGCGGTAGCCGACCGCGCGCCCGGCGTTGACGGCCGCGGCGAGGATCTCCGCGCGCTGCGCCGCACTGAGCGCCGGCGACGGCGTCTCCTCCAGCACCTTCTGATTGCGCCGCTGCACGGAACACTCGCGTTCGCCCAGGGCGACCACGGTGCCGTCGTTGAGCCCGAGGATCTGCACCTCGATGTGGCGCACCCGCGGGAAGTAGCGCTCCAGCAGCACCGACCCGTCGCCGAACATCCGCTCCGCGAAGCCGCGCACCTTCTCGTACTCGACGGCGAGCGCCTCGGGGTCGGCCGCCACGGCCATCCCCATGCCGCCGCCGCCGGCCGCCGCCTTCACCATGATCGGGTAGCCGACCGCCTCGGCCGCCTTCAGCGCCGCGTCCAGGTCTGGTGCCGGCTCTCGGGTCCCGGGCGCCACCGGCACGCCGGCGTCCGCCATGAGGTTCCGGGCCTGGATCTTGTCGCCCATCGCCGCGATCGCGTCCGCGCTGGGTCCGACCCAGATCAGCCCGTTCTCCGCCACGGAACGGGCGAAGTCGGCGTTCTCGCTGAGGAAGCCGTAGCCGGGGTGAATTGCCGCCACTCCTGCCGATTTGGCCGCATTGAGAATTACTTCCGGGTTACGGTAACTTTGTACCGGATTGGGGGACCCGATCGGCGTGGCGTCATCGGCCTCACGAACGAAGGGAAGGTCAGCGTCCGCCTCCGAGTACACCGCAACGGTGCGGATGCCGAGCCGGCGCGCCGTCCGGATCACCCGGCGGGCGATCTCCCCTCGGTTGGCGACGAGGAGTGACTCGATCATGCGCGCTCCCTTTCTACACACCTGTGGATAACTCTGTGGGTATAAGCACTAACAGCCTGTGGATAACGGCAGGTTAGCCGTGCAGTGCCGCCAGGCTTGCCGTCCGCAGCAGTTGCGCACGGCGTTCGCGGGTCACTTCGGGCCCGATGAACGGCGTCGAGTTCATCAGGCCGAACGCCGCATGCGCCACCACACGGGCCTCCTCGGGTGAAAGATCACGTAAACGCGTCAGTAACTCCACCCACTCCTCCACGTACGCCCGCTGCAGCTGCCGGATCCGGCGCCGCGGCTCCTCCGGCAGGCGGTCCAACTCGTGCAGGTGCAGGGCGATGACCGCCTGATCCTCCAGCGCGAACTCGACGTGGAAGTCGACCAGGGCCGCCAGCGCCGCCGCCGGGTCGTCCGGATGCGCCTCGACCCGCTGCCGACCGCCGGCGAGCAGCCGCTCGCTGACCGGGATCAGCGCGGCGATCAGCATCGCCTCCTTGCCGGCGAAGTGGTGGTACAGCGCCGGGCCGGTCACCCCGGCGGCGGCACCGATGTCGTCCATCGACACGCCGTGGTATCCGCGCGCGGCGAAAAGGCCGACGGCGATCTCCAGGATCTCGTCGCGACGCGACCTCCGACGAGGGGTCGTTCCGGGGGCGTCCACAGTCACGGGAGACACCCTACCGCCGATCGATGCCCGGCCTGAACGCTCGTTCAGGTTGCGGTTCGGTCGGCGTAGCGAAGTTCGACGTCGAAACGACCGTCGCGCTCCAGCGTGAAGGCGATACCCGACCACTCCTCCTGCCCGGCGGCCACCGTCGCGTCCCGCAACGCCACGAACGCGTCGCTCATTTCGATGACCGCCTCGAAGGGCTGATCGTCGAAGGGAAAGGCCCCGACGGCGCCGGAGTCGGTCACCCAGTCGAACGCGACACCCGCGTTCGATTCGGCCAGCTCGCCGTCGGCGCGGATCCGGACGGCGTCCTCGGGCATCAGGGCCGCCAGGATCGCCGCGATCCGCTCGACCAGTGCGCGTTGCCGCTCGTCGTGCGCGGCCGTCACTCCGCGGCCCGCGCTTCCACCCATGCCTTGTACTCGGGTGGCGCGGGCAGGTCCAGCAGCACCTCGGCCGCGCTCCGGGCATCGCCCTGGGTCAGCATCACCCGCACCAGGCAATGGTCCGCCACCAGCGCCTCCCGGTGGGGGCCGCCGGGCAGATGCGTACAAATCGCACTGGCCCGTTCGAAGGCGCGGTACGCCGCGCGGGTGTCCCGCAGCTCGCGCAGCACCTCGCCGAGCGCGTTCAACGCGATGACCGTCTCGCGGTGGTCCTCGCCGTGGCGGCGTTCGGCCTCGGCGAGGGCCTCCGTGCGCAGCGCGCGGGCCACCAGCAGGTCGCCGCGGGCCAGTTCCGCGCCCGTCACCGAGCCGGCCGCCAGCAGGGAATGGTCGCGGGCCGCCGCCACCCGGTCGGGATGGTCGATGCCGACCGTGGCGACGTGGTGCTCGGCGGCCTCCGCGAGCAGCAGGACCGCCGCCTCGGTGTCGCCCTGCGCGGCCGACGCCCGGGCCAGCCCGACCAAGGCGGCGCCGACCTCGGGGTGCATGCCGTCCAGCTGGGCGCGGGCGGCGTCCAGCGCGTCGCGGTAGAGGCGGTGGGCATCGGCGAGGTCGCGGCGCATCAGCCGGACCGCCGCCAGGTCGAGGGTCGCAGAGATCCGGCCCACGCCCTCCGGCGCCGCCGCGTGGGCGCGTTCGCGCAGGTCGAGAGCATCGTCGAGGTCGCCCGTGCCGACCCGGACCGCCGCGAGCAGACCCATGAGCTCCAGTGTGAACGGATCCGCCGCGCCGTGGATGCGCACCGAGTCGGCGAGCGCGGACTCGAACCGGCCGGCCGCGGCCTCCAGGTCACCCGCGTCGGCGAGGCTGCACGCGGCCAGGTACCCGGCGTGCAGTTCGTCGGCGTTGATGTCGTCGAGCAGCCGGGTGCCGTGCCGCGATCGCCAGACCAGCCAGCCGACCGCCCCGACGACGAGCACCGCGAACCCGATGATGAACGCCATCAGTCCAGGCCGTACTCCTTGCGCACCTCGGCCGCCTCGTCGGAACGCCCCTGGCCCTCCAGGGACTCCGCGAGCAGCCAGGCCGCGTTCTGGGCGAGGTCGGTGTCGCGGGGAGCCGCACCGAGCGCCGAACGCACCAGCGGCTCGGCCTCCTCGGCCCGGCCCATGCGCAGCAGCACCTCGCCCTGCAGCAGGTCGGCCTGCAGCGCCTCGCCGTACGCCTCGATCTCGCGGAACCGCTCCGCCACCGGCCGCACCCGGTCGAGGGCCTCGGGCAGCTGCTCCGCGCCGATGAGCACGCGCGCCGCGTCGTAGCCGAGCATGGCCAGCTCGTAGCGCAGCGCCGGCTCGTCCGCGGCCGTTCCCTCGGCCGCCGCGGCCAACAGCGCATCGGCGCGGGCGATCGCGGACAGCGCGTCGTCGGGGCGTTCCGCCCAGCGCAGCGAGAGTGCCTGCCAGCGAACCGCGCGCGCCTCGTCGAGGATCGCGCCGGCCCGGCCATAGGCAGCGGCGGCCTCGCCGAACTTCTCCGCCGCCTCCACGTCCTGGTCGCGGCGGTACATGATCTGGCCGGCCTCTTCGAGCATCTGCCCGCGGGCACCGAGGTTGTCGAACCCGTCCAACCGGCGCGCCAGCTCGGCCAGCTGGGTGAGCGCCTGCTCCGGCTCGTCGAGCGCGCGATACACGTAGGAGAGCAGGTACCGGCACCGGTCGGCGGCGTCCGCGGCACCGACGGAGTCCAGCGCGTGCACCGCCTCCTCGCCGATCTCGGCCGCTTCGAGGTGCTGCCCGCTGCGGTGGTACGCGATCGCCAGGTCGAACCGCGCATAGGCGGCCGGGCCGGTGGCCCCCGCGCCGACGAACCCGGCGACGCCCTCGACCAGTTCCTCGACGGCGGTCGACGCATGGCCGGCGGCGCTCAACGCCTTGCCCCGGTTGGCGTGGGCCGCGAAGCGCATGCCGCCGCTGGCCCCCAGGGCGATCGCCTCGGCGAACGCGGCCGCGGCCGCCTCGTTGTCGTCCGTGGCCAGGAGCAGTTCGCCGTGCTGGAACGCCGCCACCGCGGCCGTGTCGCCGGCGCCGAGCGTGCGGCCCAGTTCGCGGGCCTGGGCGGCGGCGATGAGGGCGTCGGCCGTCCGGTCGCTCTCGTGCAGCAGGTGTGCCCGGCGGGCGAGCGCCTCGACCATCAGCCGGTCGACGTCGCCGTCCGACGAGGTGTCCCCCGGGCCGGCCAGCGACAGCACCACGTCGACGGCGGTCAGCGCCTCGTCGAAGCGTTCGGCCGCCATCAGGGCGTCGCAGCGGCGCAGGTGTGCGCTGGCCCGGTACTCGGCGTCGCCGTGCCGGTCGGCGTAGCCGCTCGCGTCGGTGACCAGGGCCAGCCCGTCGTCGACCCGTTCGGTCACGCAGTACATGAGGCCGAGCCGGGCCTGCGCGGTGTACAGGCGGCGTTCGTCACCGGCCGCGCGGTAGCCGGCGACCGCGGCGTCCCACTCGTGCTCCGCCTCCGTCATGCGGCCGGCGTTGGCGAGCCAACGGGCGCGTTCGTCGGCGCGGCGGGCGGCCAGCAGCGGCGGCAGGTCCGGGTGGCGGGCGTCGAGCGTGTTGAGCAGCTGCTCGGCGCGTTCCGGCGGGCCGGCGCGGTGCACCTGGTCGATGAGGTCCAGCAGTTCGGCCGGGTCGTCGGGGGCCGTCACCGGTGCCGGGCGCGGCGCGGACGTCGCCACTCCGGAGGCCACCGCGCGGGCCACCGCGCTGAGTGCGAGGTGCGCGACGAGGGGCTCGGCGTCGAGTCGTTCCCGCAACCGGTCACCCTGGTGCGAGGTGCCGTTGCGGCGGTCGAAGCGTTCCGCCAGATCGCGGGAACGGGCGGCGAGCGCGTCGCCCAGCTCGCCCGCGGTGGCGTCGCGGAACCGCAGCTCCCGCACCTGCGGCCGGCGCAGCACGAACGCCGCGGCCGAGGCGAACTCCAGCTCGGCGTAGGGCGAGGGCGCCTTCTCCAGCCAGTCCAGGTGCCGGTCGATCAGCTCCAGCCCGCGCGCCTCGTTGCCGGTGAGGCCGCAGAACAGCACGTGATCGGCGATCGACGCGAGGTCGGAACGCTGGTGCCGGTGCGCCCGGTAGGCCCGGATGTGCGCGTCGCGGGCCTCGTCGACCCGGCCGGTGTGCAGGTAGGGCAGCATCAGCGAGGTGAGGATCGCCTGCGGCTGCTCGGCGCAGGTGAGCTGGCCGCCCAGCACCGGCTCGGCGAGCGCGACCGCCTCCTCGTACCGGCCGGTGTCGGCGAGGTGCTCGACGCGGTCGGTCGGGTCGCAGCCGGCGCAGTCGGAGTTCTCGTCGCGCGGTGCGGTGGTCCAGCGTTCGTACCAGTCGTTGGCGGCCGCGACGTCGCCGATGTGGTTGGCGATCAGCCAACGGTGCTGGTAGACGGCGTGCATGCTGTGGCCGCCGAGGCGGTAGCGGCGTTCCATGTCGTCGAGGACGGCGTAGGTGCGCTCCAGCGGCACCTCGGGGAAGCGGCACAGCGAGCCGGCGACCCACTTGAAGTACCAGCGCAGCAGCCCGTCCTCGCGGGCGCCGAAGCGGCCCGGGTTGCGGTCGTACTCGGCGAGGCACCAGGAGAAGGTGACGAACGTCTTCGCCGGTTCGCCGCCCATCTGGTACGCCTCGGTGCCGGCGAGCCGCGCCTCGAACTGCAGCGCCGGGTCGCCGAGCGCGTCGGCGTGCCGGATCGCCTCGTCGGCCAGCGCGATCTGGCCCGCGCCGTACGGCGCCTCCCAGCACTGCTGGATCAGCCGGTGGACCTGCTCGGGAGTTGTCATTTCGGGTCGTCTTTCCCGTCGGGGACGGCCCGCTCGAGCAGGCCCAGGAAGGAACCGTTGAGCAGCGCGGAGTCCGCGGGACGCAGGGGGTGGTGGCCGAGCAGGAGGGCCTGGCCGTACAGCGCCTGGACGGCGAGGGCCACCAGGTGCGGGTCGCTGACCGTGGTCATCCGGCGCACGAGCGGGTTGCGGTGGTTGAGCACGAGCTGCGGGCGGTCGTCGGTCACCGTCGCCGCGAGCGCGTCCAGGACGCCCGCCCAGAGGTCGTCGGCCTTCTCGCGGGTCTCCCTGAGGTTGTCGGCGAACGCGATGTCGCGGTCGATCAGGTACATCGCGGGCAGCGTCGGCGGGTCGAACGCCCGCAGCACGACCTGGCACCCCTGCGGGTCCACGGCGCGCTGTGCGGCGCTGAGGAAGTCCCGCAGCGACAGCTCGATGTGCGGGTCGACGGCGTCGAACCGGGTGGCGAGATCGGTCGGCACCAGCTGCTCGATGATCGCCATCCGGTCGAGCGTCGGGATGCGCTGGATGATCTCCGCGTCGAACGTGTACCCGCCGTTGATCACCGGTACGCCCTGGGCCGCCGCGACGGCCGACAGCTGCCGGAACTCGTCAAGCGTGGCCGCGTAGCGCAGGAGCCCGTGGCGTTCGCGGAACTCGGCGAGGGTCATCCGCCCGGTGTTGGTCTCCATCGGCCACCACTGCTCGACCAGGCGCAGCATCTCGTCGTCGTGCAGGGCGAGCGCCTTCACGCCGAGGTGATGGATGCCGAGGAACTCGGCGAGCCGGCTCGGGTCGACCGAGGCCAGCCGGACCAGCCAGGCGCGCAGCTGCGCACCGAGCGCGCTGCGCGCCTCGTCGAGCTGGGTGTCCTCGTACAGCGCCTCGCGGCTGGCGGTGGGGTGCAGCTCGGCGGTGTCGACCACGCACCGCGCGAAGAACGCCCACTCGGGCAGCAGCTTCTCGACCCCTTCGGAGAGCAGCATCCGCTTGAGGTAGACCCGGTGTCCGGCGCGCGCGGCCGGATTGGCCGGCTGCGGCAGGATGAACGCCGCCCCGCGGATGCCGGCGGCCGGCACGTCCAGCTCGACGACGTCGAACGGCGTGAAGTCGAACGTCTCCCGGCAGTACGCGATCAGCGCCTCGCGCCGGTCGGCCTGCTGCCACGGCGGCGCGTCGTCGGTGACCCTGGTGGGTCCGACGCGCACCTCGATCGGCAGCAGCGACCCGTAGAACCGGGCGAGTTCGGCGACCTTCGCGGGCGTCAGCCACGCCTCGGCGTCCCGGCGCGGCACGAGGGTGACCGTGGTGCCCGACTCCGCTCTGGCGTAATCGGCCAGCGACACCGAGTAGCGACCGTCGGAGTAGCCGGTCCACAAAACGGTGGGCTCGTCGGCATGGCGCGTCTCGACCCGGATCTCGTCGGCCACCAGGAAGCAGGAGAGCAGGCCGATGCCGAACTGGCCGAGGAACTCGTGCCGGGCGAAGCCCAGTTCGTCCCGCTTGGAGCTGCGCCCGATCGTGGCGAGCAGCTCGTGCACCTGCTTCTCGGTGAGGCCGATGCCGGTGTCGTGCACCTTCAGCCCACCGGTGTCCGGGTCGGGGTCGATCAGGACGCGGGCCGGCGCCCCGGGGTCGATCTCCCGCCGGGCGGTGATCGCGTCGGCGGCGTTCTGCAGCAGCTCGCGGACGTAGACCCGGGGGCTGGCGTAGAGGTGGCGGCTGAGCAGGTCCACCAAGCCGCGCAGGTCCACCTGGAACGTGCGGCTCGGGTCGGGGGTGACATCCCTGTCGTGGGGCACGGTGCTGTCCTTGGTCATCGCGGCCCCACCGTACCGGCAGCGGGTGTGGGCGCGCCCGCCCGTGTCCGCCACCAGGGGCGGGTCAGCAGGGCGGCGAGGATCGCGCCCGAGGTGTTCAGCAGTACGTCGGCCACGGATGCGGTGCGCCCCAGGTAGAGCGCGTACTGGAGGAACTCCAGCGTCGCCGAGAAGAGCGCCGCGAACGTGCCGACCGCCCACAGCGGCACCGGCCAGCGCACCGGCAGCCCGGCACCCAGCGTCGCGAACGGCAGCAGGTTGGCCAGCATCTGCACGGTGAAGAAGACCGGCCGTTCGCCGACCCCCGTCACGGCCTCGTCGATCGGGTTCCACAGGAACTCGCGCGGCTGGTGCAGCGGGGTGAGGATCATCCACACCCAGGGAATCGGGCCGAGGACGACGGCGGATTCGGCCAGCGAGTACTTCCAGCCGTTCCGCCGGGCACGTAGGGCCACAAAGACGAGCGCGACAGGGACGCAGACGACGGCGACCGCCACCACCGGGATCCAGCGGCCCCATCCGATCCCCATGTGCACCCCATCCGTCCGGAACCGGGGCTCTTCCCGGGAACGTGACTACTTCTCGCTTTCGTCCCACTACCGTTAGGTAGATGGCGCGGCCGCCCGACGACCCCATCCTGCCGGAACGCGGCGAGCCCGACCACGTCGTCGGCCAGAACGCCGCTGACGCCCGTCTCGCGGCGATGGTGCGCTCCGCGCACGAGGCGATCATCGGCAAGACCCTCGACGGCATCATCACCGACTGGAACGCCGGCGCGGAGCGCGTCTACGGCTGGGGGCCGGAAGAGGTGATCGGCCGGCACGCGGGCCTGCTCTTCCCGCTGGAGCGCCGCGACGAGGAGGCGCGGATCCTCTCGTCGATCGCCGTGGGCAGCCCGGTGGAGCGTTATCGCACGCAGCGCTACCGCAGCGACGGTTCGCTGGTGACGGTCTCGATCACGGCGTGGCCGGTGCGCGACGGGGCCGGGGTCGTCGTCGGCGCGGCCTCGCTGTCCCGCGTGGTGAGCGCCGAGCAGCTCGCCGAGGCGAAGTACTTCGGGCTGCTCGAGGCCGCCCCGGACGCGATCGTCGCGGTGGACGCCGACGGGCGGATCGTGCTGGCGAACGCCCAGACCGAGCGGCTGTTCGGGTATGCGCGCAACGAGCTGATCGGGCGCCACGTGGAGACCCTGGTCCCGGACGAACAGCGCGGGCGGCACGTCGGCCACCGGCGCGGGTACATCCAGCATCCGGTGAGCCGGCCGATGGGCACCGTCGGCCAGCAGCTGGAGGGGCAGCGGCGCGACGGCAGCCGGTTCCCGGCCGACATCAGCCTGAGCGCGGTCGACACCGAGGGCGGGCGGCTCATCACGGCCGCCATCCGGGACGCCTCGGAGCGCCTCGCCGTGCAGGCCGAGCACGACCGCCTCAAGGCCCTCGCCGAGGAGGAACGCCTGGCCAGGCGGCTGCAGCAGACGCAGCGGCTGGAGAGCCTGGGCCAGTTGGCCGGCGGGGTGGCGCACGACTTCAACAACCTGCTGGCGGTGATCGTCAACTACGCGGCGTTCGTCGCGGAGGAGCTCGAGGCCGCGGGTGAACAGGACCGGGAGCGCTGGGCCCCGGTGATCGGCGACGTGGCGCAGATCCAGCGCGCGGCCGATCGTGGGATCGCGCTGACCCACCAACTGCTGGCGTTCGGCCGCCGCGAGGTGGCCCGTCCGCGGGTCATCTCGGTCAACGACGTGATCGGCGACGTGCACCGCATGCTCGGGCGTTCCCTCGGCGAACACGTGGAACTGGGACGACGCCTCAGCGGCGAACTGTGGCCCGTGCACGCGGACCCGGCCCAGCTCGAACAGGTCCTGGTCAACCTCGCGGTGAACGCCCGCGACGCGATGCCGGGCGGCGGGACGGTCACGATGAGCACCGACAACCTGGAGATCCACGAGAAGGACGGCAACCTCAAGCCCGGCCGTTACGTGACGGTGAAGGTGGCCGACAGCGGGCGCGGCATGCCGGAGGACGTGATGGCGCGCGCGTTCGAACCGTTCTTCACGACGAAGCCGAAGGGCGAGGGCACCGGCCTGGGGCTGGCCACGGTGTACGGCATCGTCACGGAGGCCGGCGGCGACGTGCGGATCGAGTCGGAGCTGGGCGTCGGCACCTGTTTCACGCTGCTGCTGCCCGCCACGGAAGAAGAACTCCCCGCGCCCGCCCCGCAGCTGAAGAAGAGCCGCAAGGGCGGCGGCGAGACGATCCTGGTCTGCGAGGACGAACCGGCGATCCGCGAGGTGACCCGGCGCATCCTCGACCGCAACGGCTACGAGGTGATCCTGGCGAACGACGGCATGGACGCGATCAAGATCGCCCGCACCCGGGAGGGGCCGCTGCACCTGCTGCTCACCGACGTGGTGATGCCGCAGGTGCTCGGCAAGGACGTGGCGGAGGCGGTGCACAAGGCGCGGCCGCAGACGCGGGTGCTGTACATGTCCGGGTACGCCCGGCCGGTGCTGGCCGGCACGGGCACCCTGGAGTCCGGCGTCACGCTGGTGGAGAAGCCGTTTTCTGAAGAAGTTCTGCTGACGGCCGTGCGGGAAGTCCTCGACGCGTAGACCCCGTGGGGAAGTAGGCACCCATCCAGGTGCGCATCGCGTCGAAGAACGCCGCCCGCACGGGTGGCGGGGAGAGCACGAGGTCGTGCAGGCCCTTGTCGATCCGCACGAGGGAGACGTTGCGGCCGACGGCCGGCGTCCAGCGGGCGATGTGGTCGACGCGCAGCACCGAGTCGGAGGTGGTGGCCGCGGCGTCCCAGCGGGCCCGCTTGTAGCTCGCCGTCGAGCAGCCCACCAGCACCGGGGCCGTGATGTCGAGGCCGCTGTGAACCCGCTTGTGTCCGGCCAGGATCGCCCGCACCCAGCCGGCGAAGAGCGGGAACGGCTTGATCGGCTTCCAGGCCACGTCGTAGTCCCACTCGCCGTGGTGGTCCTTGTGGATCGAGTGGCCGTAGACGAGGTTCGCCGGCACGTTGAGCGCGGCCAGGGGGCGGCGGGCGCCGAGCGCGGCGGCCGCGGGCAGGACGACGTTCTTGGTGACGCCCTCGGCGGGGAAGTCGAAGAACGGGCTGTTGAGGATCATCGCGTCGTACACGCCGTCGGCGCGGCGGTCGTGTCCCCACAGGGCGGCGAGGAGGCCGCCGGTGGAGTGCCCGTTGATCAGGAGGCGGTCGTGCCCGTCCTCCTCGCGGATGATCCGGACCGCCTCGTCCAGTTCGGGGTAGTAGTCGGTCATGTCGAGGCAGTGGTTGGGGGTCTGGTGCTCGCGCAGGCTGCGCCCGTACTTGCGCAGGTCGAGGGCGTAGAAGTCGATACCCGCCTCGACGAAGAAGTCGGCGAGGTGGGTCTGGAAGAAGTAGTCGACCCAGCCGTGCACGTACAGCACGGCGGCGTCGGTGGGGTGTTCGGCGCGGCGGGAGACCAGGGTCGCCACGACCGGCCCCTCCGCGTCGTCGGGAAGGGTGATGTCCCGCCGCACGTACGGCGCACCCAGTACGTCCGGCGTGGTCTCGCTCGACATGCCCGGAGGCTAATGCACTCTCAGTGCGGCTTCTACTGTCTCGGCGAGCTGGCTCGGATTGAACGGCTTCTCCAGCAGGTTGCTGTCCGCGTGGATCAGCCCCTCGGCCACCGCCCGGTCCCGGTTGTAACCGGAGACGAAGATGACGTCGACCTCGCCGGCGTATCGCTTGTGCACCTCCTCGGCCAGGTCGAGGCCGCGGCCGTCGGGCATGCTGATATCGGTGATCACCAGGTCCGGCGGCTCGGCGTAGGCGTCGAGAGCCGCCCGCGCCTCCTCGACGCCGGCGGCCGTGCGCACGTCGTAGCCGCGCCGTTTGAGGATCCGGTCCATGAGCGTGCGTAGGTCGGGCTCGTCGTCGACCACGAGGATCGAGGGGTGCGTCATAGGTCCGAATTATCCGCACTCGAAGGTGCAGCGGAGGGTGGTTGCGGCAGATGGTCGGTAGCCTGCCGGCGTGACACGCACGGGAGCGGTCGATGTGTACTACCCCGAGGCCGGTGGGGCGACCGCGGCGCTCGTCGTGGCGGGCGATCCCGGCTTCGCCGATCCGCTCGCCGAGCACGTCGTTCGGCTCGAGGAGGTGGCGCCTTACCAGCCCGGCGCCTTCTTCGAACGGGAACTGCCGGCCCTCGAGGCCGTGCTGGCGGTCGCCGACCCGGTGGAACTGCTGGTGATCGACGGCTACGTGACGTTGGATCCGCAGGGGCGGCCGGGTCTCGGGGCCCATGCGCATGAGCGGTTCGGTGTGCCAATTATCGGCGTCGCGAAGACGTCGTTCCGCGGCGCGACGCACGCGATCGAGGTGCTGCGCGGCGACTCGGCGCGGGCGCTGTATGTCACCGCCGCCGGCATGGATGCCCAGGTGGCGGCCGATCTGGTGCGGAACATGGCGGGCCGGCACCGGATGCCCGACGCACTCAAGCGCGTCGATCACCTGTCGCGGAGAGGCGTGTATTAGCAGCCACATAGCACAACGCGAGCTCGCCCTGAGCGAGATATTCTCCACTCTTTAACTGGGTAATACCGCAAAAGCTATCGGTAAACTGATCAAATGCTGGACGCCAGCCGGGAGATTCGTTCCGCCCGCGCCTGGCATGCCCTCATCGGCCTGTCGATCGGCGACGCCTACGGCTCGCTGTACTTCGGATCCGGTAGCCAGCCCGGCGACTATCAGAATCACCCAGCACCTCCGCCACCCTGGCCCTGGACGGACGACACCGAGATGGCGTGCTCGGTCGTGGCATCACTGTTCGCGTACGACGGGATCGACCAGGACGCGTTGGCGATCGACTTCGCCGAACGCTGCGAGCCCTTCCGGGGGTACGGCCCCGGGGCGGTCCAACTGCTGCACCGCATCCGGGACGGCGGAAACTGGCGCAAGCTCGCCGCCGCCGCGTACGGCGGCCAGGGCTCCTGCGGCAACGGCGCGGCCGTTCGGGTGCCGCCGATCGGGGCGTACTTCGCCGACATGCCGGCCCGTGCGGCCGCCGAGGCGGCGCGCTCCGCCGTCGTGACGCACACCCACCCGGAGGCGGTGGCCGGCGCGATCGCGGTGGCGGTGGCCACGGCGCACGCCGTTCGGGGCACCCAGGATCTGCTCGGTGCGGTGGCCGCCGCGCTGCCGCCCGGCGAGGTGCGGGCGGGTGTGCTGCGCGCGCACCGGCTCGGGACCGGGGTGTCGGTGTCGGAGGCAGCCGCCGCGCTCGGCAACGGTTCGCGGTTCACCTGCCAGGACACCGTGCCGTTCTGCCTGTGGGTCGCCACGCGGCACGCGGACGACTTCGTGGCGGCGCTCGATGCCTGCATGCGCGCCGGCGGGGACACGGACACCACGGGTGCCGTCGTCGGCGGAATCGTAGGGGCCGCACTGGAAGCTCATGACGTTCCCCCGGAATGGCTGGAGGCGCGCGAACCGCTCCCGACGTGGCTCGCGCCGCCCACGACGGCGGTCGCACAAGCCTGAGCGGGTCTTGCCCGCGCGGCGCGGCGCGGGCGATGCTGCGTGGCATGCAGCGCACGATCGCCGCGTGGCGTCACGTATCGACCAACACCCTCGCGCTCGGCCGCCGGCTCGGCGACGCGGAGTGGGCCGCCCCGACCGGATGTCCGAAGTGGACGGTCGGCGACATCTTCGCCCACCACGTGGGGGTCGAGTCCTGGATGCGCGACGGCAAGGGGGCGCCGGACCTGCCGGTCGACGACTTCACCCAACGCGACGTGGACGCGCGGCGGGACACCCCGCGCACGGCGGTCCTGGACGAACTGGAAGAAGTGCTCCGCGCCCGCGCCGAGCAGCTGGAGACGGCCGATCCCGAGTCGATCGCGCACACCGCCTGGGGCACCCGAACGACACTCGCCACGCAGATGCGCCACCGCACGTTCGACCTGTGGGTGCACGAGCAGGACGTGCGCTGGGCGCTGCACGCGCTGCGGCACGGCCCCGGCCCGGCGCACACCGTCACCGACGGGCCGGCCGCGGTGCTGGTCGGCCGGATCCTGCTCGCCGCCCTGCCGAAGATCGTCGCCAAGGACGCCCGGGCGCCGATCGGTTCGGCCGTGCGGGTGTCGGTCCTCGGCGGGTTCGACGTGACGGTGCGGGTCGGCGACGACGGTCGGGCTTCTTTCGAGGAGGCGACGAGCGAAGCGGTGGCGGCGCCGACCGCGCATGTCACGCTCAGCCGGCCCGAGTACGTGCGGCGCAGCGCCGGCCGTGACCTGCCATCCGGCCCGGTCTGGATCTCAGGCGACCGCGACCTCGGCGAACGCCTGGTCGACGCGCTCAACGTCGCCCCATAGCGCTCCCCGTGGCCCCATAGCAGGGCAACCTCGCATAAGAGGCTAATTAGCCATAACCCGTACCGTTCTCACAAAAGCGGCAACAATGCGTCCATGTACCGTGCCGCTACGTACCGGCTCGGCATCGTGTCGACCTACGTGCCGCGCCGCTGTGGGCTAGCCACCTACACGGCCGACCTCCGCGAGGCACTCGGAGTCGCCACCGACGACATCGAGAGCGTCGTCGTGGCCATCGACCGTGACGGGCTCAGCTACGGCGACGAGGTTGTCGCCACGATCCGCCAGGACCACATCGCCGACTACGAGGACGTCGCCGAGCGCATCAGGTCCGCCGGCATCGACGTCGTACTCATCCAGCACGAGTACGGCATATTCGGCGGCCCGAACGGCTCGCACGTGCTCCATCTCGCCCGCGCGCTCACCACCCGCGGCATCCCGTACCTGGTCACGCTGCACACGCTGCTGTCCACGCCGACGCCCGGGCAGGCCGCCACGCTCACCGCGCTCTGCGCCGGCGCGGCCGGCGTGACCGTGTTCACCGAGACGGCGCGTCGGATGGCCGTCGCCGCCGGCATCGCGGCAGCCCACCAGATCACGGTCGTCCCGCACGGCGCCCCGTCCGTCCTGCGGACCGCTCCGCCGCCGACCGCGCTGGACGGGCTGCTGGAGTCGTTCGGGGACGACCCGGTGCTCACCACCTTCGGGCTGGTCAGCGCCGGCAAGGGGCTCGAGGACGCGATCTCGGCGATGGCCGCCGTCGTCGCCCGGCATCCCCGCGCGCGGTACGTCATCGCCGGCGCCACGCACCCCGAGGTGGTCCGTCACGAGGGCGAGTCCTACCGGGACGGGCTGCACGAACGGGTCCGCTCGCTCGGGCTCACCGACAACGTGCACTTCGTCGACTCGTTCCTCACGCCGGCGGAATTGTCGGCGCTGCTCCGCCGGACGACGATCTTCGTGACGCCGTACCTGTCGCCCGAACAGATCTGTTCCGGCGCGCTGACCTTCGCCGTCGCCGCCGGGTGCCCGGTCGTGTCGACCGCGTACCGCTACGCGGAGGATCTGCTGGCGAACGGGGCCGGGATCATCGTGCCCTGCCACGACGTGGCCGGCCTCTCGGACGCCGTCAACCGGCTGCTCGACGACCCTGCGCTGCTGGCGCAGACGCGCGCCGCCGCCGACGCCCGCGGCGCGGGTCTCGTCTGGCCGGCCGTCGCGCTCATCGCCGGCGACCTCATCCGTTCCGTCGCCCGCCACTCGCCGGGGCACGCCGTGACCCGCCTCGGGCCGCTCTCCGTGCCGCCGCTGCGCCTGGACCACCTGCGCCGGCTCACCGACGAGTTCGGCATCATCGAGTTCTGCCGCGGGCGGGAACCCGACCTCGCCTACGGCTACAACGTCGACGACGTCTCCCGCCTGGCGATCGTCGCCGCCGAACTGCTCACCCTCGGCCAGGGCGGCGACCTCCCGACGCGCTGGATCCGGCTGGCGCTGCGCTTCCTGCGGGCGGCGCTCGGGTCCACTGTGGACAGTGCGGTCATGCACAACCGCATGACCTACGGGGGTTCCTGGACCGACCGGCCGCATCCCGGCGACCACGTGGGGCGCACCGTGTGGGCGTTGGGCGTCCTCGCCGGCACGCCAGCCGTCCCCGACCCGGAACGCCGCGACGCCACCGACCTCCTCGACGCGCTCGGCCCGCGCGTTCCCGAACTGGCCGCCATCGGCCTGCGCAGCGTCGCCTACGCCCTGCTCGGCCTGGTGCGCGCCGACCGCACCGCACACCTGCCCCAGTTGGTGTCCACACTGGACCGGGAACTGCGGGCACACGCCAGCGGCGGCGGCTGGTACTGGTTCGAGCCGGAACTCACCTACGACAACGCGCGGCTGCCACAGGCGCTGCTCGCCGGCGCCGCCGCACTCGGCGACCGCGCCACCGCCGCCCGGGCCCTGAACGCCCTGGACTGGTACGTCGCGCACGTCGGCCTCACCGACGGCACGCTGCGCAACGTCGGCAACCGCTGGCACCGCCGCGACGACGACCCGGTGCGCTGGGGCGACGCGGGCGACGAACAGCCGATCGACACCGCCGCCGCCGTCGACGCCACCGTGGAGGCGTGGGCCTACACGGGCAGCCCGCGCTACGCGGACCTCGCAGGGGTGGCGTATTCGTGGTTCCACGGTCGCAACCGCGCGGGTGCCGTACTGTACGAAACGGACACCGGTGCATGTCACGACGGACTGGCGGCAACCACCGCAAACCCCAACTGCGGCGCCGAATCCACCCTTGCGCACCAGCAGTCGCTGGTGACCCTGCTGCGGGCGGGTCTGGCAGCGTGGCCCGACCGGCCCAAGGCGGGACACCGCGTCGGCAACCGGCTCCGAACGGCCGCCGCCGCGCCGCCGCCCGCGACTCCCGCCGCGCCGGGGCGCACCACTCCACCGGTCCGACCCAAGCACCGCACCCGCACCACGGAGGGCCAGAACGATGCACGATGAGGCGGAGCTGTTCCAGCGTTACCCCGGCAATCCGATCCTGACCGCGCACGACTTCCCGTATCCGATGAACAGCGTGTTCAACCCGGGCGCCGCGATGCACGACGGGGACACGGTGCTGCTGGCCCGGGTGGAGGACCGCCGCGGCATCTCGCACCTGACGGTGGCGCGCAGCGCGGACGGTCGCAAGGACTGGCGGGTCGAGTCGAAGCCGCTCATCTCCGACGACCCCACCGACCCGACGATCTGCTGGGGCGTCGAGGACGCGCGGGTGACGCACGTGCCGCAGCTCGACGCGTACGCCATCACGTACACCGCCTACGGTCCCTCCGGCCCCTGCGTGGCGCTGTCGTTGACCAGGGACTTCGTCTCCGTCGAGCCGTACGGCATCATCATGCCGCCGGAGGACAAGAACGCCTGCCTGCTCCCCCGCACGATCAACGGCCAGTACGTGCTGTTCCACCGGCCGGTGGCGCAGCACGGGGCGCGCGCGGACGTGTGGCTGTCGCGTTCGGCCGACCTGAGGTCGTGGACGGCCTCAGAGCCGGTGGTGCAGTCGCGCTCCGGCCCGTGGTGGGACGCGACCCGGATCGGCATGGGGCCGACGCCGATCGAGACGCCGCACGGCTGGCTGTGCATCTACCACGGCGTGAAGAAGATGGTCGCCACCGACATCTACCGGGTCGGCCTGATGCTGCTCGACCTGGAGGACCCGACGAAGGTGCTGCGGCGCACGACGAGCTGGGTGCTCGGGCCGGACGCGCCGTACGAGCGGGTCGGCGACGTGCCCAACGTCGTCTTCCCCACCGGGCTCGTGCACGACGAGGGGACCGACGAGCTGCGGCTCTACTACGGTGCCGCCGACTCCACCATCGCCGTGGCCACCGCGGCATATTCGGAAGTATTGGATTACGTTTTGAGCCAACCGGAACAGATTTAGGGATATTTATTTACGCGCGTGCGTCGAGGGCGTGACCGTATGCTCCCGCGCGCACCGCTCCGGGCCGACTCGCTCCGCTTCATCGGCCGCTCCGCTGCCGGCTCCGTGTGCAGCCGTCAGAGCGCTCTGATCGCCGCCAGTGCCCTGTCCACGTCGGTCTCGTCCGTCGCGATGCTGGTGCCCAGTCGTAGGTAGCGCTCGCGGTACGGGGTCGCGGACGCGAGAACGCCCTGCTCGTAGAGCCTGCCCACGGCCGTCGTCGGATCCGCCGTGCTCAGCTCGCAGCACACCAGGCCGGCGCTCAGCTCCTTCGGCGTGTGCACGGTGACGGTGGGGATCTGCCGGAGCCCGTCGGCCAGCCGTTGCTGGAGCGCGGCTGTCCTTTGCGCCACGCGGTCGCGGCCGATGGTCGTGTGGAAGTCGAAGGCCTCCGCGAGGGCCCAGCGGTGTTCGAAGGTGTGGTAGCCGCCGGGCGTCGCGAGTGGGCCGGGCTCCCGCGCCGGTACGGTCCCGTCCAGCCATGCGCCGATGCCGGCGCCGGAGAACGACGGCACCACCGGCGTGTACCGCCGCCACGCCTCGGCCGAGCCCCACACCAACCCGGTTCCGCGCGGGCCGAAGAGCCACTTGTGGCAGCCGGACACGAAGAAGTCCACGCCGAGGTCGGTCACCGGGCCGGCCGAACACCCGAACCCGTGCACCGCGTCCAGGCAGATCAGCGCCTGCGTGCGGGAACGGGCCGCGTCGGCGAGGGCGCGGACCGGCAGGCGCACACCCGTTCCCGAGTGGACCCAGGTGAGCGCGACGACCTTGACCGACGGCGTCAACGCCGCCGTGAACGCGGAGACGATCTCGTCGGTCGTGGCCCGCGCGGCGTCGGCGTACAGGCGGACCTTGCGCACGACGGCGCCGGTCCGCGCGGCGACGAGCCGCAGCGACTCGTGCGTGGCGTAGAAGTCGTGCTCGGTCGTGAGGATCTCGTCGCCCGGCCCCAGCTTCAACCCGCTGTACAGCAGCCCGAGCCCGGCCGTCGTCGAGTCGGTGAAAGCCACCTCACCACCGGGAACGCCCAGATACGCCGCCGCGCGTTCGACGACCCGGGCTTCCAGCTCCTCCTCGTGCCGGCCGAGATAGCCCACCGGATCCCGGTCGAGGCCGGCGGCGTGCTCGGCGATCCGGGCCCGCACCGACGCCGGATGGCTGGCGAAGACGAACGCCGCGAAGTGCGCCTTGTCGCGTTCCAGCCCGAACTGCGCGCGCACGCTCGACCAGTCGGACGCGTCGAAGGGAGCGGCGGGCGCCTTCGCCTTCGGACCGCAGGCCGCGAGTGCGGCGAGCGTGCCGCCGGCGATCAGCTCCCGCCGCCCGACCATCAGAAAACGCTCTCCAACGTGGGCCGCTTAGGGGTCAGCAGGTCCCCCGACGACTTCCCCGTCAGGCGCCGCTTGAGCCACGGCGCCAGGTGCGTCGCCGCCCAGCGCGCGTCGGCCGCCCGGGCCCGCGTCCAGCTCAGGCTCTCCGGCGGGGGAACGGCCGCCAGCCACTCCTCCTCCGCCGGAACGCCCAGCGAGCTCAGCACGTGCGCGGCGACCCGTTGGTGCCCGATCGGCGACATGTGCAGCCGGTCCGGCCCCCACAGCCGCCGGTTGTCGAACGCCTCGTCGCCCCACAGGTCGATGACGTGCGCACCCTGCCGGTCGCCGATCTCGACGATCATGTCGTTGATCGCCTTGCCGCGGGACTCCATCGTCTTGCGGGCCGGCAGGTGCACGCTGACGTTGGCCCAGCGGAAGAGCACCACGTCGGCGCCGGTGCCGCGCAGCTGCTCCACCACCCGCTCGAACTTCGCCGCCAGCGTCGCCAGGTCGAACCCCCGGCGCAGCGCGTCGTTGCCGCCCGCCGCGAAGCTGTACAGGTCGGCCCGCATCTCCAGCGCGGCCGGCAGCTGATCGGCCACGATCTGATCGAACAGCTTCCCTCGGATCGCGAGGTTGGCGTACCTGAAATCGGACTTCTCCCCCGGCGGGCGATCGGCTGCCGCATGTGTCGCGAGCTGCGCCGCTACGAGATCCGCCCACCCGCGGAACCCGCGCCCGTCGTCGTAGGGATCGTCCAGGCCTTCCGTGAAGCTGTCGCCGACGGCGACGTAACTGTTCCACCCCATGGGGGCATCCTCTCAGGGTGAACGGCCCCTCCCAAGGGTGACCTTGGCCGCCACAGAACGGGGCGTGCCGCCACGAACCGTGTCAAACTCCCGCTATGCCGGTGGGGCAAGGGCGGGTACTGGGCGTCGACTTCGGGACGTCCCACACGGTCGCGATGCTCCGCTGGCCGGACGGCCGGATCAAGCCGCTGCTCTTCGACGGCACGCCGCTGCTGCCCTCCGCGGTGTTCGCCCCCGAGGGTGAGTCGGACTGCGTCGTCGGCAACGACGCGCTGCACCAGGGCCGCCACGTGCCCGCCGCCCTCGAACCCAACCCGAAGCGGCGCATCGACGACGGCCGCGTCCTGCTCGGCGCGCGCGAGTTCACCGTCGTGGACCTGATCGCCGCGGTGCTGACGCGCGTGGCGCACGAGGCCGAACGGGTCGCCGGCCCACCGGGTGCGCTGGTGCTCTCCCACCCGGCCGGCTGGGGACCGGTGCGCCGCCTCATGCTCAGCGACGCCGCGCGCACGGCCGGCCTGCCCACACCGGCGTTCGTCCCGGAACCGGTCGCCGCGGCCCGGTTCTTCACCTCTGTGCTCGGCGGGCTCCTGCGCACCGGCGAGACCCTGCTGGTCTACGACCTCGGCGCCGGAACGTTCGACGTGAGCGTCATCCGCGCCGGCACCGAACCGCACATCCTCGGCAGCGACGGCATCGCCGACGTCGGCGGGCTCGACATCGACGCCGCGCTGGTGCAGTGGCTGCGGCCGCGCTACGACGACGCCTCCTGGCAACGGCTCGTCAATCCGTCCACAGTGGAGGACCGGCGGCTGCGCATGGACCTCTGGTCGGAGGTGCGCATCGGCAAGGAGATGCTCTCCCGCACCGCCACCGCCCACCTACGGCCGCCGCTGCTGGCCGGCTCCGTTCCGCTCACCGGCGCCGACTTCGCGAACGTCGCCCGGCCGCTGATCGACCGCACCGTGCGCACGGCCACGGCACTCACCCGGTACGCCGGGGTCGAGGTGGCGCACCTGCTCCTGGTGGGTGGCTCCAGCCGGCTGCCGCTGGTCCAGACGGCGCTGGTGGAGGCGTTCGGGGTGGCGCCGACCGTGACCGAACAGCCGGAGACGGTCGTGGCCGAGGGATGCCTCGTGGGGTGGGCCGATCCCGACCCCGCCACCGCCCCGCCCGACTCTCCCTGGCACGACTCCGCCCTGCACGACTCCGGCCTGCTCTGGCCCGAACGCACCTCGACCACCCTCGTCCCGTCCCCGTCCCCGGTCCCGGCCCCGCGCCCGCCCGGGTCGGGATCCACGGCCGTATCCGGCCCGGAAGCCGCCGCCGCTCGGGTCGGACCCGCCGCACACCCCGCGCCCATTGCAGACCTCGGATCCGGCGCTCACTTCCCGGCCGCCGCAGACCTCGGATCCGCCGCTCACCTTGGATCCGCCGCGCACCTTCCGGCCGCCAGTGATCCCTGGTCCGGGAGCTGGCCCGCGCCCGGTCCGGTGCCGGCGCAGCCGTCGCCGTGGACGCGCGACGAGACCGGCACCGGCGCGGCGCCCGCGACCCGGCTCCGGCATGAGATCACCGTGCGGCTGCCGCACCTGGAGAGCGACACCTCCGCCACCGCCCCGCCCGCCGGCCACCCGATCTTCCCCCGACCCACGCCGGCCTCGGGCCCGTGGCCGGCCGGCCCCGCCGGCGCCGACCCGCTCGGCCGTCCACACGGGACGGTGGCCCGCCCACCGTTTCCACACGCGGGCGACCCGCTCGGGTGGCACGGCGGCGCGGTAACCGATCCGGCGGTGCGGGCCGCGTACGGCGCACCCGGCGGCGGGCCGACCACGAATGTGCCGGCGGCCCGCCGACCCGGAGGTGTTCATGAGGCGAGCGGCCCGTGGGCTCCACACCCGCCCGGCGGCACGTGGGGTCCGCGATCGATCGTGGCGGCGCCGCCGGTGCGGCCCGGGCGGCGGCGTGGGGCACTCCTCGCGCTGGGGATGTTCGTGCTGGTGGTGGCGCTGATCGGCACGCTCGTCGGCACCGGTGTGCTGCGCCTCGGTGTGCCGTCCGACGAACCCGGCGACGGGACGGGCACCGCCGGACGGGCCGACCCCGGCCTGCCGCCGTGGCCGCTCAAGTACGGCGACTCGCTGGCGACCCCGCGCAACTGGGCGCCGACCGTTCGGCCCGACGAGCAGGCGACGTGCGGGTTCGTCGACGGTGGGCTGGAGGTGGAGATGCGCAAGGGCGGGACGTTCCGCTGCCCGGGCCAGCGCGACGAGGAGTCCGACTTCGCCATCACCGTCGAGGTCACGCTCGTCCGTCAGGCGCCGTGCGCGGGCATCTGGTTCCGGTTCGGGCGGCACGAGAACGGGGCCGAGGCCGGCTATCTGCTGAAGGTGTGCCGCACCAGGCTCGTCGCCGGCCGGCACCGGGCCGACGGGGCGATCGAGGAGGCGCGGGAGTTCCCGATCCCGGAGGTCGCGGAACGTGCCGCGACGCGCGTCGCGTTGGTGGCGCAGGGCGACCACTTCCGGTTCCGGCAGGACGGCCGGGAGGTGGGCGACTGGCGCGACGGCAGCTACCCGCGCGGTCGTGCGGCGCTCGGCATCGCCGTGTCCAAGGAGGCCGGCGCCGGTGCGGTGCGCTTCCGCGACGTGCGGGTGTTCGCGCCGTAGCCGTTGCGGATTAACGGTCACCGCGGGTGGGTAGCACCACACAAACGCCAATCCAGCGGTGCGAAAGGTGCTTCCCGCATGCAGATCGTCAAAGACGTGATGACTACCCACGTTGTGTACCTGCCGGGCGAGACCACCATCGCCGAGGCAGCCCGGACCATGCGCGAGCAGGACATCGGCGACGTGATCGTGGCCGACGGCACCAGTCTCGCTGGTGTCGTCACCGACCGCGACATCGTGGTGCGGGCCGTCGCCGAGCAGCGCGACCCGGACGCCACCACGATCAGCGAGATCATGACGCGCGAACTGGTCACCGTCCGGCCCGAGGACACCATCCAGCAGGCGGCGCTCCTGATGCGCGACCGCGCGATCCGGCGCCTGCTGGTCTGCGACGACGATCAAGGGCTGGTGGGTGTCGTGTCGATCGGCGACCTGGCCGAACGGATCGACCCCGACTCGGTGCTCGGCGGGATCAGCCAGGCCGACCCGAACAACTGAACCCCGGTACCACGACGGCCCACCCTGTGGTTCGGGTGGGCCGTCGTGGGACTGGAGGTTGTGCTGCTCGGACCGGGGTGCCGGCCGGATCCGGTGCGTGAACACCGGATCCGGCCAGGCGAACCTCCCCAGGTTCTCCGGAAAGTTCTGGCGTGGCCCCACTCGCGGCGGGGCCACTGCCTTGATAGACGCCGCGCCATCACGAATTGGTTGCGGTCGGCGCGAACTTTTTCGGGGCGCCCCAACGAGTTGGGCACGAAGGCCGATGGGATGCGTTGCACCGCCGAGGTTTCACGTGCAACGGAATCCACCCGTTTCGATCAGAGCACCGGCTTTGCCAGGTCTTCCACTACTACGGCGCCCGGCAGCCGGCCCAGCGCGGCGCCCGGCAGCTCGATCTTGCTGCCCCGGATGCCGCTTCCGATGATCACCCGTTCGGTGGCGATGACGCGGGCGTCGACCAGGATCGGCCAGTCGGCGGGCAGCCCGATCGGCGTGATGCCGCCGTACTCCATGCCGCTGCGTTCCACCGCCTCCGCCATGGGCGCGAAGCTCGCCTTGCGAACGTCGAGGCGCTTGCGGACGACGCCGTTCACGTCGGCGCGGGTCGTCGCGAGGATGACGCAGGCCGCATAGCGGATCTCCCCCTCGCGCTTACCGGCGACGACGACGCAGTTGGCCGACTCCTCCAGCGTCACGTCGTACGCGGCGCAGAACGCCGCCGTGTCGGCCAGTTCGGGGTCGATGGGCGCGACGAGGACATCCTCCTCGGGCCAGCCGCTCAGGGCCGCCGTCACGGCGGGGGCGAGCAGTTCGGGGTGTTCCCGGGCGGGTTCGGTGGTCAGTTTTCCCAGCACGGCTCCATCATCCATCTCCGGTACGCTGGGGAACGTGCTGACCGTATGGAGCACGATCTGGGCCGGCGCCGGGTTGTCCCTGGTGCCGACCGACGGCGCGCTGTCGTCGTTCACGGCGCTGGCCGTGGCGACGCTGTTCGCCGCTTTCGCGATGGTCGCCGTCCGGCGCGCCGCCGCCACCCGTCCGGTCCCGGTCCCGGTGCGCCGCATGCGCACGGGCACCGCCGCCGGCATGATGCGCACGACCCGCCTCTGCGACCCGGATGCCGCCGGGCGGCCGAGGCCACGCGCACCGGGTTCGGGCCCGGCCGCGTAGACACCGGCGCCTTCTTTCTCTCACGTGTGGGCTCAACGGGCCCGCGCGCGTCCGCGTGTGTGCGCGGCCCTCCGGCATGTCCCGTTCGACACTCCGGAAGGTCCCGTCATGTTCGATGCTGCCAGTGGTTTCGCTCTCGACGTCCTCACGACGCTTGTCAACGCTCTCGCCCCGATCGACGGCGGGGTCGCGGTCCTCGCCGGCGTGGCGCTCCTGACCGCGCTCGTCCGGCTCGCCCTGCACCCGCTCGCCCGGCGCCAGGCCAGGGCGATGCAGGCCCAGCTCGCCAAGGCGCCCGCGCTTGCCGAGGCGCGTAAGCGGGCCGGCGACGACCCCGCCAAGATGCAGGCCGAACTCCTCGACGCCACCAAGGGAATGGGTGGCGTGTTCCTGCCGATGCTGCTCCAGATGCCGGTGTTCCTGGCGCTGTACCCGGCGTTCAGCCGTTCCACTGTGGACGGTCGCCACAACGCGCTGCTCGACGCCGACCTGCTCGGGGTGCCGCTGCACGCACACGGCCTCGCGGCGGGCCTGCCGCTGCTGGTGCTCGTCGCCGCACTGGTGGCGATCGCGACCGTGAACGTGCGCCGCGCCCGCCGCCAGGCCGCGGCGCAACGGGACGCCGCGCAGCCGCAGGGCGTCGCGCCGCAGCCGGCCCCGGCACTGGTCGGCATCCTGCCGTACATCGCCGTCGTGCCGGCGCTGTTCATGCCGCTCGCGGCCGGCATGTACCTGTTGACCAGCACCGCCTGGTCGGCGGTGGAGGCGCCGCTGCTGCGGAGGCGCTACTCGGCCGGTTGACGTTCGGCCGGTACCGCCGGTGGATAGGAGGGGTCGGCCGGTCCGGCCGGTCCCTCACCCCGGGCGCGGCGCCGGTCCGCTTCGAGGATCGCGTCGCGGACGGCCAGTCGGATCACCCAGTAGAACCCGTACAGGGCGATGGCGGTGAACACCAGGCCCAGAAATGAGGCAAGCGCGGAGTTCATTACTTGACCGTAAGCGCTCCGCTGCCCGCTGTCATTCCAACGGGACGACGTCACCTTCGCACCCGGCGTACCGTCCAGACGTTATGCGGATTCTGGTTACTGGCGGCACGGGCGTGGTCGGGCGGCACGTGGTGCTGACGGCGCTCGCGCGCGGACACGAGGTTGTTGCGGCGTCGCGCGGCGGCGGTTCGCCGGACCCGCGGGCGACCGGTCGGCGGGTGGATCTCGGCACCGGTGACGGCCTGGCCGCGGCGCTCGACGGCGTGGACACCGTCATCGACTGCGCACACGTGCAGACGACGAACGCCGCGAAGGCGGTGCGCTGGTTCACCGAGGCGACGACCCGGCTGACGAACGCGGCGAAAGCGGCCGGGGTGCGGCACCTGGTGGTGCTCAGCATCGTGGGCATCGACCGCATCCCGCTTGGCTACTACAAGGGGAAGCTGGCGCAGGAGAAGGTCGCCCTGGAGGGGCCGGTGCCGGCGACGGTGGTGCGCGCGACGCAGTTCCACGAGTTCGCCGGGCAGATGCTGGACCGGATGAGGCTCGGCCCCGTCCACCTCATGCCGGCAATGCGCGTCCAGCCGATCGCCGCCGCCGAGGTCGCCACGGCCCTGGTCGACCTCGCCGAGGGCCCGGCGACGGGCCGCGCCGACGACATCGGCGGCCCGTCGGAGGAGTACCTCCCGGACCTGGCCCGCGCGGTCCTGAAGAAGCGCGGCGGCAGAGGCCTCCTGATCCCGCTGCCGATCCCCGGGGCGGCCGGTCGCGCCGGCCGCGCGGGCGCCGGCCTCGTCCCCGACCCGTCCGGTCAGCGCGGCCCGAGCTTCGCCGACTGGCTCGCGCACTGACCACGCGCCGGGTGGGGGCTGCACGCGGACCCGGCAGCGGAGTGGTCGGTCACGCCGCAGGCGGATCGACCCGGAGCGGTGCGCGCGGGAGCGGGCGGTCGTGCGCACGGCGGACGCGCGACATGACGCTTGTCAGTCGTTGCGGCGGCGGAGCATGACGTAACCGACCAGGACGAGCACCGCCCACACCAGGGCCTGCGCGGTGTAGCCGAGCATCGACCCGACGGCGAGCCCGTCGACGGTGCTGCGGCTGGTCGGGATGAGCGGCGGCGCCAGCCACGCCACCGGCGAGTCCCGCACGCCGAACGCGAACCCGACCACCGCGCCACCGGCCAGCACCGCGACGCCGCGCGCCGCCGTCCCGACGGCCGCCCGGCTGGCCAGCGCACCGAGCGCCAGGGCCGGCGGGAGCAGCAGCAGGTTGGCCCAGACGCCGGCGATGACCCCGTCGGCGAGCGGCGGGTCGCCGGCCTCACGCGGCCCGGTGATGCCGCCGATCATCCACGGCACGACCAGCGTCAGCAGCACGAGCACCACACCGGTGGCGAGCGCGGCGAGGATGCCGGCGACGATCTCGCTGCGCAGCCCGCCGATCGCCACGACGGTCAGCCGCCGCTGCACGTCGGGCTCGACGTCGAGGAGGATCTTGGTCTGCCAGGCGAGGATCGGGAAGAGGATCGCGGCGGAGAAGCCGTACGCCTCGCCGGGCTGGGCCGGGCCGCCGCCGTAGATCACGCCGAGCATCACCAGCACACCGAGGAACGGCGCCATCGCCCGGCCGGTGCGCACGAACGAGAAGAGGCGCATCCGCGCCAGCGAAACGATCACGAGGAACCCTCGGAGCGCGCCATGTCGTGCCAGGACTCCAGGTCCTCGCGGTCGGCGGCCCGCACGCGGTTGACGTGGTGCCCGCCCTCCCGCAGGTCGGCGACGGTCTTCGCCACCTCGTCGGCCTTGACGACCAGTTCGACGACGCACTTGGCCTCGTCGTCGGTGCCCTCGTCGACGAGTTCGCCGTTGACCAGCTCCCACACCCGGATGCCGGGCAGCTCGGCGGTCTGGCCGAAGTGGTCGCTGACCAGAACGCGCCGGCCGGCCGCCAGGATCTCGGCGATGATCAGCGGCACCTCGTCGCGGGTGCGCGCGTCCAGCCCCTCCCAGGGCTCGTCGAGGATGAGCAGCTCCGGCTCGATGAGCATGGCCTGGATGAGGCCCACCTTCTGCGCCGAACCCTTGGACAGCTCCGGCAGGAGCGTGTCGAGCAGCGGCGTCAGGCGCAGCCGGTCGGAGAGTTCGGCGATGCGCGGCGCGGGGTCGGCGAGCCCCTGCACCTTGGCCATGAAGGTGAGATACCGCCGCGCGGTGAACGGCTGGTCGGCGGGGAAGCGTTCGGGGACGAAGCCGACCCGCGCCGGCCGGCCGGTGACCAGCCCGTGCGTGGGGCGCAGCAGCCCGGCGGCGAGGTTGAGGAGCGTGGACTTTCCGGCGCCGTTGGGGCCGACGATCGTCGCGGCCTCGCCCGGATTGAGCTGTGCGGTTACTCCACGTAGCACCCACGGCCCTCGCCGTCGGTAGCGTAGCCAGACATCCGCCAACCGCACCGTTCGATCCAAGCGACCTTGTCATCGATCGCGCAAGCCCTTACGGACAGTTTCCCGAAGACCTTGAATTGTTCACGCTCCGAGATGACCACTCCGTTGCCGGACGGTTTCGTACAGCACGACCGTAGCCGCGGTGGCTGCGTTGAGTGACGATGCCGTTCCGGTGATGGGGATGCGGAGCATCCGGTCGCAGGCCTGTCGCCAGGCGCTGCTGAGGCCGTGCGTCTCGTTACCGACGGCGATGATCGTGGGGCCGGTGAGGTCGTGCGCGAACACGTCGGCGTCGCCGTGCTCGTCGGTGCCCACGATCTGCGGGCGGTCCTTGAGTGCGAGAGCCCATTCGATCACCTCGCGGTGGCTGCTCACCCGCACGACCGGCAGGCCGAACAGCGACCCCGTCGAGGCCCGCACCGCCTTCGGGTCGTACGGGTCGGCGGCGTGCCCCGTGATGATCACGCCCGACGCCCCGAACGCGTCGGCCGAGCGCACGAGCGTTCCCACGTTCCCCGGAGTGGTGGGTCGGTCGAAGACGACGACCAGGAGGCCCGGTCCCACCGGGATCCGCTCGAACCTGTCCTCCGGAAGCGCCACGACCGCGAGCAGCTCGGGCGCCTCCTCGTCCTTGCCGCCCAGCTCGCGCATCAGCTCGGGCGCGAGGGCGGCCCGGCCGGCGGGCAGGCCGTCGACGAGTTCGCTCGCCCAGCGGGACAGGCCGCGGCCGTCGCTGCCGTCGCTGTGCAGCAGGTGCCGCACGGTCCAGCCGCGTTCGACGGCGAGGCTGATCGGGCGCACGCCCTGCACCAGGAACTCCCCCGCCCGCTGGCGCTTGGTGCGGTTGGTCAGCAGTGCCTGCCACTGCTGGAACTGCGCGTTGCGGGTGGTGATGCGCAGTGTCGGCCTAGTCGCCCCGGGCACCGTCGATCCTCTCCCTGATCAGGGCGGCGTGGCCGTTGTGGCCGGCGTACTCCTGGATGACCTTGTGCAGGTACCAGCGCAGTGAGTAGCGGCCGATCTTCACGTCCAGGTCGGTCACCGCGGCGAGGAGCGCGTCCGCGTCGGCGCGTTCGTCGTGCCAGCGCTTCAGCGAGTCGGCGACCATGCCGGCGTTCAGGCCGACGATGTCGCCGTCCGGTTCTTCTTCCGTGCAGTACACGAGGCGCAACTCACCGCCCCGCAGCGGGCGCACGATGTAGACCCGTTCCATCTCGGTCAGGTGCCGGACGAGGCCGAGCAGCGACAGGTCCGACGGCGCGACGCTGGTCGCCACCAGCTGCTCGTCGGTGAGGCCGGCGCACTTGGCCGTGATCGCGTCGCGGTGGTACCGCAGCCAGTCGCGCAGCAGGGCCAGCTCGTCGCCGTCCTCGGGTTCCGGGATCGACTCCATCGCCACATTCTTAACTACTGTGGGCGGGTGGCCCCCGACCTCCTCGTGCTGTCGCGGGTCTCCTACCGCGGCCGGGAGATCAGCGGCCCGCTGCTGCGCACCCTGCTGGCGCTGCTCGCGGCCGACCTGCACACCGGCTGCACCGCGTCGCGGCTGGTCGAGGCGTTGTGGCCGGACGAGCGGCCGGAGCATCCGCGGAAGGCGTTGCAGATTCTCGTCTCCCGGCTGCGCGCGCGGCTCGGTGCCGAGGTGATCGCGCGGACCCCGGCCGGGTACCGCCTGACGCTGCCTCCGGAGCAGGTCGACGCCGCGGCGCTCGCGCGGCACGCCGCCGCAAGTGCCCGCCACGCCGCGGCCGGCGATCAGGTCGCCTCCCTCGATGCCGCCGAGGCCGGTCTTCTGCTGTGGAACGGCGTATCGCCCGGCCACATCCCGCCCGACGCCCGGCACGACCTGGAACGGATCTTCGCCGGCCTGGTCCGGAGTCGCGCACTGGCCCTGGCCCGGTCGGGCCGCGCGGCGGATGCCCTCGATCCGCTGATCGCGCTCGCTGAAGCGCCCCGCGCCGGCGACGTGGTCCACGGCCCCGCCGAATCCGCGCCCACCGCCGACGAGGAGATCCTGCTCGAACTGCTCCGCGCGGAAGCCGCGGTGACCGGTCCCGCCGCGGCGCTGGCCCGCTACGACGCCTACCGGCGCGCGCTACGCGCGGAGACCGGCACCGAACCGGGCCCCCGCCTGCGCGCCCTGTACCGGACCCTGCTCGACGACCAGGCGCCCCGGATCAGGCACCACGTCGCCGACGAACCCAACCCGCTGCTCGGCCGCGACCACGACCTCGCCGCCCTGGTGGAGCTGGTCGGCACCGCACGGGTCACCTCCGTCGTCGGACCGGGCGGGCTCGGCAAGACGCGACTGGCCCACGCCGTCGGTCGCCGGGCACCGCAGCGCGTCGTGCATTTCGTCCCGCTGGCCGGCGTCGCAAGCCCCGACGACGTGCTCGACGCGGTCGCATCCGCGCTCGGCGGCGGCGAGTCCCCGCTCTGGGCCCGTCGACGCGACCTGGCGGCCGTGCTCGGTTCGGGGCCGACGCTGCTCATCCTCGACAACTGCGAGCACGTGCTCGACGCCGTCGCCGACCTGGTGCACGCGCTCCTGCCGGGCGCACCGCAGTTGCGGGTCCTGGTGACGAGCCGGGCACCGCTCCGGCTGTCCGCCGAGTCCGTCTACCACCTGGCCGAACTGGATCCCGGCACCGCGGTCGAACTGTTCGGCATGCGCGCCCGCGCCGCCCGCCCCGGCGTGGAACTGCCGGCGGAGACCGTGCGGGAGCTGTGCGGCCGGCTCGACGGCCTCCCCCTCGCGATCGAACTGGCAGCCGCGCGCGTCCGCGTCATGTCGGTCGTCGAGATCGTGCGGCGGCTGGACGACCGGTTCGCGCTGCTGCGGGGCGGTCCCCGGGACGCGCCGCAGCGGCACCGCACACTGCACGCGGTGGTCGACTGGAGCTGGGCCCTGCTCGCACCGGCCGAACGCGCGGCCATGCGCACGCTGTCGATCTTCCCGGCCGGCTTCACCGCCGACATGGCACCGGTCTCCTACGACGTGCTCGAACGGCTCGTCGACCAGTCCATGCTGAAGGTCACCGACACCCCGCTCGGGGCGCGTTTCACCATGCTGGAGACCGTCCGGGAGTTCGCCGCGGCCCATCGGGACGGCTCCGGGGCGGAGCTTCTGCGGGGCTGGGCGCGCGGGTTCGGCACGACGTTTCACGGGGAACTCTTCGGCCCGCGGGCGTTCGCCGTGGCCGCTCGGGTGCGCGCCGAACAGGACAACCTGGTGCAGGCGCTGCGCCACGCGCTCGCACGCGACGACGGTGCCACGACGGCCGCCGTCACTGCGGTGCTCGCGGGCTTGTGGATCACCGACGCCGCGTACACCCGCGTGATCACGCTCCGTGCCGAGACCGAACGCCTGCTCTCCCACTACCGGCCCGCGCCGGAGTACGTCGACGCGGCACGTGCGGCGGCGGCGCTGTGCGCGATCACCACGTTCATGTTGTACGGGGCGCGGGCGACGCGGAGCCTGGTGGTGCTGCGCCGCTTGCCGCCGGCGCGGCCGGACTCGCCGCTCGGTGCGCTGGCGGCGCTCATGCGCGCGCTGCCCGGGCTGGACGCCGCCGGCCTCGACGCGCTCTGCGACAGCGATGCGCCGCTGCTGGCCGGCCTCGCGAACGGCCTCACCACCTACACCCGCGTGGCGAACGACGACTGGCCCGGCGCGCTCGCCGCCGCCCGCCGGATGCTGGCGGCGTTCGCCGACGGGCCGGGCCCCTGGGTGCGCATCCTCGCGCACTCGCGGATGGCCGAACTGTCCATGCAGCTCGACCGGGGCGCCGAGGCGAAGGAGCACCTCCTGGCGGCGCTGCGGGCGATGGGCGAGGGCCCGGACGCCAACCAGCTCCGCTGGAACCTGGTGCTCGCCTGCATCCACCTGGGGCAGGGCGACGAAGCGGAGTACTGGCTCCGCACCGCCGAACGGGAGGCCGCCGATCCGGCCCACGGCCTGCGCGCGTTCGAGCACGGCATCCGCGCCGAACTGCACCTGTTCCGCGGCGAGGTCGAGGAGGGGCTCCGGTGGTGGCGGCGCGCGCTCGCGGACGTGCTCGCCGCGGGCCCGGCCGGCGTCGCGCCGTGGGGGCTGGAGGTGCTGGCCGCCGCCGTGGTGGCGCACGGCCGGCACGATCGCCTCGACGCCGTCCGGGACGTCGCAGCCCTGCTGCCGCGCCTGCTGCGCACGCTTCTCGCGCAGCCGCCCGGCGGGCCGTCGCCGACGCTCACGGAGTTCCCCCTGATCGGGACCGTGCTCGTGGCGCTGGCGTACGCGGAGGCCGACCCCGGCGGGCGCGCGCGGCTGCTCGCGATGGCCGAGCGCCTCCGCTACCAGCGCAGCTTCGTCTCCCCGGCCGCCGTCCGGCGCGCGGTCGCGAAGGCCGACGGTCCGACCCACGCCGACGCGGCGTCGCGGTACTCGGCCCTTGATCACCGCGACCTCCGCGCCGCCGTCTCATTTCTGGTCGAACGTCATGAGCGCTCGCGATTGAACGATCGCCTCGCCCAGGCGTAGCCGAGTGCCGAGAGGGCCAGGCACCAGGCGACCGCGCCGGCGCCGTGGTGTCCGATCGCGGTGCCGAGCAGCAGCCCGCGCAGCGTCTCCATGATCGGCGTGAACGGCTGGTACTCCGCGAACCACCGCAACGCCGTCGGCATCGACCCGGTCGGCACGAACCCGCTGCCCAGGAACGGCAGGAAGACCAGCGGCAGCGGCAGGTTGCTGGCGCCCTCGACGGTCTTGGAGACCAGCCCCATCGCCACCGACAACCACGTCATCGCGAACGCCGTCAGCGCCACCAGTCCCGTGGCGGCCAGCCACTCCCACACCGACGCCCCCGACCGGAACCCGATCAGCACGGCCACCGCGACCACCGCCACGACGATCAGCATGGTCTGCAGAACGGCCCCGACCACGTGACCGGTCAGGATGGCCGGCCGGAAGATCGCCATGGTGCGGAACCGCGCGATGATGCCCTGCGTCAGGTCGGTCGCGACGGCGATGGCGGTGCCCTGCGCGCCGCTGGCCACGGTCATCAGCACGATGCCGGGCAGCACGTACCGCAGGTATCCGGCCCGGCCGGCGTCGCCCAGTCCGGCGCCCAGCGTCTCCCCGAACACGTACACGAACAGCAGCAGGAACACGATCGGAACGGCCAGCAGCATCACCGTGAGCGACGGGTAGCGCCGGAGCCGCTTGAGATTGCGGCCGAGCATGGTGAGGCAGTCAGCGATCGCGTAGCTCGCACTCATCGCGCACCTTCCTTCTCGGTGTGGCCCGGCGCGTTCTCGGTGTGGCCCGGCGCGTTCTCGGGACGGCCGGTCAGCGCCAGGAACACGTCGTCGAGGTCCGGCGTGTGCACGGCAAGCTCCTCGACCTCCAGCGAGGCGTCCGCCAGCCGGTCCAGCAACGCCCGCAGCTCACGCACCCCACCCCCGCCCGGCACCTGCAGGGTGAGCGCCTCGTCGTCGCGGCTCCCGTCCGGAAAGACCCGCGTCGCCAGGTCCAACTCCTCGACATCCGGGAACCGCAGGCGGACGTGACCGCCCGGCACCAGCCGCTTCAACTGTTCCGACGTGCCCTCGGCGACCAGCCGCCCCCGGTCCAGCAGCGCGATCCGGTCGGCGAGCCGGTCCGCCTCCTCCAGGTACTGCGTGGTGAGGAAGATCGTCACGCCGTCCCGGACGAGTTCGCGGATCATTTGCCACATGGTGCGGCGGCTGCGCGGGTCGAGGCCGGTCGTCGGCTCGTCGAGAAAGATCACCTGCGGGCTGCCGACCAGCGTCATGGCCAGGTCCAGCCGCCGGCGCATGCCCCCGGAGTAGGCCGCGACGATCCGGTCGGCCGCGTCGACCAGGTCGAAGCGTTCGAGCAGCTCCGCCTCGCGGCACCGCCGGGCCGGCGCGCTCAGGTGGTGCAGGCGGCCCATCATGCGCAGGTTCTCCCGGCCGGTGAGCAGCTGGTCGACCGCCGAGTACTGGCCCGTCACGCCGATGGCGGCGCGCACCCGGTCCGGTTCCCGCGAAAGATCGTGACCCGCGACCCGGACCTCGCCGGCGTCGGCCGAGATGAGCGTGGCGAGGATGTGGACGGTCGTCGTCTTGCCCGCGCCGTTGGGGCCCAGCAGCGCGAAAATCGTGCCGGCCGGCACCTCGATGTCGAGGCCGTCGAGCACCACACTGTCCCCGTAGGACTTGTGGAGGCCGATGGCCGAGATAGCTGTCGTTGGCATGGGTAGGAGGCTGAACGCCCCCGGTATTGCGGCGGTTTCACCGCGGTTTCACGGGCGGCGGGCTCTGATGACGTCGCGGCCTCTTTTGGGGAGGTTGCGGTTGCCGGACTGTGACAGCGTTGTTGACACATCGCACCACGACGGGGAGGTGGACCATGGGCGGAGGGCTTCAACAGCAGCGCGTCGGGCACGCTCAGCGCGCCGCCGTTCTCGAACTGCTCAACCGTGCGCTGGAGGAGGGTTACCTCGAGCTGCACGAGTACGAGAACCGCATGCCGCAGGTGACCCAGGCCAAGACGGTGCACGCCCTCTACGCGCAGGTCGCCGACCTGCCGCCGCAGTTCCGCTGGGACCCGCGCCACCTGCCGCCGGCCGGTGCCGAGGGACGCCGGCGGGAACGCGCCAGCAACGAGGCGCTGACCAGCGTCATCCTCGGCGCGATCGCCATCCCGTCCGCGCTGTGCGTCGGGGCCGGCGGCATTCTGGGGATCGTCGGTGCGGTGTTCGGGGTCCGGGCGCTGCGCGACGGCGCCAACCCGCCGCAGGCGATCGCGGGAATCGGCCTCGGGCTGGTGGGCATCGCGCTCTCGCTGCTCGTCCTCGTGATCACCCTCTTCGGCTGACCACTCCGTCTCCCGCACTCCACCGGCTCACCACCGTCGACGGAACTCCGCGTCATCGGCGTCGACCACCGGATCCTCGACGTCGGCGACGAGGAACACCAGGAACACACTGTCCTCTGTGGACCCGTCGAGCAGTTCGCGCCAGGTCCACAGGTTGGGGTGCGACTTGTGGGTGGCGCCCTCGGCCGGCGCCAACAGCTCGACCGCCTTTTCGAAGGCCGCCCGGTCCAGCCGCACAACGGCGGTCGTGTCCACATAGCCGGCCACGGTCGCCAGCACCACGGCCGGCAGCCCGCGAACGACCCCCGGCGGGTTGACGTGGCCGAACGTCAGACGGTCGCCGTCGCGGCGCGCCACCCCACAGGCGGCCGGTGGCCGATAGCCCGGGATCCGGGCGGCGAACCGTTCACGGGCGTTGGTCAGGTCCTCTTCGGTGGTCCACACGTGTCCCTTCCTACTCCTCTCACCGGCACTTTCGTCGATACCGTTTCGCGTGAAACAACGCCGGGGTCTGTGGATAACTCAGGCCTATCCTGTGGATAACCACGTCTCGCCTGTGTTCGACGGTGTGGACAGCCTGTGCATAACTGTGCGTCTCCGAGACCTCGCGCTGCGCTATCTCGCCGCGTCCCAGTTATCGTCCGCCGATGGGCCTGCATCTGATGGGTGCACGAGAGATCGCGCTCCGCCAGCCCGACGGCGCAGTAACGATCCCGGGCCGAGGTTCAGGCGCCGGGCGTTCGTTTCTGGGAAAGGAACTAAAGCTCGGCTTCGGACAGCTCCTCGGCGATCTCAGCCATGCTCGACACGACCGCATCGGCCTCGGCGAGCCGCGCATCCTTGCCGGGCTTGTTCGCGTATCCGACGACCGGCACGCCAGCCGCCCGCGCCGCCTGGATGTCGCTCACCGAGTCGCCGATCATCAGACAGTCGCTCTCCTGCGCACCGAGCGACTTCATCGCGACGAGCAACACCACCGGATCAGGCTTCATCTTCGCCGGATCGTCGGCGGGCCGCCCGACCACCGAAAACACGCACCTGGTCAGCCGGCGCTCGACCAGATACTCCCGCACCGCCTCACCGGAGTTGTTCGACACGATGGCAACCCGACGCCCCGTCTGATGGGCCGTCACGATGGCTTCCCGAGCGAACGGCGTAGGCGAAGCACTCCGCACCGCCGCCACCTCGGCGGCTCGGAACACCTCGTCCACCTTGCGCATCACCCCGGGCCGGTTGAGCGTCGCGGAGTACCGCAGCACCTCCAACGGATCCGGCTCGTCCAGCAGCTCGGCCGGCAAACTCATGCCTTGGTCCACGAGCGCGCGCCGCAGCTCGGCCGCGATGGTGTCAGCGGGGTACCCCGCGAAGACGGAACAAACCGGTCCGTCAAAGTCGAGAAGCAGGACCCGGGCGCGCTTCACGATCGAGGCGAGCCGGCTCACGTCGCATACTCGCGGGCGATGGTGTCTGCTCGGCGCTCGGCGCAAACGGGAACAGGATCGAGTCCTTGCCCATCGCATCGTAGGGCGTCATCGACTTCCCCTCGACGGTCACCATATGCTCGACCACCGGGTAGCTGAAGCGGTCCAGCTGCAGGGGATCGTCGGTGGCGCGCTGGCTGCCGCTCGGGTCCGTCGGGACGGGCGGACGGCCTCATGATCCGCTCTGCCTTGTACCGCCGTTGCAAACGACGATCTTGGGGAGTGCTGAACCGCAGCTCGGAGGGTGTTATTGGTGGAAGCAAGGGGACTCGAACCCCTAACCCCTGCCTTGCAAAGGCAGTGCTCTGCCAGTTGAGCTATGCCCCCGGAGGTGCCCGCGTTCATCCATCATGGCGCGGGCCGAGCGGTACCGGCGAACGAATTTACCGGAGGTCCGGCGCCGTCGTCGCCTCGTGCCAGAGCGCGCGCTCCTCGTTGGCGGCCCGCACCTTCCGCGCCACCACGACCGCGACGCCGAGCAGACCCGCTACGACGAGCAGCTTCTTGACCATCGAAATGTCTCCTCGCGGAGTAGCTGATGAACCGGCGAATACGAAGCCCGAGCCTACACAACCACGCGATTCCCGGTGTTGACTGCCCGCAGATCCTACCCCCGCGCTCCAGCGGCGGCAGTGCGTGGGCCGCACCGGCAGGCGTTCCCGAAAAACAAATCGGTGGCCCCGGACGGATCCGGAACCACCGAAGGAAACTGTGGGGCTAGCTGGAATCGAACCAGCGACCTCAGAGTTATCAGCTCTGCGCTCTAACCGACTGAGCTATAGCCCCGCCCGCCGTGACGTACCGGCGCGACGAGCAAGGTTACCGCATGGGGGATGCACGCCCCAAACCGGTATCCCCGTTGCTGCTCAGTCCTTTTCGGCCAGGGTCAGCTCGATGCCACCGACCAGGTCGGCACACACGTTGTAGATGAACGCCCCCAGCGTCGCCAGCGCCGTGAAGAGCACGACGTTGACCGCGCCGATCAGCGCCGACCCGCCGACGACGCCCTTGGCGGTGATCCGGAAGCTGTTGTCGGCGTTGCCGCCGGTGCTGCCGATCATCTCCGCCAAGGCCTGGTTGACCTGGTCGAACACGCCCATCGCGTCGAGCGCGAGGTACAGCACCGACGTCGCCACGACGGCGACGAAGAACAGCACCAGCGACACCGCGAACGAGAACTTCATCGTCGACCACGGGTCGATCCGCTTGATGTGCAGGCGCGCGCGACGCGGCCCACGGCCCGCGGCGGACGAGACGGTGGCCCGGGCCGCCCGCACGGCCTCGGTGACCCGCGCCGAACCCGGGATCGCCCCGGTCGGACCGTCGACCGGCCCCTGCACGGTGCCCGTCGCCGACGACGAACTGACGCTCGCCGCCCCGCGCGCGGCCGGCCGGCCCAGGCGTGCGATAGCCGCGAACGTCCCCGTCGTGCTCAGCCCGTCCTGCCCGCCCCGCCCGGCGGACGGCCCGCCGGCGTGCGGCTGCCCGGAAGGCGGCGTGCTCGGCAGGTCCGTCGGCTTGGCGAGGTCGGGCGGAGTGATACCAGGCGCCCGCTGGAACTTCGGTGCCGAGCCGGTCGTCTCACCGGAATCGGACTGCGAAGACGGCGAGTGCGCGGGCGGCGGGTTGTAGCCACCCGCACCCGAGCCCGAACCGGGAACGGTGACCCGACCGACCACGGCACGCCCGGTGGCGGCGCCCGGGGCGGCACGACCGGCGGCCGCACCGCTGACCGGCGCCGCGGACGGCGGACGGGCACTGCCACGGGCCGAACCGTCGGAGCCGGCCGGACGCGGCGGGCCGGAAGCCGGCGCGGAGGGATCCGAATCGGCTCCCTGCGGGTTGGCCGATCCGGCCGCTTCCGCCGCACGGGCGTTCGCGGACGCCTGAGTTTCCGTCATTACTAGTCCTGTTCGTCCGGCTCGTCGGCGTTGCGGGCTATCGCAATCAGGGTCACACCCGCGGGCAAGTCCATGAGCTTGACCCCCATTGTGTTCCGATCCCGGGTCCTGCGTACAGGCTTGACCGGGGTCCGGATCACGCCACCGTTCGACGTGATCGCAAACAGTTCATCATCCGGGTTGATCACCACGGCGCCGACCAGTCCCCCTCGGCGGGACGTGATTTTAGCGGTAAGGACACCCTTGCCGCCGCGCCCCTGCACCGGGTACTCCTCGATCGGCGTGCGCTTCGCGAACCCGCCGTCGGTAGCCACCAGCACATCCATACCTTCGCGGACAACCTCCATGGAGAGCAATTCGTCTCCGTCGGTGAACCGCATGCCGATCACGCCAGACGTCGCTCGTCCCATCGGACGCATGACGTCGTCGTTGGCATTGAATCGGATTGCTTGTGCCTTCTTGCTCACCAGCAACAGGTCTTCCTCCGGGCCACACAGGGCGGCCCCGACCAGTTCGTCGTCCTCGCGCAGGTTGATCGCGATTATGCCGCCCGAGCGGTTGGAGTCGAACTCCTCCAGCCGGGTCTTCTTCACGAGGCCGTTCTTGGTGGCCAGCACGAGGTAGGGAGAAACCTGGTAGTCCGGGATCTGGATCACCTGGGCGATCTGCTCCTCCGGCTGGAACGCCAGAAGGTTCGCCACGTGCTGTCCCTTCGCCACGCGGTTGGCCTCGGGAAGTTCGTAGGCCTTGGCGCGGTATACCCGACCCTTGTTCGTGAAAAACAGCATCCAGTCGTGCGTCGATGTGACGAAGAAGTGACTGACGATGTCGTCCTGGCGCAGCGACGCGCCCGAGACGCCCTTGCCGCCCCGTTTCTGGGACCGGTAGAGGTCGACCTTGGTGCGCTTGGCGTATCCGGTGCGCGTGATCGTGACGACCACGTCCTCCCGGGCGACGAGGTCCTCCATGGAGACCTCGCCGTCGAACGGGATGATCTGGGTGCGGCGGTCGTCGCCCCACTTCTCGACGATGGCGGCCAATTCGTCGGAGACGATCTTCCGCTGGCGTTCCGGCTTGGCGAGGATGTCCTGCAGATCGGCGATCTCGATCTCGATCTTCGCCAACTCGTCGATGATCTTCTGGCGTTCCATCGCGGCGAGCCGGCGCAGCTGCATGTCCAGGATGGCCGTCGCCTGGATCTCGTCGATGTCCAGCAGCTGCATCAGGCCGGTGCGCGACTCCTCGGCCGTCATCGAACGCCGGATCAACGCGATGACCTCGTCCAGCGCGTCGAGCGCCTTCACGAGGCCGCGCAGGATGTGCGCCCGTTCCTCCGCCTTGCGCAGGCGGTAGCGGGTGCGCCGGACGATCACGTCGATCTGGTGCGCGACGTAGTGCCGGATGAACTGCGCGAGGTTGAGCGTGCGCGGCACCCCGTCGACCAGCGCCAGCATGTTGGCGCCGAACGTCTCCTGCAACTGCGTGTGCTTGTACAGGTTGTTCAGCACGACCTTCGCGACCGCGTCGCGCTTCAGCACGATCACGATCCGCATGCCGGTGCGGCCGGAGGACTCGTCGCGGATGTCGGCGATGCCGGCGAGCTTTCCGTCCTTGACGAGCTCGGCGATCCGTTCCGCCAGATTGTCGGGGTTGACCTGGTACGGCAGCTCGGAGACGACGAGCGTGGCGCGGCCCCGCTTGTCCTCCTCCACGTCGACGACGGCCCGCATCCGGATCGAACCGCGACCGGTGCGGTAGGCGTCCTGGATGGCCTGGGTCCCGACGATCAGGCCGTGGGTCGGAAAGTCCGGGCCCTTCACCAGCTTGATCAGCTCGTCGAGGGTGGTCGCCTCGTCGGCCTCCGGGTTGTCCAGGCACCACTGGACGGCCTGGGCCACCTCGCGCAGGTTGTGCGGCGGGATCTTGGTGGCCATGCCGACGGCGATGCCCTCGGAGCCGTTGACCAGCAGGTTGGGGATGCGCGACGGCAGGATGGTGGGCTCCTGGGCCCGGCCGTCGTAGTTGGGCTGGAAGTCGACGGTGTCCTCGTCGATGTCCCGCAGCATCTCCATGGCCAGCGGGTCGAGCCGGCACTCGGTGTAGCGCATGGCGGCGGCGGGGTCGTTACCCGGCGAGCCGAAGTTGCCGTTGCCGTCGATCAGCGGGTAGCGCAGCGACCAGGTCTGCGCCATGCGCACCAGCGCGTCGTAGATCGCCGAGTCGCCGTGCGGGTGGAACTGGCCCATCACGTCGCCGACGACCCGGGAGCACTTCACGTAACCGCGGTCCGGCCGGTAGCCGGAGTCGTACATCGCGTACAGGATCTTGCGGTGCACCGGCTTGAGGCCGTCCCGCACGTCCGGCAGTGCCCGGCCGACGATCACGCTCATCGCGTAGTCGAGGTACGAGCGCTGCATCTCGACCTCGATGCCGACGGGTTCGATGCGGCCGTTAGTGCCGTCGCCGGCGAGGCCCGGCGCACCGGCCGGGCCGGGTGCCTCGCCCGCGCCGGCGCCTACCGGCCCGCTCGTGGGGTCGCCAGCGGAGGAGGCCTCGTTGTCGTCGGGCAGCGCACCATCGGGTTGCGTCACGAAAGTTCCTTACTAGATCAGTCGGTCGGGCCGCACGGGGTGGGTGGTCCACGGACCTCAGATGTCGAGGAAGCGCACGTCCTTGGCGTTGCGCTGGATGAACGACCGGCGGGCTTCGACGTCCTCACCCATCAGGACGCTGAAGAGCTCGTCGGCGGTTGCAGCATCATCGAGAGTGACCTGCTTGAGGGTGCGGGTCTCCGGGTTCATCGTGGTCTCCCACAGCTCGGGGTAGTTCATCTCACCGAGGCCCTTGAACCGCTGGATGTCGTCCGGCTTGGCGTTGGCCTTCTTGGCCTGGCGCAGCTGGATCAGGCCGTCCCGCTCGCGGTCGGAGTAGGCGTACTGGGAGTCGTCGCCCTTCTTGTTCCACTTGATCTTGTAGAGCGGCGGCGCGGCGAGGTAGACGTGCCCCAGCTCGACCAGCGGCCGCATGAAGCGGAACAGCAGGGTCAGCAGCAGCGTGCAGATGTGCTGTCCGTCGACGTCGGCGTCCGCCATCAGGATGATCTTGTGGTACCGCAGCTTCTCGATGTCGAACTCGTCGTGGATGCCGGTGCCCAGCGCGGTGATCAGCGCCTGGACCTCGTTGTTCTTCAGCACGCGGTCGATGCGTGCCTTCTCCACGTTGAGGATCTTGCCCCGGATCGGGAGGATCGCCTGGACCTTCGGGTCCCGCCCCTGCTTGGCCGAACCGCCGGCCGAGTCGCCCTCGACGATGAACAGCTCGCAGGAGCGCGGGTCGGTCGACTGGCAGTCGGCCAGCTTGCCCGGCATCGAACCGGACTCCAGCAGCGACTTGCGCCGGGCCAGCTTGCGCGCCTGCTGGGCGGCGATCCGCGCACGCGACGCCTGCGACGCCTTGGTGATGATGATCTTCGCCTCGGCCGGGTTGCGCTCCAGCCAGTCCGTCAGCCACTCGTTGCAGGTCTTCTGTACGAAGCTCTTCATCTCGGTGTTGCCGAGCTTGGTCTTCGTCTGCCCCTCGAACTGCGGCTCCGCGATCTTCACGGAGATGATGCAGGCGAGCCCCTCGCGGATGTCCTCGCCGGTCAGCTTCTCGTCGCCCTTGAGGATCTTCTTGTCCGCGCCGTACTTGTTGATGACCGTGGTCAGCGCCGCGCGGAAGCCCTCCTCGTGGGTGCCGCCCTCGTGCGTGTTGATCAGGTTGGCGAACGTGTACACGCTCTCGCCGTAGGACTCGTTCCACTGCATGGCGACCTCGACGGCCATGCCCTCGACCTCGGCGCCGAACTCCACGACGGACTTGTGCACCGGCGTCTTGGACTGGTTGAGGTGGCGCACGAAGTCGGCGATGCCGCCCGCGTAGTAGAAGGTGACCTCGCGCTTCTCCTCGGCGGCCTCCGGCCGCTCGTCCCGGAGCGTGATCGTGAGTCCGCGGCAGAGGAACGCCGTCTCCTGCAGCCGCCGGTAGATGGTCTCGTAGTTGTAGACGGTGGTCTCGAAGATCTTGCCGTCCGGCCAGAACGTCACCGAGGTGCCGGTGCCCTCGGCGGCCTCGCCCTTCTCGAGCTTGGCGGCGGGCTTGCTGTCGACGAACGACTGCCGGTGCACGTGCCCCGCCTTGCGCACCTCGATGTCGACCCGGGTCGACAGCGCATTGACGACCGAGACGCCCACGCCGTGCAGGCCGCCGGAGACGGCGTAGTTCTTCCCCTCGAACTTTCCGCCGGAGTGCAGCTGGGTCAGCGCCATCTCGACACCGGTCAGCTTCGTCTTCGTGTTGACGTCGATCGGGATGCCGCGGCCGTTGTCGACCACGCGGATCGCGTTGTCCGGAAGGATCGTCACGTGGATCGTGTCGCAGAAGCCGGCGAGGGCCTCGTCCACGGAGTTGTCCACAACCTCCCACACCAGGTGGTGCAGGCCACGTTCGCCGGTCGAACCGATGTACATGCCGGGGCGCTTACGCACCGCCTCCAGACCCTCGAGGGTCGTCATCGTGTTGGCGGTGTAATCGTCCGCTTGCTTCGGCGCTGTCACACTCGGTCGCTTTCTCGCCCGCGACGTACCGCGGACGGGGTAGGGCGCGTCGTCACGCACAGCACACGGCGGCCCTCGGGAGCGGATCCCCCGGGGTACCGGTGGCTGATGACGCACACGCGTTGCTGAAGTGCTGCTCCGATTCTACTGTGCCGGACCGACAGAATGTGCCTCGCGGGCACCTGTGGCGCTCACAGCGGCCCGAAAGCCCCCCGGCGCGACTCCCCCCACGCGACCGGACCTCACCGGAACGCACCCGGAAACTGGACCGCCCGTAAGGCCGGACCGCACGCTCTCGCCAAAACGGCGCATTTAGCGTAGATTCCCGCGCGCAACATCGCTCGGTGTGGGAGGAATCGATGGGCCTGGACAACGTGGCGGTGCAATGGCCGCGTACCGGCCGTTTCTACGATCCGGTCGCTCCGGCCGAGTTCGTCGACTTCGCCGAGCTGGCCGACCGCAGCCCCACCATGCCGGGGCCGGCCGCCGCCCTCGCCGACCACGTCGCCAAGACCGGCACGATCCGCGCCACCGGTTACAGCGAGTTGGTGGATCTTCTGCTCGGACTGAGCGGTGTGCTCTACGCCACGGACGCCAGCGCCGAGGACGAGGACCCGGTGATAGACCCGGACGGCTGTGCGTGGGTCGCCGGCGGCGTCGAGCGGTTCATCAAGGGCCACCGTGATCACGGTGACGAGGTCACCTTCGAGTCCGTCGGGGCCGTTCTCCGTAAAGCACTCGAGGGAACGCGTTTGGCGGAGCAACAACTGCGCTGGCTGGAAAACCGGCTCGACGCGTTGCGGGACGAGAGCGGCGAGCCGCCGCAGTGGTCGTTCACATTGACGGAGCTGACCGTGCTGGCCGCGTTCTACCGGCGCTGCGCGGATCGTGGCTTCGCCGTCTACGCGGACTTCTGAGCGCGGCCGCCGCCAGGACGTTCGACAGGAGAAACCCGGCGAGGGCGAGCAGCGACTCGTCGGATATCCGCCACCACGGCAACACCGGTTCGCGCGACAGCGCGGTCGTGCCACCGCACGGCAACGCCTCCAACTCGCCACCGATCTCCGTCAGGTACAGCCGGTACCGGTACCCCTCCCGCAGCGCGAACCCGCAGACCGGATCCGGCCCGGCGGTGTTCATCCGGAGCGTTCCCCCGGCGTAGGCCTTGAGCGCGCCCTCGACCCGCACCGTCGCGACCCAGCCGTCGCGGAACCACCCCGGACGGTCGAGATCGGTGACCACGCCCTCGACGATCACGTCGGCGAGGCGCTCCTTCTCCTCCGCGGTCAGGCTCGGGCAGGGCGAACAGGCCGCCGCCGGCGTGCCGGTCGTCGCGATGAGCCCCACGACCGCCGCCGCCACCATCCACCGACGCATACGACTCGGACGCGGCCGGGGCGCGAACGGATCCCGCTCAGCCGTAGGTGTCGCGCGGCCCGCGTCCCCGGACCCGCCGCGGCCCCCGCCCCCAGGACGGCGCGGCCGGGCCGTGGATGTGTAGCTTCTTCACGACGCCGTGCCCGATCGCGCCACCGATCTGGGCCAACAGCCGGCCGGCCAGCAGCCGCAGCTGGGTCGCCCACGCGGTCGACTCCGCCTCGACGGTCAGCTCGCCGTTCTCCAGCTTCACCGGGCGGCAGTGCGCGGCCACGTCCTCGCCGACCACGCGCGACCACTCCCCGAACACCGTCGCCTCGGCCGCGGGCCGCTGCCAGCCGCGGTTCTTCACCAGTTTGGCCAGCACGGAGCCGAGCAGCTGCGGATCCCGCGGGTCCGGCCCGGGACCCGAGTAACCGCGCAGCCGACGCCCCGACCCCGAACCACCGCCGACGGCCCGCTTCGGCGGCGGCAGCTTCCGTTTGGCCAGCGCGGCCTCCAGCGCGGCGCGCGCCAGCTCCGGCCCGCGCGGCCCCTCGGCCGGTTTCTCCGCGGGCTTGTCCGACTCAGCCATGCTCCACCTCGCCCTCCCGAACGGCATACCGCGCACCACGCAGCCGTGCCGGCACATCGGCGTCCACCGCGCAGGTCACCAGCACCTGCTCGGCCCCGCCCACGAGATCGGCGAGGCGTTCCCTGCGTCCAGCATCGAGCTCGGCGAAGACATCGTCCAGCACCAGCACCGGCTCGATCCCCTCCGCGCGCAGCAGCTCGTACGCCGCCAGCTTCATCGCCAGCGCGAACGACCACGACTCCCCGTGGCTCGCGTAGCCCTTCACCGGCATCTCGCCGAGCAGCAACGACAGGTCGTCGCGGTGCGGGCCGGCGAGGGTCACGCCGCGTTCGACCTCCTGCGGGCGGCCGTTCTTGAGCGCCTCCGCGAGAACCTTCTCCAGCTCCTGAGGCGCGGTCTCGGTCGTCTCGTTCCGCGAGTGGTACCGCACCCGCGCGGTGCCCTTGCCGGCGGCCACGGCGTCGTAGGCGCGTTCGACGTGCGGCGCGAGTGCGGCGGTCAGCTCGAGGCGGGCCGCCCACAGCCGCGAACCGTGTTCGGCCAGGTGCGCGTCCCACACGTCCAATGTGGACAGATCACCGCCGGAGCCCTTCACGCGCCGGGTCAGGTACGCCGTGCGCAGCAACGCGTTGCGCTGTTTGAGCACCCGTTCGTAGTCCGAACGCACGGCCGCGAAGCGCGGCTGCCGCGCCACCAGCAGATCGTCCAGGAACCGGCGCCGTCCCTCGGGTTCGCCGCGCACCAGGGACAGGTCCTCCGGCGCGAAGAGCACCAGCCGCAGCGCGCCCAGGATGTCCCGCGGCCGGGTGGTGGGAGCCCGACCGAGCCGGGCCTTGTTGGCCTTGCCCGGCTCGATCTGCAGCTCCACCAGGAGTTCGCGGCCCTCGTGGACGACGGCGCAGCGCACCACCGCGCGCTGCGCCCCGATCCTGACCAGTGGCGCGTCCGTCGAGACCCGGTGCGACGAGAGGGTCGCGACGTATCCGAGGGCCTCGACGAGGTTTGTCTTGCCCACGCCGTTGGACCCGACGAACACTCCCGGGCCCGGCTCGAACTCGACCACCACCCTGGGGTAGCTGCGGAAGTCGACGAGTTCGAGCCGGCGTACGTACATCAGCCCTTCTTGACCGCGTGCCCGCCGAACTGGTTGCGCAGCGCCGCGACGGCCTTCATCGCCGGCGAGTCGTCCTGGCGGGACTCGAACCGTGCGAACAGCGAGGCCGAGATGACGTGCAGCGGAACGGCCAGCCGGATCGCCTCGTCGACGGTCCAGCGGCCCTCGCCGGTGTCCTCGGCGTAGCCCTTGATGCCGGCGAGCGTGGGGTCCTCGTCCAGCGCCCGGTCGAGCAGGTCGAGCAGCCACGACTTGACGACGCTGCCCTCGCGCCACGACTTGAAGACGGCCGGCACGTCCTCCACCATCTCGGCCGCCTGCAGCAGCTCGAACCCCTCGGCGTAGGCGTGCATCAGGCCGTACTCGATGCCGTTGTGGACCATCTTGGCGTAGTGGCCGGCGCCGTGCTTCCCGGCGTGCGCGAAGCCGAACTCCCCGGCCGGCTTCAGCGCCTCGAACAGCGGCATGCACTTGTCGACGTCGGCCTTCTCGCCGCCGACCATGAGGGCATAGCCGTTCTGCTTGCCCCAGACGCCGCCGGAAACCCCGACGTCGAGGTAGCCGATCCCGCGCGCGCCCAGCCGCTCGGCCCTCGGCTGGTCGTCGCTGAACCGGGAGTTGCCGCCGTCGATGACGATGTCGCCCTCGGACAGCAGCGCCGCGACCTCGTCGATGGTGCTCTCGGTGACGTGTGCGGGCACCATCACCCACACCACCCTGGGGCTTTCGGTGAGCTTTTCGACCAGCTCCGAAAGGCTGGACACGTCGGAAACCTCAGGGTGGTGGTCGTAGCCGACCACCTCGTGCCCGGCGGCGCGGAGGCGGTCACGCATGTTGCCGCCCATCCGACCGAGTCCTACGAGTCCGAGTTGCATTGTGGACAGTCCTTCCCTGGCGGGTATGTCAGCCGCCGATGCGTACCGGCATGATCAAGTACCGGTAGCTCGACGTGATCTGTCCATCTTCCCCGGCAGGCGCGATGATCGCGGGTTTCTTGGGCTCCGTGAAGGACAACACAGCGACCGGCCCGTCGAGTGCGGCCAGGCCGTCCAGCAGGTATTGGTGATTGAACGCGATCGTCATCGGCTCGCCGGTGTACTCGCAGTCCATCGCCTCGCTGGCGCGCGCGTCCTCGGTGCCGCCCGCCTCGACGACCAGCCCGTCCTCGCCGAACGACAGCCGCACCGGCGTGGCCCGCTCGGCGACCAGGGCGACCCGCTTGACCACCTCGGCGAGGGCCGACACCGGCACCCGCGCCTGGGCGTTGTGCGTGTCCGGCAGCAGCGCCCGCACCTTCGGGAACTCCCCGTCCAGCAGCCGCGACGTGGTGCGCCGCGCGCCGGCGGAGAACCCGATCATGCCCTCGCCGACGCCGCCCCGGGACAGTGCCACGGTGACCGAGCCGCCCAGCGGGCCGAGCGCCTTCGCGGTGTCGTTGAGGGTGCGCGCCGGAACGAGCGCGGCCGCGCTGACCTCGCCGCCCTCCGGCCGCCACTCCAGCTCCCGGATCGCCAGCCGGTACCGGTCGGTGGCGAGCATCGTGAGGGTCTTGCCCTCCAGCTCCAGCCGAACGCCGGTCAGCACCGGCAGCGTGTCGTCCCGACCGGCGGCGAGGGCCACCTGGGCGACGGCCGCCGCGAACGGCCCGGCCTCGACGGTGCCCGCGGTCGCCGGCATGTCCGGCAGCGTCGGGTAGTCCTCGACCGGCATCGTCGGCAGCGTGAACCGCGCGCTGCCGCAGGTGAGCTCCACGTGCGACCCCACGGCGGCCAGCTCGACCGGAAGGGCCCGCAGCGACTTGGTGATCTCGGCGAGCAGCCGACCGGACACCAGTGCCGCACCGTCGGCGTCGGCCTGGACGTCGACCCCGACCTGGCTGGAGACCTCGTAGTCGAAGCCGGACACCTGGAGGCGGCCGTCGGAGACGCGCAGCATGACGCCGGCCAGAACGGGCACCGACGGGCGGGAGGGCAGGCTCTTGGCGGTCCACGCGACGGCATCGGCCAACGCGTCGCGCTCGACTCGGAACTTCATCGCGGGTCCTCCGCGTCAGAGGTGTGCTGGGGATCGGGACTGGGCAACGGTAGGTCCTCCGTCGCATCGGGACCAGAGCCCCGGCGACGGGTGGGCACAGTCGGCCCTTGGAAGTTGCCCCTCGCACCTTAAGGCGTCCGGCCCGGGCGTGTGCACCGGACCCCGGCTTTTTCGAGAAAGAACTTTATCCACGCCCTGGTGATTTTCTTTTTTCTCTATTGAAGATCTAACAGTCGTAATAGTCGGTCCTGTGGAAACTGTGGAAAACCCCTGTTGATGCAGCTCAGCAGCAATTCGTGCCAGTGGACGAACGGTGGATGGACACGTGTCGAAACCCGGTTGCCATCCACATGTGGACGGGCTGTGGATGACGGTGCACAGGTCATCCACCGGTTTTCCACATGTTTTCCCCCGTGTCCACACCGGTTATCCACCGGCTGCGAGCAACCCGCCGTTCACGCGTCGTACGCGTGAGGGTCACTGCACGGGTACGTCCACAGAGTTATCCCCAGAAGTTATCCACAGGGTGTGAGTAGGGATGGGGGTAACGGTCCGAACGTGCCGCGACGCGAATCACACGTTCGGGCAGCCGGGAGTTACCGCAGGTAGATGCGGGGTGACGCGACGCGTCTACGCCGTCTGCTTGATCCGGTTGGTCAGCTCGGCGATCTGGTTGTAGAGCGACCGGCGTTCGGCCATCTGCTGACGGATCTTGCGGTCGGCGTGCATCACGGTCGTGTGGTCCCGCCCGCCGAACGCCTGCCCGATCCGGGGCAGCGACAGGTCGGTCAGCTCCCGACACAGATACATGGCCACCTGGCGGGCGTTGACGAGCACGCGCGAGCGGGAGTGGCCCTTCAGGTCGTCCAGGCTCACACCGAAGTACTCAGCCGTCGACGCCATGATCTGGTCGGCCGTGATCTCCGGACCCGACCCGTCGGGGATGAAGTCCCGCAGGACCTCCTCGGCCAGCGACAGCTGCACCGGCGAGCGGGTCAGCGACGCGAACGCCGTCACCCGGATCAGCGCGCCCTCGAGCTCCCGGATCGAGTTCGAGACCCGGGAGGCGATGAACTCCAGCACGTCCGCCGGCGCGTACAGCCGCTCCTGGGCCGCCTTCTTCTGCAGGATCGCGATACGCGTCTCGAGGTCCGGCGGCTGGATGTCGGCCAGCAGCCCCCACTCGAACCGCGTCCGCAGCCGGTCCTCCAGCGTCGCCAGCTGCTTCGGCGAACGGTCGGAGCTGATCACGATCTGCTTGTTGGCGTTGTGCAGCGTGTTGAAGGTGTGGAAGAACTCCTCCTGCGTCCGTTCCCGGTTCTCCAGGAACTGGATGTCGTCGATCAGGAGGATGTCCACATCCCGGTAGCGGCGCTGGAACGCACTGGTCTTGTCGTCGCGCAGCGAGTTGATGAAGTCGTTCGTGAACTCCTCGGTCGACACGTAGCGCACGTGGCGCGCGTTGCCGAGCTGCTGCGCGTACTGACCGATGGCGTGCAGCAGGTGGGTCTTGCCCAGCCCGGAGTCGCCGTAGATGAACAGCGGGTTGTACGCCTTGGCCGGCGACTCGGAGACCGCCACCGAGGCGGCGTGCGCGAACCGGTTCGACGAGCCGATGACGAACGTCTCGAACGTGTACTTCGGGTTGAGCCGGTTGCCGCCGGTGTCGGGCGCCGCGCCGGGGCGCCGCTCGTCGCGGCCGGTCCCCGGGCCGTGCGGGCGCTGCGCGGGCGGGCCACCGTCGTTCGCGGCCCGGGAGGCGGCCGCCGCGGCGGTGCTCGGCCCGGCGCCCCAGCTGGTCCCCGCGTCGAAGCCGGCGCGGTAGGCCGGGTCGTACCCGCGCTGCTCGTACCCCTGCGGCGGGTAGCCGGGCTGCTCGTAGCGGGCGTTCTCGTAGCCGGGCGCGTCGTACCGGGCCGGCTCGTAGCGCGCCTCGTAGCCGGGCCGGTTGTAGCCGGCGCCGTCGTATGCGGCGGGTCGATGGTCGCTCTCGTCGAAGGGCGGGCCGTCCGCCGGCCGGGCGTCGTCGGGGTCGCGCGGCCGCACCCGGCCGTCGAAGTCGAGCGCCTCCTGCACCGGCGGGCGCCGCTTGTCGCCCTTGTCGGTCGGTCGCGGCCGTCGCCCACGGGCCGGCCCGTCACCGTCCGACTCCATACTGTCCACGCCTTCGGCGGGCGGCCCGCTCACCGGCTCGGCGTCCGCGTCCCCGGCACCGTCGTGTTCCCGATCATGCGGTGGAACGTCATGAGCCGGCAGGTAGCCGTCGCGTCGCGCCTCGTAGTCGAGTGACTCCTGGGCGAGCCCGCCGCCACGGCCGGCACGCCCCTCCTCGGGCAGGTCGAACAGTCGATCCGCGGAACGCGCCACCGGCACCGCCGCGGCGTCCTCGACCGGCCGCACGGTCACGGCCACCTGGATCGGCCGGCCGAGCTGGCGCGACAGCGCCTCCGTGATGGCCGGCCGCAGCTTCGACTCGATCACGTCCCGCGTAAACGCGTCCGGCACCGACAGCAGCGCCGTGTCCTCCACGATGGCGCGAAGCCGGGTCAACCGGAGGTACGCCCGTTGGCTCGCCGACACGATCTCGTCGGCGAGCTCATCAGTGGCGGCGTCCCATACGGCTGCCAAGTCGTCGGCGTCTGCCACCGCGTACCCCCTCGCTGCTCGCGGTCAGCGTGTCACCGGAGGACGACGGGCCTCCCTCGTCATCCACAAGTTATCCACAACCTGTGTATCAACGAGTGACCCCCCGCCGATGGCCCGTCCAGTACGGACGAAATCGCGGCGATGTACAGGTACATCGTCTCGAACGACCGACCGGTGTTCGCGGTTCCGGTGGTCAGACCCTCCACACGCGCCGTGTCTGCCTGGTAGCCAAATGGATGGGATTCGCGGTACCCGGCGCGCAGCGGCAACCGGCGACGCTAACAGCGTTGTCCACAGGGCTCAACCGCTGTCCACAGGTCAAGGGTCTCCACGAGTCGTTTTGACCGGTCGGGGCGGGGTGCGTACCCTGTAACGGCCGTGTTGTCCACAGCGCGGAGAGTCGGCGTGCCCGAAGTAAGCTGCAAAGTACGCCACTGGACCACGACTTCTCGGAGCCTCACGTGAGCAAGCGCACCTTCCAGCCCAACAACCGCCGTCGTGCGAAGACCCACGGCTTCCGGCTGCGGATGCGTACCCGTGCCGGGCGCGCCATCATCAACGCCCGCCGCTCCAAGGGCCGCGACCGCCTCGCGGCCTGATCCCGGCGGAGCCCTGGTGCTGGCGGCCGCCCACCGACTGCGTCGGCGTGCCGACTTCGCCGCCACCGTTCGCGGCGGACGGCGCGCCAGCAAAGGTGCCCTGGTGGTCCACATGCTGGTCCCCGGCGTCCGGCACCCCGGTGACGACAGCGAACCGGCCCGACCGGTGGAGCCCACTCCACCCCGGGCCGGTTTCGTCGTTTCCCGAGCGGTCGGCGGCGCCACCGTGCGCAACCTCGTGAAGCGCCGGCTCCGGCACCTGATGCGCGAACGCATCGCGGCCTTCCCGTCCGGCACCACGCTCGTCGTGCGCGCATTGCCGCTGGCAAGCTCACGGACGTTCCCTCAGATGGAGAAGGACCTCGACGAGGCGCTGGCGCGGGCGACGGCGGCGAGGCGGCGATGACCTTGCCCATGCCCACGACGCGGGGTGGCCGAATCGTTGCGGCGCCCATTGTCGCGTACCGTCGTTGGGTAAGCCCGGCATTGCCGGCACGCTGTCGGTTCTATCCGTCATGCAGCGCGTACGCCCTGGAGGCGGTCGCGGTGCACGGCCCGCTCCGCGGAGTCCTGATGGCGATCCGGCGGCTGCTGCGCTGCCACCCCTTCCACCCCGGCGGGTACGACCCGGTACCGCCAGCAAGCCGAAGTGAGCCTGGAGCCGCATCGTGATGGACGCTATTTATACTGCGATCTCCTGGATCCTGCTGCGGTGGCACGATCTGTGGTCGAAGGTCCTCCCCGACGGCGAGGTCCTCGGGACCAACTGGCGCTGGATCCTCGCGATCATCTCCCTGGTGATCACGGTGCGCGTGATCCTCTTCCCGGTCTTCGTGAAGCAGATCAAGTCGCAGCGGGCCATGCAGGCGCTGCAGCCGCAGGTCAAGGCCCTCCAGGAAAAGCACAAGGGTGACCGCGAGTCCATGCAGAAAGAGCTCATGGAGCTCTACCGCAAGGAGAAGGCCAACCCGCTCATGGGCTGCCTGCCCATGTTCCTGCAGATCCCGGTCTTCCTCGGGCTGTTCCACACGCTGAAGCGGCTGGCGCCCGGCCGCGCCGAGAAGTGGCAGACGCTGTACGGCTGGACGGCGGAGCAGTTCGAGAGCGCGTCGTCGGCGAAGCTGTTCGGCTCCCCCATCCCGGCGCACTTCACCTCCACCGCCGCCGAGCTGGAGAAGCTCGGCGGCACCACGGTCGGGGTGAAGATCACGGCCGGTGTGCTGGTCGCGATCATGATCGCTACGACGTTCCTCACCAGCCGGCAGATGATCCTCAAGACCGGGTGGTCCGAGGACCCGCAGCAGCGGATGATCCAGAAGCTGATGCTGTACGGCATCCCGTTCTCGCTGCTGATCTCCGGCGGGATCTTCCCGATCGGTGTGGTCATCTACTGGACCACGCAGAACCTGTTCTCCCTCGGCCAGCAGTTCTGGGTGCTGCGCAAGTACCCGCCGCCGCCGATGGCGGGCAAGACGGGCACGGGCACGCAGAAGACCAGCGGCGGTTCGACCGCCAAGGCCGGCACCGGCAAGACGGGCACCGGCAAGGCCGGCACCGGGACGGCCAAGAAGGCCACCGGCAAGAGCCCCAACGGCAAGCCCAACCTGACCAAGAACGAGGAAACCCCGGCCGGCACCATCGGGCGCGCGCTCGCACCACGCCCCGGCGCCAAGCCGAACAACCCCAAGAAACGCGGACCGGCGCGCAGACCGGCGGGTTGATGCGACGGGCGCGGGGCCACCGACTCCGCGCCCTGGCGCTCCCCTGAGCAGACGTCAGGCTCCCCCTCTCGGGAGCCCCGAACATGCGGAGTACCAACGTGACTGATACCAGCAGCGCCTCGCCCCGCCAGGCAGAGGACGCCGACGACGCCATGGTCGCCTCGTCCGGCGACGCCGAACGCGACGACGTGCAGAACGCCGCCGCCCCGATCCTCGACGACTCCTCTTCCGCCTCCGCCGACGCGGATGAGGAAGAGGACGAGGACGAAGAGGACGGCGACGACGAGGACGACGCCGCGGAAGGCGCGGCCGCCACGGGCAAGAGCGGCAAGGGCACCGAGACGCTGTTCCGCGAGAGCGAGATCGCTGCCGACTACATCGAGGGCCTGCTCGACATCCTCGACTACGACGGCGACATCGACGAACTGGTCTCCGCCGGCCGGCCCATGGTCGAGGTCGTCGGCGGCCGGCTCAACGCCCTCGTCGGCACGCGTGGCGCCACCCTTGAGGCCCTCCAGGAACTGGCCCGACTCGCCGTGTTCCGGCAGACCGGCACGCCCAGCCGGCTGCTGCTCGACATCGGTGGCTACCGGGCCGGCCGACGCAAGGAACTCGGCGCCGTCGCCAAGAACGCCGCGGAAAAGGTCAAGGAGTTCGGCGAGCCGGTGCGCCTGGAGCCGATGAGCGCTTTCGAACGCAAGTGCGTGCACGACGTGATCAACGCGCTCGCCGGAGTCGAGAGCGAGTCGGAGGGCGTCGAACCGAGCCGCCGGATCGTGGTGCGGCCCTCGGCCTGACCAGCTGCTTCGCCAAGGGCGTCGGTGCGTGTGCGCGCCGGCGCCCTTGGCTTTTCGTTTTCGGCCCGGGGTTGGCTGCGCGGCTCGGGCTTTCGTCTGCGGCTCGGCGCGTCGGTGTGGGACGCCGTTTTCGTTGCATCAACGACGCGACGGCCGTTCGGTGCGCCATCGCGCCGCCTGGCACATCTGAGGGCGGCCGGCGTCCCCCCGCTGACGTGTGCGGCCGATCTCGCCGCCCTCGATAACTGGTGCACCGGGCGGCTGTTTCGCGGTGGCGTGGAGACCTGGTTCGGCCCGCCGGGTCGGGAAGGCGCCGCGGCCGCAGGGGCATCGGCGTGCCGCCGACCTTCCGGTAGCGACGCGCGCACCTTCACCTGTGTGCTGCGCGTGCGGCGGCGCTGAGAGGACGGCCCGCTCTCGGCGTACCCGCGCCGCGCGGGCGGCCACGCGGCGCACCGCCCGCCCGTCTCCTCAATTCGTGCATCGCCGACCCGAGGCGGCTCGGCCACGCATAGCGGCCGTCCGGGATCTCGGCTCGACCGGGGTGCTCCACTCGCACCGGTCGCGCGCCGGCTGACACGAAGCCCGACGGGTAGCTCGACACCACGGCTTCGCACCCACCACCCGCGCCGCCGACCGTGCGTTCGAGGATCGTGTGCATCCCCGTCGGCGCCGCTCGTCTCTGCGTGCCGTGACACTTGCCGCGCCTTCCCCTATCGCGCCGTCGAGAGTCGAAGCGACCGGCGCCATGAACCCGGTAGCCCGCCGACGCACGCACCTACAGGCGGATCGCTTACCGGCAAAGCGCGCTTCGAACGGCTCACCGGCCTGTCTCCCCTCGATCCGGAGATCCGCGAGTCCCGGGAGCGAAACGATCCGTCCGGCCGATCCGGGGCGTCCAGCCGGGACGCGCGCATTCGGTAAGCGGCCGTGGCGGGAGTTGCCGACTCGACCTCCGAGGCGGGTCCGAAGCTTCTCTTGGGTGCGTTGCGCGCTATGGAGTCGCGCCCGCCCGGGATGCCCTCGTGGCGTATCACCTGCCCTCCGACCCGGCCCGCGTGGCTCGCGATACGCCGGGCACCCGCGTCGTCCTGCCGCGAGCCGGGTCCCGCGTCTCGCGTCCCGGGCCGAGTGTCGTCGTCCTGCGCCGAGCGTCGAGCGCGGTTGTGGTGGGCGCTGCGCCTAGCGCCGTCGTACTACGCGTTCGTCCTGGGCGCTGCGCCAAGCGCCGTCGTGCTGCGCCGAGCGTCGAGCGCGCTCGTCGTGGGGTCTGCGCCGAGCGCCGTCGTGCTGCGCCGAGCGTCGAGCGCGTTCGTCCTGGGGTCTGCGCCAAGCACCGTCATGCTGCGCCGAGCGTCGTGGCCCTGGGTCGAGGCCCGTCGTGCTGTGTCGAGCGCCGAGTGCGTTCGTCCTGGGGCTGCGTCGAGCGCGGTCGTGCTGCCGCCGATGCGCCGTAGCTGGGCCTCGAGCGGCGTAGGAGGCGCGTTGTGGATCGTCGTTGGTGGCGCGTGTCGGGGGCGCCGAATTCGGCGATGCGTCCCCGCGGCGCCTCCTCGTTGAAGCCGGGCCGTACCGGATGCGCTCTCGCCGGAGCGGCTCGCAGGTCGCGGCCGTCCATCCGGTCGTCGACGGCTTCCTATACTCGCCCGGTGCAGATCGTTGTCCGACCGGCGGTCCAAGACGACCTGCCCGCGCTGCTGGAGCTCTACGCCGAACTGCATCCCGCCGACCCGCCACTGGCGACGCACACCGCGACCGAGGTCTGGCGTGCCGTCGAGGCGCAGGCCGGCCGGACGATACTGGTCGCGGAGGCCGGAGCGGCCCTTGCCGGCACAATCGACTGCACTGTGCTGCCGAACTTCACGCGCGCCGCCCGGCCGTTCATGTTGGTCGAGAACGTCGTCGTCAGCGCCGGGTACCGGCGGGCCGGTGTAGGTACCGCGCTGATGGAGGCCGCGGTGCGCCTGGCTCGGCAGGCGGGGTGTTACAAGGTCCAGCTGCTGTCGCGGACTGATCGCAAAGGCGCGCACGCGTTCTATGAGGCGCGCGGATTCCGAGCGGCCGCCCAGGGGTACCGCCTCTACTTCGACTGAGGCCACGTGCGCCGAACGGGCACGGGCGGTACCCGGCTGCCGGCGGCAGTCCAGGCACCCCGAACGGGTCGGGGCGGCCGGTCGCGCCACCGCACGACGCTGGGCCCCGGCGTCCTGGCCTTCATCGCGGCTGGCGGAACACCGCTCGCCTGCGGGGATCGCGGCGTGAATCGAGTCCGGCGTGCCTCTGTGGAGCAGAGCTGAGGCGAGTCCGGTCGGGCGCGAGCGAGATCTTTTGAGCCGACGAGCGGCGGTGGCGTGTTGTGCGGGCGGCTCGGCGCGGGTTGAACGCGGTGCGTGTTGAAACGTGGCGCGGGTTGAACGTGGCGCGGGCTGAGCATGGGTGCGTGCTGGCGCGGATTAGGCAAGGGCGGCACGCGCTTCCCGGGCTGCCCCCCTCGCGAGGATGAGGGACTCGACGGGTGAGCCCGATCGACGCGGGTGGCCGAGGGCACACCAAGCGGGTTTCTGGCTGAGCATGCGCGGGGTTGGCTTTGGCGAGAGCTTTGTGGCGCGAGTCGGCGCGGGGTGTGCGTGACACCGGTGGCCGTGGCGCCGGTGGCCGGGGTGTCGGGTGGTTATGGCGCCGGTGGCGACGGGCCGGGTGTGCGTGGCGCCGGTGAGCGCGTCGCGATGAGCATGGCGCGGATAGGCATGGTGACGGTGTGCGTGGCGCGGGACGGACGCGGCGTGGGTCGGTGTCCCCGGTGTGGTCCTCGTCTTCGGGCCAGCCGATCCAGTCATGATCCATGTGTCACCCCTGAACCTCGCCCGGGTCGACGTGGCGCTAGTGGCACCGGCGCGGTGAGCCTGGTGCGGGCGGAGCGCGGCGCGGGTTCGCGTTAGTCAGCGTGAGCGCGGGGTTGCACCGGCTCGACGGGATTCCGGCGTGAGCGCGGGTTGCGCCGATGCTCCGGTTCGCCTGTGACACGGGTTGGCTCGGCGTCCGGTGCGGTGTCGGCATGGATGCTCGCGCGCTCTTTGGATCAGGCCGACTCGCGTGGGCGCGCATTGTTCGGATCCGGCCTCCGTCCGGCCGAGTGCGCGAGCGCGGGTGATCGCGCGTGAGAACCCCAGGACGGGAGCGCCGCAGTCGACGTTGCCCTACTCCGCTCGCCGGCCCGCACGTTGGTGCGCGTCCTTCCTCCTCGCTCCTCATCCGTTGCCACGTATCCGGTGCCACGTAGGACGGGCCGACCTTCTAGGCGCGCTGATCGTGGATTCACGTGAAACATCGCGGCCGGCGGACCGTGGCCGGCGCGCCCATTGAGGATGGTTCCGCCGAGGCGGTCGATGTTCCCGGTGGGGCGTGTGATTGCGTTGGGCGGACGCGCGCCGGATCGGGCGCGGGTCGCGTGTGGGTGGCGGTCGCGAGTGTGCGGGCGCGGATCGGAAGGCATGTGATGAGCAACGAAATCGGCCCGGACGAGCGCGAGTTCGTGGCGCGCGCGACGGACTCGGGAGACGCGGCCGATGCGTCACCGGCCCCTCCGCCCGAACTCGCGCCGGCGGCGCAGGCCCTGTTCGGCGAACGGCTTCCGCTGGCGATCCGGTACGCGGAGTTGCTCATGACGGACGGCGTGGTTCGGGGTTTGATCGGTCCACGAGAGGCGCCGCGCATCTGGGAGCGCCACATCCTGAATTGCGCCGCCATGAGCGGTTTAGTGTCTTCTGGGGCATCTATAGTAGACATCGGCTCAGGGGCCGGTTTGCCCGGTATCGTCCTTTCAGTGGCCCGCCCTGATCTCACCATCACGCTGATCGAGTCTCTGGCTCGACGGACGGCGTTCCTGGATGAGGTCGTGGACGAGTTGGGCCTCACCGGCGTCACGGTCATGCGGGCGCGGGCCGAGGAATGCGTCGACCGGCTGCCTCGCCAGGACTACGTGACCGCGCGGGCGGTCGCGCCGCTCGACCGGCTCACGGGATGGGCGCTACCCCTGCTTCGGACCGGTGGTCACCTGCTGGCGCTCAAGGGAGCGTCGGCCGGTGAGGAGGTCGTCGAGCACGCGGCTGCGGTGCGGCGACTCGGCGGAGCCGAACCCACCGTCCAGGAGTGCGGTGTGGGCGTCATCGAGCCACCCGCGATCATCGTGGACGTTCGCCGGGTCTCCGAGGAGCCGCGCCGGGCCGCTGCTCGCCGCGCGGCAACGAAGGAGCGCCCCGCCTCCGGTGAAGGCTTCGGCTCGGGTGAAGGCCGGCGGCCGGATGGCGTCGGCAAGTGGGCCGGCGGTGCCGGACGCGGGCGTTCCTCCACCCCGGACCGCGAAGGCCGTCAGGGCTTCGCCCCAGCGGACCGCGAGGGCTCGCCACGCTCGGGCCGCCGCGACTCCCCCGGGGCGGACCGTGGTCGGCCGTCGGACTCGGGGCGCCCGCACAACTCCGCCCCTGACCGCGATGCTTCTAGGCGCTCGGGCCGCCGCGGCGAGGACGGGACGGATGAGGGCTCGAGCCGTCGACGCGATGACCGAACGGCTTCCGACGGTTCGCGACGCTCAGAGTATCGGGGTGAAGGCCCGGCGGAGCGCGGCTGGCAGCGCCGGGGTGACGGCCCGACGACTCGTAGCGGCTCGCGGCGCTCGGGTGGCCGAGGTGGTGACGTGGCGGACCACGGCTCGCAGCGCTCGGATCCCCGTGGCGGGGACGTTCCAAGGGGCGGGTTTGCTCCCGGGCGAGGAGCGGGCTCCGGAAGTGATGAGGGCTTCGGGCGGGTGCGGAAATCGCCGCCCGGTGGCCGTCGACCGGGTCGAGGGGATGCGGGTGAGTCGGGTGCTCAACGACGTTCCCACAAAGGAGACGGCGAGATGTGATCACGTCGCGCGGTAGGCGCGGCGACGGGGGAGGTCGGAGCGGGTGGCACCGCGACGGCCGTTGAAAGGCGGGGGAATAACAGAATGTGGCGCAGGGCGTCGGGGGGCGTCGGCTGGCCGGGAGGCGGCGGCGCGCGCTGCGGCGGGGGTATGGGACTGGTACCGGGGTTTCTCGTGTTCGTTCCCTCTCACGGGGCGGCGTTTCGCGCGGAGGGGCGTAGCACGGCCCGGTCCTCCGCCGTAGGCTGGCCGCGCGTCGGATGTACGGGCTCCAATGAGCCGCGCGTCGTTGCTAAGGGCGACCAACCCGGCGTGGACGACGACCATCCATTGGTACAGAACGGGACTGACACGGTGCGCGACAGTGGAAATTCTCCCGCGCGGGACCCCGAACCTCCGTTGGCGGATCTCACCGTTTCACGTGAAACCGAGACCGTGGAACACACCGAAGTCACGGGGGCGGTGGGTCCTCGGGTGATGGGGCGCGCCACTGCCCCCCATCAGGTCGCGGTAGCTGATCCAGAACTGTCGGCCGTGCCGCCCGCGCAACGGGCCGGTACGCTCTACGGCCGTGGGGCGCCCGCGGTCGGGCCGGCATGGACGGGGCCGAGCGGCGACGAATCCGGGCAGGACGGTCCCACGCGGGCTGTGACTCCCCCCGGCCCGCCCTCGCACGGCGAACCAGCGGAGGCCGACGTGACCGATGCCTACGTTTCACGTGAAACCGAGCCGGACGATCCCCCGCTGGCCCAGGAAGCGAAGCGAGCGGTGGAAATTCTCAATCCCAGCGGTGAGGTCCAGATGCCCCGTCCGCCAAAGCGCAGGATCATCTGCGTGGCGAACCAGAAGGGTGGCGTCGGCAAGACGACCACCGCCGTGAACGTGGCGGTCGCGCTCGCGCTCCACGGCAACCGAGTCCTGGTCATCGACCTCGACCCGCAGGGGAACGCCTCCACCGGCCTGAACGTTCCCCATCACTCCGGTGTGCCGGACGTGTACCAGGCCCTCATCGAGGGTGTGCCGCTCGATAACGTCACCCAGGCCGTGGAGGAAATCCCGAACCTCTGGGCCGTACCCGCCACCATCGACCTCGCCGGCGCGGAGATCGAACTCGTCTCCGTCGTAGCTCGCGAGTCGCGGCTCAAGCGGGCGATCGACGGCTCCGCCGCCACGTACGACTACATCTTCATCGACTGCCCGCCCTCTCTCGGCCTCCTCACCGTGAACGCCCTCGTGGCGACCGAAGAGGTCATGATCCCGATCCAGTGCGAGTACTACGCGCTGGAGGGCGTCAAGGCGCTCACCGAGAACATCGAGATGATCCGGTCGCACCTCAACCCCATCCTGAACGTCAGCACGGTCCTGCTGACGATGTACGACCGGCGGACCCGGCTCGCCGACCTGGTCGAGCAGGACGTGCGCGCCCACTTCGGTGCCAAGTGCCTCAACGCCGTCATCCCCCGGAACGTCCGAGTGTCTGAAGCTCCTAGCTACAGCAAGTCCGTCATGACATACGATCCGGGCTCTCGTGGCGCGGTGAGTTACTTCGAGGCGGCACAGGAGATCGCCCTGCGCGGTGCGCAGCGGGCTCAGACCGGAGGCATGGCATGAAGAGTTCGCGACGCGGTGGTCTGGGGCGGGGTCTCGGCGCCCTGATCCCGACCGCTCCCCCGGCGGAAGAGTCGGGAGGAGCGACGTCGGTGGCCACTGTGGAGCCGCCCCCGACGGTTCCCCAACCCGCTCCCCCGAGCGACGCCGCCATCTCCGCGCCGATTCAGGTTTCTTCGGTGGAACCGGCACCGAGTCAGCTCGCGCCCGTTCCCGGTGCACGGTTCGCCGAGATCAGGGTTGACGCGATCGAACCCAACCCGAAGCAGCCGCGGCAGTACTTCGACGACGAGGCGCTGGATGAGCTGAAGGCCTCGATCGAGGAGGTCGGGTTCCTCCAGCCGGTGGTCGTGCGGGAGCTCGGTTCCGGCAAGTACGAGCTCGTCATGGGCGAACGCCGTTGGCGCGCCGCGAAGGCACTGGAGCGTGAGGTCATCCCGGCGATCGTTCGGGAGACGCGGGACGACGCCATGCTCCGGGACGCCCTCCTGGAGAACATCCACCGCGCCAACCTCAACCCGCTCGAAGAAGCGGCGGCGTACCAGCAGCTGCTGGAGGAGTTCGGCGCCACCCACGAGGAACTGGCAAGGCGCATCGGGCGCAGCCGGCCGCAGATCTCCAACACGATCCGCCTGCTGAACCTGCCGGCACACGTTCAGCTCCGGGTCGCGTCCGGCGTGCTCTCGGCGGGGCACGCACGGGCACTCCTCGGTATCGAGGATCACGACAAGCAGGAGGAGCTCGCGAAGCGGATCGTGGCGGAGGGGCTCTCCGTTCGCGCCACCGAAGAACTCGTGACCCTCATGAACGCCGACGACAGCGGCAAGAAGTCGACTCCCGCCCAGCGACGCGCGAAGCCCCACGCGCCCGCGCTGACCGATCTGGCGGACCGGCTCTCGGACCGGTTCGACACCCGGGTGAAGGTCGACATCGGCCGGCGCAAGGGGCGGATCACGATCGAGTTCGCGACCGTGGACGACCTCGAGCGCATCGTCGGGATCATCGGTATGGAAGAGCAGCAGCGCCAAGCCGAGTAGCAACGCGCGGGAACACCGCGAATGAACGACCGAGGCGGCCGGGGTTAACCCCGGCCGTTTTGTTGTCCACAGGCTCTTTCCACAGGGCGGCCCCGTTTCACGTGAAACGGCCGGTCGGACGCGGTGTGCGCCTGTGGATACGGAGTACGGATGGCCCCCAGCTAGGCCGAGACAGGGGAACGACATAGGCACGCAGGTCGGCTAAGTTTGGCTCGTGTCGGACGCACCCCTCCCCATGCCTGCGTTTACGTCGTGGCCGACGTTCCCCTTCGAAGGTGACCTCAGGGTCAAGCCGCTGGAGGAGCCGGCCGATGTCGAGCCGCCGCGCCACGGCGAGGATCCAGCCGAGTGCAGTGCCTGCCGGGCTCCCGACGAGGCGTACATCTGGGTGAGCGAACGCTGGCGCGTGCGTGCGCTCGACCGCCCGACCGGGCTCCCCATGGTGCTGATCCTGGAGTCCCGTTCGCACCTCGATCTCGGCGACCTGCCGAACCTTCTCGCGGCGGAGCTGGGCGTGCTCACCGTTCGGCTGGAGCGCGCTGTGCGCTCGCTGGACGGCGTCGCACGGGTCCACGTGAACCGTTGGGGCGACGGCTCCGCGCACCTGCACGTGTGGTTCCTGGCGCGGCCGTTCGGGCGGCTGCAGCTGCGGGGCACATTCCTTTCGCTGTGGGACGACATCCTCCCCCGCATCCCCGAGCCGGTCTGGCGGGAGAACCTGGCCCTCGTCGCGGAGTGGCTGGCGGAGTTCGGCGGGAAGGCACTCGCGGAGCCGCCGCACATCGACTGGCAGACGCCGGTGAGCTTCAGCGCTCCGGCACAGCGCGACTCCGCCTCGCCGGACGGCACAGAGGAGCTGGCGCACGGCGCGGTGGTCTCTGACGGGGCCGGCCAGCTCGAGACGATCGACGACAGCACCTCGCCCGGAACGCCCCCGGCCGGCTCCTCCGGCAGAGGCGCAGGCGCCTCAACGTCGACCGGCTCCCCGACGGCGTCGAACGCGTCGGAAGGCTCAACTGGCCCCGCGGTCGCGTCGACCGCGGCTCCGGGAGCTGGAGCCTTCGGGGCGACGGCGGCGGCGGCCGCCACTGGACCATCAGACGCCACAACCGGAACGGCCCCAGACAAGCACCGATCGGGTTGAGCACGTGGTGGCTCGGCTGAGGAGACCCCGACAGGACTCACGGCGACGCTCCGAACGGCTCGGTTTCACGTGCAACGCTTCACGGCGACCTCAACCCGCGCGACCCGTGACCGAGCCGCTCGTGGTTGCCCGGGAAGCACTCGGCTGGTCAGCGCCTGAGCCGGGGTCAGCCGGCATCGCGGGCCTATACCGCCCGCCCCGCGCCCGGCACTCTTCGGTGAAGCTGCCGCCTTGGTGCGGCGCAGCCCGACGTCGAATACGGGCCGGGCAAGCGCGCTGTAGACGGTCGGACGGCAGGGTCGGGGTCAGCAGTCCACCAGCCAGAGCACGTCAACGTTGCGCTCGATGACGATCACCGAGCTCCATCGGCCACCTGCTGCGGGTGTTCGACCGGCTGCGCTATGGGCGGTCGGCGATGACGTCACGGACGTCAAAGACGGCAAGAGAAGCCCAACCATGTGGGTGGGTGGCGTGCTGCTGGGGCCGGCACCGGACGCGCTGATCAGCTGCCCGACGGCGGCTACTTCGGGGTCATGAGCGACAACCTCGACCGGGACACTCCCTAACCGGCGATATCGGAGCCGCCCACGAGGTGGGCAAAGCCGGTGCCAGCGACCCGCGGGTCCCGCACGTCCACCGGCACGGGTCGTGCGGCTCCTACGCCGGCACCGCGATTGGAGGCTCGATGGACGGGGCATTCGGCGGGGACCTCGCCGCGCCGACGTCGACTTCGGGGTGCCCCCGCCGATGCCCGACCCCGGCACCGACTCCATGGGTGCGCGTGCAGAGGCTCGCCGCCAACGTCATCACCACTGGAGGCGATCGCGGTATGCAGGAGTACGGCCTGCGGCCGCGAGCGAGGAGTACGGCCGTGGCGGCCGCGGTGTAGCTGGCGCGGACTCCGCTTCGACTTGGCCGAACCAGCGGCTCAGGGGTGTGGGTAGGCCGTGGTCGGTCGTCGGGCTTGGGCCAGCCAGCTCGGTTGCTTGTTTGCGCTCGTCGAAGAGTCGACACCTCGCGAGCGGGGCCTTGTCGACGGCGTACAGACTTGGCGTCGCCTTCCTGCTCGCGGCGTCCCCACGCATCTACCGGTGAGCGCGCTCGTCTTTGGGCACGTGCTTCGCGGAAAGGAGCCCATCCAGGCTCAGGTCACTTCGCGATCCGGAACTGATGTAGACACGCGGCACCTCGCGACCTATGGCACGTCGCGGCGTGTGCCCATCGAGAGTGCGGGTCACCTGGCCGGCGAGGATCTCTCCCAGAACACGGAGCTTCGAAGGAGTTGAGCACACGGAACTTCGAGGGATCCGAGCCCTTCCGGCCTCTGGACCTTCGGACACTCGAGCCTCCACATCGAGGGCTGCGTCGAAGGTCTCCAAGAGAACGCGGTTGTTGTCCACGAGGGACTCGCCAAGCCGTGGATCCGGCGACGTCTGCGCAATCGTCGAGCCGGCTGCCGGTGCTGTCCTTCCACGAACAGCGCCTTGATCGAGTCGGGTGGGACGAGCGTCTTGACCGTCGGGCCGCTCCACCGACGCCGCGCTTATGACGCCGGCATCGTCTCTTGCCCGACGATGTCGCCCGGGCCTCGGTGAAAGTCGCGGCCGCCGCGACCGGCCCGGATGCGCACCGCCGTGATGCGCATCGCCGTCGTGCTGCTGCCGGCTGGGCGCTCTCCCCGCCCGCTCCCCGCTTGCTCGACACCTGATGCCCACCGCCCGACAGGCGAATGCCTCCGACGCCTACACGTGCCGGTGACCCCGGGCCGCACCTCGTGCCAGCGGGCTTGCTCCGGCGAGTAGCGCTGGAAGGACATCAGACGTCATCCGTCCGACACCGCCGTGCCGATGATGCGACGCCGACACCGCCGTGCCGATGATGCGACGCCGACACCGCTGTGGCGACGGTGCGGCGCCGACAATGCCCGCGACGATGCCACCCGTGCAGACACCGCCGTGCCCATGACGCGGCACGAGACCATCGTGCCGACGATGCGGCGTCGCCGACGCAACCCGTGCCGATGACGCGGCTGTGACCCGGCCGTGCCGAGGATGTAGTGCCGCCGACGCGGTGCCGAGTGCTTGCGGCGAGCTGTGACCCGGTGAGCGTCATGTCCTGTATCCGGGCGGCCACGCCGTCGTCGTCGACCCGCCGCCGACGGGCCATGTGTGGATCAACGTCGACGCCACGAATGCCGCGCCGGCGGTGCAGCTGATCGCGAGTGGCCGAGAGGTCCCCCGCAACCGCCCCAGGCGGCCGATCCAACCGTCCAGGCAGCAGAAAAATACGTTACGACAGAGCCTCTGAGCTGCAGAGTCTCTCCGATCCCTCGAACCGCTCTCCGGAAACCCGCATCAGCGCCCGCACTACCTTTTCGCCGCGCGAGCACCGATCACGCGACGAGTACATCCCCGACGAGTCGGCGAGCGCTCCGACGAACCGAAGCGACGCGCCCCGACCCGCGCCCACACCAATCGGCGCCCGACGGCGCACGAACTCACGAGCGGCCGGCCGCACGGCCACCAGGACGGCACCGACGCGCCCTCTGCTCGGCAGAGCACGGCTGCGGCCAGAGACCGGACGCCGCCACACTGACCGTCGCCGACGCCCTGACCGATGAGCGGCGCACGCACGGGTGCGCGCCGTGGTCCCCGGGCACGGCGGCGTATATGGGCGGACACCTAACGAGAGTGCCTCGATCCGTGTTCGGACGTCGGGCGGACTTTAGATGGAGCGGTGCGGCAATCTCGAGCGGCCGACCGCGACTGCGAGACAACTGCTGCATCTCCGGACAGTCCGCCGAATGACGGCGCCGTCGTGGAGCGCCTGTTCCATCACCCTCCGGCACGCGCGGCGGACGTGCTGCCCTGGGTCGTCGCCGGGATCATCGGGTCGCCGAGGTCGTGGGCCTCCGGGTAGCCGCCGCACGACGGCAGGGCGGCGGCGTTGAGATGTCCCCCTGTCGAGCGCGCGGGATGTGGGCTACGGTCCAGCGTCAGGACCTTTCATCTGTCGGCGCTCGGCGGCCGATCCGGTCAGCACGGGACGCGTTCGACCAGTACGTTCCTGTAATCAACTGAGTGCCCATATCGCAGATTCTGGGACAAATAGCGGCTACACCTCGCACCGTTCCGTCACGCGGCGTACGATCTGGTGCTTGGGACGGCCGACACGCCTCAGCCGGACTACCCGAATCATCACGATCGGATGGACCGCCGCATGTCTCGACGTCTGGTCAATCTGACCCTCGACACCCTTGAGGATCTTCCCCGCTCCTGCCGCCAGTGCGTGTTCTGGGAGCTCGACCCGGTTTCCGCCGAGCGTGCGTGTGCCGCCGGCGACCCGGCTCTCGAAAAGGAAGCGTGGGTCTCCCAGACGCTGCTCGAGTGGGGTTCCTGCGGGAAGCTCGTCTACGTCGACGGCATGGCGGCCGGTTATGTGATGTTCGCGCCGCCGGCCTACGTGCCGCGGTCGATGGCGTTCCCGACGTCGCCGGTGTCACCGGATGCCGTGCTGCTGACGACGGCGCACGTGGTGTTGCCGTTCGCCGGTGGGGGGCTCGGGCGGATGCTGGTGCAGGGCGTCGCGCGGGATCTGACGAAGCGCGGGGTCAAGGCGATCGAGGCGTTCGGCGACGCGAAGTTCGGTGAAGCGGACGATGATCCCCGGGTGCCGGAGCGGTCCGGTGGATGTCTGGCGCCGGCGGACTACTTCCTGTCGGTGGGCTTCAAGACGGTGCGGCCGCATCCCCGGTACCCGCGCCTGCGGTTGGAGTTGCGCACCGCGTTGTCGTGGAAGTCCGATGTCGAGTACGCGCTGGAGAAGCTGCTGGGCTCGATGACGCCGGACGCGCTGCTGCGCCCGGTCCGCCCGGCCACCCGCACGTCCACCTCCGCCGCCGTCTGAGCCGACCCCACGCCGGCCCTCGGGTGGGCCGGCGCCGAGCTGCTGGGCGAGCGGATGCCCGGCCGCGGCCTTCGACGGATCGGCCGATGACGCCCATGAAGCGATGAAGCCGCAGGCGCCCATGAAGCCCATGACGCCGATAAAGCCCATGACGCCGAAGGCGCCTATAAGCCGATGACGCCTGCCGTTCTTGAAGAACGACCCGCGCCGGCCGGTGGCTGCCCGGCGGGAACGGCCGGCTCGGATCGCCGATGTCCCACAGCTGCCGCCCATAGAAGCCGTGTCGGCGGACCAGCGGGCAACTGGGACAGCAAGCGCCACCCTTCGGGAGAGGCCGCGACATGGCCAGGATGCGCGCCATCCTCGGAGCGGGCTCCGCACCGCAGTCGGTGCGGACCACCCCGCCGTCCCGGGACCCAGCGCATCCCAGGAGCGAAGAAGCAGGCCTACTCCGCCAGCGCCGCCGTCAGCTCCCGCAGGCGGGTGACGTCGATCGAGCCGGTCGGCACGTCGGACTCCTCGCGGAAGTACATGCGCTGGACAGCGGCCATCATGGCCTCCACCACCCGGTCGCGGAACGCCGGATCCACAAGACGTTCCCGATCAAGGGGTGAAGTCAGGTAACCGACGTCGACCCGGACGGCCGGCATCCGGGTGAGTCGGAGAATGTCCCAGCTCTTGGGGTGGATGCGGCAGTCGCGCATCCCGGTCCGCGCGACGATCTCGCGCTGAACGAGCCCGGCGAGCCGCTCCCCCACGGTCGACGAGACACCGCCGGAGATCGAACCGAAGTGGTAGGCGGCCACGCCGTCGGCGGCCGGGTCGGTATGGGCGTCCACGTGGATGGAGATGAACAGGTCGGCGCCGAGCTCGTTGGCGAGCCGGACCCGGTCGCGGTCGGTCAGCTCGGTGGCCTGGGTGGGGCCGCGGGTCAGGTGGACGCGCATGCCGGCGGCGGCCAGCCGGCCCTCGAGCCGGGCGGCGAGGTCCCACGCCAGGTCGGCCTCGGTCCAGCGCAGGATGCCGTCGGGCACCACGACACCGGGGTCGGGGCCGCCGTGTCCGGCGTCGATGATGATGCGCTTGCCGACGAGGGCCGGTCCGGAGGAGCGGAACGCCACACTCTCGCGCAGCAGCTGCGGCCGCCCGCCGACGACCTTGCGCCCGAGCCGGCGCAGCGCGTGCTGCGTCTGCGGCCCGCAGGCGCCGTCCGGCGAGAGCCCGACCTCACGCTGGAACTGCCCCACCGCCTTCGCGGTCCGGTCGCCGTACACGCCGTCGGGGCGGCCCGCGTCGTAGCCCATTTCGAGGAGGCGTTCCTGGAGCTGGCGCACGTCGTCGCCGACGATGGGCTCCGACACGGCGTAGTAGAGCGCACGCTGCCCGAGACGCCACCGTGCGGCGTCGAGAGCCTGCCAGGTCTCGATACCCACGACGCCGTCCGCGGAGAGCCCACGGCTCTGCTGGAAGGCCCGGACGGCCCGTTCCGTCGCCGCGTCGAACTCGTCGCCGGCGCCGGTTACGTCAGCGGCCGGCAGTAGGGTCAGCGTGGTCAGGATGTCGCGGATCTCCGCAACGGCCATACCGGTCTCACCGCGTCGGATCGGGCGCATTCGTCCGGCCTCCTTCAACCACCCTGTGGCGAAACGCAACGGTTTGGGCATCTCGGCGGAGCGTACCGGCACCGTTGCCGCCGCGCCCGCCGACCATGGGGCGCCCCTGCTCGGGGCCGCCGCGGGTGGCAAGCGCGCGCCGGGCGGTATCCCAGGGTCCGTGGTGCGCAGTCCGACCGACCTGGCACCGACCGGCCTCCGCCACAGGCCTCGCCCCCTGTCAGACATGATCGTCGGCGCCGTCCACAAACGTCGTCGACGCGGCGCGCATGGCCGATTCCCGTCCAGCCGACCACCGAACCGCTGCGGCGGGCCGGAGACCGTCCCGCCGATCCGGCCGGCCCGTGGGCCAAAGTCGAAACCGCAGCTCGTCGTGGTGCGGCGGTAGCACCTGAACTGAAGATCACCATAAGCACGCGCCCCGGCCGGGACAATCATCCGTCCCGCCGGGGCGCCTATCAGAAAGCGGTCTTACACGGCCGTCTTGGCCGGGGCGTCCAGCGCCGACTTGATGAGCCGCACGAGATCTCCCTTGGGCCGCGCGCCGACGACCTGCTTCACCGGCCGCCCGGACCGGAACATCGTCAGCGTCGGCACGGACATCACCTGGTACGCGCGGGTCACCTCGGGGTTGGCGTCGATGTCGACCTTCACGATCTCGACCTCGTCGCCGAGTTCACGCGACAGTTCCTCGAGCAGCGGGGCGACCTTGCGGCACGGCTGGCACCAGTCCGCCCAGAAGTCGACCAGCACGGGCTTGTCGGCCCGCAGTACTTCGCTGCTGAACGAGGCGTCGGTGACGGCCTTCATCAGTTCCCCTCTCCGGATTCCAGCGATGCGATGTAGCGCTCGGCGTCCAGGGCAGCGGCACAG
>NZ_BOPF01000013.1 GCF_016863615.1 Virgisporangium aliadipatigenens | reverse complement strand
GGGAAACCGCCCGCAGAAACGCGAACCCCTCTTCAGAACGACTGATGGTAACGCGGCAGAGCCTTCGGGGAAGACGGGGAGGCATCCTCCTAACGGCCCACAGGTCAGGTTGCCACGTCGGCGGAAACCGCCTGTTTCGTCGCACCGGCCGCCTCGGAGGCGCTCTTTTCCCAGGTCCCGGACTTGGCGGTCCACTCCTGCCCGTTGTACCTGACGCGCTGCACGCCCTGTCCCGCGGCGTGCGCCACGAGCCAGTGGGCGTACTGCCAGCCCGCACTCTCGTTACGCACGGTGATGGAGATGCTGGATTCCTGCGACGTGCTGCGGATGTCGCCCCAGTCGAGCTTCAGGGTCGCGGCGAGCGCCTTCACCGCCGCGGCGCCCGTGGTCTGCGGGGCGTCGCGCACCTCGCAGGAGACCGCGCCGGTCCGGTCGCCGCCGAGCGCGGCCGCCAGTTGCTCCGCCCGGGCCGCCCACTGCTCGTACGCCTCGGGGTAGGCGCTGATCTGCACGGCCTGCGCCGCCTCGGTGACCCGCAGCTTCTGCCAGTTGGGCACCTTGAGCAGCGCGTCGTAGAACGCGTTCGTCGCGTAGCGCGGATCGGAGATCTGCTCCGGCGTGCCCCAGTCCTTGCTCGGCCGCTGCTGGAACAGGCCGATCGAGTCCCGGTCGCCGCCCTCCCGGTTTTCGATCTTCGACTCCTGCCAGGCGGTGGCCAGGGCGACGACCACGCCGCGGCGAGGGATGCCGCGCCGGATGCCGACCGCCGAGATCGTGGCCGCGTTGGCCATCTGCTCGTTGCTCAGCGGGATCGTCCCGTCGCCGTCGGCCCGCACGTCGCAGGCGAGCCCGGGCAGCGAGGGCAGCGGCAGGTCGTCGAACTGCTGGACGAAGTAGTGCCCGCCCACAGCCGCCATCGTGACCATGGCCACGAAACCGATCGCCACCGTGCCCTTACGCATCGCCCAAGGGTAAGCGGGACGCCGTCGGACAGGTGTCAAGAGGCGTCCCCGTCGGCACGGTTTCGGGAGCCCGTTTCAGCGGACCGCGCACGTCCCTCCGTTCAGGGTGAACGCCGTGGGCTCGGCGTTGGTGCCGGTCCAGGTGGCGAGGAAGCCGACCGTGGCCGTGCCGCCGGGTACGAGCATGCCGCTCCAGGAGGCGTTCGTGACGGTGACGGCCGCGCCGGACTGGGTGGCGGTGCCGCCCCAGGCCTGGGTGACCTGCTGGCCGTTGGCGAAGGTCCACCGCAGGGTCCAGCCGTTGACCGGTGCCGTGCCGGTGTTGGCGACGCGCACCTCGCCGTGGAAGCCGCCGGGCCAACTGCTGACGACGGTGTAGTCGACGGCGCAGTTCCCCGGCGCCGCGCTGCTCCGGCTCGGTGACGCAGACGCGCTGGAGCGGCTCGGCGAAGGGGACGCGCCGGAACGGCTGGGTGAGGGCGAGGCGGCCGACGGGGAGCCGGGCGTCGGGGTCACCCGGGACGGGTCGACGATGCCCCAGTACGCCGGCTTCGCCTGCAGCCGCGTGTCGAACAGCAGCGGCGCCTCCAGCCGCGCGATCGGGAACGTGCTCAGCCAGGTGTCGTCGTCGGCCAGCCCCCACAGCGTCACGGAGCTGATGTCGTCCCTGTACCGGCGGTACAGCGCGAACAGGTCCCGGTACCGGTCGGCCTGCTTGATCAGGCGCTCCTGGGGGATGGCCGGCAGCGACTCCGAGCCGTTGGTGTAGACGCTGACGTCCATCTCGGTGATCTGCTGGTCCACGCCCAACGGGATGAACTTATGCAGCATCGCCTCGGTCTCCGACACCGACGGCCAGTCGATGTTGACGTGCATCTGGTGACCGACGCCGTCGATCGGCACGCCCTCGGCCCGCAGCTGCGCGACCAGCGCGTACAGCTTGTCCCGCTTGGTGGTGACGTTGGTGTTGTAGTCGTTGATGAACAGCTTCGCGTTCGGCGCCACCTCGCGGGCCACCCGGAACGCCGTGCGCAGGTAGTCGAGGCCGGCGATGGTGTACCAGTCGCTGCGGCGCAGGCCGTCGGGCTGGTTCTCGTCGATGACCTCGTTTGCCACGTCCCAGTGGTCGACGTCGGCGGCGTAACGGCCGGCGACCGCGCGGATGTGGTTCTCCAGCCGGGTCAGCAGGATCGCCTTGTCGGCGGCGCTGTCGGTGAGGGGACCGCCGGAGGCGTTCTGGAACACCCAGGCCGGGGTCTGGTTGTGCCACACGAGCGTGTGCCCGCGCAGCCGCATGCCGTTCGTGCGGGCGTAGTTGACGATCGCGTCGGCGTCGGTCCAGGTGTAGGTGCCCTCGGTCGGCTCGGTCGCGTCCCACTTCATGGCGTTCCCGGCGGTGATCGAGTCGAAGTGCCGGTTGAGCAACTGCGCGTGGTTGCCGAGCAGCTGCGCCCGGCCGACCGCCGCGCCGATCTCGAAGTCGCCGGCCAGGAACGTCTTCAGCGCCGGGATGTCCGTCTGGATGGGCAGCTCCGGCACGTACGACACGGTGAAGTCGTCGAGGTGGAACGACGCGTCGGCGCTGCTCACCGCCTCGACGTAGACCGAGAGGAAGTCGACGTCGTTGGCGAGCGTGTAGCTGCCGGTGAGCAGGGTCCAGCCGCCGGCGCTTACGGTGGCGTTGCCGGTGATCTGTTCGTAGTTGGCGGTGCCCTGCCACTGGCGTTCGAGGCTGAGGCTCAGCTGGGTGTCGGCGGTGCCGGCGGCCAGCCGCACGTACACGCCGAACGTGTACCGGGTGCCGGCCCGCATCGTGTCGAGGAGGTTCCTGGTCGGGCCCTCCCAGGTGCGGGTGCGGCCGGTGACGACGAGGCTGCCGGTGCCGGCGTGCGCGACGGCCGTGCTGTGCGCGACGGTCTCGTCGGCGCGCGGGGTCCAGCCCTGGACGGTGCCGTCCTCGAAGGTGTCGTCGACGACCACGATCGGGTCCGCGGCCGCCGCGGCGTCGGGGGCGCCGTAGCCCCACGCCACGAGGACCGACGCGGCCGCGGTGAGGACGGCCGCAGCCGCGAGCCATCTGCTGGAACGCATGGTCGCCTCCGTAGTCGGGTGGCGCGGACGCTAGGAACGCCCGGGCCGACCGTCAACGAAGGTCGATGTCGACCATCCCGATCGCATGCCCCTCACCTGCGGGAATCCCGGAAAGCAGGGTGAAAGGTTCAGGAGAGCCAGGACGGCGACCGCTTCTCCCGCGCGGCGGCCATCCCCTCCCGCCCCTCGGCGCCGGTGAAGAAGCCCACCGACATGCGGGTCAGCTCCGCCAACTGCCCGGGCAGGTCGGCGGCGGCCCGCCGGTTGAGCAGCGCCTTCGTGGCGGCCAGCGCCCCGGGCGCCCCGCGCCGCAGGTCCTCGGCGTACCGCGCGACGGTGGCGTCCAGTTCGGCGGCGGGAACGGCGGCCGTCACGAGCCCGATCTCCACGGCCCGCCGCGCGTCGAACACGGCACCGGTGAGGAAGAGTTCGGCCGCCGCGCGCGGGGCCAGGCGGGGCAGCACGGTCGCCGAGATCACGGCCGGCACCACCCCGATGCGCACCTCGGTGAACTGGAACGTCACGTCGTCGGCGCAGATCGCCACGTCGGCGGCGGCCAGCAGCCCGAGCCCGCCCGCGCGGGCCGCCCCGCCCACGCGCGCCACGACCGGCTTGGGGCACTCCCAGATCGCGGTGAGCACCTCGCCGAGCCGCGCCACCGGCACCCCGCCGGACGCCAGAACGGCGGCCGTCTCCTTGAGGTCGGCGCCCGCGCAGAACGCCGGCCCGGTGTGCGACAGCACTGCCACGCGCACCGCCGGATCCTCGGTGACCTGCGTCAACGCGTCGAGGAGGCGTTCGATCAGGGCGGTGGAGAGGGCGTTGCGCGCCTCGGGACGGTCTAGCGTCACCGTGGCCACGCCCGCCTCGACGGAGAGCCGGATCATGCCCGCACGCTAGCGTGGTGCCCATGCCCGGCGCTCTCCCGTCCGGTGAGCCGGTCCCGGCCACCGGCCCCGTCCCACCCGGCACCCCGGCCGGCGAGCACGGGTTCGGGGTGTACGCGCACGTGCCGTTCTGCGCGAGCCGCTGCGGGTACTGCGACTTCAACACGTACACGCCGGACGAGGCGGGCCGGGACGGTTACGTCGACCAGGTGCTCGCCGAGCTGCGCCGGGCCGCGTCGGTGGTCACCCCGCGCCGGGTCGACACGGTGTTCGTCGGTGGCGGGACGCCGACCCTCCTGGCCCCGTCCGAGCTGGGCCGGATCCTCGCCGAGATCGACCGGACCTGGGGCCTGGCGGACGGCGCGGAGATCACCACCGAGGCGAATCCCGAGTCGGTCGACCCGTCGTCGCTGCGCGAGCTGCGGGCCGCCGGCTTCACCCGGATCTCGCTGGGGATGCAGTCGGCGGCGCCGCACGTGCTGAAGGTGCTCGAGCGCCGGCACACCCCCGGGCGGGCGGTGTCCGCCGCGCTCGAGGCCCGCGACGCCGGGTTCGACCACGTCAACCTCGACCTGATCTACGGCACTCCGGGGGAACGCCCGGAGGACTTCGCCGCCTCCCTCGACGCCGTGGTGGCGGCCGGGGTGGATCACGTGAGCGCCTACGCGTTGATCGTCGAGGACGGCACCCGACTGGCGACGGCCATGCGTAAGGGCGTTCTCCCGTATCCGGACGACGATGTGGCGGCGGACCGCTACCTGGCCGCGGAACGGGCGCTGACGGCGGCCGGTTTTTCCTGGTACGAGGTGTCGAACTGGGCGCGCGACGACGCGGCCCGCTGCCGGCACAACCTGCTGTACTGGGCCGGCGGCGACTGGTGGGGGCTCGGCCCCGGCGCGCACAGCCACGTCGGCGGCGTCCGCTGGTGGAACGTCCGCCACCCGAGCGCGTACGCCAGGGCGGTGGCCGACGGCTGGCCCGCGGTCGGCCGGGAGACCCTCACCGCCGACGAACGCCACACCGAGGACGTGATGCTGCGCGTCCGCCTGCGCGACGGCCTCCCGCTGGAGCACCTCGACGAGGCGGGTCGCAAGGAGGCGCTGCGCCAGGCGGAGGCCGGACTGCTCGACCCCGCGAAGCTGGAAGCCGGCCGCGTCGTGTTGACCCTGCGCGGCCGGCTCCTGGCAGACGGTGTGGTGCGGGACCTTCTGACAGCTACCTGATGGCTGCTTACTTGATGATGGGAATCGTCAGCGGGTAGTTCCAGTACTCCCCGTTGGTCGCCTTCACCGCGCCGATGATGCTGATCACCAGGCACGCGATACCGGTCAGGATCAGCAGCGGCGACGCGAAGAACAGCGTGCAGATCGTGATCACCCACGCGATCGCGTTGATGCCCACCCAGGTGATGTGGAAGTTGAGCGTGGCCAGCGCGTGCGCCCGCACGAGCGGGGAGGTGTTCCCCTTGGCCAGGTACGCGATCAGCGGCCCCACCCACCCGAACAGCGCACCACCGATGAGAACGCCCGCGACGCCGCCCCAGTGCGCCACCATGATCATGTTCTTCTCGTCCGGGGTGCCGGCGTAGGCCTGCTGCCCGTAGCCGCCGTAGCCGGGCTGACCGGGCTGCGGCCCACCGGGCGGCGGGTAGGCACCCGGGCCGGGCGCGCCGTACGCGCCGGCGCCGCTGGTCGACTGGCTGTACGCCCCGGTGTCCGGGTACGCCGGCCCTCCGCTCGACGGCGGGAAACTCTGTCCACCGGTCGGCGGCGGGTAGCTCTGTCCACCGGTCGGCGGCGGGAACGCCCCACCGGACTGCGCGGTGTAGTCGGACGCGGGAGCGGCGTACCCGCCGCCGCTCGCCGGTGCCGCCGGCGGGGTGTAGCCGCCGCCGCTGGCGGGAGCCGACGGTGTGCCATAACCGCCCTGGTCGGTCGGCGGGGGACCGTAGTCGCCGCCGCTGCCCGGCATGCTGTACCCGCCGCTGGTCGGTGCGGCGCCGCTCTGCTCCGGCGTGCCGCCGGGGATGGTGTAGCCGGCGGGCTTGTTGGGATCGTCGCCCGGATCGCCTGCCGGGCGAGGTGGTTCTGTCATGGCCGTCACGGTAGGACCGTCCGACCAGCCCCGCCAGTCGTGATCACGGCGCGTCGCGCGACCGTCGGCGGGTTCGGCCGTCGCTTTGAACGGCCCGGCGAAGTAGACTGGCACTCGTCGTTGTGGAGTGCCAGCCGGCTGCCCGTTCGGGCGGGCCGGCTGTCTGGATCCTGGGGGAGGTGCCCGTTGTCACTCGACGACCGCAAGCTGGAGGTGCTGCGCGCGATCGTCCAGGACTACGTGTCCACTCAGGAGCCGGTCGGCAGCAAGGCTCTGGTCGAGCGGCACCAGCTGGGAGTCTCGCCGGCGACGGTGCGCAACGACATGGCCGTTCTGGAGGACGAGGGCTACATCCGGCAGCCGCACACCAGTGCCGGCCGGGTGCCCACCGACCGCGGCTACCGGCTGTTCGTGGACAAGCTGTCCCGGGTCAAGCCGCTCTCGCCGGCCGAGCGCCGCGCGATCGAGCGCTTCCTGGTCGGCGCGCTCGACCTCGACGACGTGGTGCACCGCACCGTTCGGCTGCTGGCGCAGCTGACCCGGCAGGTGGCGGTGGTGCAGTACCCGAGCCTGACCCGGTCGAGCGTGCGGCACCTGGAGCTGGTGCCGGTGTCGACCACGCGGGTGCTGATCGTGATGATCGCCGACACCGGGCGGGTCGAGCAGCGGCTGGTCGACCTGCCGGACCAGGTGCCGCACGACGACGTCACCGAGCTGCGCCGCCTGATCAACGAGAAGCTCGCCGGCCGCCGGCTCGTCGACGCGCCGCCGCTGGTGCAGGCGCTGGTCGAAGAGGTGGCCCCGACGCTGCGGGCGCCGATGATCGCCCTGGCCACGGTGCTGCTGGAGACGCTGGTGGAGCGCCGGGAGGAGCGGGTGATGCTGGCCGGCACGGCCAACCTCGCTCGCACCGGTGTGTTTGACTTGCAGGGCTCGCTGAGGCCGATTCTGGAGGCGTTGGAGGAAGAGGTCATCCTCCTGAAGCTCTTCGGTGCGGTCGAGCCCAGCATGAGAGTGCGCATCGGGGACGAAAACGAAATCGAGGACCTGCGCGGGACGTCGATCGTGACGACCGGGTACGGGCCGGGAGCTACCGTCGTCGGTGGGATGGGCGTGCTCGGCCCGACCCGGATGGACTACCCCGGCACCATCGCGACGGTGCGCGCCGTCGCACGGTACGTCGGCGACCTGCTGGCGCAGAGCTGAGTAAGGCCAAACAGCGATGATGAATAGGGCGGGCGTGGCGAAGGACTACTACGGGATCCTCGGTGTGAGCCGAGAGGCGTCCCCCGACGAGATCAAGAAGGCCTACCGCAAGCTGGCCCGTGAGCTGCACCCGGACATCAACCCCGACCCGTCGGCCCAGGAGAAGTTCAAAGAGGTCAACACGGCCTACGAGGTGCTCTCCGACCCGAAGAAGCGGGAGATGCACGACCTGGGCGGCGACCCGTTCGGCGGGGGCGGCGGGATGGGCGGTCCCGGTGGCGGGTCGTTCGTCGACTTCCAGAACATCATGGACGCCTTCTTCGGCACCAGCGCGGCCCGTGGGCCCCGGCCCCGCGTACGCCCCGGCGCCGACGCGATCCTGCGGCTGGAGCTCGACCTGGACGAGACGTCGTTCGGGGTGGAGGCGCCGATCTCGGTCGACACGGCCGTCCTCTGCACCACCTGCAGCGGTGCCGGTGCCGCGGCCGGCACGCACCCCGCGACCTGCGACGCCTGCGGTGGGCGCGGCGAGGTGCAGTCGGTCCAGCGCACGTTCCTCGGTCAGGTGATCTCGGCCCGGCCGTGCGTGGCCTGTCAGGGGTTCGGCACCGTGATCCCGCACCCATGCTCCACCTGCGGCGGCGACGGCCGGGTGCGCACCCGGCGCAGCCTCACCGTCAAGATCCCGGCCGGTGTCGAGGACGGCATGCGCATCCGGCTGGCCCAGCAGGGCGAGGTCGGCCCCGGTGGCGGCCCGCCCGGCGACCTCTACGTGGAGATCGCGGAGCGCCCGCACGACGTGTTCTCCCGCAAGGGCGACGACCTGCACTGCCGGGTGACCGTCCCGATGACCGCGGCCGCCCTCGGCACCCGGCTCACCATCAAGACGCTCGACGGCGAGGAGGCGGTCGAGGTCAAGGCCGGTACCCAGCCGGGCGCCACGCTGCGGATCCGCGAGAAGGGCGTGCCGCACCTGCGCGGCGCCGGACGCGGTGACCTGTTCGTGCACCTCGACGTGCGCACGCCGCAGCGGCTGTCGGCCGACGAGGAGCGGGCGCTGCGGGAGTTCGCCCGGATGCGCGGCGAGGAGGTCGCCGAGCTGTCGAAGCACGGCGGGTTCTTCAGCCGCATGCGGGACGCGTTCAACGGGCACTAGGTGAGCGCGCGTCGTGGCGGTGCGGTGCCGTCTGGACTGAGGAGCGAAGCGACGAGGGAAGACGGTGCCTCAGGCGCCGTCACGACGCTTGCGCGGGAAGCCTAGTGGGTCTCCCGGTCTTTCTCGTCGAGGAGCTGCCCGGCGGGGATTCGTGCCGCCTCGACGGGCCGGAGGGGCACCACGCCTCGGTGGTCCAGCGGCTGCGCGTCGGTGAGGCGCTGATCCTCGCCGACGGTCGCGGCGGCACGGCGTCCGCGCTGGTCACGGCCGTCGGCAAGGGCACCCTCGACACCCGGATCACCACGCGGTCGAACGTCGCCGCGCCCGACCCCACGATCACGGTCGTCCAGGGCATCGCCAAGGGCGACCGCGGTGAGCTGGCCGTCGCCACCATGACCGAGGTCGGGGTCGACGCGATCGTCCCGTGGGCGGCGGCGCGCAGCGTGGCCCGCTGGAAGGACGAGCGGCCGCTCCAGCGGTGGCGTTCGACGGCGCGCGAGTCGGCCAAGCAGGCGCGGCGGGCGTGGCTGCCGCCGGTGCGCCCGGGCGCGAAGACCGCCGAGGTCGCACTTCTCCTGGGGAAGGCCTCCGGCGCCTACGTGCTGCACGAGGCGGCCGACGTCGCGCTGTCCACGGTGCCGCTGCCGCCGGCCGGGGAGATCGTGCTCGTGGTCGGCCCCGAGGGCGGCGTCGACGACGCGGAGCTGGCCGCGTTCACCGCCGCCGGTGCCGTGCCGGTGCGGATGGGGCCCACGGTGATGCGGACGTCGACCGCCGGGGCGGCCGCGGTGGCGGCGCTCTCCGTTCGGCTGGGTCGCTGGTAGGAGTCGGCACCGGACATCAAGGTCACCTGCGTACGATGCGGAACGTGACTGCCGATTGCCTCTTCTGCCGCATCGTCGCGGGCGAGATCCCCGCGACGGTCGTCCAGTCCACCGATCGGGTGCTGGCGTTTCGGGACATCGACCCGAAGGCGCCGGTGCACGTTCTGGTGATCCCGCGGGAGCACCACGCCGACGTGGCGAGCCTGGCGGCGGCCGACCCGGCACTGGCCGGCGAGGTGCTGGCGATGGCGGGCGAGGTGGCCACGGCGGAGGGCCTTCGGGACGACGGGTTCCGAGTGATCTTCAACACCGGCCCGAACGGCGGTCAGGAGGTCTTCCACGTGCACGCGCACGTCGTCGGCGGCCGTCCCCTCGGCCGCATGCTGCCTTCATGAGCGCCACGGCCCGGCGGCTGGAACGCGAGGTCCGGAAGGCGCAGGCGCACGGGCGCATCCCGGCGGTCTCCGTGGCGGTGCACCGTGACGATCGTCCACTGTGGACATTCCAGGTCGGTTCCGGGGAGGCGCTGCCGGCGGGGGCGGACACCCGGTTCCGGATCGGCTCGGTCACGAAGACGTTCACGGCGGTGCTGCTGATGCAGCTGCGCGACGAGGGTGCGCTCGACCTCGACGACCCGCTGGACGAGCACCTCGACGTGCCGACCCACGGGACGCTGACCCTGGCGCGGCTGCTCTCCCACTCCGCCGGCCTCCAGCGGGAGCCGTACGGCGACGTCTGGGACACCCTGGCCACGCCGGAGGAGGACTCGCTGCTGGCCGACCTGGCCCGCGCCGAACGGGTCCTGCCGACCGGCCGCCGCTTCCACTACTCCAACCTGGCGTTCGCCCTGCTCGGCGAGGTTGTCGCCACCAAGCGCGGCACCACCTGGGCCAAGGCCCTCACCGAACGCGTGCTGACCCCGCTGCGCCTCACGGCCACCACGCTCGAACCGCCGCCGCAGGCGGCCGTCGGCTACCTCGTCGACGAGTACTCCGATCACGCCCGCCCCGAGCCGAACATGGACTGCCGCGCGCTGAGCCCCGCCGCGCAGCTCTGGAGCACCGCCGCCGACATGGCGAAGTGGGCGGCGTTCCTGGCCGATCCGGCCGCGGTGGATCCCGAGCACGCGGTGCTCGCCGCCGACACGGTCGACGAGATGCGCTACCCGCGAACGGTCACCGACGAGGCGCGCTGGGGTGCGGCGTTCGGGTTGGGGCTGCTCGCCATCCCGCAGAAGGCGCACCGGGTGGTGCACGTGGGGCACGACGGTGCGATGCCCGGGTTCCTCGCGGCGGTCTACGGGCGCCGGCCGGGTGACGGGGCGCCGGGGGCGTTCGGGGCGGCCGCCCTGGGCTCCTCGGGCACCGGCGCGGACGTGCTGCAGCTGCCGCACACCCTGCTCACCCTGGCGGCGGAGCACGACCCCGTGGAGATCGAGCCCTGGACCCCCGGCGAACCGGCGCCGCACGACCTGCGTTCGATCCTGGGCCGCTGGTGGGGCGAGGGCTTCGAGTACGTGTTCTTCTGGCGCGACGGCAAGCTGCGCAGCCGCGGGGTGGCGGACGATCCGGCCCGGCCGCCGGCGACGTTCGTGCCGGTCGAGGGGCGTCGGGACATGCTGCGCACCGAGTCCGGACGGGAGGCCGGCGAACTCCTGCGGCTGACCCGCGACGCGGTCGGCACGGTGGTGCGCATGCACTGGGCCACGTACCGGTTCACGCGGCGTCAGGAGACGTTCGACACCGTCCCGGCCAGCGAACCGGACCCCAGTTAGGGGACATTCCCCAGGGGAAAACGGGAGGGCCGTACACGCGCGTGGCGCGTAGCATGGAGGGACCTCCAACCCACGAGATCAGGAGCATATGGCCCGCGTGGCCGACCCATGACCGAATCGCAAACCCCCGCGGAGTCCGGCGCCCGGCAGAGCCCGGTCAGCGTCCAGACCCGGATCACGGTGGACGACCCTCACGTGATGGTGAAGCTGCTCGGCGCGGGCGACCAGATGCTCCGCCTCATCGAGCGCTCCGTCGCGAGCGACGTCCACGTCCGTGGCAACGAGATCACCATCACCGGGCAGCCGGCCGACAACGCCATGGCCGAGCGGATCTTCGCCGAGCTGCTCGAACTCATCGAGAAGGGCGAGACACTGACCGCTGACGCCGTGCGGCGGATCGTCGGCATGCTCGAGGAGGGCACCTCCGAGCGACCCGCCGAGGTCCTCACGCTCAACATCCTGTCCCGGCGCGGGCGCACGATCCGCCCGAAGACCCTGGGTCAGAAGCGTTATGTCGACTCCATCGACGAGCACACCATCGTGTTCGGCATCGGGCCGGCCGGTACCGGCAAGACGTACCTCGCGATGGCGAAGGCCGTGCAGGCGTTGCAGGCCAAGCAGGTCAACCGGATCATCCTGACCCGGCCGGCGGTCGAGGCCGGGGAGCGGCTGGGCTTCCTGCCCGGCACGCTGTTCGACAAGATCGACCCGTACCTGCGGCCGCTCTACGACGCGCTGCACGACATGGTCGACCCCGAGTCGATCCCGAAGCTCATGGCGGCGGGGACGATCGAGGTGGCCCCGCTGGCGTACATGCGCGGCCGCACGCTCAACGACGCGTTCATCATCCTGGACGAGGCGCAGAACACCACGCCCGAGCAGATGAAGATGTTCCTGACCCGGCTCGGGTTCGGCTCCAAGATCGTGGTCACCGGCGACATCACCCAGGTCGACCTGCCCGGCGGCACCAAGAGCGGGCTGCGGGTCGTGCGGGAGATCCTCGACGGGCTGGAGGACGTGCACTTCGCGACGCTCGGCAGCGCGGATGTCGTCCGGCACCGGCTGGTGAGCAACATCGTCGACGCCTACGACCGCTGGGACGCCGCGCAGGAGAGCCAGCAGCCCGTGCACGCCGTGCCGACGACGCCGCACGTGCGCGGCGGTCGGCGCCGGTAGTCACTCAGACCGTTCGATAAGAAAGAGATCCTGTGTCGATCGAGATCGCCAACGAGTCCGGCGCGGAAGTGGACTCGGACGCCATCCAGTCGGTGGCGCGGCACGCGCTCGACGAGATGGGCGTCAATCCGCTCGCCGAGCTGTCGGTCCTGCTGGTCGACGCGGAGTACATGGCTGAGCTCAACCACCGCTGGATGGACGGCGACGGCCCGACCGACGTGCTGGCCTTCCCGATGGACGAGAGCAGCGTCGACCACGGGCCGGGCGAGGCGACCGGCGGCGAGCCGTCGCTGCTCGGCGACATCGTGCTCTGCCCGGAGGTGGCCGCCAAGCAGGCGGCGGCCGCCGGGCACTCCGCCGCCGACGAGCTGGCCCTGCTCACCGTGCACGGCGTGCTCCACCTGCTCGGCTACGACCACGCCGAGCCGGACGAGGAGCGCGAGATGTTCGGACTCCAGGGCCGGCTCCTCTCCAGCTGGCGCGGGGCCGGGAAGTCCTGACCATGACCGCCTCGACCCTGCTCGCCACCGCGGCCGGGTTGATCGTGCTCGCCGGCCTCTTCGCGATGACGGAGGCCGCGCTGGTCGCCGTCTCGCCCGCCCGCACGGCCGAGCTGGTCCGTGAGGGGGCGCGCGGCGCGAAGACCCTCCAACTCGTCGCCGCCGATATCCCGCGGCACATCAACCTGCTGATGCTCCTGCGGCTGGCCTGCGAGCTGGTCGCCACCACCCTGGTCGCGCTGGTGACGATGGGCGCCTACGGCGCCGACTGGTCCGCCGCGCTGCTGACCGCGGGGTCGATGACGGTGGTGAGCTTCGTCGTCGTGGGCGTCGGTCCGCGAACGCTCGGCCGCCAGCACGCGTACCGGGTGGGCCGGATCAGCGCGCCGCTGGTGCGCTGGCTGGGGCGGGCGTTGGGGCCGCTCGCGTCGCTGCTGATCCTGATCGGCAACGCGGTGACGCCCGGCAAGGGCTACCGGGAGGGGCCGTTCGCCACCACGGTGGAGCTGCGCGAGCTGGTGGACATCGCCGAGCAGCGCGGCGTTGTGGAGCACGGCGAGCGGGACATGATCCACTCGGTGTTCGCGCTGGGGGAGACGATCTCCCGCGAGGTGATGGTGCCGCGCACCGAGATGGTCTGGATCGAGGCGCACAAGACGCTGCGGCAGGCGTTGGTGCTGGCGCTGCGCAGCGGGTTCTCCCGGCTGCCGGTGATCGGGGACAACGTCGACGACGTGCTCGGGATCGTCTACCTGAAGGACCTGGTACGGCGCACCGCGATGGGCGACCCGCGGGCCGACGACGTGCCGGTGGGGCAGATCATGCGCGAGGCGGCGTTCGTGCCGGAGTCGAAGCCGATCGACGACCTGCTGCGGGAGATGCAGGCCGCCCGCAACCACATCGCGATCGTCGTCGACGAGTACGGCGGCACGGCCGGCCTGATCACCATCGAGGACATCGTCGAGGAGATCGTCGGCGAGATCACCGACGAGTACGACGTGGCCGAGCGCCCGCCGGTCGAGAAGCTGCCCGACGGCTCCGTGCGGATCACCGCCCGGCTGCCCGTGGAGGACCTCGGCGAGCTGTTCGGCGTGGAGCTGGAAGCCGATGAGGTGGAGACCGTCGCCGGCCTCATGGCGCAGACCATCGGCCGGGTGCCGATCCCCGGCGCGACGGCCGAGATCAGCGGGCTGCACCTGCTCGCCGAGGGCACCACCGGGCGCCGCAACCGCATCGACACACTGCTGGTGCGGCGGATCGAGCCCTCCGATCAGGAGGCCCACGAGGTGGAGGAGATCAATGCCTGAGGAGCTGTCGGCCGAGGACGCGAAGCTGGTCACGCTGGCCCGTTCGGCGCGGGGGCGGATCGGCGCGATCGAGGGCGCGGCCGTGCGGGACGGCGACGGGCGCACCTACGCGGCGGCCAACGTGCGGCTGCCGTCGCTGACCCTCTCCGCGCTGCAGCTCGCCGTGGCCAACGCGGTGGCGTCCGGCGCCGCCAAGCTGGAGGCCGCGGCGGTCGTCTCCGAGGGTTCGGGGGTGGACGACGCCGGGCTCGCCGCCGTGCGGGACCTGTCGGCGGCGGCACCCGTGTACCTCGCGACGCCTACCGGCGCAGTGGTCGACACGGTCACCGACTAGCGTTTGTGCGGTGAGTGAACGGTTCCGGGCGGGGTTCGCCTGTTTCGTGGGGCGGCCCAACGCCGGCAAGTCGACCCTGACAAACGCCATCGTCGGGCAGAAGATCGCGATCACGTCGAGCCGGCCGCAGACGACCCGGCACGTCATCCGCGCCGTGCTGCACCGGCCGGACGCGCAGCTGGTCCTGGTCGACACGCCGGGGCTGCACCGCCCCCGCACCCTGCTCGGCGAACGCCTCAACGACCTCGTGCGCGAGACGTGGAGCGAGGTCGACGTGATCGGGCTGTGCCTGCCGGCCGACGAGGAGATCGGGCGCGGGGACCGGTTCATCGCGAGCGAGATCAAGGGGCTGCGGGCCAAGCTCGTCGCCGTGGTCACCAAGACCGACCTCGTCTCCCGCGAACGCCTCGCGAAGCAGCTGCTCGACGTGTCGCGGCTGGGGGAGTTCGCCGACATCGTGCCGGTGAGCGCGGTCGCCGGCGAGCAGGTCGACGTCCTGACCGACGTGATGACCGGGCACCTGCCCGAGTCGCCGCGGCTCTACCCGGACGACATGATCACCGACGAACCGGAGGCGGTGCTCATCGCCGAGCTGGTGCGCGAGGCGGCGCTGGAGGGCGTGCGGGACGAACTGCCGCACTCGATCGCCGTGGTGGTCGAGGAGATGATCCGCGAGGGCAACCTGACCAAGGTCTACGCCCACGTCTACGTCGAACGCCAGAGCCAGAAGGCGATCGTGATCGGCGCCGGTGCGAGCCGCCTGCGCGACATCGGCACCCGCGTGCGGCCGGCGATCGAGGACCTGCTCGGCACCAAGGTGTACCTGGATCTGCACGTGCGCGTCGCCAAGGACTGGCAGCGCGATCCCCGTCAGCTCCGCAAGCTGGGCTTCTAGCCATCCGCGCCGGGGGAATCAGCACAACTTCTCCACATGCCGTGCCGACGCCATCGGCCGGGTGGAGCGGCACAATGGCACGGTGACCGGCTTCCGGGGACGGCTGTTCCGCGACGACGCGGTGGTCCTCCGTGTGCAGAAGCTGGGTGAGTCCGACCGGATCATCACCCTGCTGACCCGTCGGCACGGCCGGATCCGGGCCGTGGCCCGGGGGGTGCGGCGCACCACGTCGCGCTTCGGCGGGCGGTTGGAGCCGTTCGGGCACGTGGACGTGCAGTTCGCCGAGGGGCGCGGGTCGCTGCACTCGATCAGCCAGGTGGAGGGCATCGCGCTGTTCGGCGGCGGGCTGATGGGCGACTACCCGCGGTACACGGCGGCGAGCGCCATCGCCGAGACCGCCGAGCGGCTCTCGCCCGAGGAGCAGGAGCCGTCGCTGCGGCTGTTCCAGCTGACGCTCGGTGCGCTGAAGGCACTCGCCGCCCGGGAGCACGAGGCCGCACTGGTGCTGGATGCGTATCTCCTTCGTGCGATGGCGTACGCCGGTTGGGCTCCCGCGCTGCGCGAGTGCGCGGTGTGTGCCACGCCCGGGCCGCATCGGGGGTTCTCGGTGCCGGCCGGTGGGAGCGTGTGCAGCGACTGCCGGCCGCCGGGCGCCGCCAACCCGGGTCCGCCGACGCTGGCGCTGATGTGTGCGCTGTCGGAGGGTGACTGGACGGTCGCGGATTCGAGCCCGGTCGCGGTTCGGCGGGAGGCCAGCGGGCTCGTGGCGGCGCACCTGCAATGGCATCTGGAACGCGCGCTACGCTCGCTGCCGCTGGTGGATCGGAGCCGCCCCGCCGAACCTGTTGTGCAGACAGAAAGGTAGATCGCTGTGACCCGCACGTACCGCCCGCCCACGGTGCACCCGACGGGGGTTCGCCCGCCGGCGTTGCCCCCGGAGGCGCTGCCCCGGCACGTGGCGGTGATCATGGACGGCAACGGCCGCTGGGCGAAGGCCCGCGGGCTGCCCCGCACCGCCGGGCACGAGCGCGGCGAGCACGCCCTGTTCGAGGTGGTCGAGGGGGCACTGGAAATCGGTGTGCGCCATGTCACGGCGTACGCGTTCTCGACGGAAAACTGGCGGCGCTCGCCCGACGAGGTGCGCTTCCTGATGAGCTTCAACCGCGACACCATCCACCGGCGCCGCGAGGAGCTGCACGAACGCGGCGTGAAGGTGCGTTGGGCGGGTCGCACGCCGCGGCTGTGGCGTTCGGTGCTGAGCGAGCTGCGCACCGCCGAGGAGCTGACGAAGGACAACGACAAGCTCACGCTCACCATGTGCATCAACTACGGCGGCCGGGCGGAGATCGCCGACGCCGCCGCGCGGTTGGCCGCCGACGCCGCCGCCGGCAAGATCAAGCCGGAGCGGATCACCGAGGCGAGCCTGGCCAAGTACATGTACGTGCCGGACATGCCGGACGTCGACGTGGTGCTGCGCTCCTCGGGGGAGAACAGGCTCTCCAACTTCCTGATCTGGCAGGCCGCCTACGCGGAGTACATCTCGCTGGACACGATGTGGCCGGACATGGACCGCCGGCACCTCTGGTACGCCTGTGAGATCTTCGCCAAGCGCGACCGCCGCTTCGGCGGCCTCCCCGAGCCGGTCGCCCCGCCGGTGGTCTAACGCAGGTGGGGCGCGTCGATGGCGGCGCTCCGGGCCGTCAGCGCCGCCTCGCGCAGCAGCGGCACGGCCCCGGTCGGAGCGCCGCACCGCGCCGCAGGAGCAATCTCACCACAGCGGTGCGAAGGTACCCGTTCCCACGCTGACCAGCATCGATACGGCCACGATGGCCACCGCGCCGGCCACCACGAGCGCGTCCGCGAGGGTGAACGACACCGGCCGGGCCACGGTGCGCGGCACCCCGGCGTCGAAGCCGCGCGCCTCCATCGCCACCGCCAGCCGGGTGCCCCGCCGGATCGCGCCCACCAGGAGGGCGAAGGCGGTGCCGGCGAACAGCCGCAGCCGGGCGAACGGGTTGGCGCCGGCGTCGATGCCCCGGGCCCGCCGGGCGAGCGTGAGCGTCCGCCACTCCGCCATCAGCAGCGGCACCAGCCGGAACGCCGCCAACGCCCCGATCGCGAACCGCGCCGGCACCCGCACCTGCTGGATGAGCGCGTCGGCAAGTTCGGTCGCCCCGGTCGTGGCGAACGCCAGAATCCCGGGCAGGGCCAGCGCGAGCAGCCGCACGGCGAAGCCCAGGCCCGCCACGAGCGCGTCCGACGTGATCTCGAACGGGCCGAGCGCGGCGACCGGTGAGCCGCTGGGCGCCCCGAACAGCACCGTGATCACGAAGACGCTCACCGCACCTACCAGCAGCGGCCACGACCGGCGCAGCAGCAGCCCGTAGCCCACCCCCGCGAACGGCACGACCAGCAGCTCGAGCACCAGCGCGACGAGGGGCGTCACCGGGTCGACGGCCACGAGCAGCAGCAGCGACAGCAGGATCCCCGCCCCCACCTTCGCCACCGCGTTGCGGCGCGCGAGCGCGCCGCATGCTTCCCGCTCGCTCACAGGTGCAGTTCCCGGTCGGCGAGGACGTCGACCAGGTCGCCGTCGTGGGTGACGACCACGATGCCGCGGCCGTCGTCGCGTAGCCGGGCCGTCAGCTCGATCAACTCCCACCAGGTGCGCCGGTCCTGCCCGAAGGTCGGTTCGTCCAGCACCAGCAGCCCCGGCGCCCGGGCCAGCGCGGTCGCCACGGACAGCCGCCGCGCCTCCCCGCCGGAGAGGGTCCACGGGTTGGCCTCGGCGAGGCGTTCCAGGCGCAGGCGGGTGAGCAGGTCGTCGACCGTCTCCGCCGGGACGCCGCCGAGGGCGATCTCGTCGCGCACCCGCGAGGTCACGAACTGATGTTCCGGCGACTGGAAGACCGAGCCGATGTGCCCGGCCAGCGTCGCGGCCCGCCAGCGCCACGGCGGGGTCCGGGCGTCACCGCCCGCCAGGGCCGCCGTCGCGGTCACGTCGCCGTGCGTCGGCCGCAGCAGGCCGCCGAGCAGCAGCGCGAGGGTGCTCTTGCCGGCGCCGTTCGGACCGCGGACCGCGAGCACCTCACCCTCCGCGATCTCCAGATCGATTCCATAGGGAACGGGCACCGTCGAGCCCCGGTGCCGGAAGCCCACCCCGTCGGCGCGCAGCAGGGTGTCGCCGCGCGGCCGCATCGCCCGGCGCGGCGCGCCGCCCGTGGCACCCGGCACCCACACGCCCTGCGCGGCGAGGTCGGCGCCGTGCGCGGCGAAGACCCGTTCGGGGTCGCCGTCGGCGAGCACCCCGTCGGGGGAGATCACGATCACCCGGTCGACCAGCGGCACCGCCTCGGCGACGCGGTGCTCCACGAGCACCATGGTCTGCCCGGTGAGCCCCTTGAGCAGGGTGCGCACCAGGTCGGCGCCGAGCGGGTCGAGGTTGGCGGTCGGCTCGTCGAGCAGGAGCAGCCCCGGCCGCATCACCAACGCGCCCGCCAGCGCCAGCCGCTGCTGCTCACCGCCGGAAAGTGCGTGCGTGGGGCGTTCCCTCGGATAGGGAAAACCGACCTCGGCGAGCGCGGAATCGACCCGCGACCAGATCTCGGCGGTCGGGACGCCGTGATTCTCCAGTCCGAACGCCACGTCGTCCCCGGAGCGCTCCAGCACCAGCGACGTCTGCGGGTCCTGGAACAGCATCCCGACCTCGGCCCGGGCCTCCCGCGGATCGCGCCCACCGACGGAGACCGTCCCGGCGCGCTCCCCGGAGTCGTCCGCGAGCAGCCCCGCGAACGCCGCCAGCACCGTGCTCTTGCCCGCCCCCGACGCTCCGAGCAGGAGCACCCGCTCACCGGCCCCGATCGTCAGATCCAGGTCGCGTACCGCCCACGCCCGACGCCCCGCGTACCGCCACCCGAACCCGCGCGCTGTCACTTCAACGGGTGGGCCCGCGATCGATCGGCTCACACGGCGGCCCGTTCCCTTCCGGACGGGAACCGGTCCAGCACACCCGTGCGCGCGAGCGCCCCGGTCAGCGCGAACCCGCCCGCCCCGGCGACCACCGCCGCACTGGCCGCGGTGATCAGGATCATCGGCAGCCGGAACGACACCCACTCCGTGCCCGCGTAGTACGCCACCGTGTCCCACACGGCCGCGGCCAGCCCGGCACCGGCACCGGCGAGCAACGCCACCGGCAGCGTGAACCGCCGGTACAGGAACACCGCGAAGACCAGCTCCGCACCGAGCCCCTGCACCATGCCCTGCGGGATGACGAGCCCGCCCCACGCGGTGCCGAGCAGCGCGGAGACGACCGTGGCGAGCGTCTCGCAGTACAGCGCGGCGCCCGGCCTACGGATCACCAGCCCGCCGAGAACGGCCGGCAGCAGCCACACGCCGTAGATCACGGCCTGCGCCGGCGGGAAGAACGTGAACGCGCCACCGGTCGCCGTCCAGAGGTTCCCCCACCCCCAGAACACGACACCGAACGCCACGGCGATCACCGACGCGACGACGATGTCGACGGTGCGCCAACGCCCGGTCGACGAACGCCTAATGGAACCACCAGAGACAGCCATGACGGCCCTCCCGATCTCCCTGCGCCGGCATTACCCGGATCAGGTTCAAGGGTCTGCGGCTTCGGTGCCGCACTCTCAGCGCTGTGCGCTCCCCTGTCGGATGTGAACGGGACGATCGTCGCACGGGCTTCTTCGGACGTCCATCGCGAGCGGCTAGGCTGTGCCGCGTCTGTGTCCAACCGGCGGGAGGTGCGGGTGAGTACGACCGACACGTCTGTCGAGACGCCGCCGCCACCACCGGCGGACGGGGCGCCGTCGCGCGGCTGGCGGCCCGGCTCGGTCGAGGTCCTCGCCGCGGTGCTGGTGCTGGTGGTGCTCTTCCAGGTGCCGATCAGCCGCGCCATGTCGGCGCCGGCGCTGCAGACCTGGATGACCGTCTTCATCGCCGTCGTCACGCAGGCGATGCCGTTCCTGGTGTTCGGCGTGGTGCTCTCCGCCGTCATCGCCGTCTTCGTGCCGCCGTCGTTCTTCGCGAAGGTGCTGCCCAGCAAGCCGGTTCTCGCCGTGCCCGTGGCCAGCGCCGGCGGGGTCGTGCTGCCCGGCTGCGAGTGCGCGTCCGTGCCGGTCGCCGGTGCGCTCATCCGGCGCGGCGTGACGCCGGCCGCGGCGCTGGCGTTCCTGCTCGCCGCCCCGGCGCTCAACCCGATCGTGCTCACCGCCACGGCCGTCGCCTTCCCGAACAATCCGGAGATGGTGGTCGCCCGGTTCCTCGCGAGCCTCGTCGTCGCCACCGTCATGGGCTGGCTGTGGCTGCGGCTCGGGCGCACGGACTGGATGCGCCCGCCGGCCCGGCCGTCGTTCGAGGGCGAGGGGAGGGCGGCGGCGTTCTGGGGCTCGGTGCGCCACGACACCATCCACGCCGGCGGTTACCTGGTGATCGGCGCGATGGCGGCCGCCACGCTCAAGGCCGTCGTGCCCGCCGGATGGCTCCAGGCGGTCGCGGACAACCCGGTGCTGTCGGTGATCGGGCTCGCACTCCTGGCCGTTCTTCTGTCGATCTGCTCGGAGGCGGACGCGTTCGTGGCGGCGTCGTTGTCGCAGTTCTCGCTGACGTCGCGGCTGGTGTTCCTCGTCGTGGGGCCCATGGTGGACCTGAAGCTGTTCGCGATGCAGGCCGGGACGTTCGGGAGGTCGTTCGCGGTGCGGTTCGCGCCGGCGACGTTCGGGGTCGCGATCCTGGTGTCCGTGGTGGTTGGGGTGATCCTGTTTTGAACCGGCAGGCGCAGGCCGTGGTGCTCCTACTCGTCGGCGGGGCGATCCTGCGGGCGAGCGTGACCGATCTCTACCTGCGGTACGTGAAGGAGGGGCTGCGGCCGTTCCTGATCGTGGCCGGGCTGCTGCTGGTGGCGGCGGCGGTGACGACGCTCTGGTACGAGCTGCGCCCGCGCAAGGTCGTTCCCGCTTCGGGCGGCGCCGTTCCGGACGGCTTCGTGGAAGCGGCGGAGCACGCCGACGAGCACGACGGGCACGGGCACTCCCACGACCCGAAGGTGGCGTGGCTGCTCGTGCTGCCCGTCTTCGCGCTGCTCCTGGTCGCGCCGCCGGCGCTCGGCTCCTACGCGGCCGGCCGCAGCGGCACCGCCATCCAGGAGGTGTCGGAGTTCCCGCCGCTGCCCGCCGGCGACCCGGTGCGGATCAGCGTGATCGACTACGCCACCCGCGCCGTGTACGACGACGGCAAGTCGCTCGGCGACCGGAAGATCAAGCTCTCCGGCTTCGTGCTGATCGGCGAGGACGGCGCCCCGTACCTGGCCCGCATGGTGCTGAGCTGCTGTGCCGCCGACGCCCGGCCGATCAAGATCGGGCTCGCCGGTGCGGTGCCGGCCGGCCTTGCCGCCGACAGTTGGCTCGAGGTCACCGGGACCTACACCGACCGCACCGTCAAGGACGTCGTCAACGACGGGGTGATCCCGTACCTCGACGTGACGGAGTCCCACCCCATCCCGGCCCCGCACAACCAGTACGAGGAATGATCCGCGTAACGACCCGGGGCCTGACGTTCGACGTCGACGTGGCGGGTCCCGAGGACGGCCCGCCGGTGCTGCTCCTGCACGGCTTCCCGGAGAACCGGCACATGTGGGCGCCGGTGGTGCCGTTCCTGCACGCGGCGGGGCTGCGCACGATCGCGCCCGACCAGCGGGGCTACTCGCCGGGCGCGCGCCCCTCCGAGGTCGAGGCCTACCACGTGGACGAACTGGCCGCCGACGCGCTCGCTCTCCTGGACGCCCTCGGCATCGACCGGGCGCACGTCGTCGGGCACGACTGGGGTGCGGTGGTGGGCTGGCGGCTCGCCGCCCACCACGCCGCGCGCGTGCTGACCTGGACGGCCGTGTCGGTGCCGCATCCGGCCGCGTTCGACACTGCCGTCCGGGACGACCCCGACCAGCAGCGGCGCTCCTCGTACATCCTGCTGTTCCGCCAGCAGGGCAAGGCCGAGGAGGTGCTGCTCGCCGACGACGCCGCGCGGCTGCGCCGGCTGTTCGACGACGCCCGGGTCTCCAGTGCACGCTACGTGGAGCCGCTGCGCGAGCCGGGCGCACTCACCGCCGCCCTGAACTGGTACCGCGCCTACAACCGCCGGGTCTCCGGTGATCCGACGCCGGTGTCGGTGCCGACGACGTTCGTGTGGAGCGACGGCGACGTGGCGATCGGCCCGACGGCCGCACACGGCTGCGCCGCGCACGTGAGCGCCGACTACCGGATGGTGACGCTGGGCGGCGTGACCCACTGGATCGCCGAACAGGCACCCGCCGCGCTGGCGGGCGCGATCATCGACCGCACCCGGAGCGTGTGATCAGCCGCGGCCGAAGAGCGCGCCGCCGTTGATCTGGAGCACCTGCCCGGTGACGAACCCGGCCTCGGGCGACGCCAGGTAGCGCACCATCGCCGCGACGTCCTCGGGTGCGCCGGCCCGGCCGACGACGGTGCTGCGCACCCGCGAGGCGTAGCCCTCGGGCGACATGCGCCCGCCGAAGAACTCGGTCTCGGCGATGAACCCGGGCGCGACGACGTTGACGGTGATGCCCTCCGGGCCCAGGTCGCCGGCGAGCGCGAGACACCAGCCGTGCAGCGCCGCCTTCGCCGCGCTGTACGCCCCGCCGCCCCCGCGCAGCGCCGCGATCGAACTCATCCCGATGATCCGGCCGCCCGGTCGGGTCAGTTTGGGCAGCAGCGCCTCGGTGAGCAGCACAGCGGTGAGGACGTTCAGGTCGAGCTCGCGGCGCCAGGCGGCGGCGTGCTCCTCGAGGGTCTCCCGGGGCCCGAACGACGATCCGGCCCCGGCGTTGTTGACGATGACGTCCACGGCGTCGACGCTCTCGGCGACCCGCCGCACGTCATCGGGAACGGTCAGGTCGGCCGGTACGGCGCTCACGTCGCCCTTGATCTCGGCCACGGCCCGTTCGAGCACGTCGGCGCGACGGCCGGTGATCACCACTTTGTCCCCGTCGGCGGCGAACGTCTCCGCCACCGCCCGGCCGATCCCGGTGCCCCCGCCGGATACGACGACTGTGCGTGTCATCGATCTACCTTAGCCGCGCGCAAGGGCCTGTTTCCGAATGCTACTCGCGGGTAAGGTGCATGCCACGAACGCCCGAAGGGAGTTGCCGTGACGACCACCGACCCGCACGGCGCCCAGGTCTCGGAGAAGGAAGCCCGGCAGGTCGCCGAGGCCGCGCGCGAGACCGAGTGGCGCAAACCGAGCTTCGGCAAGGAACTGTTCCTCGGCCGGCTCCGGCTCGACCTGATCGACCCGCTGCCCCAGCCCGACCCGGAGCGCACCGCGCGCGCCGAGGAGTTCATCGGGAGGCTGCGCGGCTACCTGGAGAGCGAGGTCGACGGCCTCGCCATCGAACGCGACGCACGCATCCCCGACGAGGTCATCCGCGGCCTCGGTGAGCTGGGCGCGTTCGGCATGAAGATCGACGACAAGCACGACGGGCTGGGCCTGTCCAACCTGCACTACTGCCGCGCACTGGCGCTGACCGGCTCGGTCAACCCGGCGCTGGGTGCTCTTCTTTCGGCGCACCAGTCGATCGGTGCGCCGCAGCCGCTGAAGCTCTTCGGGACCGAGGAGCAGAAGGCGAAGTTCCTGCCCCGGCTCGCCGGCGGGGAGGTGAGCGCGTTCCTGCTGACCGAGCCCGACGTCGGCTCCGACCCGGCCCGTCTCGGGACCACCGCCACGCGTTCGGCCGACGGCGACTACGTGCTCAACGGCGTCAAGCTGTGGGCCACCAACGGCACCCTCGCCACGATCCTGATCGTGATGGCCAAGACGGAGAACGGCCGGATCAGCGCGTTCGTCGTCGAGGCCGACACGCCGGGCGTCACCGTCGAGCGGCGCAACGCGTTCATGGGCCTGCGCGGCCTGGAGAACAGCGTGACCCGCTTCCACGACGTGCGCGTTCCCAAGGAGAACCTGATCGGGAAGGAGGGCCAGGGCCTCAAGATCGCCCTGACCACCCTCAACACCGGGCGCCTTTCGCTGCCCGCCTCGTGCGTCGGCGCCGGCAAGTGGTGCCTGCACGTGGCCCGCCAGTGGGCCGCCGAACGCACCCAGTGGGGTCGCCCGGTCGGCCGGCACGAGGCGGTGGCGAAGAAGATCGCGTTCATCGCGGCGTCGACCTACGGCATGGAGGCGATGCTGGAGGTCTCCTGCCTGCTCGCCGACGACGCCCGCAACGACATCCGCATCGAGGCCGCCCTGGTCAAGCTGTACGCCAGCGAGATCGCCTGGCAGGTCGCCGACGAACTGATCCAGATCCGTGGCGGGCGGGGCTACGAGACCGCCGAGTCGCTGGCCGCCCGCGGCGAACGCCCGATCCCCGCCGAACAGGTGCTGCGCGACCTGCGGATCAACCGGATCTTCGAGGGTTCCACGGAGATCATGCACCTGATGATCGCCCGCGAGGCCGTCGACGCACACCTCTCCGTGGCCGGCGACATCATCGACCCGGAGGCGGACCTCGGCAAGAAGGCGAAGGCCGTCGGCAAGGCGAGCGGGTTCTACGCGAAGTGGCTTCCCACGCTGGCCGTCGGCCGTGGGCAGCTGCCGGGCGGGTACGGCGAGTACGGGCCGCTGGCCGGGCACCTGCGCTGGGCCGAACGGGCCGCCCGCCGCATGGCGCGCGAGACGTTCTACGGCATGAGCCGCTGGCAGGGCGCGATGGAGCACCGGCAGGCGTTCCTCGGGCGGATCGTGGACATCGGGGCGGAGCTGTACGCCATCAGCGCCGCCTGCGTGCGGGCCCGTTCCGAGAAGGCGAGCCGTCCCGAAGGGGTCGAACTGGCCGACCTGTTCTGCCGGCAGGCGCGGCTGCGCGCCGAGGCGCTCTTCGACGCGCTCTGGGAGAACACCGACGCGATCGACGTGAAGGCGGCGAAGCGGGTGCTGGCGGGGCGGTACGCGTTCCTCGAGGAGGGCATCGTGCCGCCGCCGGCCACGGGTGACTGGGTGCAGAAGTGGCAGCCGGGCGCCTCGACCTCGGACGACGTGCGCCGCAAGCTCTGAGCGCAAGTGGTGGGGCGTTACGCGGGTCAAAAGTGCGGCGAGACCTGCGTAACGCCCCACCACTTTGGCGCCGGGCTACCTAGCGGTGCGCGGCCTACCTGTTGGTGCGCGGGCGGCGCAGGCCGAGGCCGCTCAGTTCCAGCTCGGCGAGCGCGCGCACCGCGTCGCCGTCGCCGCGCCGCCAGGCGGCCGCGATGTCCGGGTCGAGGCGGGTGAGCCTTTCCAGCGGCTGCGTCGCCAACGCCCGCAGCGCCAGCAGGTCCCGGCCGGCGGAGGCGGTGCGCAGCTTGGCGGCCGTTCCGGCGCGGCTCATCCAGCGCAGCCGCCGGGGCAGCCACACGAGCAGGACCAGGCCGAGCGGCAGCACCAGCAGCCCGATCGCGAGGACCAGGGCCAGCTGGTGCACGATCTCCTGCTGTTCCCGTCCCACGTCGGCGACCTGCGAGGCGGCGTCACCCGCGTTCGTGAACGGCTTCTTGAGATCGTCGCCCGCCACCGGCACGCGACCCGCCTTGTTGCCCGCGTCGCGCAGCTGCTCGGCCATCCGGTCCCCGGCGCCCGCGAGCTTCTCCCCGGGCACGGCCAGCTTGTCGATCCACTCGTGCACGAAGAACGCGGCGCGCACCCAGGCGTACACCCAGAGCGCGACCAGCAGGTCGGTGATCACCTGACGGAATGCGGCACCCGGCCGTTCGGCATAGACCTTCACGCAAGAAGGATGAGCCCTTCAGCGTTTACACGCTGGGCAGGTACCGAAGATCTCCAATGTGTGGGCCACGTCGGTGTAGCCGTGCTCGGCGGCCACCCGGTCGGCCCAGGTCTCCACGGTCGGGCCGAGCACCTCCACGGTCGCCCCGCAGGAACGGCACACGAGGTGGTGGTGGTGCCCGTCGCTGCAGCGCCGGTAGAGGTGTTCGCCGCCGGGCGGGCGCATGACGTCGAGGGCGCCGGCGTCGGCGAGGGCCTGCAGCGTGCGGTAGACGGTGGTGAGGCCGACCCGTTCGCCGCGCGAGCGCAGCTGGGCGTGCAGGTCCTGCGCGCTGATGAAGCCCTCGACGTCGCGCAGTGCCGCGGCGACGGCTCCCCGCTGCTTGGTGTTGCGCTGCGCGGGGGAGTGGTCAGTGCTGCTCACCCAGATACGGTATCCCGCTGCGCCGCCCTGTCGATGGCGCACTCGATCGGCTCGGTCTCCGCGGCGGGCGCGGGCCGCTCCCGCCCGGCCAGCCGGCCCTTGACCACCATGCCGGCGGTGACCAGCACGAACGCCGCGATCGCGACGAGCACGATGGTGGCCCCGGGCGCGCTGTCCGCCTGCCACGCGGTCCACAGGCCGGTCACGCCGGTCAGCACGCCGAGCGCCATCGCCCACCCCATCGTGGCGGCGAAACCCCGGCTCATCCGCTGGGCCGTCGCGACGGGGATGACCATGAGGGCGCTCACGAGCAGCAGGCCCACCGTGCGCATCGCCGCGGTGACGGTCACCGCCGTCGTCACCGCCATCAGGATGTTGAGGGAACGGACCGGAAGCCCGCTGACCCGCGCGTACTCCTCGTCGTGGCAGACCGCGAAGAGCCACGGCCGCAGGAACAGCGCCACCGCGAGCACGGCCGCCGCGAGCACACCGATCACGTACAGGTCCTCGGTCGAGGTCGTGAGCGGCGAGCCGAACAGGTACGACATCAGGTTCCGGTTGCTGGAACCCGCGGAGAGGCTGACCAGCATCACCCCGCCGGAGATGCCGCCGTAGAACAGGATCGCGAGGGCCACGTCGCCGGAGGTGCGGCCGCGTTCGCGGACCAGTTCGACGACGACGGCACCGATCGCGGCGGCCACCACGGCGGCGATCACCGGCGACCGGCCGAACAGCAGACCCGCGCCGACGCCCGTCAACGCCACGTGCCCGAGCCCGTCGCCGATCAGCGACAGCCGCCGTTGCACCAGGTAGATGCCGATGGCGGGAGCGATCAGGCCGGTCAGCACCACGCCGATGAGGGCGCGGACCATGAAGTCGTACGCGAAGAGGTTCACCAGAGGGACTTCGTCTCTTCCGGGGCGTGCGGGTGGAGGTGCTCGTGGTGGAACGCGGCGTGGTGGCCCACCGGTTCGGGGAGGTCGCCGTCGTGCACGATCCGGCCGTCGTGCACCACGATCGCGCGGTCGACGAGCGGCGCCAGCGGGCCGAGTTCGTGGGCGACGAGGAGGATCGTGCCGCCGGCCGCGCCGAAGATGTGCAGCACCTCCGCGAACGCCGTCTGGCTCCCGGCGTCCACCCCGGCCGTGGGCTCGTCGAGAACGAGCAGGTCGGGACCGCCGGCGAGGGCGCGCGCGATGAGCACCCGCTGCTGCTGCCCGCCGGAGAGCGTGTCGACCTGATCTCCCGCCCGGGCGGCCAGCCCGACGGATTCCAGCGCGGCCGTCACGGCGTCCCGGTCGGCGGCGCGCCCCGGCCGGCCCAACCGCCGGCGGGCCAACCGTCCGGCGCTGACCACCTCGCGAACCGTCGCGGGCACGCCACTGCCGGCGCCGAGCCGCTGCGGCACGTATCCGACCCGGCCCCAGTCGCGGAAGCGGCGCAACGGCGTTCCGAAGAGGGAGATCTCACCACGCTGCAGGGGGACCAGGCCGAGGGCCGCGCGGACCAGGGTGGACTTGCCCGAACCGTTGGCGCCGAGGACCGCGACGGTCTCGCCGGCCTCGACCCGGGCCTCGACGCCGTGCAGGACGGGGCGGCCGCCGTAGGCGACCACCCCGTCCCTGATGTGAACGACCGTCATGAACAGCTCAGTGCGGCGGTGAGCTTGCCCAGGTTCTGGCGCATCACCGAAAGATAGTCCGCGTTCGAGCCGGCCTCGATGCCTTCCAACGGGTCCAACACCTCCGCCTTGGCGCCGACCTCCTTGGCGAGGGTTTCGGCGATCTTCGGGCTGACCAACGTCTCGAAGAAGATGGTGGTCACGCCCTTCTCCCTGGCCATTGTGGCCACCTCGGCGACGTGCTGCGGACTCGGCTCCCCCTCGGGGGACAGGCCGCTGATCGGCACCTGCGTCAGCCGGTAGCGCGCCGCGAGGTACCCGAACGCCGCGTGCGAGGTGACGATCTCCCGCCGCTGGCAGGTGGCGAGGGCCTTCGTGTACTCCCCGTCGAGCGCGGTGAGCTGGCCGCGGACCTCCGCCGCGCGGGCCTTGTACGCCTCGGCGTGGTCGGGGTCGGCCGTGGCGAGCCGCTCCGCGAGCTTGTCACCGATCGCGGCAAAGCGGGTCGGGTCGAGCCACACGTGCGGGTCCTTGCCCTCGTTGGCGTGCTTCTCGCCGCTCTCCTCTTCCTCCTCGGCGCCGGGCGGCGCGTCGGCGAGCGGCTCGACCCCCGCCACGTCGAACGCCTTCCCCTTCGCCTCGTCGGCGATCACGTCGTCGACGGCCGGCATGAACCCGGCGAGGTACACGACAAGGTCGGCGGCGCCCACGGTGGCCACCTGCTTCGGCTCGAGCTCCAGGTCGTGCGGCTCCACGCCGGGCTTGGCCAGGTCGGTCACCCGAACGGTGTCGCCGCCGATGCGCTCGGCCAGGTAGCGCAGCGGGTAGAACGCGGCGACGACGGAGAGCTTCCCGTCCTCGGCGCCGGAGGGGTCGTCGGCACAGCCGCTCACCAGGAGGGTGAACGCGGCGGCGCAGGCTACGAGCTTGTTTCGCACGAGCCCACTGTGACCGCTAATGACAATCGTTGTCAACTGGAGGGCGGTCAGATGAACCGCTGTACGGCGATGATCACAATCAGCCCCAGGATCGCCAGGCGGATGCCGCGCGACATCGGGTCCAGCCGCGACCACGTGCTCATCAACAGCCAGCCGGACAATCCGGCCACGACCAGCAGGAGCAGCCCGCCGAGCGGCCCCGGCGTGAAGAGCGACAGCAGGATCAGGGCGAGCGTGATCAGGAAGACGTTGGTCGGATTCAGCTTCTTCAGCATGCGTATCCTCGCTGCGGGTCTCTCGCGGGGCGGGGGAAACTCCGACCCTATCTTCCGAGGTGGTGTGGCTGGTGCTCGTGGTGAACCGGTTCGTCGTGGACGACGAGGACACGTTCCTGCCGCGGGCGGAGGCGGCACTCGCCGCGCTGGCCGCCCGGCCGGGTTACGTCGCCGGCCGCTTCGGACGCGCCGCGGACGACCCGCGCTACTGGTGCCTCGCCGTCGAGTGGGAATCCGTCGGGGCGTACCGGCGGGCGCTGTCGGCGTTCGACGTGAAGATCTCGGCGACGCCGCTGCTCGCGGAGTCGATCGACGAGCCCTCCGCGTACGAGGTGCTCCTGTCGGCCGCGCCGGGCGGCGAGGTCCGCACCGCTACCAGCGACCGGACGTGAGCGCCGATAACATTCTCGGTGTGAGTACGTTTACGGCCCCGCCCGGCGTGGGGGTCCCGCCACCTCCGGCCGGGCCCGGCGTCGCGCCGCCGTTCGCGGCCCCACCCTCGGACAAGAACAAGCGGAGCCTGTGGATCGGGCTCGGCGTCGGCGGCCTGGTGATGGTGCTGTGCTGCATCGGCAGCGTCGTCGGCATCGGCGTCGTCTACGCCGGGGCCATGGAGACCACCAAACGTCAGGCGGCCGCGCTCGTCACGGAGTACCTCAAGCGCGTGCAGGGCGAGGACTACGGCGCCGCGCGGGCGCTGTTCTGCAAGGAACTGCAGGCCGAAGTGAGCACGTCCCGGCTGGCCACGCGGTACCGCGACCGGCCGTTCACCAGCTTCCGGGTCGGCACGGCATCGGTGGCCGCCGAGATCAGTGTCACCGCCACGCTGGTCACCGACGGGGGCGACATCACCGAGAAGTACTACTTCGCCACCGCCGAGAACCCGACCGCCGACGCCACCCTCAGCATCTGCGACATCGAGTGAGCCATCCGCGACCGGGCGGCGCGGGATCGATGGGTAATGTAGGTGCCCGTGTGCCGGCGTAACCGTACGCTTCGGTATGCGTTTGAGATCGTGAATCCCGCCGAACCAATCCCCGTCGAACCCTAAACGGACCAACGCGCCGACAGCCAGCCGGCGCCCAGGAGGAGAAAACCATGGCCGACCGCATCGACTCCGTCGTCAGCCTCGCCAAGCGGCGCGGCTTCGTCTTCCCCTCCAGCGAGATCTACGGCGGTACCCGTTCCGCCTACGACTACGGCCCGCTCGGGGTGGAGCTCAAGGAGAACGTGCGCCGGCAGTGGTGGCGGACGATGGTGCAGCAGCGGGACGACATCGTCGGCCTCGACTCCGCCGTCGTGCTGGCCCGTCAGGTCTGGGTCGCCTCCGGCCACGTCGAGGAGTTCACCGATCCGCTGACCGAGTGCCAGTCGTGCCACAAGCGCTTCCGCGCGGACCACCTCGAAGAGGCGTTCGTCGAGAAGAACGGCGCCGACAAGCCGTTCTCGTTGAGCGAGCTCAACTGCCCCAACTGCGGCAACAAGGGCACGTTCACCGAGCCGAAGATGTTCAACGGCCTCATGAAGACGTTCCTCGGCCCGGTCGAGAGCGACGAGGGCATGCACTTCCTGCGCCCGGAGACCGCCCAGGGCATCTTCGTCAACTACCAGAACGTCGCCACGGCCGCGCGCAAGAAGCCGCCGTTCGGCATCGCGCAGGTCGGCAAGAGCTTCCGCAACGAGATCACGCCGGGCAACTTCATCTTCCGGACCCGCGAGTTCGAGCAGATGGAGATGGAGTTCTTCGTCGAGCCGGGCACCGACGAGAAGTGGCACGAGTACTGGCTCGGTGAGCGCTGGAGCTGGTACCTCGACCTCGGCCTCTCCGAGGGCAACCTGCGCTACTACGAACACCCGAAAGAGAAGCTCTCGCACTACTCCAAGCGCACCGTCGACATCGAGTACCGGTTCCGCTTCGGCGGCAGCGAGTTCGCGGAGCTGGAGGGCATCGCCAACCGCACCGACTTCGACCTGTCGACGCACTCCAAGCACTCCGGCGTCGACCTGTCCTACTTCGACCAGGACAAGGGCGAGCGCTGGATGCCCTACGTCATCGAGCCGGCCGCCGGCCTCACCCGCGCGGTGCTGGCGTTCCTGCTGGAGGCGTACGACGAGGACGAGGCGCCCAACACCAAGGGCGGCGTCGACAAGCGCACCGTGATGCGGTTCGACCCGCGGCTGGCGCCGGTCAAGGTGGCGGTGCTCCCGCTGTCGCGCAACCCGGAGCTGTCGCCGAAGGCCCGCGACCTCGCGGCCACCCTGCGCAAGCGGTGGAACGTCGACTTCGACGACGCGGGCGCGATCGGCCGCCGCTACCGCCGCCAGGACGAGATCGGCACGCCGTTCGCGGTCACCGTCGACTTCGACACCCTGCAGGACGACGCCGTGACGGTTCGCAACCGCGACACCATGAAGCAGGAGCGGGTGTCGCTCGGCCAGATCGAGACGTACCTGATCGAGCGCCTGCCGGGCTGCTGAGGTTTATCGATCTTCGCGCTTCGGGTAGCCCCGCCGGGTGACCTCTGTTCTTCCGGTCAAGGAGCTGCCCGAAGCTCCCCGTTCCACCTGGCGGGTGGTGGGCCCGGGTGTCGTCGCCGCGGGCGTGGGCCTCGCGTCCGGCGAGTTCATCCTGTGGCCGTACATCGCCTCCCAGGTGGGCCTCGTATTCCTGTGGGCCGCGCTGATCGGCATCGTGACGCAGTGGTTCATCAACATGGAGATCGAGCGGTACACGCTCGCCACCGGTGAGACCGCGCTGACCGGGTTCTCCCGCTTCTGGCGGCACTGGGGTCTCGTCTTCGCGATCCTGGCCTACTTCGCCAACCTCTGGCCGGGCTGGGCGACCAGCTCCGCCACGCTGGTCACCTACCTGTTCGGCGGCAACGCGACCTGGATCGCCGTCGGCATGCTGCTGGTGATCGGCATCTCGCTGACCCTCGCGCCGGTCGTCTACGTCCTGCTGGAACGGACGCAGTTCCTCAAGGTCGGGCTCGTGGTGCTGCTCATCATCGGTGCCGTGGTCTTCGCGATCACCGCCGACGCCTGGGCCGAACTGCCGAGAACCGTCACCGCGCCCCGGTTCCCGGACGAGCTGGGCTTCGCGCTGATGCTCTCCGCGCTCGCGTTCGCCGGCGCGGGCGGCGGGCAGAACCTGTGCCAGAGCAACTGGATCCGGGACAAGGGCTTCGGCATGGGCCGCTACGTGCCGCGCCTGGTCAGCCCGGTCACCGGCCAGGAGGAGGCGAGCGGCTCGACGGGCTACACGTTCGAGCCGACCGAGGCGAACCTGGCGCGCTGGCGCCGCTGGTGGAAGGTCGCGAACATCGAGCAGGCGGTCACCTTCGGCGCCATCTCGTTCATCACGATCGTGTTCATGTCGATGCTTGCCTACTCGACCGTGTCGGGCCGCGACGACCTGGCCAACAGCGTGAAGTTCCTCCAGGTCGAGGGGGAGGCGCTGAAGGACGCCGTGGCGCCCTGGTTCGGCACGCTCTTCTGGGTCGTCGGGGCGCTGTCGCTCTTCGCCGCCGCCATGGGCATCGTCGACTACACCAGCCGGCTCGCGGCCGACGTGCTCAAGACGGCGTACCTGCCGCGCGTCTCGGAGAGTCGCATCTACTTCGGGCTGGTGTGGGGGCTGGTGCTGATCGGGTGCCTCATCCTGGCCGCCGGGTTCGACCAGCCGCTGATCCTGCTCGTCATCTCGGCCTGCGTCGGCGGCTTCATGATGTTCGTCTACTCCGGGTTGTTGCTTCTGTTGAACCGGCGGAAGCTCCCGGAACCGATCCGCGTGCGCTCCTACCGCATCGCGGCGCTGGTCTGGTCCATCGCCCTGTTCGGGGTGTTCTCAGTGCTGACGATTTGGCAGCAGGGGCAGCGCCTCTTCGAGTAGCAGCGCGTCGACCTGTTCCGGGTCCAGGGGCCGGGCGAAGTGGTAGCCCTGCCCCGCCCGGAACCCCAGGCGGCGCAGCTCGTCGGCCTGAGCGGCGTTCTCGATGCCCTCGGCGACCACGTCCAGCCGCAGCACCGTGCTGAGCCGGCTCACCGCGTCGGCGACGGCGGCGCCCTCCTGGGTGCCGTTCAGCTCGGCGACGAAGCACCGGTCGAGCTTGAGCATGTCGACCGGCAGGCGGGTCAGGTAGCGCAGCGACGAGTAGCCGGTGCCGAAGTCGTCCAGGGCGATCCGCACGCCGTGCGCGCTCAGCGTCGCCAGCTGCGGGATCACCGTCTCGTCCACGAGGGCGTTCTCGGTCACCTCCAGCACCAGATTGCCGGCGTCGAACCCGGTGCGCCGCAGCACGGTGAGGACCCGTTCGACCAGGGGGCCGCGCTCCAGTTCCCGCGGGGAGAGGTTGACGTTCACGCTCAGCCGCCGGCCGTGCCGCTGCCACCGCAGCGCCTCCGTGCACGCCGTCTCCAGGACCCAGCCGCCGAGTTCGGCGATGAGCCCCTGCTTCTCCGCCAGCGGCACGAACGCCGCCGGGCCGAGGCTGCCGTGCACCGGATGTTGCCAGCGGACCAGCGCCTCCACGCTCTTGAGGACACCGGTCTCCAGATCCACGATCGGTTGGAACTGCAGCCGCAGCTGACGGTCGCGGATCGCGTGCCGCAGGTCGAGTTCGAGCGCGGCGGTGCTGGTCTCGTCCTCGGCCATCCCGTCGACGTACAACTGCCAGGTGCCCACCTTGCGGCGCTTGGCGCTGAACATCGCCAGGTCGGCGTGGCGCATGAGCGAACCCGCGTCGTCGTCCCGGCCGGCGACCGCCACGCCGATGCTGGCCCTCGCGTACACGCCGCGGTCGTTGATGCGCAGTGGCTCCGTGAGTTCCCCGATGAGACGACGGGCGACGGCGGTGGCGTCGTCCGCGGACCGGACACCGGTCAGCAGCACCGCGAACTCGTCCCCACCGAGGCGGGCGACCGCGTCCGACGCCGGGACACACCGCCGCAGCAACGCCGCGAACGCCGTCAGCAGCGCGTCGCCCGCGTCGTGGCCCATGGTGTCGTTGACGTGCTTGAAGCGATCCAGATCGATGTAGAGCAGCGCCACCTGCCGCTTGCGCAGCGACTCCTCCAGCAGCCGCCACAGCGCGGCCCGGTTGAGCAGACCGGTGAGCGCGTCGTGGGACGCCTCGTAGAGCAGGCGTTCGCGGTCGTCGCGGCGCCGCGTGATGTCCCGGTGGTTGAGCACGATCCCGTTGACGGACGGCAGGTCGCGCAGGTCCCGCACGTAGGCCTCGTGCCACCGCCACGAACCGTCGGCGTGCCGCATCCGCAGCTCGGTCACGCGCTCCCGCCCGTCCTCGACGAGAGCCTTGTCGTCGGGGTGCACGAGATCCGTGATGCTGGAGCCGGTCAGCTTCTCCGGCGGGCTGCCGAGCACCGTCGCCGCCGACGGCGAGACATAGTCGATACGGCCCCCGGTGTCGGCGACCGTGATGACGTCGGCGGCGTTCTGAATGAGCGTGCGGAAGCGTTCCTCGCTGTTGCGCAGCTTCTGTTCGGCCTGCTCCCGCTGTTTCACCGTGAGGCCGAGAAGGCGCGAGACCAGCAACACCGTGACGGTCACGATGGCCGCTATGGCGTTCCCCTGGGGAATCGGAAGATAGGAGAAGACCCACCCGGCGGCGATGGCGACCTGGCCGACCACCACGGACGTCACGCCGAGAACGGCGGCCGGCGGCCACGCGACGGAGCCCGCCCAGCGCAGGTGGATGAAGAGCGTGCCGATGAACGCCATGCCGCTCAACGGACCCCAGCCGACGACCACCAGCACGGCGGTGTACATCGCGACGTGGAACCCGAGCCGCGGCCACAGGAACCTGCTCAGATCGCCGCCGGTCAGCCGCTGCTGCACGGCCGGCTGCTGGTAGACGACGCAGGCGGCGAGGATCGCGTTGAACGTCCACAGTGGATACGGGCCGGTGAGGTCGGCGGCGTGCAGGAGGTTGAGGACGAGGCCGCCCAGGAGGGGCTCGAACGCGTGCATCGCGGCGGCTCGGATCCGGGTGACGAGCGGGGGGAGCCGCATGATGGATCATCATAGCGGTCGATGATCGGGCCGTTGCCGTGAGTGTGCTGACATCGCCGTCTCAGGACAGGCGTTCGGTGTGCCAGTGGAACAGCCGCCGCATGGCCGTTTCCCGCACCTCCGCCGAGTCCTCCCGCTTGGAGCACAGATCCGCCTGCCGGCGGACGAGTTCGTGCATGGCGAAGCGCCCGGGTGCCAGTTCTACCAGCAGGCCGGCGTCGCGCAGGTTGCCGAGGGTCGTTCCGGCCCGGACCGGATCGGTGCGGCACAGCCGTGCGGCGCCCTGCGCGGTCAGCTCCGGCACGGCCAGCGGGCCGAGCGCGCGGAACAGGGCCCGTTCCGGCGGTGCCAGTCGTCGGTAGGCCGTTCCCACGACCGCTTCGAGCGGGTCCGGTGCGCCGCCGTCGAACGGCAGTTCCGGGTCGGTGCGCAGCCACGTGGCCGCCAGGCGGAGCGCCAGCGGGTGGTGGCCGCAGCGTTCGGCCAGGCGGGGCAGATCCACCGCCGCGCCGTCGAGCAGGCCGGCGAGAAGCGCCACGGAGTCCGCGGGCGCCAGCGGGCCGACGCGCAGTTCGGGGATGCCGTGCCACGGGCCCGTGCCGGCGACCAGGAGCGCCCGCGCCGCTCCACTGTGGACGATCGATGCGACGTGCGCGAACGAGCGGGCGTTGTCCAGCAGCAGCACCGAGCGCCGGCCGTCCAGCACCGAGCGCAGCAGCCGCACGCCCTCGTTCTCGTCGTCGGGTGTGCGTTCGGCCGGAACGCCCAGGGCCCGCAGCGTGCGGGCGATCGCGTCGGCCGGCTGGGCCGGACACTCCTCGACGTTGCCGCGCAGGTCGACGTAGCAGTGGCCGTCGGGAAAGCGTTCGGCGGCGCGGCGGGCCCACTCGAGGACGAGCGCGGTCGTGCCGACCCCGGGCGCACCCGATACGCCGACGACCGCGCCGGGTTTGCCGGTCAGGTCGTCCAGCCGGCGCAGTTCGGCGTGGCGGCCGACGAACGTGGCGCGCGCCGCCGGGGCCACGATCCGCCGCGCGGACACGTCGAGTCCCGGGTCGTTGCTGAGGATCCGGAAGTGCAGCCGCTGCAGGTCCGGCCCGGGCGCGACGCCGTGATCCTGCGCCAGCACCCGGCGGGTGACCCGGAACGCCTCCAGCGCGTCGAGCCGCCGCCCCGCCCGGTGCAACGCCGTCATGAGCAGGCCGACGTGTCGTTCCTGCGCGGGATCGGCGGCCACGAGTCCGGCCAGTGCGTCGGCCGCGCGATCCGGACGGTCGGCCTCGAGCCAGGCCTCGGCGAGCCGCGCGAGGGCGGACAGGCGCAGTTCGTCGAAGGCGGCACCGACCCGCCGCCGGAACGGGTCGTCGCTCACATCGGCCATCAGCGGCCCGCGCCACGCCTTCAGCGCGCCGGCCAGTGCCTCGGCCCGACCCGTTGAGTCGGGTATCTCACAGGCGCGTTCGACGTCGGCGGTGAAGCGATGGGCGTCGATCGAATCCGGTGCCGCGTCGAGCTGGTAGCCGGAGGGTCGCGTCGCGAGGTGTGCCGGGCCGTCGCGCAGCACGGTGCGTAGCCGGCCGACGTATGTGTGTATCGCCGCGCGTGCGCGTTCGGGCGGGCTGCCGTCCCAGATCAGATCGATGAGCCGGTCGGTGTCGACGATCCGGCCGGGCGTCAGAAGCAACACGCCGAGTAGGCGTCGTTCCTGCCTGCGACCGAGGTTGACCCGGCTGCCGGCGCGGTGCGCCTCCATCGGACCCAATATCAGGAACTCCATGACGGCAGCGATGGTATTCGATCTGACGCGTCGTGCGAGTCGCCCGAAGGAGGACGTCGGGCGGGATCCGGTAAGGATCTGGTGAGAAGGACCGTCGATGCTGTGCCCCGGTTGTCGGGCGAGGTATCGAGGGGACGCGATGCGAACCGGGCCTACGGGATTTGCGACGGCGGTCGTCACGCTCGCCGCGCTGCTGTGCGCGCCGTTCGCGCAGGCGCCTGCCGCGCAGGCACGCGATGCGCGGGAGCGGGCGCCGGAGTGCGCGACGGAGCGTCCGGACCGTTCGACCGCATACGCCACCGCGGTCGCGTGCCGCAAGCGGGTCGAGGACCTCTCCGCGCGAACGGAGAAGGGTCAGCTCTTCGTGAACGCGGACGGCACCTTCACCTCGGTCGAGGCCGCCCGCGTGCAGCGGGTCCGCCGCACCGACGGCACCTGGGTGAGCGCCGACTCCACCGTGAAGCGCCGGCCCGACGGCTCCTACGCGCCGGTCGCGAGCGCCGTCGACGTGGTCTTCTCGGCCGGCGGCGACGGCCCGTTCGCCACCGTCCACAAGGGAGGGTCGAGCCTCTCGATGAGCTGGCCCACCGGGCTTCCCGAGCCGACCGCGGCCGGCAGCACCCTCACCTACCCCGACGTCTACCCGGGCGTCGACCTCGTGGTCACCGCCGACGTCGAGGGCTTCGGCGAGACCCTCGTCGTCCGCACGCCGGAGGCCGCGCGCAACTCGGCGTTGCGCCGCATCCATTTCGAGACCGAGGAGAACGGCCTGTCGCTGCGGCGCGGCGACAACGGCACGCTGACCGTCCGCGACAGCAGCGGGGCGACGGTGCTCGGTTCGGGCACACCGACGATGTGGGACTCGGCGAGCGAGGACGGCGGCTCGCCGCACGGGGCGACGGGGACCGCGGCGGTCGCGGCCATGCCGCTCGAGGTCTCCGACCGCGAGGTCGCGGTCCGTCCCGATTCCACGCTTCTTCTCGGGAACGCCACCAAGTACCCGGTCTTCATCGACCCGTCGATCGGCTTCAGCAGCTGGACGATGATCAACAGTCGCTTCGCCGACCAGTCCTACTGGTCCTACGACCGCAACGACTGCCCGAAGGCGCACCGGGGACAGCAGTGCGCCAAGGTCGGATACACCGACGAGGGGCAGACGATGGTGTACCGCTCGCTGTTCCAGTTCTCCGCCGGTGACTACCGGGGAAAGCACGTCCTGGACGCCAAGCTCAGCATGGACCTGCTGCACTCCTGGATGTGCGCCGACAGCAAGACCGACGTGCACGTGGTCAGCGCCCAACTGCACTCCGGCATCACGTGGCGCAACAACACCCCGGCCTGGGGCAGTGCCTCCGCCACGGCCAGCAACTCCTCGTGCAACCAGGCGCGGCGGCGCACCGAGTGGGGCCTCACCGGCGTCGCGCAGAAGGCCGCCGCGGAGTGGTGGAGCGACACCATCTTCGGCCTGAAGGCCAACAACGAGTCCAACCACAACGGCTGGAAGAAGTTCGACGCCGCGACGGCGCGCTTCACCGTCACGTACAACTCGTACCCGAACGCCCCCGACGAGCTGACCGCCGGCGGCCGGCCGTGCGTCACCGGCGACAGCCGCCCCTACGTGCGCACGCTCACGCCCGAACTGCGCGCCCGCCTCACCGACCCGGACGGCTTCGCCGCGCCGCTGACCGGCACGTTCTGGTGGTGGCCGCTGGGCGGCTCGCCGAACGGCAACGACACCGTGCGGCAGGACGCCGTCACCTCCGGCGGGCAGGCCGTCGCGACCGTCCCCAGCGGACGGTTGGTCGACGGGCAGAGCTACGTCTACCATGCCCGCACCTACGACGGGATCGACGACGGGCAGTACTCGGTGCGGTGCGAGTTCACCGTGGACGCCACGCCACCGAACGTGCCGTCCGCGGTCAGCTCCACCACCTACCCGACCGGCGGCCAGCTGAACGGCGGTGCGGGTGTGGCCGGCACGTTCACGTTCACGCCGCCTGCCACGGGGCAGTCCGACGTGGTCGGCTACGCCTACACCCTCGACACGGGGATCCAGCCGGCGCAGGCGTTCCAGGCCGACGCCGCCAGCGACAAGACGGCCACGGTCTCCGTGACGCCGCCGACCGACGGCGCGCACACGCTGCGGGTCTGGTCCCGGGACCGGGCCGGCAACTACTCGGCCACCCCGAGGTCCTACACCTTCGGCGTGCGGGCGGGTGCCGGAGCGGACGCGCACTGGCGCCTCGACGACAACGGCACCGACGCCAGCGCCCACGGCAACGCCCTCACCGTCGCCAACAGCGCGTGGACCCCGGGCCGCGGCAGTGTCGGCAGCGGCCTCAAGGTAAGCGCGTCGAACTGGGGCAACGCCTTCACCGCCGGCCCGGTGTCCACAAAGGACCCCACGACCGACGCCCTCAGGACGCTGCGCACCGACGCCAACTACACCGTCTCGGCGTGGGTCCGGCTCGACGTCGCGGGCGGAAACCTCCAGAAGGTCATCGTCAGCCAGGACGGCGCACGCGTCTCGGCGTTCCAGCTGAGCTACAGCGGGGCGGCCAACAAGTGGCGCTTCGCCATCGCCAAGTCCGATGTGGACAGTCCGGCGATCGCCGGCGTCCTTTCGGACTCGCCCGCCGTCGTCGGCACCTGGACCCACCTCGCGGGCACCTACGACAGCTCCACGGGTGCCGTGCGCCTCTACGTCAACGGGGTGCTGCAGGCGTCCACCTCCACCGTCACCACGCCGTTCAACGCCACCGGCGCGGTGCTGATCGGCCGCGGGAAGTGGGCCGGGGTCAACACCGACTTCTTCGACGGCGCCATCGATGACGTGCGCATCTACGGGCGGCTGGTGGGCGCGACCGAGACCGAGTTCACCAACCAGGTGCGGCCGACCAAGCCGACCATCGCCTTCCCGGGCGGCACCCACGGATACGACGACCGGCCGATGCAGGTGACGTTCGACGCGCACGGGGACACGGCGGTGCGGAAGATCCGCTACGGGCTCACCACGCAGGACCTGCCGAACACCGTCGACCTGCCGGCACCGGGCGGCAAGGTGACAGTGTCGGTGCAGGCGAACCGGGCGGGGGAGACGTTCGTCTTCGCGGCCGCGGTCAGCGACACCGGGCGGCTGAGCGAACTCACGAACGACATCGTCGCGATCACCCGTGGGCCGGCCGTGTCGGGCGTCGTCACGGACGAGAACGGGGCGCCGCTACCGGGTGCGCTGGTGCGGTTGATGCCGACCACGCGGACGGTCACGACGGGCGCGGACGGGAGGTACTCGTTCACGGTGTTGGAGCCCGCCGATTACCGGGTGTCGGCGATGGTCTCCACCGAGTGCGGCAAGTCAGGGACCACCGACGTGCGGGTGGACGCGCCGGTCGCGATGAATCTGGCGCTGGCGGCGCAGAGCGACAAGTTCGGCTACACCTGCCGGGTCGAGTCGAAGCCGTTCGTCCTCGCGGACGGGCCGGCCATCCAGCCGGGTCAGGTACAGCTGCCCTTCCCGGTGCCGTTCTACGGCAAGAACCACACCTCGATCTGGGTGGAGGACACCGGTGTCGCCAGCTTCGCGCGGCATGTGGACGCGAGTCCGCAGAGCCTGCCGGCGTTGGACCGGGCCAACGGGGTGCTCGCACCGTTCTGGCTGCCGTACTTCCTGGACAACGAGGAGCGCTCGATCCGGACGGGCACTATCGGGTCTGCGCCCAACCGGAAGTTCATCATCGAGTGGCGTAAGTTCATGGCGCCGTCGGGTTGGGGCCTGAACGGTGACCTCACGTCGTTCGAAGTGATTCTCTCCGAAGACGGCACCATCGAGTACAACTACGACACCGCCTACCTTTCCGACGACGAGGGGCGTGGCCTCGGCGCGGTGGTCGGACTGGAGAGCCCGGGCGGCACTTCCGGCCTCCAGTACAGCTACATGCAGGCGGTGCTGGACGACAACAAGGCGGTCGTCTTCGCGTATCCGTCCGACCCGAAGCCGATCCCGACGTACACGCTGTCGGGACGCAGCACGGGCGGTGTGCAGACGGACGAATGGCTCCAGAGCGTCGATCTGTATCCCGTCGTCGGTGAGGTGGGATGGTTCGAGAACGCCGAGTTCTCGGTCTCCGGACTTGAGGCCGCCACCTACACGGTGGAGATTTACGAGGTTGGCTGCCTGGGTGCCGAGGTGTCGGTGGACCTCCAGGCCGATACCGATCTGGCGATACCGCTCGTCGCCCGGCGCGGCCACGGCGGCTACACCTGCGACGTGAGCGACCTGCCGTTCCAACAGGCCGATCAGAACGTGCTGCCGATGAACGAGCCCGGAACTGAGTCCGATCTCCGGTCCGCCGTGCCGCTGCCGTTCCCGTTCGAGTTCAACGGCCGGACGTTCAACTCCGTCTGGGCCTCCAGTCGTGGCTTCCTCCAGTTCCCGGACAGCCGCGCGTACATCGATGTCGCGTACGACGGGGCACTGAGCCTGGACAGCCAGTCGAGCGTGCGCACGGCGGTGTCGGGATCGGGTGCGACGCAACAGGTCCTCATCGAATGGCGGGACGTGCTGCGAAATCCCGACGAGGGGCCGAACTACCGGATCTCGTTCAGCGCGATCCTGCGGGCCGACGGCTCGATCACCACCAATTACAAGGATCTCGGTGCGGATCAGGGCGCCGGGCTGGCCGTCACGCTGCTCGACTGGGACATCTTCATGAGCTTCACCTACGCATTCGGCCACGACATCCTGGCCGACAGCCGGGCGGTCACGTTCCGGCCGCCTGGGGCGTGACGACGATGCGCCCGTTCCGCAACAGCCGCTCCTCTTTCCCGGAGGCATTGGTGAGCAAGCCGTTCGGCCGCACCCGCGCGGCGATCGTGGGCCTGTGCGCGACCCTGGTCGTCACGCTGGCCGGCACCGGTCCCGCGCTGGCCGCGCCGGCCAAGGCGTTCGACCCGACGACCGGTAAGCCGATCGACCCGGTCGAGGTCGAGAAGGTGCCCGCACGGCGGCCGTCGTATCCGCCCGCGAAGGATGCCACCACGAAACCGGCGCCGGTGTGGCCGTCGGCCGGTTCGGCGACGCTGGACCTGCGCCAGTCGCAGCCCTCCGCCCGGGCCGCGGACGCGTCGGCCGCCGTCGCGGGGCTTCCGGTCTCGGTCACCAATACTTCTTCGTCGAACGTCGTGAGCGCCGGCGCCGGTTCGTCGCGGGTGCGGGTGGACGTGCTCGATCAGGAGGCCGCGAAGCGTTCGGGCACAACGGGTGTGCTGTTTCGGGTGACGCCGGCCGACAGCCGGGTCGGCACCGGTGCGCTCGGCGTGACCGTCGACTATGGACAGTTTGCCACCGCGTTCGGCGGCGACTGGGCGAGCCGGCTGCGGCTGGTGGCCATGCCGGAGTGTGCGCTGACGACACCGGGCGCGGAGGCGTGTCGCGGCACCGTTCTGCCGTCGCGCAACGATACCCGGAGCCGTCGGGTGTCGGCCGACGTCGGCGTCGGATCGGTCAGCGGCGCCGACCGCGACGAACGGGCCCGTGCCGGCGCCTCCGGCGGAGTGCTGCTGGCGTTGGCCGCCGGGCCGTCGGGTGCCGCGGGCAGCTACGCCGCCACCAGCCTGTCGGCGTCCTCGACGTGGTCGGCGGGCGGTTCCTCCGGCGACTTCTCGTGGTCGTACCCGATGCGCACCCCGCCGGCGCTCGGCGGGCCCAGCCCGACCGTGAGCCTGAGCTACTCGGCGCAGTCCGTCGACGGGCGCATGGCGGCCTCCAACAACCAGCCGTCCGTGGTCGGCGAGGGCTTCGAACTCAACTCCAGCGGCTACATCGAACGGCGCTACAAGGACTGCTCCGAGGATCGCGCCAACGGCGCCAACAATACGGAGAAGACCGGCGACCAGTGCTGGGCGACCGACAACGCCACGATGAACCTCGGTGGCCGTTCGGTCGAACTCATCAAGGACGCGGGCGACGCCAACGTCTGGCACCCGCGCACCCACGACGGGTCCCGCGTGCAGCGCCGCTACGGGCAGGCCAACGGCGCCAAGGACGGCGAGTGGTGGGTCGTCACGACCACGAACGGGACGCAGTACTGGTTCGGGCGCAACCGGCTGCCGGGCTGGGCGAGCGGCAACACCGAGACGGGTTCGGTGTGGACGGCGCCGGTCTTCGGCAACCACGCCAATGAGCCGTGCCATCAGGCGACGTTCGCCGCGTCGGTGTGCACGCAGGCGTACCGGTGGAACCTCGACTACGTCGTCGACCCGAACGGCAACACGATGTCGTTCTGGTACTCGAGCGAGTCGAACAAGTACGCGCAGAACCTGAAGACCAGCGCGCCCGTGTCGTACGTGCGTGCCGGACAGCTCGACCGCGTCGAGTACGGCACCCGCAACGACAACGCCGATCCGCAGCTCGGCACCGACACCGTCTTCGCCGGGACGGCCGCCGCCCGTGTGCTCTACGGATACGACGACCGCTGCAAGGAGAACTGCGCCACGCACGGCGAGACGCAGTGGCCCGACACCCCGTGGGACCTCGAGTGCAAGGGCAGCACGTGCGACAACGTGTCGCCCACCTTCTGGACGACGCGCCGCCTGAAGACCGTCACCACGCAGGTGCGAAACGCCGCGGCGAACGACTTCCGCGACGTCGAGCGGTGGACGTTCACCCATAGCTACCCGGACCCGGAGGACAGCACGCGGGCCGGTCTCTGGCTGGACCGGATCTCCCACGTCGGCCTCGTCGGCGGAACGACGACGCTGCCGGACGTGACCCTCCACGGCGAGCCGATGCACAACCGGGTCGACACGGTCGACAACGCGCCCTCCATGAACTGGCGGCGACTCGTCGGGATCGAGACCGAGACCGGCGGCTCCGTCCAGGTGGAGTATTCGCAACCGCAGTGCGTCGCCGGTGGCCTGATGCCCGATCGGAACGCTCTGCAGAACAACACGTTGCGGTGCTATCCGGTCAAGTGGACGCGCAGCGGGGACACGCAGTCCACGCTCGACTTCTTCCACAAGTACCGCGTCGACAAGGTCATCGAGACGGACTGGTCGGGCAACGCCTCCCGGGTCGTGCACCGGTACAACTACATCGGCGACCCGGCGTGGCACTTCACCGACGACGACGGGCTCATCTCCGAGGACGGCAAGACGTATTCGCAGTGGCGCGGCTACGCGCGGGTCGGTGAGCTGGTCGGCGATCCCGGCGAACAGACATACTCCGAGTCGCTCTACTACCGCGGCATGAACGGCGACAAGCTCCCGTCCGGCACCCGGGCCGTCACGGTCACCGACTCGCAGGGCGGCGCCGGCCCCGACGAGGACTGGTTCGCCGGCATGACCCGGGAGACGCGCACGCTCGACGGCGGCCCCGACGGCGCCGAGATCAGCGGCGTCGTCAACGAACCGTGGAGTTCCGGCGAGATCGCCACCCGCACCGTCAACGGCGCGAAGGTCGCCGCGCGGTACACGAACGTTCAGGCGACACAGAACCGCACCGCGCGGGACAAGGGGCGCCTGCCGCTGCGGACCGGTGTGCGCAAGGAGTTCGACGCGTACGGGATGACCGTCAAGGTGGACGACGCCGGCGATCTGGATGTTCCCGGGGACGAGCAGTGCAGCACCACCACGTACGAGCCGCGGAACACCGGCGCGTGGCTGATGTCGTTGCCGCATCAGGCGCGTTCGGTCGGGCTCGCCTGTGCCGCGGCCGACGGGAGGCTCGTGGCCGAGGGCGACATCATCGGCGACGGACGCACTTCTTATGACGGGCAGGACTGGGGCGTCGCGCCGAAGAAGGGCAACGTCACCAAGGTCGAGCAGCTCGCCACCTGGAACGGCACGGCCGCCACGTACCTGACGGTGTCGCGTTCGGCGTACGACAAGTACGGCCGGGTGACGGAGTCGTGGGATGTGCTCGGGAACCGTTCCGCGACGGCGTACACGCCGAGCGAGGGCGGGCCGGTCACGCAGACCGTCGACACGAACGTGCGCGGCTGGACGAACACGAGCACCATCGAGCCGGCGTTCGGCCTGGCGACGTCCACTGTGGACATCAACCAGCGGCGTACCGACCTGCGCTACGACGGGCTGGGCAGGCTCACCGACGTGTGGCTCCCGGAACGCCCACGGGCGCAGCACGAGAACGACCCGTCGATGCGGTACGCCTACCTGATCCGCAAGGATGGCGCCGTCGCGGTCACCACCCAGAAGCTCAATCCCGCCGGGAACTACATCTCCACGTACACGCTCTACGACGGGCTGCTGCGACCGCGCCAGACCCAGGCGGCGTCGCCCGACGCGCGGGGCGGCCGGATGTTGACCGACCAGATTTATGACACCGCCGGGCGGGTGAAGCTCAAGTACGGCACCTATTACTCGACCGGTGCGCCCGGCGTGGACCTGGTGGCGGCTCCGGACCCGACGGACGTTCCCGACCAGACAGCGACGGTGTACGACGGTGCCGGCCGGGTCAAGGCGAGCATCTTCAAACCCGCCGGTGTCGAGCGCTGGCGCACCACGACCTCCTACGGCGGCGACCGCACCGATGTCGTGCCGCCGGCCGGCGGAGTCGCGACATCGTCCATCGTGGACGGACGCGGCCACACGGTGGAGAAGCGCACCTACCGGGGCCGGGACCTGAGCGGCGACTACGACGCGATCACGTACACGTACAACCACAAGAACCTGCTGGCGGCCGTCCAGGATCCCGCCGGGAACAGGTGGGAGTACACGTACGACGTTCGAGGAAGGAAAATCTCGTCCAAGGACCCGGACAGCGGCACGAGCAGCACGACCTACGACGACGCCGGCCGGGTCACCTCCACGACGGACGCGCGCGGCAAGAAGCTTTTCCTGTCGTACGACAACCTGAGCCGCAAGACGGCGCTGCGCGGCGACAGTACGACCGGGCCACAGCTGGCCGGGTGGACGTACGACTCGGTGCCGCTGCCGGACGGCACGCTCGCCAAGGGGAAGCCGGCCACGTCGGTGCGCTACAACGGCACCGACCGGTACACGACCGAGGTCACCTACTACGACAACTCCTACAAGCCGACGCAGAGCGCCATCACGATCCCGCTGAGCGAGGGCGCGATCGCCGGTACGTACTACTACGACTACGCGTACAACCCGGACGGCAGCCTCAACAGTTTGACCATGCCGAGGACCGGTGACCTGACGCTGGAGTCGCTCGCCGTCGAGTACACCGAGTTGGGGCTGCCGCAGCGGCTGACGACGTTCTACGGGCTGGACCACCAGAGCTACGTCTCCGACACCCGCTACAACGCGCTGGCGCAACCGGAGCAGTACACCCTCTATCAGGGCATGTTCAGCGGTGCCGGTTCCCGCGTATATCAGTACTTCGAGCGCGAACTCGGCACCGGCCGCCTCACGAAGACCTGGACGGAGCGCGACGGCGTCTCACCGAACCTCGTCTCCGAGGTGACATACGGATACGACGACGCCGGCAAGGTCCTGCGCGCCGCGGACGCCGCGCCCGGCCGCGCGACCGATGTCCAGTGCTACGACTACGACAGCCAGATGCGGCTCAGCGAGGCGTGGACGCCGGCGAGCGGCGACTGTTCCCAGACCCGGGCCACGGGCACGCTCGGCGGCCCCGCGCCGTACTGGCAGTCGTGGACCTATGACGCGCTGGGCCGCCGGCAGACCCAGACCGACCACTCGCTGAACGTCGGCGGCGACACCGTCACCTCCTACGACTACCCGGACGACGGCGGGAGCCAGCCGCACACGCTCACCGGCCAGACTCGCAGCGTCGGCGGGGTTTCGACGACGACGGCGTTCACGTTCGACGCCGCAGGCAACACCCTCACCCGCCTCGGGCCGGGCGGCGAACCACAGACCCTCACGTGGGACCGCGAGGGCAAGCTGGCGACCACTTCGGACGCCACGGGCTCGACGAGTTACGTCTACGACGCCGGCGGCCAGCGCCTGATCCGCCGCGATGCCAAGGGCAAGACGCTCTACCTGCCGGGCGCGGAACTGCGCTGGGACAAGGCAACAAACGCGAAGACATGCACGCGTTTCTACGAGTTCGGCGGCGGACCGGTCGCGCAGCGGACCGCCGCGGGCGTGACCTGGCTGACGACCGACTACCACGGCACCCAGCAGATCGCGATCGACGCCGCGACGCAGAACGTCACCCAGCGCCGGGAAACGCCGTTCGGGCTGGCCCGCGGTGTGGCCCCCACCTGGGTGAACGAAAAGGGCTTCGTCGGCGGAACGGTCGACCCGACGGGCCTGACCCATCTGGGCGCCCGGGAGTACGACCCCGCGCTCGGCCGCTTCGTCTCGGTCGACCCGATCGTCGACTACGGCGACCTGCAGCAGATGAACGGCTACTCGTACGCCAACAACATGCCGACGTCGGCGAGCGACCCCGACGGGCTGAAACCGATCACCGACGACCAGTACTACGGCAACTACATCAACTCCAACGAGACAAAAGGAACCGGCTCCACCGGCTCGAACAACACCCAGACCTCCGGCGGGTCGGGCGGCGGCGGGAAGAACGGCGGCGGGGGCGGCAAGAAGGTCACCAACAAGTGCTCCACCTGGGACGTCGCCTGCAAGACGCGTAGCGGCTTCAGCAAGGCGCTCAACTGGGCGGACGACCACAAGGCGGATATCGCCGGGTTCGTCGCGGGGGCTGCTGTCGGGATCGGTTGCGGTTTCGCGATCGGGTGGACCGGTGCGGGGGCTGTCGCTTGTGGCGCCCTGGCCGGAGCCGTGGGGTCGGCCGTCACCTATGCCTATGAGACGAAGGTCGAGGGCAAGGGGGAGTTCAGCTGGGGGCAGCTCGGTGCGCAGGCCGCCATCGGTGGGCTGATCGGCGGGGCGCTCGGTGGGCTCGGGTCGATGGTGGGCGCGGGGATCAAGGCGGGCTTCTCCTCGCTGGCCAGTGGGGTAGGTGCGAAGGCCGCCACGCAGGCCGCGGGGAGAGGGTTCGCGGCCGAGGGGCGGGCTATCGCTTCGGGGTTCAGGCGGGGCGGTGGGGCGAAGTCGGTGGGTTCGTCCGGTGGCCGGCCCACAGCGTGCAGTGCCAGTAGCTTTACTGCCGGAACAGCGGTACGAATGGCCGACGGTTCCGGGAAATCGTTGGAGAAGGTCAAGGTCGGCGACCGCGTTTTGGCGGCGGACCCGGTGGATGGAAGGCCCACCGAGAAGCCGGTGACCGCGACCATTGCCAGTGCGGGACAGAAGAAGCTCGTTACCATCATCGTGCGACCGTCCGGGACGGGTACGGGCACGCGGATCAACGCCACCGCAAACCACCCGTTCTGGGTTCCCGACCTTCGCAGGTGGTTGCCGGCGGGCGAACTGAGCGCCGGTCAATGGCTGCTGGCATCGAACGGCGAGCGGGTCCAGGTCTCCGCGATTGAGATCCATACCGAAACGACAACGGTCCTCGATCTGACCGTCGCGGACCTGCACACATTCTTTGTGTTGTCCGCCGATGCCGATGTGTTGGTACACAACTGCGGTGGGACGCAAACGGCTCCCTCCGGGCAGCCGCACTCGACCAGTTGTACCTGCGCTACCGGTGGAAAGCCCAGAATCGTTCGTAACACCGGGGGCATGCGTGGTGACACGGCAACACGGACGCAGGACATCGGGCTGCAGTTCGACATCATGGACGCTGAGCCGGGATGGACCCATGTCGCAGGCGGCACCAAGCCTCAACGGGCGGTGAAGGATCCCTCCGGGAACCGGAAATTCCCCGATCTGACGTTCCGCAACGACGCAGGCGAGACGGTTTACTATCAGACGGCCGACTTCGAGAACGGGGCGTTTACCGACCGGGAGTTGTTGAACGCGGAGTTCATCGCTACGTACGGCGCTGGTCAGATCATCCTGATTCCGAAGCTCTAGCTGGAGGGTTTGCGTCATGGCCGTTCGAACGATGAAACCGCGGGCGGTCGAAATCTTCCTTCTTCCGGCCGACGAGGTGCAGGTCTTCGATTCCATTCGACGCAAATTTCCGAACGCGACCCTGGTCGACGATCGCCAATGGGAGAGTGTCGGGAAGCCGCCGCTAAGTGATGACATCACCGAATGTGGTCGGACGGTGGGCTTATGGCACCGCTCGGCTCGACCGAGACTGCTGGGGCGATCGCGGGCCGACGGCAGGATCGAACTGCCGGACAGTGATTACGTAGTTCAGTGGCAGAGGAGCGTTGAGGTGGCTCCCGCCGTGCTGGAACATGGACGCTGGGCGACGTCCATGACTTACTTCGACGATCCGGAAATGGTGGACTTCGTTGCCGAGATCTGGAAAATCCTCTTCGCCTTGACGACCAATCGCATGAGGAGGTCGTCCGCGGCCGATCCGAATACTCCCGATCGGGCTTTCAGGGTCGGTGAGAAGGCCTTTACGCAGTCGCAAACGGGACGGCTCACTCTCGCTGCCGACGCGTTGCGGCTCGCTCCGGAGGTTGGCTATGAATGGCCGCGGAGGCGCCAGGAGGGCTAGCGACTCGTCCAGGGGGGCGTGGGATGCTCGTTGACGTGACCGCTCCGCTCCGCCTCGGCCCGCACACCATCACCACCCCCGTGGTACTCGCCCCCATGGCCGGCATCACCAACCTGGCCTACCGGCAGCTCTGCCGCGAACAGGGCGCCGGTGTCTACGTGTGCGAGATGATCACGACCCGCGCGCTCGTGGAGAAGAACCCGAAGACGCTGCGGCTGATCGCGTTCGCGCCGGAGGAGTTCCCCCGGAGTGTGCAGTTGTACGGCGTCGACCCGGAGATCACGGCGCGGGCCGTACGGATCGTCGTGGAGAAGAACCTCGCCGACCACATCGATCTGAACTTCGGCTGCCCGGTCCCGAAGGTGACCCGCCGGGGCGGTGGCGCGGCGCTGCCGTGGAAGCGGCGCCTGTTCGGCTCGATCGTGCAGGCCGCCGTCACGGCCGCCGACGGGCTGCCGGTCACCGTCAAGATGCGCAAGGGCATCGACGATGATCATCTGACCTACATCGAGGCGGGGCTCATCGCGCAGGAGGCGGGCGTGGAGTGGGTGGCGCTGCACGCGCGCACCGCCGCGCAGCGCTACAGCGGCGAGGCGGACTGGGAGTCGATCGCCCGGCTGAAGGAGGCGCTGGACGTTCCGGTGCTGGGCAACGGCGACATCTGGGAGGCCGACGACGCGGTGCGCATGGTCGCGGAGACCGGCTGTGACGGCGTTGTCGTGGGGCGCGGGTGCCTCGGGCGGCCGTGGCTCTTCGCCGACCTGGAGGCCGCGTTCGCGGGGCGGCCGGAGCGGGTGCTGCCCTCCCTCGGCGAGGTCGCGCACATGATCCACCGGCATGCGGTGCTGCTCGCCGAGTGGTGGGGCGCGGAGCGCGAGGCGCTGACCGACCTGCGGAAGTTCATCGCGTGGTACCTGAAGGGGTTCCCGGTCGGGTCGGAGCTGCGGCGTTCGCTGTCGATGATGTCGTCTCTGGCCGAGCTCGAGGATCTGCTGGGGAAGTTGGAGCCGGAGACGCCGTTCCCGGTGTCGGAGCTGGGGCTGCCGCGCGGGCGGACGAATCAGCCGGCGAAGGTGACGTTGCCGCACGGGTGGCTCGACGGGCGGGACGACCTGGCCGTTCCGGAGGGGGCGGAAACCGAGGACTCGGGCGGCTGAGTGCGCGTTTGAGTACGTGGGAGCGGTTCCAATTGCGCTAGTGCGCGTCTTTGTGTTGGTCGCTTCACGTTTCGTGGCAACGGGTGCGAACCTGCGGGTAACAAACTCCCTAACGTTTCCCCACGTTGCCTGGAGGCGGCTATGACGAAAACTACGTACGTCTATGACTTCGCCAAAGGTAACCGGGACATGAAGGATCTTCTCGGCGGGAAGGGGGCCAATCTCGCCGAGATGACCAATTTGGGTCTGCCCGTGCCGCCCGGTTTCACCATCACGACCGAGGCGTGCCGGCAGTATCTCGCCGAGGGCACCGAGCCCGACGGGCTCGCCGAGGAGGTCGACGCGCACCTCGCCGCGCTGGAGCGGACGATGGGCCGCGCGCTCGGCGACGCCGGCGATCCGCTGCTGGTGTCGGTGCGCTCGGGGGCGGCGTTCTCGATGCCGGGAATGATGGAGACCGTGCTCAACGTCGGGCTCACCGACAGCAGCGTCGCGGGGCTCGCCGCGTCGACCGGCAACGAGCGGTTCGCCTGGGATTCCTATCGTCGGCTCATTCAGATGTTCGGCAAGACGGTGTGCGGTGTGCCGGGCGAGGCGTTCGACCGGGCGCTGGACGACGCGGAGCGCGAGCACGGGGCCGCACAGGAGACCGCATTGGACGCGGCGGCGTTGCGGGCGCTCGTCACCACGTTCAAGAAAATCTTCAAGGACCACACCGGCCAGGATTTTCCGCAGGATCCGCGGGAGCAGTTGCGGCTCGCGATCCATGCCGTTTTTGATTCATGGAACGCCGAACGCGCCATTCTCTACCGTCGACAGGAGCGGATTCCGGCGGACCTGGGGACGGCCGTCAACGTCGTCGCGATGGTCTTCGGCAACCTGGGCGACGACTCGGGCACGGGAGTGGCGTTCACCCGCGATCCCGGCACGGGCCAGCGCGGCATCTACGGCGACTACCTGCAGAACGCCCAGGGCGAGGACGTCGTCGCCGGCATCCGCAACACGGTCCCGCTGCAGGATCTGGAGCGCATCGACCGGGGCTCCTACGACGAGCTGATGCGCGCCATGTCCACATTGGAGGATCACTACAAGGACCTGTGCGACATCGAGTTCACGGTCGAACGCGGCAAGCTGTGGATGCTGCAGACGCGCGTCGGCAAGCGGACGGCGGCGGCGGCGTTCGTCATCGCCACGCAGCTCGTCGACGAGGGTGTGATCGATCTCGACGAGGCGCTGTGCCGGGTGACCGGTAAGCAACTGGCACAGCTGATGTTCCCCAATTTCGGGGCGGGCGGCTCGGACCGGCCCGTGGCGCGCGGGGTCGCCGCGTCGCCGGGCGCCGCCGTCGGCAAGGTCGTGTTCAGCGCCGAACGCGCCGTCGAACTGGCCGGCGAGGGCGAGGACGTCATCCTGGTCCGCCGCGAGACCAACCCGGACGACCTGCCCGGCATGATCGCCGCCCGCGGTGTGCTGACCAGCCGCGGCGGCAAGACGTCCCACGCGGCGGTCGTGGCCCGGGGGATGGGCAAGACCTGTGTCTGCGGCGCGGACGCGCTGGAGGTGGATGTCCGACGTGGACAGTTCACAGTGGACGGTCGGGTGGTGCGCGAGGGCGACGTCGTCTCCATCGACGGCGCGACCGGCGACATCTACCTCGGTGCCGTGCCGGTCGAACCGTCCCCGGTCGTGCAGTACTTCGAGGGCGAGATCGGGCCGGACAGCGGCGTTCTGGTGCGCGCGGTGCACCGGATCCTGTCGCACGCCGACAGCCTGCGCGCGCTCGGTGTGCGCACCAACGCCGACACCGGTCCGGACGCCGCCCGGGCGCGCCGGTTCGGGGCGCAGGGGGTGGGCCTGTGCCGCACCGAGCACATGTTCCTCGGGGAACGCCGTGCGCTGGTCGAGCGCCTCATCCTGGCGCAGGACGAGGCGGGTCGTAAGGCGGCGCTGGAGGAACTTCTTCCGTTGCAGCGCGACGACTTCGTGGAGATCCTGCGGGAGATGGACGGCCTGCCGGTGACGGTTCGGCTGATCGATCCGCCGTTGCACGAGTTCCTGCCGGACCTGGAGAAGCTGGCGGTCTCGGTCGCCGTCGCCGAGGCCACCGGCAAGGAGCCCGGCCGCGACGGCGAACTCCTCGCCGCGGTGCATCGCATGCACGAGCAGAACCCGATGCTGGGCCTGCGCGGGGTGCGGCTCGGGCTGGTCGTGCCGGGGCTGTTCGACATGCAGGTGCGCGCCGTCGCCGAGGCGGCCCGGCTGCTGAAGCGCGACGGTGGCGACCCGCGTCCGGAGATCATGGTGCCCCTCGTCGGCACCGTGCAGGAACTGGAGATCGTGCGCGCCGCCGCGGAGAAGACGATCGCCGAGGTGGACCCCGGCGTCGACGTGTCCATCGGCACCATGATCGAACTGCCGCGCGCCGCCATGACCGCCGGCCAGATCGCGACCGCCGCCGAGTTCTTCTCCTTCGGCACGAACGACCTGACCCAGCTCACCTGGGGCTTCTCGCGCGACGACGTCGAGGGGTCGTTCTTCCCGCGGTACCTGGAGCACGGCATCTTCGGGGTGTCGCCGTTCGAGTCGATCGACCCGGACGGCGTGGGCCGCCTGGTGCGCATCGCCGCCGAGGAGGGCCGTAAGGCCCGCCCCGACCTGCACCTCGGCGTCTGCGGCGAACACGGCGGGGACCCGGAGTCGGTGCACTTCTTCGCGTCGGTGCCGCTGGACTACGTGTCGTGCTCGCCGTTCCGGGTGCCGGTGGCGCGCCTGGAGGCCGGCCGCGCGGCCGTCGGTACCACCACGCCAAGTGCGTCCGGCAGCGACAGCAGGTGAACGTGAGGCCTCCTGGGGTTAGGGTGAAAGGCCCCGCCCCAGGAGGTTTCGCGCATGGGAAGTCGGTGGTTCGGCCTGGTTGTGGACTCACACGATCCGGCCCGGCTCGCACGATGGTGGGCCGAGGTGCTCGACTACCGGATCATCTCCGAGGCACCGGAGCAGGTGGCGATCGGCCGCGACACGGAGACGTTCCCCGGAATGGTCTTTGTCCCTGCGCCGCGGGACCGCGCGGTCGGCGGACGGATCCACCTGGATCTCGGCGCGGAGGACCAGACCGCCGAGGTCGAACGCCTTGTCGACATGGGCGCCCGGCACCTGGACGTGTCCATGCCGGTGGAGCCCGACCGGGTGCTGCTGGCCGACCCCGAGGGCAACGAGTTCCGGGTCATTCGAACGAGGTCGAGCGGCGGATAACTGTCATACCGCCGGGCTAATCTTGCGCGCGTGACGCAGGTCGAGATCGGTGCGGACGTGGCGCGGTTCGTCGTCGAGCCGCCCAAGGACGCCGGGCTGGTCGAGCGCGGTGCGTTCGAGCGGGACCGGGGTCGGGTGCTGCACTCGGCCGGGTTCCGGCGGCTGGCCACCAAGACGCAGGTGCACGAGGCGGGCAGCGGCGACTTCCTGCGCACGCGGCTGACCCACTCGCTGGAGGTCGCGCAGATCGCCCGCGAGATGGGGGAGCGGCTCGGCTGCGACCCCGACGTGGTGGACACCGCCGGACTCGCCCACGACCTGGGTCATCCGCCGTTCGGGCACAACGGCGAGGACGCGCTGGACGAGGTCGCCGGGCCGTGCGGCGGGTTCGAGGGCAATGCGCAGACGCTGCGCGTGCTGACCCGACTGGAGGCGAAGGTGTTCGCGCCGGACGGGCGTTCCGTGGGGCTCAACCTGACCCGGGCGGGGCTCGACGCGGTGTGCAAGTACCCGTGGTTCGCCGTGCCGGGCAAGCGGAAGTTCGGGGCGTACGCCGACGACGCCGAGATCTTCACGTGGCTGCGCGCGGGTGTGGCCGACGGCCGGCGGTGCCTCGAGGCGCAGGTCATGGACTGGGCCGACGACGTCGCCTACTCGGTGCACGACGTCGAGGACGGGATCCACGGCGGTTACATCGACCTGCGGCCGCTGCGGCACGACGCCGACGAGCGGGCCGCGCTCTGCGCCGACGTGGCGGCGAGCTACTCCGGCGAGACCGCCGACGACCTGTGCGGCATCCTCGCCGACCTGGTCGCCGACCCGGCCCTCGCCCCGCTCGACGGCTACGACGGCAGCCATCGGGCGCAGGCCGCGCTCAAGCGGATGACGAGCGTGTTCACCGGGCGCTTCGTGGCCGCCGCGGTGAGCGCCACCCGGCGGGTGCACGGGCCGGAGCCGGTCCGGCGCTACGCGGCCGACCTGGTGCTGCCCCGGCTCGTGCAGGCGCAGGTGGCGCTGCTCAAGGGGCTGGCGCTGCGCTACGTGATGCGACGGCCGGGGGCGGAGGCGTCCTACGTTCGACAGCGGGAGATCCTGCGTGATCTGGTCACGGCGCTGTGCGAGCGCGCGCCGGACGAGCTGGATCCGGTCTTCGCCCCGCTGTGGCGGGCGGCGCCCGACGACGCGGCTCGGCTGCGGGTGGTGATCGACCAGGTGGCGAGCCTCACCGACCCCGGCGCCGAAGCGTGGCACCGTGCCATTGGTTCGCGACGGCGGTCCTCGCAAGCTGCGGGCCTTGCTGCTCACGCCCGCTTGCAGGACCCTCCCTCCGACCGGGCAGGATAGGGGGATGGCCGGTCGGATCCGCGACGAGGACATCGCCCTCGTCCGAGAGCGCGTGTCCGTTTTTGACGTGATCTCCGAGCACGTCACGCTCAAGTCGGCCGGCGGCGGCAACGTGAAGGGGCTGTGCCCGTTCCACGACGAGAAGTCGCCGTCGTTCCACGTCAAGCCGTCGCAGGGGGTCTACTACTGCTTCGGCTGCGGTGCCGGTGGCGACTCGATCCGGTTCGTGATGGAGATGGATCACCTCTCGTTCGTAGAGGCGGTCGAACGGCTCGCCGACAAGGCCGGCATCCAGCTGCGCTACACCGAGGCCGGGCCGGCGCCGGTGCGCCAGACGGGGCAGCGGCAGCGGCTCGTGGCGGCGCACGCGGCGGCCGCCGAGTTCTACGCGGCGCAGCTGGCCTCGCCGGGAGCGCGGGCGGCGCGGGAGTTCCTGGCGCAGCGCGGGTTCGACCGGGCGGCGGCGGAGCGGTACGGGTGCGGGTTCGCGCCGGAGGGGTGGGACCCGCTCACCAAGCACCTGCGGCAGGCCGGCTTCACCAACCAGGAGCTGGTGACCGCCGGGCTGTCCCGGGAGGCGCGCAGCGGCAGCCTCATCGACCGGTTCCGGCGGCGGCTGCTGTGGCCGATCAAGGACATCTCCGGCGACGTGATCGGCTTCGGCGCGCGGAAGCTCTTCGACGACGACGACGGCCCGAAGTACCTCAACACGCCGGAGACGCCGATCTACAAGAAGTCCCACGTGCTGTACGGGATCGATCTTGCCAAACGGGACATCGCGAAGCAGAGCAAGGCGGTCATCGTCGAGGGCTACACCGACGTGATGGCCTGCCACCTGGCGGACATTCCGGTGGCGGTCGCGACCTGCGGGACGGCGTTCGGGGCCGATCACATCGGGGTGCTGCGGCGGCTGATGCTCGACTCCGACGCGGCCGGCGAGGTGATCTTCACCTTCGACGGCGACGCCGCCGGGCAGAAGGCGGCGCTGCGGGCGTTCGAGGACGATCAGCGGTTCGTCGCGCAGACCTACATCGCGGTCAGCCCGGACGGGATGGACCCCTGCGAGCTGCGGCTCGAACGGGGGAATCTGGCCGTCAAGGACATGGTCGCCGGGCGGGAGCCGCTGGTCGACTTCGCCATCCGGGCCACGCTGGCGCGCTTCGACCTGGACAGCGTTCCCGGGCAGATCTCGGCGTTGCGGGCCGCGGCGCCGCTGGTCGGACGCCTGAAGGACCAGTCGCTGCGGGAGCGGTACGTGGCGAAGCTCTCCGGCATGCTCGGTGTCGAGGTGGAGATCACCCGCCGGGAGATCGCCTCCGCCGCGCGCGGGGCGGGTCAGCCTCCCGCGCCCGCCCAGCGGATGTCCCGGCCGTCGGTGGCCGGTGCCGAGGCGACGGTCGAACGGGAGGCGCTCAAGCTCGCGCTGCAGGCGCCCGCGCTGGCCGGGCCGATGTTCGACGCGGTGGACGTGACGGCCTACCGCGATCCGGTGCACGCGGCGCTGCGGGAGGCGATCGCCGCCGCGGGAGGCGCCTCGACGGCCGCCGCCGGGCCGGTGTGGACCGAGAAGGTGCGCGACGCGTGCACCGACCTGGGCGCTCAGGCCCTGGTCACCGAGCTGGCCGTGGAGCCGTTCCGGTTGGACCGGGGCGAGGCCGACCCGTTCTACGTCGAACTGATCCTGACCAAGGTGCAGCTGCCGGTGGTGCTGCAGCGGCTGCGCGACATGAAATCCCGGCTGCAGCGGCTCAACCCGGTCGCGCACCGGGACGAGTACATGGCGCTGGTCGGCGAGCTGTTCTCCCTGGAGCAGCACGCGCGGGCCCTGCGCGAGCGCGCCGCAGGAGGGGTGTGACGTGCTGTTCCGCCGACGCAAGCTGCCGGCCGACCGCAAGCCGCCGCTGGCCCGCGACGAACGGGTGGTCGCGTGGGCCGGCGCCACCGGCGACGACGTGGTCGTGGCGACCAACCACGGGCTGTGGCTGCCCGCGCCGGACGGGCCGTCCCGGCTCAGGTGGCACGAGATCCACAAGGCGACCTGGTCGGGGCGGGCGCTGGCGATCGTTCCGTCCGAGGTGGTGGCCACGCACGAGACCTACGCCGTCACGGCCGACGCGCCCGGGCGCACCGTGACGCTGCTCGACCCGGACCGCGTGCCGGAGCAGGTGCGGGCGCGGGTGACGAAGTCGGTCGCGTTCACGTCACACCATCCGCTGCCCGCCGGCGGTGGCGTGCGCGTCGTGGCCCGCCGGGTGCCCGGACGCGACGGACTGAGCTGGGCCGTCCGCTACGACCCCGACACCGCGCCGGATCCGGAGACGGTCGCCGCATTGGTGGCGCAGGCGAGCGGGACGATAACCACTGGCGAAAGTGTCGTACCCCCGGGATAGGGTCGCCGGGTGTCGCTCATCGAGGCTCAGGGCCTGGTAAAGCGCTTCGGCGACTTCACGGCGGTCGATGGCATCGACGTGCGGGTCGAGGCGGGGGAGGCGTTCGGGTTCCTCGGGCCCAACGGCGCCGGTAAGTCGTCCACGATGCGCATGGTCGGTTGCGTCTCGCCGCCGACCGACGGCCAGTTACGCATCTTCGGCATGGATCCGGTGCGGGACGGGCCGGCGATCCGTTCCCGGCTGGGAGTGTGCCCGCAGCAGGACTCGCTCGACCTGGAGCTGACCTGCCTGGAAAACCTGACGGTCTACGCGCGCTACTTCGGCATCCCGCGCAAGGTCGCCCGCGAGCGGGCCCGCGAGCTGCTGGACTTCGTGCAGCTCGGCGACCGGGCCGACAGTCCCGTGGAGCCGCTCTCCGGCGGCATGAAGCGGCGACTCGTGATCGCCCGCGCGCTCATCAACGAGCCGGAGATCGTGCTGCTCGACGAGCCGACGACCGGGCTCGACCCGCAGGCCCGGCACCTGGTGTGGGAGCGGCTGTTCCGGCTCAAGCAGCGCGGCGTCACGCTGGTGCTCACCACCCATTACATGGACGAGGCCGAGCAGCTCTGCGATCGGCTGGTGGTGATGGACGCCGGCAAGATCGTCGCGGAGGACGCGCCGCGGGCCCTGATCGAGCGCTACTCGACCCGCGAGGTGGTGGAGCTGCGGTTCGGGCTGGACGGGTTGGACACCTACGCCGACAAGCTGGCCGGCGTGGGCGAACGCCTCGAGGTGCTGCCCGACCGGATCCTGCTCTACGCCGCCGACGGCGACGACGCGGTGGCGCAGGTGCACGGCCGGGGGCTCACCCCGTCGAGCGTGCTCGTGCGGCGCAGCACGTTGGAGGACGTGTTCCTGCACCTCACCGGCCGGACGCTGGTCGACTGATGGGCGGCACCGTCGCCGTTCTCGGGCACCACCTCACCATCTACCGGCGGGTGTGGCGCGGGTCGGTCTTCACGTCGTTCCTGGTGCCGGTGCTGTTCCTGCTCGGCATGGGCATCTCCGTGGGTGGCTACGTCGACGAGCGGCAGGGGCCGTTGGGCGTTCCGTACCTCGACTTCATCGCGCCCGGGCTGCTCATGTCGACGGCGCTGCAGGTGGCGGTCTCCGAGGCGATGTGGCCGGTGTTCGACGGGTTCGCGTGGAGCCGCCGCTACGAGGTGATGCGCACCGCGCCGGTGCGCACCCGCGACATCCTGCTCGGGCACGTGGCGTTCGTGCAGCTGCGAGCGCTGATCGCGGTGGCCGGGTTCCTGCTGGTGATGACCCTCTTCGGCGCCGTGCACTCCGCCCTCGCGCCGCTGGCCCTGCCGGTGGGGGTGCTGGTGGGCTGCGCGACGTCGATCCCGATCTTCGGGTACTCCGCGCACGTCAAGAGCGAAAACATGTTCGCCGTCGTGATGCGGTTCGGGGTGATCCCGATGACCCTCTTCGCGGGGGTCTTCTTCGAGGTGGGCGCGATGCCGCCGGCCGCCCGCGCGCTGGCGTACGTCTCGCCGCTGTGGCACGGGGTGGAGCTGGCCCGGGGCGCCACGCTCGGCGTCGACACCGCGTGGAGCTGGCCGCTGCACGTCGGCTACCTGCTGCTCTGGATCGCCGTCGGCTGGCCGCTGGCGCTTCGCCAGTTCACCCGGAGGTTGGACACCTGATGGTGACGACTGCGCTCGCGCTGCCGCGCGCCGCCCGACGGATCGACGAGGGGCTGCGCCGTTCGCTGGCGGTGACCGGCCGCAATGCGACGCTGGCCCGGCACCTGGGCTACTGGTGGCTGCTCGCGTCCGGGTTCTTCGAGCCGCTGCTGTACCTGCTGTCGATCGGCTTCGGCGTGGGCGCCCTGGTGGGCGAGCTGCCGCTGCCGGACGGGCGCACGGTGCCGTACGCGGAGTTCGTGGCGCCGGCCATGCTCGCCTCGTCGGCGATGAACGGGGCGATCGCCGAGTCGACGATGAACCTCTTCGCCAAGATGAAGCACATGCGGCTCTACGACGCCGTGCTGGCCACACCCGTGACGCCGGTCGAGGTGGCGGTCGGCGAACTGATCTGGGCCACGGTGCGCGGCGGCATGTACTGCGCGGCGTTCCTCGTGATCATGGTGGCGATGGGGCTCACGACGGTGTGGGGCGCGCTGCTGGCGTTCCCGGCGACGCTGCTGGTGTGCTTCGCGTTCGGCGGGGCGGGGATGTTGCTCGCCACGTTCATGAAGGGCTGGCAGGACTTCGACTACCTGATGGCCGCGCAGTTCGCGCTGTTCCTCTTCTCGGGCACGTTCGCGCCGGTCGACTCGTTCCCGACGGTGGCGCGGTGGCTCATGGAGCTGACACCCCTGTACCACGGGGTCGAACTGGTGCGCGCGGCCACGACCGGCACGTTCCAGTGGGTGCTGCTCTGGCACCTGGCCTACCTGGTGGCGCTGCTGGTCGTGACGCTGCGCTTCGCCGGCCGGCGGATGGGCGGGCTGCTGCTCAAGTAGCCGAAAGGGCGGGCCTGCGGCCCGCCCTTCCTGTCCTCGGCGCCGGGATCAGTAGCCCGAGCCCGTGGTGCCGTTGACGCTGCTGCTGCTTGTCGTGCTCCGCGGCGTGGTGGTGCTCGCCGTGGTGGTGCTGCGGGGAGCAGTGCTCGCGGTCGCCAGCGACTCGGTGCCGGAGCTACCGGTGCTGCTGGAATCGCTGTTGAGCAGCTTCTCGCCCACGCGGGTCTCGGCCAGCTTCGACTGGCTCAGGCGGTCCTTGCCCTCGGTGAACAGCTTGTTGGCCTGCTCCTGGACCACTCCGCGGGCTTCCTGCACCGTGGGGTGTTCCTGCAGCTGGCGGGCCTTGGAGACGATCTCCTCGTACTTCTCCCGACCGGCCCGGCTACCGAGAACGAATCCCGCGGCCAGACCGCCCAGGAACAACAGCTTGCCGCGCATGCGACCTCCTTCTCCGGGCGACCCGTGTCGCCGATGAACAGGCGACAGTCGGTGCCGCCGTGTGACACGCGAACGGATATACCCGTCCATGGTGCCGGTGACACCTCGATGATGCGTCGAATTGCCGCGAACGGACGCCCTGTCGAGTAGCCTCCGGCGCGCCGGAGGAAACCCCTGTGCGGGTGCCGCGGCGCGTCATGTACTCTATGTGCCGGCACCGGGAAACGGGCCGAAGCACAGTCCCCTGTAGCTCAATTGGCAGAGCAGCCGGCTGTTAACCGGCAGGTTATTGGTTCGAGTCCAATCGGGGGAGCACAGCTCCATCAGCCAGCTTCGCTAGGCTGCGGCGGTGACTCAACCACCGCCCTCTCTTTCCGAGGCCAAGGACGCCTTTCTCGCCGGTGCCACGTGGCAGGTGCGGGGCACCGCCATGCCGTTCGGCGACGGTAGGCGCGGCGCGGTCGCCGTGACGTTCCACGTCCCGCAGAACCGGTTCAACGCCGTGTCGATCGAGGAGACCGGCACCGGGGTCGTGGTGACCATGCTGGTCAACCCGGACGAGGCGCGCGTCCTCGCGGACTCGCTGACCGAGGCGGCCGGTGCGGCGGCCGGCGCCGGTGAGCCGCTCTTCGACGAGGACTTCGACCCCGCTCAGCACCCCTAAACTTCCCTTTCGAACCTCTGATACGGTCGTTTGGTGACATCTGAGTTCTACTCCGTGGAGCAGGTCGCCGAGCGGCTGGGCCTGCACGTGCGGACCGTTCGTGGATACGTGCGGGACGGCCGGCTGAAGGCGGTCCGGATCGGCAAGCAGTACCGGATCGCCCACGCCGACCTGGCGGCGTTCACCGGCGGGGAGGTGCCGCAGACCGCCCGGGAGAGCGCCGGGCGCACGCGTCGCGTGGAGGTGTCCGCCGTGGTCGAGGTCGACGCGATCTCCCGGGCGTCCGCCGATCGGGTGAGCACCGCCGTGGTCGCCGCCGCCGAGGGCCTCCGGGTCCAGGTCATTTATGACGGGGAACGCGCACACCTGAAGCTCATTCTCATCGGTGATCCCGGGGCGACGGCCGCCATGCTGCAGATCGTCGCGACCCTCGTGGAGAACGTCGCATGAGTGTCTTCGAGGTGCCTGCCGACGGGCCGGTGATCGACAACGCGCTCGACGTCATCGGGGACGCATTCGGCACGGGGGCCGAGACCGTCGTCATTCCCGTCGAACGGCTCGATCCCGCATTCTTCGACCTGCGGACCGGAATCGCGGGGGAGATGTTCCAGAAGTTCGTCAACTACCGGCTGCGGCTGGTGATCCTCGGCGATGTCGGCGCGCACGTGGCCGCCAGCAACGCGTTCCGCGACCTGGTGCGCGAGTCCAACCGGGGCCGGCACGTGTGGTTCGTCGCGAACCGGGCGGAGTTGGCGGCGCGCGGCACGTGAGGCGCCACCGCGTCTACCGCAGGCCGCCGTCGGGCTCGTAGGCGTAGAGCCAGGCGGTGGCCCGTTCGTAGAAGAGCGGCACGAACAGGCGCATCCCGGCCGCCTGTAGACGCCGCTTGAGCGCGCCGGCCTTCTTCGCTCGCCGGTTGTCCTCCGCGGCGCCGAGGAGCTTGGTGATGCGCGGTCGGCGTTCCCCCGAAAAGGCCTGGAGCGCGGCGGAGACCGACGGCGCGTCGCGCAGCGCGGCCGCGAGAACGACCGCGTCCTCGATCGCCATCGAGGCGCCCTGCCCGGCGCCCACGGGGTGCGCGGCGTCGCCGATGAGCACGACGCGCCCGCTGTGCCAGGTGGCCACCGGGTCGACGACGTGCATGAGAACGGTGGGCTGCACCGCCGTGGTGGCCGCGATGACCGCCGACGGAACGGCCTCGTCGCGGTACAGCTCGGCGATCGGGGGCGGCGTGCCGGGTGGCGGCGGCACGGGAGCGGCGACCTGCGCGGACCACCAGACCTCGCGTCCGCCCACCCCGAGGTGGATGAACGCCCCGTTGCGCGCGAACGTCAGGTGGAACACGCCCGGCTTCACACCGTCCATTGTGGACACTCCGGAGACGCTGTAGAGCCCGGCGTACTCGGCCGTGGGTGCGGCGGGATCGAGCAGCCCGCGCACGGTCGACCAGATCCCGTCGGCCGCGACGAGCAGGTCGGCGGAGTCCCGCTGCCCGTCGCCGAACGCCGCGACCACCCCCGATCCGGTCTCGGTCAGGCCGGTCAGGCGAACTCCCGTGACGATCCGCGCGCCCGCGTCGACGGCGGCGGCGCGCAACGCCGCGACGAGCCGGCCGCGCATGAGCGTGACGCTGTGCAGGGTGTCGCCGCTGCGCCGGCCGCGCGGGACGTCCGCGATGAGCCGCCCGCCCGCCGACCACATCCGCATCCGGGGCACCTCGTGGCCGGCCGCCTGAACGGTCGGGAGCACTCCCAGCGCGTCGAGCCCGCGCAGCCCGTTGGTGGCGAGGCTGACGAACGAGCCGACGTCGCCGGCCGGGTCCTCGTACGCCTCGTAGACGGTCACCTCGGCGCCGGTGCGCCGCAGGGCCAGTGCCGCCGCCGCTCCGGCCACGCCACCGCCGATGACGATCGCACGCATGTGATCCTCCCCGAATTTCGATTCACTGAACTTGAGTTCGGTGAAAGTGTCTTCGCTAAGATTGCGCGTGTCAACAGGAGGTGGCCGGATGCCCGAGGTGGGATCGCGGAAGGCGCGTGCCGCACAGACGCGGGCGGCCCTCCTCGACGCGGCGCGCCGCCTCTTCGCCGAACGCGGCTACCTCAACACGAAGATCACCGACATCACGGCGGCCGCCGGCCGTGCGACGGGGTCGTTCTATGAGCACTTCGCCGACAAGGATCAGCTGCTCAAGGCGCTCATGGCCGAGCTGGAGGACGCCGCCGACGATCGGCTCGCCGCCGGTGACCACCCCGCCGACCACGACCTCACCGACCGCACGCAGCTGCGCGAACACCTCGGCATCGCCTGGTCGGTGATGCGCGCGCACCGGCCGGTGGTCGTGGCGACGTTCCAATCGATGATCGCCGCGGATCCGGGATCGGGACGCGCCTGGGCCGAACTGGTCGAGCGCACGGCCACGTTCCGCGAGCATCTGGAGTGGCTGCGCGGGCGGGGACACCCCGTGGCGGGCGACGACCCGCAACTGGTCGCGGCGGCGATGGGGGCGATGCTCTCGACGCTGAACCACGCGATGCCGGCGGACGCCGACGACGCGCGAGTGGTGGACGCGTTCACCGATCTGCTGCTGTACGGGCTCGCCGGCCCGCGCGACGCGTCCTGACCCGTCCCGCTGTCAACGCGGTGCAGATACTGAAAGAAGCGGCGTGTCCGCGGGCTTACTGTCAGGGTGACAGTAAGCCTACGATGCATCCGTGAATGACGATGGATGGGTACCGCCGCAGGTATTGCTGGCGGTGGATCTCGTCATCCTGACGCTGCGCGAGTCCCGGATGCACGTCCTGCTCGTGGAGCGTGGGGTCGAGCCGTTTCGCGGCGTCCGGGCGCTTCCCGGCGGTTTCCTCGGGCACGTCGACGAAGACCTGCTCGACGCGGCGCACCGGGAACTGGCGGAGGAAGCCGGCCTGACCGCCGATCACGTTCACCTGGAACAGCTGGGCGTGTACGGCGCGCCGGGCCGCGACCCGCGAGGGCGGGTCGTCTCCGTCGCCTATCTGGCGATCGCTCCGCGGCTTCCGGAGCCGGTCGCCGGTACCGACGCCCTCGAAGCCGGTTGGACCCCGGTCGACGCGGTGTTGTCCGGCGGGGAACGGCTGGCCTTCGACCACCGGCGGATCGTCTCCGACGGCGTGGAGCGCGCCCGGTCGAAGCTCGAGAGCACCGCGCTCGCGACGGCGTTCTGCGGGCCTCTCTTCACGATCGCGGAGCTGCAAGGCGTCTACGAGGCGGTGTGGAGTGTGCGGCTCGACCCCCGGAACTTCTACCGCAAGGTGCAGAGCGTGGACGGATTCATCGAGCCGGTCGGGCCTCGACGGAAACCGGAGGTCGGTCGACCGGCCCGGCTGTTCCGCGCCGGAGCGCACAAAACCCTTCGTCCCCCGATGACCAGACCCGTGGATTCCACAGACGAGAAGGCGGTCGAGGCATGAGTCGTGCCGGCGCGGTGGTTCTCACCGCACTTGATCTGGAGTACCGCGCCATGCGCGCGAAGTTGCGGAGCCCGACGGTTCATTGGCATCCCAAGGGCACCCGTTTCGAGGTCGGCCGGCTGGCCGGTGACGGATGCCGGGTCGCCCTCGGACTCAGCGGCAAAGGCAACCACTCCGCGGCGGCGCTGACGGAACGCGCCATCGCCGAGTTCGCGCCGTCCGCGGTGATTTTTGTCGGGGTGGCCGGCGGGCTGTGGCCGAGCATCGGGTTGGGTGACGTTGTGGTCGCCTCCCACGTGTACGCGTATCACGGGGGGACCAGCGAGGACGACGGACTCAAGGCCCGTCCACGGGTGTGGGAGATTCCGCACCGCGCCGGCCAGATCGCCCAACACGTCATCCGAATGCGGCGCTGGGCCGCCGCCGTTCCCGGCGATGCCTCGCCCACGGCGCACTTCGGACCGATCGCGGCCGGGGAAGTCGTTCTGGACTCGGGCATCTCGGCGCAGGCCGAGTGGGTCCGGACGCATTACAACGATGCGCTGGCGATCGAGATGGAGGCCGCCGGAGTGGCGCAGGCCTGCCATCTGAACGACGCGCTGCCGGTGGTCGTCGTCCGCGGGATCAGCGACCATGCCGACGGGACAAAAGTCGCCACCGACGGGGAACGCTGGCAGCCACGGGCCGTGGCGCACGCGGTGGAGTTCGTGGCGGATCTCGTCCCGGAACTCGTGAACGGGCTCGTCGCGCAGTCCGCTCCCGACAGCGAAACACCCGCGGTCGTCTCCTCCGGCAATTACAACGTGGCCACCGGCAACGCGCGGGTCGGCGTGCAGGCCGGCACCATCCACGGCGGACTCGTGTACGCCGGTGCCCCGGCGCGGTCGGGTGGCGTCGAAGCGGGCGTCGACGCGCTCCGGGACCGGCTGCGAGATGCGCACCAGGAGAATCGGCTGGACGAGGCGGTCTACCGCGCCGCTGTGGCGGAACTCGACGGCGCCATGTCACGGCACCCGAACGCGGGGGAGCCGATCCTGTCGCTGATGCGGCTGCGCGGGCTCGTCGCCGATCTGCCCGACGTGGCGCGTGCGGTCGCCGACCTGGCCGATGCGGTGCGAGGCGCGTCGTGACGCCCTACTCCGCGACGAACGTCGCCGACGGCCATGCGCAGGTCGGGATTCAGGCGGAGACGGTTCACGGCGACATCTACTACCAACTGGCGTCCGATGCCTCCCCCGAGGAGCGGTTCCGTGTCGGGGTGCGCTATCTCGACGCGCGGATGCCCACCAAGGCGCGGGAACTGATCGAAGAAGCCGTTTCGCAGGGCCACGACACCGACGAGGTGCAGTTCCACCGTCTGCTGGCGCTCCTGAGTGGACGGACGGTGCATCAGCTCGAGGACAACGACCTGGCCGCGCTCCTGTCGATGTGCGAGGGGATCGGGGCGCTGAAGGGGAGCGGAACGTGGGCGGTGGCCCTACGCGTTGTCGTTCGCCTGCTCGACGCCTCTGACGAGTCCGACGCGGACGATGCCCTGAAGGGTCTGGACCGCCTTCCGGCCGAGCAGCGCAACAAGATTCTCGACCATCTCGGAGTTCTTCTCGACGGAACGGCCGAGGACCAGATGTGGTACCGGTCCGCGCTGCGGGCGTCGGAAGGGCGGATGTCGAACGACAGAGCGGATCGCATCTGGATGTTCTTTCACCCGGCTCCGGCGCCGCCCCGGGTGCGCCGGCCACGCCCCGAAGCCGTATCGATCGCCGATCGGTTCATCCTGATCGTCTCCGCCGCCGCGCTGGTGTTCGCACTGGGCGGCGTGGGCTGGCTGAACCTTCGCGCCGGCGGCTTCGTCTCCGACATCGTGTTCGTTCTCGGAGTGGCGGGTTTCGGCGTGTTCGTGCGCGCCGGCGCGGAACACAATTTCCGGCAGCTGCGGGTACAGGCGAAGGATCGCGCCTACGCGATCTCCCGGGCGTGGCGGCCTCCGCCCGTTCAGGACGGGTTCACCAGGAGGGTGGATCGCAGCTTCGACCGGTACTTCAACCGCTACGTGCCGAACGGCGCGGATCGCGCGATGTGGCTCGCGCAGACCGCCGGCATCCGGTGGAATCTGCGCGACGAGGTGGTCGAGGTGTATCGGGAGGCGCGGATATCGGCCGACCGCGTCGACTGGCTGATCCGGCACCTGGTCAGCGAGGTGCGGCGCGGCTGGGAGAACGGCACCCTGCTGGCGCACCGCGATCAGTTGCGGACCCCGCCGCGGACCCGTGCCGAGCGCACGGCCGGGCTGGTCGTGGCGTGGGTGGCGGCCGTCTGGGTGGGTGCTGTCACCGCGTGGAACGCACCGCTGGGCGGCACCCTCGTGGTGTCCGTCGCGGTGATCGCCGCCATCGTGGGTGTCGGCGCGTTCTTCCGGACGGCCGCGGAGCGATGGCGGGCCGAGGCGGACGCCGTGGAAGCCACGCAGGAACTGGCCGCGCGTACAGCGGCGTTCGACCGCTGGGCGGAGAAGCTGTCCCGCAAGCCGTCCGACGCCGAGATGGCGTTCTGGCTCGACTGCGACCGCCGGATCCTGGTGAACGACGCCATGACCCACTATCGGCTCAGTCCCAGCCAGGTGATCGCGCACGCCTTCATCGAGGCTCCCGGAAAGTCCTACAAGCGGGCGCGTGTCGCGCGTGGCCCGTGGCGCTATTCGCGGTACGCCATGCTGCTGTTCCTGCTGACCCGGGACGGCGTGCGTCAGGTCAACATCGACCTGGACTTCCTGGGCGGGGTCTCGCGCGGCACGCAGCGGCTCAACTACCGGTTCGACGCCGTCGCCGCCGTCCGCATCGACGGGCTGCAGACGCCGCAGCAGACGTTCGAACTGACGCTTGTCAACGGCGAACCGATCAAATGGCGGGTGACCGAGTCCAGCCTGGAGAACGCGCTGCCGGGCGAGGACGCCCGGGAGCTGTCCGAGGTGGCGCTGGACGCATCCGGCCTGGTCAACACCCTCAACGTGCTGGAAGGAATCGCGGCGGAGGGCAAGCACTGGATCGTCAATCAACGCGACCGGGCGCACGACCGTCTCGCCGGCATCACCGCTGTGGCGCGCAACCTCACGACCGACGAGTAGGCCCGGAGTGTCGGGTCACGGGAGCGGGCCTCCCTCGAAGCCCGCTCCTGCGAACCGGTCCGGTCAGCCGCCGACGGGGACCCAGGTGGCCCGGTCGGCGAAGTTCACCGGGATGAGCCCGTTGACGAACTGCCGCACCTCCGCCACGGTCATGCCCTCAGCGAAGCGGCCCTCCACCTCGATGAAGTAGGCGCCGGCGACGACGGCGCAGGACGGCTGCGTCTCGTGGCAGTGCACGCCGTTCCGGTTGCGGATGCTCTCGTTCTTCGGTTCGCCGTGGAACGCCGCGATCCGCAGGACCGGCAGGTCGACGGTCACCTCGGCGGCCCGCTTGTCGGCCGGCAGCGCGCCGCGGTGCAGGTACACCTCGGAGATGGTCGAGCTGTCCCGGTCCGGCGTCTCGGTGGCGGCGACCACCTGCCAGCCGTTCGGGAGATTGCCGATGCGGAACGGCAACCGGATGTCGCGGGCCGGCTTGGCGGTCACGGCTGCGGCGATCCGGATCGCGTCGTCACGCGACTGCGCACCCTCCTGCCGCCGCGGGACGTACGTGGCCCAGGAGTCCGGCGCGTACTGCCACGCCACCGCCGTGCGCCTGATCTCGGTGCCCTGCTCGCCGCCGGCCGCCCGGTAGGCCGTCTCCCGTCCGATGCCCGCCCGGCCCGCCACTGTCACCCCGAAGGCGTCGCCCCACGCGGCGGTCGGTTCCTCGGCGCCGAGCCGCGCCGGGTCGTAGACACCGGCCCGGTAGAACGTGACGGAACCGACGCTCATCGGATACGTCGTCCCGTCGTCGTCCTTCCACGTCAGGCCCTCGCGATACACCGGCAGTTCGTGGCGGTCGGTGGCCACCTGACCGGCCGGGCCGATGCGGTACTCGCCGGCGCGGTACTCGTCGAACACGGTCCGGAAACCGGTCGGGATGGTGAGCAGCGGATCCGACGCGGGAACGTGCGGCAGCACGTCGGCGACCGAGGGCACCGGCCGGAACTCGGGCAGCGGCTCCGGCTCCGTGCCGTCCGACGGCGCGGAGGCCGACGGTGCCGCACCCACCGGTGTTCCCGTCGAGGTCGAGGCGGCCGGCCCGTTGAGGACCGCTACCGCCGCGACCATGACGGCGATGACCGCCGCCGTACCGCTGACCGCCGCGGCCGCCGTCCGGCGGGCCCGCATCCGCCGCGCGGTGGCGATGATGTCATCGGTGCTCGTACGCCGCGGCGGCGGTGGTGCGCCCTGCACCGTTTCCAGCACGTCCCGGACGTGATACGACATGGTTGTTCCCCTTCTCGTCCCGCAAAATGATGTCTTCGGCCGCCAGGACGGCACGCAGCGTGTCCAGTCCCCGCGCACTCTGGCTCTTGACGGTGCCGGTGCGGCAGCCCAGGATCTCGGCCGTCTCCTCGACGCTGAGACCCTCGAGGAACCTCAGCACCAGGACGGCGCGCTGTCGGGGCGCCACCTTCTGCAGCGCGGCGTGCAGTCGCAGCCGTTCGTCGATCCGCCCGGACTCGTCGGGCCGCGGTACGTCGGGCAGCGCGTCGCCGACCGAGCGTTCGCGCCGCCACGGCCGGTTCTTCTCACCGATCGCCGCGCGAACCACCGTCGTGCGGGCGTAGGCCTCCGGCGAGGCGATCCGTTTCCAACGCAGGCACAGTTGCGCCAAGGAGCGCGCCACGGCGTCCTCCGCGGCCTGCCAGTCACCGCACGTGACATAAGCCAGCGCGCGCAGCGGCTCGAACCGGACGCGGACGAACTCCCGGAAGGCTTCCAGGTCTTCGGCATCCACTCGGTCGTGCTCCCTTCGTCGCCACATAGAGCGAGCCGAGCGATCACGGGGTTGCATCGATCTTGGCGCCAACTGGCGCACAATATCCTGGCTTCCGATATATTAGGCGTCATGATGCGTCGGGTAATGACGGAGCAGGCGTTCTACATCCTCACCGCCCTGGTCGACGGCCCGCGACATGGGTACGGCATCGTCGGCGAGGTCGCCGAACTGACCGAAGGCCGGGTGGATCTCCGCGTCGGCACCCTGTACGGCGTGCTCGACCGGCTCGTCGCCGACGGCCACGTGGAACTGGACCGCGAGGAGCCGCATCAGGGCCGACTCCGTCGGTACTTCCGCCTCACGGACAGTGGCCGCGAGGAACTGGTCGCCGAGGCGGCCCGTCTGGAGGCCAACGCGCGGGCGGCGACCCGGAAGCTCCGCGCCTCCGGCCGGACCCGCACCGCCGGCGCGGAGGGTGTGGCATGACTCCCCTGGAAGTCCGCTACCGCCGCGCGCTGCGGATGCTGCCCACCGCGTACCGGCAGGCGTGGGAGGAGGACATGGTCGCCACCTACCTGGAGCGCGCCTACGCCGCCAACCCCGACGACCCGGAGGACGTCGAACTGGGCAGCCCCGACGCCGCCGAACTGGTCAGCATCGCCGCGTCGGCCGTGCGCCTGCGCCTGGGTGCGGCCGGTGCGCCGCCGCGGGCGGTGGCCTGGGGAGCGGCGATCCGCCGCGTGGCACTGGTCGGTTTGCTGGCGCACGCCGTCGTGGCCGTCGTCGCCGTTCTGGTGGCGGTCTGGGCCGCCCGACGGCTGCCCGGCGTCGCGCTGCCGGCCGTCGCGTACCGCCCCGACTCGTGGCAAACCGCCTGGGTGCTCGCCGACCTGCTGTGGCTGCCCGTGTACGGCTGCGTCGTCTACGGGCATCATCGGATCGCGCGGGTGCTGGCAGCGATCCTGATCGTGCCGTCGGTGCTGGCCACTGTCGTCGACATGGTCGTTGCGGGCGGGCCGTCGCCGGTGTCCCGCCTGTACGGGCTGTTCTTCGCCGCGCTGCCGGTGCTCGCGCTCGCCGCGTTCCACCGCGACGCGCCGCCGGTGGCGAGCCGGCCGTGGCTGATCGCGCTGCCGGCCGGCGTGGTGCTGACCGTCGCGGCCCTGCTGATCGGCGGGCCCGCCGGCGATCGGAGCGTGTTCGTGGACCTGCCCGCGCTGTGGACCGTCGGGGTGGTCGGTGCCGCGATCGCCTACCTGTGGGCGGCCGCCGTCAAGGGTGCGCCGCCGCCGGTGCATCAGGCGCTCGCGCTGGCCGTGCTCGGGGTCGCCGTGCTGGGGCTGCGGGTCGCGACGACGGTCGAGCATCTGGCGTTCCCACCGGAACTGCCGCATCGGTCGGCGTTGCTCGCGGCGGATCTGGTCGAGGCGGCCATGCTGCTGGTCGTCGCCCTCGCGTCGGCGGCGGCCGCGGGACGGGAACTCCGGCGGGCGCCCCACACCCAGCGGTCCTTGGCCTAACGGTCGAACACGTCCTGCAGAACCGCCCGCGCCCGCTCCGGCATCTCGTCGTCGGGAAAGACGTAGGCGCACAGGCTGAGGACCCGCTCGGCGTCGGCGAGCCCGAGCCGTCCGACCAGGAACCGAATGTCCTCGGCATCCCGGTGCCGGGCGGCGAGCACCATCGAGGCCAGGATGTGCTCGGGCGAGGCGGCCGTGACGCGAAGCCCCGGATGGTCCAGGACGCTGAGCGCCGCGGCGTCGCCGCCCGGGGCGACCCGGGCGGTTGTCGGCCTGCCGAGCCACCGGTGCGGCAGGCCGAGTTCGTCGGCGACGGCTGCGGCCTCCTCCAGGACGATGTGCCGCGGCTGGAAGACCGCGTCGAGGTCGGGGGTCGGCCGGCGTCCGGCGTGGGTCAGGGCCAGAGCGGTGCCGCCGTAGAGGTAGAGGTGCGCGCGCACGCCGCGTTCGACCAAATGGTCCCCGAGCAGGTGGAACGCCCGCTCGACGGCCGCCCGATCCCATAGCCCCGATGGTCGGTCCCGTGCACCGCTTCGCTCCACACCGTCGACGCTATCGGGGAAGCGCGGCACCGCCCGGGTCGCGATGCCCACGACGCACAGTGAGCTGCCTCGCATTACTTGCCTCTGACGTCAACGTCAGGTTTTACGGTTGCGGCATGCAGATCAACGGCACAAAAGCCCTCGTAACCGGCGCCAACCGCGGCCTCGGCAAGGCGTTCGCCGAGGGGCTCCTCGCCCGCGGTGCCAGCACCGTCTACGCCACCGCCCGCCGCCCCGAGAACATCGACATCCCCGGCGTCGTCGCCCTCCACCTGGACATCACCGACCAGGCGTCGATCGACGCCGCGGCCGCCGAGGTGGGCGACCTCGACATCCTCGTCAACAACGCCGGCATCTCCACCGACGCGCCGCTGCTCGGCGCCTCCACGGAGAACATCCGCCGCGAGTTCGAGACCAACTTCTGGGGCACGCTGAACGTCACACGCGCCTTCGCCCCGCGCCTTGCCGGCGGCGCCATCCTCAACGTCATCTCGGCGTTGAGCTGGTACGCCTTCGCCCCCAGTAGCAACGGCTACGCCGCCTCCAAGGCCGCGGCCTGGTCCCTCACCAACGGCATCAGACTCGAACTGGCCGACCAGAAGACCCAGGTCACCGCCCTGGCGTTGGCTATCGCCGACACCGACATGATGGCCGCGTACGACATTCCCAAGCTCCCGCCCCGCGAGGTGATCGCCACGGCTCTGGACGGGCTGGAAGCGGGCAAGCTGGAAGTCATCGCCGACCCTCCCACCGCCAACGTGAAGGCCTCGCTGTCCCGCGATCCGGCCCTGTTCTACGCCGATATTCCCGGGGCGCTGTTCGGCTGACGGGGCGGGACAACGCGTCGAGCGGCCGGCCATGTACGCGAGGGACGTGGCCGGCCGCAGCGCGATCAGCTTCGTGGTGGGTAAGCCGCTCGCCGGCTCTGAAATCGTTCATCAGGATCGCGGCGGGCAGGGCTGAGGTGGCTGACGCGGATTCCCGCCGCGCGTGTCGCCGGCGAAACCGGCCTGCGCTGGAGCATGTGGCGGCTCCCTCGGCCCGGCGGGGACGCCGCTCGGATGATCCGCACCGGCTGCCGCTCGTTCACCGTTGGCAGTTCGATAGACGGAAGTCAAACAGAATGCTATGAACTCTGTGTCGCTGCACCGTTTCCGATGGCCGTAGGCATCGTGCGAGCCGGATCGGCTCGGCCTTGACGTGCGGCTGTGGAATGGCGTCCGGCGCGAATCAATGCGGTTCCGCGTGCGTCGGATGACGGGCAGGAAATAGAGGAGGCGCCCAGATGAACGACACTTCCGCGAACTCAAGACGCCGGAATAGTGGTGGTGTCCGACTGCTTCTCGGCGGCATCTGTGCCCTGCTGATAATCGCTTCCTCGGTGGCGGCAGCGACATTCGCCTATGCCGATCTCACTGATCCGCCCGGTACCACCTTGAAAGCCGCCGCCGAGCGGAGTGGTCGGTACTTCGGCGCGGCCATGGGCGGCGACCGGCTCAGCGACTCCGGATTCCTCGCGATCGCGAACCGTGAGTTCGACATGATGACGGCCGTCAATGAGATGAAGCCCGACGCGACCGAGCCCAACCAAGGTCAGTTCGACTTCCGGGCCGGCGATGCGATCTACAACTGGGCGGTTCAGCACGGCATGCGGGTCCGCGGACACACCTTGGCCTGGCACGCACAGCAGCCGAGATTCTGGGGCAGCCTCAGTGGTAGCAGCCTGCGCACCGCGATGATCAATCACATCAACGGAGTCATGGCCCATTACCGGGGCAAGCTCGCCGCCTGGGACGTGGTCAACGAGGCCTTCGCCGAGAACGGCAGTCGACGCTCCTCGAACCTGCAGTCCACCGGTAACGACTGGATCGAGGTCGCCTTCAGGACCGCGCGGGCCGCCGACCCGGGCGTGAAGCTGTGTTACAACGACTACAACATCGAAAACTGGACATACGCGAAGACGCAGGGCGTCTACAACATGATCAGGGACTTCAAGGCCCGTGGGGTCCCGATCGATTGCGTCGGCCTGCAGACCCACTTCACCGGTGGTAGCTCGCTTCCGGGCAACTTCGAGCAGACGCTGTCGAGCTTCGCCGCCCTCGGCGTGGACGTGGCGCTGACCGAGGCCGACGTCACCAACGCCTCCACCAGTCAGTACCAGGGTCTGACCCGGGCCTGTATGAACGTTCCACGCTGTATCGGCATCACGACGTGGGGCATCCGCGACAGCGACTCCTGGCGCGGCAACGAAAACCCGCTGCTCTTCGACCGCAACAGCAGTCCCAAGGCCGCGTACTCGTCCGTCCTCAACGCTCTCAACGCCGCCACCACCATGGTTCCGGGCAGCAGTACGCCGCCGAGCACCCCGGGCAGCGCCTCGCCGAGCCATTCGGCCAGCGCCTCACCGAGCGCGCCGTCGAGTTCGCCACCCGTCACGGGGCAACCGGGCTGCGCCGCGGCGTTCCGCATGGTCAACAGCTGGGGCGGCGGCTTCCAGGGCGAGGTCACCGTGACCAACACCGGCTCCGCCCCGCTCGGCGGCTGGACCGCGCAGATGACGCTGGCCAGCGGTCAGACCCTGGCCAACATCTGGAACGGCATCAACACCGGCACCAGCGGTACGGTCGGCGTCCGCAACGCCTCGTACAACGGCTCCCTGGCGCCGAACGCTTCGACCACCTTCGGATTCCTCGTCAACGCCAGCACCAACACGGCGCCCGGCGGCGTGTCGTGCACCGGCGCCTGACGGACGACAGGGGTGGCCGTGGCGGTGCTCCAGGCTCAGCAATGAACGCCGGGGCCGGCTGACGATTTCGAGATGGGCTGTGTGCGGCACGGCACGGCCCATCTTCGGCGGCGGGCGACGGCACCCTCGTACGCACCGACCGGCTCGGCCGCGCCGCGGACCGTCGCTACTACGCCGGCGAGCCCCGCCACATGTCAGGCGAAGTAGGCCAGAAACGCAACCGTGTCTGCGTAATAGGCGGAGAGTTTCGCGATTCTTCCGTCGGCGAGGTCGTACCGCTCGATGATCGAGGTCTGCCAGCCGTCCGGGTGGCCTTCGCGGGGGCCGAACTGGATCTCGTAGTAGTGCAGCACCGTGTCGCCGTTCTCGAAGAACTGGGATCCGCTGGTGACGAATTCGACGCCGGTGCGGAGCGCCATGTCCGCCGCGGCCTTGCGCCACTGTTTCCAGCCGTCGAATCCGGTGAGCCGGCCGAAGATGCTGTCCGGTTCGATCAGGACTGAGCTGTCGGTGATGTAGCGCGAGATCCCGGCGACAAAGGCCGGCTCATCGAGCATCGTGGACTCGATGAACGCGGAGTACTCCTTGATGAAATCGGTGTGGTCGCTCATGCCTTACTCCTTCGGATCGGATGTGCCGTCAGCGGACCACTGAGCCGGCAGCGTCGCGGTTCGGGGGCGGGTCGACGTCCAGCGCTTGGGGATTGTGGCGCCGGGCGGGCCGGTGCTTCTCGCAGTAGGCGCCGGGCTACCAATCCGTGCCCGGCGTGCCGTGCGTCATCCCGACGAGCGAAATCGGGCAATGACGTGTTCGGCGCCGATTTCGTCCGCGACGGCCCGCGTCTTGCCGACGAACGACCGACGACGACCCGATGCCCGTGTCGGTGCAACTGACGGACGCCGGCGCGCCGATTCCGTCACAGGCACCGGTGATCACGATGATCTTAGACACATCTGACAGTCTACGACGTTTATGTCAATGGCTGTCAAGTAGGGCAACCCATAAATCGGGAGCTAGGATCGGGGGCGTCATGAGCGACCAGCAGCCCACGGTGCGCGAACGCAGCCGCCGCGCCGTACAGCGGGAGATCGCCGAGGTCGCGCTCGGGCTTTTCGTCGAACATGGATACGACGCCACCACGACCGAGGGCATCGCGGCGGCCGCGGGCATGTCCCAGCGCACCGTGTACCGCTACTTCGCCACCAAGGACGAAATCCTCATCGGCAAGGTCGACCTGGTCGTCGCCGACATGCTCGACGCTCTGCGCGCACGCCCGGCCGACGAACCCGTATGGACGTCACTGCGCCGCACCTTCGACGTCTTCGGCGTTCCCTACCACCCGGAATACGCCGCGGCCATCGTCCGGCTGGTCTTCGACACGCCCACACTCCTGGCCGCGTACCTCGAGAAGCTGCAACGCGCCCAGGACTCCGTCGTCGCCGTCCTGCAGGAAAGGGCGGTTGCGGCCCGGCGTCCCTACGCCGCCGATGACCCCACGCCGCGCGCGCTCACGGCTGCGGCGTTCGGGTGCCTCATCGCAGCGCACCACTCCTGGCTGGCCTCCGGTCCCGAAGGCCCCTTCGACGACGCCGTCGACCGGGCCATGGCCACCATCCAGCCGCAGACCTGACGTCGAACGTCCGTCTTCGACGAGAGTCGCCACGGTGACGGATATCGCCCGTTCGGAGTTCCTCATGCCGGGTGGAACCAGGTGGCCACGCGAGTCCCGCACCACCGCGCCTGGAGCTCGCATTTGAACGGTCAAGCGTGCGGGTGGCGCGAACATGGAACGGTTGCCTTCACTGGGCCGCTGGTTGTGGGGATTGCCCTGGCGCTGTTCTGCTGTCGGCGCCTCGGTTCCGTGGGCACCAGGCGCTGACGTCGCACCCTCCGCACGGTGCGGCGGAGGTCGGCCGGATCGACGTGACCGTTCCATTTCGGCGCGTCGATCGAAGTCCCCATACGCCTGGCGCCGGGCGGTCGGCGTACTCCGACGCCAACCTCTTGACCCGTCGCGGTCATTCGCTCCAGGTCGTAGCCGCGGACACCGGCGGAACGCATGGCCACGATCGAGCAGTTCGTCGCTGGGATCCGGACGGCTGGCGACCGCCGAGCCGTGACCGACCGGCGGAGGGCGACCGCCGGAACGTGGGGTCTGGGGGTCGCCCCCAGGCAAACTCGGTGGGGTGGACGTTGCGCTGTGCGAATCGCGCCGTAATGGTGGTCTGGCCGGCGCTGCCGCGAGACCTTGTGCGGTGATCTCGTACGGCTGTTGTCGATGAGTCTCGCCTGGCAAACGCTGCGCGCTAGGATTCCGCCTCGCGCTATGGTGACGGCGTGGCGGAGTCTCGTGTCGTTACGGTGCCGGTGGTGGTCGAGCTTGACGAGGACGGCGTCTGGTGCGCCCATGCGCAGCTTCGACCAGGCGTGGGCGCGCACGGTGAGGGCGACACTGAAGAGGCCGCCCTCGAAGATCTCCGGGAGGCGCTGACCGCGCTCATCGAGGAGTTCGGTGTTCCGCGAGAGCTTTCGATCACCGTGGCCGCATAGTGCCGCCGGTTCCCTCTGTGCCAGGCGGACGCGTGGTTCGCGCACTCGAACGGCACGGGTTCAAGGTCGCACGGGTCGCGGGAAGTCATCACATCATGCGGCATCCGGATGGACGCGGTACAACGGTGCCTGTTCATGGCAATCGGGACGTTGCCAAGGGCACGCTGCGGGGCATCCTCAGCGACATCGGTATGACGATCGAGCAGCTTGATCCGTAGGTCATAGATCAAGCTGCCGCGTGGGGCGGGCGGGGCTCGAACCCGCGACCGAGGGATTATGAGTCCCCTGCTCTAACCTGCTGAGCTACCGCCCCCAAACGCCCCCGTCGTGCAGGAACGCCGCAGACATTCTGCCCTAACCACTCCCCGTGCCCCACCCCTTACCTCGACGCGACACCGCGCACCCGTAAAGACGGACATGCGGAACGCCCGGGCGCGGTCCGGCGACGCTGCCGTGCGCCCGGGCGTTCCTCCCGGAGGGTCATGCTCTGGTGTGTTGTCGGGTCGGTCGGCCGCTCCCGTGTCCCCTACGTTCGCGGCCGACCGACCCGCTACCCCTCACCCAGTGATGATCTTCTTGGCGACGTCCTGGGCCCGGTCCATCGGGATCGCGAACCCGAGACCGATGTTGCCGTTGGACTCGCCGGTGGTGGCGATGGCGGTGTTCATGCCGATGACCTGGCCGGCGGCGTTGACGAGCGGGCCGCCGGAGTTGCCGGGGTTGATCGCCGCGTCGGTCTGGAGCATGCCGTCGAGGTTTGAGTTGCGGCCCTCGACCTGGCGGTTGACCGCGGAGACGATGCCAGCGGAGACGCTGCCGTCGAGGCCGAGCGGGCTGCCGAACGCCAGCACCGGGTCGCCGACCCGCACGCTGCTGTCCTTGCCGAATTCTGCCGGGGTCAGGTTCGACGTGTCGGACACCTTGACGACGGCGACGTCCTGGGTGGTGTCGGCGCCGACGAGGGTGGCGGGCAGTTCGCGGCCGTCGGAGAAGTGCACGGTGATGCGGGTGGCGCCGTTGACCACGTGCGCGTTGGTCATGATGTTGCCATTTTTGTCCATGACCGAGCCGGATCCGGTGCCGCCGCCGTTGCGCAGCGTCACGTTGATGGAGACGACGCTCGGGGAGACCTTGGAGACGACGTCGGCCATCGAGCCGATCGGCGTGACGCTGGTCGAACCGCGGTTCGCCGTCACGGCCGGGGAGTCGGAGGTGAACTCGACGGCGGCGACGCCACCCGCGACGGCGCTGGTGAGCGTGAGCGCCAGAAGACCGGCGGCGATGCCGAGCCGCTTGCCCATCCCGCTGGGGCGCTGTGCCGGCTGGTACGGCGTGAACGGCGCCGCGGCACCGCCGTACGGAGCGCCGTAGGGGGAGCCGTACGGCGGACGGGCGTAGGGGACCGACGTCGTCGGGACGGCGCCGGTCGCGGGCTGCGGCGCGACGGCCGGGAAGCTCGCTGTGCCGCCCGGACGGCTCGGCACGTAGCTCGTCGGCGACGGGCCGAACGTCGTGGTCGACGAGCCGAAGCCGCCCGAGGAGGAGCCCCCGCCGGGCCCGCCCGAGCCGGCCGGGCCACCCGTCCCACCGGAGCCGCCGGGTGCCGGGGCCGGATAGCCCGACGACTGCGCGGGCGCCGCCCAGGGCGACCGCTCGCTGCCGGGGCCGGAGAAGGACGCGGTGTGCCCGGCGGAAGACCCGCCCGAAGCCTGCGCCCCGGCGCCGGCCGGCCGAGCCCCCGAAGGCGGCAAAGACGTATCCGAGGTCGACAGCGACACCCCGGAGCCCGAAGAGGAGTGGACAGAAGGGTTGAAGGCGGCGGCAGCGGTGCCGGCCAACGCCGGGAACCGCGCCGGCGGCGCCACCGGATCCACCGACCGCTGCTCCGACGCGGCGGTGTCCGGCCACGCCGGCATCGCGTCGCGGTCGTTCGGGGCGTCCGCTGCCGTGCGCTGTTGCGTGAGCGGCGGGAACCCGGGGCTCTGCCGGTCGTCGGCGGTGCGCGGCGCGTTGGCCGGTGCCGTCTGCGGGGTCGCGGCAGCCGGCCAGTGGGGTTGCTGGCGGTCCGACCGGGCGTACTCGCGATCTGTCATGCCACTCAAGGTGCCAAGCCAGAATGGGAACGCCCTGGGGCCTAGCTGGGAGTCTCCTGTGACCTACCTCGCGGGTTTCTCACAGGAAGTTCCCAGGCGGCTCGCAGCGAAGCTGGCTACCGGGCCGGCATATTAAAGAGGTAACCAGGGCTGAAGGGGCACGACGATGACCGACACCACCACCGGCACCACGCGACGGCTGCTCGTGGTCGACGACGAGCCGGACATCGTGGAGCTGCTGTCGGCCAGTCTGCGCTACGCCGGCTTCGAGGTCGCCGGGGCGACCAGCGGGCGGCAGGCGCTGACCGAGGCGCGCCGGTTCCGGCCGGATCTCATCGTGCTCGACGTGATGATGCCGGACCTCGACGGGTTCGAGGTGGTGCGGCGGTTGCGGGGGGACGGGGGCCGGACGCCGGTGCTCTTCCTGACCGCGCGCGACGCCACCGAGGACAAGATCCACGGGCTCACGCTCGGCGGCGACGACTACGTGACGAAGCCGTTCAGCCTGGCCGAGGTGATCGCGCGGATCCAGGCGGTGCTGCGCCGCGTCGAGGAGCGCACGGGCGGCGAGGCCAAGGGGGCCCGCATCTCGTTCGCCGACGTCGAACTGGACGCCGACACGCACGAGGTGTGGAAGGGGGGTCGTTCGGTGCCGCTGTCGCCGACGGAGTTCAAGCTGCTGCGCTACCTGATGGAGAACGCCGGCCGCGTCCTGTCCAAGGCGCAGATCCTCGACCACGTATGGCGCTACGACTTCGGCGGGGACGGAGGGGTGGTGGAGTCGTACGTGTCGTACCTGCGCAAGAAGATCGACACGACCCAGCCGCGTCTCATCCACACGCTGCGCGGCGTCGGCTACGTGATGCGCCAGCCGCGCACATGATCCGCACCCTGCGCGCCCTCCAGGACCGGGTGCCGCTGCGGGTGACGCTGGTGGCGGCGCTGCTCCTGCTGGTCACGATCGCACTCGGCGCCAGCGGCGCGACGGCCACGTACGTCCTGCGCGGCTACCTGATCTCCCGCCTCGACGCCCAGCTGTCGACCACCACCAACCAGGTGGCCGAGACGATCAGGAAGCAGCAGCAGAACAACAGCTACAGCTCGCGCACCCCGGCGACCATCCCGATTCCGGTGACGCGTGGCACGACGAGCGCGTTCCTCTGGATAGGCGACGCCGCGGGCAATGTGCTCAACACCAACATCGACCCGCCCAACAACGAGGAGAACCAGGGCGAGCCGGACACCAAGGCCCGCACCCTGGCGTACGCCGAGAAGCTGGCGGGTCAGCCGATCACGGTGCGTCCCGAGGACGGCAGGGGCTTCCGCTGGCGGGTGCTGATGACCGTCGCCGGGCCGGACCTGGTGATCATCGTGGCGCTGACGCAGGAGGACGTCGACGACACGATGCCGCAGCTGACCAACACGCTGTTCGCCGTGGACGGGTTGGTGCTGGCGGCGCTGGCGGTGATCGGTTACCTGGTGGTGCACACGATGCTGCGCCGGCTGACGCTGGTCGAACGGGCGGCACAGGCGATCGCCGCCGGCGACCTGACCCGGCGCGCCCCACCGGCACATCCCGATACCGAGGTCGGCCGGCTCTCAGCGGCGTTCAACTACATGGTCTCCCAGATCGAGATGGCCTTCAGCGCCCGCGCGGCGAGCGAGTACGAGGCACGCAAGTCGGAGGCGCGGATGCGGCGCTTCGCCGCGGACGCCAGCCACGAACTGCGCACCCCGCTCACCGCCATCCGCGGCTTCGCCGAGCTGTACCGGCAGGGCGGCGGCGACCCGGCGCACATCATCGGCCGCATCGAGCACAACGCGACCCGCATGGGCGTGCTCGTCGACGACCTGCTGCTGCTCGCCCGGCTGGACCAGCAGCGGCCGCTGGAGATGGCGCCGGTGGACCTGCTGTCGCTGGCGGCCGAGGCGGTGCACGACACGTCGGCGACGGTCACCGATCACCGGGTGGAGCTGCGGGCGCTCGCCGAGGAACCGCCGCTCGTGCTCGGTGACGAGTCGCGGCTGCGCCAGGTCGTCGGCAACCTGGTGAGCAACGCCGTGCGGCACACGCCGGCGGGCACGGAGGTGACGGTCACCGTGGACACGGCCGGCGGTTCGGCGATGCTTGTCGTCGCGGACACCGGTCCCGGCCTCGCGCCGCAGGACGCCGCCCGGGTCTTCGAACGCTTCTTCCGCACCGACCCCGCCCGCACCCGCACGCTGGGCGGCAGCGGCCTGGGCCTGTCGATCGTGCAGGCCCTGGTGGAGGCGCACGGCGGCGAGGTGTGGCTGGACACGGCGCCGGGCGAGGGGGCGCGGTTCATGGTGCGGCTGCCGCTGTTCCAGCCTCCCCACGAGATCTCCACAGAACCCGCAGAGTCCTGACAGCGAGGTCTAAGGAAGCATTCAGCTTCGGTTGCGGTAATAGATCCCATGACGAGGAACGTGACGGTGCAGGGCGGCGACGATCTCGTTTCCGCGGAGCTCGCGGCGACCCTGCCGCATTCGTGGCGGGTCAGCCGCAGGGGGTTCGCCGATGCCATCGTGCTGGTGCGGCCGAGCAGTGAACGGGTGCGGCGCACCCGGGCGGAGTACCCGGCCACCCCGATCCTGGTGCTGATGGACGCGGCGGCGCCGGCCTCCGACGTGGTCGCGCTGCTCGACGCGGGGGCCAACGCCTGCGTGCGCGACACCCGCCCGGACCTGATCGGCGACGAGCTGCGGGTGATCAACGGAAACCGTCCGCGTCGGCTCGTGGGTGCCGCATAACCGCAGGTCAGGTGCCCTAATTCACTCGGCGGGGCATGATCAGCGACTTTTGTTTACGGGCACTTCTCCCGGGTAGTCGGGCCGGCATCGGACCCGCCGCCACGCAGGCGTGCGGGTACCGGTGTGGTCCCGAGCAGTTCACCCGGAGGAGGCGTGCGTGCGGCAGGCACTGCGGTTCGGAGCGGTACTCCTCGATCGGGACGGCACGCTTGTGCACGACGTTCCGTACAACGGGGATCCCGCTCTGGTCCGGCCGGTGCCGGGTGCGCGCGAGGCGCTGGACCGGCTGCGCGCCGCGGGACTCAAGCTCGCCGTGGTCAGCAACCAGTCGGGTGTCGCGCGCGGGCTGATCACGCCGCGGCAGGTCGAGGCGGTCAACGCGCGGGTCGAGGAGCTGCTGGGGCCGTTCGACGCCTGGGTGTGGTGCCCGCACGCCGCGGAGGACCGCTGCGCGTGCCGCAAGCCGCGGCCCGGCATGGTGCTGGAGGCCGCGCGCCGGCTCGGCGTGGCGCCCCGCGACTGTGTGCTGGTCGGCGACATCGGTGCGGACGTGGAGGCGGCCCTCGCGGCCGGTGCCGCGCCCGTTCTGGTCCCGACAGCGGCCACGTTGCCCGCCGAGGTCGACGCCGCCCCGATCGTCGCCCCCGACCTTCCTTCCGCTCTTTCGGTCGAACGCCTTCAGCAGCCCCACCCCGTCCCCCGTGGGCGCGTTCTGGTGGCCCGCACGGACGCCACCGGCGACGTCATCGTCACGGGGCCGGCGATCCGTGCGGTGGCCGAACACGCCTCGCACGTCACGCTGATGTGCGGTCCCCGCGGGCGGGCCGCCGCCGAACTGCTGCCGGGCGTCGACGACCTGTTCGAGTGGCGGGTGCCGTGGATCGATCCGGACGGCGTCGTCGACCGCTCCGACGTGGCGCGCGTGGTCGACCTGGTGGCCGCCGGCGGGTTCGACGAGGCGGTCGTGTTCACGTCGTTCCACCAGTCCGCGCTGCCGCTGGCGCTGCTGCTGCGCATGGCCGGCGTGCCGCGCGTGTCGGCGCACTCGACGGACTATCCGGGTGCGCTGCTGGACGTGCGGGTGACCCGCGACGACGACGTTCCCGAGGCGGAGCGTGCGCTGGGGTTGGCCGCGGACGCGGGTTTCCCGCTGCCGGCGTGGGACGACGGACGGCTGCGGCTGCGGCCGGACCTGCCCGAGCCCGCGGTGCCGCTGCCGGCGTCGTACGTGGTGGTGCACCCCGGCGCGAGTGTGCCGGCCCGCGCCTGCCCGCCCGAACGGATGCGTGCGCACGTCGCGGCCCTCGTCGCCGCCGGCCGTCAGGTCCTGGTCACCGGCGGGCCGGACGAGAAGGCGCTGACGGCGTTCGTGGCGGAGGCGGGTGGCGAGGATCTCGGCGGGCGCACCGGACTGGCCGAACTGGCCGGTGTGCTGCGCCACGCGGACGCCGTCGTGGTGGCCAACACCGGCCCGGCCCATCTCGCCGCCGCGGTCGGTACGCCGGTGGTGAGCCTGTTCGCGCCGACGGTGCCGTGGCAGCGGTGGCGGCCGTTCGGGGTGCCGACCGCGCGCCTGGGCGATCAGTCCGCCGCTTGCCGGAGCACACGGGCGACGGCGTGCCCGGTCCCGGGCCACCCATGCCTGTCCACAGTGGACTCCCAGGCGGTCGTTGCGGCGGTGGCCGAGGTCGGCCGATGAACATCCTGTTCTGGCACGTGCACGGCGCCTGGGCGACCGCGTTCGTCCACGGTGGACACACGTACCTGGTGCCGGTCAACGCCGAGCGGGACGCGGACGGCCTCGGCCGCGCCCGCACGTACCCCTGGCCGGAGAACGCCGTCGAGGTGACGCCCGAGCGACTGTCCACCATGGACGTCGACGTGGCGGTGCTGCAGCGGCCGCACGAGTACGAGCTGATGCGCCGCTGGCTCGGCGGGCGCCGCGTGCCCGTGGTGTACGTCGAGCACAACACGCCCAAGGACGGCGCCGTTCCGCTGAGTCGCCACCCGATGGCCGACCGGGACGACGTGACGCTGGTGCACGTGACCCACTTCAACCGGCTCTTCTGGGACGCCGGCGGCACCCGCACGACGGTCATCGAGCACGGCATCCCCGATCCGGGTGTGCGCTGGACCGGCGAGCTGTCCCGGATCGCCGTCGCCATCAACGAACCCGTGCGCCGCGGCCGGGTCACCGGCACCGACCTCCTGGCAGCTTTCACAGACGCGGCGCCGCTTGACCTGTTCGGCATGGGGGTAGCCGAACTGGCGTCGGATCGCATCGCGGCGCACGAGGACCCGCCCCAGGCGGATCTGCACCGCGAGATGGCCCGGCGCCGCCTCTACCTCCACCCGCATCGATGGACATCACTGGGGCTTTCCCTGTTGGAGGCGATGACGATCGGAATGCCGGTGGTCGTGCTGGCCACGACCGAAGCGGTCCGCGCGGTCCCGCCCGAAGCCGGCGCGATCTCGACGGACCCCGACGAACTGCTCGACGCGACCCGATGGCTGATGCGCGACGACGAGGCGGCCCGCAGGTGCGGTGCCGTCGCCCGGGAGGCGGCCCTGCGCCGCTACGGGCTCGCGCGCTTCCTGTCCGACTGGGACGCCCTGCTGAAGGAGGTGATCTCGTGAGGATCGCAATGGTGTCCGAACATGCCAGCCCGCTCGCGACGTTGGGCGGTGTGGACGCCGGCGGCCAGAACACACACGTGGCCGAACTGGCCCGCGCCGTCGCCGCCCGCGGGCACGAGGTGCGCGTGTACACCAGACGCGAGGACCGGACCGCACCGTCCGAAGTGGACTTCGCGCCGGGTGTCGTGGTCGAGCACGTGCCGGCCGGGCCGCCCCGCGTCCTGCCGAAGGACGACCTCCTGCCGTTCATGGGTGACTTCGGGCGATGGCTCGAGAAGCGTTGGAGCGACGGCGATTTCCGGCCCGACGTGGTGCACGCGCACTTCTGGATGAGCGGCCTCGCGGCCCTCACCGCGACGGCCGGCGCGCGGGTTCCGGTCGTGGTGACGTTCCACGCGCTGGGCACGGTGAAGCGGCGGTACCAGGGCGCCAAGGACACCAGCCCGGAGGGGCGGGTCGGCCTCGAGCGCACCCTCGGCCGGCTCGCCGACCGGGTCATCGCCCAGTGCGCCGACGAGGTCGACGAACTGGCCCGGATGGGCATCGCCCGCAACAACATCGTGGTCGCACCGTCCGGTGTGGACACCGAGACGTTCAGCCCGGCCGGGCCGACGATGCCGCGCCGGGAGGGGCTGCGCCGCGTGCTCAGCGTCGGCCGGCTCGTCGAGCGCAAGGGCTACGACGACCTCATCCGGGCACTGCGCCGCGTTCCCGACACCGAACTCGTCATCGCCGGCGGCCCGCCCGCCGAGAAGCTGGACGGCGACCCGGAGGCGCAGCGGCTGCGCGCCGTCGCCGCCAAGGCCGGCGTCGGGGACCGCCTGGTACTGCTGGGATCCGTGCCGAGCGCGGACATGCCGGCCTGGTACCGCTCGGCCGACGTCGTGTGCTGCCCGCCGTGGTACGAGCCGTTCGGGCTGACGCCGTTGGAGGCGATGGCGTGCGGGGTGCCGGTCGTGACCTACGCCGTCGGCGGGCTCGCCGAGAGCGTCATCGACGGCGTCACCGGCCTGCACGTGCCGCCCCGTGACGTGCGGGCGCTCGCCGTGGCGCTGCGTTCCGTGCTGCAGGACGAGGTGCGGCGGATGAGCTTCGCGAGCGCGGCCGTCGACCGGGTCCGTTCCCGCTACACCTGGGACCGCGCCGCGCTCGACGTCGGGCGGGTCTACGCGTCGGTCGCCGGGCTGGAGACCGACACGCTCACGGAGGTTCCCGGATGACGATCCTGTCGAACGAGCCGGAGACGGAACTGGCGAAGCAGATCGCGCTCGACGCGGTCTGGCGCCGCTCGGCCGTCGAGGCGCACCTGGACCGGCACGCCGAGGCGGTCGAACTGATGCGTGCCGAGACGCCCCGGCTCGTCCGGTGGGGCGAGCACCTCGCCCGGGTCCTGGTCGGCGGCGGTCGGCTGCTGGTGGCCGGCAACGGGGGCAGTGCCGCCGAGGCGCAGCACCTGACGTCCGAACTCGTCGGCAAGATGCGCGACGACCGGATGGCGCTGTCGGCGATCGCGCTGTCGGCCGAGTCGTCCAGCGTCACCGCGATCGGCAACGACTACGGCTACGAACGGGTCTTCGCCCGCCAGGTGGAGGCCCACGGCCGCCCCGGCGACGTGCTGATCCTGCTGTCGACGAGCGGTCGCAGTCCCAATCTGCTGTGCGCCGCCGAAACGGCCCGCGAGCGCGGCGTCACGAGCTGGGCGCTCACCGGCGCGCTGCCGAACCCGCTCGCGATGCGCTGCGACGACGTGCTCGCGGTGCCGGCCGATTCGGCCACCGTTCAGGAACTGCATCTGGTCTCGGTGCACCTGCTGTGTGCGCAGATCGACGCGGCACTGGCACCGGCGCGATGAGGACGCTGGTCGTCGTCGGGGACCTGTTGCTGGACCGGGAGATCGTGGGCACGGCCGACCGGCTCTGCCCCGAGGCGCCGGTTCCGGTTCTGGTCGAACGCGGCACGCACGACCGGCCCGGCGGTGCCGGACTGGCGGCGCTGTTCGCGGTCGGGACGGGTCGCTTCGACGAGGTGGTGCTGGTGTGCGGGCTCGCTCCGGACGCCGGCGGCCGGACGCTGCGGGCGCTGCTGACCGACGCGGGGGTACGCGTGGCGCCGATTCCCTACGACGGGTCGACCGTGGAGAAGGTGCGCCTGCGCGCGGGGGAGCAGCTGCTGCTGCGGCTCGACCGCGGCGAGAGCGGCGGCCGGCTCGGGAACGTTCCGGGGGCGGCCCGCGCGGCGCTGGAGTCGGCGGCCGCCATCCTGGTCAGCGACTACGGGCGGGGCGTCGCCGCGCATCCGGCGCTGCGGCCGCTGCTGGCCGGGTGCGCCGGGCGGGTACCGCTGGTGTGGGATCCGCATCCCAAGGGGCCGGCGCCGGTGCCGGGTGCCGCGCTGGTGACCCCGAACCGCGCCGAGGCCGCGCACTTCCTGCCCGCCGCCTCCACCGACGACGGGGACGGGTCGCGGAACGGCGGGCACACGGCGGAACGGCTGCGGCTCGCGTGGGACGCGCAGGCCGTCGCCGTCACGCTCGGCGCGGAGGGTGCCGTGCTCGCCGGCTCCGATCTGGATTCCGCCGAGACGATTCCCGCGCCGTACGCCGCCACCGGCGACCCGTGCGGTGCCGGTGACCGGTTCGCGGCCGAGGCCGTGTCGGCTCTCGCGCTCGGCAAGTCCACTGTGGACGCCGTCCGGGCGGCGGTCGACGCGGCCACCGATTACGTGGCCGAAGGCTCATTCCTCAAGGAGGATCTGAATGCGTAGTCCCGGAACGGTTCTGGTCACGGGAGGGGCGAGCGGGCTGGGTGCCGCCGTCGTGGCCGCCGTGAGCGAGGCGGGCGGGTCGCCGCTCGTGCTGGACCTGAAGCCGCCGGCCGACGATGTTCCGTACGTCGCCGTGGATCTCGCCGACAGCCGCGCCGCCGAGGAGGCGACCCGGGCGATCGCCGAACAGGTCGGCACGCTCGACGGCGTGGTCACCGCCGCCGGCATCGACGTGCCGGGCCGGCTGGAGGACGTTCCCGGCCCGGAGTGGGAACGGATCCTGGCCGTCAACCTGCTCGGCACCGCGGCGGTCGTGCGTGCCGCCGTGCCGCACCTGCGCCGTTCGCACGGAACGGTGGTGACGGTGGCCTCCACGCTCGGCGTCAAGGCGGTCAGCGACGCCACGGCGTACTGCGCGGCGAAGTTCGGCGTCGTCGGGTTCACCCGCGCGCTGGCGGCCGAACTGGCGGGCGAGGTCGGCGTGACGCTGCTGATCCCCGGCGGGATGAGCACGGCGTTCTTCGACAGCCGCGAGGAGCGCTACAGGCCCGGGCCGGACGCGATCCTCAACGACCCGGCGAACGTGGCGCAGACGGTGCTGTTCGCGCTCACCCAGCCGCCCGGCTGCGCGGTGCGCGAGATGGTGGTCTGCGCGGAACGGGAGACGTCCTACCCGTGACGCAGCCGGTCGTGCTGGTCCTGCGCGCGCTCGGGCTGGGTGACCTGCTGACCGGCGTGCCGGCGGTGCGCGCGGTGCGCCGGGCCTTTCCCGGGCACGCGCTCGTCCTGGCCACGCCGCCCGCGCTGGCGCCGCTGGTGTCGGCGATCGGCGGCGTCGACCGGCACCTGCCGACCGCCGCGTACGTGCGCGAACCGCCGTCCACAGTGGACTGGGACGGGCCGGTTGACGTGGCGGTCAACCTGCACGGCCGCGGCCCGCAGAGCCACGACGTGCTGCGCGCACTGCGCCCCGGCCGGCTGCTCGGGTTCGACCTGAAGGGTCCACAGTGGACGGACGGTGGGCCGACGGAGCACGAGGTACCGCGCTGGTGCCGGATGCTGCGGGCGTACGGCATCCCGGCCGACCCGGCGGACCTCGACCTCGGCACGTCGGCGGGCGAGCACGTCGTCGTGCACCCCGGCGCCAGCAGCACGGACCGGTGCTGGCCGGTCGAACGCTTCGCCGCCGTGGCCCGCGCGCTCAGCGACGACGGCCACCGGGTGCTGCTGACCGGCGGCCCGGACGAGCGGGAACGCGCGTTCGCCGTGGCCCTCGGCGCCGGCCTGCCCCCGGACGCGGTCCTCGCCGGCCGCACCGACGTGGGACAGCTCGCGGCGCTGGTCCGGCGCGCGGCGCTCGTGGTCTGCGGGGACACCGGCGTCGCGCACCTGGCCACCGCCTACCGCGCCCCGTCGGTCGTCCTCTTCGGACCGATGGACCCGGCGCGCTGGGGCCCGCCGCCGGAACGCCCGTGGCACCGGACGCTGTGGCACGGCCCGGGCGGGCTCGACACGATCACGGTCGACGAGGTGCTGGACGCGGCACGGGAGGCGGTGGGACATGCGGCTGCGGCGGGCTGACCCGTCCGGCCCCGGCTACGGCCGGCGCCGGCGCGGCAAGGGGTTCGGCTACGTCGACGCGAACGGCAGGCCGCTCACCGACCCCGACGAGTTGCAGCGCATCCGGGCGCTGGTCATCCCGCCGGCGTGGAAGGACGTGTGGATCTGTCCCGACCCGCGCGGGCACATCCAGGCGACCGGCACCGACGCGGCCGGCCGGCGCCAGTACCGGTACCACGACGTGTGGCGCACCAAGCGGGACGCGGCGAAGTTCGACCACGTGCTCGCCGTCGCCGAACGCCTGCCGGACCTGCGCAAGCACGTCGAGTCCGACCTGTCCGGGACGGGCTTCGGGCGGGAACGGGTGCTCGCCGCGGCCGTGCGGCTGCTCGACATCGGCGTGTTCCGCATCGGCGGCGAGGCGTACGCGGCCGCCGACGATCCCTCCGGTGCGGCCACCTACGGACTGGCCACGCTGCTGCGGGAACACGTGAACGTGCGCGGCGCGGCGATGGAGTTCCACTATCCCGCCAAGGGGAACATCGAACGCGTCCAGCGGCTCACCGACGCCGACGTCGCGAAGGTCCTCAAAGGACTGTTGAAGCGCGACAACGACGGCCCCGAACTGCTGGCCTACCGCACCGGCCGGCAGTGGCACGACGTTCGCAGCGCCGACATCAACGAGTACCTCAAGGAGCACAGCGGCGGCTGCGAGATCAGCGCCAAGGACTTCCGAACCTGGCACGCCACCGTGCTCGCCGCGACGAGTCTGGCGGGCCGCCCCGAACGCACGAAGACCGCCAAGCGCAAGGCGATCGCGGCGACCATGCGCGAGGTGGCCGAGTACCTCGGCAACACGCCCACCGTGGCGAAGGCGTCCTATGTGGACCCCCGGGTGGTCGACCTGTACAACTCCGGCACGACGGTGGACCCGGCCGCCGACCCCGAACGCGCGGTGCGCGACCTGCTGGCCGACTAGGGCGCCGGGTGACCCGCGTGCAGGTACGCGGGCGCACCGGCCTCCCGGGCGTCCAGCGCGCCGCGCATCCGCCGTTCGATGTGCGGGGGCAGGTAGGAGCCCAGCTCCGCCGGCGGCACGAACGCGAACCCGTCGAGCTCCGCCGCCTGCAGCACGATGCCGTCGCCGTCGGGCAGCACGCCGCCGTCGAAGACGAACCCGAACCAGCCCCGCCGTTCCGGGGTGGGCGGGAACCAGTCGATGACGAGCAGGCCGCCGACCGCCAGGGTCAGCCCGAGTTCCTCGGCGCACTCGCGGACACAGCCCGCGTGCGGGGACTCGTCGGCCTCCAGCACACCGCCGGGGACCCCCCAATGCGGACGGTAGTTGGGCTTGACGAGAAGGACCGCCCCGGCGGGGTCGGTGATGAGGGCCGCCGACGACGCGAGGAACGTCGGAAGGCTGGCATACCACTGCGCGGCATCCGTGGACACCGCGCAATGATATTGCCGTTCGTCAGGGGGTCAGCTCGTAGACGTTGTACGCCTGCTTGATGACGGGGTGCGCGACGTTGCGGACCTTGACGCCGCCGGGCGTGGCACCGCGTTCGGTACCGGCGTGGGCGTGTCCGTGGACCGCGAGCGCCGTCGGGGCCGAGTCGACCGCCTGGGCCAGCAGATACGAGCCGAGGAACGGGTAGATCTCCAGCGGTTCGCCGACGAGCGTGTCCGGGACCGGCGAGTAGTGCATGAGCGCCACCCGCACGTCGCACTCCACGGCCTGCAGCGCGGCGGCGAGGCCGTTCGAGACGTCCCGCGTGTGATGGATGAACGCCTTCGTCTCCGGCTCACCGAACTCGCTGGCGCACTTGCCGGCGAAGCCGCCGCCGAAGCCCTTCGCGCCGGCGATCCCGAGCCGGGTGCCGCGCACGTCCAGCACGGTCGAGGACTGTTCCAGGACGGTGATGCCGCCGTCCTCCAGGATCTTCGTGACGAGATGGACCTCGTCGGAGTGGTAGTCGTGGTTGCCGAGCACCGCCACCACGGGCACGGCCAGGTTGCCGAACTCCTCCGCGACACAGTGCGCCTCGTCGGCCGTCCCGTGCCGGGTCAGGTCGCCGGCGAGGAGCAGGACGTCGGCCTTGTCGCCGAGTTCCTCCAGGGCGGGGCGGTAACGCCCGACGACATCCCGGTCGACGTGCACGTCGCCGACGGCCGCCACCCGAACACCTGAACTCATATTTGCTCCACCTCCTGGGGGACCCCGACCCGGGTGACGCCGAGGTCGCACCGGACCTTCAGCCCCGGGAACGCCTCGTGCAGCACCGACTCGATCTGCGCGCAGCGCTCCGGACTCTCGACCTCACCGACGAGCACCACGCCGTCGTCGGTGCGCACCACGCGGATGCCCTGTTCGGCGGTGCGAGGGTCCTCGGTCAGCAGCTGCTGCACCTCGCCCTCGGTGTATTCGTTCACCCCACGACCTCCTTCAACTGCGCACGCTTGCGGCCACCGATCGGCCCCTCGGAGAGGTCGGTCAGATCGATCACGCCCATCCGGTCCAGCAGCACGAGGAACGCGTACGCGAACGGCGAATGCGCCGTCTCCCGGTGCACGCGCGCCCAGTCGATCTGCTCCCGCAGCGAACGCGCCATCGGGAGCCCGCGGCCGAAGTCGCAGTAGTGCGGCGACCACGTGAGCACCTTGTGGATCATCAGCTCGGTGGGGGAGAGCACCGGCATGTGGACGGCGTTCACGGAAAGGATCTCGGTGTCGGCGAGCGTCTCGTCGGTGACCGGGCGCTGCACCGGCTTGAAGATGAGGTCGATCAGCCGGTCCTCCTCCCACACCTTCACCAGCCAGCCCTCGGGCGGCACCTCGCCGCGGAAGCCGGCCTCGACGAGCGTGGTCAGCACCCGTTCGGCGTCTTCCTCCTTGATGAGGAAGTCGATGTCGTGGTCGACGGCCTCGCCGCCGCGCGCGTAGACCGCGAAGCTGCCGGCCAGGGCGAACGGGATCCCGGCCTCCTTGAGGTGGTAGGCCACCCGCTTCAAGGTCTGGACCAGTGGCTGCTCGTCTTCCGGTGCAGGCATCGCGTTTCCCCTCGACGACTTCGTCCTGACCTGTCGCTCATACCCCGCACTTCTGCGTTACACACGGCCCCCTTCGGGTAGGCAGGCCGGTCATGCGGGTACTCGGGATCAACGCCATCTTCCATGACCCGGCGGCGGCTCTGGTCGTCAACGGCGAGATCGTCGCCGCCGCGGAGGAGGAACGCTTCAGCCGTCGCAAGCACGGCAAGCGGCCGGTGCCGTTCTCCGCGTGGGAACTGCCCGAGCTGTCCGCCGCGTGGTGTCTGCGGCAGGCCGGCCTGGAACCGGGGGACCTCGACGCGGTGGCGTACTCGTTCGACCCGGCGCTGTGCCGCCCGGCGGACGAACTGGGCCTCTCCGACCCGTGGGACTGGCTGCGCCAGGAGTACGCGCGCAAGGCACCCGGTTTCCTGGCGTCGGCGCTGCCCGGGCTGGACCCGGCGATCGTGCGGTTCGTGCCGCACCACATGGCGCACGCGGCGAGTGCCGCCTTCGTGGCGCCCGAGCGGGCTTCCGCCGTTCTCGTGCTGGATGGACGGGGCGAATCGGCGAGCCACCTCGCGGGCAGCTACCGCGACGGACGCCTGGAGCCCCTCTACGCCCAGGAACTCCCGCACTCGCTCGGCCTGCTCTATGAGGACCTGACCCAGCACCTCGGCTTCCTGCGCTCGTCCGACGAGTACAAGGTGATGGCGCTCGCCTCCTACGGCACCCCGCGCTTCCTCGGCGAACTGCGCGACCTCGTGCGCCCCACCGGCAACGGCGGCTTCCACGTCGAACGCATCGACTGGACCACCCTCACCAAGCCGGTCGAGCCGGGCGGCGACCTCACCGACGCGCACGCCGACCTCGCCTCCAGCGTGCAGAAGCGGCTGGAGGAGATGATCCTCGCGCTGGCCGGCTGGCTGCACGAGGCGGCCGGCGGTCCGAGCTCCATCACGCTGGCCGGCGGCACCGCGCTGAACTGCGTCGCCAACGCGCGGCTGGCGGCGGAGGGGCCGTTCGACAACGTGTGGGTGCAGCCGGCGGCCGGCGACGCGGGGACGGCCCTCGGCGCGGCGCTGTACGTGGCCGGGCGGCACGTGCCGTTCCCCGGGGCCGACCTGGGGCGCGGGTTCACCGACGAGGAGATCGAGGCCGAACTGCGGCGCGCCGGCCTGCGCTACACCCGACCCGCGTCGATCGCCTCGGAAGCGGCGTCGGTGCTCGCCGACGACGGGGTGGTGGCGTGGTTCCAGGGGCGGGCGGAGTACGGGCCGCGGGCGCTCGGGCACCGGTCGCTGCTGGCCCATCCCGGACACGCGCACAACACCGAGCGCATGAACAACGTCAAGGGGCGGGAGCAGTTCCGGCCGATCGCGCCGATGGTGCTGGAGTCGCGGGCCGCCGGCATCTTCTCGGGAACGCTGCCGAGCCCCTACATGCTCTTCACGCACCAGGTGGCGCCCGGGTGGCGGGACCGGATCCCGGCCGTGGTGCACGTCGACGGGACCGCGCGGGTGCAGACCGTCCCGGACGGCACACTCGTCGGCGAGCTGCTGACCGAGTTCGAACGGCGCACCGGGCTGCCGGTCGTGGTCAACACCTCGCTCAACACCGCCGGGCGGCCGATGGTGGACACGCCGTTCGACGCGCTGGAGCTGTTCGGGTCGGGGCCGGTGGACCTGCTGGCGATCGGGCCGTTCGCGGTGCGGCGGGGGGACCTGTCGCGGTGATCTCGGTCGTCGTCCCCACGGTCGGCCGGCCGTCGCTGGAGACGTTGCTGCGCGCGCTCGCCTCCTCCGGTGAGCCTCGCGGGGCGGCATCCGGCGGGCCGCACGCAGCGCCGCCCGATGAGCTGATCATCGTGCACGACCGGGCCGGCGGCGTGGTGCTGCCGGAGCCGCTGCGCGCGGTGGCGCGGGTGATCGCCGGTCCCGGGCGGGGGCCGGCCGCCGCGCGCAACGTCGGCTGGCGGGCCGCCACGGGGGAGTGGGTGGCGTTCCTCGACGACGACGTGGTGCCCTCGCCGACCTGGCTGCACGACCTGCGCGTCGACCTGGCCGGCACGAGCGCCGTGGCCGTCCAGGGGCTGGTCGAGGTGCCGCTGCCGGCCGACCGGCGGCCGACCGACTGGGAACGTTCGACCGCCGGCCTCGCCACCGCCAAGTGGATCACCGCCGACCTGGCCGTGCGGCGGGCCGCGCTGGAGGCCGTCGGCGGGTTCGACGAACGGTTCCCGCGCGCGTACCGGGAGGACGCGGACCTGGCCGCGCGGCTGCGTTCGGCCGGCGGCGCGCTGCGGGTGGGCACCCGCCGGATCTCCCATCCGGTCCGGCCCGAGTCGCCGCTGGTCAGCATCGGTACCCAGCGGGGTAACGCCGACGACGCGCTGCTGCGCCGCCTGTACGGCCCCGCCTGGCGCGAACGCCTCGAGATCCCGCCCGGCCGCCGGCGCCGGCACGCGTTCGTGACCGCGGCCGGTGCGCTGGCGCTGGCGGGTCTGCTGACCGGGCACCGCCGCGTCGCCGCGTCCGCGGGTCTCGGCTGGCTGCTCGGGACGGCCGAGTTCGCGTGGCGGCGTATTTCCCCCGGCCCGCGCACCCCTGCGGAGGTGTCGGCGATGCTCGTGACCAGCGCCGCGATCCCGCCCCTGGCGGTGGCGCACTGGCTACGCGGCTGGTGGAAGTGGCGCAACCTCTCGACGACCGGTTACGGAAGCACGTCAAAAGGCGCTGGGGAGGTGCATACGTAACCGGTCGTCCCCGCCGACAGGAGCTACGAGCGGAAGCGCGACACCAGTTCGCGGAGTTCGCGCGCCGTTCCGGCCAGGGAGGTGATCGCCTCCAGGGAGCTGCCGGCGTCGCGGGAGGTCGTGCCGGCCGCCGCCGTGATCCCGGCGACCGTGTCGATGATCTCGCCGCTGCGGTCGGCCACCTCGCCGACGTTGCGCCGCATCTCGCTGGTCGTCGCCGACTGCTCCTCGACAGCGGCGCTGATCAGCGTCTGGAACTCGTTGATCTGCTCGATGACCTCGGTGATCTCGCCGATGGCGGACATCGCTGAGGACGTTCCCGCCTGGATCGCGGAGACCCGGTCGGTGATGTCGTCCGTCGCCCGGGAGGTCGCCTGCGCCAGATCCTTCACCTCGCCGGCCACCACGGCGAACCCCTTACCGGCGTCGCCGGCCCGGGCGGCCTCGATGGTGGCGTTCAGGGCCAGGAGGTTGGTCTGCTCGGCGATCGACGTGATCATTTTGACCACGTTGCCGATCTCGCTGGACGCCGTGCCCAGATCGGACATCAGGGTGTTGGTGCGGTTGGCCTGCTCGACGGCGGCGCCGACGACGCGGGCCGCCTCGCTGGCGCTGCGGGCGATCTCGTTGATCGAGGCCGCCATCTCCTCGCTGCCGGTGGCCGTCGTGGCGATGTTGTTGCGGATCCGCTCCGCCGCGTCGGCGGCCGCCTCGGCGCGCTGGGTCACCTCGCCCGCCGAGGCCGCGATGCTGTGCGACGAGCGGGCGACCCGTTCGGCGTTGTCGGCCACCGAGCCGGCCGACGCCGTCATCGCCGACACGGTCGAACGGACACCGCCCACCGCCCGGTTCAGCGCGCCCGCCATGGCACCGATCTCGTCGGTCTGGCGCACCGCGGCCGAACGGGACAGGTCGCCGCCGGCCATCGCCTCCAGCACGCCCGAGACGGTGCGCACGGAGGCGAGGATGCCCCGCCCGAACACGACGCCGAGCAGCGCGAGGAACACCGCCGACAGCAGCCCGATGAGGGCCAGCCGCAGGGTGGCCGAACGCCGCTGCGCACTCACCCCGTCGGCCACCCGCTCGGCATGGGCCTGCAGGGCGTCGCCGACGGCCGGCAGTTCCTCCTCGACCTGCGTGAACGCGTCGGCGAACGCCGGCATCCGCGCGACCGGCACACCGCCACCGGGCGCGGCCGAGACGACGGCGGAGGCGATGCTCAGGTAGTTCTCCACAAGGGGGCGAACGGTGGAGACGGCCTCCCGGACGGCAGCGGCCTCGGCCCCGGCGAGCGTCGTCAGCTTGTCCCGCATGATCGCGCTGTGCTCGTCGAGATCCTTGGCCGCCTCGCTCTTCTCGGTGCCGCTGGCGGCGAGCAGCGCGCGCAGGACGTCACCGCGCACGGCGTCGTGCGCCATGTCGGCCTCAAGCGCGGCCCGGGTGAGCTGGGCCGAACGCTCCAACTCGTGCGCCTTCGTCTCGGAGTCCCGCAGGGCGAGCATGCCGATGCCGGAGCTGAGGACGACGCCGATCAGACCGACGCCGATCATCAGCGCCAGCTTGGTGCGCAGCCTCCGATTCTGCAGCCACACCCGAACGGCATCAGCCATCTGGACGGCACCCCCGTGTCAGAACTCGCCGGTCCTTATCGGCACGGGGGTGACGTACAGAAGGATTTGGTGCCTAGTGCCGGTCTTCGGCCCCACGGCTGAACTGGTGGTCCGACGTCGGGTCGGGCGTGATCGGCTTGTCGGCCAGGTTGCCCTGGGCCGGCGTGATCGTCGGCTCCTCGGCGTGCGGGGTCCGGCGGCCGGCCTCGCTGAAGAACTCCCGACGCGCGGCCGGGTCCATGTCGTCATAAGGTCCATGAGCGGCGGAATCTGGATACATGCCGTGTCGCGTACCCCGGCGGGAGCCTCTTCACGCAACATCGGGCCGTCGAACGGCCACAGGACGCAACGTCCGAACGGGCCGGACACACGATTCGCGGTGGATGATTCAGCACGTGCGGCACGCTGACGTGCGGCACCCTGACAGTGGAGATCCGCAAGAGGAGGGGCCGTGACGGCGCTGCGCGAGGACCTGACCACCCCGGCGGTCGAGGAGGCGGAACGCTTCACCGCCCACAACTACCACCCGCTGCCGGTCGTGGTCGCCGAGGCAGCCGGCGCCTGGGTCACCGACGTGGACGGCCGCCGCTACCTCGACTGCCTGGCCGGCTACTCCGCGTTGAACTTCGGCCACCGGCACCCCGACCTCGTGGCGGCCGCCCGGGAGCAGCTCGACCGCGTGACGCTCACCAGCCGCGCGTTCCTGCACGACCAGTTCGGGCCGTTCTGCCGGGAGCTGGCGCAGCTGTGCCGCACCGACCTGACGCTGCCGATGAACACCGGCGCGGAGGCGGTCGAGACGGCGGTGAAGGTGTCCCGCAAGTGGGGCTACCTGAAGAAGGGCGTGCCGGACGGCCGGGCCACGATCGTGGTGGCCGAGGGCAACTTCCACGGGCGCACCACCACCATCGTCAGCTTCTCCACCGATCCGGAGGCGCGCGCCGACTTCGGGCCGTACACGCCCGGGTTCCGGGTGGTGCCGTACGGGGACCTCGCGGCGCTCGAGGCCGCGGTGGACGAGACCACCGTCGCGGTGCTGCTCGAGCCGATCCAGGGCGAGGCCGGTGTGCTGGTGCCGCCGCCCGGCTACCTGCCCGCCGTGCGCGCGCTCTGCACTCGGGAGAACGTCCTTTTCGTGGCCGACGAGGTGCAGTCCGGCCTGGGCCGCACCGGTGACACGTTCGCCTGCGACCACGAGGGTGTGGTGCCCGACCTGTACGTGCTCGGCAAGGCGCTCGGCGGAGGAGTGGTGCCGGTGTCGGCCGTCGTGGGGCGGGCCGACGTGCTCGGGGTGTTGAAGCCGGGCGAGCACGGGTCGACGTTCGGCGGCAACCCGATGGCGTGCGCGGTCGGCCGTGCCGTCGTCCGGCTGCTCACGACCGGCGAGTACCAGGCCCGGGCCCGCGAACTCGGCGCCGTCATGCGCACCCGGCTCGACGCGATGGTCGGCAGCGGCCTCACGGCGGTGCGCGGCCGCGGGCTCTGGGCGGGCATCGACATCGACCCGGCCCTGCTGACCGGCCGCCGCGCCTGCGAACGCCTGGCCGAGCGCGGCGTTCTGGCGAAGGACACGCACGGCTCGACGCTGCGCCTGGCCCCGCCGCTGGTGATCACCGCCGATGAGGTGGAGCTCGCCATGAACGCGCTGGAGGGCGTTCTCAAGGACGCGTAGGGTGTCCCCGTGCGGGGGCGCTTGTGGCAGCTGATTCGTCCGTTGACGCCGGAGTACCGCTTCGGCCGGCCGGCGGCGCTGGTGAAAGCCCTGGAGTGGCTGCGGACCGGGGCCGCCGTTTGGGTGGTCTACCAGAGCGTGCGCTACACCGGGATCGACTTCGAGGGGACACTCAACCGGTTCGTGTTCGCGCCCGCGATCAACGCCGGGTTCGCGATCCCCGCCGTCGTGCTCGCCATGGCGGCGGTGCTGGCGGTGGCGCGCGACCGGCGGGCGCAGGGGCGTGCGCTGCTGCTGCCCGCGGTGACGATGGTGTGCGTGTTCCTCGGCGTGGTGGCGCTGGCGGCGACGACGCTGTTCATCGGCTGGCGGATGGGACACGGCTACTGGAGCCTGTGGCTGATCTTCCTGCTGCTGGTCGGGTTCCCCGCGGTGTCGGTGACCGGGTTCCTGGTGGTGCGGCACTGGTTCCGGGCGGCGGACGGGCACCCGATGCTGCCGGCGCTGTGCGCGCTCGGATACGCGGCCACGCAGGTGGCGGTCTTCGTGGCCTACGGGCCGTCGCAGACGCTGCCGTCCCCCTGGAACGTCGTCGTCGGGCTGGGTAGCCCGCTGTCGCTCGCGGCGTTCGCCGGCGTCGAGCTGTGGGTGCTGCACCGCTGGCACGGCGTCTCCCCGCGCGAACTGCCGCCGCCGGTGCCGCGGCGCGTCGACGTCTACAGGTCTACGGCGTAGCGGACCTCGTTGACGAGCACACCGGCGACGGTGTCCTGCTGTTCGACGCCGTCCGGCGCCCAGCCCGCCGCCGCGTAGAAGCGGCGCGCCCGCTCGTTGCTCTCCAGCACCCACAGCGTCGCCCGCCGGAACCCTGCCTCGGCGAACGCCGCCACCGTGCCGGCCATCAGCCCGCGCCCCGCACCGGTGCCCCACGCCGAGGGCAGCACGTAGATCGCGTTGAGGTCACCGGTGTCGGGCTCCGCCGAGGGGCTGAACTGCACGAAGCCGACCACCTCGGAGCCGTCGACCGCCACCAGGGTGCCGGTGCGCGGCCAGTCCGCCAGACCCACGTAGTGATCCCAGTGCGCGAAGCGCTGCTCCGGCACGAGCGCGTCGAGGAACGCCTGGGGCAGCTGCCCCCGGTAGGCCGCCTGCCAGGAGCGCACCTGCACGGTGGCGATCCCCTGGACGTCGTCGGCTGTGGCGCGCCGGATCAGGGCAGCCACGACAGGTCCTTGCCGACGGTGGTGAGCCGCTGCGTGGCGCGGGAGAGCGCGACGTACAGCGTCGCCACCCCGGAACGCCCCTCGGCCGCGATGGCACCCGGTTCGACCACGATCACGCCGTCGTACTCCATGCCCTTGGCCTCCAGCCCGGAAACGACCTGGAGCCGTTCCTCGGCGGGCAGCCAGCCGGCGACCTCGTCGCGCCGCGCGGTGCTGGCGATGACGCCGACCGTGCCGTCGACCTCGCCGAGGATCCGCTCGACCGCCTCGACGGTGGCCGTGCGCGGGTCGGCGGTGACGACGTGCCGCGGGTCGACGCCGGCCTTGCGCACGGCGCGCGGCAGCGCGATGCCCGGTTCGGCCCGGCGGATGACGGCCGCGGCGACCTCGAAGATCTCGGCGGCGTTGCGGTAGTTGGTGGTGAGCGCGAACTCCTTGCGCCGCGTGCCGACCGCCTCGGTCATCGCGCGGGTGGCCTCGGCGGCGTCGCCCCAGGCGGCCTGCGCCGGGTCGCCGACGACGGTCCAGCTCGCGAACTCCCCGCGCCGGCCGATCATCCGCCACTGCATCGGCGTGACGTCCTGCGACTCGTCGACGACGATGTGCGCGTACTCGCGGTAGTCCGCCGGGCGTTCGGTGGCGACCCGGCGTGCCGCCGCCATCCGGTCCGCGTGGGTGGAGACCTCGTGCACCCCGTCCATCACATGGAACGGGTCCTTGCGCGGCGCCGCCTTCACCTTGGGCCGCCCGAGCAGCTCGTCCAGCTCGTCGACCAGCGCCACGTCGGCCACGGTCAGGTTTTCCGGGTCGAACCGGCGGAACGCCTTCGTCAGCACGTCGATCTGGTTGTTCGAGTAGATGCCCTCGGCGTAGCGGCGCAGCCGCTGCGGGTCGCGCAGCCAGCCGAGCACGTCCACGGGGCGCAGCACCGGCCACCACTTCGCCATGAACGCCCGGAACTCCGGCCGTTCGGCGATGTCCTGCGCGGTCTCCTCGCGCGGCGGCCGGATCGCCTTGGGGATGAGCCCGTCGGTCTGCTTCCACAGGGCGTCGAGGACCCAGCCGGCGGCCTTGGCGCGCACCGCGTTGCGCCGCGCGCCGTTCTGCAGGACGGTGCGGCGCAGGTCGGCGAGGGCCTTGCGGTCGAGCGTGAGGAGTTCCCCCTTGTAGATGATCCGGAAACGGTCCGGCGCGTCCGGTGCCTCATCGCGCGCGGCGCGGGCCAGGAGGCGCGCCATCCGCACCGAACCCTTGGCGGCGGCCAGCGCCGGCGGGTCGTAGCGGTCGGCGGAGATCCCGGGGACGAGCTTGCCGAGCGCCCGCAGCGTGACGGCCTCCTCGCCGAGCGAGGGGAGCACGCGGGCCACGTAGTCGACGAAGACCTCGGACGGCCCGACGACGAGCACCCCACCGGACTCGAACCGGTTGCGGTCGTTGTAGAGCAGGTACGCCGCCCGGTGCAGCGCGACGGCGGTCTTGCCGGTGCCCGGACCGCCGCGCACGATCGTGACACCCGCCGCCGGCGAACGGATCGCGTCGTCCTGCTCCTTCTGGATGGTGGCGACGATGTCGCGCATCCCGTGCCCGGTCGCCCGGCCCAGCGACGCCAGCAGCGCACCCTCGCCGATGACCGGCAGGTCCTCCGGGGCGGCGTCGGGGTCGAGCAGGTCATCCTCGACGCCCACGACGCGTTCGCCCTGGCTGCGGATGGTGCGCCGGCGCACCACGTCCATCGCGTCCGCTGCCGTCGCCCGGTAGAACGGCGCCGCGGCCGGCGCGCGCCAGTCGACGACGAGCGGCTCGTAGCGTTCGTCGCGCAGGCCCAGCCGCCCGATGTAGCGCACCTCGCCCCCGGGAACGGCGGGCTCGACGGGCGCGGAGGCGGGGCCGCCGTCCGGCGGGCGGGCGCCGGGGCCCATGTCGAGCCGGCCGAAGACCAGGCCCTCGTACTCGGCGTCGAGCGCGAGCCGGCGGCGTGCCGCGTGGTACACCATGGCGTCGCGCTCGACGTAGGCGCCGTGGTTGCCGACCTTGGCGATGCCGTAGCCGGCCTTCTCCGACTCGGCGGCGGTCAGCCGTAACGCGTCGAGGCGGCGGTAGACCCGGTCGACGTAGCGCTGTTCGGCCGATAACTCGGCCGCCTCGACCTCAGAGCCGGCCGCGGCCCGGGCCGGTGCGGCGCCTTCGCTCAACAATCTGGGCGTTCTCCTGGTTCTTACCGTTCTTGGTCGTGCGCGTGGGGGTGGACGATCCGGTCCGCGGCGGCGTGCGTGCCGGCGGAGGCGACCGCCGCGGCGATCGTGCCGGCCTCGACGGTGCCCTCCACGGGGGTGTCGACCTCGGCGTCGACGGCCGCCAGCTCGGCCTCGGTCTGCTTGGCCCGCTTGGCGGCGCGGTGCTTGAAGAACCACGTCGACCCGATGCCGGCCACGACCGCGACGATCAGGAAGACGTAGGAGAAGCCCTTGAGGTACTTCTCGGCGACCTCGCCGACCTTGTAGATGACGAACGTCGTGCCCCAGGCCCAGACGATGCCGCCGGCCGCGTTCGCGATCAGAAACTTGTGATAGGGAACGCGCAGCGCGCCGGCGAGCGGGCCGGCGAGGATCCGCAGCAGCGCGACGAACCGGCCGAAGAACACGGCCCACACGCCCCACTTGGCGAACGTCTCCTCGGCCCTGGCCAGATGCGGCGGCCCGAGGTGCTTGGGGAACCGGCGGCCGAGCCGTTCGAGGAGCGGGCGACCGCCCCGACGCCCGATGGCGTATCCGATGGAGTCGCCCACGATGGCGCCGATCGACGCGCCGATGGCCACCCACCAGGGATTGAAGTCGGCGGTGTAGGCCAGCAGCGACGCGCTCACCAGAATCAGCTCGCCGGGGAGCGGGATACCCATGCTCTCCAGGCCGATGACCAGGCACACCACGGCGGCGATGCCCTGAGGTGGGAGCACCTCGAGCCACTCCTTGAGCATGTCCACGGTCGCGGTCACCTCCACTGCGCGGGATCCGGGCCCCGCTACCGTACCGGCCCCACGCTCGGGCGCCGGGGGCGCGCAGCCTCTCAGCCTACTGCGACCGGCTGAGCGGGGATTGAGGATCCGCTTTCTGCGGCGGCCTGAGCCGGGATCGAGGATTCGCGGGTGGCCGCGCGGCAGACCTGGGCCAGGGCGTTCGTGACCGTGTCCGGGCACTCCAGCGGGGGCATGTGCCCGCAGCCGTCGAGGACCTGCAGTTCGGCGTGCGGGAGGGCGGCCGTCATGGCCTCGGTGCACTTCACCGGGGTGAGCCGGTCGCGGGTGCCGACGAGCACCGCGACGGGCACGTCGGCGAGGGCGCGCAGCGCGTCGACCCGGTTCATCCGGCTGATCGAGGGTCGGAAGCCGCCGATCGAACGCAGCGACGCGCAGCTGATCATCGCGAGCGTGAGCTTCATCGCCTCGCAGCTGACCCGGTCACCGAAGACGAGCCAGCGCACGGCGGGCCACAGCGCGGGCATCAGCGGGCGGTGCGGGCGCCACGGGCCCAGCTTGGCCAGCAGCGCGGCGCCGTTCGTCTCGAACTGCCGCAGCGCCGTGCTGAGCCACGGGGCGAGTCCGTAGTTGGTGTGGGCGGCTCCCTCGGCACTGCTGGAGACGAGCGCGGCCCCGCGCACCCGCCGCCCGAACTCCTCGGGGTAGCGGTGCGCGAACTCCAGGATCGCCATGCCGCCGAGCGAGTGCCCCACGAGCACCACCGGTCCCTCGGGTGCGCGTTCGCGCAGGACGGCCGCGAGGTCGTCGGCGAGCCGGTCGAGCGTGGTGCCGTCGGCGGCGCAGCCCTCGGACTCGCCGTGGCCGCGCAGGTCGATCGCCAGGATCCGCACCGCGCCGCCGAACCGGTCGGGCAGGTCGTCGATCTGGCGCGACCAGAGGCGGTGATCCAGCGTCCAGCCGTGCAGCATGAGCACGGTCACATCGGCGGCGTGGGCTGACGCGCCGTACTCGGCCACGTGCAACCTGATCCCGTCCGAGGTTCGGACGCCCCGTTGAAGATCGGCTTGCATGGCCGGATCGTACCCGCGGGTAAGTTCTCGAAACACCTACGGAATCCGCAAGATTTCTACGCTAAGTAGGTGGGTCGTCGCTGAATATGGGTACTGAGGCACTCGTGTGACCGGTAACCGTGCCGGAGTATGCGCGTTGGTCCAGTTGGTACGGTCAACCGGTGGCGCACAGGCCTCTTGGCCTGCATCATGGTCGACGTGACGACCGCGGATCTTTGCGGTCCATCAATTAAATAGGCACCACCAATTGAAGAGCACAGGGGCACGGGCGAGCACCGCCGCGCCGAGGTCGTAGGGGAAGACGCACCTCGGTCACTCGGGAGGTCCGCATCGTGCGCACGCGTGGCGTTGTTTACGTCCACTCGACCCCACTCGCCGTGTGCCCGCACGTCGAGTGGGCTCTGGCGCGTGTTCTTGGCGCGCCTGTCCGACTGGAGTGGACGCTCCAGCCGGTCGAAAGCGGTGCCCGGCGTGCCGAGTACGTCTGGACGGGTAAGCCCGGGACCGGCGCCGACCTCGCGGGCGCACTGCGCCAGTGGCCGATGCTCCGGTTCGAGGTTACCGAGGAGCCCAGCGACGGCTGCGACGGCGAACGCATCATGCACGTTCCCAACCGCGGCCTCTTCCGCGCCACGGCCAGCGCCAACGGCGACATCATGATCGACGAGAACAGGCTGCGCGCCCTGGTGGCCGCCTCCCGCGGCTACGAGGCCCTCGCCCACAGCCTCGAGCAGGAACTGGGCACCGCCTGGGACGTCGAACTGGAGCCGTACCGGCACGCCGCCGACGGAATGCCCGTTCCGCTGCTCACCAGGGTGGGCTAGGTCTCCGATTAGCATCCGTCGACCCCGTCTGGTTATGTGGCGGGGGTGCGACGGGTGGTGGGTTTCGTGACGATGCTGGCTGCGGTGGCGACACTGGGCGCGGCGTGCGGCTCCGACGGGTCCGGCGGCCGTCCGGCGGCGGGCGCCTCGGCGCCGTCCTCGCAGGCACCGGCCGCCGCCCCGACCGCCGGTGCCGACCCGGCCGCGCAGGCCGCCGCCGCGATCGCGAAGTTCGGCGACGAGGACCTGGTGGGTCAGGTGCTCATGCCGTACGCCTACGGCAGCGACGCCAACACCGTGCCGGACGCCGCCAAGGCGGAGAACCGCGCCTACGCCGGGGTCGCCACGCCGGCCGAGATGGTGAAGAAGTACCGGCTCGGCGGGCTGATCCTGATGGGCTGGACCGTCAACGACCCCACCTCCAGCACCAACAAGTCGTCCAATGTGGACTCGCCGCAGCAGATCTTCACGCTCACCAAGGGGCTCAACGAGGCCGCCGGCGGCGCGCTGCCGCTGCTGATCGGGACCGACCAGGAGTACGGCGTGGTGACCCGCATCAGAAGCGGCGTGGTGCAGCTGCCGAGCGCGATGGCGTTCGGGGCGGCGCGCAAGCCGGAGCTGACCGAGGCCGCGTGGAAGGCCGCCGGCGGCAATCTCGCCGCGCTCGGCATCAACGTCGACTTCGCGCCCGACGCGGACGTTCTCGGCGCCCGCAGCGCCGTCATCGGCAGCCGCTCGTACGGCAACAACCCGGACGTCGTCGCCGAACAGGTGGTCGCCTCCACCAAGGGCCTCCAGGGCGCCGGCGTCGCCGCCTCGCTGAAGCACTTCCCCGGACACGGCAACACCAGCGGCGACAGCCACGAGGTGCTGCCCGCCCTCACCCAGGACATGGCCGCCCTGCAGAACGTCGACCTGAAGCCGTTCGACGCGGGGATCAAGGCCGGTGTGGCGATGGTGATGACGGGTCACCTCGACGTGAAGGCGGTCGACCCGGGCGTCGCGGCGACGTTCTCCTCGAAGGTTCTCGTCGATCTGCTGCGCACCAGGATGGGCTTCACCGGCGTGGCGGTCACCGACGCAATGAACATGGAGCCCGCCAAGAAGTACTCCCCGGGCGAGGCGGCCGTGAAGGCGCTGCTGGCCGGCAACGACCTGCTGCTCATGCCGCCCAACCTGCAGCAGGCCCACAAGGGACTGCTCGACGCGCTCAAGTCCGGCGCCCTCCCGCGCGAACGCCTCAAGGAGGCCGCGACCCGCGTGCTCACGCTGCGGTACAAGCTCGCCGCGCACAGCCGGCCCGACATGTCCACATTGGACAGCGCCGCGGACAGGGCGGCGGCGCAGGCCGTGGCGGCCGCCGGCATCACCGTCTACAAGGGACAGTGCACCGTCTCCGCGTCGACCGGCGTCACCATCGTCGCCGACGCCAAGTGGGCCCAGTCGCGCCAGTGGCTCACCGAGGCGCTCGCCGCCCAGGGGATCCCGGTGAAGGAGTCCGGCGGCAAGAGGGTGCGCCTGATCGGCTACGGCGAGGGTTCCTCGGCGGTGGGGCCGGCCGACATCACCGTCGCGATGGACACGCCGTTCGTCCTGCAGAACGCGCAGGGGGCGCTGGTCGCGACGTTCTCGGGCGGGCAGGCGTCGATGATCGGGCTGGCCGCCGTGCTGGCCGGAAAGCAGAAGCCGACAGGCCAGGCACCCGTTCCGGTGACCGGCCTGTCGGCCAAGACGTCCTGCTAGTACTGGTTAGAGCGGGATGTTGCCGTGCGCGCCGCGCGCGGCCGGTGCGCCCGCCAGCGCCTCGGCGATCCGCCGCCGGGTGTCGGACGGCTCGACGACCTCGTCGACCACGCCGATCTCCAGCGCCCGGTTGACGCCACCGGCGACGCGGATCTGCTCCTCGATCAGTTCCGCGCGCTTGGCGTCCCGCTCGGCGGCCGGGGTCGCGGCGAGCGTCTTGCGGTGCAGGATGTTCACCGCCGCGGGAGCACCCATCACGGCGATCTCCACGTTCGGCCAGGCGAACACGGCCGTGGCGCCGAGCGAGCGGGAGTTCATCGCGATGTACGCGCCACCGAACGCCTTGCGCGTCACCAGCGTCACCCGCGGCACGACCGCCTCCGCGAACGCGTGCAGCAGCTTCGCGCCGCGGCGCACCACGCCGTCCCACTCCTGGCCGAGGCCGGGCAGGTAGCCGGGCACGTCCACGAGCACGATCAGCGGAACGCCGAGCGAGTCGCACATCCGCACGAACCGCGCGGCCTTCTCGGCGCTGGAGGCGTCGAGGCAGCCGCCGAGGCGCATCGGGTTGTTGGCGATCACGCCGACCGTGCGCCCGGCGAAGCGGCCGAGGGTCGTGACGACGTTCGGGGCCCACTTGGCGTGCAGCTCCACACCCGGCTCGTCGAGCAGGCCCTTGATGAGCGGCTTGACGTCGTAGGCGCGGTTGGTCTGCTCCGGCAGCAGGGCACCGAGGTCGGTGGTCTGCGCGGCGTCGGCCGGGGAGATGCGCCCCTGGCGGCCGAGCAGGGCGGCGACCTGACGGGCCTTCTCGAGCGCGCCCGCCTCGTCCTTGGTGGTGACGTGCACGACGCCGGAACGCCGGCCGTGCGGCTCGGGGCCGCCGAGGCGTTCCATGTCGACCTGCTCGCCGGTGACGCTGCGGACGACCTCGGGTCCGGTGACGAAGATCCGGCCCTGGTCGCTCATGATCACGATGTCGGTGAGCGCCGGTCCGTAGGCCGCACCACCGGCCGCCGGACCGAGCACCACCGAGATCTGCGGTACCCGACCCGACGCCCGGACCATGGCCGCGAAGACCTGACCCACCGCGTCCAGCGCCGTGACGCCCTCGTTGAGCCGGGCGCCGCCGCAGTGCCACAGCCCGACGACCGGCACCCGCTCCCGCACGGCGGCGTCGATGGCGTCGACGATGTGCCGGCACCCCTCCACGCCCATGGCGCCGCCCATCTTGGTGGCGTCCGTGCAGTAGGCGATGACCGGCGTGCCGTCGATCTCGCCGCGGCCGGCCAGCACGCCCGAGGTGTCCGCCGCGGCGAGCAGGCGCAGGGTTCCGGCGTCGAAGAGGTTCCGCAGCCGGACCTGCGGATCGCGGAAGTCGGGCGCCTCGGTCTGGGCACCGGCGGGAGTGGTCAGGGTCATCACTGCCTCCGAACGAACGATCGGGTCGGGCACGCTCACGGCGCCGGCTCGCTTTGCGCCCCGGCGCCGCGAGACGCGGGCGCACTGTGTTTCATGGTTCGCTCCCGCATGCGTCCGCTCACGCCCGGGCGAAGATGAGGGCCGCGTTGTGGCCCCCGAATCCGAACGAGTTGTTGAGCGCCGCCTGGAGCTCCACGTGCCGCGCCTTGTGCGCCGCGACGTCGAGATCGAGGGCGTCGTCCGGGTCGTCGAGGTTGATGGTCGGCGGGATCACGCCGTGGTGCAGGGCGAGGATCGTGGCGATCGACTCCACCGCGCCGGCCGCGCCGAGCAGGTGCCCGGTCATCGACTTGGTCGAGGTGAGCACGGCCTGCTCACCGATCGCGTGGTGCAGCGCCTTGATCTCGGCCATGTCGCCGACCGGGGTCGACGTGGCGTGCGCGTTGACGTGACCGATGTCCGAACTGGCGAAGCCCGAGTCGCGCAGCGCCGCCTTGATCGCGCGCACGGCCCCGACGCCGTCGGGGTGCGGCTGCACGATGTCGAACCCGTCGGAGGTCATCCCGGCGCCGGCCAGGCGGGCATAGATCTTCGCGCCGCGCGCCTTCGCGCTGTCGGCGCGTTCGAGCACGATGATCCCGGCGCCCTCGCCGAGCACGAAACCGTCGCGCGCCTTGTCCCACGGGCGGGACGCCTTCTCCGGTTCGTCGTTGCGGGTCGACATGGCCCGCATCGAGGAGAACCCGGCGATCGGCAGCGGGTGGATGACGGCCTCGGTACCGCCGGCCACCACCACGTCGGCGCGGCCGGAACGGATGATGTCCAGCGCCCAGGCGATCGCCTCGGCTCCGGTCGCGCACGCGCTGGTCGGCGCGTGCACCCCGGCCTGGGCGCCCAGTTCGAGCCCGACCCAGGCGGCGGGGCCGTTGGGCATCAGCATCGGGATGGTGTGCGGAGACACCCGGCGAGGGCCGCTGGCCTCCATGATGTCGTCCTGCGCGAGGAGCGTGGTCGCCCCTCCTATTCCGCTGCCGACCACGACGGCCAGCCGTTCCTTCTCGACGTCCGGCTCGCCCGCGTCCCGCCACGCGGCCCAGGCGGCGATGATCGCCATCTGCTCCGAACGGTCGAGCCGGCGGGTCTTCACCCGCTCGATGTGGTTGGTCGGGTCGTCGGCCAGCTGTGCGGCGATGCGGACCGGAAGGGGCGCCGCCCATTCCTGCTCCAGCACGCCGACGCCGGACTTGCCTGCGACAAGCGCCTCCCAGGTCGACGCGACGTCCCCACCGAGGGGGGTCGTCGCGCCGAGCCCGGTGACGACTACGTCAACTCCGCTCATGCCGCATTTTTCTGGATGTACGACACGGCGTCGCCCACGGTCTTGAGGTTCTGCACCTCGTCGTCCGGGATCTTGACGTCGAACTTCTCCTCGGCGGCCACCACGACCTCCACCATCGACAGCGAGTCGACGTCGAGGTCCTCAGTGAACGACTTCTCCTCGGCGACGTCGTCCGGGTTCACGCCGGCGACCTCCTCCAGGATCTCGGCGAGACCGGTGACGATTTCGGAACGGTCCTTCATGTGGTGCTCTCCTTCGACGAAATGGACGGGTCGTTCACGGGCAGCGGACTACCTGCCCGGCATATGTGAGTCCACCGCCGAAGCCGAACAGCAGGACGGGTGCGCCCGAGGGCACCTCATGCCGTTCGACCAGCTTGGACAGGGCGAGCGGCACGCTGGCCGCCGAGGTGTTGCCGGACTCGACGAGATCCTTCGCGACGACGGCGTTCTCGGACAGGCCGAGGCGTTTCGCGATGGCGTCGACGATGCGCGTGTTGGCCTGGTGCGGCACGAACGCGGCGAGTTCCTCCGGGGCGACGCCGGCCTTCTCGCAGGCCAGCCGGGCGTGCTGCGCGACGGCGGTGGTGGCCCAGCGGAAGACCGCCTGCCCCTCCTGCTTGACCGACGGCTGCCAGCCCTCGATGCGGATCATCTCGCCCTTCTCAGGGGCGGAGCCCCACACGACGGGGCCGATCGCCGCCTCGTCGGAGTGCGTCACGACGGCCGCGCCGGCGCCGTCCGCGAAGATGATCGAGACCGTGCGGTCCTGCCAGTCGATGACGTCCGACAGCTTCTCCGCGCCGATGACGATGGCGTTGCGGGCCGCGCCCGCGCTGATCGCGTGATCCGCGTTGGCCAGCGCGTAGGAGAACCCGGAGCAGGCCGTGTTGAGGTCGTACGCGGCCGGGGTGGGTACCCCGAGGCGGCGCGCCACGCGGGTGGCCATGTTGGGGCAGCGGTCCTCGGCGCTGCACGTCGCCACGATCACCAGGTCGATGTCGGCGGCGTTCAGGCCGGAGGCGGCGAGCGCCTTCTCCGCGGCGTACGTCGCCATGTCGGCCACGCCCTCGCCCTCGGAGATGCGGCGGCTGACGATGCCGACCCGGTCCCGGATCCACTCGTCGTTGGTCTCGACCATGCCGGCGAGGTCGTGGTTGGTGACGATGCGCGCCGGCTGGTAGTGGCCGAGTGCCGCGATACGAGAACCCATTTAGAGCGCGCCTCCGATGCGTGCGAGCGGCTGGCCGGGGGCCACGGGGTCGTCCTTGCTGGCCAGCCACTCGGCGAGGGTGCCCGCGCCGTGCGCGGTGACCTCGACCGGTCCCTGGCGGGACACGACGGCGCCGATGACCTGGCCGTCGCGCAGTTCGTGGCCCTCGTCGAGGCCCTCGGCGGGCTCGAAGGTGCCGGCCGCCCCGGAGACCACGACCCGGAACTCCGGGTGCGGCTCGTGGGTCGGCTGTGCCCCGTGCCGGGCGATGACGTCGCGGGCCTTGTCGAGATCGTCGGGCGTGTTCACCGTGATGATCTCGATGCCCTTGACGCCCCGCTTGACGAGTCCGGCGAGGGTGCCGGCGGGCGGGAGTTCGATGACGGCGGTGACGCCCAGGTCGGCGAGGGTGGCCATCACGAGGTCCCAGCGCACGGGCGCGGTGACCTGGCGCACCAGCCGCCGGAGCACGGTCGGCCCGTGGTCGACGGCGTTGCCGTCCCGGTTGGAGAGCAGGATCTTGTGCGGCGCGGCGACGGTGATGCCGCCGGCGACGGTGCCGAGGGCCTGCTCCGCCGGCGCCATGAACGGCGTGTGGAACGCCCCGGCCACGCTCAGCGGAATGATCTTCGCGCGGGTCGGCGGCTCGGCCTTGAGCTTCTCCAGCGCGTCCAGCGCACCGGCGGCGACGATCTGGCCGGCGCCGTTGCGGTTGGCCGCGTGCAGCCCGAACGCCTCGATCGCGGCCAGCACCTCGGTCTCGTCGCCACCGAGGATCGCCGACATGCCGGTCGGCTCGAGCGCGCAGGCGGCGGCCATCTCGCGGCCGCGCACCCCGGCGAGGGTCACGGCGGTGTCGGGGCTCAGCACGCCCGCGAACGCCGCGGCGGCCAACTCGCCGACGCTGTGCCCGGCGGCGACGGTGACGTCGTACATCGGCAGGTGTTCGGCGGCGAGCAGGGCGGCCGCGGTGAGCAGTGGCTGGGTGCGGGCGGTGTCGCGGATCTCCTCGGCGTCGGCCTCGGTGCCCAGGTGCACGAGGTCGACGCTGGCGAGCGCGGACCACCAGCGCAAGCGGGCCTCCGCGCCGGGCAGCGCGAGCCACGGGGTGAGGAATCCGGGCTTCTGGGCTCCCTGGCCGGGGGCGAGAACGGCTAGCACGATCTCAGCCTGACCGATGTCACCCGTTCGGTCGGGTAGCGCCGGGCACCAAACCGCATCGTGATCTTTGTAGGAACCCTACAAAGAATTTAGCTGGATGCAATGACCGGTGTGGCGGAAGGGTCCAATCGGCCAATTGTGAGTGCGATACGTAACGCGAACGCGTCACGTGGTGTCAGCGGCGTCAGCCCGGTGATCTCGCCGACCCGCCGCAGCCGGTACCGCACGGTGTTCGGATGCACGAACAGCCCGCGGGCGGCACCCTCCAGCACCCCGCCGGCGGCGAAGAACGCGTCGAGCGTCTCCAGCAGCTCGCCCCCGGAACGCGCCAGCGCCCCGTACACGTCCTGTCGGAGGATGCGCCGCGCCTCGCCGTCGCCGGCCAGCGCGCGTTCCGGCAGAAGATCCGCGGCAGCGACCGGACGCGGCGCGGCGGGCCACGCGGGGGCCGCCCGGTAGCCGGCGAGGGCCGCCCGGGCCGACTCCGCCGCCTCGTCGAGGCTCGGCACCGAGGGCCCCACCACGACCGGCCCCTCGCCGAAGCCCACAAGCAGCTTCTCCGTCGCCGCGAACGGGTCCGTCACGCCGCCCAGCACCACCACGAGCCGGTCGCCGTGCACGCCGCCGAGGATCTCCAGCCCCAGCCGCCGCGCGATCCGGTACACCGTGTGCAGGATGGCCGAGGCCTCGCCCCCGGGCGAACGCCCCACCGTCACCGACACCGGCGACGGGTCGGCCCAGCCCAGCGCGGCCGCCCGGCTGGCCAGCACGTCGGAGGAGTCCCCCCGCAGAAGAGCGTCCACCAGCAGGGCCTGCAGCCGGGCGTCCCACGCGCCCCGCGTCTCGGCCGCCCGCGCGTACACCCGCGCCGCCGCGAACGCCACCTCCCGGCTGAACGTCAGCACCGCCTCGCGGATCGCCACCTCCTCGCCCTTGGCGGCGAGCCGGTGCACCTGCTCCTCGGAGACCTCGATGGTGATGCGGATCAGCTGCACGGTCTGCTGCAGGTTGATCGAACGCGCCAGCGCCCGCGGCGCCGCGTCGAAGACCTCGTCGGAGACCTCCTGCGTGCCGGTGCCGGTGTCGCGGCGGCGCAGCCACTCGACGAGCCCGCGCACGCCGGTCTGGGCGACGAGCATGACCCACGCCCGCTGGTCGGCGGGCAGTTCCCGGAACCAGGGCAGCGTCTCGTCCATCCGCGCCACGCTGGCGGTCGCGAGGGCGCCGGCGGCGCGTTCGATCGCGCGGATGCTCGCCTCTAACGGAACGGGTTCGGTCATTGCGACCCACCCTTTCACGGTCGGCCGTCGATGGCATACACGACGGGGTGGCGTCGCCCTCCCGGGAACGCTAGTTTTCGTACATGCGTACGAACGGGCTCGCCGAGGCGGTCGCCGACCTCGATGCGGAGGACCTGGCCGGATGCGGCGATCGCGAGCTGGGCGAGGACATCCGCCGGCTGTGGGCGTTGGCGTGCCGCGTGCAGGCGCAGCTCGCCCGGCGGGTCGCGGAGTTCGACGAGCGGGCCGCGGCGGGGCGGGACGGTGCGCGTTCCACGCGGGACTGGTTGCGGCACCGGCTGCGCCTCGACGGGACGGACGCGGGACGGCTGGCCGCCGTGGCCGGCGCGCTGCGGGAGCACCCGGCGGCCGCGGAGGCGTTCGGGCGCGGCGAGATCTCCGCGGAGCACGTCGCCGCGATCGACGACGCGACGTGGCTGCTCGGCGGGGGCCCGACCGCGCGGGCCGCCGCCGGCGCGCTGCTCGACCGGGCCCGCCGCGAGCCGCCCGGCCGGGTGCGCCGCTCCGCCCGCCGGCTGCGCGCGGGGGCGTCGCCGGTGAGCTCGTTGGTCGCGCTGAGACGTTCCCGCGAAGACAGATGGCTGGACGCGGCCCGGACCGTCGAGGGGGCGGTGACGCTGCGCGGACAACTCGACGCGGGCGACGGGGAGCTGCTGCTCACGGCGCTGTCGGCGCACCGGCCGGAGGCGGGGTCGGAGCGGTCGGCGGCCCAGCGCCGCGCCGACGCGCTGGCCGCCGTCTGCCGCACGGCCCTGCGGGCCGAGATCCATGCCGGGCCGGAGCGCGCCCGGGTCGTCGTGACCGTGCCCCTCGCGGTCCTCTCCGGTTCCGCTCTTTCCGATGAAACGGCGGGCCGTCCGGCCGGTCGACCGCGGAGCCGCGGCGGTGGCACACGCGAAGGCGTGGTCGCCGACGGGGCCGGCGCGGGGCCGGGCATCGGCTCCGCCGCGTGGGATCCGGGTCCCGCCGGGCCGGATCACGGCTGCGCCGAGCTGGGCTCGGGTGAGCCGGTGCCGGCCGAGACGGCGCGGCGGCTGGCGTGCGACGCGATGGTGGTGCCGGCGGTGCTCGGCGCGGCCGGGGAGGTGCTCGACGTCGGCGCGGAGACCGGCACGGTGCCGCAGGGCGTGCGCCGCGCGCTGGAGCTGCGCGACCGGGGCTGCGTCTTCCCCGGGTGCGACCGGCGGCCGGCCGAGTGCCTGGTGCACCACACCCGGCACTGGGCCACCGGCGGAACGTCCACAGTGGACAATCTGGTGCTGTTGTGCCCGTACCACCACGGTCTGGTGCACGAGGCGGGCTGGCGGGTCGACCGGGACCCGCGCACCGGTGCGGTATCGGCGCTGCGGCCGGACGGTATCCGCGTCGAGCCGTCCGATTGACGGATGTCGCTTCCTTCGGCCGTCGGTCCACAATGGCCGGATGTCGGAACGGGTGATCGACGGAACCTGGGAACCCGCCGGACCGGACCGGCCGCTGCCGACCCCGGGTGCCACGTGGCGTCCCGTCAGCCGGGCGCGCCGCTGGATCGGCCGGATCCTGTTCTGGAGCGGGCTGTTGCTGGCGGCCGGCGTCGTGCTCGCCCGGATCAACCCGGGGCGCTTCGTGGCGGTGGTCCACCTGGGGCTCGCGGAGCACCTCGAACACCTGCTGCTCCCGCTCGTCGCCGCGCTGCTGCTGATCAGCGCAGGCTCGGCGATCGGCGCCCGGCACCGCGCCGCCGTCAACGTCGGCACCGCGCTCCCGTTGGCGCTGACCGTGCTGCTGGTGGCGAGCTGGTTCCCGCTGTCGACGGCGCGGTCCAACTGGCCGCCGGACCGCGAGATCGGTGTGGTGGCCCGTTCCGGCGACGGCAGGTTCGCCATCGTCCGCTACCAGCACCGCGAACGCGTCGGCACCATCGTGTCGCTGCGGATCCGTTCCCTGGACGGCTGGCTCAGCCGGGAGTCCACGGCGTTCGTGATCTCGCCGGAGACCACCCAGCGGGTGTCCGCGAAGTTCCGCGAGTCGCGCTGGGTGGAGGTCGAACGGCCGGGTGAGCGGCTGGTGACGTACACCTTCGACCCGGACACGCTCGCGGTGCGCTGCCTCGCGACAAGGCGGGACGCCTGCTGACCTTCGGATCCACGGCTGGCAGGATGTCGGGATGGTCGACCTCGTCCTGATCCTGCGCTACCGCAAGGCGGTCACGTACGGGTTCCACGTGCTGCTCGGCGCCCTGGAGGAGCACGAGACCCGCACGTCCTACGAGGTCGTCTTCGCCGAGTCCGCTTCTTCGGCGACCGCCGCTGTGCGCGAGGCGCTGCCGCGGGCGAGGCGGGTGCTGGTGCTGTGGTCGTTCTACTCGCCGGACGCGGCCGCGCTCGCCGAGGAGGTCAACGCGATCAAGGCCGCCGCGCCGGGTGCGCTGCACGTCGCCGGCGGGGTGCACGCCAGCGCCGAACCGGTGCAGACCCTCGACGCCGGCTGGGACGTGGCGGCCGTCGGCGAGGGTGAGCCGACGCTGCTGCGGCTCGTCGACGCGGGCGGCGACCCGGTGGGCGTGCCCGGGCTGGCCTACCGCGACGACACCGGCGCCGTCGTGCGAACGGGCAAGCCGGAGCGGCTGCCGCTCGGGACGTTCCGCGGGTTCTCGCTGCGCTGGCAGAAGTACAACGCCATCGAGATCACCCGCGGCTGCGTGTACGCCTGCCGGTTCTGCGGGACGCCGTTCATGTTCTCCGCGCGGTTCCGGCACCGGCCGGTCGACGACGTGCGCTGGCACGTGGATCGGATGCGCGAACGCGGGCTGCGCGACGTGCGGTTCATCACGCCGACCGCGATGTCCTACGGCAGCGACGACGAGTCGCCAAACCTCGCGGCGGTGGAGGAACTTCTCGCGTCGTGCAAGGAGGGCATCGGGCCGGACGGGCGGGTCTTCTTCGGCTCGTTCCCCAGCGAGATCCGGCCGGAGCACGTGAGCGTCGAGGCGCTGCACCTGGTCCGGAAGTACTGCCACAACGACAACATCATCGTCGGGGCGCAGTCCGGTTCGCAGCGGGTGCTGGACGCCGCCAAGCGGGGCCACGGGGTCGAGGAGATCCGGCGCGCCGTGCGCCTCGGTGTGGCGGAGGGCTTCCGCATCAACGTCGACATGATCTTCGGGATGCCCGGCGAGTCGGCCGAGGAGGCGGCGGCGTCCCTGGGCCTGGCCCGCGAACTCGCCGACCTCGGCGCCCGCATCCACGCGCACACGTTCATGCCGCTGCCGGGCACCCCCTGGCGGGACGCGCCGCCCGGCGACGTCGACCCCGACATGATCACCGAGGTCGACCGGCTGTCCCAGCGGGGTGCGCTGTACGGGCACTGGCAGAAGCAGCGGGACCATGCGGCGCGGCTGGCCGACGCGGCGAAGGCGTACCCCCGCCCGGGCCGCAGCCGCACCCTGCTCAGGCTGGACCCGCCCACCTGAACGCGGCCGCTCAGCCGACCGACAGGAAGCGTTCCCACGCGCAGGGCACGACCACCGCCGCGATCATGGCACCGGCGGCAGGTTCCGGTGGCCGGAGTGCTCGAGGAACAGGGCGACGGTGTCGTCGAGGCTCAGCGGCTCCCCGGTCGGCTCGACCCCCTCGTACCAGCCCTCCGGCGTGCGCCCCCAGGCGTAGGTCTGCTCCAGGACCAGCCCGTGGCGCACCACCTGCCGGTGCACGGCGGCCCGCAGCTCCGCCACCGGCGCGCCGGTCGCCGCGAGCGCGATGACACCGTTGTGCAGCACCAGGACCGCCTGGACGATGTCCTCCTCGGCCCGGAACCCCGCGACCGCGCGGCACAGCAGCCCGATCGCCTCGTCCGCCGCGGCGGGTCCGCCCACGTCGAGGAGCAGTTGGGCGAGCATCAGCTCGCTGATGGCCGCGGACCAGCCGATGCCGTGGTCGAGCGCGACGCGGTTCGCCTCACGCATCTTCGCCGCCGCCTCGTCGGTCCGCCCGGCGAGGGCGAGGGCGCTGCCCCACATCAGCGTCGACTGGGCGATGAGCCAGCCGGCGCCGGTGGCGCGGCCGTGGCGGTGCGCCTCGGTGGCGGCGGCGAGTGCCGACTCCGGGTCGCCGGCGGGGAGGTGGGCCAGCGCCTCATAGAAGCGGAGCTCGCCGTAGAGCACCGGTTCGGCGGCCGGGTCGACCAGCCGCGCGGCGGCGTTGATCCGCGCGTGCGCGCCGGCCACCTCCCCGTCGGCGTAGCCGAGCACGGCGCGGGCGGCGCGGGCCAGCGCGATGTCGCCCGTGGGCGCGTCCGGGGCCGCCCGCAGGGCCGCGTCCAGCAGCCGCCGCCCCTCCGCGAGCAGGCCCGAGCGGGCCCAGTGCCAGAGCATGAGGCCGGCCGAACGGAGCGCCGCCGTGGGCGCGGCGTCGAGGTCGTGGCCGATCGCCGCGCGGATGTTCGGCAGCTCCCGGGTGATCGCACGGATCGCCGCGGCGGCATGCCGGCCGCGCAGCGCCGCCACCGACTCCGCCAGGAACGCGTGCACCCACGCCGCGTGCGCGGCCCGGCTCGCGGCCGGCGCCGGGTCGTTCTTGCGGCAGTACGCGCGGATCGTCTCAAGCATGCGGTACCGGGTCTGCGGGCCGTCGGTCTCGGCGACGACCAGCGAGTGCTCGACGAGAGTGGTGATCGCGTCCAGCGCGTCCGGCCCCTCGACCGCCGAGCGCGGGAACCCGCCCTCGAACGGCCACAGCCGCAGCAGCGCCGCGCGCACGGCCGGCGTCAACAGGCCCACGCTCCACGCGACGGCCGCCTCCAGCGCGGACCCGAGCACCTCGAACCGGTCGTCCAACCCCGCGGTGATCTCGTGCACGCCCAGCACCCGCGTGCGTGCGGCGGCGAGCTCGATGGCCAGCGGGATCCCGTCCAACGCGTCCGCCAGCGAACGCACCTCGCCCGCGTCCGGCGTCCACTGCGGACGAACGGCGCCGATCCGGTCGGCCAGCAGGGCGGCGGCGTCCACAGTGGACAGCGGCCCCAGCGGCAGCAGGTGTTCGCCGTCGACGCCCAACGGCACCCGGCTGGTCGCCAGGACACGCAGGTCCGGCACCCGGCCCAGCAGTTCGCGGGTGAACGCCGCCACGTGCCGCACGAGATGCTCGCAGTTGTCCAGGATCAGCAGCCCGTGGCGGCCGCGCAGCGCGGCGGCGACCGGCTCGAACGGCTCCCCGGCCCGCTCCGCGAGCCGCAGCGCGCCGGCGATCGCGGAGGGCAGCGCGGCGGGGTCGGTGACGTCGGCGAGGCGCACCAGCCAGGGCCCGTCGTGGTCCGTCCGCGTGGCGGCGTACTCGTTCACCAGACGCGTCTTGCCCATACCGAGCGTGCCGACGACGGTGACGAGCCGGCGGGTGGCGACCAGCTCGGACAGCAACGCGAGGTCGGCGTCGCGGCCGACGAAGGAGGAGAGCGGCCGCGTCGGTCGGGCCACCGGCCGCGGCGCCGGCGCCGCCAGCTCCCGCTCCAGCCGCGACAGCTCGGGTCCGGGGTCGACGCCAAGCTCCGCGGCGATCAGCTCGCGCGCCCGGCCGAGCGCGGCCACGGCCTCGGCGTGCCGCCCGGCCCGGTACAGGGCGATCGCGAGCAGTTCCCAACGCCGCTCGCGCAGCGGCGCCGCCCGGACCAGACCCTCCAGCGCGGCGATCGCGCCCACCTCGTCGCCTGCCGCGAGCCGCGCCGTGACGTGCTCCTCCTGGACCGTTTCGTGGAACTCCCGCAGCCGCGCCCGGGCCGCTGCCACGTCCACGTCGTCCGGCAGGTCCTGGTACGGCTCGCCGCGCCACAGCGCCAGCGCCTCCTCGAACGCAGTCACCGCCGCCGCGCCGGTGAGCGCCCGCGCCGTGGCGACCCGGGCCGCGAACCGCTCGACGTCGGTCGCACCGGGTTCGGCGGCGAGCCGGTAACCGGCCGGTGCGCGGGAGATCACGCTGCGGTCGCCGTCGGCCAGGGCCCGGCGCAGCCGCGAGACGTACACCTGCACCGCGGTCCCGGGCTCGGCCGGCGGGCTGTCCGCCCAGATCAGCTCCGCCAGGCGGTCGTCCGGGACGGGCCGCCGCTCGGCGACGACGAGCGCGGCCAGCAGCCGGCGCGGCAACGGTCCGCCGATGTCGACCGGGCCGTCCCCGAGCGACGCCTCGGTGGGTCCCAGCACGGCGAACGTTCGCACCCGCAGGATTCAAGCGGCGCTGTATGACCATTGCAAGCCGGCTGTAGGCCCCGACCTCGATCATGCGGCTATGTCACAGGGTTCCACCACCATGGCCGACAGCCGGGACATGGTCGGCGTGCACAACGCGTTCCGCAACGAGTACGCGGCGCTTCCCGATCTCATCCGCCGTGTCCCGGCCGACAACGCGCGGCGGGCGGCGGTCGTCGCCGAGCACATCGCGTTCGTCAGCCTGCTCCTCGATGCGCACCACACCAGCGAGGACGACCTGCTCTGGCCGAAGCTCCACGAACGGGCACCGCACGAGGTGCAGCCGCTCGTGCACACCATGGAGGAGCAGCACCACCGGATCCACGCCAAGCTCGACGAACTGACCGTCGGCGCGAAGCGCTGGGGCACCACCGGCGACCGGGCCGGCCGCGACGCGCTCGCCCGCACGGCGGAGGAGCTGTTGCCGCTGCTGAACGAGCACCTGTCCCTGGAAGAGGCACGCATCCTCGCGTTGATCGACCGGTACGTCACCGACCGGGAGTGGAAGGAGGTCGCCGCGGCGGGGAACCGGAAGATACCTGGCCCGCAGCGGCCGATCGCGCTCGGCATGCTGCTGCACCACAACGACGCCGCGATGGAGGCGGTGTTCCGGGACGCCGTCCCGAAGCTGCTGTGGCTGGCCGCGCGGCCGCTCTCCTCCCGGGCCTGGCGCAAGTACTCGGCACGGCTCAACCCGTCGTAGCGAACCGGCGCCGGTACTCGGACGGGCTGAGCCCCGTCTCGCGGCGCATCAGCGCGCGGAGGTTCGTGGCGGTGCCGAGACCGCTGCGGCGCGCCACGACCTCCAGGCGGGCCTCGCCGCCCTCGATGATCCGGCACGCCCGGGTGACCCGCACCCGGTTGAGGTAGGCCAGGGGAGTCGTCGACAGCTGCGCCTGGAACCGGCGGTGCAGCGTGGCCGGGCTGACCCCGGCGCGCGCGGCGAGGTCGGCGACCGTCAGCGGCTGTTCGAGCACACCGGTGAGCCAGGAGAGCAGCGGTGCCAGCGACTCGTCGCGGGTCTCGGGCAGGGGGCGTTCGACGAACTGCCGCTGGCCGCCGTCGCGGTGCACCGAGAACGTGAGCCGCCGGCCGAGCGCGCAGCCGGCGTCGGCGCCGTGATCCCGCCGCACGAGATGCAGCGCCAGGTCGAGAACGGCCGAACTGCCGGCCGCCGTGAGGATGTCGCCGTCGTCCACGTACAGCACGTCGGGCTCGACCAGCACCTTCGGGAACTCCGCGCGTAGTTCGTCGGTGAGCTGCCAGTGCGTCGTCGCGCGGCGGCCGTCCAGCACACCCGCCGCGGCCAGCGTCAGCACGCCGGCGTGGAACGCGAGGAGGCGCGCACCCCGCGCGTGAGCCCGGCGGATCGCGGCGATCACTTCGGGGTGCGCCGCGGCGCCCGGGGAGTGCGGGACGACGAGCGTGTCGGCGGTGTCGGCGGCGCTCATCGGCATGATCCCGGAGAGCGTGCACAGCCCGTCGCGCAGCGTCGTGGACGGATCCGGGGCGCACAGCGCGAAGTCGTACAGCGGCCCCTCCATGCCGGGATGGTCCACGCCGAACACCTCGGCCACGCAGGCCACCTCGAACAGGTTCGCGCCCGGCTGGACTATGGCAATCACTCGGTGCTGCGAGGATTCTTGCGGCATGCGCGATCAATAGCACTGACGGCGGCCGGTCGGCAAGGACACCATTTTCCCGTGACAACCGACAGCTCAACATTTGTCCTGGTACCGGGTGCCTGGCACGGGGGCTGGGCCTGGCATCCCGTCGCCGCCCGCCTGCGCGCCGCGGGGCACCACGCCGTGACGTTCACCCCGCCCGGGCTGGACCACGGCGACGACGTCTCCTCGGTCACGCTCGCCGACGCGGTGGACCGGCTGACGGCCGTCATCGCCCGGCACACCGACGTCGTCGTGGTCTCGCACAGCTGGGGCGGTATCCCGGCGACCGCGGCCGCGTACCGCGTTCCGGAGCGGGTCAGCCGCCTCGTGTACTTCAGTTCCGTCGTACCGCGGCCCGGCGTCTCGATGAACGACGAACTCCCGGCCGAGGGCGCCGCCTACGTGCGCGCCACGATCGAGGCGTCACCGGACCGGGCCGTCCACGTGCTGTTCGAGCAGGTCCAGCAGCTGCTCATGCAGGACGAGCCGGAGCCGGTGCAACGCCTCGCGCACGACCTGCTGATGCCGCACCCGGGCCGGTACTTCCTGGACCCCTACGACGGACCGGACCCGGGCACCGGCGGGATCCCCGCGTCGTACCTGCTCGCCGCCGACGACCGCGCGCTCGCCCGGCCCGGCTCCGAGTTCGCCGCCCGGGTAGGGGTCGAACCGGTCGTCGTCCCCGGCTCGCACGAGGCGTTGCTGACCCACCCCGACGAGCTCTCCAAGGCGCTACTCGCGCTCTGACGCTCTGCCGGCTACAACAGCCGGCTCGTCACCTCGACGACGGCGGCGGTGACCGCGCGGGTGACCGCCGCCGCGAAGTCCAGGTCGAGCGTGCCCAGCGTGTCGGTCACCCGGTGGTAGTGCGGATTGCGGTACTCGGCCGTGTCCGTCACCGTGACGGCCGGCAGCCCGGCCCGCCAGTACGGCACGTGGTCGCTGCGGTTGACCACCGGGCGCAGCAGCGGCGGCACCACGACCGCGCGCACGGACAGGTCGTCCTCGGCGTTGCGGGCCACCGCCTCGGCCAGCGCCGCCGAGGCAGGGTCGGCCAGCACCGCGACGAAGTCGGCCGTGCGCGGCACGTCGGGCAGCACCAGTGACGCCCCGGGCGGCAGCCGCTGCGAGCCGGTCGTGTTGTCCCGGTAGCCGATCATCTCCAGCACGAACGCGCCGTGGATCACCCCGGCCGAGCGCCGTACGTGCGCGGCGCTGCCGAGGAAACCGTCCTCCTCGCCGCCGTACAGGCAGAAGCGCACCGGCCGGGCCGGACGCCACCCGCCCGACGCGACGGCCGCCGTCAGCGTCCGCGCCGCGACCAGGACCCCCGCCACGCCGCTGGCGTTGTCGTCCGCGCCCGGGCTCTCCGCGACCGTGTCCCAGTGCGCGCCGAGCTCGATCGCCGGTGCCCGACCCGCGCCGATCGCCGCCGTCAGATTTATCTCGAACGGCTCAGGGCCCCATCGCTGCACCGCGACCGTGAGCCCGTAGGAGGTCAACTCGTCGGTGATGTACCGAAGCGCGGCGTCGACCGCCGGCGGATTCGAGCCGTGCCGCGGCCCGAACTCGGTGAGCAGCCCGATATGGCGTTCCAGCGCGCTGGCGGTGAGCACCGGTCCCTCCACCACTACCCCAGCCGGGACACGGCGGCGCGCAGCCGCTCCAACGTCCGCTCGCGGCCCAGCACCTCGAGCGACTCGAACAGCGGCAGCCCCACCGACCGGCCCGTGACGGCGACCCGCACCGGCGCTTGCGCCTTGCCGAGCTTGAGTCCCCGCTCCGTCCCGAGACCCTCCAATGTGGACTTGAGCGTCTCGGCGTCCCACGCGACCGTCGTGTAGGCGGCGATGGTGGCGTTCAGCAGGTCGGCCGCGCCCTCCTTCATCGCCTTCGCCCACGCGGCCTCGTCGACGTCGGGCGCGTCGAGGAAGAGGAAGTCCACATAGGACACGATCTCCGCCAGGAGCGTGATGCGCGTCTGCGCCAGCGGCGCCACCGCCGCGAACGCCTTCGCGTCGAACCCCGGCCACGCGGCCTTCGTCAGCCACGGCTCGCACGCCGCGACGAAGTCCTCTGTGGACAGTGCGCGGATGTACTCCCCGTTGAACGCCCGCAGCTTCTTCTCGTCGAAGAAAGCCGGCGACGCGTTGACGTCCTCGAGCCGGAACTCCTCCTCGATGACCGACCACGGCACGATCTCGCGGTCGCCGGAGGGCGCCCAGCCCAGCAGCATCAGATAGTTGCGCATGGCGTCGGCGAGGTAACCCTCGTCGCGGAACTGCTCCAGCGCCACCTTGTCGCGCCGCTTCGACAGCTTCTGCCGCTTCTCGTTGACCACCACCGGAACGTGGCACCACACCGGCGGCGTGTGCCCGAGCGCCTCCCACAGCAGCTGCTGCTTCGGCGTGTTGGGCAGGTGCTCCTCGGCGCGGATGACGTGCGTGATGCCCATGAGCTGGTCGTCGACGACGTTCGCCAGGAGAAAGACCGCGGAACCGTCGGCCCGCGCGATGACGAAGTCCTCGAGCTTGTCGTTGTCGAACGGCGGCTCGCCGCGGATGATGTCGCGCACGACGGTCGTGCCCGTGTCCGGCGTGCGGAAGCGCAACGCCCGGCCCGGCCCGGCGGTCAGCCCGCGCTCGCGGCAGTGGCCGTCGTAGCCGGAGTACTGGTTGCCGGTGCGGGCCTGGACGTCCTCGCGCGTGCAGTCGCAGTAGTACGCCAGGCCCGCCGCGAACAGCTTCTCGGCGGCGTCACGGTGGGCCTGGGCGTTGTGCGACTGGAAGTAGGGACCCTCGTACGTGCCGGGCGCGATGCCGATCCACGCGAGGGCCGAGATGATGCCCTCCGTCCACTCGGGACGGTTGCGCGAGGCGTCGGTGTCCTCCACCCGGAGCACGAACACGCCGCCCTGCTGCTTGGCGTAGATCCAGTTGTGCAGCGCCGAACGGGCACCGCCGACGTGGAACATGCCGGTAGGGGAGGGGGCGAATCGCACACGTACGGTCACAGGCCCCACGATACCGAGGCGGGGATCAGGACGAGAACAGCATATGGCCGAAGCCGCGCCGGTGACCGTGGCCGTGCCCGTAGCCGTGACCGCCGTGCGAGCCCCACGCGGGCGCCGGAGCGGCCGGCGGCGGAGGCGGAACGGCCTGCCCGCCCCACTGCGACTCCAGCCGGGTCAGGGCCTCCAGCTCGCCGTAGTCCAGGAAGATGCCGCGGCAGTTGTCACACTGCTCGATCTGCACGCCGCTGCGGTTGTACGTGCGCATCGCACCGCGGCACTTGGGGCACTGCATGTAGCCGGACATGGTCGACCTGCCTTCACGTGACGGTTGCCTGAAGCCTACGCTCCTGCTCCACGATCCGACGGCAGCCGCCGACGAACACCTCTGCCACGTCGAGGTCGCCGTTGACGATCGCGAGCGCGGCCGTCTGCACGGTCAGCGCGCGGGCCGGACCGTCCAGATCCACCCACTCGTCCTCGCCGACGGCCGGTCCGCCGTGCTCCCGATACGTGGTGAGGAACCGCTCCCAGCCGCCCTCGGGAAGCACACCGGCGGCGAACCACGCGGCCGGGCGGGCCAGGTCCCACACGGGATCGCCGACACCGAGGTCGTCCAGGTCGATGAGCCGCCAGCCGTGGCGCGTCTCGACCAGTTGGCCGAAGTGGAAGTCCCCGTGCGTGATCATCGAACGCGGCTGTGGCGCCGAACCGCGGCACCACGCGGGGAGCGAGGCGTACGCGGCCTTGACTATCGCGGCCCGCACCCCGCCGCCCGCCGGATGAACGGCCAGCCGCCGCATCGCCGAGGCCAGCTTGCGCGGCCCGCCCGCCTCCGGCACACGGCTCTGCGGCACCCGCGCCGTGTGCAGCCGGGCGAGCAGCCGGCCCGCCTCCTCCCAGGGGAGTTCCTGGGCGTCGGGGCGCAGTGCGCGGGCGACCGGCCACACCGTCACGAACCGGGTCCGCAGGTGTCCACTGTGGACGGGCCGGAGCAGCACCTCGGTGAGGGCGGTCTCCGTGGCGAGGGCGAGCCGGCGTTCCAGCGCGTGGGTGTCGGTGCGCGTCGAGTGCGCCTTCACCACGAGCGCGCCGCAGCGCACCACCAGCTCACCCTGACGGTGCCCGAGCACGGCGGGCGGACCGACGCGGGCCGGAGCGACCCGGCCCGCGTAGGCGACCAGGTCCCCGACCAGACCGTGCTCGGCCGGGTCGGGGAGCCGCACCACCACTGTTAGGAGTCGCCGCCGGTCTCGCCGACCGGCGCGGCGTTGACGTCGTGCACGGCGTACTTCTTCGCGGCCTCGGCCGCCGCGCTCGCCCTGACCTCGCCGGAACGGGCGAGCTGGCGCAGCGCCGCCACCACGATGGACTCGGCGTCGACGTGGAAGTGCCGGCGCAGCGCGTGCCGCGTGTCCGACAGCCCGAACCCGTCGGTGCCGAGCGACGTGTACGACCCCGGCACCCACCGGGCGATGAGGTCCGGGACGGCGCGCATGAAGTCGCTCACGGCCACCACCGGGCCGGCCGCGTCGGCGAGCGCCTTGGTGACGTACGGCAGCCGGGGCTCCTGCTCCGGGTGCATGAGGTTCCACTCCTCGGCCTCCACCGCGTCGCGGCGCAGCTCCGTCCACGACGTGGCCGACCAGACGTCCGCGGCGACGCCCCACTCCTCGGCGAGCAGCCGCTGCGCCTTGAGCGCCCACTGCATCCCCGAACCGGAGGCGAGCAGCTGGATCCGGGGACCGTCCACAGTGGCCGGTGAGTACCGGTAGAGGCCCTTCCGCAGGCCCTCGACGTCGATGCCCTCCGGCTCGGCCGGCTGCAGGATCGGCTCGTTGTAGATGGTGAGGTAGTAGAAGACGTTCTCCGGCGTGTCGCCGTACATCCGGCGCAGCCCGTCCTCGAAGATGTGCGCCACCTCGAACGCGAACGCCGGGTCGTACGCCACCACGGCCGGGTTGGTCGCCGCGATCAGCAGCGAGTGGCCGTCCTCGTGCTGCAGGCCCTCGCCGTTGAGCGTGGTGCGACCGGCCGTCGCGCCGAGCAGGAAGCCGCGGGTCATCTGGTCGGCGGCGGCCCACAGCCCGTCGGCGGTGCGCTGGAACCCGAACATCGAGTAGAAGATGTAGACCGGGATCATCGGCTCGCCGTGCGTCGCGTAGGAGCTGCCCGCCGCCGTGAACGCGGCGACCGAGCCGACCTCGTTGATCCCCTCGTGCAGGATCTGCCCGGTCGTGGACTCCTTGTACGACAGGAACAGCTCGCGGTCGACGGCGGTGTAGTTCTGGCCGTGCGGCGAGTAGATCTTCGCCGTCGGGAACATCGCGTCCATGCCGAACGTGCGCGCCTCGTCCGGGATGATCGGCACCCAGCGCTTGCCGGTCTTCTTGTCCTTCATCAGGTCCTTGATGAGCCGCACGGCGGCCATCGTGGTGGCGACCTTCTGCTTCCCGGAACCGCGCTTGATGTCCTTGTACGCGTCCGGCTTCGGCAGCGCCAGCGGGATCACCGTGGTGTTGCGCGAGGGCACGCCGCCGCCGAGCGCGTTGCGGCGTTCCATCATGTAGTTGTGCTCGTCGGAGCCCACACCCGGGTGGAAGTACGGCGGCAGGTAGGGGTTCTCCTCCAGCGCCTTGTCCGGGATGTCGAGGAAGAGCCGGTCCCGGAACGTCTTCAGGTCGGCCGGGGTCAGCTTCTTCATCTGGTGCGTGGCGTTGCGGCCCTCGAAGTGCGAGCCGAGCGTCCAGCCCTTGATGGTCTTCGCGAGGATCACGGTCGGCTGGCCGGTGTGCTCCAGCGCCGCCTGGTACGCCGCGTAGACCTTGCGGTAGTCGTGGCCACCGCGCTTGAGGTTCCAGATGTCGTCGTCCGACATCGACTCGACCATCTTGCGGGTGCGCGGGTCCCGGCCGAAGAAGTGCTCCCGGACGAACGCGCCGGACTCGGCCTTGTACGTCTGGTAGTCGCCGTCGGGCGTGGTGTTCATCAGGTTGACCAGCGCGCCGTCGGTGTCGGCGGCCAGCAGCGGGTCCCACTCGCGGCCCCAGACCACCTTGATGACGTTCCAGCCGGCGCCCCGGAAGAACGCCTCCAGCTCCTGGATCACCTTGCCGTTGCCGCGCACCGGCCCGTCGAGGCGCTGGAGGTTGCAGTTGATGACGAAGGTGAGGTTGTCCAGCTCCTCGCGGGCGGCGATGCCGACGGCGCCGAGCGTCTCCGGCTCATCCATCTCGCCGTCGCCGAGGTAGGCCCATACGTGCTGGTCGCTGGTGTCCTTGATGCCCCGGTGGTGCAGGTAGCGGTTGAAGCGGGCCTGCTGGATGGCGTTGATGCCGCCCAGCCCCATCGACACCGTCGGGAACTCCCAGAAGTCCGGCATCAGGCGCGGGTGCGGGTAGCTCGGCAGCCCGCCGCCGGGGTGCGACAGCTCCTGCCGGAAGCCGTCGAGCTGCTGCTCGCTCAGCCGGCCCTCCAGGTACGCGCGCGCGTACATGCCGGGGGAGGCGTGGCCCTGGAAGAAGATCTGGTCCCCGCCGCCGGGGTGGTTGCGGCCGCGGAAGAAGTGGTTGAAGCCGACCTCGTACAGGCTCGCCGCGCTGGCGTAGGTCGAGATGTGGCCGCCGACCCCGATCTCGGGGCGCTGCGCGCGGTGCACCAGCATCGCGGCGTTCCACCGGATGTAGGCGCGGATGCGGCGCTCGACGTGCTCGTCACCGGGGAACCACGGCTCCCGCTCCGGCGGGATCGTGTTGATGTAGTCGGTGGTCGTCAGCGGCGGAACGCCGACCTGGCGCTCGCGGGCCCGTTCGAGCAGGCGCAGCATGATGTAGCGGGCGCGCTTGGGACCCAGCGTGTCGATGACGCCGTCCAGCGACTCGACCCACTCGGTGGTCTCCTCCGGGTCGATGTCAGGCAACTGGCTGGGTAGGCCGTCGCTGATCACCGGGCGCTTGCGTTCGGTGGCCACAGGCGTTCCTTTGTCGAAGTAGCGGTTCACCCCATCCTGCCCCCTACCGGCCCGGCCCGTCACCTGTACCGCGACCCATCCCACGTACCCGGGGGTAACAACGGGTGACGAAAGACCCCCTCGCGGGGCCGGATCGTGCGCGGTCGATAGCCTCCCGATCCATGGGAACGCTGAGCTTCGTCGGGTGCTTCGTTCTGTCCGGGCTGTTCCTCGTGGTGGTGCTCGCCGGCGGGGCGGCCCTGGCGATGGGGCTGCGCCGCGCCAAGAACGGGCTCGGCGGCGCGTTCGGCGGGGGCGCTCCACACCGGCCGTCCGACGCAACGGCGGCGCGCGACGGCGACTGGACCGGGTTCGGCGGGGAGGCCCCGCGGGGTCGCTCCACTTCGGACTGATCCACGCCGTTCGACGGCGTCCATTCTCAAGTTTTTCCATGGTTGCGGCCGGTGGTGGCCGCCGCGCCGCCCGGCCTCCCTAGCGTCGGTTCATGGTGGCAACGGCTTCGGGGGCGTTCCTCGCGGCGGCGGACACAGGCATCGTCGGTGCCCTCTGCTGCGGGGTGGTGGCCCTCATGTTCCTGGCTCTGGTGGGGATCGCGTCCGGTGCGGGGACGGCGCGGCGGCATGCCAACGGCTCCCGTAGGCACCGCTATTCGGGCGTCGGTGACGGCTCCGGTGGCGGCGACTCCGGCTCGGACGGCGGCTCCGGTTCCGACGGCGGCTCCGGTTCCGACGGCGGTTCGGGCTGCGGCGGCGGGTCCAGCTGCGGTGGTGGTGGCGGCTGCGGCGGAGGGGGGAGCTGATGACCGTCGCGATCGTGGTGGGCGTCGGCCTGCTGGTCCTCGCACTGCTGCTCATGGCCTGGATCGACGTGCGGACCCGGCCCCGGGAGCCGCGCCGCCGCCGCACCTACGACGACAGCGGCGGCCTGACGGTGAGCGGCACCGACTACACGAGTGGGGACAGCGGGTCCTCCTCCGGATTCTGAGCCCGGCAGACTGTCCCGAATGGACAGCCGACTGATCACTGTGCGCACCGGATCCCGGCCGACCGTGGCCGACATCACCAGCGAGGCGGAGTCGTTCGTGGCCGGCCGGGGTGACGGTCTGTTGCACGTGTTCGTACCGCACGCCACCGCCGGGGTGGCGATCATCGAGACCGGTGCGGGCAGCGACGACGACCTGCTGACCGCCCTCGACGACGTGCTGCCGACCGACGACCGCTGGCGGCACCGGCACGGTTCGCCCGGGCACGGGCGGGACCACGTGATGCCGGCGTTCGTGGCGCCGTACGCCACGCTGCCCGTCATCGACGGGAAGATCGCGCTCGGCACCTGGCAGTCGATCTGCCTGGTCGACCCCAACGGAGACAATCCCACACGCTCGGTCCGCCTGTCGTTCCTTGCGGGGTGACCTGATACGGCACCATCTGAGTGGTGATCGAACGACGTGTCGCGGTGGTCCTCCTGCTGGACCGGGCCGGCCGCATCCTCATGCAACACCGCGACGCGAACGCGCGCACCTCGCCGAACCAGTGGACGTTCCCCGGGGGGCAGATCGAGCCGGGCGAGGAGCCGCTCGACGCCGCCCGCCGGGAACTGTGGGAGGAGACCGGGCTGCGGGTGGACGACATCGCCCCGCTCGGCGTGTTCTACCGGCCGTCCGTCTTCGACAACGGCAACGAGGTGGAGATCCACGCGTACTGCGGCACGACCGAGGCCACCCAGGACGACGTCGTGCTCGGCGAGGGGCAGGCGATGGTCTTCGTCACGATCGACGAGGCCACGGCCAAGGACCTCGGCGTGACGGCGGCCCTCATCCTGCCCGTTTTCCTCGGCTCGGAGCAGTACAGTGAGCTGCGCCTTCGGCACTGAACGTCCACCGTTACCGCGTTGTGCACTGGCAGCCCCCGCCCGGTTTCGGACATGCTGTTTCGCGTGACCACCCCGCAGGATCTCGACGAAAGGTTCCGGTCCGAGCTCGCGGCGTTACGCCCCGCCGAGACCGCCGGGCGTCCAGACGCACCCGTGCGCGCCGGCACCGGACTGAGCGGCGAGCGGGCCAGGCAGCTGTTCGACGCGCAGCTGGCCAGCCGGCACCTCGACCTCGCGGCCCGCTGGCTACGCAGCTTCGACGAGGGCTACTACACGATCGGCTCCTCCGGGCACGAGGGCAACGCCGCCGTGGCCGCCGCGCTGCGGCCCGGTGACCCGGCGCTGCTGCACTACCGCTCCGGGGCGTTCTACTGCGCGCGGGCCGCCCAGCTGCCCGGCACCGATCCGCTGCGGGACGTCCTGCGGGGGCTGGTCGCCTCTGCGAAGGAGCCGATCGCCGGGGGCCGCCACAAGATCTTCGGCAGCGCCGAGCTGCAGATCATCCCGACCACGTCGACGATCGCCTCGCACCTGCCGCGCGCCGTGGGGCTGGCGTTCGCCGTGGCGCGCGACGGCGACACCGACACCGTGGTCGTCGCGTCGTTCGGGGACGCCTCGGTCAACCACGCCACCGCCACGGCCGCGCTCAACACCGTCGGCTGGTACGCGCACCGCGGCGAGAAGCTGCCCCTGCTGATGGTCTGCGAGGACAACGGGCTCGGGATCAGCGTCCGTTCGCCGGAGGGCTGGGTCGCCGCGACGCTGCGGGCCCGGCCGGGCATCCGCTACTTCGAGGCCGACGGCTGCGACCTCGCCGCCACCTACGACGCCGCCGTGGAGGCGACCAAGTGGGTGCGCCGGGAACGCCGCCCCGCCGTCCTGCACCTCACGACCGTCCGGCTGATGGGCCACGCCGGGGCCGACGCCGAGATCGGCTACCGCGCCGCCGCCGAGATCGAGGACGGCCTCGCCCGCGACCCCGTCGTGGCCACCGCGCGACTGCTCGTCGACGCCGGCATCATGACGCCCGACGAGGTCGTCGGCAGGTACGACGAGATCGGCTGGGAGGTGCGGCGGGTCGCCGAGGAGGTGCTCACCGAGCCCAAGCTCTCCTCTGCCGCGGAGGTCACCTCCCCGCTGGCCCCGCGCCGTCCGGTACGCGTGACGCGGGCCGTCTCGGCGGCCGCCGAGACCCTGGCCAAGGTGCGCGAGGAACGCCTCTCCGGCGGTTCCGGCAAGCTGCCCGAGCAGTCCGGCGGGCTCACCCTCGCGCAGGCGATCAACGCGACGCTGGCCGACGCGCTCGTGGCGTTCCCCCAAGCGCTTGTCTTCGGGGAGGACGTCGCGGAGAAGGGCGGGGTCTACGGGGTGACCAAGGGACTACGCGACCGCTTCGGACCGGAACGGGTCTTCGACACCCTGCTCGACGAGACCTCGATCCTCGGGCTGGCGCTCGGCGCCGGCACCGGCGGCCTGCTGCCCGTCCCCGAGATCCAGTACCTGGCCTACCTGCACAACGCCGTCGACCAGTTGCGCGGCGAGGCGGCCACCATGCAGTTCTTCTCCAGCGGCGCCTACCGCAACCCGATGGTGGTGCGCATCGCCGGCCTCGCCTACCAGCAGGGCTTCGGCGGCCACTTCCACAACGAGAACACCGTGGCGACGCTGCGGGACATCCCCGGGCTGGTGCTCGCGGTGCCGGCGTGTGCGGAGGACGCCGGCCCACTGCTGCGCACCTGCCTCGCCGCGGCGCTGGTCGACGGGAGCGTCTGCGTGTTCCTGGAGCCGATCGCGCTCTACCACACGCGCGACCTGTACGCCGACGGTGACAACAAGTGGCTGGGCCAGTACGACGCGCCGGCCGACTGGTCCACGCGGCACGTGCCGATCGGGCGGGCGCGGGTCTACGAGTCGGGCACCGCGGAGGACGTCACGATCATCACGTTCGGGAACGGCGTGCGGCTCTCCCTGCGCGCCGCGGCGACGCTGGCCGCCGAGGGGATCGGCTGCCGGGTGGTGGACCTGCGCTGGTTGTCCCCGCTGCCGGTCGCCGACATCATCCGCGAGGCCGCGTCCACCGGCCGGGTGCTGATCGTCGACGAGACCCGCCGTTCGGGCGGCGTCGGCGAGGGGGTGCTGGCGGCCCTGGTCGACGCGGGATACGTCGGCGTGGCGCGCCGGGTGGCCGCCGTGGACTCGTACGTGCCGCTGGGTCCGGCCGCCAAACACGTCCTTGTGTCGGAGGAGCAGATCGTCCAGGGCGCCAGATCTTTGCTGGCCAGATAGCCGACCTGCCGTTTTCGTACGGCCCGACACTTGCGTCCCGGAGCCGTACTGTGTGGACTAACCGGCTAACGGGTGCTGATCCGTGGATACTGCATTGAGTAAAAACAGACGACAAGGAGGCAAGGGACGGTGAACACGACCGCGGGTCAGGCCGACGGACGCAGCCTGGCGGACCGGTTCGGGATCGAGCCGGGCATGGTCGTAATGGAGATGGGCTACGACGACGACGTAGACGAGGATCTCCGCGACACGCTCATCGAACGCTGCGGAGAACTGGTCGACGAGGACACCGACGAGGTGGTCGACGCCGTGCTGCTCTGGTGGCGCGACGGTGACGGTGACCTGTTCGACACGCTCGTCAACGCCCGGACCCCGCTGGCCGACAGCGGAGTGGTCTGGCTGCTCACCCCCAAGGCGGGCCGGCCCGGACACGTCGAGCCCAGTGAGGTCAACGAGTCCGCGCCGACGGCCGGCCTCCAGCAGACCTCCACGGTCAACGCCGGCAAGGACTGGACCGGCGCCCGTCTCGTCGCCCGGCGCGCCACGAGCAACCGGCGCTGACGTGCCGCTCGACGTGGGGGCGTCCGCGCCCCCGTTCGCGCTGCGCGACCAGCACCGGCGGGAGGTCGCACTCGCCGACTTCGCGGACCGGCACGTGCTGCTGGTCTTCTACCCGTGGGCGTTCACCGGGACGTGCGAGGGCGAGCTGACCGAGATCCGCGACAACCTCGCCACGTACCAGAACGACACGGCGCAGGTGCTGACGGTCAGCGTCGACTCGATCTTCGCCCACAAGGTCTGGGCCGAACGGGAGGGTTTCGACTTCCCGCTGCTCGCCGACTTCTGGCCGCACGGCGCCGTCGCGCAGGCGTACGGGGTGTTCAACGAGCGGACCGGTGCGGCAAACCGTGGCACGTTTCTCGTCGATCCGGGCGGAGTCATCCGGTTCGCCGAGATGAACGGGCCCGGTGAGGCCCGGGACCAGGCGGTCTGGCGCAAGGCGCTGGCCGCGGTGTAGCCGCTAGACCTCCGGGGACGGGGCGGCGTCGAGAACGGCGCCGCCCCGTCGGGTATCATGTTCCGAACCCTCTTACGGGTTCTTTGTGGCGTAGCCGCGAAGCGCGCCGGCAGAGAGCACGTTCGCGGGCGCGTAGCTCAGTGGGAGAGCACTCGCCTTACAAGCGAGGGGTCGCAGGTTCGAAACCTGCCGCGCCCACCCCGCTCCTGTTTCACCCACCAGGGTGATCCCACCTCAAGTCTTCCTATGACGTGCGTTCCGGTGACCGATGTGATGCAAGATCCTCGATCACCCTGGTCGCATGAATGAACGGCTGAGGTACGGCGCGCGCCGTGGCGCGCCTTGGTTCGTCGCTTCCCTGGCAACGGTTGTCGTGCTGATCATGTATGCGTTCGCGATTGAACATGCGCCGGAGTGGCTCAACCCGATGCTGCGGGGGCCGTCGGGAGCCAACCTCACCTCAGGTGAGCGGATGACAGCGACGCATAACGCGCGTCTTCTGCTGGTATCGATCGGCGGTGCGCTCGTTGTGCTGACCGGTCTCGCCTTCACCGCAGTCAACTACCGTCTTGCGCACCGAGGCCAGGCGACCGAGCGGTTTACCAAGGCTCTCGAACGGCTCGGCTCTGAGGAGTTGTACATACGCATCGGCGGTATCCACTCTCTTCAGCGGCTACTGCTGGACGCGGCGTCCCTGCACTCCGACATCGTGGAGGTGCTGGTGGCGTTTGTCCGTGACCGATCGCCGCGTTCGTCAGTCGATGGTCACCCTGACAATCCCATCTGGCCTCGGAGGCCGATGCCGGCAGAACCTGCCGCTGACGTGCAAGCGGCGCTTACGGTTATCGCCGGCAGGCCGAGACGGCCGGAGGCGCATCCAGTTCAGCTGAACTTCAGCGGACTGGACCTGCGGGGCGTGAACCTGGCCGGAGCGTGGCTTGACCGGGTCAACTTCTCCGGTTCGCGATTGGACCAGGCCGATCTATCGGGAGCCGCGATGGCGGAGTCGAGCCTGCGACGGGCTCGGTTGACAGGGGCTCGTCTCGAACACGCGATTCTCGACGGCGCGGACCTTGCCGAGGCCCGCTTTGACGGAAGCTGCATGGTGATGACTTCACTTCGCTCCGCCAATCTGGCAAAGGCTTGCCTAGTCGAGGCTGAGGCGTCCATGGCGTCGTTCGTGTCTGCCGACGCCCGTGGTGCGATCTTGGATCGCGCCATAATGGTCAGAACTGAACTCAGTGGGGCAAGCTTGGCTGGATCAAGCCTTGTGGGTGCTGTTCTCCGTAATGCGTTCTTATACCGTACAAATCTTGATGAAGCGTCCCTGGACGGTGCAGATCTGTTCTTTGCGGTATTGATCGGCGCCCAGCTTCGTAACGCCCAATTGGTGGGTGCGGACCTGTCGGCTGCGGCGCTGAGGGGCGCGAACCTGGCGGGTGCCAACATGGAGCGAGCTGACCTCTCCGGTGCCGGGCTCATGAAGGCAAACCTGAGCGGAGTCTGCATGAAGGGTGCCGACCTGAGTCGAGCCAACCTGCTGTTGGTGCATGGGTGCACGTGGGAGCAGGTCGAAGAGGCGGCAGCGACCAGACGGACCTGGCTACCTCGTCGGCTTGCTCGTCGACGCGCAGGGCGCGCAGCCGTCGAATCGACTCTCGGCACCTGATGACTCGGTCCGCACGAGTCGGGGCGGATCTTCAGGGTGACGAATGACCGAATGGCACAACAGCCACCCCATTCTTGGCGGAGGGGTGGCTGTCGTGTCATTTCTCGTGATCTTCGTGATCGGGAAGGCGGTGCGATGCGGAGTGTCACTGGACGACATCGACGTGTGTACTCAGCGTTGCCTGACCAATGGGATGGTGGCGCCGTGCCTCCTTCGCGCTCTACGCTGCGCTGTCGGCTGGTACATGAGGAGCGTTCAGGGTGACGATCGTCGAATCCCGGCCGGACTTCTGGGAGGTGCTCGCGGGGCGGGCCCCCGGTAAGCCGGTCGGTCCGCACGACGCGGACGTGTGGCGTGCGGTGTCCGAACGTCTCAACCCCGCGAAGGCCACCCCGCGCCTGCGCGACGGCGTCGAGGTCGTCGAGCTGCAGAGCGCCCGCGGCGCGACGTACGTGATGCTGCGTTCGCCCGACGAGGCGGATCCCTGCTACCTGCGGCTGACGCCGGAGGAGTGGGCGCTGGTCGAGTGCATGGACGGGCAGCGTTCCGTCGCGCGGCTGGTCGCCGACTTCGCGCGGATCACCGGCCGGCTCGCACCCGAGCAGGTCACCCGCGTCGTCGCCGACCTCGCCGGCAACCGGCTGCTGGAGGAGTTGCCGGTCGACGCGTTCAAGACGCTCTCGGCCGTGCGCACCAAGGGGCGGCTGGTGCGGACCGCACTGGCGTTCGCGCGGGGGCGGCGGATGGTGCTGGCCAACGTCGACCCGCTCGTCGGTTTCCTCTACCGGGCCGGCGGCAAGCTGCTGTTCACCCGGCTCGTGGCGCTGTTCCTCGGCGGGCTGGGGGTGCTGGGGCTCGGGGCGTTCTGCGTGCTGTGGCTGCGCGGCGACCAGTCGGTCTTCCTGAGCGGCGGCTCCTACTTCACCGGCGCGATCGTGCTGCTGGTCTGCAACGTCTTCGCGCTGGCCTGTCACGAGCTCGCGCACGCGCTGGCCGTGAAGCACGCCGGGCGCCGGGTGCCGGCCGCCGGGTTCCTCGTCTACTTCGGCATCCCGAGCGTGTTCGTCGACACGACCGACGTGTGGATGTCGAGCCGCCGGGCGCGCATCGTCACGACCGCCGCGGGACCGGCCGCCGGCCTCGTGCTCGCCGGGACGATGTCGCTGCTGGCGCTGCTGCTGCCGCCGGTCGCGCCGCTGGCGTTCAAGCTGGCGTTCGTCTGGTACCTGAACGCGCTGTTCAACCTCAACCCGTTGATCGCGCTCGACGGCTACTACCTGCTGATGGACTGGCTGGAGATCCCCAACCTGCGCTCCCGCGCGCTGGCCTGGGTGGGGGCCCGGCTGCGGCGCAAGCCGCCCAAGTTCCGCGAACTGGACGGCGAGGGCCGGCTGATCGCGCTGTACGGGATGCTCGCCGTCGCGTGGCTCGCCGTCGCGGCCAACCTCGTGTGGCGGATCTGGGTCGACCGCGTGGGCGGCCTGTTCACCGGCCTGTGGCACGGCGGGTTCCTGGGCAAGCTCGGCGTGCTGGTGATCGTGCTCGCGCTGTTCGCCCCGATGCTGTACGTGCTGGGCGGCAAGGCCGTGCGGTCGGTCCGGCGCTGGCAGCGGCGCAGGGCCGACGCGAAGGTACACGAGGACCTGCCGGCCCGGCTGGACGGCCTGCGGGCGAGCGGCCTGGGCGGGCTGCACCCGGACGCGCTGACCGAGATGGGCCGCGAGGCGCGCTGGGTCCGGCCCCGCGACGGGGAGCCGCTGGTGCACCGCGGCGCGGCCGTCTCCGACCTGTTCGTGGTGGTCGAGGGCATCGCCGAGGCGCGCCGGCCGGGCGACCCGGGTGGCGTCATCCGGCAGCGGATCGGCGCGGGCGGGCTGATCGGTCTCGCCAACGCGCTCACCGGCAACCCGGCCAGCCTGGAGTGGTACACGATCGGGGCGACGCTGCTTGCCGTTCCGTCGGGTGTGGTGGTCAACGCCGTCGGCGAGCTGCCCTCCCCGCCCCCGGCCGACCTGGCCGAACTCGAGGACCTGCTCGACGAGACGCCGCAGTTCTCCACCGTGTCGGCCGAGGCGTACCTGGGCATCACGGCGCGGGCGCAGGTCGTTCCGCTGCCGCCCGGTGCGCCGCTGGTGCTCGACGGCCCCGCCGACGCGGCCCTGGTCGCCGCCGGTGCCCTGCAGCGCTACGACGGCGAGGAGGTGCGGCGCGGCTCGGTGATCGGCCCGTTCGGCAACGAGGGGCCTGGTGAGGCGGCCGTCGCCCGCACCCATGTGCGCGTGTGGCGCTTCCCCGGCCTGGCCAACGTCTCCCCGCTGCCGCCCGCCCCGCACCCCCTCGCCGGCGCCGGCGCGGTGCACGCGGCCTCCGGCGGCGGCGTGCACTCGGTGCGCCCCCCGGCGCCGCTGGTGGTGCCGCCCGGCCCGCCGTCGCAGGACATCGACCGCGACGTGGACGGCCACTTCGAACGCCGCCTGCGCTGGCTGCTGGTGCTCGTGCTCGGATTCGCCGTTCTGCTCACCGGCACCAACTTCTGGCCGGCGCCGGCCTGGGCGGAGATGCCCTCCGACCGCGTGCTGGTGCAGGTGGAGTCGGGTACGGCGGAGGTGACCGTCGAGGGTGCGCCGGAAGGGCTGGCCGCCGGTGCGGACCGCTACCTCGGGGCCGGCGACACGATCCTCACGGGTGCGCGGTCGGCGGTGCGGCTGACGTTCCGCGGCGGTTCGGTGGCGGTGCTGTGTGCCGGCACCCAGCTGGCCGTCGGTGAGCTGTTCAGCCCGTCGGGGCACCCGATCCAGCCGACCGGGCGGGTCAACCTCGGCAAGGGGCGCATGCTCGTGGACACCGCCAGCGGGTCCTCGGCGTTCTGGCCGTTCCAGCTGACGGTGCAGACCCAGGCCGGGCCGGTGGTGACGCAGAATCTCGCGCGGCTGACCGTGGAGCCGACCGGCGCGCAGGTCGCGGTCGGCAAGGTGACGCTGGCCGGGGCGCCGGCACCGAGCGGTCCCGCGCCGACGTGTGGCGACGGGCGTTCGCTGCCGCAGCGGCCGACGGTCGACCCGAGCAGCCAGCCGCCGCCGCCGACCCTGCAGGTCGACCCGCCGTCGGAGTCCCCGTCGGCGTCGCCGTCGACCTCGGACTCGCCGAGTCCGGAGGCCACGAACGGCCCGCGCCCGACGACCCGGGGGCCCAACGTGCCGCCGCCGGTGCCGACGACGCAGGGGCCGGGAACGCAGCCGAGCCCGTCGCCGTCGCCGTCGACCTCCTCGTCCACGTCGAGGTCGCCCGACCCGCCGCCGACCTCGTCCTCGTCGCCACCCGACGACGACCCGACGATCATCGGCTGAGCGCGTAGCGGCCGGTCACGGGCCTCAGGATCACCTCCTGTGGCCCGCGACGTGTCTTAAACGCAAAAGCCCCATCAGGAAGCCGTTCGGACCAATTGGGGGAACCCGCGCGGGTGTCGACCCGTGGAGCGGCGTCGCCTACGTTTGGCGTGATGTTTGCGGACTGTCACGACAAGATCACGCTGTTCGATTTTGGGGCCACCACAGCTGACGCGGCTGCCGGTCGTACGCCAGGGCGGCCAACGCCGCGCGCTGCACCTCCTCCGCGCCCGGCAGGCGCCAGTCACAGCTCTCCGGCGTGCGTACCCAGCGCACCCGGCCTTCCGGCAGGGGCGTCGGCGGGGCCGGGATCCACGAGCCGGAGCGGTGCAGGACGACCGCGGAGTGCTCCGCCAGTTCCCCCAGCAGGGTCCCGCCGGCGCGGACGAGGAACATCCAGCGCAGGCGGGGTGCGACGGCGATCGGTCCATGGACCGCCCGGGAGACCTGACGGCCCGCGCGGCCCGCGAGTTCCAGGACGTCGAAGCTGCGCCCGGTGGCCAGCAGCACGCCGTGATCCTGCAGTCGCCACCAGTCGGTGATCCGGCCGGTGTCGTTGGTGGCTTCGCTTTCCCAGTCGGTGAGGGCGGGGTGTTGGGCGATGGTCGGACAGCCCGGTTCCCCGCAGTCGAACCGGCCGTCGGTCAGGGTGGCGCCGGGGACGACGGGCCAGTTGCGGGCGGCGTACCGCTGGGCGGCGCGGCGCAGGATGAGCCGTTGGAGGTAGCGGCCGGGGCCGAACGGTGGGGGGTGGCTCAGCATTACGTCTGGTCCTCTCGTCGACCGCCGTTACAGATCCCTACGCCGGTCGTTGCACCCGACATATGAAGGGTTCTGCAACTTGCAGAACAGACGGTAGATCGATGAGAGGCGGCACGACCGCACAGACCGTGCGACGTGCCACGGACGGGGCATCACCTCGATCGGCCTTGGGCCGGCCGGTCGCGACAAGGGGGTAACCGACGTGGACGAGCTGCCGATCGGGCGCCGGGTGGCGTACTGGCGGACTCGACGGAAGATGTCCCAACAGGTGTTCGCGGACCGCCTGGGCAAGTCGAAGAGCTGGGTCGACAAGGTCGAGCGCGGGGTGCGCCGGCTGGACAAGTTCTCGGTGGTGTACGAGATCGCCGACGTGCTGCAACTGGACGTGCAACTGCTGCTGGGCAAGGACCCGCAGCGGCGTCCGGACAGCGTGAACTGCATCGACCAGGTCGAGGTGGAGGAGATCCGGGCCGCACTCGAGCGCTACGACCAGATCAGCGCGTTCTTCTACGCGCCGCCGGAGCCGCCGGCGCTGCCGGAGATGCGCAAGGCCGTCGGCCATGCCTGGCTGACGTACCAGCACGCCAAGTACGGGGTGCTGGCGCGGGCCCTGCCGAAGCTGTTGCGCGACGCGCAGGCGGCGGACACGGCGTTCGCGGGGACGGAGCAGTCCTCCGACGCCGCGCACCTGCTGGGCGAGGTGTACCAGATCGCCTCCAGCACGCTGCGCAAACTCGGTGAGCACGAGCTGGGCTGGCTGGCCGGCGACCGTTCGATCGCGGTGTCGCAGCGGGCCAACGATCCGCTGCTGGCCGGTACCGCCACGTACCGGGTCGCGCTGGCGCTGCTGTCGATGGGCCGGGCCCGCCCGGCGCTGGAGGTCAACGTCAACATCGCCAACCGGCTGGCCCCCGGAGGCCCCGAGGACACCACGGCGGAACGGCTGAGCGTCTACGGCGCGCTCCTGCTCCAGGGCGTCATGGCGGCCGCCCGGATCGGCGACATGGCGACCGTGCGGGACCTGCTCACCGGTGCCGAGGAGGCCGCCCGTGGGCTCGACGGCGACCAGAACCACTACTGGACCTCGTTCGGGCCGACGAACGTGCACCTGCACCGCGCCGCGGCGGCCGTCGAGATGGGGGAGGGGCGCCTGGCGATCGAGGTGCACGAGACGCTGAACATGGAGGCGTTCTCCCGGCTGCTGCCGGAGCGCAGGGCACACCATTTCCTCGACATTGCCCGGGGATACGCGCTGGTGGGCGATGTGAGCAGGGCGAGCGAAATGCTCCTGGAAGGGGATAGGTTGGCGCCATCGGAGATCCGTTGCCGGCCCCTCGCCCGGGAGGTACTCAGTGACATCCTGCGCCGCACCCGTGGAACGCCACCCCAGCCGGTTGCCGAGTTGGCGGAACACATGGGGGTGGGCGTCTGACGGCACTCCACGATGACGGGCCGGCGAGGGGTCCTCTACCTCGTCGTGTGCGGTTCTCCGGCGTCCCGCGGAGCGGCCGGGGCGGTCCGGCACGCGCAGGACGACGGGTGGGACGTGTGCGTCGTGTCGACCCCGGACGGGTTGAAGTGGCTCGATGTACCGGAGATCGCCGAGCTGACCGGGCACCCGGTGCGGCACCGGTACAAGTTCCCGGGTGATCCGGACGTGCTGCCGCCGGCCGACGCCGTGCTGGTGGCGCCGGCGACCGTCAACACGGTCAACAAGTGGGCCGCCGGCATCGCCGACACGCTCGCGTTGGGCCTCATCGTGGAGGGGCTGGGCAAGCGGCTCCCGATCGTCGCGGTGCCCTTCACCAACGAGGCGATGGCGCGGCATCCGGCGTTCCCCCGGAGCGTCGCGGCGCTGCGGGAGTGGGGGGTGACGGTCCTGTACGGCGACGGGGAGATCCCGACCTTCCCGCCCGGCACCGGAGGCTCCATTGTGGACACCTTCCCGTGGCGGCTCGCGGTCGACGCGATCAGTGCGCGGGTCAGCCCGTCCTGAGTCGGACGCACTGGTAGCCTCGCGCGGGTGACTGCCCGCATCGCTGATGTGGTCGCCGCGCTGGAAGCGCGGTACCCGCCCGCCTGGGCCGAGTCGTGGGACCGGGTCGGTCTCGTGCTCGGCGATCCCGAGGCGCCGGCCGCGCGGGTGCTCTTCGTCGTGGACTGCGTGCCCGAGACGGTGGACGAGGCGGAGAAGGTCGGCGCGGACCTGATCGTCGCGCACCACCCGCTGCTGCTGCGCGGGGTGTCGAGCGTGGCGCCCACGACGTACAAGGGGCGCATCGTGCACCGGCTGATCCGGGCCGGCATCGGGCTGTTCACCGCGCACACCAACGCCGACGTGGCCAATCCCGGCGTCTCGGACGCGCTCGCCGCGCGGCTCGGGCTGGTCGACACCCGGCCGTTGCGGCCGTCGCCGGCCGACCCGTCGCGGGGCACCGGGCGGATCGGTTCGCTATCGGCGCCGATGTCCCTCGCCGAGCTGACCGCATCCGCTGCCCGCGCGCTGCCGCCCACGACCATCGGTGTCCGGGCCGCGGGTGATCCGGATCGTTCGGTCGAACGGGTTGCCGTGTGCGGAGGTGCCGGTGATCCGTTCCTCGCGGACGCCTCGGCGGCCGGCGCCGACGTCTATCTGACCGCGGATCTGCGGCATCACCCGGCGAGCGAGCACGTGTCGGGCGAGGGGCCGGCGCTGCTGGACGCGGCGCACTGGGCGACCGAACGGCCCTGGCTCGACGGCGCCGCCGAGCTGCTGCGCGGCGACGTGCCCGTGCAGACCGTGGTGTCCGATGTGGACACCGATCCGTGGACGGTGCACGCGCCGTCCCCCAGAGGCTGAAAAGAGGTCCGGTGAAGGCTGATCCCGAGTCCCAGCGGCGGCTGCTCGACCTGCAGGCGTTGGACACGGCGCTGGCGCAGGCCGCGCACAAGAAGCGCACCCTGCCGGAGCACGCCGAGTTGGAGCGGCTCACCAAGGAGGCCCAGGCCCTCGCCGACGAACGCGCCACCGCCCAGGTCGCCGTCGACGACCTCGACCGCGACATCGAGCGGATCGAGCGCGACGTCGAGCAGGTGCGCACCCGCGCGGACCGGGACCAGAAGCGGCTAGACGCCGGCACCGGCACCGCCAAGGAACTGGAGGCGACCCAGCACGAACTGGCCACGCTCGCCCGCCGTCAGCGCGAACTCGAGGACGTCGAGCTGGAGCTGATGGAGAAGCGGGAGGCGGCTGACGCCGCCTTGACCGAGGTCTCCGACCGGCTCACCGCCCTGCAGGTCAAGCTGGAGGAGACCGAGTCGCGACGTGCGGCCACCCTGTCCGGGATCGACCGGGACGTGGAGTTCCGGCGTGCCGGGCGGGCGCCGCTGGTGGCGGACCTGCCGGCCGACCTGGTGAAGCTCTACGAGCAGATCCGCGAGTCGACCGGCATGGGCGCGGCGCTGCTGCAGCACGGCCGCTGCGGCGGGTGCCGGTTGGAGCTGTCCGGCGGCGAGAAGACCCGCGTGCGGGCGGCGGCACCCGACGAGGTGGTGCGCTGCGAGGAGTGCCGCCGGATCCTGGTCCGTACGGCAGAGTCAGGTATATGAGCGAGCGCAGAGCACGGCGCCTGGACCGGAGCGCAGCGGAGGGAAGCCGCCGTGGGGCGGAGCCGTGCGCTGAGCGGGTAGCCCTGTGAGGGTCATTGTCGAGGCGGACGGCGGGTCGCGGGGCAATCCGGGGCCGGCGGGCTACGGCGCGGTGGTGCTGGACGCGACCACGGGGGAGATCCTCGCCGAGCGCGCCGAGTCGATCGGCACCGCCACGAACAACGTCGCCGAGTACGGCGGGTTGATCGCCGGCCTCGAGGCGGCCGTCGCGCTCGGGGCGACCGAGGTCGACGCGCGGATGGACTCGAAGCTCGTGGTCGAGCAGATGTCCGGCCGCTGGCAGATCAAGAACGAGGGCCTGCGCCCGCTCGCCGCGAAGGCGGCCGACCTGGTGCGCCGGTTCGACGTGGTGCGGTTTTCGTGGATCCCGCGGGCACAGAACAAGCGCGCGGACGCGCTGGCCAACCGGGCGATGGACGCGGCCGCGGGCAAGCCGGTCCGCTCGGCGCGGGACGTCGCCGACGATGCGGAGCCCGCTCCACTCCCGCGGCCCGAGATCGCCGGTCCCGACTCGCCGGGACGCCGCCTGGCCCGGGACATCGCGGCCGGCGCCTCTCCCGCCCGGGGTGCCGCCGCCCCGCCGGTCGGCAGCGGTGGCACCGTGGGAGCCGCGGTGCCGGCCGGTGGTTGGGAGCCGCGGCTGGCCGCGCCGCTGCGGCTGATCCTGATCCGGCACGGCGAGACGTCGCTGACGGCGCAGCGCCGCTACTCCGGGCGGGTCGACGTTGCGCTGACGGAGCGCGGGCTCGCCCAGGCCCGGGCCGTCGCGGACAGCCTCACCGGCGTGGCGATCGACGCCGTCGTCTCCTCCCCGCTGGAACGCTGCCTGCGCACGGCCGAGTTCCTCAAGGCGCCGATCGTGACCGATCCCGACCTGATCGAATGCGACTTCGGCGACTGGGACGGCCTGACCTTCGCCGAGGTGCGCGAACGCTGGCCGGACCGGGTGAACGCCTGGCTCGCCTCGGGCGATGTCGCGCCGCCGGGCGGCGAGTCCTTCGAGACGGTGGCGACGCGTGTGCAGGCGGCGGTCTCGCGGATCAGGACCCGGTTCCCCCAGGGAAACATCGCCGTGGTCTCCCACGTCTCGCCGATCAAACTGATCCTGCGCGACGCGCTGGCGGCGGGTGAGGCGTTTCTCCACCGGGCGCATCTGGACCCGGCCGGGATCTCCACCGTCGACCTGTACCCCGATGGTGGCATTTCGGTCCGCGGCGTGAACGAGACCGCTCACCTGCGGTTTCTCGCTGACCGGTAGGTACGCCGCGCCGAACGGTTATCGATGTCCTTGACCTGTGGCGGCGGTCACGTTGGACTCATGGTCATTACCGTCTGCACCCGCCGTGCACCCAGGAGTGGTGATGACCAACCCCCCGCCCGTGCGCCGGAGTGACAGCAGTCCATGGAACTGGCTGCTGATCGTTCCGGTCGTCGTGCCGCTGTTGACCTTTCTGTACAACTCGGAGGAACCGAGGCTCTTCGGCTTTCCGTTCTTCTACTGGCTCCAGTTCGCGTTCATCGCGCTCGGCGTCGGCACGACCACGTTCGTGTACCGGATGACCCGTCCACGCACCGCCGCCGCCTCGGCGACCGACGCGCCGTCGAAGGGAGCCGACGATGTGGCGTGACCACATGACCGAGATCGTCATCTTCACGCTGCTGTTCGTGCTGGTCTCCGGCATGGGCTTCGTGGCGGCCCGCTGGCGGCGCCCCACCGACCTGCAGCACCTCGACGAGTGGGGCCTCGGCGGCCGGAACTTCGGCTCCTGGATCACCTGGTTCCTGGTCGGCGGAGACCTGTACACCGCGTACACGTTCGTGGCGGTGCCGGCGCTGCTGTTCGGCGCGGGTGCGGCCGGCTTCTTCGCCGTGCCGTACACGGTGATCATGTACCCGATGGTGTTCCTGGTGCTGATCCGCCTCTGGTCGGTGTCGCACCGGCACGGGTACGTGACGCCGGCCGACTTCGTGCGCGGGCGGTTCGGCTCGCCGCTGCTCGCGCTGCTCGTCGCGGTCACCGGCATCGTGGCCACCATGCCGTACATCGCACTGCAGCTGATCGGCATCGAGGCGGTGCTCAAGACGATGGGCCTGACCGGCGAGAGTGCGCTGGCCCGGCACACGCCGATCATCATCGCGTTCGTGATCCTGGCGGCGTACACGTACCAGTCGGGGCTGCGGGCGCCGGCGCTGATCGCGTTCGTGAAGGACACGCTGATCTATCTGGTGATCATCGTGGCGATCATCTACATCCCGTCGAAGCTGGGCGGCTGGGGCGCGATCTTCGATGCGGCCGACGCGAAGTTCACGGCGTCGCCGGCGCCGAACGACGGCATCACGCTCAACACCAACAACCAGCTCCAGTACTTCACGCTGGCGCTGGGCTCGGCGCTGGCGCTGTTCCTCTACCCGCACAGCATCACCGGCGTGCTGGCGAGCAAGAACCGCGGCGTCATCAAGCGGAACATGGTCGCGCTGCCGGCCTACAGCCTGCTGCTCGGGCTCATCGCCCTGCTCGGCTACATGGCGATCGCGGCCAAGGTGAAGCCGCTGCCCGGCGCCACGGCCGGCACCGTGGACTCGAACACCGTCGTGCCGCTGCTGTTCGACCAGCAGTTCCCGTCCTGGTTCGCGGGCATCGCGTTCGCGGCCGTCGGGATCGGTGCCCTGGTGCCGGCGGCGATCATGTCCATCGCGGCGGCGAACCTGTTCACCCGCAACATCTACAAGGAGTACTTCAAGCGCGACGCCACGCCCGCGCAGGAGGCCCAGGTCAGCAAGGTGACCTCGCTCGTCGTGAAGATCGGCGCGGTGCTGGTCATCATCTTCCTGGACCCGCAGTTCTCCATCGACCTGCAGCTCATCGGCGGCGTGATCATCCTGCAGACGCTGCCGGCCGTGGCGCTGGGGCTGCTCACCCGGTGGTTCCACCGGGGTGCGCTGATCGCGGGTTGGGTCGCCGGTATGAGCCTCGGCATGTGGATGCTCTACCAGATCCCGAACGCCGCCACGAAGCGCGCGCACTTCGGCGGTTCGGCGTTCCCGCTGTCGGAGTTCGGGTTCGACACCAAGCGGACCATCTACGTCGGCATCGTGGCGGTGCTCGTCAACGTGCTCGTCGCGGTCGTCGGGACGCTGATCCTGAACGCCGCGAAGGTGCCGCACGGCGAGGACGAGACCCGCGACGACGACTACGTGGCCGACGAGGGTGACCCGCGGGTCCAGAAGGATCTGGCGCTCGACGGGGAACCCGCACCGGCGGCGTAGCCGTCGTGGACCCGCGGCCCGTCTCCGGTAGGGCGGGCCGTGGGTCTCAGGCCAGCCGTTCGCACAGCGCGATGAGCCACCCGGAGCCGTCCTCCTCGGCGGCCCGCCGCGTCTGGAGCCGCAGCACCCCGTTGCTCCGCAGCGCTTCCTCCACCGTGGCGCGGATCGCCGCGCGGAGCCCGGCTGCGTCGCCGGCCCCGGGCAGCGGCACGGCGTCCCACTCGTACGCCTCCCGGATCTCGCCCAGCGCGATGATCGCGTCGAGCCACACCTCTTCGGCCATCGTGGCCGCCGCGCGGTCGAGCACGATCGCGAGGCGTTCCCAGCGGAGTTCGGCGGCGTGGCGGGGCTCCCGCCAGAGTGGTGGCGGAGCGGGCCAGGACAGTCTGGTGCGCTCGTCGACCAGGGTCACCACCGCGCGGCAGGCCCGGCGCAGCGCCGGCAGGTCCCGGGCAAGAAAAGCGACCAGCGCGTCGATGCCCGCGACGTGCAGGTCCGCGTCGAGCCGCCCCTCCTCGGCGGCCGTCACGGCGACGAATCCGGTGCGCGCATTCTCCAGCCGGGCCGGCACCTCTTCCGGTGGCGCGTCGACCGCTTGCCGCAACTCGTCCAGCGCGAGTTCGTAGCCGGCGTCCGGCAGTCCCGCCAGCGCGGCCCGGATCGCGTCCGCGAACGTCGGCTCCGCGCCCCACACGTCGAGCGCCGCGCCGAGCAGGGTCGGCAGGCGTTCGAGATAGTCCGGGTCGGCCCCGGGTCGCCTCCGTGCGGTCAGGATCGCGAGCACCTCGAACGGCCGCCATCCGCCGAGGATCGCCAGCCGCAGCAAACCCTCGAGAAACGCCGCGGCGACCAGGGGGCGTTCGTCCACAGTGGAGCGGTGTCCGGTGGTGAAGGCCGCGTGCAGGTGCTCTCCCTTTCGCGTCGCAAAGGCCGCGTCGCTCAGCAGGGCGTCGATGCTGTCGGTCACCGCCAGCAGGCTCTCCTGCCGGGCGAGGCCGGCGAGCAGCCACTCGAGTCGTTCGTCCGAGCCGGCGTCGGCGTTCTCGGAGCCCGCGTCGGTGTCCGCACGGCCGGGCGTGCCTACCACAGCGGCGCACCGGGTGCCGGCGGCGCGATGACGGTCGCCTCGCTGAGCGTGCGCCGGACCAGCCCTTCGTCGGCCGTGGTGACCAGGATCTGCAGGTCCGGCGTCTCCGCGCAGAGCCGCTCCAGCGCGTGCAGCAACGCGGCCGCGTCGGCGTCCTGCACCTCTTCGGCGCACGGGCTGTCGATCATCAGAAACCCGGGATGGCTCGCGTTGCCGTGCCCGTGCCCGACCTGCAGGAGCGCCACCACGACGGCGATGCGCAGCCGGAGCCGTTCGCCCGGGCTCTGGCCGCTGAAGTTTTCCACCGGCCCACCGGTCTTGAACACCTTCAGCCGCGCCTGCTTGTCGATCTGCACCCGCTCGAGGTCGCGGAAGCCGAAGCGGCGCGCGAGATCGGCGATGCGCCGGTCGAGTTCGTCGAACAGCCGCTCGCTCGCGGCGTTGCGGCCCGCCTCGAGCGCGTCGATCGCCGCGTCGAGGACGGACTGCTCGGTCGGGTGCGTCGGTGCGCCCGGGATCGCCGTGGAATCGAGCGCCGCGACGGATCCCTCCCAGCGGGCGACCTCCCTAGCCAGGTCGCTGCGCGCGGCCATTCGGGCGGCGCCGTCGGCGTCGGTGAGCCGCCGCTCCGCGTCGGCCAGCGCGTCCCGCAGCCGTGCGGCGCGCCGCACGTGGTCGTCGGCGTTGTCCCGCGCGAGCTTCTCCGCGTCGCGGCTGGCCGTCAGGCGGTAGTGCGCCTCCCGTTCGACCTCCTGATCGTCGGCGTGGTCGCGGGCGCCGAGGGGACGGGCGCAGACGGCGCAGGTCGCGTGCCGCTTCTCGGCGGCGCGGCGCTCGTCGGTCACGGGCGCCTCACAGCGCGGACACGCCGCCGGGTCAAGGGCGTAGAAGAGCTGCCGGGCCGCGTCGTGCTCGCGGAGGTCGGCCAGCCTCATCTCGTCGTGCTGCCGCTGTCTCTTGATCAGGTCGAACGTCTTCAGCGCATCGCGGCTCTCCGCCTCGGCGGCGACGACGGCGCGGCTGAGCCGGGTGATGTCATCGACCACTGTGGACAGTGCGACCGGCTCCTTCCCGTCCAGCTCCGCCAGCGCGGCGCGGGCGTCGGTGAGCCGGCGATCGGCCTCCGCGCGCTTACGGGCCATGAGGTCGCGCAGCCGCTGCGCGTCGGCGGCGGCCGCCCGCGCGGCGCTCACCACGCTGTCCCGGAACGCCTTCAGCCGGGTCAGCACCGCCGCTCCCGGCAGGTCGAGGAAGACCTGGAGCAGCCGCCCCGGCATCCCGCCCATCACGTCGTCGCCGAGCAGCGCGGGCTCACGGCCGGCGGGCAGGTACATCGCGCCGAAGTACGACGGCCAGCCGTAGGTGTTGCGCCCTGAGGCCGAACGGCTCGACTGGGACTCCAGCGGCTCGAGGTGCAGCAGCTCCATCATCAGCGCGGCGACCCGTTCCCCATAGGAGGTCTCGTCGGTGGCGTGCACCAGCTCGGTGTCCGCCGACACGACGCGCCCCTCGACGAGCGTGCCACCGCGCAGCCGCAACCGGAACTCCAGCGGCCGGCCGGCGACCAGCGCGTCGCACTCCACTGTGGACAGCCAGGAGCGCACGACGCCCTGAAGACCGGCGCGCGGGGTGCCGCGCAGGCACCACGTGATGAGTTCCAGCACGCTGGTCTTGCCGCGCAGGTTGTCGGCGACGAGCACCGTGAGCCCCGCGTCGAGCCGGAACTCCCGGTCGAACGCCCCCAACGGCTCGACGCTGCGCGTACCGGCGATCCGCAGGCGCAGCACGCGCACCGGCCGGGGCAGCGCCACCGCCCCCGCCCGGTCGAACGGGTCGAGCACCGCACGCACCTCGTCGGGCGTGTGCCCGGTGGCCGCCGCGACCCGGGCGACGAGGTCGTCGGTGGCCGTCACGCGCTTCTCCGTCCGCCGTCGTCGGCGCGCCCGAGCTCCTCCAGGAGCGCCCGGGCGCGGGGAGTGACCGGCCTGATCCGTTGCCGCAGCTCGGTGTCCCGGTACTCCTCCTGGCGGTACTGCAGCTCCTTGAGGTGTGTGCCCAACCGGCCGTCGGTGAAGTCCGCGACGAGTCGCGTGCGGTCCACGAAGTAGCGGAACACCGGATGCTCGCGCACGATCCGCTCGGCCACCTCCCGCCCGCGCCGGGTCAGGTAGTAGAAGCTCTGCGCCCGGGTGCCGACCGCCCCGCGCCGCCGCCGAACGACCAGCCCGGCGCTGCGCAGCACGGCCAGCGCGTCGTCGAGCCGCTCCCATGCGCCGAAGAGGTAACGCAGCATCGGATAGCGGCGCACCTCCGGCTCCTCACTGTCCAAGATGGACTGGGCGAGGTCGAACAGCCGCTGGTCCGAGGTCTCCTGGTACTCCTGCATCAGCGCGATCGAGAAGTAGTCGGGGTTGCGCACCCAGAAGTCGAGCTTCTGCAGCCGCACCTGGCTCTCCAGGACGGCGACCCAGTCCGACCCGCCCGCGCCGTCCCCGGGGATCGGCGTCGCGGCCGCGGAAATGATCAATAGAATGCGGACGGCGTCCTGCTCGCGACTCGTTTCCCGCGAAATGTCAGGCGTCGACACGGCGGCCATTCTAGGGACGATTTCCCGCGATTGTCGATCTCGATATCAGAGCGGTCGGGCAACTGACAGCACGGACCGGATGATTTTTTGGCTGTTACGGTGTGATCGGACAGTACGGGCGGACCCTTGCCAGGCGAGTAACGCGATCGGCAAAATCGGCGCACCTGTATTCGAGGGATGTTGCGTGGCTGAGTCCTGGGCAAAACTTCCCATTGGCCGTCCGGTCAGAATTACCGGCACCGCCGTGCCGGCACTCGTATTGTCGTTGGACCCGCTGCCGGCCGACGGACCCGCGGTGCTCACCTGGACGGCGGTGGCGGCCACCCGGCCGGTCGAGGTGGTCGAGGTCGTGCTGGCGGAGTTCGACCGGGTGGCGCGCGAGCTGTATCCGGCGTGGCTGCCCGACGCCCGGGGCATCGACTCGCCCGCCGGTGCCGGTGCGGCCGCCGCGCGGTTCGTGGCCGTGCACGCGGCGCGGGCCCGCCGGCAGTCGGCCCCGTTCCTCGCCGACCTCGCCGAGCGCTCCCTGCGGTCGCGGCCGCCCGTCGTCGGACGGTTCGGTCCGGAGGTTCGGTGTGCCGGGTTGGCGCGAGTGCTCGCCGCGAGCTTCGCCCGTCGCGACGCCGCCCTCCTCGTGGCCGTTCCCGCAGGCCTCTCCGGCCCTGCTCAGCAGGCATTGGCGGCGGCCGGCCGGTGGCTCGCGGACCGCGGCAACCTCGGGGTGTGGTTCGCCGGCGAGCCGCTCGACGGGGTCGACTGGCTGGACGAGCTGCCGTTCTGCCCACCCGGTGCCGCCGTCCCGTCCCCGGCGCCCGCCCCGACGTCCGCGGTGGCCTACCCGCCGCTCGCCGGGCGGCCGCATCCCCGCAGCACCGCCGAGGGGCTGCTGGAGTCCCGGCTCGCCACGTGTGACTGGTCCGGCGGCCGCTCCTGGAACGAGCCGCACGCCTTCGGCCCTCTGATCAACCCGGTGCGCCTGGACCTCGTGTGGCGCCGCGAACGCTGCGTCGTCGAGATCGACGGGCCCGGCCACCGGGACGAGGTGCAGTTCGCCAGCGACCGCGAACGCGACGTGCTGCTGCAGCTCGACGGATATGCCGTCCTGCGATTCACCAACGAACAGGTGCTCCACCACGTGGATCGCGTACTCGCCCAGATCCACCGCTTTCTGGACACTCGCCGGATCATGTCACCAAGGGGGAACAACGATGTCTGACCTGAAACTGTCGCAGCCCGAGTTTGCGCTGTTGCTCATCCTCATGATCGAAAACAGGGGCCTGTCGAATAACGAAATCGGCGAGCTTTATGCGGACTCCCTCAAGCCGAAGAAGCCCAGCTGGACGAAGCTCAACGACGCCAAGGTGATGCAGACCGACACGAATGTCAAGCCGTTTGTACACACACTCACGGATAAAGGCTGGCATTTCTTGGGGGAGCGTCTCGGCGATGCGGCCGGTCCCCGAAGCGGGTCGTACGGGCTCGGGCTCTTCGCCGTGCTCAACGGGCTCGGCCGGTACCTGGACCGCACCGGGCGCAGCCTCGCCCAGGTCTTCGGCGGCCTCCCCGACACGGCCCCCGCGGCGGAGGCGCCGGCGCCGGTTCGGGCCTCCGCACCGGCCGCCGACCAGATCGAACTGTCCGTGCGTCGGGCCTACCGGGAGTTGGCCCGGCCGGCCGGGTCCTGGGTGGGACTCGCCGACCTGCGCGAGCGGCTCGTCGACGTGCCACGGCGGGACCTCGACGGCGTGCTGCGGCTGATGAGCCGCTTCCCGGACGTGTCCCTGGAGGAGGAAACCAATCAGAAGGCGTTGACGCCGCGATCCCGCGAAGCGGCCGTCCGGATCGGAGACCGGGACCAGCACGCCCTGGCGATCGACGCGTCATGAGCGGACGTTTGCGGGAGCGAATCATGGGGCGGGGTGCGCTTGTGTCTCAGGGCGCCGGGGAGCGAAGCGAGGCGGCGTCATGAGCGGCGGCGTTGTGAGCGACGATCTCGGTCTCAAGGCTCTCGAAGGGCTGCGGATCCACCTCGCGCCGAGCAACGAGGACATCTGGGATCCGTCGCCGTTCCACGTGGAGACCCTGCACCGCAACGTCGTTCACCAGGTGGTGGCGGCGATAGACGACGCCCGCAAGCGGATCCCCAGTCCGACCGGCGTCGTCGTCCAGGGCCAGCGCGGCTCCGGCAAGACCCACCTGCTGGGTTGGATCCGACGGCAGGTGCAGGACCGGGACGGCTACTTCTTCGTGGTGAGCCTGCTCGACGGCCGGCGGTTCTGGCACAGCGTCGCTCAGGCGATGGTGGACGGGCTCAACCGCACCAACGGGCCGGACACCACGCAGTTGGGGCTGTTCCTCCAGCGGCTGACGCTGTTCGTCGGGGTGCCGTTCGCCGCCCGGCAGGCCGTCCTCGGGGCCGAACCGCTGAGCAAGGAGGCGCTCGACATGTTCGCCGCGGCGCTGTTCAAGGCCCAGCGGGAGGTCGGCCGCAAATGCCGCGACACCGCGCGCGCCCTGGTCATGCTGCACTCCGACGACCTGCGCGCGGTGGAGATCGCGACCACGTTCCTGTCGTCGGCCGACGAGTGCGAGCCGGGCGAACGCATGGCGTGGGGCCTGCCCCGAGGCGTGAAGCCGCCGGAGTCGGTGGTCAGCGAGATCTCCTGGCTGCTCGCCGTGACGGGCCCGTCGGTGATCGCGGTGGACCAGATCGACGGTGTGCTCACGCCGTACGTGCACGCGATGGAGGGCGGACGGGGCGTCGAGCCGCAGGACGCCTACGTGCTCGATCAGATCGCCACCGTTCTCATGGACCTGCGCGAGGCGACCCGCAAGACGGTCACGGTGGTCGCCCTGCAGCCGACCTCGTGGCAGGTGATCAAGAGTCAGGCGATCGCCGCCGTCCAGGACCGGTTCACCGAGGCGAAGCACCTGGGGCAGATCCCCACGCCGGGTGTCGGTCGGCAGCTCGTCGCGAAGCGGCTCAGGGCGCACTTCGACACGGTCGACTTCGAACCGCCGTACCCGACCTGGCCGGTTCGCGAGGAGGCGTTCGACACCGCGCAGGACTTCCGCCCCAGGCAGCTTCTCCAGAACGTCAGCCGGCACATCAGCGCCTGTGTCCAGGACGGCGTGGTGCGGGAGATGACGTCCCTCGGTTCGCCGGAGGGGGACGACCTGCCGCTCGTGCCCGTCCGGCCGGTGGACGATCTCGGCCCCCTCGACCGGCAGTACGCGGAACTGCGTCGGCGGCCCGACGTTCCCACGGAAATAAGGCCGGACAACGAGGACGCTGAGCTGCCCCGCCTGCTCTCGGCGGGACTCGCCGCGTGGATCTTCGAACGCGGCGACGCGGGCCGCCTTTTCGAGCAGGACACCCCGCCCAGCACGAAGCCGCCGTTGCACGCCCGGCTGCACAAGACCCTGGTCGAGGAGACCGAGGAACAGGCGCACTGGGCCTTCCGCGCGATCACGGCCGGACACCACATCGCGGTGCAGAACAGGCTGCGCAAGGCGTGCCTGGAGAGCGGACTCGCCGAGGGGGTCTCCCGACGGCGACTGTTCATCCTGCGCAACGGCCCGTGGCCGGGTGGGCAGAAGACGGCGGAGATGGTGCGGGCGTTCGAGATGGCCGGCGGTCGGAAGCTGGCCGTCGGCCCCGAGGACCTGCGCATCCTGGCCGCCCTTCGGGACCTGATCGCGAGCAAACCGGCCGACCTGCAGGGCTGGCTGGTTGCCCGGAGGCCGACGCGGGAGCTGCCGTTCCTGCGCGAGGCACTGGCGGAAGCGCTGGCCGACCTGCCCGGGGCGCCGGCCGCCGAGCCGTTTGTCACCGAGTCGCCGGCCGCCGAGCCGCTGGGCGCGGAAGCACGGCCGGCCGCGCCCGCGCCGGAGGCCGTTACGGCTGCGCCGGAGGGCGGGACAGTCCCGCCGGAGGCCCGGGCAGTTCCGCCGGAGGCGGGGACGCCGACGCAGGGGGCCGCCGTGGACGGGATGTCCACATTGGAGCGGGCCGCCACGTGGGGGCGCCACCGCACGCCGGAATCAAGGACCCCCTCGATCCGCCTGGGCGCGGGATTCGACGACGCCGCCCCGGTCGCCGTGGACCTGGAGGCGCTGCGCAAGCACACCGCCATCTTCGCCGGCTCCGGCTCCGGCAAGACGGTGCTCATCCGGCGCCTGGTCGAGGAGTGCGCACTCCAGGGCGTCTCGTCGATCGTCCTCGACCCCAACAACGACCTCGCGAGGCTCGGCGACGCCTGGCCGCAGGAGCCCGCGGCGTGGGGCGACGGAGACGCCCGGAAGTCGCGCGACTACCTCGCCGACGTGGACGTCGTCGTGTGGACGCCGCGGCGCGAGGCGGGCCGCCCGATCAGTTTCCAGCCGCTGCCGGACTTCCACAGCTTCGTGGACGACCCGGACGAGTTCGAGGCGGCGGTGGAGGCGGCGCTGGCGGCGTTGGCGCCCCGGGCGAAGGTCACCGGGAACACCGCGAAGGCGGATCGGGCCAGGGCCGTTCTCAAGGAGGCGCTTGTCCACTACGGACGGTCGCACCGGGAGACGACGCTGCGCGGGTTCATCGGGATGCTGAACGACCTGCCCGACGGCGTCAGCGACATCGACAAGGCCTTCGACATCGCCAAGGAACTGGGCCAGAACCTGACCGCCGCGCGGGTCAACGATCCGATGTTCGGCGGGATCGGGGAGGCGGTCGACCCGGGTGTGCTGCTGTCGCCGCCGGAAGGCAAGCGGGCCCGCGTCTCGGTGATCAGTTTCGTCGGGCTGCCCTCCGACGAGCAGCGGCAGAGCTTCGTGAACCAGCTCCAGATGGCGCTCTTCGCCTGGGTGAAGCGGAATCCGGCGGGGGACCGGCCGTTGGGCGGGCTGTTCGTCATGGACGAGGCGCAGACGCTAGCGCCCGCCGGGGCGATGACCGCCTGCACGCGCAGCACGCTGTCGCTGGTGTCGCAGGCCCGCAAGTACGGGCTGGGCCTGGTCTTCGCCACGCAGGCGCCGAAGGGCCTGCACAACCAGATCCCGGGGAACGCGACGACGCAGTTCTTCGGGCTGCTCAATGCGCCGATCCAGATCGATGCCGCGCGCGAGATGGCCAGGGCGAAGGGCGGCGACGTCCCGGACATCTCGCAGCTGCGCAGCGGGCAGTTCTACGTGGCGCTGGAGGGCGAACCGTTCCGCAAGGTGCGCACGCCGCTGTGCCTGACGCACCACCCGAAGAGCCCGCTCACGACCGAGGAGGTGCTGTCGCGCGCCCGGGCCGGCGACGCGTGAGACTCAGGCCGGCACCGGCTCGCGCTCGGGCTCGGGTGCGGTGGCACGCAGCCCGTCGAGCCGCACGAGCACGATCCCCGCGACGATGAGCGCTCCGCCGGCGGCCTGCACGAGCGTCGGGAGTTCGCCCAGAATCAACCAGGCGAAGAGGACGGCGAACACGACCTCGGTGAGCCCGACGAACGACGAGACCGCGGCGCCGAGCACCCGGGCGGCCCCGATCCCCGCGACGTAGGAGACGACGGCCGCGACCAGCGAGAGCCCGAGGACCGGCACGAGCCAGCTCACCCGCTCGCCGGCGAACTCGACGGTGCCGAAGGTCGCGGTCATCGGCATGGCGCCGACGGCCCCGAGCGCGAAGAGCAGGCCGGCGCCGACCGCCATGCCGCCCGCGGCGAGCGTGACGGAGGGCAGCTCGGGGTCGACCCGTGCGGAGATCACGAAGTACGCGGCGAGCCCGACGGCGGCGGCGAGGCCCCACAGCACGCCGACGGGGTCGACGCGGGCCGTGCCGGTGAGGTCGAGGACCAGCACGAGGCCGACCATCGCCGCGAGCGTGCCGCCGATCGTGAGCCGGCGCGGGCGGTGGCCGTGTGCGGCCCACATCCAGGCGACCACGAGAACGATGCCGGAGTACTCGATCAGCAGCGCGACCCCGACCGGCAGATAGCGAACGGCGTTGAAGAACGCGACCTGCGCGCCGGCCACCGCCAGCAGCCCGAACAGCCCGATCGTGCCGGCCGCGCGCCGGGCGACGGCCCACCGGCCGCGCAGTGCCAGGAGGGCCGGCGCGGCGAGCACCAGCGCGGCGATGCCGATCCGGGCGGCGACCGCGCTGTCGGCGGACCATCCCGCGTCGATGAGCGAACGCGCGAAGATACCGGACGTGCCGAACGTCGCGGCGGAGAGCACCGCCAGGCCCAGTCCGTCGACCCGCATCGGAACCCCCTCGAGGTGTAATGTGCAAAGTGGTCCTTTACTCATGACACTAGTCGGGCCGGGTGACAGGAGTCAACGTGGTCTTCGCTCATGACACGGAGGTGGCTCTCGTGGCCGCCGCCCACCTGGTCAACACGGCCGGCCGGGGCGAGGAGCGGCTGCCCGACCCGGCCGCTCTGGCCGAGTTCTACGCGGCCAACGGGTGGACCGGACGGCACGAGCGCACCACGGCCGAACTGCGTTCCGTGCGCGCCCTGCGGCCGCGGCTGCGCCGCCTGTGGGACGCCGACGAGGACGAGGTCGTGGAGATCGTCAACGCGTTGCTGCGCGAGGCGAAGGCGCTGCCGCAGCTCGTCCGGCACGACGCGTGGCCGTATCACCTGCACGCCACGCCGTCCGACGCGCCGCTTGCCGACCGGATGGCCGTCGAGGCGGCGATGGCGATGGTCGATGTCGTCCGTGAGGGTGAATTGCGACGGCTACGGATCTGCGACTTTCCGGACTGCGACAACGTGTTCGTGGACCTGTCGAAGAACCGCTCGAAACGCTTCTGCGACGCGGGATGCGGCAATCGTGCGGCGGTCAACGCCTACCGCGCGAGACGGGCGGCGCGCTGACCCTGCGTGACACACGCCCGGTTGCGGGGATCGAATTACAGCGGTGCAATTATCCGATGGGCGAGATTCTCGTGGGCACGTCCTCCTGGGCCGACCGGTTGCTGCTCGCCTCCGGCTGGTACCCGAAGTCGGTGAACACCCCGGCGGGGCGGCTCGCCTACTACGCGGAGCGGTTCCCGATCGTCGAGGTCGACACCAGCTACTACGCCATCCCGGCGGTGGAGACCTCCCGCGCGTGGGTCGAGCGGACGCCGGACGACTTCACGTTCAACGTCAAGGCGTTCAGCCTGCTGACCGGGCACTCCACGCCCGTCGACAAGCTCCCCGCCGACCTGCGCCCCTACACGTCGCGGCGTACGGTCCGCCGGGCCGACCTGCCCGAGTCCACTGTGGACATCGTGTGGGAACGCTTTCACGAGTTCGTCGCGCCGATCGCCTCGGCCGGCAAGCTGGGCGTGGTGTTGTTGCAGTTCCCGCCGTGGCTCGTGTGCACCGACGCCGGGCGGCGCAGGATCGCACACACCGTCGAGCGCTGCCGGCCGCTGCCGGTGGCCGTCGAGCTGCGGCACGGGTCGTGGTTCACCGATCAGCGGCGCTCGCTGGAGACGCTGACGTTCCTCGTCGAACTGGGCGCGTCGTTCTGCTGCGTGGACATGCCGCAGGGCTCGGAGACGTCGGTGCCGCCGATCCTGGTGGGCACGGCCGACCCGGTGGTGATCCGCTTCCACGGGCACAGCCACGCCTGGGACACCGGTGACAAGCAGGAGAAGTTCCGCTACGCGTACACCGAGCAGGAACTGCGCGCCTGGGTGCGCCGCATCCGGCCGCTCGCGGAGGAGTCCGACGCGGTGCACGTTCTGCTGAACAACTGCTGCGGCGACCAGGCGCAGAAGGACGCGGCCCGGCTCCGCGACCTCATCTCCGCCACGACGGCCGCGGCCTGAGGCGTACATCGCGCGTCCGGGGGCACACATTGCCCGGCCGCGTCACCGGCGGATCCGGGTGGCGATATGGTCGCGAGAACGAATGCTTGCCGACCAACGAGGAGTTCGCATGGCTGAGACCCCGGTCAACGTAACCGTCACCGGGGCGGCAGGGCAGATCGGATACGCCCTGCTGTTCCGGATCGCATCGGGCCAGTTGCTCGGGGCGCAGACGCCGGTGAGGCTGCGGCTCCTGGAGATCCCGGCCGCCGTCCGCGCCGCCGAGGGGACCGCGCTGGAGCTGCAGGACGGGGCGTTCCCGCTGCTCAGCGGCGTTGACGTGTTCGACAACCCGAAGGCGGCGTTCGACGGCGCCAACGTCGCGCTGCTGGTCGGTGCGCGCCCGCGGACCAAGGGCATGGAGCGCGGCGACCTGCTGGAGGCCAACGGCGGCATCTTCAAGCCGCAGGGCGAGGCGATCAACGCCGGCGCCGCCGCCGACATCAAGGTGCTCGTGGTCGGCAACCCGGCCAACACCAACGCGCTCATCGCGCAGTCGCACGCCCCGGACGTTCCGGCCGACCGCTTCACCGCCATGACGCGCCTGGACCACAACCGCGCGCTGGCGCAGCTCGCCGGCAAGCTGGGCGTGTCGGTCTCCGCGCTGAAGAAGGTCACCATCTGGGGCAACCACTCGGCGACCCAGTACCCGGACGTGTCGCACGCGCTGGTCGAGGGGCGTTCCGTCGCCGAGGCGGTCGACCGCGGCTGGCTGGTGGACGAGTTCATCCCGCGGGTCGCCAAGCGCGGCGCGGAGATCATCGAGGTACGTGGGGCCTCGTCGGCGGCCTCCGCCGCGTCGGCCGCCATCGACCACGTCTACGACTGGGTCAACGGCACCCCGGAGGGCGACTGGACCTCGGCGGCCATCGTCTCGGACGGCTCCTACGGGGTGCCGGCCGGGCTGGTCTCGTCGTTCCCGGTGACCTCCGCCGGCGGCAAGTGGGAGATCGTGCAGGGGCTCGAGGTGGACGAGTTCTCCCGGGGCCGGATCGACGCGTCGGTGGCCGAGCTGACCGAGGAGCGCGACGCGGTCCAGCGCCTGGGCCTGATCTGACGTTCGCACCGCACCGGCGGCCACTCCCGACGGGGGCGGCCGCCGGTGCTGTGTCAGGCGACCACGATGGTGTTCTGGCAGGCGGTGAGCAGCCACCGCCCGTTCTCCCGCGCCATGACCCACATCGGCGAACCCTCGTCGCCCGGCCCGTCCGCCGACGAGTACACCTGCCGCACCTTCACGGCCGCGACGTCGGGCCGGATGAACAGCACGTGCTCCAGCGTGAACGCCACCGTCAGGCCCCGCATCCCGCCGGGCAGCACCTGCCGCGTGAACTCCGCGATCGCGTCCCGACCGAAGAGCCGCCTGCCGTGCCCGGTGGTCCAGATCGCGTCCGCGCGGAACAGCTCGAGGAACTCGTCGGGCAGCTCGTTGTTCTGCGAGTGTTCGACGGTGGCGATGACCTGTGTGATCGCCCGGATGTCGGCGTCTGTGTCGCTCATGGAGGCGACGCTAGGACCTCGACAAACCTTGAGATCAAGCTAGAAGCGGGCGAACGAGCGGATCGGCATCCGCGGCCCGAACCGCGGTGCCCCGATCCCGCCGATCTCCAGCAGCACGCACACCCGCCCGCGATGCCCCCGGAACGGCTCCAGCAGCTCCAGCATCCGCTCGTCCGTGCCGCGCGCCTCACCGGCCAGCGCCCACGACACGGTGTTCTTGATGTGGTAGTCGCCGACGCTCACGGCGTCCCCGTCGCCGAACGCCGCCCGCACCACCTCGGCCGCCGTCCACACCCCGATCCCGGGCAGCGACACCAGCCGGCGGGTCGCCTCGGCGGCGTCGGTCGAGGTCTCCAGCGTCCCGGCCACCACGGCGGCCCGCCGGATCGTGTCCGCGCGCTTGCGTTCGATGCCCCACGGGTGGAAGGCCCAGTAGGGCGTCGCCGCCACGGCGGCCGGATCCGGGGTCAGGCGCATCCGCGCGGGGGCCGGGCCGGGGACCGGCTCGGCGAAGTGGCGCAGCATCCGCACGTACCCGTGATGGGCTTCTTTCCCGGTGACCTTCTGCCCGAGAATCGACGGGATCAGGTGGTGGAAGACGCGGCCGGAGGCCGGGAAGCGCCAGCCCCGGTACGCCCGCCACAGGTCCCTGACCACACTGTGCTCGGGCGCGAAGCCGCTGACGTCGTCCCGCAGACCGGCGACGGCGTCCGCGCGCTCCAGCAGCCACCCGCCCCCCGGTCCGTACCCCGTCGCCGTCAGTCCTCCGGGGGAACGTCGTAAGCACAGGCTCCCCGGCCCGTCCGGAGTCCTGGTCGCCCACCACGCCTCCTGAGGATCCGCGTGGACGGTCGGATCGCCCTGGATGACCGCGAGCCGCCTGATCGTGCGCGCGAGGTCGTACCTGTCCGGGACGGCCAGCGTGCGCGTCACACCGACACCCGTCATACCGGTACCTGGTTGGCGGTCCTGGTGAGGGCGCGGTGCAGCAGGCGGCCGTCACCGAGCATCGCGCGCAGGCGGCGTTCGAGGCCGGCGATCGGCATGAGGTTCTGCGGCGCGCGGGGATCCTTGTACGACGTCGCGGCGAACCGGGGGAGCGTCACCGCCGACAGGTCGGCCAGCGCCACGGCGGCCACCGGCGGCAGCTCGGTCGAACACTCCACCCGCACCAGGTTGCCCCAGGGCGCGCCCTTCGGGCCGGGCAGCCGCAGGTACCAGGTGTAGTGCCGGAACCGCGTGCCGAGCCGGAACACCGGCGTGCGCTGCCCGGCCCGCAGCGCGGTCATCACCGGGGTCAACGCCGCCGGCAGGTACGGCTGCTCCTGGCTCTTGATGTAGCCCAGCATCCGCGAGGCGTTGGCCCGCGAGCCGAGCAGCCCGTCGGCGACGATCAACTCGTCGGCGGTGGACTCGTCGCGGCTCTCCGCGCACACCGCCGCCTCCAGGGCCGCGAGCCGGGCCTGCAGGGCGTTGTCGAGCACCCGCTGGTCGCCGTTCTTCGTCTGGTGCACCGTGTACCGCGCCGCGCCGGTGAGCAGCTCGGTCGCATCCGGGAACGACGTGAAGACGCCGCGTTCGACCCGTGCCGTCACCACCTCGGCGGCCCCGCGCCGCAGGTCGCAGCGGACCACCCCGGCGGCGTAGGAGGCCGCGAGGCCGGGCTGAACGTCGGTCTCGTCGCCGACCCAGACGCGGGCGTCGCGCCGGCGCACGCCGTCGACCATCAGCACCACGTCGGGCGCGCGCACGTCGGGCGCGGGGCTCAGCGGCTCCCACGCCTCGGCGGGGCGTTCGACCTCGGTGTCGATCTCGGCGCTGGAGCCGTTGCCGTTGACGAACTCCGACGACTCGACACCCGCGCCGAACCCGGGATCCCACGCCTCCACGAAGAGCCTCATGATGCTTCCCGCGCAGGCGTCGGGGCGGCGCTCGTGTCGCCGCCTTCCCTCGTCGCTCCGGTCGCTGCGCTCCCTGGGCTCCTCGGTCCAGGCGGCGCCGCCCCGCCCCGCCACGCGCTCAAAGGCTGACCCTTTCCACGCGGGCGGTGCGGGTGTCGCGGGAGACCTCGAAGCGGACCGGGATCCGTTCGGCCAGCGCGCCCACGTGCGTCACGACGCCCACCATCCGATCGCCCTTGGCCGCCAGGTTTTCCAGCGTCGCCGCGACGGTGTCCAGCGTGGCGGCGTCCAGCGTCCCGAACCCCTCGTCCAGCACGATCGACTCCAGGCTCGCGGTGCCGGTGGACATGCCGGCGAGCTGCTCGGACAGCGCCAGTGCCAGCGCCAGCGACGCCTGGAACGTCTCGCCGCCGCTCAGCGTGCGCACCGCCCGCCGCAGCCCCGCGTCGTGGTGGTCGACGACGAAGAACTCGCCCTTATCGTGGCCCAGGTCGTACTGCCCGCCGGAGAGTTCGCGCAGGATGCCGCTGGCCCCCTCGACGAGCGCGTCGAGCGCCTCCGACAGCAGCCACCGCTCGAACCGGTCGGCGCGCAGGTGACCGGCGAGGGTCTTGGCCACCTGGGCGTCCCGCTCGTAGCCGGCCCGGCGCTCCCGCAGGTCGGCGGCCTCGGCGAGGCGTTCGGTGATGCGGCGGTGCGCGGCGTCGGCGCGCTCGACGGCCACGGCGGCGGCCCGCGCGAAGGCGTCCCCACCGAGGTCGTCCCCCGTGGGTCCGGCGCCGCGCTCGGACGGGCCGGGCATGCCGGCGACCTGGAACAGCGCCCGCAGCCGGTCCCGCGCCGCCACGACGGCCGCCTCGCCGGCGTGCACCTCGGCCTGCCGGGCGGCCCGCGCACCGCGCCGGCTGTCCGCTTCCGCCGACGCCCACGCCGCCAGGGCGGTCCACGCCACCGACAGGTCGTCCCGGTCGGCCGGCGGCGGCCCGAACGGCGCCACCGCGTCGCGCGCCGCGTCGAACGCCCGCCACGCGTCCCGGACGGCGTGCTCGGCCGACTCCGCCCGCCGCTGCGCCGCACGGGCGGCCTCCCGCGCCTTGCGCACCTCCGTGCCGGCCTTCTCGCACTGCTGCCGCAGCCTGTCCAGGGTGGACAGGGTGCGTTCGATCGCCTCCGGCGCGGGCGCCCCGTCCAGCTGACCCTCCACAGTGGAGAGCCGAACGGCCACGTCGTCGGCCTTCGCGCGCGCGGCGGCGACGTTGCGGTCGAACGCGCGCAGGGCGCTGTCCCGCTCGGCGAGCCGCTGCGCGGCGGCGTCGGACTTCTTGCGCGCCACGACACCCGCCTGCTTGGCCGCTGCCGCGGCCGCCGACTCCGCCGCCGGCGGCAGGGTGGTCACCGGCTGCGTGCAGACCGGGCACGGCTCGCCCTCGACCAGGTGCGGCCGCAGCTCCGCGGCGCGGTCCAGCGCGAGCGCCGCCTGGTAGGCCTCGCGCGCCGCCTCCAGGTCGGCGGTGGCGGCGGTCGCCTCGGCCCGCGCCCGCTCGACCGCCTTCGCGGCGGCGTCGTGCTCGCGCTGCGCCCCGTCGAGCACGGCGGCCAGCGACTCGGCCTCGGCCCGCAGCGAGGCCCGCAGCCGGTGCGCGTCGAGCAGGCGGCGCAGGGCGGTCGGGTCGCCGCCGTCGGCCAGCTCGGCGCGGAGCTTCTCCTCGCGTTCCTCCGCCTCGGTCAGCACCGCGCCGGACTGCGCGGTCGCCAGCCGTGCCGCCACGGCGGCCGCCGCGAGAGTGTCCACATCGGACGGACGCCGCACGCGGGCGAGGCGGGCCAGCTCGGCGTCCAACGCCGTCAACGCCTCCACGGCGGCACCCGCCGTGCGCTGCGCCTCCGCCAGGGCCGGCCGGGCCGCGTCGACCTCGGCGGCGAGCGCGCGCGCCGCGTCGACCCGACCGGCGGCCTGCTCCCGCGCCTCCGGCGTGGCGTCCACATAGGACGCGAGATGGGTGTCGGTCGCCTTGAGCTGCGCCTCCGCCTCGCCGGCGAGCGCGTTGGCGCGTTCGCGGATGCGGCCGTAGACCTCCAGGCCGAGCAGGTTGACCAGGATCTTCTGCCGCTCGGCGGGCTTGGCGTGCAGGAACGCCGCGAACTCGCCCTGCGGCAGCACCACGCACTTGGTGAACTGCTCGTACGGCAGCCCCACCACGTCGGCCACGGCTTCGTCCACTTCGGACGGCGTGCCCGCCAGCACGGCGCCGAGGTCCTCTGTGGACAGCCCGGCGTCCAGCCGGGACAGGTCGAACCCGGCCGGCAGCGCCTCCAGCCCGGCCTGCTTGGTGGAGACCGCGCCCCGCGTGTCCCGCCGCACGACCCGGGTCAGGATGTAGCGCACCCCGCCCGACTCGAACGCCAGCCGCACCCGCGCCTCCGCCGTCGAGGGCGCCAGCGCGTTGGCGATGGCCCGCCGGTCGCCCCAGCGCGGCACGGTCCCGTAGAGGGCGAAGCAGATCGCGTCGAGCACCGTCGACTTGCCCGAACCGGTCGGGCCGACCAGCGCGAAGAAGTCGGTGTCGGTGAAGTCGACGGTCGTCGGCTCCCGGAACACCGTGAAACCGGCCAGGTCGAGCCGCAGCGGACGCATGGCTAGGAGACCTCCCCGTGCAGGCGGTGGAACAGGTCCCGGGTCGCCGGGTCGTCGTGCCCCTTACCGGCCAGGTACTCGGTGAACAGCTCGCCCGCCGAACGCCCCGCGGCCCGCGCCGACGGCCGCGTGGCGGCCGCCTCCGGCAGCATCATCGGGTCGATGCGCACCTCGAGCGCGCGCGGCAGCATCTCCTGCACCTCTTCGCGCAGCCCGGCACGCGGCGCCTCGCGGACGAACACCCGCAGCCACGCCTCCCCGGCGTCGAGCGCGGCCAGCTGCTCCAGCGTCCCGAACACCGTCTTCAGCGGTGTGGCCGCCGTGATCGGCACGTCGCGCACCTTGGCCGTCCTGTCGGCGCTGACGTCCACGACGGACACCGACGGCGTGTTCTCCGCCTCGCCGAAGTCGATGGCGAGCGGGCTGCCGCTGTAGCGCACCGGGCACGGCCCCGGAACGGTCTGCGCCCGGTGCAGGTGCCCGAGCGCCACGTAGTGCGCGTTGCCCGGGAAAACCGTCGCCGGGACGGCGTAGCCGAGGATGGTGTGCGCGTCGCGTTCGCCGCCGCCCATCGCGCCGCCGACGACGGTCAGGTGCGTGGTGACGAGATTGATCGTGTCGTCCGCGAACGCCTCCGCGGCCAGCACCGACAGCAGCCGCGCCACATGGTCGGCATACGTCTGGGTGGCCTCGGCGTCGGTCAGCTTGAACATCTCCACGGCCCGCACGGCGTACCGCTGCGACAGGAACGGCAACGCGATCATGCGCCACTCCTCGCCGCCGGCCGTGGTGCCGGTGATCACGTGTTCCTTGACCGACTCGCGAACCGCGCCGCGCAGCGTGATCCCCGCCGACTCGGCCCACGGGCGCAGCGCGTCGAGCGCCGGCCCGTTGTCGTGGTTGCCCCCGATCGCGACCAGCTCCGCACCGGTGCGCCGCAGCGCGGAGAGCGCCCGGGTGACGACCCGCGTGGCGTCGGCCGTCGGCGCGGCGGTGTCGTACAGGTCGCCGGCCACGATGATCAGGTCGGGTCGCTCGTCCCGGGCCACCTCGACGACCTGCGCCAACACCTGAATCTGCTCGTCCAGCCGGGGCCGGCCCTTGAGTACCTTGCCGACGTGCCAGTCGGACGTGTGGAGGATCTTCACAGCGACCTCAGAACGGGATCTCGTCGTCGGAGATGCCACCGACCGCGGCACCCACGACGGCGAACGGATCGGTCTTCTGCACCACGGAACGCAGCGCGGAGTCCGGTGGCGTGCCCGCCTCGGCCGGCCGCGTGGCCCACCCCGGGAACGGGAACTCGATGCACAGCGGCACCGGGATGTCCGGCTGCGACACGAACATCGTGCCCGGCTTGGCGATCAGCGCCCGCTGCCGCTGCGCCGGCGGCAGGAAGCCGTACTCCGTGCGGGAGGCCTCGGCGGGGTCGAGCCGCCCGACCACCTTCACGGCGCTGTTGGTGACGATGCGGCGTTCGACCTCGCTGGCGGTCTGCTGGCAGCCGATGAGGATGACACCCAACGAACGCCCCCGCTCGGCGATGTCGAGCAGCACGTCCTTGATGGGGGAGGCACCCTCGCGCGGGGCGTACTTGTTGAGCTCGTCGAGCACCACGAACAGCTTCGGGTTGGCCGAGCCGGTCTTCTCCTTGCGCTCGAACTCCCGCTTGAGCGTCACGCCGACCACGAACCGTTGCGCGCGGTCGGGCAGGTTGTGCAGGTCGACCACGGTCAGCTGGGCGCTCTCGGCGGTGTTGATCGAGTGCGGCCGGCGCTGCGCCAGGTCGCCGCGGATCAGCCGGGCCAGGTCCCGCTTGCTGGAGATCAGCCGGCGGGCGAACGCGTTGACCGTGCCGAGCCCGACCGCCGACCCGGTCCACGCGTGCCGGGTCTCCTCGTCGGAGAGCTGGTCGACGATGAAGTCCACGAGGTCGGCGTAGCCGTTGATCCGCCGCCCCTCGACGGAGATCCCGCCCTCGGCGGGCACCGCTACCTTGACCAGGTGCGCCGTGACGGCGTGCACGACCATCGTGTACTGCTGCCGCTCGTCGTCGGCGTCGGCGAACACGAACGGCAGCAGCGAGTCCTTACAGAACTCCGCGAGCGTCCAGTAGAACGGGTCGATGCCGGTCTGCCGGCTGCCCACGTCCGGCGTGCCGGAGCTGTCGCCCGCACGCGGCGGCGCGTACACCCGCACGTCCCGGAACGCCCCCGCGGGCAGCCCGAGCTTGCCGTAGGCCGCCACGGTCCGCTCGTCGAGGCGGGTGTTGGGATGGTCGAGGAAGAGCAGGTCCTCGCCCTTGACGTTGAAGATCAGGGCGCGCGTGTTGGCCGCCTCGCCGGCGCCGCCCAGCACACCCGAGCGCAGCATCGAGTAGAGCAGGAACGTCGCGAAGCTGGTCTTGGTCGCCACCCCGGAGATGCCGGAGATCGACACGTGCGCGCCCCGGCTGCCGTCGAGGAAGTCGGCATTGAGGTAGACCGGCTCGCCGTCGCGCCCGAAGCCCATCGGCACCCGCCGGTCCATCCGGTCGAAGTAGAGCGCACCGGCGCGGGCGTCCCCGGTGGCCCGGCGCACCACCGCGCCCGGCGACGGCGGCACGTACACCTCGGGGTCGACCCGGGTGGTGGTGACCTCGGCCGCCTCCTGGATCTGCGCGGGCAGCGCCCCGTCGGCGATCGCGAACACGTCGGAGTCGAACATCGCCCCCTCGTGCCGCGCCCGCACGGCGGTCACCACGCCGGCGATGGTGACGGTGGAGCCGTCGGGCAGCTCGCGGCCGGTCACCACGACGTCGTCGAGCTGCAGGTAGGCGCCCGGAGCCACGGCCACCCAGAACTGCAGCGGCGTCGCGTCACTGGTGCCGAGCACCCGCCCGACCGTCTGGTCCGTCACGCTGGCCTCCGGCAAGATCGCACGTACGTTCTACGCATCCTGCATCACCCCACTGACAAAAAGCCCGTCGCCACACGGGAGCGGCCCGGGACCGGCACATTCCGTGACCCGTCGCGCAATGCGCGGTTACGCACCGTCGCGCGTGTAGCGGAGGATGAGGAGGTCGTCCGCGCGGATCGTGTGCGCGAGGCGCATTCGCCGTGCCGCCCGCACCGGCGCGCCGGCGGTGATCCGGCCGGGGCCGGGGCCGACGAGCAGCGGCGCCAGGGTGAGGCAGAGTTCGTCGACCAGGTCGGCGGCGGTGAGCGCGCCGAGCAGTTGCGGCCCGCCCTCGCTGAGGAGCTGCGGCAGGCCGGTGCGCCGCAGCACGTCCAGCGCGCCCGGCAGGTCCACCTCGCGTTCGCCGTAGACCAGGACGTCAGCGACGGGGGCGAGGGCGTCGCGCCGGTGCGCGGGCGCCGTCTCGCAGGTCAGGATGATCGGTCGGACGGGGGCGTCGGCCAGCGCCGCCTGCGCCGGGTCGAGGTCCAGGGACCCCGAGACGACGATCAGCCGGGGGAACGCGGGAAGCCCACGCGCCGTTCGCCAGCGGCGCCGGGGCTCGTCCAGGCGGAGTGCGCGGTAGCCCTCCCGGCGGAGCGTGCCGGCGCCGACGAGCAGGCCGTCGCAGAGCATCCGCAGGATCCCGAAGACCCGCTTGTCCCGAGGGTCGGAGAGTCCGCCGGAGAGCCCGTCGGCCGCCGCGGACGCGCCGTCGAGGCTGGTCACGAAGTTGACCCGGAGCCAGGGGGCGTCCCGGTCGACGGTGTACAGGTCGGCGAGCGCGGCGTCGTCCAGGGAGTCGAGCGCCGTCAGCACGACGCGCCCGGCAGATGGGGATCGCGGCACGCCGGGCAAAACACCCGGCTAGCCTGCACTGGGACCGACCTCGCGGTCAAACTCGACCGACCCCTGGGTGAGGACGCATGTCGCGCCGGATCTACGAACTGACCGTGACGCTGGTGGGCACCGACCCGACCGTGCGGCGGAAGGTGCTGGTTCCCGGTGGGTACACGCTCGACCGGGTGAGCCGGGCGATCCAACTGGCGTTCGGCTGGTACGGGCACCACCTGCACTGCTTCGAGATCGACGCGCGGCAGTACGGGGTGCCGGACCCGCTGGCCGAACACGAGGACGAGATCGACGTGCGGCTGGACGCGGTGGCCAAGGCCGGCGACCGCTTCTCCTACGTGTACGACTTCGACGACTGGTGGGAGCACGAGGTCGTCGTGGACGCCGTGGTGCCGGCCCGGCCGGACGAGCGCTATCCGGCGTGTGTGGACGCCGTGGGGGCGCCGCCGCCGGAGGACATCGGAGGGCTCGTGGCGTTCTCCCAGATGCTGGAACTGATCGCGGACCCGGCGCTGCCGGACCGCGGGGGACTGCGCGACTTCATCGCGCTCTACAACCCGGACGACGTCGACGCGGCCCGGATCAGCACGCTCCTGCGCCGGATGACCTGACGCGGCCAGATCACCCGACGTAATCCGCTAGGGAAATTCCGTTAGCACGGCCGTAACAAAATGGGAACGCTCCCAATGGCCCGTTGACAGGGGCGGGGTCAGCCACCACTCTTCATGGGAGCGCTCCCGGGGGCCTTCCGGAATGCGCTTGATCACACCTCACATGGCATGACCCACATCCCCACCGCACACACATCTAGACCTTTGAGAGAGGGGTCAGGATGAGCGTCACCTCGCGCCGGCTGCGTACGTACGCGGCGGCCGCGCTCGTCGCCGGACTCGCCCTGAGTTCCACGGCGTGCAGCAAGTCGGACGACTCGGACTCGGGCGAAGGCGGGACCGTCACGGTCACGCTCCAGTACTTCGGCACGCCCGGTTTGAAAGAGGCGGCTGAAAAGTTCAACAGCACGCACACCGACATCAAGATCGACGCCCAGAACATGGGCGAGCTGAAGGACTTCGACCCCAAGCTCACGCAGTGGATCGCCACCGGCCAGGGTGCCGGCGACATCGTGATGCTCGAAGAGGGCAACCTCCAGAAGTTCCTGCTTGAGCCGAAGGGCTTCGCGAACCTCTTCGACCTCGGCGGCAAGGACCTGAAGGACACCTTCCTCCCCTACAAGTGGGAGGGTGGCCAGACCGCCGACAAGAAGAAGCTCGTCGGCCTCGGCACCGACATCGGTGGCCTCGCGATGTGCTACCGCAAGGACCTCTTCCAGAAGGCCGGCTTCCCGACCGAGCGCGACAAGGTCAGCGCCCTGTGGAGCGACTGGGCGCAGTGGGCCGCCAAGGGCGAGGAGTTCAAGGCGAAGAACACCGGTGCCGCCTGGATCGACTCGGCCACGTCGGTGATGCAGCCGTACATCATGCAGAAGTCCGACACCTGGTTCTACAGCAAGGACAACAAGTTCATCGGGGACTCCAACCCGATCGTCAAGCAGGCGTGGGACTTCGGTCTCGGGCTGTCCGACAAGGGCCTGACCGCCAAGCTCGTGCGGTGGAACCCGGACTGGGACGCCGCGTTCAAGAAGGCCAGCTTCGCGACCCTGCCGTGCCCCGCGTGGATGACCGGTGTCATCTCCGGCCGCGCCGGTGCCGAGGCCAAGGGCCAGTGGGACGTCGCCACGATCCCCGGTGGCAGCGGTAACTGGGGTGGCTCGTACCTGGCGATCCCGGAGCAGAGCAAGAAGAAGAAGCAGGCCTTCGAGGCGCTGAAGTGGATCACGGGCAAGGAGGGTGGCCTGGAGGCGTACAAGGCCGCCGGCGCCATGCCGAGCAACGTGGCCGCCCTGGACGACCCGGCGTTCAAGGACTCGAAGAACGAGTACATGAACAACGCGCCGACCGGCCAGATCTTCGGTGCCAGCGCCAAGGCGCTCAAGCCGATCCACCTGGGCCCGCAGCACCAGAACCTCTGGGAGAAGGTCTTCGAGCCCCAGATGCAGGCTGCCGAATCGGGCAAGTCCACCTCCGCCGCCGCGTGGGCCAAGGCCGTCGAGGACGGCAAGAAGCTCGCCGCCGGCTGATCCGGACTTGAGGCGGTGCCCGCGTCGAACCTGGCGCGGGCACCGCGTACCCCTGAAGGAGCCCGTACATGACGACGGCTGGCATCAGCACCGGGCGAGGAAGCAAGTTCAAGCTCACCAAGCTGGACATGAAGTACTCGCCGTACCTCTACATCGCCCCCTTCTTCATCCTCTTCGGGGCATTCGGCCTCTTCCCGCTGATCTACACCGGCTACGTCTCCACGCGTAAGTGGACGCTGGTCGGCGGGGACAAGGGCTTCGTCGGACTGGACAACTACACGGAGTTGTTCGGCGACGAGAAGTTCTGGAACGCCATGTTCGTCACGTTCGGGCTGTTCCTCGTCGGCACCATCCCGCAGCTCCTGCTCGCGCTCCTGCTCGCGAGCTGGCTCAACAAGAAGATGAAGTTCCGGACCGCCCTGCGCATGGGCATCCTGCTGCCGAACATCACCTCGGTCGCGGCGGTCGGCATCGTCTTCGGCTTCATCTTCGCCGACCGGTTCGGGTTGGCGAACTGGGGACTCGACCTGATCGGCATCGACCCCGTCTCCTGGCGACAGCACCGCTGGTCCTCGTGGCTCGCCATCAGCACCATGGTCAACTGGCGCTGGATCGGCTACAACGCCCTGATCTACCTGGCCGCGATGCAGGCCATCCCGAAGGACCTCTACGAGTCGGCCTCGATCGACGGCGCCTCGCCGACCCGGCAGTTCTGGCGGATCACGGTGCCGCTCATCCAGCCGACGATCCTGTTCACGGTGATCATCTCGACCATCGGCGGGATGCAGCTGTTCACCGAGCCGCTGATGTTCAACTACGGGCAGCTCAACGGTGGCTCGCTGGGTGAGTTCCAGACCATCTCGATGTACATCTACCAGCAGACGTTCGAGCTGGGCACGCGGTACGGCTACGGGGCCGCGATGTCCTGGACGCTGTTCATCTTGATCATGCTGTTCGCGGGCATCAACTTCGCGATGGTGCGCCGATCGGTGAAGGGGTCCACGACATGACCGCGGTGACCACCCGTCCCCCGTCGCACCGGCAGGCGGTGGCGCCCTCCGGCAAGAAGCGGCGTTCCGCCTCCGGGCGGCTCTGGGAGGCAAGCCCGCTCACCTACGTGTGCCTGATCGGCGCCGTGGTGCTCTCCGCGTTCCCGATCGTGTGGTCGTTCATCATCTCGACCCGGTCGAACGAGGACGTCTACAAGATCCCGCCGCCGTTCCTGCCCGGCGGCAACTTCATCGCCAACGTCACCCGGCTGCTGGAGAACGAGGAGGCCGGCTTCCTCATCGGCCTCACGAACTCGATCTTCGTCTCCACCGTGGTCACCCTGTCGGTGGTCTTCTTCTCCACGCTGGCCGGGTTCGCGTTCGCGAAGCTACGGTTCAGGGGCGCGAACGCGGCGCTGCTGTTCATCATCGTGACCATGATGGTGCCGACCCAGCTCGGGATCATCCCGCTGTACATCCTGATGCAGAAGCTGGGCTGGCTGTACACGCTCCAGGCGGTGATCGTGCCGTTCCTCGTCAAGGGGTTCGGCGTGTTCATGATGCGGCAGTACGCGATGTCCGCGATCAGCGACGAGTTGATCGAGGCGGCGCGCGTCGACGGCTGCTCGACGTTCCGGATCTACTGGAACATCGTGCTGCCGGCACTCCGCCCCGCGGCCGCGGTGCTGGGCCTGCTGACGTTCATGGAGACCTGGAACGAGTTCCTCTGGCCCTACCTCGTGCTCAACGACGACACGCCGACCGTGCAGGTGTCGTTGAAACTGCTGGCCACTGGGTATTACACCACTGACTACGTCATGATCTTCACGGGAACGGCGATGGCCCTGGTGCCGTTGCTCCTCGTGTTCGTCGTGTTCGGCCGCCAGATCATCGGCGGCATCATGGAAGGCTCGGTCAAAGCGTGAGTCCCGTCCAGTTCCCGCCCGGCTTCCTGCTCGGGGCGGCCACCGCCGCGTACCAGATCGAGGGGGCCGCGGCTGTCGACGGCCGCACCCCCTCCATCTGGGACACGTTCAGCAAGACGCCGGGGAAGGTGCGCGAAGGGCACACCGGCGACGTGGCCTGCGACCACTACCACCGGCTCGACGAGGACCTGGCGCTCATGGGCGACCTGGGCCTCGCCGCCTACCGGTTCTCGGTGTCGTGGTCGCGGGTGCAGCCGGGCGGGCGGGGCGGACCCAACGCCCAGGGGCTCGACTTCTACAAGCGGCTGGTCGACGGCCTGCTCGAGCGGGGGATCGAGCCGTGGCTGACCATGTACCACTGGGACCTGCCGCAGGAGCTCGAGGACGCCGGCGGCTGGCCGGTGCGCGACACCGCGCAGCGGTTCCGGGACTACGCGGTGCTGCTGCACGACGCGCTCGGTGACCGGGTCAGCCGCTGGTCGACCCTGAACGAGCCGTGGTGCTCGGCGCTGCTCGGCTACTCCTCGGGCGACCACGCGCCGGGGCGGCAGGAGCCGGCCGACGGGATCGCCGCCACGCACCACCTGCTCCTGGGGCACGGGCTGGCCGTGCAGGCGTTCCAGGAGAGGGGCGCGACGACCGGGATCACGCTGAACCTCTACGCGGTCTCGCCCGAGACGAGCTCGGCGGCGGACGCGGACGCGGCCCGCCGCATCGACGGCCTGGCCAACCGGCTCTTCCTCGACCCGGTCCTCAAGGGCAGCTACCCGGAGGACGTCAAGGAGGACCTGCGGGAGATCACCGACTTCGGCTTCGTGCAGGACGGCGACCTCGCGCTGATCTCCCAGCCGCTGCCGTTCCTCGGGATCAACTACTACAGCCGGCACGTCGTCAGCGGCGCCGGACCGGTCGAGCCGTACTGGCGCAAGCCGGGCGCCTGGCCGGGCAGCGGCAACGTCCGCTTCGTCGAACGCGGCGTGCCGAAGACCGCCATGAACTGGGAGATCGACGCCCCGGGCCTGGTCGAGGTGCTGACCCGGGTCGCCCGGGAGTACCCGTCGGTGCCGCTGTACATCACCGAGAACGGCGCCGCGTTCGACGACAAGCTCGCCGACGGCGCGGTCGACGACGCCGACCGGGTGGCCTATCTCGACGCGCACCTGCGGGCGTGCGTCGAGGCCGTCGAGGCCGGTGCGCCGTTGCGGGGTTACTTCGCGTGGTCGTTGATGGACAATTTCGAGTGGGCCTGGGGCTACACCAGGAGATTCGGAATGATCTATGTCGACTATGAGGACGGGCAGCGTCGGATCCCGAAGCGGAGCGCCGGTTGGTATGCCGACGTCATCCGCAGCGGCGGCCTACCCGCAGAATGACGGAATGACCTCCACACGACCCCGGTCCGCCGGCCGTCCGACCCTCGACGAGGTGGCGGCGCGCGCCGGCGTGGGCCGGGGCACGGTGTCCCGGGTGGTTAACGGATCTCCGCAGGTCAGCCCGCAGGCGCGCGAGGCGGTCCGGCGGGCGATCGACGAGCTGGGCTACGTGCCCAACCGCGCCGCCCGGGCACTTGTCACCCAGCGTACCGACTCGGTGGCGCTGGTCGTCTCCGAGTCGGAGGAACGCCTCTTCGGCGAGCCGTTCTTCGCCGGCATCATCCGGGGCATCAGCGCCGAGCTGATGCGCACGCCGTTGCAGCTGTGGCTGGCGATGGCGCAGTCGCCGGAGGGGCGCCAGCGGGTCGAGCACCACCTGACCACGCAGCACGTCGACGGCGTGATGCTGCTGTCGCTGCACGACGACGACCCGCTGCCGGCGATGCTGGCCGGCCGCGGCCTCCCGACGGTGCTCGGCGGCCGGACCGTGAACATGATGCGCGGCCGGCCGGCGGCCACCCCCGGCCCGGTGCGCTTCGTCGACATGGACAACGAGGGCGGGGCCCGGGCGGCGGTCGAATACCTGCTGTCGGCGGGCCGGCGCAGGATCGCGCACGTGGCCGGTACCCAGGACATGGGTGTGGGGCTCGCCCGTGTGGCCGGCTACCGGGCCGCGCTGGAGGCCGCCGAACTGCCGGCCGACCTGGTCGGGTTCGGCGACTTCCGGGAGGCGAGCGGCGCGGCGGCCACCCGCGAACTGCTCGCCCGCGCACCCGACCTGGACGCGGTCTTCGCGGCCAGTGACGCGATGGCGATCGGTGCGCTGCGGGCGTTGAAGGAGGCGGGTCGCCGCGTGCCGGACGACGTGGCGATAGTCGGCTTCGAGAACTCCGCCGCGAGCGGCCAGACCGACCCGCCGCTGACCACGGTCCACCAGTCGGTCGACCGCATGGGTCGCGAGATGGCCAGGCTCCTGATCGCGATGATCGCCGGAGAACCCACCGACGACATCCTGCTCGAGACCGAGCTGGTCCGCCGCGCGACCGCCTGAGCGCGGCCGCGCGGCGGCGATCAGCGGTACTTCTTCAGTTCCTTGCGGGCCAGGCTCGCCTTGTGGACCTCGTCCGGGCCGTCGGCCAGCCGGATGGTCCGCGCGCTGACCCACATCATCGCCAGCGGGGTGTCCTGGCTGACGCCTGCGGCGCCGTGGGCCTGGATCGCCCTGTCGAGGACCCACTCGGCCATCGCCGGAACGGCGATCTTGATGGCCTGGATCTCCGCGTGCGCGCCCTTGTTGCCCACCGTGTCCATCAGCCACGCCGCCTTGTGCACCAGCAGCCGGGCCTGCTCGATGCGCACCCGGGACTCGGCGATCCAGTCCTGGATCACGCCCTGTTCGGCCAGCGGCTTCCCGAACGCGGACCGGTGGAGCACCCGCTCGCACATCAGCTTCAGGGCGCGTTCGGCCTTGCCGATGAGGCGCATGCAGTGGTGGATCCGGCCGGCGCCGAGCCGCGCCTGCGCGATCGCGAAGCCCTCGCCCTCGCCGCCGAGCAGGTTCTCCGCGGGGACCCGCACGTTGTCGAAGACGATCTCGGCGTGGCCGCCGTGCGAACCGTCGGTGTTGCCGAAGACCGTCATGCCGCGCCGCACGTCGATGCCGGCCGCGTCGCGGGGCACACAGATCATGCTCTGCTGCTTGTGGCGCGGGCCCTGCGGATCGGTCTTGCCCATGACGATGAACAGCCCGCAGGCCGGGTTCAGCGCACCGGACGACCACCACTTGCGGCCGTTGATCACGTAGTTGTCGCCGTCGCGTTCGATGCGGGTGGCGATGTTCGTGGCGTCCGAGGAGGCGACGTCCGGCTCGGTCATGCAGAACGCCGACTTCACCGCGCCGTCCAGCATCGGCTTGAGCCAGCGTTCCTGCTGCTCCGGTGTGCCGAACTCGCTGAGCAGCTCCATGTTGCCGGTGTCCGGCGCGGCGCAGTTGAGCGCCTCGGGGGCCAGCGCGGCGCTCCAGCCGGTGATCTCCGACAGCGGAGCGTACTGGAGATTGGTCAGCCCGGCACCGTGCAGCTTGTTCGGCAGGAACAGGTTCCACAGGCCGGCGGCGCGGGCGGCGCTCTTCAGTTCCTCCATCACCGGCGGGCGGGCCCACGGGTCGGTCGCCTCGGCGAGCTGGCGCGCGAAGACCGGTTCGGCCGGGTAGATGTGCTCGTCCATGAACGCCAGGAGCCGGGCGCGCAGCTCCTCGGTCGTCGGGTCGTACGCGAAGTCCATGGGGGTACCTTCCGCCGGCGCAGTTATCACGATCAGTGCATTTGTGTGCGCGACCGGTGTCAAGAGACTCCGGGACGGCTTATTTCGTCGCGGACACGGTGGCGCAACGTCATGGAAATGAGCGGGCGGCACTCTTCTCGCATGTTGTTGCGGTTGAGGGTCGAACTGCCGGACCGGCCGGGTTCGCTCGGACAGACCGCCCGCACGCTCGGCGTCGTTGGCGCCGACATCGTGTCGGTGGTCGTGTTGGAGCGGGCTCAGGGGCGCGCGGTCGACGACTTCACGGTCGTCTGGCCCGCCTCGGCGCTGGTCGGCAGGATCCTGGTCGGGCTCGGAGCGGTTCCGGGTGTACGCGTGGTGGGGGTGTGGCGGTGCACCGAACTACCCGCTCCGATCGGCCGGGATGTGGCACTCCTGGGTCAGGTGGCGGCCGACCCAGGACGAGGCCTGGCGACCCTCGTCGACGGCGTTCCCGGCTTGGTTGCGGCGGACTGGGCCGCGGTCAGCGTCGTCGATCCGGCCTGGGCGGGTGCCCCGGCGAGCGTACCGTTGACGGTGCGGTACGCGAGTTGGGGCGCCCCCCTGGCGCCGGCTCTTCCCGATGTGGCGCCACTGCGCCCGCGGGCCGTGACAGCCCCTGACGGCACCCACTACGTGGCCGTCCCGTTCCAGCGCGACGGCCTCGTGATGATCGCCGCGCGCGGCGGTCCGGACGGACCCGGTCGCACGGCCGCGGCGGACGGCGCGATCCCGCCGCCGTTCCACGCGAGCGAGGTCGACCGGCTGGGTCAACTGGTCAACGCGGCGGCGGTCGTCCTGGGCGACAACCTGATCGCCGGCGACGCGCCTGTGGAGCACGCGGCATAACCACCGATACCGTGTGCCGATGACGACGGAGGCGTTGCGGCACGAGGTGGGCCCCAAGCGGGTACGAGGCTTTGCGGCCGGGGAATTGGTGTTCGACACCACCCGGCCGTTGCTCGTTTGGGAGATCCAGTACTACCCGGCGTACTACGTCGCCGAGGCCGACCTCCGGCTGCCGCTCTCGCCCGAGGGGGAGCTGATCGCCGCGGGGCGCCGCATCGCGGAGGCCGCCGTCCGGCACACGGAGGGTCCCCTCGCGGGATACGTGCGCTTCCGGTGGGACGCCCTCGACGAGTGGCTGGAAGAGGACGAGCCGATCTACGGCCACCCGCGCGACCCGTACAAGCGGGTCGACATCCTGCGCAGTTCGCGGCATGTGCGGGTGCTCCTCGACGGCGTCACGCTGGCCAACACGCACCGGCCGACCGTGCTCTACGAGACCGGCCTGCCGGCGCGGTTCTACATCCCGATCCCGGACCTGCGGCAGGAGTTGCTCGTCCCGTCGGAGACCACCAGCCTGTGCCCCTACAAGGGGTGGGCCTCCTACTGGCACCTGGTGCGCGACGGGCAGCGGTTCGAGGACTTCGTGTGGTGCTACCGGTCGCCGTTCGCCGAGAGCCAGAAGATCGCCGGCCTCGCGAGCTTCTACAACGAGAAGGTCGATCTCCTGGTGGACGGGGAGTTGCTGCCCCGTCCCCAGTCGCCGTTCTCCGACTAAACCTCGACGGAACGTCGTTCGCGGCGGGCCGTCTCCGCGGCGGCGAGCACCCGCACCACCGACCGTCCGAAGTGGACGTCGCACGGGTGCGCACCCTCGCCGATGAGCGCGTCGACGGCCCGCCCGAACGCCTCCACCGGCGTCGCGTCCGCCAACGGCAGCTCGGCGACGCCGTTCTCGCCGAAGAAGACCCACTCGAAGGAGAGGGCGCTCGGGGCGGCGTTGATCGTCAGGGAGAGCGCACTCGCCGCCCCGCCCGCGTGGGTGGCGATGACGTGCGTGGTGTCGCGCGGTCCCTCGACGGCGGTCACCTCGACCACGTCGCCGAGCAGCGGCACCACCACCGACAGCGCGTGCGGGCCGACGTCCCACAGCCCGCCGTGCTCCCGCCGCCAGGCGGACTCCGCGTACGGGCTGCCCGGCCGGAAGATCGAGGCGTGCATGGTGATCCGGGCGGCGTACCAGTCGCCGCCGGCCCGTTCGTCCAGGAACGCCGTCACCGACGGCACGAACCGGTTGGTGAAGAAGACGACGGAGCGCACCCCGGCGGCGTCGACGGCGTCCGCGAGCGCGTCGGCGGCGGCCACGTCCAGCGCGATCGGCTTGTCCAGCAGGAGGTGCTTGCCGGCGGCGGCCGCCCGGGTGGCCAGCGTCGCCTGCACGTCCGGCGGTAGCGCGATCGCCACGGCGTCCACGTCGGCGAGCAGCGCGTCGACGTCGGTGTAGGGACGGGCACCGAGCCCGGCCGCCGCGGCCTCCGCCTTCGCGGGATCGCGTCCCCAGACGCCGACCAGCTCCGCGTTCGGGTGCGCCACCAGGGCGGTGCCCTGAGTCCTGGTGGCCCAGTAGCCGGTGCCCAACAATCCGAATCGCACGTGCGCTCCTTCTCTCGTTCGGCCCCTATGAAAGCGGATCTTCGCATCGGCGTGACGGACGCCCTGGGTGTGTCCGTGCGGCGGCCGGTGCACATTGGGTCAGAAAACGCTCTCTGGCCGGGACTTTGGGCTCAAGAGTCCGATGTGCCCGCATGCCTACGCTGCGGTCAATCCCCGCCCAAGGATTGGAATTTGTCGATGAAAAGACCCTGGATCGTCGTCGGTGTGGCGGTAGCCGCGCTGTTCGGCACCACCGCCGCAGTCTGGACCAGTACCGCAAACGCCGCCGAGACACTGCTGTCCCGCGGCAAGCCCGCCATCGCCTCCTCCGTCGAGAACGCCGCCACCCCCGCCGCGGCCGCCGTCGACGGATCCGACGCCACGCGCTGGTCGAGCGCGTTCGCCGACCCCCAGTGGATCCAGGTCGACCTCGGCGCCGCGGCGACCCTCACCCGCGTCGTGCTGCGCTGGGAGGGCGCCTACGCGAGCGGCTACGAGGTGCAGTTCTCCGCCGACGCGCAGAACTGGAGCACCGCGTACCGCACGAGCACCGGCGACGGCGGCACCGACGAGCTGACCGTCGCCGGAACCGGGCGCTACGTGCGCGTGCTCGGGACGGCCCGGGCCACGGCGTACGGGTACTCGCTGTGGGAGTTCGAGGTGTACGGCGAGACCGGCGCGCCGGCCGGGTGCGACACCGCCACCGACGCCGCACGCGGCCGGCCCGCCACCGCCTCCTCCGTCGAGAACGCCGCCACCCCGGCCGCGGCCGCCGTCGACGGGGACGCCGGCACGCGTTGGGCCAGCGGGTTCGCCGATCCGCAGTGGATCCAGGTCGACCTCGGAGCCGTGCGGAACGTGTGCCGGGTCGTACTGGTGTGGGAGGCGGCGTTCGCCCGTTCCTACCGGATAGAGGTCTCGAACGACGGCCAGGCGTGGAACGCGATCTGGTCGACCGCGGCGGGCGCCGGTGGCACCGAGACCCGCGACGTCACCGGGACCGGCCGCTACCTGCGGGTGTACGGGACGGCGCGGGCCACCGCGTACGGCTACTCGCTGTGGAGTCTCACCGTCAACGTGGGCGGCACCGCCTCGTCGCCGCCCACCTCGCCGCCGCCCGGCGGGACCGACGTGCTGCTCTCGTACAACAAGCCCGCGGTCGCCTCCTCGTCCGAGGACGACGGAGCCTGCTGGCAGTGCGTGCCCGGCCGGGTGACCGACCTCGACCCGGCGTCGCGCTGGGCCACCAGCCCCACGAACGGCTGGGTCGACCCCGGCTGGATCTACGTCGACCTCGGCGCCACGGCCCGGGTCCGCACGGTTGTGCTCCAGTGGGACCCGGCCTACGCGACGGCCTACGAGATCCAGCTCTCCGCCGACGCGCAGAACTGGAGCACCGCCTACCGCACCACCACCGGCCGCGGGTTCAAGGAGACCGTGCGGCTCGACGCGTCCGGGCGGTACGTGCGGATGTTGGGGACGGCGCGCTCCAACGGGTACGGGTACTCGCTGTGGGAGTTCCAGGTGTACGGCACGGGCGGGGCGCCGACCACGCCGCCCGCACGGCCGGCCGACCCGGTCTTCCCGGCGACGCGGATGGTGTGGCACGACGAGTTCGACACGCCGGCGGGCTCGAAGCCGGACCCGGCCAAGTGGACCATCGACCCGGGCACCGGACAGAACAACGAGCAGCAGTACTACACCGACAACCAGAACGCCCAGATGGACGGCAACGGTGCGCTGGTCATCGAGGCGCGTAAGGAGAACGCGGGCGGCCGCGCGTACACGTCGCACCGGATGAACACCGGCACCAAGTTCCACGTGCAGTACGGCCGGATCGAGGCGCGCGTCAAGGTGCCCAAGGGCAACGGGCTGTGGCCGGCGTTCTGGATGATGGGCGCCGACTTCCTCACCGGCCGGCCGTGGCCGTACAACGGCGAGATCGACATCATGGAGGTGCTCGGTCGCAACACCACCGAGGGCTACTCGACGCTGCACGCGCCGGCCTACAACGGCGGCGGCGGGTACGGCATGAAGTACTCGGCGAACGGGGCCGACCTCTCCGCCGACTTCCACCTGTGGGCCGTCGAGTGGGACAGCCGGGGGATGCGGTTCTTCCTCGACGGGCGGCTGGTCTTCACCGCCGACAAGGAGACCGTGGAGACCACCCGGGGGCCGTGGGTCTTCGACCACCAGTTCTATCTGATCCTCAATCTGGCGGTCGGCGGCGACTTCCCGGGACCGGTCGACGCGACCACGCCGTTCCCGTCGCGGATGCTTGTCGATTTTGTTCGGGTCTACCAGTGAACTGAACGCCCTTCGGATCCGTCGTCATCGAGTCGGGCCGTCCTGGGGGGACGGCCCGACTCCTCGCCCCGTCGACCGGGTGAAAGGCGGCGTTCGTGGATGGTTTCCCGGTGGAGCGTCCGCCTCCGCGCTCGCACCGCCGGCGCCGTTCGTGGCGGATCACCGGCTACTGGATCCTCACCCTCTCGGCGGTCCTCACCGTCGCCGCCGGCACCACCATCGTCTGGCGGTGGAACGCCGCCGGCACCGGCACGCGGGGCGACGCGGGCTGTCCCTCCGCGCTGCTGCGGGTGGCGGCCGCACCCGAGATCGCGAACGTCGTGCAGGAGGCCTCCCGCGCGCTCAACCCGGGCAACGCGATCTGCGGCCCGGTCTACGTCACCGCCCGGGAACCCGCGGCGGTCGCGGCCGGGCTGCGGACCGAGCACCCCGACGTGTGGATCCCCTCCTCCAGCGCCTGGCTGCGGTTCGCGGCCGTCAACGGGGCCGTCTTCGAGGCGCCGCGGCAGGTCGTCGCCTCCTCGCCGCTGGTCGTCGTCGCGCCGGCCGGCCTCTCCACCGCGCTGTGGCCCGACCGCAGGACCGGTTGGGCCGACGTCGTCACGAAGGTCAACAAGAAGCAGATCAAGACGGTCAACGTGGCCGACCCGCTGCGCGACACGGCCGGGCTGCTGACCGTTCTGGGCGTGCACACCGCCATGGCCGGCACCACGACCGACCCCGGCATCGCCCAGATGCGGGCCCTGTCGCTGCGCAACCGGCTCGCCGGCTCCGGGCTCGCCGCCGACCTGTTCGCCCGGTACGCGCAGGAGATCGATCCGGCCGCCGCCGGCGAACGCATCGGCGTCTTCACCGCCACCGAACAGGCGCTCGCCGCCTACCGGGAACAGTCGCCGCCGGTGGCGCTGGAAGGGCTGGCGCCCGGCGACGGTGCGTGGCACGCCGACTATCCGTTCGTGGCGGCGAAGGAGGTCACCGCCGATCCCGGGCGCGAGGATCTCGTCGGTCGGCTCGGTGCGCTGCTGTCCGGGGAAGAAGCCCAGCGCGCGCTCGCCGACGCGGGCTTCCGCCCCGGGGCCCCGCCCGGCGTGGGAGCGATGCCCATCCCCGAGGACCCCGAACGCGTCATCACGACGGCCACCCAGTGGTCGCAGTACCGGCTGCTGCGCTTCCAGGTGCTGATCCTGGTGGACGGCTCCGGTTCGATGAACTCGCCCGTCACCACGGCCGACGGGCGCAAGACCACGAAGGCCGACCTGCTGCGCGACTCCGGCGCGAACGCCATTCCGCTGTTCGGCGAGGACACCAGCCTGGGCCTCTGGTACTTCGGCACCGCCTCGGCGACGGGTGCGCCGTACGTGGAGGCCGTGCCGTTCGGGCCGCTCGACGAGAAGCTCGGCGAGACGGACCGCCGCACCGTGCTCAACCAGCAGATCGCCGGCTACAAGCCGCAGGAGAACGCGGGAACGCCGCTGTACCAGACGGTGCTCGACGGCGTTCGCACGATGAAGTCGAAGGCGAAGCCGGACGTCGTGTCGATGGTGGTGGTGCTGACCGACGGGTCCGACGAGGGGTCGCGCTTCGCGATGCCGCGCGAGACGTTCCTGTCCCAGCTGGCGGCCGAGGAGGGGGACCTGCGGCCGGTGCCGGTGTTCACCATCGGGTACGGGCCGGACGCGGATGTGGCGACGCTGAAGGCGATGTCGGAGGCGAGCGGCGGGCAGGTGGTCATGGCGACCCGGACGATCGACGTGGCCACCGCCATCGCGAAGGTCTTTCTCGCGGCGCACACCGCCACCCGCTGAACCCTTCGGGTGTGCCGGCTGTGGCAGCGTGTATCCATGCCTCCCCGAGTCGACGTACTGATCATGACAGCGGAGAAGGACGAGTGCGAAGCGGCGCAGGCCGTCGGCGGCCGCGCGTGGCAGCGGCACGACGTCGACAGCGACGCGCCCTACTCGGTGCGCGAGGTGGGGCGCCTGTCGATCGCCCTGGCGCGCCCGGTGCGCCCCGGCGGTCGGGCGGCGGCGGCCCTCGCGGCCCGGCTGATCGAACGGCTCCGCCCGCCGTACGTCGCCATGTCGGGCGCGTGCTCGGGTCGGCCCGGGGAGGTCGCGCTCGGGGACGTCGTCGTGGCCGAACACGTCTACGCCTACGACGAGGGGCGGGTGGGCGCCGCCGGCTTCGAGGCCGATCACCGGCACCTGCCGCAGGATCGGGCGTGGGTCCGGGCGGCGCAGGACTTCGACCCCACGGGCCTGCCGAGCCACTGTGCCGCGACGCAGGCGGGTGCGCTGCTGTGGTTCCTGGAACGGCTGCGCGACGGGCGGGAGCCGCGCGACGAGCCGGCCCGCCGGCGGTGGTTCCCGGGGAAGGCGTGGCCGGCGTGGTTGGACGAGTGGGCGGCCCAGGGGTTGATCGAGCGGCACGCGCGCCACAACGTTCTGACCGCGAAGGGGAAGGGCTTCCTCGAGCGGGCGCTGTACGACGACGTCGACGGGCCGGCGCGGATGCCGTTCGCGGTGAAGGCGGCGCCGATGGCGAGCGGTGCGTCGGAGGTCGCTCGCGGCGGCGTGTGGGAGTGGCTGGCGGGGATGGGACAGCGCGGCATCGCGGCACTGGACCGGGAGGCCGCCGCCGTGGCGACCGTCGCCCACGAGCATCGGCTGCCGTGGCTCGTCGCCAAGGGCGTGGCCGATCACGCGGACGGGCGGGACGACGGGCGATTCCGGGCGTTCGCGGCGCGGGCGTCGGCGGAGGTGCTGTACGCGCTGCTCGCCTCGCGGGTGCCACCCGTCCCGCCGGCGGTGATCCCGCCCGCCACACCGTCCACTATGGACCTTCCGCCGGTACCGTCCACTGTGGAGCGGCCGGTGGCACTCGAAGGCCGGGCGCGGCGCCTCACCGGGCGGGACAAGCTGGCGTTCTGCCGGCAGCTCGGCGACAGTTGGCGCGAACTGGCCGACGCGCTGGAGGTGCCGCCGCACGCCAAGGCGCGCTTCGGGCACGGCGACGAGCCCCGCGACCTGTGGGAGTGGCTCGAGATGCGGGGCCGCCTCGGGGAACTCCCCGCCGCGCTGGATCGCATCTGCCGCACCGACCTGGCGGATCCGCTGCGCTGACTCGGATCGGCGGTCAACCCGTCGGCCTCGCCGAGGCGTGCCGGGCCGCCCGCCAGACCGGCCCGGCGAGCAGCAGGACGATCACGGCCGACCAGGGCAGCCGCCACCAGCCGCCGCCGGTCCCGTGTGCTCTGTCGGCCGGCAGCCGCCACCCCGTCGCCACGTGGGACCACACGAGAAACGCGTCCGCCACCGGCACGGCCCCGCCGAGGTAGCGGCCCGCCGCGCGCATGCCGACCGCTTCGGACAGGCCGGCGAGGCGGCGCGCGGTGGGCCGGTCGCCGTAGAGGTTCGCGTTGCCGAGGGCCACCGCACTGGCGGACATCGACAGGCCGAGCACGAGCGGTCCGGAGTCCACGTCGCCGCTGCCGTCGACGCCGCGCGGGTACTCCCGGACGCCCGGGGCGCCCGGGACGGTCGACCGGTGACGTTCGACGAAATGGCGGTAATCCGCGCGGGCCCGCTCGGGGGCGACCTCCCGGAGAAACCTCAGGATGATCACCTGGGAGGTGGCCCGCGCCCCGTCGAGGGGCGCGCCGGTGACCGGGTCGGCGCGGTGCGGCAGCAGCCCGGTCGCGGGGTCGCGACGCGCGTCGGCGGCGGCCAGCCAGCGCGCGACGACCGGTCCGCGGTCCACACCCGTCAGATCTGCGCCGAGCGCGAGCGCCGCGATCGCCACCGTGCTGTCGCAGGGCCAGCTCTGATGCGGATAGGCCTGGAGGAACGGGGATTCGCTCGCCGAGAACGCCTGTGCCAGCGTGTCCGAGTCGGCCCGCACCCGATCCAGCTGAGCGGCGTCGCCGAGCCTGACCAGCCCGCCCCGCAGCCAGAGCGTCCACCCGGCGTAGAACACCCCGTACGGCGGCGTGAGCGTCGGATCGAACGGCGCCTTCCCCCGCTCCGACTCGAGGTGCCGCATGGCCCACTGCGCCTCCGCCCGGGCCCGGTCCCGCCGCTCGGGTGTGCGCATGCCCACGTCCACCCAGGCGAGCCCGTAGAGCGCGTAGCTGAAGAAGTAGCCCTCGGGGAAGAGCCGCTGCATGTCCTCGCCGGCGCCGTCCTCCAACGCGTCCCGCAGGAACGCGAGCCGCGGCAGCGCGTCCGCGACGACGGCCCGGCCGCTCTTGTCGAGCGCGGGCGTGCTGTAGAGCCGTCCCGCGAAGGTGAGCACGGCGGCGCAGTAGACGAGGGCCAGCCCCCATGCGACAGCGCGCCACGCGTTCCTCCACATGGGGCCGATCGTGACGGACCCGGGCAAGAATCCCGGCCGCCCGGGTGAACGTGAGATAAAATCGTCTCTATCTGCAACATGCAGGGTCCCGTCGCGGTGAGTAATCGAGCCGCAACGGGGTAAAACCGGGGAATCAATGGGTGCGCAGAGTGCTGAAGCGCTGACACAGCCCCGGTTGCCGCCACACTGTGTGATCTTTCGCTGCCCCGGGGACACGTGTGTGGGGCAACGCTTCGCGTACACTGCTCGGTACCGCAGCTGTCCTGGGCCGACGTCGTCCCAAAAATAGATCGATGACGTCAGGAGGCCTCGGATGTTCCCATCGTCACCGCCGCGCCAGGGTTTGTACGACCCGGCGTTCGAGCACGACGCCTGCGGCGTGGGTTTTGTCGCCGATGTGGCGGGCCGGCGGTCGCATGAGATCGTCCGCAAAGGGCTGACCGCGCTGAGTCGCATGGACCATCGTGGTGCCCGGGGTGCCGAGCCGAACACCGGCGACGGCGCCGGTGTGCTGATTCAGGTGCCCGACTCCTTCTACCGCGCGGTGGTCGAGTTCGACCTGCCGGCGGCGGGGGAGTACGCGACCGGACTCGTGTTCGTGTCGCAGGACGCGGAGCTGGCCGCCAAGGCGCAGCGCATGATCGAGAAGTACGCCCTCGTCGAGGGCGCGCGGGTGCTGGGCTGGCGCGCGCCGCCCGTCGACCCGGGCGGGCTGGGCAAGTCCGCGCTCGATGCGATGCCCCGCGTGCTGCAGATCTTCCTCGCGGCCGACCGGCTCACCGGCCCCGGCGCGGGCGAGCCGCTGTCCGGCATCGAGCTGGAGCGGGTCGCGTACTGCGTGCGCAAGCAGGCCGAGCGGGAGACCCGGGACCGCAAGGTGCCGTGCCACTTCGTGTCGCTGTCGCCGCGCACCATCACGTACAAGGGCATGCTCACGCCCGACCAGGTGCCGCAGTTCTTCACCGAGCTGACCGACGAACGGGTCGACAGCGCGCTGGTGCTGCTGCACTCGCGCTTCTCCACGAACACCTTCCCGTCGTGGCCGCTGGCGCACCCGTACCGGTACATCGCGCACAACGGCGAGATCAACACCATCCGGGGCAACCGCAACTGGATGGCCGCCCGCGAGGCGCTGCTCGCCACCGACCTCATCCCGGGCAACCTGCGCCGCATCTTCCCGGTGTGCACACCGGAGGCCTCCGACTCGGCCAACTTCGACGAGGTGCTCGAGCTGCTGCACCTCGCGGGCCGGCCGCTGCCGCACGCCGTGCTGATGATGATTCCCGAGGCGTGGGAGAACGATCCCGGCATGGAACCGGGTCGGCGGGAGTTCTACCAGTTCCACGCGAGCCTGATGGAGCCCTGGGACGGGCCGGCGAGCGTGGCGTTCACCGACGGGGACGTGATCGGCGCGGTGCTGGACCGCAACGGCCTGCGGCCGGGGCGCTGGTGCCTGACCACCGACGGCCTCGTCGTGATGGCGAGCGAGGCGGGCGTGCTCGACCTCGACCCGGCGACGGTGGTCCGCAAGGGCCGGCTCCAGCCCGGGAAGATGTTCCTGGTCGACACGACCGCGGGCCGGATCCTCGAGGACGACGAGATCAAGGGGCGGCTCGCCGCCGAGCAGCCCTACGGCGACTGGCTGCACGCGGGGCTGCTGCGCCTGGGCAACCTGCCCGAGCGCGAGCACGTCGTGTACACGCACGACTCGGTGCAGCGCCGGCAGCAGACGTTCGGGTACACGGAAGAAGAGCTGAAGATCCTGGTCGGCCCGATGGCGCGCACCGGCGCCGAGCCGATCGGCTCGATGGGCACCGACACCCCGATCGCGCCGCTGTCGACCCGGCCGCGGCTGCTGTACGACTACTTCACGCAGCTGTTCGCCCAGGTGACCAACCCGCCGCTGGACGCGATCCGCGAGGAACTCGTCACCAGCGTGCAGAGCACCATCGGCCCGGAGGGCAACCTGCTCGACCCGGGGCCGGCCAGCTGCCGCCAGATCGAGCTGCCCTACCCGGTGCTGGACAACGACGAGCTCGCCAAGATCGTGAACATCGACGAGGACGGCGACCTGCCCGGGTTCAAGGCGGTGCGGGTCTCCGGGCTGTACCGGCTGCGGGACGGCGCCACGGGTATCAAGGCGCGCCTCGTGGAGATCCTGCGCGGCGTCTCCGAGGCGATCGAGGACGGCGTGCGCATCCTGGTCCTCTCCGACCGGGACAGCAACGCCGACCTGGCCCCGATCCCGTCGCTGCTGCTGACGGCGGCCGTGCACCAGCACCTCGTGCGGGAGCAGACCCGTACCCAGGTGTCGCTGATCGTGGAGTCCGGCGACTGTCGCGAGGTGCACCACGTGGCGGTGCTGCTCGGGTTCGGGGCGTCGGCGGTCAACCCGTATCTGGCGTTCGAGTCGGCGGAGGACCTGATCCGGCACGGGTTCCTGACCGGGCTGGAGCCGAAGAAGGCCGTGCGCAACTACGTGAAGGCGCTCGGCAAGGGCGTTCTGAAGATCATGTCGAAGATGGGCATCTCCACCGTGTCGTCGTACTGCGGCGCGCAGGTGTTCGAGGCGGTCGGGCTCTCCGACGACCTGGTGCAGCGCTACTTCACCGGCACGCCCTCGAAGATCGCGGGCATCGGCCTGCCGGAGATCCACGCCGAGATCATGGCCCGGCACGCCAAGGCGTACCCGGCCAACGAGGCCGAGCGCGCACACCGCCAGCTCGAGGTCGGCGGCGAGTACCAGTGGCGGCGCGAGGGCGAACTGCACCTGTTCAACCCGCAGACGGTGTTCCTGCTGCAGCACGCCACGCGTTCGCGGCAGTTCGACGTCTTCCGGCAGTACACGTCCACTGTGGACAGGCTGGCGGCCGAGGCCGGTTCGCTGCGCGGGCTGTTCCAGATGAAGCTGGGCGAGCGTCCGCCGGTGCCGATCGACGAGGTCGAACCGGTCAGCGAGATCGTGAAGCGGTTCGCCACCGGTGCCATGTCGTACGGCTCGATCTCGATGGAGGCGCACGAGACGCTGGCCATCGCGATGAACCGCCTCGGCGGCAAGTCGAACACCGGCGAGGGCGGCGAGGACGCCGAGCGCCTCTACGACCCGGAACGCCGTTCGGCCGTGAAGCAGGTCGCCAGCGGCCGCTTCGGCGTGACGACGGAGTACCTCGTCCAGGCCGACGACATCCAGATCAAGATGGCGCAGGGTGCCAAGCCCGGCGAGGGCGGCCAGCTGCCCGGCAACAAGGTGTGGCCGTGGATCGCGAAGACCCGGCACGCCACGCCCGGCGTGGGCCTCATCTCGCCCCCGCCGCACCACGACATCTACTCGATCGAGGACCTGGCGCAGCTGGTCTACGACCTGAAGAACGTCAACCCGGCCGCCCGCATCCACGTGAAGCTGGTGAGCGAGGTCGGCGTCGGCACGGTCGCGGCCGGCGTCGCCAAGACCAAGGCCGACGTCATCCTGATCAGCGGCCACGACGGCGGCACCGGCGCCTCCCCGCTGAACTCCCTCAAGCACGCCGGCGTCCCGTGGGAGCTGGGCCTGGCGGAGACCCAGCAGACGCTGCTGCTGTCCGGGCTGCGCGACCGCGTGGTGGTGCAGGCCGACGGGCAGCTGAAGACCGGCCGCGACGTGCTGATCGCCGCGCTGCTGGGGGCCGAGGAGTTCGGGTTCGCGACCGCGCCGCTGATCGTGTCGGGCTGCATCATGATGCGGGTCTGCCACCTGGACACCTGCCCGGTCGGCATCGCCACGCAGAACCCGAAGCTGCGTGAGCGCTACACCGGCAAGCCGGAGTTCGTGCAGACGTTCTTCGAGTACCTCGCCGAGGAGGTCCGCGGCTACCTGGCCGAACTGGGCTTCCGCACGCTGGACGAGGCGATCGGCCGGGCCGACCTGCTGGACGTCCGGCCGGCCGTGCACCACTGGAAGGCGCACGGCCTGGACCTGACGCCGCTGCTCTACGTGCCCGAACTGGACGAGGGCGCGGTGCGCCGCCAGGCGACCAAGCAGGACCACAAGCTGGAACGCGCGCTGGACAACCAGCTCATCGCGGCGGCCGGCCCGGCGCTGGACTCGCGGACCCCGGTGAAGGTGGAGTTCGCGGTCCGCAACGAGCACCGCAGCGTCGGCGCGATGCTCGGCGGCGAGGTGGTGCGCCGGCACCGCGACGGCCTGCCGGACGGCACGATCGAGTTCGTGCTGCGCGGCACGGCGGGGCAGTCGTTCGGCGCGTTCGTGCCGAAGGGCGTGACGCTGCGGCTGATCGGCGACGGCAACGACTACGTCGGCAAGGGGCTCTCCGGCGGCCGGCTGATCATCCGGCCGGACGAGTCGGTGCCGTACAAGGCGGAGGAGCAGATCATCGCGGGCAACACGGTGCTCTACGGCGCCACCCGCGGCGAGGTCTACCTGCGCGGCCGGGTCGGCGAACGCTTCTGCGTGCGCAACTCCGGCGCCACGGCCGTCGTCGAGGGCGTCGGCGACCACGGCTGCGAGTACATGACCGGCGGCACCGTGGTGGTGCTCGGGGCGACCGGGCGCAACTTCGCGGCGGGAATGTCCGGCGGCCTCGCCTACGTGTGGAAGCTCGACCCCGACAAGGTCAACAAGGAGTTGGTGGACCTCTCCCCGCTCTCGGCGCAGGCCCAGGAGAAGGTCCGCGCGCTGGTCGAACGTCATCTCGCCGAAACGGGTTCGACGGTTGCCGAGGGTATTCTCGGGGACTGGGCGAACGCGGTGCACGACTTCACCGCCGTCACCCCTCGTGACTACCAGCGAGTGCTGGACGTCATGCGCGCCGCCGAGGAGGAGGGCCGCGACGTGGCGTCGGCGGTGATGGAGGCGGTCCGTGCCTGACCCGAACGGCTTCATGCGCTACCCGCGTCGCCTGCCCGCCCGCCGGCCGGTTCCCATCCGGCTGCGGGACTGGAAAGAGGTCTACCCGCCGGCTCAGGAACAGCTGATCGGCGAGCAGGCGACGCGGTGCATGGACTGCGGCATCCCGTTCTGCCACGACGGCTGCCCGCTCGGCAACCGCATCCCGGACTGGAACGACCTCGTGCGCACCGGCCAGTGGGCGGCCGCCGCGGAGTCGTTGCACGCCACGAACAACTTCCCGGAGTTCACCGGGCGGCTGTGTCCGGCGCCGTGCGAGGCGGCCTGCGTCCTGGGGATCGGCGACGACCCCGTGACGATCAAGCAGATCGAGGTGGAGATCGCCAACCGGGCGGAGCTGTCGCCGCACTCGGGCTGGGTGCCGTCGGGGCGTTCGGTCGGCGTGGTGGGCTCCGGGCCGGCCGGGCTGGCCGCCGCGCAGCAGCTGGCGCGGGCCGGTCACGACGTCACCGTCTACGAGCGCGACGACGCGATCGGTGGGCTGCTGCGCTACGGGATTCCCGACTTCAAGCTCGAGAAGACGGTCATCGACAAGCGCCTCGCGCAGCTGCGGGCCGAGGGCGTGACGTTCGAGACCGGCGTCGACGTCGGGGTGTCGGTTTCCGTCCGGGAGTTGCGGGAGCGGCACGACGCGCTCCTGCTCGCCTGCGGCGCCCTGCAGAGCCGGGACACGCCGGAGACTCCGGGCCGTCGTCTCCGCGGCGTTCATCTGGCGATGGAACATCTGGTGCCCGCCAACCGCGAGGTCGCCGGCCTCGACCCGGCGGTGCCGGCCCGTCCGGCGCACGGGCCGGTGCTGAGCGGCCTGCACGGCGTTCCCGCCGGGGGACCGGTGCACGCGCACGGCAAGCACGTGATCATCATCGGCGGCGGCGACACCGCGGCGGACTGCCTGGGTGTGGCCCACCGGCAGGGCGCGGCGAGCGTCACGCAGCTCGACATCTACCCCGAACCGCCGGATCACCGCGACGAGGACCGCGACCCGTGGCCGACGTGGCCGTTCGTGCTGCGCGAGTACCCGGCGCACGAGGAGGGCGGCGAACGCGTCTTCGCCGTCGCGGTGCAGGAGTTCGTGGGGGTCGACGGGCAGCTGACGGCGGTGCGGATCGCCGAGGTGCGGGTGGAGAAGGTCGACGGCCGGCGCCTGATGACCGTGGTGCCCGGCACCGAACGCGATCTCCCGGCCGACCTGGTGCTGCTGGCGATCGGCTTCGAGGGCACCGACGCCGGGCCGCTGCTGGGCGAACTGGGCCTGGCCACCCGGGGCACGGTGGACTGCGGCGCGGACTGGCAGACGCAGGTCCCTGGGGTGTTCGTGGCGGGCGACATGCACCGCGGCGCGAGCCTGATCGTCTGGGCGATCGCCGAGGGGCGCGCGGCGGCGGCGAGCATCCACGGCTACCTCGGCGCCGAGGGCACGCTCCCGTCGCCGGTGGTCCCGAGCAGCCGCCCGTTGACGGCCGCCCGCTGACTCACATCCAGAGGACGCCGTCGTCCTCGTGCTCGCGCACGCGGTATTCGATCATCCGGCGCAGCACGTCGGACGGCGGCGGCTTTCCGTACGGGAGCTTGACAAAGCCCTTGCCGGTTTCGTAGCCGGTCAGCTCCTCGTCGAACGCTTCCCGCGTGCTCGGCGTGAGCGCGAAGTTGACGTGCTTCGCGTGCGTGCTGATCATGAAGAGGATCGTCCCGGACGGATGGATCCACGCCGGATGCCCCCACTTGATCGCCACGGAGGCATCCGGCACGGCTTCGCGCGCCAGCGCGTGCAATTCGTCGACCAGCGCACGCTTCGGCCCGTCGAGCCCGTCGACGTACTCGTCCACACTCTTCGCCGCCATGCGGCACAGTCTCGCAGCTAGCTCTTGACCAGGCTAGGTTTCGAGCGTGCCGTGATCCATTTGGCGAGCGGTTCGGCGCCGCGGGCGGCTATCGGGCCGACCACCGCCACGATCAGCACGTACGCCGCCGCGAGCGGGCGCATCCGTTCGTTGACGCCGGCCGTGACCGCCAGACCGGCGATGACGATGTTGAACTCCCCGCGCGGCAGCAGCGCCGCTCCCGCCCGCCAGCGGGCCGAGATGCCCAGGCCGGCCCGGTACGCCGCGATCCAGCCCGTCGCCGCCTTGGTGATCAGGCCGGTGAACGCCAGCAGCACCGCGATGCCGAGCACCGGGATCAGCGACCCCGGGTCGGTCTGCAGGCCGAACAGCACGAAGAACACCGCCGCGAACAGGTCGCGCAACGGCGTCAGCATCTCCCGCGCCGTGTGCGCCAGCGGCCCCGACAGCGCGATGCCCACCAGGAACGCCCCGACGGCCGCCGACACCTTCAGTTCGGCGGCCACCCCAGCGACCAGCACCGTCAGGCCGAGCACCTTCAGCAGCAGCACCTCTTCGCTGTCACTGGCCACGAACCGCTCCACCACGTGGCCGAACTTCAGCGCCACGAGCAGCACCACGGTGATCGTCGCCGCGGCGATGGCGAGCGTGATCGATCCGGCCAGCAGCCCCGCACCGGCCAGCAGCGCGGTGAGGATCGGCAGGTAGACCGCCATCGTGAGGTCCTCGAAGACCAGCAGCGACAGCACCACCGGCGTCTCGCGGTTACCGAGCCAGCCGAGGTCGCCCATCACCTTGGCGGTGATCCCGGAGGAGGTCACGTAGGTGACGCCGCCCATCGCGACGGCAGCCACCGGCCCCCAGCCCAGGATCAGCGCGACGGCGACGCCGGGTGCGGAGTTGAGCACCAGGTCCAGCAGCCCGGCCGGGGCGGCGGAACGCAGCGTGCCGACCAGTTCCGCCGCCGTGTACTCCAGGCCGAGGGTGAACAGCAGCAGGATGACGCCGATCTCCGCGCCGGCGACGATGAACGACTCGCTCTCGTCGAACTTCAACACGCCGCCGGTGCCGAACGCGAGGCCGGCGATCAGGTAGAAGGGGATCGGCGAGATCGAGAACCTGGACGCCAGGGCGGCGAGCAGTCCGAGACTCAGGATGATCGCGCCGATCTCCACCAAGAGAATCCCGTGCATGCGCGCCCCTATCCGTCCGTCAGGATCGACGCGACCGCGTTGGTGCCGTCGGCGGTGCCGACCGCCACGATCACGTCACCGGCCACGAACCGGAAGTCGGGGCGGGGGCTGGCGAACACCTCCCGGTCCCGCACGACGGCCACGATCGAGGCGCCGGTGCGGGTCCGGGTCTGGGTGTCACCGAGCGTACGCCCGTCGTACGGCGATCCGGCCGGGATCGCGATCTGTTGCGTGACCAGGCCCTCGACCTGGCGGTTCAGCTCGGCGAGGCGCTCGACGATGCGGGCCGTGCCGAGGAGTTCGGCGACGACGTTGGCCTCGTCGGGGGTGAGCGCCACGTTGACCACGGTCGAGTCGGGGTCGTCCTTGTCGTAGACGACCAGGTCACGGCGGCCGGTGTGATGGGACACCACACCCAGGCGGCGGCCACGCGAGGTGGTCACCGAGTGCTGCATCCCGATACCCGGCAGGTTGACCCGCTCGATGTCCATGCTCAACTCCTCGTCCGTACTCTCTTGGGGGCGTTCTTGGGGGAACGGGCACGAGCGGCGGCGCGCACCCGAGCGTCCAACGTCGGCACCAGCCCACCGGGCCGGGACTCGAAGACGATAGCCAGCGGCGTCGCGAAGAACACCGACGAGTATGTGCCGACCAGAACGCCGACCAGCAGTGCAAGGGCGAAATCGACCAGTGAGTCCCGCCCCAGCACGGCGAGCGCGATCAGCACGAAGATCGCACCGAGGCCGGTGTTGACCGTTCGGGGCACGGTCTGCAGACTGCCCCGGTTGGCCAGCGTCGCGAACGCCTCCTTCCGCGCCCCGCGGACGAGTTCGCGGATGCGGTCGAAGACCACGACGGAGTCGTTCACCGAGTAGCCGATGACGGTCAGGATCGCGGCCAGGAAGACACCGTCGATCGGCTTGCCGAGCCAGGCGAAGAAGCCCACCACGATCACCACGTCGTGCAGCATCGCCACCACCGAGGCGGCGGCCCACTGCCAGCGGAACCGGAACGCCAGGTAGGTCAGCTGCGCCGCCAACGCCACGCCGAGGGCGATCAACGCCTTGTTGCGCAGTTCGTCGCCGAGGCTGGGGCCGATCTGCTCGTCGCGCAGCCGCTGCACGCCGCCGTCGCTCCCGGCGGCCAGCGCGGCGCGCACCTTCTGCTCGGCCGCGTCGTCGAACCCGCCCGAGCGCACGCTGATGTTGCCGTCGCCGGAGGCGTTCACGACGGCCCGGTCCAGGCCGGTCCCGGCGACCGCCGCGCGGGCCTCGTCGACGCTCACGCCGGCCGCGCTGTACTCGACCAGCCGCCCGCCGGTGAACTCGACGCCCCAGTTGAGCCCGCGCAGCCCGATGCCCAGGATCGCGACGACGACCGCCACCGCCGAGATCGTGAGCAGCAGTCTGCGGCGGCCCATGATGTCGGGGTCCTTCTCCTCGAGCCAGGCGCGGACCCTGCCGATCCCGCCGAGCCCGGTGATACCCGGCCGCTTCGATACGAACCGCCGCCGCAGCGCCCAGGTCACCAGCACGCGGCTCAGCACCAGCGCCGTGAACATGGACGCGATCACGCCGATCGACAGCGTCACCCCGAACCCGCGCACCGGCCCCGAGGCGAGGAAGAAGAGCAGGCCGGCGGCGAGCAGCGTGGTGACGTTCGAGTCGAGGATGGCCGACCACGCCTTGTCGAACCCGACGTCGATGGCCTGCCGCATGGTGCGCTTACCGGCGGCGTACTCCTCTCTGGCGCGTTCGAAGACGAGCACGTTGGCGTCGACGGCCATGCCGATCGCGAGCACGAACCCGGCGAGGCCGGGCAGGGTGAGCGTGGCGTCCAGGGCGAGCAGGGCCGCGTAGGAGATCAGCCCGTACGCCACGAGTGCGACCGCGGCCAGCCCGCCGACCAGCCGGTACACGGCGATGATGAACAGGATCGTGGCGGCGAGCCCGAGCACGGCGGCGCGGGCGGAGGCCTCGATGGCGTCGGCGCCGAGCGTCGGGCCGACGGTGCGCTGTTCGATCACCTGAACCGGCACCGGCAGGCCGCCGGCGCGGATCAGCAGCGCCAGATCCTTCGCCTCACCGCCGCTGAACTGGCCGGTGATGGAGGTGCGGCCGCCGGTCATGCCGACGTTGCAGCCGATCTCCTGGACCACCTGCGGCGAGGAGATGATCTTCCCGTCGAGCACGATGGCGACCCGCCGCTTCGGATCGGTCATCGGGGCGCACGCGGCCTCGCCGGTCAGCTTCTGCCAGGCGTCCGGACCCCTGCCCCGGAACTCGACGTCGATCTGCCAGCCGGCGAACTGCCCCGTGCCGGCCTGGGCGTCCTCGACGAGGCTGCCGTCGATCACGGCCGGGCCCAGGCGCAGCCACTCGGCGCCGTCCTCGTCGGAGAGGGTGAGCTCCCCGTTCTGCCCGGTCGTGGGCGGGGCCGTCGCCGACGGGCTCCCCGAGGGCGCGGCGCCGGCGGAGGCGGAGGCGCCCGGCGACGCCGCTGCCGAGGCGGACGCCGCCGGGGATGCACCCGGGGAGGCCGACGGGGTAGGTGAGGGGGCGGCGTTCGGGTCGGCACCGATGCCGAGCACCGGATGGAACGTCAGCTGCGCCGTGCGGCCGACGACCGCCACCGCCTCCGCCGGGTCCTGGACGCCCGGCAGTTCGACGATGATCCGCTTCTCGCCGGAGCGGGTCAGCGACGGTTCGCTCACGCCGAGCTGGTCGACGCGGCGGCGCAGGACCTCCAGCGCCTCGTCGGTGGTCTTCGAGGTGGCCTTCGCGAGATCGCCGTCTCGCGTTTCGAGCACGATCTGGGTGCCGCCGCGCAGGTCGAGGCCCAGGTTCGGCGGCCGGTCGGCAACGAGCCAACCGGAGACGCCGACAACCACGAGAGCCAACACCGCGCGCACGGAGAGTGCGCGGGACAAGGGGGTTCTCCTATAGAAAGTAAGAAACGGGCAGAAGGGCTCACACGCGCTTACGCGTGCGGCGGTGCCCGTCCCCACCAGGAGACGTGAACCGGCCCGGAAGGGCCCGCGGGTGCGCCCGCGGTGGACGTTCCCGCGAAGAAAAGACGGAGTGCCCGCAGGCGCGACGCGGCGGCGAGGACCCACGGCGCGGCGGAGAACGCGGCGCCGAAGGCACCCCCGCCGAGCTGCGGGGCCTGGTCACGGTGCGGCTGGGCGAGCTGTCCGGCATGCGGCGCGCCGATCGCGGCCGGCGACCCGGAACGCCCGAACCCGCCCGTCGACGTGTCCGCGCCGGCCCGCGTCGGGGCCAGCACCAGGACGGCCAGCAGCAGCGCCAACAGGGCGGAGAGCCGCGTGCGCGAGTCAGTGCGCACCCTCCACCCCCGTCCGCCGCACACAGAGAAGTCCCAGATTAGCCGAAAAACCGGATCGAGCTCCGTCACAAGAGTGAACGGCAGTCGCGTATGGTGCTCGGGTGACTTCTGGGGCCAAAGTGGCGCGTCACCGGGTGCGTCAGGAGGGGTGGGCCTACGTCTACGGACGGGTGCGCTTGCCGTTTTTGCTGGTGGCGGCCGTGTTGACACTTGTCAGCCCGGCGTTCGGTGACAGCGGCGACACGCCGCGTTCCAACGCCGGCCAGACCTCCCACGCCGCGCCACCCGGTACGGGCGAGCAGGCGGGTGTCCCGCATCGCGGCGATCCGACGGCGAAGGACAACCCGGCGCCGTCGCCCACCGCGTCCCCGTCCGCCCCGTCCGGCGCCGACCCGTCCGGCTCACCGCGGCCCGGTGCGAGCCCGTCGAAGTCGCCGCGTGACCCCATGTACGGGCCGGGCAACTCGGTGCGGCGCACCGGCGACGACTCGGTGGCGCTGACGTTCGACGACGGGCCCGACCCGATCAACACGCCGGCGATCCTGGACGAGCTGAAGAAGCACGACGTCAAGGCGACGTTCTGCCTGGTCGGCTTCCGGGCGGAGAAGCACCCGGAGCTGGTGAAGCGGATCGCCGAGGAGGGCCACACGCTCTGCAACCACTCCTGGCAGCACCTGACGGACCTCGCCAAGAAGGACGAGGGCTACATGCGCTGGGACATGGTCCACACCAACGAGGCGATCATGGCGGCCGTCCCGGGCGCGAAGATCCCGTACTTCCGCGCACCCGGTGGCAACTTCGACAACAAGATGGTCGAGATCGCCAAGGGCTACGGCATGAAGTCCATCTACTGGGACTACGACATGCGGGACTGGGACCACACCAAGTCGCCCAACGACGAGGCGCACGTCCAGCGCATCGTCGGCGCCATCAAGAAGGACACCAAGCCCGGCTCGATCGTGCTGTCGCACGACAACGGCCAGCCCACGACGATCCAGGCCTACCGGATCTGCCTGCCGTGGCTCAAGGAGCACTTCCGTCTGGTGGCGCTGCCGTAGGTCCGGTCAGCGGCAGGTCGATGGTGACCGTCGTGCCGGCCGCCGGTGCGGAGGTCAGGCGCACGGTGCCGCCGTGGCGTTCGACGATGCCCTTGACCAGCGCCAGCCCGAGGCCGGTGCCCTGGATCTGACGGGTCTGTGCGGTGGCCGTGCGGTAGAAGCGCTGGAAGAGTTTGGTCTGCTCCTCCGGCGCCATCCCGATGCCGGTGTCGGCGACGACCACCTCGATGCGTTCGCCGGTGCGCCGCGCGTCCACGCTGATCCGGCCGCCGTCCGGCGAGAACTTCACCGCGTTGCTCACCAGGTTGAGGACGGCCCGTTCGAGCTGGGCCGGGTCGCCGGTGATGCGTTCGAGGTCGGGCTCGATGCGCATGGTCAGCGAGAGGCCGGCCGGCAGGGTCGGGACGACGCCCGCGCAGACCGACTCGACGAGCCGGCCGAGGTCCACCTTGTCGGCGCTGACCTGGAACGACCCGTCGTCCATCCGGGAGAACGTGAGCAGGTCCTCGACGAGGGCGAGCAGGCGTTGGCCGTTCCGGTCGATGATCTCGATCATGCGGCGCTCGGTGGGGGACATCGCGTCGCCGTTGTCGATCAGCAGTTCGGTGTAGCCGCGGATGCTGGTCAGCGGCGTGCGCAACTCGTGCGAGACGGTCGCCACCAGCTCGCTCTTCATCCGGTCCAGCTCCGACAGTTCCCGGTTGGCGCGCTCCAGCTCGTCCTTGGCCTGCGCCAGTTCGCCCTGGATGCGCTTCTGGTCGGTGATGTCGGTGTAGATCGCGCCGACCGCCCACGGGACACCGGACTGGTCGATGAGCGGATAGCGGATGGACAGGTACGTGGAGTCGTTCAGCGTCTCCTCGTCGGCCATCACCTGCCGGCTCGCCTGGCAGCGCCAGTCCCGCGCGGAGAGCTCGGCGGCGAGGGCCTCGGGCAGCAGCCGTTCGCCGTGCTCGGCCACGACCTCGGCCCGGTGCACACCGGAGAGCTTCTCGAACGCGCTGTTGACGATCAGGAACCGCCCGTCAGGTGCGCGCAGGTAGAGCGCGCTGGGCGCGTTGTCGATCATGCCCTGCAGGATCAGCATGGACTGCCGGCGGTCCTGCTCGGCGCGGCGGCGTTCGGTGATGTCCTGCACCTGCCGGATCAGCTGTCCCGTGCACCCCTCGACCGAACCGGGCTCCGGCACCCCGGCGATCAGCGCCGCCGAGTACAGCACCCAGACCGGTTCGGCGGTGGCGTCCAGCAGGCGCAGCTCCAGCGTGGCCGCGCCGGCCCGCCCGCAGCGCAGCTCCTTCGTGTGCGCCGCCAGCGCCGACCGGTCCTCCGGATGCACGAACTGGTCGAACGGCTCCCCGCGCAGCTGCTCCGCCGGGCGGCGCAACAGGTGCATCAGGGCCGGGTTGGCGTCGAGGATGCGTTCGTCCGAGGTGGAGACCGCCATCCCGATCGGCGCGCGGTCGAACGCCGCCCGGAACCGCTGCTCGCTCTCCCGGGCCACCTGCTCGGCGCGGGAGGTGACCCGGCGCAGCTCGCGCTGGGCCAGCGCCCGCTCGACGGCCGGCCCGAGCCGGGTGAGCCGGTCCTTGAGCAGGTAGTCCGTGGCGCCCCGGCGCAGGCACTCCACGCAGGTGGCCTCGTCCATCACGCCGCTGACCACGATCACCGGAACGTCGCTGACGGCCTGCGCCTCGGCGAGCGCGTCCAGCGCCCCGAACTGCGGCAGCGAGTAGTCGGCGAGCACGACGTCCGGCCCGCTCTGCAGGGCCTCCACGTACTCCGGCAGGCTCTCCACCCGGCGCCAGTCCGGCGCGAACCCGGCCCGGCTCAGCTCGTAGGCGAGCAGTTCGGCGTCGTCCGGGTTGTCCTCGACGATGACGATCCGCAGCGGGGTGCCGGTCTGCCCGCCGCCTCGCTCGCCGCCTCCCGTGAGCGCCTGGGTCACCGGGTGCGCCACGGTTCCCCCTGGTTGAGCATCAGCCAGTACTTCCCGACCTGCTGCACCGCCCGGTAGAACTGGTCGATGTCCACCGGCTTGACGATGTAGCTGTTGGCGCCGAGTTCGTAGGCGGCGGCCAGGTCGCGGTCCTCGGCCGAGGACGTCATCATCACCACGGGCACCCGCCGCGTGCGCGCGTCCTTCTTCAGCTCCCGCAGTACCTCGATCCCGTCGACGAGCGGCAGCTTCACGTCGAGCAGGATCACCTTCGGGAGTTCGGCGCCGGTCTTGAGCAGGAGGTCGAGGGCCTCGGCGCCGTCGCGGGCCACCTCCACCGCGTTGGCGAAGTCGCTCTTGCGCAATGCGTGCAGCGCCAGTTCGAGGTCGTCGGGGTTGTCCTCGACGATGAGGACCTCAGTGGGCGACATCGGCAAGCTCCCTCTGCGGCGTGGGGGCCCGCTCGTCGGTCGTGGTGCGCGGCAGCACCAGATGGAACGTGGCGCCCTCGCCGGGCGACCCCTCGGCGCGCACCCGGCCGCCGTGTCGGGAGACGATGCGGGCCACGAGGGCCAGCCCGATGCCGGTGCCGTCGAACTCCGACGCGCGGTGCAGGCGCTGGAAGACCTTGAACAGCTTGTCGGCGTAGCGCATGTCGAATCCGGCACCGTTGTCGCGTACCCAGTACTCGACCTCCGACCCGTCGACCCGGCCGCCGACCTCGATCCGGGCCTGCTCGACCTTCGCCGTGTACTTGACGGCGTTGCCGAGCAGGTTGCCGAAGACCTGCCGCAGCAGCCGGACGTCGCCGTCGCACCCCGGCAGGTCGCCGACGTCGAGCGTGACGTCACGCCCCTCGCGGTCCGGTGCCAGTTCGTCCCAGACGTCGCGGACCAGGTCGGCCGGGTCGAGGGGCGCCACGTTCATCGCCTGTCGTTGCAGCCGGGAGAACGCCAACAGCGCGTCGATGAGCTGACCCATCTGCTGCGCGGCGGAGCGGACCTTGGCGAGCTGCCGCCGTCCGGCCTCGGGCAGCAGGTGGCCGTGCTCCTCCTCGATCATGGCGGCGAAGCCGTTCATCGCCCGCAGCGGTGCGCGCAGGTCGTGCGAGACGCTGTAGGAGAACGCCTCCAGTTCGCTGTTCGTGGTGCGCAGTTCGTTGGCCTGGCGTTCGAGCTGGGCGGTGCGCTCGGCGACGCGGTTCTCCAGCTCGTTGTTGAGGTCGAGGATGGCCTGTTCGTGGCGGCGGCGTTCGGTGATGTCGTTCGCGACGGTGACGAACCCGCGCAACGCGCCGTCGCCCGCGAAGACCGGCGTCACGACGGTCTGCGCGTGGAAGGCCGTGCCGTCCCGGCGCACCCGCAGGCCGGAGATCTCCGCACGGCCGTGTGCGCGGGCGTCGGCGAGCAGCCGTTCGGGAACGCCGGCCGCGCGGTCGTCGGCGTCGAAGAGCGAGCGGTAGGAGACGCCGATGGCCTCCTCGGCGGAGTAGCCGTGCATGCGTTCGGCGTTGGCGCTCCAGCTGCACACGACGCCCGTGGGGTCGAGCATGAGGATCGAGTAGTCCCGCGCGCCGTCGAGGAGCAGCCGCAGCACCTCCTCGGACTCGCGGCGCTGTTCGTCGTGGCGGCGCAGTTCGGTGATGTCGTGCAGGACGACGACGCTGCCGCCCTGGTCGCCGGTGAGCGGATTGGCGTTGATCAGGAGCGGGATGTGCCGGTCGCCGCGTTCGACCAGGATCTCGGCGCCCGTGATCGTCTCGCCGGCGCGGGCCCGCACGAGCGCGGCGTTCACGTCGGTGTCGGCGGAGCCGCCGCGCAGATAGCGTTCCGCCGCGGGGTTGAGAACGAGGACGTTGCCGTCGGCGTCGGCGACCACCACGCCGTCGACGATGCTGTCGAGAACGGCGGACAGCAGCGCGCCGCGCTGCTCGGCGAGCCGGTCGGCGGCCCGCGCACGCTCCTCGAGATCCTCGAAGAGCTTCGCGCCCTTCATGAGGGACCCGTAGGTGCGCCGCAGCGTCCAGTAGTAGAGGGCGACGACGACGCTCAGCACGTCCCAGCTCGCCATGTACCAGTTGAACGACGCCCGCATCGCCTCGCCGCTGTGCAGGTGCCAGCCGAGCATCGGCGCCAGCAGGTGGAACGTGTGCCCGCCGTGGTGCACCGCGCAGCTGAAGAAGATGGAGGCGGTGGCGACGCCGAGCTTGTTCGAGCGCAGCTGTGCCGTGCGGTACAGCGGGATCAGGATGGCCGCGCAGATCCCGAGGTACGCCGCGGCGATGATGCCGTTGGCGACCGCGGCAACGTGCCATGCCTCCACCGTGGTCGGCACAGGTCCCCTTCCGTTGAACTGCCCTCGACGCTGAGCTGGCCTTGACTGAAAGTCCAGATAATCCTGAACTATCCCGTCGGCTCCGCGGGTTGCCTCTGGGGTGCGGTTTCGTTTGACTTTCGGGGGTCGCCCATCGGTCACCGGGGTGACGCACGCGGGGCCACCCGGACGGTCTAGGCTCGGTGGACGTGACACGTCGCGCGAAGATCGTCTGTACCCTCGGCCCGGCCACTTCCGACCCCGAGCGGATCCGTGGGCTCGTGGACGCCGGGATGGACGTTGCCCGGCTCAACTTCAGCCACGGTGACCACTCCGACCACGCGGCCACCTACCGGCTCGTGCGCGAGGCGGCGCAGGCCTCCGGCCGGGCGGTCGGCATTCTGGCCGACCTGCAGGGCCCCAAGATCCGGCTCGGCCGGTTCGTCGACACCAAGGTCGAATGGCGCACCGGTGACATCGTCTTCATCACCAGCGACGACGTCGAGGGCACCCAGGACCGCGTCTCCTGCACCTACAAGCGCCTGCCGCTCGAGGTGAAGCCCGGCGACCGGCTGCTGATCGACGACGGCAAGGTGGCCGTCGAGGTGCTCGGCGTCGAAGAAGGCAAGGACATCCGCTGCCTCGTCATCGAGGGCGGGCCGGTCTCCAACAACAAGGGCGTCTCGCTGCCCAACGTCGCCATCAGCGTCCCCGCGCTCTCCGAGAAGGACATCGAGGACCTGCGCTTCGCGCTCGGCCTGGGCGTCGACTGGATCGCGATGTCGTTCGTGCGCACGCCGGACGACATCAAGCTGGCGCACGAGATCATGGCCGAGGAGAAGACCACCCGGCCGATCGTGGCGAAGATCGAGAAGCCGGAAGCGGTCACCAACCTGGACGCCATCGTCGACGCGTTCGACGGGATCATGGTGGCCCGCGGTGACCTCGGCGTCGAACTGCCGCTGGACCAGGTGCCGCTGGTGCAGAAGCGCGCCGTGCAGCTCTGCCGCGAGCAGGCCAAGCCGGTCATCGTCGCCACGCAGATGCTCGACTCGATGATCGAGAACTCCCGCCCGACCCGCGCCGAGGCCTCAGACGTCGCCAACGCGGTGCTCGACGGCGCGGACGCGGTGATGCTCTCCGGTGAGACCAGCGTCGGTCGCTATCCGGTGCTGACGGTCTCCACGATGGCGCGCATCGTCGCCACCACCGAGGCGGGTTCGTTCAACGTGCCGCGGCTGCAGCACGACCCGCGCACCCGCGGCGGCGCCATCACGGTCGCCGCGTCCAACATCGCGCAGGCGACCGGCGCGAAGGCGCTCGTGGCGTTCTCGCAGACCGGTGACACCGTGCGGCGGCTGGCCCGACTGCACTGCAACCTTCCGCTGCTGGCGTTCACGCCGGTGCCGGCGGTGCGGGCGCAGCTGGCGCTGTCCTGGGGCGTGGACACCTTCGAGGTGCCGTTCGTGCAGCACACCGACGACATGTTCCGCCAGGTGGACCAGGCGCTGATCGGCCTCGGCGAACTGCGTCGGGGCGACTACGTCGTGGTCGTCGCCGGCAGCCCGCCCGGGACCCCGGGTGCCACCAACACGCTGCGCCTGCACCAGTTGGGCTCGCTGGTTGAGGAGTGACGCCACCGGGCAGGTCGCGGTCGACGAGCTGATCGCCCTGCTGGACCTGGAGAAGCTCGACGGCGACCGGTTCCGCGGCGTCAGTCCGATCGCCGGGCCCACGCGCGTCTTCGGTGGCCAGGTGGCCGCCCAGGCGCTCGTGGCGGCCGGGCGCACGGTCGATCCCGAGCGGCGGGTGCACTCGCTGCACGGGTACTTCGTGCGCCCCGGCAACCCGGCCGAGCCGATCACCTACGAGGTCGAGAACATCCGGGACGGCCGCTCGTTCTCCGTGCGGCGCTCGGTCGCCCGCCAGCGGGGCGAGACAATCTTCTTCATGTCGGCGTCGTTCCACCGGCCGGAGGCGGGGCTGGATCACCAGGCTCCCGTGCCGGTGAACGTGCCACCGCCGGACGCGCTCCCGACGATGGCGCAGCTGATGGAGCAGTACCCGGAACGGCGTGCCGAGTTCGACTCGCGGCCGCGGCCGATCGACCAGCGCTACGTGGGCAAGCCCGGTTGGGTGCCGGCGGGGGAGCGGCCGATGGAGTCCCACCCGCGGGTGTGGATGCGCATCGACGGGCGGCTGCCCGACGACCCGCTGGTGCACGCGTGCGCGTTGACGTTCTGCTCGGACATGGCGCTGCTGGACGCGGTGCTCTCGCAGCACGGAGCGGTCTGGGGACCGGGCGGGTTCGCCGGTGCCTCACTGGATCACGCGCTGTGGTTCCACCGGCCGTTCCGGGCGGACGAGTGGTTTCTCTACGACTGCTGGAGCCCGTCGGCGTCCGACGCCCGCGGGCTCGCGAGCGGCCGCATGATCACCCTGGACGGGCGACACATCGCGACAGCGGTCCAGGAGGGCCTGCTGCGCGAGGTCGGAAGCAGGAGCTAGCGGGGCTGCCAGGCGTCCGGTGCCGTGATCAGGCGCCGGACGTGGGACGGCATCTTGCCGCGCACCACGTCGTCGAGCGTCACCTCGTCCAGGACGCTGCGCACGGCGGCCCGCACGGCGACCCACAGCTCCTGCAGGTGCTCCGCGGTGCCCTCGTACGCCGTCTCCTCCGGCCGCCGCCCACGAACCTCGGCGAGCGGGCCGTCCACGGCGCGCAGCACCTCACCGATCATGGTCTCGGTCGGCGCCTTGGTGAGCACGTAGCCGCCCTCGACCCCGCGCTGCCCCCGGACCAGGCCGGCGCGGCGCAGGTCGGCCAGGATCGCCTCGAGGAACTTGCGGGGCAGGTCCTGCTCGGTCGCCAGGCTGGCGCTGGAGATCGTCGCCGGGTACGCGGAAGCCAGCCCCAGGGCCGCGCGGACGGCGTAGTCGCTGCGCGCCGAGATGTGCACCTGTGCCGACCTCCCCCATATGACTGGTGTAAAGCATCGCACGGTCACATCGCGACACGTGGTTCGACCCGGGTGCGTTACTGACCATGAGGGGTTTGTAACGTGGGGCGATGGAACCGGGTGGGACCCGACGCGGTGCGGACCACAACGTCATGCGCGAGGTCAACCGTTCGCTCGTCCTGGCCGTGGTCAAGGAGGGCGGCCGGATCTCCCGCGCCAGCATCGCCCGCGCCACCACCCTGGCCAAGCCGACCGTCAGCGCCATCGTCGACGAACTGATCGCCGAGGGGCTGGTCCGCGAGGTAGGCACCGGCACCACGGCGGTGTCCGGAGGCCGACCGCCGATCCTGCTCGAATTCAACGCCTCGTCCCACCTGGTGGCCGGCGTGCACATCGGCGCGCGGCGCACGACGGTCGCGGTCGGCGACGCCACCGGCGCGGAGGTGCGGCGGGTGCGGCTGGACACGCCGCGCGGCGACCCCACCGCGACGTTGAAGCGGATCGCCGACCAGGTGCGCGAGACGGCGGAGGTCGACGGCGCGCGGCTGTCGGCCGTCGGGGTGGTGCTGCCCGGCCTGACCGACTTCCACCGGGGCGTGTGCCTGCTCGCGCCCAACCTCGGCTGGCGCGACGTGGCGGTCGGTGCCACGCTCGGCGACGCGCTGGGCATCCCCGTCTACGTGCACAACGCGGGCCAGGCCGCCGCCGTGGCGGAAAACGTCGAGGGCGTCGGCGACAACGCCGGCGAACTGGCGCTGCTCTACGCCGGCACCGGCCTGTCGGCGGGCGTGCTCTCCGGCGGTCGGGTCTTCCACGGCGCCGGTGGCACGGCCGGCGAGATCGGCCACTGCCGGGTGCCCGGCGGCACGGAGCCGTGCAACTGCGGCAACGCCGGCTGCCTGGAGACGGTCGCCTCGGGTCCGGCCATGGTCCGGGCGGTGCGGCGGGCGATCGCGGCCGGCCGGCCGTCGCTGCTCGCCGGGCGGCGCGACCTGGACGCGAGCCACGTGGCGGCGGCGGCCCGCGACGGCGACACCGTGGCGGCGGCGGCCATCGACGAGGTGGGTCAATACCTGGGACTTGCCGCCTCCTGGGTGGTGAACGCGTACAACCCGGCCATGCTCGTGCTGGGCGGTGGCCTCGCGGCGATGGGCGACCTGCTGCTGCCGCCGTTGCGGGAGGCGTTCGACGCGTCGGTGCTGGGGCCGGCGCTGCGGGGGGTGGAGCTGCGGGTGTCCACATTGGGCGACGACGCCGAGACCCGGGGCGCCGTTCTGCTCGCCCTGCAGCACTCAGAGACCTATTACCGGGTGGTCTTCAGATAGGGGAGGCACGTGAACGAGTCCCTGCGAGAGGTCGACGGCAGAAACCAGCTGTACATGGAACGCCGGTTCGCGCACCCGATCGAAGTGGTCTGGCGCGCCATCACCGATCCGGACCGGTTGGCGGCCTGGTTCCCGTACCGCGTCGAGTGGGAACTGCGGGTCGGCGCACCCATCCGGTTCAGCGCGGAGGGCGACGAGGGCACCGGCGTCATCACCGAACTGGCACCGCCGCACGTGATCGAGTACACGTGGGACAACACCGTGCTGCGCTGGGAGCTGCGCCCCGAGGGGGAGGGCACGCTGCTGGTGTTCACCCAGGCCTTCGGCGACCGGCCGTCGGCCGCGAGTTACGCCGCCGGCTGGGAGACCTGCCTGGACTTCCTCACCGCGAGCCTGGACGGGGCGCCCGAGCCCGAGGTGGGTGACCTGGCCGTCGCGCACGAGCGGTACGTGGCGCAGTTCGGGCTGGACCGGGGCTACTCGACGCACCTGCCGGACGGGCGGTGGGCGGTGCGCTTCGAACGTCAGCTGACCCGGCCGGCCGATCAGGTGTGGGCGGCGCTGACCGGTGGCGTGGAGCCCGTGGTCGGCGGGCCGGCGCCGGCGCCGGCCACGACGCCGGAGTTCGCCGACGGACAGGTGACCGAGGTGGAGCCGGGGCGGCAGCTCACCTACGAGTGGCAGACCGCGGAGCGCATCGCCGGGCAGGTCCGGTACGAGCTCGAGGAGGGCACCGGGCAGGGGCCGCGGCTGGTGGTGACGCAGACCGGTCCGCAGGACCTGGACGCCACGGAGGCGGCACTCAAGATCTGGCGGGACAAGGTCGAGGCGTTCGCCGGCGAGGTAGCGGCACAGGCCCCCTGATCCACGTTCGTTCGGGTATTGAACTAACCCGGGTGGCGGGCGTAGCGTTTGCCCCATCGAACTGCGCCCGCCACCCCGTGTCGCCGTGGGACAGTGGCGGGCGGGAGCCGTTTCAGCCGTCACTGGAGGACGTCGCTCATGACCGCGTACACCCCCACCAAGCAGGACAAGTTCTCGTTCGGTCTGTGGACCGTCGGATGGACCGCGCAGGACGTCTTCGGGTCGTCCAGCCGTGCGCCGCTCGACCCCGTCGAGGCCGTGCACAAGCTGGGGGAGTTCGGCGCCTACGGCGTCAGCTTCCACGATGACGACCTGGTGCCGTTCGGGACCGACGGGGGCGAACGGGACAAGCTCATCGCCCGCTTCAAGGAGGCCCTGGACGCCACCGGGGTCGTCACGAGCATGGTCACCACCAACCTGTTCGGCCACCCCGTCTTCAAGGACGGCGGCTTCACGTCGAACGACCGCGCGGTGCGCCGGTTCGCGCTCGCCAAGGTCGCCCGCAACATCGACCTCGCCGCCGAACTGGGCGCGCCGGTGTACGTCATGTGGGGCGGCCGCGAGGGTGCCGAGTCCGGCGGCTCGAAGGACGTGGCCGCCGCGCTGGACCGGTACAAGGAAGCCGTCGACGTGCTCTGCGCCTACGTGCGCGAACGCGGCTACAACATCCGCTTCGCGCTGGAGCCGAAGCCCAACGAGCCGCGCGGCGACATCCTGCTGCCGACGATCGGGCACGCGCTGGCGTTCATCAACTCGCTGGAGGAGCCGGACCGGGTGGGCCTCAACCCGGAGGTGGGGCACGAGGAGATGGCCGGCCTCAACTTCGCCCACGGGATCGCGCAGGCGCTCTGGCACAAGAAGCTGTTCCACATCGACCTGAACGGCCAGCACGGCCCCCGGTTCGACCAGGACCTGCGCTTCGGCGCGGGCAACCTGCGCGGGGCGTTCTGGACCGTCGACACGCTGGAGACCGGCGGGTACGAGGGCGTGCGGCACTTCGACTACAAGCCGCCGCGCACCGAGGACTACGACGGGGTGTGGGAGACGGCCAAGGCGTGCATGCGCAACTACCTGATCCTCAAGGAGAAGGCGGCCGCGTTCCGGGCCGACGCCGAGGTGCACGAGGCGCTGGCGGCCGCCCGCGTGGACGAACTGCGCCAGCCGACGCTCGCCGCCGGCGAGAGCCTCGCCGACCTGCGCGCCGAGGAGTACGACGTCGAGGCGCTCGCCGCGCGGGGTGCCGCGTTCGAACGCCTCGACCAGCTCGCGATGGAGCACCTCCTCGGGGTGCGGTAATGGGGCTCGTTGCGGGGGTGGACAGTTCCACCCAGAGCACCAAGATCCTGGTGTGCGATGCGGAGACGGGAGAGGTGGTCCGGGAAGGCCGGGCCGCCCACCCCGACGCCACCGAGGTCGACCCCGCGCACTGGCGCAGGGCGTTCGAGGAGGCCTCCGACGGGCTGCTCGACGGGGTCGAGGCCCTCGCCGTCGGTGGGCAGCAGCACGGCATGGTCTGCCTGGACGGCGCGGGCGAGGTGGTGCGGCCGGCGCTGCTGTGGAACGACACCCGTTCCGCCGGGGCGGCCGAGGACCTGATCGCCGAGCTGGGCGGGCCGGGGGAGTGGGCGAAGGCGGTCGGGACCGTGCCGGTCGCCTCGATCACCGTCACGAAGCTGCGCTGGCTGGCCACGGCCGAGCCGGAGAACGCGGCCCGCGTCGAGAGCGTTCTTCTTCCGCATGACTGGGTGACCCATGTGCTGCGGGCCGACGGCGGCGGACCGACCACGGACCGCGGCGACGCCTCCGGCACCGGCTACTGGTCGCCCGCCACCGGCGAGTACCGGCCGGACCTGCTGAGCCTGGCGTTCGGGCGGGAGCTGCGGGTGCCGCGCGTGGCGGGGCCGGCCGACGTCGTGGGCGAGACCGCGTCGGGCGTCCGGCTCGCCGCCGGCACGGGCGACAACATGGCCGCCGCGCTCGGCCTCGGCCTGCGTCCCGGAGACGTCGTCGTTTCCCTGGGAACATCCGGGACGGCATTCGGGGTGAGTGGCGACGCCGCCGCTGACGCCTCCGGGCTGGTGGCCGGCTTCGCCGACGCGACGGGGCGCTTCCTGCCGCTGGTGTGCACGCTCAACGCCGCCCGCGTGCTGACGGCGGCGGCGGACCTGCTCGGCCGGCCGCTGTCGGACATCGACGGGCTGGCGCTGTCGGCCGAACCGGGGGCCGGCGGGCTCACGCTGCTGCCGTACCTCGACGGGGAGCGGACGCCCAACCGGCCCGACGCCACGGGTCTGCTGGGCGGGCTGACCCGGGGCAACATGACGCCCGCCAACCTTGCGCGAGCGGCCGTCGAGGGCATGCTCTGCGGGCTGGCGGACGCGGTCGACGCGCTGCGCGCCGTGGGAACGCCCGTCGAGCGGGTGCTCCTCATCGGCGGCGCAGCGGCGTCGGAGGCGGTGCGCGTGATCGCGCCGGCGCTGTTCGGCGCACCCGTGGAGGTCCCCGCACCGGCGGAGTACGTCGCACGGGGCGCGGCGCGCCAGGCCGCGTGGGCGCTCACCGGCGGAGCCGAACCGCCTCAGTGGCCGGTCGGGTCGACACCCGCACCGGCAGCGGCGCACGACGGCGCGACGCGTGCGCGTTACGCCGCCCTGCGCGACTCAGGAGGCCTTCGTCAGCAGTGACTCGACCTCGGCCACCAGTTCCCGGGGACTGAACGGCTTGGTCATGTAGGAGGTGGCGCCGGCCTCGTAGCCCTCGAGCACGAAGATCGAGTGCGCCTTGGCCGTCATCATGATCACCGGCACGTCGGCGGTCCTCGGGTCCTCCCGCAGCCTGCGGCAGACCTCGAGGCCGTCGGTGCCGGGCATCATCACGTCCAGCACCACCAGATCCGGTGTCCGGTCGCGCAGGGCCTCCAGCGCACGGTCGCCGTTGTCCGCGATCACGACCGAGTAGCCGGCGTGCCACAGCTTGAGCCCGATCAGCTGGCGGATGTCCGGGTCGTCGTCGACCACCAGCACGGTCGCCGGGTCGGTCGACGCGAACGTGTCGATCGCACGGAAGGATTCGGCGGCGGCACGGTTCTCGTCGGCGATCGTCGCGAGCATCACGGGAGCCCTCCTCGACGGCTTCTCTGGTCGAAGCGCCGCCCGGGGGAGCGGCGCTGCACCAAGAGTCGCGGCGCACGGTCGCCGCACGGGAGCCGCGTCGGGTGCAACGCCGGTGCTGACGACGTTCCACGGACGCGTGACGGCGCCGGGCCCCCACAGACCCGGCGCCGTCTCCCCTCACCCTCAGCAGGGATGCTTTTGAACTAGTCGTCCGGCCAGTCGCCGGTCAGGCGACGCACGCCCTCGGCGCCGCCACGGTCGATCGCTGCCTTGACCACGGCGAAGATCGCGCCCTGCAGCGCGGCGGCGGCGAGCACCTCGCCCCAGCCGTAGTCGCGCGAGGTGGCGCTCGGCGCGTCGTCCTCGTTGGAGACGAGCTTCCACACCTGCTTGAACACGATCCCGGCCACGAGACCGCCGGCGACGCTGGCGCCCAGCGACAGCGGCTTGTAGAGGATCTTCTTCATCAGTAGTACTCCCGGTTCCTACGCTTGCGAACGATCAGCAGGATCACGGCGATCACGGCCGCCCCGGCGATCAGGTACGGGCGCGGGTTCTCCTGGACGGTGCGCACCGCCCGGCGGGTCGGCACGGCGGGATCCTCGCGGAACTCCGTCGCCAACTCCTGCGCCCTGATCTTGGTCTCGGCGGCCTTCTCCTGCGCGAGAACCTTGACCTCCTGAGCCTTCTCCTGCGCCTTGGCCTTCGTCTCGGCGACCTTCTCCTGCGCGCGCGCCTTCACGTCGGCCTTCGCGGCGAGTTCCTCGACGGTCTGGCCCAACTCGGCGCGGGTCTGCGCGATCTCGTGCCGCAACGCGGTGATGTCCTTGTCGTCGGAAGTACCAGTCATCGGTGGCTGCCCTCCCGCACGGCGGCCTGAACGGTGGCCACGTCGGCCTTCACGTTGTCGACGGCCTCGGTCGGCACCGTCGGAGACGCCTTCTTGACCTGCTTACGACCGGACATCGCGAGGATGCCGGCGATGGCCAGCAGCACCACGCCCACGATCGTCGCGGCGAGCCACGCCGGCACCACGTACGCCAGCAGCAGGACGATGGCGGTGAGCAGGGCCGCCACCCCGTACAGGGCCAGCAGGCCGCCCGCGCCGAACATGCCGGCGCCCTTGCCCGCGTGCTTGCCCTTCTCCGCCAGTTCCGCCTGGGCGAGTCGCAACTCGTCGCGCACCAGCCGGGAGATCTGCTCCGAAGCGGTCTTCACGAGCTCGGCCGTGGTCCGCTCCGTATGGTTCACCTGATTCACCGTCATGGGAATGCTCCTTCCGCCGCGCGCTTTTTGTCATTCCCCGCCAGGGGACCTTCTAACCAGCCGATTCGTGGGTATGTGGTGACGCATGACCACTGGAGTGCTTCCGCAGGATCTCCCCGATGCCGATCTATTCCGGGAGTTGAACAGCCTTTACGAAACCCGGCAGGACACGCTGCGGCACGGTTCCGACGCCGCCCTGGCACATCACAACCAGCGGCTGGTCGACCTGGAGGTCGAGTACCTGCGCCGCTATCCCTCCCGGGAAGTCGACCCGGCTAGATTGCGGTGACGTGGACGGCCTTGGTGTAGGTGAACTCGTCCAGTAGTTCGGGGCCGTAGCCGTATCCCTGGCCGCTGGCGCCGCGCGGGTGGGCCGCACCGCCCGGTGCGCCGCCGAAGACGGCGTTGATCTTCACCGTGCCGACCGGCAGCTCGCGCCAGGCCCGCTGGGCGTGGCCCATGTCGCGGGTCAGCACGCTCGCCGCGAGCCCGTAGCGGCCGCCGGCGGCCAGGCGCAGCCCCTCGTCGAACGACCCCACCACCCGCACCGGTGCCACCGGCCCGAACGTCTCCTCGGTCAGCACCGCCATGTCGTCGGTGCACCCGGCGAGCACGGTCGGCGGGTAGAACGACCCCGGCCCGGCCGGCACCTCGCCACCGCACAACACCCGCGCCCCCTTCTCGACGGCGTCCCGCACCTGCCCGTGAACGGCGTCGCGCATGCGCCGGTCGACCAGCGGCCCGATCTCGAACGCCCGCGCCCTCGCGACGAGTGCGTCGAGGAACGGCTCGGCGACGGCCTCGTGTGCGTATATCCGTTCGATGGAGACGCAGATCTGGCCGGCGTTCGCGAACGCGCCGAGTGCGGCCTGCTCCGCCGCCCACACCGGGTCGACACCCGCGTCGACGACGAGCGGGTCGTTGCCGCCGTTCTCGAGGAGCACCTTGCCGCGGGCGTGCGCGCGGATCCACTCACCCGTGGCGCTCGAACCGACGTGCGCCACCACGTCGGGGTCGTTCGCGATCAGGGCCCGGCCGGTCGTGGCGTCGCCGAGCACCGTCCACACCGGAACGTGCTCCCGGATCAACTCGCCGAGCAGCCAACCGGTTGCGGGTGCGCGTTCGCTGGGTTTGTGCACCACCGTGTTGCCGGTGACGACGGCCGCGCCGATGAGGCCGCAGGCGACCGCCACGGGGTCGTTCCACGGGGTGAGCGCCGCTACGAGCCCGCGCGGTTCGAAGATCATCAGGTCGGCGGCGCCGGCCGAACCGTTGAGCGCCCGGCCGCCGCGCAGCGGGCCGAGTTCGGCGTACTGGCGCAGTGTGCCCACACCCGCCTCCACCCCACCCAGCGCGTCACCGAACGGCTTACCCATCTCGCGCATGGTGAGCCGGGCCAGGTCGTCGGCGCGGGCGGCCACCGCGTCGGCGGCGTCGCGCAGCCGCGCACCCCGTTGCGCCGCGGGGGTCGTGCGCCACGTGTCGAACGCCGAACGCGCCGCCCGGACGGCATCGGCGACGTCGGCGGCGGAGCCCACCGGAAGAGTGAACAGTGCCGCCCCGTCGGCGGGATCGAGGATCGGGATTCGGACCCCTTTGGGGGCGGCCGATGGGGCGGCCGACCACGCCTCGCGGACCTGAGATTCGATGTCCATGGCTGGTGCAGTGTCCCCGGGCAGCGGGTTCAAACCTGTATGCGCTTTCGGGCCGATGTGCCGGTCAGCAGGCGTACGTCCGGAGGGCCGGTGCGTCGTCGGCCGGCTGCGGGTACGCTGCCCGTTCATGCCCGTACGGCGGATCAGGTGACCGGCACAGCGCCGATGCGCCGGCCGACGACCGCTGCGCCGGTCCTCCGGCCGGTGAGCCTGGGCACCCCGATTTCGCTCGCCAACGGGGCAAAACCGCTGCCGGCGCTGCCCGGGCAACGGCAGCCGTCACCCGCCGCTCCGGCGCGTACGCCGCCGCCCGTGTGGTGCGACGGGTGCGCCACCCGTTCGTTGCACCGGCGGGGTCCGTTGCACCGCGGGATGCTGGCGCCGCGCGCCGCCCGGCTGGTCACCGCGCTGGTGCGGCACGCGGCCGGTTCGGGGGAGCAGCCGGCCGCCCGGCTGGAGATCATGGAGACGGTCGTCACGATCGCCCGGCAGGCCGCCGACCCGCTGCCCGGCACGCCGCCCGCGACGGTGGCCGCCTGCCGCGCGGCGCTGGACGCGGCGGTGCCGGCGCTGGTGTCCCTGCTGGACGACCCGGCGCCCCGGCTGCGCGGGGCGGTGCTCGGCATCCTCGGCGAACTGGCGTGGAGCGCCGACGCGGCGGTGCCGCCGGTGCTGGCGCGGTACGGCGGCGAGGAGGTCGCCGGCGTGCGGGTGGCGCAGGTGCTGGCCGTGGGGCGGCTGTTCGCGCACGTGTCGGACGCGTCGGTGCGGGGCGAGGCGACGGCGTGGTTACAGCAGCGGCGCTCGTCGGGTGAGCCCGCGGTGCGCGCCGTGGCGCTCGCGTTGAGCTGGCGGCCGCCGGTGCAGGGTCCGGTGCTGACGCTGGCACCCGCGCTGTCGCTGGTGTCGCTGCCCGGCGGGCTGTCGGCGGCGGGCGACGGCGCGGAGCGGGTGAGCATCGACCCGGTCGTCCCCACACGACTTTCGGCGGGGATCGAGCCCGCCGGGCCGACGCGGCCGTCGGCGGGAAGCGAAGCCTTCGGGCCGGCGCGGCTGCCGGCGGAGATCGACCCGGAGGAGCGGCTCTCCGCTCTGCTCGGCGCCGTGGGCGAACTCAGCGGCCCGCCCGCGCCGGAGATCGCCGACGTGACGGGTCCCCGCTGGGGCGACTGGCTGGCCGGTGCGCTCGGCGACGACCGCGACGCCCGCGTGGCACTGGCCGAGCGGCTGTTCGACTCGGCGGCGGCCACCGGCACCGGGGCGTTACGGGTCGCGGCCGAGGCCATCTCGCAGTGGCGTTCGGCGCGGGATCCGCTGCTGGGGCACGTGCGCGAACGGCTCACCGCCCCCGACCCCGACGTGCGGGCCGCGGCGGCGCAGCTCCTGGCGGCACTCGCGGGTGCGCTCGCCGAACCGCATCCGGCGCTGTCCTCCGAGGGGTTCGGCAAGACGGCGCTCCTGCCGCTCTACAAGCCGGGGCAGCCACCGGAGGACCCCGGGCCCGCGGACGGCCCGCAGAAGAGCACTGACGGGCTCGCTGACGCCTTCGTGGCGGCGCTCTCCGATCCCTCGGCCCTGGTCGCCGACCTCGCCGCGTGGGGCCTGTCCCGACTCGGGGACCCCCGGTGCCTGCCGCGCCTGCGCGGGCGCGCGCTGATGGGGACCTCGTTCTTCGACGTCGCGCTCGGTGCCGACCCGCGGGGCGTGTACCGGTTCGGGACGCCGGGGCTCTCGGAGGTGCTGGCGCCGCTCGCCCACTGGGCCGCCGAACTCCTGCCGCGCGTCTCGTCGGCGCTGACCGACAGCGACACGTTCCACCAGCAGCGGGTCTTCGTGGACGTGCTGGCGCACTGGGGGCCCGCGGCGGCGCCGGCCGTTCCGGCACTGACGCAGCTCCTCGGCGACTCCTCGGCGGGTCTGGTCGAACACGCCTGCGCGGCGCTCGGCGCGATCGGCCCCGGCGCGGCGCCGGCGAAGGCACAGCTGCTGCGCCTGGTCGAACGGGGCGGCACCGCCCGCCTGCGCGCGACGGCCGCGTGGGCCCAGTGGCGCGTCGGCGGCGACCCGGAACTGGCCCTGCGCGTGCTGAGCGAGGCCCTGGCCGGCGAACTGGGCGCGCTGGTGCTGCCCCGCCTGGCGGACCTGGGGCCGGTGGCGTCGGGTCAGGTCGACCGGGTGCGCGCGCTGGCGGCCGTTCCCTCGAATTGGTACCGGACGGAGGCGGCGCGGGCCCTGCACGCCCTGACCGGCGACCCGACCGAGGGGGTGCCCCTGTTGCGCGCGGTGCTGGACCCGCTCACGGACGGCGAGACGTCCCCGGTGACGGCGCGGGCCGTGGCGGTCGTGCGCGACCTGGGGCCGGTGGCGGTGGCGGCGGTGGAGCCGGTGCTGCGCGCGGTGCTGGACAGCGACCGGCGGTTCGCGTTCTACGGCGACTGGCGCGCGATCACGGACGACGAACACCTCCGCGCGGCGTGCACGGCCGTCCTGAGCGGCCCCGCTTGATCGTCGCTTCTCCGGGGCTGAGTGACACCTTTCCGTGAAAAGTAGCGATCAACGGGGGGGCGGGGTAGAGCGCGGTCTACCGACGCGGCTCCCGTGCGCCAGTAGCGTCCCGGGCGTGGAGTCACTCTGGCGGGCGTTGACGCGGCCGCATCGGTTCTTCCTGTCGGCGTGGCCGTGGCGGGCGTTGGAGTACCTCGCCGGCTCCGTCCTCCTGGGAGTCGTGTGCCTGCCGGTCGTGCTGTTCCCGCCGGCGTTGCTGTTGCTCGCGCGGCCGGTGGGCGCGGCGGAACGGTGGCGGCTGCGCCGCTTCGAGCGGGTGCCGGCCCGGGGGCGCCAGGTGTGGTGGCGGGAGTTCGGCTACCTGCTGGTGCTCACGCTGGTGCTGCTGCTGGTCGACGGGACGGCGTTCTTCGCGCTGTTCCTCTGCGCGCTGTTCCTCTTCCTGCCGGCGTACGCGCTCGTCGACCCGTCGCTGGTGCGCCTGACGTGGGACGAGTCGCACGTCATCGACACGGTGCCGGAGGCGCTCGCGCTCTCGGTGGGCGTGGTGCTGCCGTTCACCCTGCTGGCGCTCTACGGGACGTCGGTGCTGGCGGGGGCGCAGGCGGCGTTCGCCCGATGGCTCGTCGTCCCCGAGGACGTGGAACTCGCCCGCGAACTGGCGGAGGTCTCGACGTCGCGGTCCCGTCTGGTCCGGGCCTTCGAGGCGGAACGCCGACGGATCGAACGCGACCTGCACGACGGCGCCCAGCAGCATCTCGTACTGCTGACGATGACGCTCGGCATGGCCCAGGCGGAGCTGCGCGGCACCGACGGCCGCGCGGTCGACCTGGTCGGCGAGGCGCGACAGCAGGCGCGGCAGGCGTTGGCGGCCATCCGGGAGCTGATCCACGGCATCCACCCGCAGGTGCTCACCGATCTGGGACTGCGCGCCGCCCTGGAGGAACTGGCGGAGCGCTGCCCCGTCCCGTTGGAGATCGAGCTGGAGTTGACCGGACGACTACCGGCGGCCGTCGAGTCCACGGCGTACTTCGTGGCCGCCGAGGCGGTGACGAACGCCGTGCGCCACGCCGACCCGCGCCGCATCACGGTCGCCGGCGGTGTCCACAGTGGACGGCTGGCGCTGACGGTCACCGACGACGGCCGGGGCGGCGCGGATCCGGCCGGCGGCTCGGGACTTCGCGGCCTGGTGGACCGAACGGCCGTGGTCTCCGGCACGCTGGTGGTCGACAGTCCCGCGGGCGGGCCGACGACGGTCCGGATGGAGGTGCCGTGTCCCTGAACATCGTGCTCGCCGAGGACGCCGCGCTGATGCGGGCCGGCCTCGTGCGGCTGCTGGAGGGGTTGGGGCACACGGTCGTCGCGGCCGTCGCGGACGCCGAGGCCTTGCTGGCGGCCGCCCGGGAGCACCGGCCCGATCTGGTGGTGACGGATGTGCGCATGCCGCCCGGGTTCACCGACGAGGGGCTGCGGGCCGCGGTGGCGCTGCGGGCCGGCGACGCGCACGTGGCGGTGCTCGTGCTGTCGCAGTACACGGCGACCGCGTACGCCGCCGAGCTGCTCGTGCCGTCGGGGCGCGCCGGCGTCGGCTATCTGCTCAAGGACCGGGTGGGCGACGTGGAGGAGTTCGCCGACGTGGTGGAACGGGTCGCCGCCGGCGAGACGGTCATCGACCCGGACGTGGTGCGGCAGCTGCTGGGCCGGCAACGGGCGGTGGATCCGTTGGAGCGCCTCACCCCGCGCGAACGCGAGGTGCTGGGCCTGATGGCGCAGGGCGCGTCCAACGGGGCGATCGGCCGGCGGCTGGCCATCGGCGACGCGGCGGTGGCCAAGCACATCGGGAACATCTTCATGAAGCTCGACCTGCAACCCGCCGATGACGGTCACCGGCGGGTGCTGGCCGTGCTCACCTACCTGCGCAGGTGACGTTCGCGGCCGGAAGCGCGCCGCCGAGGAGATACGCGAGGACGGTGTCGTCGACGCAGGCGTTGTCCACGATGCCGAAAACCGTGTGGTTGTAGGCGCCCTCGAGCGTCACCAGGCGGGAACCCTTGAGCGCGCGGTGCGTCGCGAGCTGCCCCGGGTACGGCGTGCGCGGGTCGCCGGTGGAGCCGACCATCAGCACCGGTGCGGCGTTCCCGAGCCGGGTCAGCCGTTCGACCGGCCGCACCGGCCAGAACGCGCAGGCGTCGAGGTTGCGGGTCAGCGGCCCGAAGTGCGGTTCGTCGGCGCGGTGCGCCTCGATGTCGCGCCAGTAGGTCTCGGGATCCCGCGACACGGCCCGGTCGGCGCAGAACGTCGGCATGCCGTCGGTGCCCTGCGCGGGGCCGAGCAGCGGCGCCAGGCTCTCCGGCACCTCGTGCGAGCCCTGGGTGAACGCGCGCACGTCGTTCGCCAGCGTGGCGTAGGTGTCCTCGGCCTCGAAGCGCAGCGGCAGGAAGAAGACCAGCGGCAGGAGGTGCGCGTCGATCGGCGGGGCGGCGAATAGTCCATCCACTGTGGACATGACCGCCTCGGTGGTGGCGCCCAGCCGGTAGGTGTCGTCGCGTGCGGCGGCCCAGGCGGCCCAGTGCCGCAGGGCCTCCTCGGTCGGCGCGCCCATCGCCCGGAAGTCCGCCCCGTCCGGTCCGGTGGCGCTGTCCAGCACGAACCGGTCCACCCGCCGCGGGAACAGCTGCGTGTACACCGCCCCCAGGTAGCCGCCGTAGGACCAGCCCACGTAGGACAGCTTCGGTTCGCCCAGTGCGGCGCGCACGGCGTCCATGTCCCGGGCCGTCTCGCGGGTCGACGCGTGGCGCAGGAGTTCGGGGTCGACGCCGGCGCACTCGGTGGCCCGGTCGCGCACGCCGGCCACCCCCTCCTCGAACGCCCGCCGGTCCGCCCCGGCGGAGCGCATCGCGAAGCCGTCGCGCCACGCGCAGGGCAGCGGGCTGCTGCGCCCCACGAAGCGCGGGTCCATCCCGATGAGGTCGTACTTCGCCGCGATCGGCGGTGCGGAGCGGGCGACTTCGAGCGCGAGGCCCAGGGCCGCGTCGCCGGGGCCGCCGGGGTTGACCATCAGGGCACCCCGCCGCTGCGCCCGATCCGTCGCGGGGATGCGGGCCAGCGCGACGGTGATCGTGCGCCCGCGCGGGCGGCGGAAGTCGAGCGGCACGGCCAGGTCGCCGCAGCGCGCGCCGGCCGCGTCGAGCGCGGTGCCGATCTCGTCGTCGGCTCCCGTGGCACACGCGTGCCACGCGATCCCGCTGCTTGCCCGGGCGGGCACCGCCGCGCCACCGGCCAGGAGGAGAGCGGCCGTCAGGACCGCCGTGGTTTTCTTCATGCACCGGACGCTAGGGACGCGAGCGACGCCGATCGATAGCGCTGACTGACGACCGGGCGGTAGAGCGCGCTATACCAACCCGGCCCGCACGGCGTACAGCGCCGCCTGCGTGCGGTCGGCGACGCCGAGCTTCGCGAAGATGGCCGAAACGTGCGTCTTCACGGTCTTCTCCGACATGTTCAGCGCGCGGGCGATCTCGCGGTTGGAGCCGCCGCGGGCCAGCTCGGCGAGGACGTCGCGCTCCCGCGGCGTCAGGCGCCCGCCCGCCTGGGTCCCCTCGCCCTCGGCCAGCTGCTTCGCCACGTCCGGGTGCATCAGGACGTGTCCACTGTGGACGGCGCGGATGGCGGCCGCCAGCGCGGGCGGGTCGACGTCCTTGTAGACGTATCCGGCGGCGCCGGCGCGCAGGGCCGGCAGCACCGCCGTCGGGTCGGTGAAGCTGGTGACCACGAGCACCCTCGGCCGGGTGTCGCGCTCCCGCAGCCCGCGCAGCGCGGCGAGGCCGTCGGCCCCGGGCATGCGCAGGTCCAGGAGGATCACGTCCGGTGCCGTCTCGGCGGCGGTCGCGACGGCCGCGTCGCCGTCGCCCGCCTCGCCGACGACGGTGATGTCCTCCTGCAGGTCGAGAAACGTGCGCAGCCCCTGGCGCACCACGGGATGGTCGTCGACCACCAGCACCCGGATCACGCCCGCCGCGGTGCCTTCCGTCGGTGCCGCGCCGTCGCGACGCTCGCTCATGTCGCCGGCTCGCTTCGCTCCCCGGCGACATGAGACGCGGGCACCGCTAGGCGGATCGTGGTGCCGCCGCCCGGTCGCGACTTCACCTCCAGCCGCGCGCCGACCGCGCGGGCCCGTTCGCGCATGGAGGCGAGGCCGAGTCGCCGCCCCGCGCCCGCTCTCGCCCGCGGGTCGAAACCGGTGCCGTCGTCGGTCACGGTCAGGGTCACGGCACCGCCGTCGCAGCTGAGGTCCACTGTGACGGAACGCGGTGAGCCGTGCCGGAGCGCGTTGTGCAGCGCCTCCTGCGCCACCCGGTAGACGACCTCCTCGCGTTCCGGGCTCAGCCTGGTGCAGGGTCCTCCGGTCAGCGCCACCGTCGCGCCGTGCACCCGGTCCAGGAGCGCCACCTGCTTGGCCAGCGCGGTGTCGAGCCCGTCGCCGGTGAGGTCGGCCGGGCGCAGGTTGTCCACGACGGCGCGCAGCTCGTCGGTGAGTTCGCGGGCGAGCGTGCGAACGGTGGCGAGTTCGGCGTCGGCGCGTTCGGGGTCGCGGGGGAGCAGCGCCGCCGCGGCATCGGCCGTCAACCGCAGGCTGAACAGCTTCTGCGTCACCGCGTCGTGCAGTTCGCGGGCGAGCCGGTTGCGTTCGTCCACGATGGACAGTTCGCGGCTCTTCTCGTACAGCCGGGCGTTGACGAGTGCGATCGCGGCGTGGCCGGCGAGCAGGCGGAGCAGTTCCTCGTCGTCGGCGGTGAACCCGCCCGGCGCCCGCTTGTTGGCCAGGAAGAGCTCGCCCAGGATCTGGTCGCCGGCCGTGATCGGCATGCCGATGAAGTCGGTCAGTTCGGGGTGTTCCTCCGGCCAGCCGGCGAACTCCTCGTGCAGCCGGATGTCCTGCACCCGCACGGCCGAGGGGTCGCAGAGCATGATGCCCAGCAGCCCGTGCTGGCGCGGAACCGGCCCGATCGCCCGCCACTGCTCGTCGGTCAGCCCGGTCGCCAGGAACTCCGCGAAGGAGCCCTTCTTGTCCGGCACCCCGAGCGCCCCGTAGGTCGCGTCGAGCAGCCGCGTCGCCGCTTCGAGGATCGTCTGCAGCACGTCCGTGACCGACCGGTGCGCGGCGACGTCGAGCACCGCGCTGCTGAGCGCCCGCAGCTCGTCCCGCTGGTCCACGCCGACGACGCTACTCCACTGACGCGCGCCGATCTTGCAGTTGTGGCGCCCGGTACGTCCGACCTCGACCCGATAAGTCGCCGCCACAACTGCAAGATCGGCGGGGTCCTAGGACCAATGGCGTAGCCGGCGGGCCGCCAACGGCCGAGGGCGTCCCGGCGCGGCGGCCATAGCGTCGGACGGGACGGAGCGAAGGGAGGCGCCGCTATGAGCGTGGCGATCGTGACCGGGGGGACCCGTGGGCTGGGACGGGCATTGGTGGACGGAGTCGTGGGTGCCGGCTGGAGCGTGGTGTTCGACGGGCGGAACGAGGAGCGCGTGCGGCAGGTCGCCGCCGCACACCGGGACGCCGCGGGCGGTGTCGTCGGGCTGGCCGGCGACGTGACGGACTCGTGGCACCGCGCCGCCCTGCTCGCCGAGGCCGACCGCCTGGGCGGCCCCGACCTGCTGGTCAACAACGCCGGCATCCTCGGCCCGAGCCCGCAACCCGCCCTGGCCGACTACCCGCTGGACGTGCTCCGCGAGGTCTACGAGGTGAACGTCCTCGCGCCGCTGGCGCTGACCCAGGCGGCCCTGCCGGCGCTGCGCGAGCGCAAGGGCGCACTGGTGAACGTCACCTCCGACGCCGCCGTCGAGCCGTACGAGGGCTGGGGCGGCTACGGTTCGGCGAAGGCGGCCGTGGAACAGGCGAGCCGCATCCTCGCCGCCGAGGAACCGCACCTGCGCGTGTGGTGGGTGGACCCGGGTGACCTGCGCACCGACATGCACCAGGAGGCGTTCCCCGGGGAGGACATCAGCGACCGCGCCGAACCGCACACCGTGGTGCCCGCCTTCCTGCGCCTGCTCACGGAACGCCCCGCCTCCGGCCGGGTGAGGCTGTGAGCGAGCGCAGAGCACGACGCCTGGACCGGAGCGCAGCGGAGGGAAGCCGTCGTGGGGCGGAGCCGTGCGCTGAGCGGGAAGCAGGGAGCGAGCGCAGAGCACGACGCCTGGACCGGAGCGCAGCGGAGGGAAGCCGTCGTGGGGCGGAGCCGTGCGCCGAGCGGGAGACAGGGCGCATACGCAGTCTGTGGCTGCCGTTCGAGGTGGCCGATCTGGCGGCGGCGCGCGACTTCTACACCGTCCACTTCGGACTGTCCCAGGTGGACGAGTTCGACGGCGGCGTGGTGCTGCGGGTCCCCGGCCCGGCCCACATCGAGCTGGCGGCGGCGAAACGGGACGGGGGTCCGCCGCCGCTCGCCTTCGAGCTGCGGGACGCCACCGAGGTCGACGGCTACGCGGCCCGCCTGAAGCACACGGCCCGGCGCTACCCCCGCGGTCACTACGGCTTCGAGGCACCCGGCCCCGCCGGTGCCACCGTCATGGTCTGGAGTGAGAGGGAATGATGCTCGACACCCTGCCGCCCACCTCGGAGGCGCACGAGCCGCCCGAGGCCCGCGGCGTCCCGCGCGACGGCGTCCGGCTGCTCAAGGCCGAGGCGGGCGAACTCGGCCATCACCGGTTCACCGACCTGCCGGACCTGCTGCGCCCCGGCGACGTCCTCGTGGTGAACACGTCCGCGACGGTGGCCGCCGCCGTGCCGGTGACCGGGAAGCGGCTGGCCGTGCACTTCTCCACCGAGCTGGAGGACGGGCGCTGGCTGGTCGAACTCCGGCGCGATGCGGGCAAGGCCACGCTGCCGTACCCCGACGGCGCGCCCGGCCAGGTGTACCCGCTGCCCGGCGGCGCCACGGTCACGCTCGACGAGCCGTTCAGCGACCGTCGACTGTGGACGTCCACTGTGGACAGCGACGTGACGGCGCTGCTGAACAGGTACGGCCGGCCGATCCGCTACGGCTACGTGCCGCGGCAGTGGCCGCTGGAGTACTACCAGACCGTGTTCGCCACGCATCCCGGCAGCGCCGAGATGCCGAGCGCGGCCCGGCCGTTCACCGACCGCGTGGTGACCCGGCTGGTGGCGGCGGGCGTGCAGTTCGCGCCGGTGCTGCTGCACACCGGTGTGGCCAGCCCGGAGGCGCACGAGCGCCCCTACCCCGAACGCTTCGCCGTCAGCGACGCGACCGCCCACGTGGTGAACCGCGCCGCCGGCCGGATCATCGCGGTCGGCACGACGGCGGTGCGCGCGCTGGAGAGCGCCACCGGCCGGGACGGCGTGGTGCGTGCCGCCCACGGCTGGACCGACCTCGTTGTGACCCCCGAACGCGGCGTGCGGAGGATCGACGGGCTGCTGACCGGGTTCCACGAGCCGCGCGCGTCGCATCTGGACATGCTGGCCGCGATCGCCGGCACCGACCTGCTGGACCGCTGCTACGCGGAGGCCGTGCGGGAGGGCTATCTCTGGCACGAGTTCGGCGACGTGAACCTGTTGCTGAAGTAGTGTTCGCCTCCGGGATCGAAGGGTGTCACCTCGCGTTCGCACCGTGGCTCCAGGTTGCAACGCATGGGCCACAGCCATGATCACGCGCATCCCCATAGCCATGAGGACCTGCCGCCCGCGCTCGACCCGCACGTCCCGGACGCGGAACTCTCGCCGGAGGAGCTGAGCCGGCGCGGGTTCCTGCGCAACGCCGGCCTGCTGGGTGCCGGCGCCGCCGCGGGCGGGATGCTCGCCGCGCCGTCCCCGGCCTCGGCCGACCCGGGCGTCGACACCGACCGGCACGGCCGGACGCGGCCCGGTTCGCACGGACTCAAGTGGCTCGCCGGCGACCACCACATCCACACGCTGTACAGCGGCGACGGGCTCTACCGGGTGGTCGACCAGGTGGGTCACGGCGCCGCGTACGGGCTGGACTGGATGGTCATCACCGACCACGGCAGCGCGCAGCACGTGCGCATCGGCGTCGAGAAGGTCAACCCGGACATCCGCACCGCGCGCGAGCAGTACAAGGACACGCTGGTCTTCCAGGGCCTGGAGTGGAACATCCCGGCCGCCGAGCACGGCACCGTCTTCGTCGCGCCGGGCCGCAACGAGGTCGCCACGCTCAAGGAGTTCGAGCAGGCCTTCGACGGCAGCGTGAACGGCACCAGCGGCAACACCCCGGCCAACGAGGCGCTGGCCATCGCCGGCGTGAAGTGGCTCGGCGAGGCCGTCCGCAAGCGGAAGATCGACGACGCGCTGTTCCTGCCGAACCACCCGGCGCGCAACGGCATCGACTCGCCGCACGAGATCCGCGCCTGGCGCGACGCCGACCCGAGCATCGCGGTCGGCTTCGAGGGCGCGCCCGGCCATCAGGCGGCCGGCATCCCGACCCCGCTCGGCGGCGGCGGCGCGCGCGGCTTCTACGGCAACAGCCCGAACGCGAACTCGTTCCCCGGCTACCCGATCGAGAGCTACCGCACCTGGGGCGGCTTCGACTGGATGACCGCGGTCGTCGGCGGCCTCTGGGACAGCCTCCTCGCGGAGGGCAAGGGCTGGTGGATCACCGCCAACTCGGACTCGCACGTCAACTACGGCGAGCAGGCCACCCGCGGGCCGGGCAGCGACTTCAACGCCAACGGCTTCCACAACGACCCGGTCTACGGCCAGCCCACCACGCTGACCGCCGGCGACTTCTTCCCGGGCTACTACAGCCGCACGCACGTCGGCGCCCGCGACACCTCCTACCGGGCGGTCATGGAGGGCATCCGGGCCGGTCGGGTGTGGGTCGACCACGGCGGCCTGATCAGCGCGCTCGACATCGAGCTGCGCCCGGTCGGGCGGGGACCGGGCGTCACCCTGGGCGACACGCTCCGGGTCCGTAAGGGCACTTCGGTCGAACTGGTCATCACGATCGATCTCGCCAACACGCCCAACTGGGCCAACTTCGTGCCCACGCTGGCCAAGGTCGACGTCATCGCCGGCACCGTGACGGGTGCCGTGAGCGACCGCGACACGTTCGTCGCACCGGACACGAAGGTCGTCAAGACGTTCGAGGTGAACCGGAACACCGGGCGGGTGTCGTTCACCTATCCGGTGGGGCGCGTCGAGAAGGCCGCCTACTTCCGGGTGCGCGGCAGTGACGGCAAGCGCCTGGCCCCGGGTCCGCGCGGCGCCGCGGTCGACCCGGCCGGCCCGCCGATCGACGTGGTCGGTCAGGCCGATCCGTGGAACGACCTGTGGTTCTACGCGAACCCGGTCTGGGTCCTGCCGCTCTGAGCCGGACGGAGGGCGGGCGCCCCGATGAGCGCTCGCCCTCCTTCACCCGTCAGGCGCAGAGCGGGACCACGTCGGCCGGCAGTTGGTTGTCGGGCCACTCGAAGAAGATGTTCGACATGTAGCCGCCGAGCTCCGGCAGGTAGGTCCACCAGTCGTTGCGGATGCTGCCGCGCACGACCTCCTCGCCCTGGACCTGACAGGAGACGCGCACCTCCTGGTAGGCCGGCACCGTGCCGACCACCGGCGCGGAGAGCGACGTCGCGGCGTACACGCCCACGCCGCTGTTCCACGTGCCGAAGAAGAGCCCCGGCTCCGGCTTCGGCAGCGGCGGCGCCTTGACCGCCCCGGGAACGGGCAGCGAACGCACGACGTTCGTCAGCGCGTAGCCGGCCTGCGCGTAGCTGGTGCCCGGCCGGTGCGTGCTCAGCACCACGACGATGCTCCGGTGCGCGGCGCCCACGGTGCCGGTGGTGTGCAGGGCCGGGCTCGCGTAGTCGACCTTCTCCGCGTCGGTGGTGCTCTCGGCGGCGGTGGTGGTGCCCTCGGTGGCGATGCGGGCCGCCGCCGCGCACGGGTGGCGGGGCAGGTTCCCGAAGTTGATCCAGCCCTGCTTCACAGCCGTCGGGCCGCGGAACGCCGACCTGATCCCGAACGACTGGTCGAACCCGTCGGTGCCGCACTTCGTGGCGTTCGACAGGTTGCCCAGCACGAGGTCGCGCACGGGTGCCGGCGCCGACTCCAGCACGTAGCGGTACACGCGCACCAGGTCCTCGGCGGTGACCCCGGTCGAGCCCCAGCCGGAGCGCTCCGGTGGCGGCGGGGTGGTGTTCGTCAGGCCCAGCCGGGTGGCCATCCGGGTGACGATGGCACGCCCGCCGTTGCGCGCCCAGAACTCCGACGCGGCGGTGTCGTCGCTGCTGCGCAGCATGATGTCCAGCCGGGCCCGGTCCTCCTCGGTCGGCGGCACGGCCGGATCCCACGTGTGGTCCAGGGCGATCAGCAGCTTCACCAGCGACGCCGAGCGGTACACCTTGGTCGCCTGCGAACGGTGCGTGAAGCGGCCGGTCGTCCGGTCGAACACCGCGATGCCGGCGTCCATCCCGGCCGGCACCATCACCCGGCCGGCGGCGGCGGGGCCGGCCGGGACGAGCGCGGCGCTCGACAGCGCGACCGCGGCGGCGGCCACGGTCAGCCACCGGCGCCTGGTCGATCCAACACTCATGCGGGCAACTCCAGACGGTAGAAAAGGGCGTCATATTCAACAACGCCCATGCCCACCCTCCGGGTTTCAGCTACGGGAGCGCGGATTTCGGATCGGCGGCGCCGTGCGCGAACTCCCGCGCGAAGTCCTCTGTGGACAGTGCGGCGCGCACCGCGGCGGCGACCCGCGGGCCGTCGAAGTAGGAGAGGTCCGGCCCGCCGCGCGCCGCGTGCGAGGCGCCCAGCAGCCGGGCGGCCCGGGCCGGTTCGCCCCGGCGCAGCATCAGGTCGGCCACCCCGACGAGAACCTGGCCGATCACCGGCCCGTCGCCGGAGGCGATCGCCACCCGCAGCGCGTCGGTGTGCAGCGCGGAGGCCTCGTCCAGATCGCCCTTCGCGAGCGCCACGTAGGCGGAACCGCAGTCCACCAGGGCGACCATCTGCGGCGGCGCCAGTACCCGGGTGAGCCGCCCGCGGGCGCGTTCGAGGCGTTCCCGGGCGGCGTCCAGGTCGCCCTCGGCGCGGTGCAGTTCGCCGGCGGAGTACTCCACCGACACCAGCGAGTCGACCGTGCCGGAACGGCGCGCCAGCTCCTCGGCCTCGGCGAGCGTGCGCCAGGCGAGATCGCGTTCGCCGAGCATCCACTGGCCCTGCGCCAGCAGCGACTGCAGCTGCGGCACGTCGGCGACGACGCCCATGGCGCGCATCAGTTCCAGCGCCTCGCCGAAGCGCACGACGGCCTGGCGCCAGTTGCCGTCCCGGGCGTCGTTGGTGCCGATGGCGGTCAGCGCGCCGGCCATGCCCCAGCGTTCCCCGATCGCCGTGAAGCCGGAGAGCGCCGCCTCGTAGTGGTCGTCGGACTGGCGGCCCTCGTTGATCTCCAGGTGGGCGTGCAACATGTGGCCGAGCGCCCGCACCCACGGATCCGGGTCGTGGAACAGCAGCGACGGCAGCGCGCTCGGATCGGCGCCCCGCGCGGACTCGAACAGCGACATCACCGGCCGCATCAGCCGCAGGAACGGGTGCGGCGCGTCGAACCCGGCGCCGTGTTCCAACGCCTTGCGGTACCAGCGCTTCGGATCGGAGTCCTGCGCGTCGCCGTTGCTGAGGACGTTCAGGGTGCAGGCGGCGTAGGCGAGTGCGCGGGTCGTGCGGGGCACGTCGGCCGGCCCCTCCAACGCCGGGCCGACGAGGCCGACGTCGAGCCGGTGCCCGCACAGCCACCAGTACCAGCCCAGTGCGGCCGTCATCCGCACCGTCAGCTCGGGGTGGCCGTGCTCGGCCGTCCAGCGCAGGGCGGCGGCGAGGTTGTCGCGCTCCCGGTTGAGCCGCTCCAACCAGGCGACCTGCGCGCCGGTGCGCAGGAACGGCTCGGCCTCCTCGGCCAGGGCGGTCAGCCGAACGGCGTGCGCCAGCCGCACCGCGTCGGACTCACCGGCCTCGTCGAGGCGTTCGGCCGCGTAGGCGCGGATCGTCTCCAGCATCCCGTAGCGCCCGTCCGAGACGACCACCAGCGACTTGTCCACGAGGGACTCCAGCAGGTCGAGCACCCCGCCGGGCGACAGCGGCGGCGCGCCGCACACCGCCTCCACTGTGGACAGTGCGCCGCTGCCGGTGAAGACGCAGAGGCGGCGCAGCATGACGCGTTCCGGCTCGGTCAGCAGGTCCCAGCTCCAGTCGACCGCGCCGCGCAGGGTCTGCTGGCGGGGCAGCGCCGTGCGGCTCCCCTTCGCCAGCAACGCGAACCGGTCGCCGATGCGCGCGGCCACCTGTTCGGCCGAGAGCGCGGACAGGCGTGCTGCCGCCAGTTCCAACGCCAGAGGAATGCCGTCGACGGCCCGGCAGATGCGCACGACCGCGCCCACCGACCGGGCGTCGACCACGAACCCCGGGCGAACGGCGGCCGCGCGGCCCGCGAACAGCAGCACCGACGGGTACTCCGACGCCACGCGCGCGTCCGCGTCGGGCGGCGGCAGCGGCAACGGCTCCACCGGACGGCGAACCTCGCCGGTGATCGCCAGCGGCTCGCGGCTCGTCGCCAGGACCCGCAGCCCGGGCGCGTCGCCGAGCAGCCGCTCCACCAGGGCCGCGACGGCGCCGACGAGGTGCTCGCAGTTGTCCAGGACCAGCAGCAGCTCCCGCTCGGCGAGCGCGAACGCCAGCCGCTCCACCGGATCGCCGCCGCGCACCGGCACGCTCGCCACCGGGGCGCCGACCCCGCTGCCCAGCGCCGCACCGACCGCGTCGGGAACGGCGGCCGGATCCGTGACGGCGGCCAGCTCCACCAGCCACACGCCGTCCGGCACCTTCAGGCGCACGAGGTGCGCGTACTCCGTCGCCAGGCGGGTCTTGCCGGCACCGCCCGGCCCGGTGAGCGTCACCAGCCGGTGCGCGTCGAGGGCGGCGACCAGTCCGGCGAGTTCCTCGTCCCGCCCGTGGAACGACGTGAGCGGCGTGCGCAGGTTGGAACCGGACACCACCTCGGCGGCCCGCAGCAGGGACAGGTGCAGCGCGGACAGCTCCGGCCCGGGCTCGACGCCCAGGTGTTCGGCGAGCGCGGTGCGGGTCTGGTCGTACGCCGCCAGCGCCTCGGCCCGGCGCCCGCTCGCGGCGAGGGCGCGCATCCGCAGCCCGGCGAGCCGTTCCCGCAACGGATGAACGGCCGTCAGCGCCGCCAGCTCGGTCGCGGCGTCGGCGGCCCGCCCGAGCCGGAGATCGGCCTCGATCCGGTCCTCCTCGCAGGTGAGCCGCAGCTCGTCCAGGCGCGCCCGCGCCACGGTGACGAACTCGGCGTCGCCCGCGTCGGCGAGGGCCGGGCCGCGCCACAGGGCGAGCGCCTCGCGCAGCAGCCGCGGGTCCTGCGCCTCCCGTCCGGCGGCCGCCAGCCGCGCGAACCGGTGCGCGTCCACCTCGTCGGGCGGGAGGTCCAGCCGGTAGCCGTTGGTCTCCGCGTGGACGGTGAGCCCGCCCGGCAGTCTTCGCAGGCGCGACACCAGGGCCTGAACGGCGTTCGCGGCGCCGGCGGGCGGGTCGCTCCAGAGGCCGTCGACGAGGCGGTCCAGCGCAACGGCGGTACCGGCGTCGAGGGCGAGCAGGAGCAGGAGGCGGCGCAGCCGGAGGCCGCCGACCGGTTGGGTGTCCACGGTCAGCGGGCCGAGCAGGGCGATCCGCATCGCGCCCGATCCTATGTGCGCGCCCGCACGCAGCGGGCCCGCACTCAAGTGGTGGGGCCGCGCGCATGTCATCCCCGCCTTTTGACCTGCGGATGTCCCCACCACTTGAGAAGGCCCGACGAGCCGGGCCGCCCGACACGCCGAGCGCCGGGAGCCGGGCGCATCCGTTCGGCGACGCTGTGCGAAGCTTCACCGGAGCCGCCGTGTGCAGGGGAGAAGGACGATGGTCGATGAGGAAGGCGCCGGTCGCGTGACCGAGGCCGAGGTCGACGAGCCGGAGGGCGAGGAGCCGGCGAAGCCGGCCGCCCGGAAGCCGAAGAAGGCCGCACCGAAGAAGTCGACCGGCCCCCGGCAGAACCCGCGCACCCCCAGGGCGCGTGCCGCCCGGCGCATCGCCTTGCGGGAGGCGGCCGCCAAGCGCGCCGCCGAGCAGAAGCGCCTCCGCCTCTACATGTCGGTGCTGGGCAGCGTCGTGGGCGTCATCGTGCTGGTGGCGGCGTTCGTGGTGGTGCGCTCCGCCATGAAGGACGAGCCGGCCGACCCCACGGTGGCCACGAGCAACGACGCGGGTCCGGCCGCCGGCCCCAAGCTCCCCGCCGACGCCAATCCGGCGCTGAAGGAGAAGCCCGTCGTCAAGGCCGGCGAGGGCAATCTGACCAAGCTCGACGTGCAGGTGCTGGTCCAGGGGACCGGCGACGTCATCAAGGCCGGTCAGACGATCACGGTCAACTACGTGGGCGTCACGTTCAAGGACGGCAAGGAGTTCGACTCCTCCTGGTCGCGCGGGCAGCCGGCGTCGTTCGAGATCGGCACCGGCCGGGTGATCAAGGGCTGGGACCAGGGCATCCCCGGCCAGAAGATCGGCTCGCGGCTGCAGCTGGACATCCCGGCCGACCTCGCGTACGGCGAGAGCGGTGGCGCGGTCTCCGGCCCGCTGCGCTTCGTGGTCGACATCCTGGGCGTGGGCGACGCGACCTGACCCGAAACCGTGGGCGACGCCACCTGAGCCCGGCCTTTTATCCAGGGGCGGTCGCGAGGCCGCCCGCCTAAGCTTGTCGGGCCATGTCTGAGACGTCGGAACTGTTCGCCCGGCTCGCCGAAATCCCCATCCGCGACGAGCGGCGGCTGCGGCGTCGCCTGGACGGGTTGCGCAAGCTGCGCGACCCGGCCACGCGTCAGGGCACCCTGGAGTCGATCAGCCGCGACGTCGACGCCGCCGCGCAGCGGGCCGCCGCCCGTCGCGAGTCCGTTCCGCCGATCACGTATCCCGAGCAGCTGCCGGTCAGCCAGCGCAAGGACGAGATCGCCGACGCCATCCGGGATCACCAGGTGGTGATCGTGGCGGGCGAGACCGGTTCCGGAAAGACCACGCAGATCCCGAAGATCTGCCTGGAGCTGGGCCGCGGCATCAGGGGCCTCATCGGCCACACCCAGCCCCGGCGGATCGCGGCGCGCACGGTCGCCGACCGCGTGGCGGAGGAGCTGGGCACGCCCCTGGGCAGCACCGTCGGCTACCAGGTGCGCTTCACCGACCGCACCAACGAACGCACCCTCGTCAAGCTGATGACCGACGGCATCCTGCTGACCGAGCTGCAGCACGACCGCGCGCTCGCGAAGTACGACACGCTGATCATCGACGAGGCGCACGAGCGCAGCCTCAACATCGACTTCATCCTCGGCTACCTCAAGCAGCTGCTGCCGCGCCGGCCCGACCTCAAGGTGATCATCACCTCGGCCACCATCGAGACGGCCCGCTTCTCGGCCCACTTCGACGACGCGCCGGTGATCGAGGTCTCCGGCCGCACGTTCCCCGTCGAGATGCGCTACCGCCCGCTGATGGAGGCGGTAGATGACGAGACGGACGAGCCCAGGGACCAGATCCAGGCGATCAGCGACGCCGTGGACGAGCTCTCGACCGAGGGTCCCGGCGACATCCTCGTTTTCCTCTCGGGGGAACGGGAAATTCGCGACACCGCCGATTTTTTGCGAAAACGGCAGCTGCGCAACACCGAGATCCTGCCGCTGTACGCGCGACTCTCGGTCGCCGAGCAGCACCGCGTGTTCCAGCCGCACCCGGGCCGGCGCATCGTCCTCGCCACCAACGTCGCCGAGACCTCGCTGACCGTTCCCGGCATCCGCTACGTGATCGACCCCGGGACGGCGCGCATCTCCCGGTACAGCCACCGGACCAAGGTGCAGCGGCTGCCGATCGAGCCGATCTCGCAGGCCTCGGCCAACCAGCGGGCCGGCCGCTGCGGCCGCGTCGCCGCCGGCATCTGCATCCGCCTCTACGACGAGCAGGATTTCGCCGCGCGGCCGGAGTTCACCGATCCGGAGATCCTGCGCACCAACCTCGCCTCGGTCATCCTGCAGATGACGGCGATCGGGCTCGGCGACATCGCGGCGTTCCCCTTCATCGACCCGCCGGACCGGCGCAACATCACCGCCGGCATCCAGCTGCTGGAGGAGTTGGGCGCGCTCGACGCCGACCGCCGCCTGACCCCGATGGGTCGTCGCGTGTCGGCGCTGCCGATCGACCCCCGCCTCGCGCGGATGGTGTTGGAGGCCGACCGCAACGGCTGCGTCCGTGAGGTACTGATCATCGCGGCCGCGCTCTCCATCCAGGATCCGCGGGAACGCCCCAGCGACAGGCAACAGGCCGCCGACGAGAAGCACGCGCGCTTCGCCGACCCGTCCTCCGACTTCATGGCGTATCTCAAGCTGTGGGACTACGTGCTCCAGCAGCAGGAGGACCGCAGCTCCAGCGGCTTCCGGCGGATGTGCCGCACGGAGTTCCTCAACTATCTGCGCGTGCGCGAGTGGCAGGACCTGCACGGTCAGCTGCGCCAGGTGATGAAGTCGCTGGAGATCACGCCCAACCCGGAGCCGTGCGAGGATCCGCAGCGCATCCACACCTCGCTGCTGTCCGGCCTCCTGTCGCACATCGGGCTCAAGGAGTCCGAGAAGCACGAGTACGCCGGTGCGCGCGGGACGAAGTTCGCCGTCTTCCCCGGGTCGGCCCTCTTCAAGAAGCCGCCCCGCTGGGTCATGGCGGCCGAACTCGTCGAAACCTCGCGGCTCTGGGCCCGCATCGCGGCGCGCATCGAGCCCGAGTGGGTCGAGCCGCTCGCTCAGCACCTCGTCAAGCGGCAGTACAGCGAACCGCACTGGAGCGCCAAGCAGGGCGCCACGCTCGGGTACGAGAAGGTGACGCTGTACGGCGTTCCCATCGTGGCGAAGCGGCAGGTCAACTTCGGTCGCATCGACCCGCCCCTGGCCCGCGAACTGTTCATCCGGCACGCGCTCGTGCAGGGCGAGTGGCAGACGCACCACCGGTTCTGGCAGGCCAACCAGGATCTCCTCGCCGAGCTGGCCGAGCTCGAGCACAAGGCGCGCCGCCGCGACATCGTCGTCGACGACGAGGTGGTCTTCGACTTCTACGACAAGCGCGTCCCGCCGGACGTGGTGTCGGTGCGCCACTTCGACACCTGGTGGAAGCAGGCCCGACGGGACACCCCCGACCTGCTGACCTTCGACCGGGACCTGCTGCTGAACGCCGTTCCGGGCACCGGACCGGAATCCTTCCCCGACGTGTGGCGCCTCCCCTCGGGGCTCGAACTGCCGCTGGTGTACCGCTTCGAGCCGGGTGCGCCCGACGACGGCGTGACCGTGGAGATTCCCCTGGCGGTGCTGGGCCAGGTGCCCTCGACGCCGTTCGAGTGGCAGGTGCCGGGCTTCCGCGAGGAACTGATCACCGCGCTCATCCGCGGGTTGCCGAAGGCCGTGCGGCGGTACTTCGTGCCGGTGCCGGACACCGTCGCCGAGGTGCTCGCGACGATGCCGTTCGAGCCGGAGGAGCCGCTGCTCGAGTCGCTCGAACGCACCCTGCGCCGCCTCACCGGCGAGATGGTGGCCCGGGAGCAGTGGGACCTGGCCCGGCTGCCCGGCCACCTGACGGTCAACTTCCGCGTGCTGGACGAGGAAGGCAAGGTGCGCGGCGAGGGCCGGGACCTCACGGCGCTGCGGGCCGCCCTGCGGGGCGAGGTGCGCGCCGCGGTGGCCGCCGCCGGCGCCGAACTGGAGCAGCGCGGCCTGAAGGAGTGGCCGTCGAGCGGCCTGCCCCGCACGGTGACCCGCCACCTCGCGGGCTTCGACGTGACGGCCTACCCGGCACTGGTCGACGAGGGCGACAGCGTCGCCGTCAAGCTCTTCGAGACCCAGGCCGAACAGACGGCCGCGATGTGGTCCGGCACCCGCCGGCTGCTGCTCCTGGGCACCAACTCGCCGGTGCGCACCGTCGTCGGGCAGCTCTCCAACCACGCCAAACTGGCGCTGGGGCGCAACCCGCACAAGAGCGTTCCGGACCTGCTCGAGGACTGCGTCGCGGCGGCGTTGGACAAGCTGATGGCCGACGCCGGCGGGCCGGCCTGGGACGCCGAGGGCTTCGCCGTACTCGCCGCGCGCGTGCGGGCCGAGCTCGTCGCGTCCACCGTGGACACCGTTCGCAAGGTGGTGCCGATCCTGGGCCACGCCTACACCGTCGAGCAGCGCCTCGCCGCGCTGCGCGACCCGGTCAGCGCCACGGCCGTCGCCGACGTGCGTTCCCAGCTGAAGGGGCTGGTGTACCGGGGGTTCGTGACGGCGACGGGGTGGTGGCGGCTGCCCGAGATCCCGCGCTACCTGCGGGCCGTCGAGAAGCGCCTGGAACGCCTGCCCTCGGGCGCCGCCCGCGACCGCGAACTGATGGCCGAGGTGCGCAAGGTCCAGCAGGAGTACGACGACCTGCGCAAACAGGTCCCGATGAGCGCCGAGCTGATCCAGATCCGCTGGATGATCGAGGAACTTCGCGTCAACCTGTTCGCCCAGACCATCGGCACGCCCTACCCGATCTCGACCACCCGGATCTATCGGGCGCTGGACCAACTGGGCTGAGCGGGGTCATCTCGGGGCAAGCACCCATACCGGCTTACGGGTAAGCGTTCCTACCGTGGGGTACATGGCTCGGTTCTTCCCGTTGGCGCCCGCGTTCTGGCTGGTGGGCTGGTGCCTCATGCGCATCGGCGGCAGCAACGGCCCCAACGTCGGCTGGATCGCGGCGCACAGCGTCTGGATCGTGGCGTTCGCGCTCTTCGGCGTGGCGGCGTTCGGGCTGTACCGCTTCGTCGCGGAGCACCGCGCGGCAGGCCTCACCGCGCTGGCGCTCTCGCTCGTGGGCACCGTGGCGATGATCGCGCACATGGGCGTCGACATCGCGGCCGCCGTGGGGACCGACACCAGGGCCGAGCTGGCCGCCGAGAGCGCACGCCTCACCTCGGCCCCCGGTGTCGAACTGCTGCTGTTCGACGTCGGCCCGGCGCTGCTCTTCGCGGGGCTGCTCGGTCTGCTGGCGCGGGCCGCGGCAGCCGGCGCGCTCTCCTGGACCACGTGGACCCTGGTGGCGGTCGGCATCGTGCTCATGGTGGTCGGGCGGCCGCTCGACGGCTGGCTGCGCGCCCTGGAAGGCTTCGGCGTGCTGGCCGTCATCATCGGGATGGATCAGGTGGCGTCCAGCTCCCGGATGAACCGCGCCGACCGGTCGCACACGTCCGTGTAGCCCAGCCCCTGGTAGAACGCGTGCGCCGCCTCGCGGTGTCGGCTGCTGGTGACCTCCGCCTTTTGGGCGCCGCCGGCCCGGGCCCACTCCTCGCCGGCATTCATGAGGGCGCGGCCGATCCCCTTGTTGCGCCTCGTCTCGTCGACGACCAACGCGGAGAGCCGCGCGACACCACCGGGCTTCTCCAGCGTCGGGTAGATCGTCCACGACGCCACCCCGACCAGCACCCCGCCGTCGTCGGCGCCCAGCAGCACACTGCGCCCGTCCTGGGCGAAGTAGGCGACCCGCTGGGCGGCCTCGGCGGCGGTGGTCGGATAGCCGAGCTGGGTCAGCAGAACGGCCACCCGCTGCGCATCGCCGGGGGCGATCGCTCGAATCTTCATCGCATCATTCTGCCGTGGGCCGGTGCCACGACGGCACCGGCCCACGAGGGACGAACGATCAGGCGGTGGCCGGCGCCCGTTCGCGGCTGCCCGCCCGCGCCCGGCTGAGCAGCGCGTCGAGCGCCCACGGCCCCGGCCCGAGCACGGCCACGAGGAAGAACGACCAGCAGAACATCGCAGCGGCCTCGCCGCCGTTGGTCAGCGGCACCGCGCCGTCGGGCTGGTGCACGACGAAGTAGGCGTACGCCATGGAGCCGGACGAGATGAGCGCCGCGACGCGGGTGCCGAGCCCCAGCACCACGAGTGCGCCGCCGACGACCTGGATGAGCGCGGCCCACCAGCTCGGCCACGTGGCGAACTCCACGGTGCGGCCGCTGCCGCGCACGCCGCCGAAGAGGCCGAAAATCGACGCCAGGCCGTGGCTCAGGAACAGCAGCCCGACGACGATCCGGAAGAGCGACAGTACCGGGCCGGTCACGCGTTCGAGATTCATTCGCATCTCCCTATGTCTCGTTGAGTGACGGGGTCGATGCTGAGTGATGATTCTCGATACGATGCCGCTCGGGAAGCGCTCGCGAACGCAGTGCAAATCACAGTTTCCGGTGAAATGTTCTGCAATCTTCTGACTAGTGAAAACCGTAGTGCTCGCCGCAGGCGCCGGACCAGTGAAAACGGCCCCTCCCGCGGTGGGGAGGGGCCGTGTCGCTTCTCAATCAGTGGGACTAGGAGCCCGTGTAGGAACCGCTGCAGATCGCGAACCCGATGTTTTGGTTCTGCGCGACATTGACGCCGTTCACGACGATCTGGCAGGCGACCGCCGTGCCCCACGGATTGTCGGCCGGTTTCTCCCCCGTCACCGACAGGCTGAACATCTGCGGGGCCTTGCCCAGGTTGGCCATCGGCAGGTCGACCGCCCAGGGCAGCGAGGTGCCCTTGAGGTCCTCCGAGCCGCCCTCCGGTTTCAGGTAGGAGATGTCGGCCTTCCCCTTGCCGGTCACCGCGAGGTGCACCTTCGACGTGGTGCCCAGGTCGGTGCGGCCCACGTCGGGAAGCCGTTCCCAGACGAGCTTGGCCAGCTTGACGAGGCTGCCGCGCGGGTCCTTCTCCTTGGTGTCGTCGACGGCGCCGAGTTCGAGCGTGACGACCAGTGCGCCCTGCCGGAACGTGAGCTGGTAGTCCTTCAGGTCCTGGTGCCGCTTCACGCCCACCCCGAAGTCGAACCAGCTCTCGTCGGTGCCCTCGACGAGGTTCTCCTCGAGCATGCTGTCGTCGCCCTCGACCTTGACGCGGCCCTTCCGGTCGGACAGCAGCATCCCGTAGTAGATCTTTCCGGCCTCGGCCGTCGGCTGGAGGTTGAACTTGAGGCTGTTGGCCGGCGCGGAGTTGCACCAGATCTGGTTGCCGCCCATGTCGGTGCCGCCCTTCAGCGGCTCCAGCGGGATGTCGGCGAGCAGCGGGTGCCCGGCCCGGCGCCAGTCGCCCGGGCGCAGGATCTGGCACATGGCATCGGTGATCCGCCCGTTGTCGGGCTGCGGCCAGCCACCCGCGGGCGGACCGTCGTCATCCTTGGAATTGCCGCTCCCGCCGCCGAACCCGCACCCCGCGAGCAGGGTCAGTATTGCGGTGGCGTGGACAAGAACCGTGCGCAGACGCATTGATCGTTCCCCCCGGTGTGTCTTGTGCGCCGCCTTTCATAGCACACCGGGTACAGATCGGTCCGCCACGATATCGGTGATGCCGTCGTGGGGGAGCGTCTCGCGCAGCTTCGCCAGTTCGACCGGAGGAACGTGACCGGCGGCGAGCCCGGTCCGCAGCAGATAGGCCGCGAAGGTCGAGACCGGGGCGGAAGGATCCTCGACGCACGGACCGAGCACGTCCGCCGCGGACGGCGGCGCGATCAACAGCTCGTAGCGTGGGCGCACGAACCGGCGCAGCCGCCGGCGGATCAGCCCGGCGGCGGCGAGGGCATGCAGGTAGGCGCGGATCAGGTCGACCGTGCGCGTCTCCAGATGGTCGCGGACCCGCAGCCCGGGATGGAGCATGGCGAGCGCGTCGTCCAGCATCGGATTGCCGGGCGGCTGCGCGTTGAGGACCGCGATCACGCCGTCCCGTACCGTGATCCGCCCGGCCGCGACCAGGTCGGTCAGCTCGGCCGCCGCCAGCCACGCGGCCAGATCCGCCGGCCCGCGGAGCACACCCCACCGGTCGAACGACACCAGCAGCAGCGACTCCGCGAGCGTAAAGGTGCGTTCACGGACAGGCATGGCGAAGAGCTTCCATTGCCGACAGATCAGCAGTCAAGTCCGTCTATGTACCGTTACCGGTCTGCCGCGTGACGCATCGGCGACTCCTCAGGAGGCGCCCGCGAGGTAGCCCGCGCCGATGATCCCCGCGTGGTTCTGCAGGAGCGCGGGCACCACCGGGGTGCGCACCTTCACCAGCGGCAGGAATTCCTGTGCCTTCTTGCTGACGCCGCCGCCGATGATCAGCAGATCGGGGCGCAGCAGCAGCTCGATGTGGCTCAGGTAGTCCGTCACCCGCTTCGCGAACGCCGTCCAGTCCAGCTCCTCGGCCTTGCGGATCCGGTCGGAGGCGTACAGCTCGGCGTCGGCGCCGTGCAGCTCCACGTGCCCGAACTCGGTGTTGGGGATCAGCTCCCCGTGGCGGAACAGGGCGCTGCCGATGCCGGTCCCGAAGGTCACGAGCACGACCGTCCCGCGTTGGTTGCGGCCCGCGCCGAAGGCGATCTCCGCGATCCCGGCGGCGTCCGCGTCGTTGACCACCTTCACGGGAACGTCCAACGCGCCGGTGAACAGGTCGGCGGCGTGCACGTCGACCCACGAGGGATCCATGTTGGCCGCGGTGCGGATGACCCCGTCGACGACGACACCGGGGAACGTCACACCGACCCGGTCGATCCCGGAGTACTTGCCGGCGACCTCTTTCACCGCGTCGAGCACGTGCTCCACGGTGGCCGGCCGGGGCGTCTCCACCCGGTGCCGCTCGTCCGCCAACGCCCCCGCGGTCAGGTCGACCGGGGCGCCTTTGATCCCGGAACCCCCGATGTCAATGCCGAACACAGCCATACGTCGAACCCTACGACACGGGACGCGCGGGCCACGTCTCGATGTCGTTCGCGTCGCCCTTGAACGCGAAGCCCTCGGCCAGCCGCGTCAGGGTCTCCTCGGGGAAGCGGCCGGTCCGGTCGGAGACGAGCAGCTGTCGCCCCTTGCCGCCGGGCAGCTCGAGGGCGGGCCCACCGCCCTGCCGGGTGAACGCCCGCGCCTGCCGCCCGGCGATCGACCGGTTCGACACGAACGGCTGCGCCACCGAGAAGTTGCCGAACATGACGTCGACCAGCGCACCGTCGCCGCCGCGGAACGTGATCGTCGAGTACTCCCAGGAGCGGGCGAGCGACGTCTCGCACTCGACCCAGGAGAGATCGGTGCGCACCGCCCCCGGCACGCGGCACGCCTGCGAACGGTCGAGCCGCAGCGCCTCGATGGCGTTCACCAGCGCCTCGGGGCCGGTCGAGGCGACCTCCACCTGGATCCACAGCCCGTCGACGGGCGACCAGGTGGTGGAGTAGCGGGCGCGGTCGCCGCCGTTCGGGTCGGGCAGGCGGGTCACCGTGTCGGGCGCGCCGGGGACCACCAGCACGGCGTAACCGTCGGGGCCCGAGAGCTGCTCCGGGCTGTACGCCGGCTGCTCCCGCCAGGGGCCGGTCTCCGGCCGGGGCGGATACCACGGTCGCGGCGCGGCGCCGTCCAGCCCCCATCCGGACCCGTCCAGCGCGGCCCGGGTGCGGGCCAGCTCCACGTACACCGTGTACCGGTCGGTGTCGGCGGTGCGCACCGCGACGCTCTCCACGTCGGGACCGGACCGCCAGGTCAGCTCGGTGGCGTCCAGCCGTTTCGGGTCGACGTCGAAGTGGATCAGGGACGGGTCGGTGGCGACCTTCGCCGGTGCCAGCGCAGCGCCGGGCGCGTCGAGCCGGGGCAGGGTCTTGGGCGCGGTGTACTGCTCGGCGGGCGGTTTCCCGTCGTAGCGGGTCGCCGCGACGCCGATGCCGGCGATCAGTGCCACGACGGCCACGACGGAGCCGACCAGCCGCCGCCGCAGCCGGATCCGGCGGGCCCGCGCCAGGGCGGCCGTGCGGAGGCCGGCGACGTCGACGTCGACCTGCGCGTCGGCGTGCAGGGCGCGGGCGACCGCGTGTTCCATGGCGGTGCTCACCGTTTCCTCCCCGACGTCGTGGGCGCGATGCCGACCTGGGCGCGCAGGATGTTCAGGGCCTTGAGCGCGTGCGAGCGCACCGTCACGGCCGAGCAGCCCAGGATGTCGGCGATCGTGGCGTCGTCGAGGTCCTCGTAGTAGCGCAGCACCACGACGGCGCGCTGCCGATCGGAGAGGCGGGCGATCTGACGCAGGATCGCGTCCCGTTCGGCGGTCTCCGTGTCGATGTCGCCGGGCGCGACCCGTTCGACGAGCGTGTCCGTCGGCGTCTCCCGGTTGGACCGCCGTCGCCACCACGAGTGCGAACCGTTGATCACCATGCGGCGCAGGTACGCGTCCGGCTGCTCGACCCGCACGATCGTGTCCCAACGCAGGTAGGCGCGGGCCAGCGCGTCCTGCACCAGGTCCTCGGCGCGGTGCGGATCGCCGGTGAGCAGGCGCGCGAAGCGCACCAACGAGGCGCCCCGGGCGGCCACGTACTCCTCGAACGTCACGGTCATCGTCTGGTAGACGTTCTAGCGGGGCCGGCGCGTTGAGCGCACGACGAGAACGGTCGAGTCGACCGTCGGCGGCGGCGCGAACGCCCTGCGCGGCAGGTCCGTCCCGGCCCGCAGCTCCCACCGGCGGTTGTGCCCGATCCACCGGCGGACGAGGGCCCGCTGGAGCACGAGATCCGCCGCCACCAGCTGGGAACGCGGTCCCAACAGGCGGCGCAGCAGCGCGCTGGAGATCCCGTACGGCGGGCTCGCCACCACCCGGTACGGCCGCCCGGGCAGCCGGACCTCGCGGGCGTCGGCGGAGACCACGGTCACCGGCGCGTCGGCGAACCGCTCGCGCAGATAGGCGGCGCGGCCGGGATGCAGCTCCACGGCCAGGACCCGCGCACCGGCGCGCACCAGATGCCGGGTCAGGGCTCCCCGGCCGGCGCCGAGATCGACGACCAGCTCACCGGCCCGCACCCCCGCGTCGGCCACGACCCGCTCGGCCCAGCGGTCAACGAGTGGATGCCAGCCCCAGCTCCGGCGCGAGCCCCCGGACACGACGCACCATGTACAAACCCATGGACGGACGCTAACCGGGGCCACCGAAATGCTTCAAACGCTTTATTTCCCGGGCCGTCGGGCGCGACCGCCGCCTCCCGCCGGGCGGCGTCAGTAGGACGCGTCGATCAGCACCTTGGCGAGCTGGCGCGGATGGGTCAGCATCGCCTGATGCGGGCCGTCGCACTCGAAGACGGCAGGATCCGAGAGCCGTTCGGCCATGCCTCGCCAGACCTCGGCCGGAACGGCGATGTCGTCGCGCAGGAACACGTAGCCGGCCGACGGTTCTGACTGCCAGTACCGGGGCAGGTGCACCGGGCGGGTGAGCGAGACGAGGGGAACGTCGATCAGCCGGCGCGCGGTCTCCTCGATCAGCTCGGGCGACGCGCCGTTCATGAAGCTCTCGCCCCACCATGCGGACGGCGGGGCCGGCGCGACGGCGTCGATCGGGGCGTCGGCTCCGGCGAACCCCTCCGGGAAGGGCATGACGTCGACGAAGGCCTCGCCGTCGCGGAGCACGACGGCGTCCACGTAGATGACGCGGCTCACCCGGTGCGCGAACCGGTCCGCCACGGACTGAACGATCGCGCCCCCACCGCTGTGCCCGACCAGGACGACGTCGTCATCGCCGGCGGCTTCGGCGACGGCCCTGGTGATCCGGGCGCCGGCGGCGTTGATCGTCGTCTCCTCCGGGGTGAGCGGGCGGCCGTCGACCGCGCCGAGCCACGTCGGAGCCAGTGTGCGGTGTCCCTCGGCGTGGAGAGCGTCGCGGACGCCGTCCCAGCACCAGGCGCCCTGCCATCCGCCGTGAACGAGAACGAAGAACGTCATCGGGTTTCCTTCCGGGAGTACACGACGCGGTCGCGTCACGCGCCAAGCATTCATTTCACTAGCAATGAAGTCAATGCACGCTAATGGAAATGCTTGCTAACCTGTACGGCGTGACCGACGCGACCCGCGCATACAACTCCCCGCGGCGTGCCCAGCACGCGCAGCAGACCCGGGAGGACGTCCTGCGGACGGCACGGGAGCTGTTCGTCTCGCAGGGATATGCGCGAGTGACAATGGCCGACATCGCGCGCGCCGGTGGAGTCTCGGTCCGGACGGTGTATCTCAGCGTCGGCACCAAGGCGGACGTTCTGCACGCCCTCCTGCTCGGGGACGTGGCCGCCTCCCCGAACGCCTCCGCGGCGCTCGAACAGATCCGCGGGACGCCGGATCTCCGGACGGCCCTCGTGGCCGTCGCGGCAGGCACGCGTGCCGATCAGGAGATGTTCAAGACCTCCATCGACCTCTTGCACTCGGCCAGGTCCAGCGATGCCGGGGCCCATGAGGTGTGGCGCCAAGTGGTGGCGAATTGCCGCGACGCACTGGGTGAGATCGCCCGGCACCTGGTCGCCGCGGGTCTGGTTCGACAGGACGTCGACAGGGTCGCGGATCACCTGTGGTTCTACTTCGGGCTCTACTCCTGGCGATCACTGATCGAGGAGTGCGGGTGGAGCTACGACGCCGCGGAGCGCTGGCTCGTTCAGCAGGCGTGCATCACCCTGACCGACCCGTCAGGCCGTACATCCTGACGCGAGGACCACGGTCGACGTGCTGCCGACCGTGGTCCTCGCGCTAAAACTCTGCTCCGGTCAGCGGGGGCGGCGGCCGCCCACACGGGAGCCGGCGGAGAAGGCCGCCGCGCCGCCGGTCGACGGGCTGCGACGAGGCCGGGGTGCGGCCGCGTGCGCGTCGCCCTCCGGGTGCGAACGCTGCGACGGCGTGCCCGACGAGGCGGCCGCCCCGGCGCCACGGCCGCGCCCGCCACGCCCACGGCGCGGCCGCCGCGAACGCGACGCGTCGCCGCCCCCGTCAGCGCGCCCCTCGGGACCGCCGGCACCGCCGCCGGCCGAGGAACCCGCGCCGGCGGGGCGACCCGCGGCCGGTACATCGGCGGCCGTGGCCCGCGTGCCTCCCGGACGGGAGCTGCCGCGGCCACCACGGCCCGCGCCCTGCCCGCCGGAGCCCTGGCCGCCGCGCCCACCGCGACCGCCGCCGGCGGCAGTGGGGGCGGATTCGGTCGGGGCGACGTAGGTGCGCTCACCGGGTGCCAGTTCGCCGAGGAGCGGGTGCTCGGGCGTGAGCCGCGTGACCGTCGGCTTGATCCCGGCCTGGCGGGTCAGGTCCCGCACGTCGGTCACCTGCGCGTCCGTCATCAGCGTGACGACGGTGCCGCTCGCCCCGGCCCGGGCGGTGCGCCCCGAACGGTGCAGGTAGGCCTTGTGCTCCATCGGCGGATCGGCGTGGATCACCAGGGTCACGTCGTCGACGTGGATCCCACGGGCGGCGATGTCGGTCGCCACGAGCGTGCGCACCCCACCGTCGGAGAACGCCGCCAGGTTGCGCGTGCGGGCGTTCTGGGCCAGGTTGCCGTGCAGCTCGACGGCCGGCACGCCCGCGGCGACCAGCTGCTTCGTGAGCGTCTTCGCGCCCCGCTTCGTGCGGGTGAACACCAGCGTGCGGCCGGGCGCGGCGGTCAGGTCCACCAGGACCGGGATCCGGTGATCGGGGCGCACGTGCAGCACGTGGTGCGCCATCGACACGACCGGCGACTTGGCAGAGTCCACGCTGTGCGTCACCGGCTGCCGCAGGAACCGCTTGACCAGCACGTCGATGCCGGCGTCCAGGGTGGCCGAGAAGAGCAGCCGCTGCCCGTCGCGGGGCGTCTGGTCCATCAGCCGGCGCACCACCGGCAGGAACCCGAGGTCGGCCATGTGATCGGCCTCGTCGAGCACGGTGATCTCCACCGCGTCGAGCGACGCGTGGCCGCCCCGGATGTGGTCGTCGAGCCGGCCCGGGCAGGCGACGAGCACGTCGACCCCGGCGCGCAGGCCGGAGATCTGCGGGTTGTGCCCGACGCCGCCGAACACGGTGAGCGTGCGCAGCCCGAGGGCCTTCGCGAGCGGCGCCATCGACGCGTCGATCTGCGTCGCCAGTTCCCTCGTCGGAGCGAGGATGAGCGCACGCGGACGCCCGGGGCGCGCGGGACGGCGGGTGGCGGCGAGCCTGGCCAGCACCGGCAGCAGGAACGCGTAGGTCTTGCCGGAACCGGTGCGGCCCCGCCCGATCACATCGCGTCCGGCGAGTGAGTCGGGCAGCGTCGCCGCCTGGATCGGCGAGGGGACGGTGATGTCGAGACCGGCGAGAACGTCGCTGAGCGCAGCCGGGACATCGAGTTCGAGAAAGGTGTGAGGGCGGCGGGCCGCCATAAAGACTCCGAGAGTGGAAGGGGCGGGCGCACCCGCCTGGCGTCCCGCTCCATAACATGCAACACGGCCCGATGCAGGACGGATCGGACCGATGATGACCATTGTACGTTCGGCTCGCGGCTCCCACAGCCTGGTATGGTCCATCTCATGATCTCGTCGGAGCCGGAAAGCTCTTCGGAGGAGTCTCCCGCCGAGGAGCCGCAGTTCGCCAATCGGGCCGAGCGTCGGGCACACGGCAAGGCCAAGGGCGCCCAGCAGCACACCGAGTCGCGGGCCGGCCAGCACTTCGCCCGCCGCGGCAACGTCCAGCAGCCCAGGCAGTACGGCAACCGCCGCAGCGGTTAGTCCAGCCGGGTCGGCATCAGGATCGAAAACGTCTCCACGTCGTCGGGCCGGCGCACCGCCAGCGGCGCGATCGGCCCGTCGAGTTCGAGGACCAACTGGTCGCCGTGGCCCGCGGCGATCGCCTCCAGGAGAAACTCCCGGTTGAACCCGACGCGCAGCCGCGCGTCCGGTTCCTCTCGGGCGCTGCCGACCCGCAGGGTGCCGCCGGCGTCGACGGTCAGCACGGACACCTCGGTGCGGGTGCCGTCCTGGTGCCGGGTCACGGGGACCACCGGCCCGCCGGTCAGCGCGCTGCGCAGGGCCGTCGCGTCGGTGACGTGCCGGTGCGCGGACTCGGCCCGCAGCAGCGGCCGGTAGTCGGGGAACTCCTCGGGCAGCGGCACCCCGCCGATCTCGCGCCCGTTCGCCGCGACGGTGAGCCGGTCGGCGGCGAGGGTGACGGTGGCGTCGTCCGCGCCGTCCAGGATCCCGCGCGCCGCGTCGAGCAGGTCGGTCGGCGCCGTCAGGGCACCCGTGCCGGGCGCCGGAACTCCCGCGACGGCCAGCCGGTACCGGTCGGTGGCGACCAGCCGCAGCATCCCGTCGCCGAGGTCGAACCGCACACCGCCCAGCCCGGGCAGCGCGGGATCCCGGCAGACGGCGAAGCGCACCGCGTCGAACGCCATGGCGAGCCGTGCGGCGGAGACGCTGACGACGGCGGGCGCGACCCGCTGCTCGGGACCGATCAGCCCGATCGCCCGGGTCAGTTCGCGGCGCGCGTCGGTGAGCCCGTCCTCCAGGCGGCGCAGGTGCCGGTCGAGCACCCGCTGAACGGCCGGCCGGTCACCACCGAGCCGCAGCACGAGAACGATGTCGGCGATCGGCAGCCCGACCCGGCGCAACGCGGCCACGAGCCGGGCCGGGCGCACCTGCGCATCGGTGTACCAGCGGTATCCGGTCGACGGGTCCACGACGGCCGGCACCAGCACCCCCGCCCGGTCGTAGAACCGCAGCGCGCTGATGGTCAGGCCGGTGGAACGCGCGAAGCGCCCGATGCTGTGCGTCGCCGTGACGGACGTACTCTCCACCCGTCAGAGCCTGAACTCTCGACCGGGTCGAGGGTCAAGCCCGTTCAGCGGTTGCGCTGCCGGTACGTCTCGGCGGCGGCGTCGATGCGGTAGCGCGTGCGGGTGCCCGACCCGACGGCCTTCTTGGCCCTGCCGTACAGGTACATGCCGCCGATCACCACGCCGGCCCCGATGAGCAGGTAGACGACCAGACCGAGCAGCGCCTTGAACGCCCAGATCGCCACCATGCCGACGAGTACCAGGCCCACGAGCGGGAGCACGAGCAGTGTGAAGAGCTTCGCCGCGTTCATGGGAACAAGAGTGCCCCCACGGCGCCAGCATTGCCATGGGGGCAAACCCTGGAGTTGTCTACTTGTCGTAGCGGTAGAGATCGAACTTCACCATGATCTGCACGAGCTGCGTGGTGTAGTTCGGGTCGGAGGCGTAGCCCGCCTTGTGCACCTCGGCCGCGAACCGGCTCGGGTCGGCCGAGTAGGCGAAGGCGGCAGCGTAGCGCTTGTTCGTGGTGAGGATGCGCGCGTGGTCCCGGGTCGAGTCGAGCACCGAGGCGAACACCTTGAACGAGCCCACCGCGTCCCAGCACTTCGTGGCGTTGCACTCCCGGGTGGGGAAGGTGCGGCAGCCGACGGCGACCGGCCCGGGGACGTTCCCCGGCGAGCACTTGGCGCCGTAGAAGTTGTGGGCCGTGCGCGGGATCTCGCCCTTGCCCCAGCCGGACTCCAGGATCGCCTGGGCGATGGTGACCGAGGCGGGCACCTTGCTCTCGGTGAAGTTCTTCATCGCCGGGCCGGCGATCGTGTTGAGGAACGCGGTCTGCTCGGCGGTCAGCCCGGCCTTCGGCGCCGGCACCGGCTTCTCGATGACCTTGCCGCTGGCGTCGCACTTGGGGAGCGGGCCGGCGGCGACGTTCAGGTAGGAGTGGGCCACCCAGCGGCCCTCACCGATCTTGTCCCAGTCGGTGCTGACCCCGCCCGGGCCGTTGACCTTGGTTCCGGCCGTCTGGCAGGTGACGGTCACCGGCTGGTTCGTGCTGAGGGAACCGACGGCGGCGGCCGTTCCGCTGGGTGCGCTGCGCACGTTGACCCAGGCGCGCGCGGTGGCGTTCGTGGCGGCCGGTGCCGACGTGGCGGTGACCGTGGGCGTGGGGGTCGCCGTGGCCGTGAGCCGGACGGTGGGCGCGGGTGCCGGCGCGGGGGCGTCGCAGCGGGCGACGGCGGCGGTGCCGGAGTTCACGTACGAGTGCGAGACGTAGCGGCCCTCGCCGAGCTTGTCCCACAGGGCGGTGGCGCCGCCGGGGCCGTTCACCGTGGTGCCGGTGGTCCGGCACAGCACGGTCACCTTCTGGCCGGTGCTCAGCGAGCCCACCGAGAGGGCGGTGCCGTGCGGGGCGTTGCGCACGTTGACCCAGGCCCGGGCGGTGCCGTTGGCGGCGTCGGCGGCGAACGCCGTTCCCTGGAGCGCCGTGCCGACCCCGGCGGCGACGCCGGCACCGATCAGGATCTGGAGGGCGGTCTGCAACTCACGACGCATCGGGTGACCCGTTCTCTCGCGGTTCGCTGGCGAGGTCCACCTTTCGGTGGAACGGGTCCCGGGGCGGTTCCCCGTCGGGTGCGGCTCGGTGGCCAGGCACCCGACGGGGCGGCGTGCACCCCGGTGGAAACCGCGCGGCTACCGCTACTTGCGCAGCCGGTTGGCGACCTCCATCGCGATGTCCTTCGTGGGCGGCACCGGGTCGGAGGCCTCGGGCGTGCCGGTCTTCCCGGAGCCGGTGATCGACACGATCATGTTGTTCACCCGGAACAGGATGATGATCGTGCGGGAGCCCGGCGGTTCGTAGGAGACCGACTCGTCGCCGAGCCCGTCGATCGGCTTGCCCACGCCCTTGAACGTGTCCCTGATGTGCTGCGCGGCGACCTCGGTGCCGGGCTTGCCGTTCTCGTCCGGGACGGCGTTGACGGTCAGGCTCAGCTTCGGGCCGGCGGCCGGGTCCTTGCCCTCGTAGGAGCAGAGGTTGCCGTCCTCGCGCTGGGTGCCCTCCGGCACGAGCTTCAGCGCCAGGTTCCGGTCCACCAGCGAACACGGCGCGGGCGCCTTCGGCCCGGCGGCGCTGGTGCCGTCGGCGGGGGACGACGGGTTGAGGAACGCGAAGACGGCGGCCGCGGCGAGCGCGACCGCGATCACGCCGGCGAGGATGCCGGCGATCATGAGACCGCGTGGCTTCTTCGGCCGCGCGGCGGGGGCCTGCGCGACGGCGGAACGGGCGGGGGTAGCGGGGCGCGTCGATGTCGGCTGCACGGGCGGAGCGTAACGAGAGGCCCGCGAAACCGTCTCGGACCCGACCCGCTACCGGGCCGTTTGTGCAGGTCAACCGGGTGCGGACCGGTGAAAGGTTCAGCCCGCGACGGGGGTGATCCGGGACACGCCGCTCAGGTGGGCGCGATCGGTGCCGATAGGCGCGTCGACTCGCGGAGGACGCATTGTTCACGGTTCTGGAAAAGATCCCCACCAAGCCACGGATGGCCCTCTCCGTGCTGCTCTTCCTCGTGGGGGTGCTCACGCTGGCCTGGTACGCCCGTTCGGTCGCGGGCGACGCCGTGTCCGCGCTGCCCGCCGGTTCTGCCGCGCGGGAACGCCTGGAGTCGCTGCGCGCCCTGGCGCTGTGGCTGCCGCTGGTGACCGTTCCGCTGGGCCTGCTCCTCAACCTCTCCGGTGCCCGCACGGTGGTGTACGGGCTGCGCACCGCCGACGTGGCGCTCGCCGCGGCCGCCCAGGGGGACCTGACCCAGCGGCTGGCCCTGCCGGGCGGCAACGAACTGGGCCGGATGAGCGACTCGTTCAACGCGCTGATGCTGCAGACCGGCGGCACCGTGAACGGCATCCGCGACGCCGCCGGCGACCTCGTCCGCTACTCGGACGTGCTGAACGTCGCCAGCGGCGCGATGGTCGGTTCGATCACGGACACCTCGACCCAGCTCGACACGGTGACCGGCTCCGCGCACGCCGTCACGACGGACATGGCCGAGATCGCCGAACGGACGGCCCGCCTGCGCGGCGCCATCACCGAGATCAGCAACCACAGCCAGTCCGCGGCCCGGTCGGCGGCCGGCGCGGTGACCAGTGCGGCGGAGGCGACGGAGAACGTCGACCGCCTGCGCGCCTCCAGCCACCAGATCGGCGAGGTGGTGCGCACGATCACGGCCATCGCCGAGCAGACCAACCTCCTCGCCCTGAACGCCACCATCGAGGCGGCCCGCGCGGGTGAGGCCGGGCGCGGCTTCGCGATCGTGGCCAACGAGGTCAAGGAGCTGTCGAACGCCACGGCGGCGGCCACGGAGCAGATCACCCGCCAGATCGAGGGCATCCAGGGCGACACCGAACGGGCCGTGCGCACGGTCGCCGAGATCGCCGAGGTGATCACCTCGATCGCCGGCAGCCAGGACGTGGTGACCGCCGCCGTGGAGCGCCAGATCAGCACGACGTCCGACATCGCGGCCGGCACCGGTGCCGTGAACGCCAGTTCGGCCGAGATCGCCGCCGCGATCGACCGGGTGCGCACCGCCGCGACGGCGGCCGGCGCGGCCACGGACGAGACCCGGCAGGCGGCCGACTATCTCAGCGGCGCATCCACCCGCCTCACCCAGTTGGTGGCCGCTTTCCGGCTGTGAACGGCTGAACCGTCGGCCGTCGCCGCTCGTGTCTTCGGGTATGCGCGCTGCCCCGAATGTGACTCAACAGTTCGTGTCACGTACCTGTCGGGGCGATGTTGTTCATCGTGTCGCGCGCCACAGTTGAAGACACACAGGCACCACTTCATGGGGGTGCCGCTACGAGCGGTCAGGAGGTAGCCGTGACCACCACCATCGATGCGATTCGCGCGGAGGCGCTGTTCGTGTCCTGCCTGCAGGCGTCTCAGCGGCCCGAGCCGGAGCAGGTCCGCGACGCCGTCGAGGGATCCCTCCGGAAGTTGGGCGCCGACGAGTGCATCACCCGCGTCGCCGTCGAGTTCGGCGAGCACCCGGACATCGCGGTCCGGCGCATGTGCTGGTGCCTCGACGCCGTGCGGTCGGCGTTCGCGACGGAGGGGGTCGTGAGCCTCCCGAAGGCGGCATGAGGCGCAGAATGGGCCGATGCGGCCCTACATCCGACGACTGTTCAGTCCCACCGGCTTCGTGCTGGTGGGACTGATGCTTTTTCTGCCGTTCCTGACGCTCGCCTGCGAGGGCGGCGACCGCAGCGAGCGGATCGCTCTCGAGGTCACGTACACGGGTAGCGACCTGGTGTTCGGCGGACCGGCCGACGTCAGCGTGGCGCAGACCGAGGGCGGGGTGGACTCCGACGGCACCGCCACCGGCACCACGGACGACGAGGAGTTCGGGGCGCGGGAGCTGACGTTCGGGGCGGAGCCGTTCGCGGTGGTGGCGGCGGTGCTGCTGCTCGTGGGCCTCGCGGCGGCGTTCCTGCCGTGGGCGCGGTGGCGCTCCTGGACGGCCGCGGCGGCGGCGTTCCTGAGCGGGATCGGGCTTCTGGCGGCCGTGCTGCGCACCGAGAACAGGGTCGCCGAGGCGCTGGCGCCGCAGCTGACGGAGAAGGTGGACCCGTCGTTCACCGGGCGGGTGTCCAAGGATCAGATCTTCGACGCGTTGGAGTTCCGGTACGGGTTCTGGCTCGTGGTGGTGCTGCTGGCCGTGCTGGGGTTCGGCAACGTGCTCGCCGCCGTGCCGGGGAAGCGGCCGCCGGCGGAGGAGCCCGCACCGGAGGCGCCGCCGCAGGGGGCACCGGAGGAGACGACGGCATGAGGTTCACCGTCGCCGAGCGCCGGGCGCGGTTGGCGCACCGGCACCGCCTCGCCACGGTCGGCACCGACCCGGTGGGCGTGGCGGAGGATCTGGTGGCCCTGCACGCGACCGACCCGGCGACGGTGTACCTGTCGGTGGCCGCCCGCCTGGCCGCCCCGCACGCCGACGGGGTCGCCGACGCGCTGTACGAGCGGCGCACGCTGATCCGGATGCTGGGGATGCGGCGCACGATGTTCGTGGTGCCGGTGGGGACGGCTCCGGTGGTGCAGGCCGCCTGCACGGACACGATCGCCGTCACCGAACGCCGCCGGCTGCTCCAGCACCTGGCGAAGGCCGGGCTGGGCGACGAGGCGTGGCTGGCGGACGTGGAGCGCTGCACCCTTGACGCGCTCGAGAAGCGGGGCAGCGCGACGGCCGCGCAGCTGTCGACCGACGAGCCGCGGCTGCGCCTGCAACTGCCGGCCAATCCCGAGAAGAGCTACGAGACGCCGCAGAACATCACGACGCGGGTGCTCTCCGTGTTGGCCGCGCGGGGGATGATCGTGCGCGGCCGGCCGCGTGGGACCTGGATCTCCAGTCAGTACGAGTGGTCGCCGGCCGGGAACTGGCTGCCGGCCGGGCGTGAAGCCGTTCCCCCGGAAGAGGCCCGGGTGCGACTGGCGCGACTGTGGCTACAGGCCTACGGTCCCGCGAGCGTCGCGGATCTGAAGTGGTGGACGGGATGGACGCTGACGCACACCCGGGCGGCCCTGGCCGGGGCGGACGCGGTGGCCGTGGACCTCGACGGGACGGCCGGGGTGGCGCTCGCCGACGACCTGGACCCGACGCCCGAACCGGCGCCGTGGGTGGCGCTGCTGCCGGCGCTCGACCCGACGGTGATGGGCTGGGTGGAACGTGACTGGTACCTCGGGGCGCACGGGCCCGCGCTCTTCGACCGCACCGGCAACGCCGGCCCGACGGTCTGGGCGCACGGCCGGGTCGTCGGCGGCTGGGGGCAGCGCGCGGACGGCACGGTGGCGGTGCGGCTGCTGGAGGACGTCGGCGGCGAGGCGTCGGCGGCGATCGATGCGGCCGCGAACGCGCTGGGGGAGTGGCTGGGGCCGATCCGCATCACGCCCCGCTTCCGCACTCCGCTGGAGCGCGAACTCGCCGCGGGTTAGCGTGGGACGATGCCGGAACTCGACGCCGAGACGCTCGCATTCGCCCACCGCATGTTCGACCTGGCCCGGCACGGGCAGGCCGAGGAGTTGGGCGCCCAGGTCGCGGCCGGCCTGCCGGCGAACATGACCAACGACAAGGGCGACACGCTGCTGATCCTGGCGGCCTACCACAACCACCCGGACACGGTGCGGGTGTTGTTGTCGCACGGCGCCGAGCCGGATCGGGTCAACGATCGCGGGCAGACGGCGTTGGCGGCGGCCGTCTTCCGGCGCAACGCCGACACGGTCCGCCTGCTTCTTTCCGCCGGCGCCGACCCGCACGCCGGTGGCCCCACGGCGGTGGAGACCGCGCGTTTCTTCGATCTCCCGGAGATGCTCCGGCTGCTGGACTAGGAGTGCGCGCCGCCCCTATATTGCACTCAAGGTGCAAGAACTGGAGGGCGGTATGGCAGAGCCGGTCACGGCCGAGTCGTTGCGCAAGCTGGTGGCGGGCTTCCTCGCCGACCACGACCCGCGCGGCGACAGACTGGAGTTCCTGCGGGCGCGGTACGACGCGGGGCTCGCCTGGATCCACTACCCCGTCGGGCACGGCGGGCTCGGCGCCCCGCGGGCGCTGCAACCGGTGGTCGACGCGGAGTTCGTCGCGGCGGGCGCGCCCGACAACAACGCGCGCCGCAACGGCATCGGCCTGGGCATGGCCGCACCGACGATCCTGCGCCACGGCACGGATGCGCAGAAGCGGCGCTTCCTCCGTCCACTGTGGACCGGCGAGGAGGTGTGGTGCCAGCTCTTCAGCGAGCCGGGCGCCGGTTCCGACCTGGCGACGTTGCGCACCAGGGCCGTGCGCGACGGCGACGACTGGGTGATCGACGGGCAGAAGGTGTGGACGTCGCTGGCGCACATCGCCCGCTGGGCGATCCTCATCGCCCGCACCGATCCCACGGTGCCCAAGCATCAGGGGATCACCTACTTCGTCTGCGACATGACCGCGCCCGGCGTCGAGGTGCGGCCGCTGCGCCAGGCCACCGGCGAGGCGGAGTTCAACGAGGTGTTCCTGACCGGGGTCCGGCTCTCCGACGACCTGCGGCTGGACGCCGTGGGCAACGGGTGGCGGGTCGCCATGAGCACCCTCATGAACGAACGCGTCGCCATCGGCGGCGGGGCGGTCCCGCGCGAGGGCGGGATGATCGGGGTTCTCACGCAGGAGTGGCGGGAGCGGCCGGAGCTGCGCGTGCCGGCGCTGCACGACGAACTCCTCAAGTACTGGGTGCGCGCCGAGGCCGCACGCCTGTCCGCCGCGCGGATCCGCCAGCAGTTGGCCGTCGGCGAGGTCGGCCCCGAGGGTTCCGCGGTGAAGCTGTCGTTCGCCACGCTCAACCAGCAGATGACCGGGTTCGAGCTGGAACTGCTCGCCGGCGAGGGGCTGCTGCACGACACGTGGGAGATGAAGCGGCCGGAGGCCGTGGACTTCACCGACCGCACGCCGAGCTACCGCTACCTGCGCGCCAAGGGCAACTCCATCGAGGGCGGCACCTCGGAGATCCTGCGCAACATCATCGCCGAACGGGTGCTGGGCCTGCCGGCGGAGCCGCGTTCCGACAAGGACATCCCGTGGAAGGACCTGCCGAAGTGACCACCTCGAACGCGATTCCGGATCTGCTGTACGACGAGGTGGACGACGACCTGCGGGCGAGCGTGCGCGACATGCTCGCGACGCGGGCCCCGTGGGACAAGGTGCTCGCGCGGATCGACGCCGGCGAGTCGTACGACGCCTCGCTGTGGCGGGTGATCGCCGCCGACATGGGCCTCGCGGGGCTGGCGATCCCAGAATCGGCGGGCGGCGCCGGCGCCGGATTCCGGCGGGCGGCCGTGGTTCTGGAAGAGCTGGGCCGCGCCGTCGCGCCCGTGCCCTATCTGGGCTCCGCCGTGGTGGCCACGCAGGCCCTGCTGCGCGCGGGCGAGACGGACCTGTTGGCGGAGCTGGCGAGCGGTGAGCGGTCGGCGGCACTGGCGGTGCCCTTCGCGCTCGCACCGCAGGCGTTCACGGCAGACCCGGCCGGGTCCGCTTTCGCGGGCAACGGCGTGGCCGCCGAGGGGGACTCGCTGAGCGGGACCGTCAAAGGCGTTGCCGACGCGCTGATCGCGGATGTGTTGCTGGTGCCCGCGTCCGGGCGGCTCTTCGCCGTCGAGGCCGCCGACGCCACCCGCACGCCGTTGGTCTCGCTCGATGCCACGCGGCAGCTCGCGGATGTCACGTTCGCCGGCGCCGTCGGGCGGGAGATCGCTTCGGGGGAACGGGCGGCGGCGGCCGTTCGCGGCGCACTCGTGGCCGGTGCCGCACTGCTCGCCTCGGAGCAGCTCGGTATCGCCGAGTGGTGCCTTTCGACCACTGTGGACTATCTGAGGACGCGGTACCAGTTCGGCCGGCCGGTCGGCTCGTTCCAGGCGTTGAAGCACCGCCTCGCCGACCTCTGGATGGGTGTGACCGAGGCGCGGGCCGTGGCGCGGTACGCGGCCGCCGTGATCGCCGACGACGGCGACGACGCAGAGGTGGCGGCCGCGCTGGCGCAGGCGTACTGCGGGCCGCTCGCCGTCACGGCGGCGGAGGAGTGCGTGCAGCTGCACGGCGGCATCGGCTTCACGTGGGAACACCCGGCACACCTGTACCTCAAGCGGGCCAAGAGCGCGTCGGTCGCGTTCGGGGTGGCGGCGCGGCACAGGGCGGCGATCGGGTCTCTCGTCAACCTCCCGAGCAGCTAGAAATCTCTCTCTCACGGCCATATGTCGGCAATGAGATCGGCAGGTCACGGCCTCGTAACGGGGGCATTGACGGCGCGATCGAGAAACGTACACTGGCGGTGTAGAAACCTCTGCCGCACCCGCCTTTAGCTGCAGTTCTCGCACGACTTCCCTGCCGCGGTGATGAAATTCGGAGGTGAGTATGAGCCCGCCAACCGGCGACCCCAGCGCCGCGGACGGTGGACTGTCCTTACGCGACATCGGGGTGCGCTTCGGCGGACTCGTGGCGCTCGAAGGCGTTTCGCTGCAGGTCCGGCCCGGACGGGTGGTCGGCGTCATCGGCCCCAACGGCGCGGGAAAGACGACGTTGTTCAACGTCGTATGTGGCTTCGTCAAACCGTCGACGGGTTCGATGACCGTCGACGGGCGCCCGTTCCAGCCGCGACCCCACCGGCTCAACGCCGACGGCATCGCCCGCACCCTCCAGGGCGTCGGCCTCTTCGACCACCTGACCGTGGTGGAGAACGTGATGGCCGGCGCCACCAACGAGGCGCGGACCGGCTTCTTCGCGGGACTGCTGGCGTTACCCGGCAGCGACCGGGAGGAGCGGCGGCTGCGCGAGTTCGCCATGGAGCTGCTGGCGGAGCTGGGCGTCGCCGCGTACGCCCGCGCCTATCCGCAGACGCTGCCGTACGCCGTGCGCAAGCGGATCGCCGTCGCCCGTGCCCTGGCCGCCCGGCCCCGGCTCATGCTGCTCGACGAGCCGGCCGGCGGCCTGGGCCACGACGACATCCAGGAGCTGGGCGCGCTCATCCGCGGGCTGCCCGCGCGCGGCGGCCTCAACTGCGCGGTGATGCTCGTGGAGCACCACATGGACCTCGTCATGTCGGTCTGCGACGAGATCAACGTGCTCGACTTCGGCCGCCTCATCGCGCACGGCACGCCGGCCGAGGTGAAGGCGAACCCGAAGGTGCTGGAGGCCTACCTCGGCGCCGACGTCGAGGAAGCGGCGGCATGAGCGCGATCCTTGAGATCAACGGCGTCACGGCCGGATACGGTGCGGCACCGGTGCTGCAGGACGTCAGCATCAGCGTGCCGACCGGCACCATCTGCGCCGTCCTCGGCGCCAACGGCGCGGGCAAGACCACCTTGCTGCGCACGCTCTCCGGGCTGCTCAAGCCGACGGCCGGTCAGGTCGTCTTCGACGGGCAGGACCTCAGGGAGGTGAAGGTCGAGCACCTGATCCGGCTCGGCCTGGCGCACGTTCCGGAGGGGCGCGGCGTCGTCACCGAGCTGACCGTCGACGAGAACCTGCGCCTCGGCGGGCTGTGGCGCAAGGACCGCGCCGACGCCAGGCGCGCCCTCGACGAGGTCTATCAACTCTTCGAACCGTTGCAGCGCAGGCGTTCCAGCGCGGGACACCAGCTCTCCGGCGGCGAACGTCAGATGCTGGCGCTCGGCCGCGCGCTGGTGGCCCGCCCCAAGGTGCTCCTGCTCGACGAGCCGTCGCTGGGTCTCGCGCCCCGCGTCACCGCACAGATCATGGCTCTGCTGCGCCAGTTGCGGGACGACACCGGCCTCACCGTCCTGCTCGTCGAGCAGAACGTCCGCAGCGCCCTGTCCGTCGCCGACGAGGGCGTGGTCATGTCCCTGGGACGGGTGGTGGTGTCGACCTCCGCGGAGCAGCTGCGCGGCGACGACGAACTGCGCCACGCGTACCTCGGGTTCTGACCGCACCGTCGACCCTCTCGGGAGGAACCAGCAGGTGGACAAGCTCCTGTCCCTTACCTTCATCGGCCTTTCCAGGGGCGCGGTGTACTCCGCGTTCGCCCTGGCGCTGGTGCTCATCTGGCGGGCGGCCCGCATCGTCAACTTCGCGCAGGGCGCGATGGCCGTCGCGACGGCGTACGCCGCGTACAGCGTCACCAAGGCCACCGACAGCTACTGGCTCGGGTTCGTCGCGGCGCTCGTGGGCGGGCTGGTGCTGGGCGCACTGGTCGAACGCGGCGTCATGCGCTTCGTGGACCACTCGGCCCCGCTCAACAACGTCATCGTGGCGCTCGGCGTGGTGCTCGTCATCACGGCGATCGTCGGCATGATCTACGGCAACCAGTTCCTGCCGTTCGAGGGGCCGTTCGACCAGCGGCCGCTGATGGTGGGCGGCACCGGGCTGCTGTCGCCGTACGACCTGTTCGTGCTCGGCACGGTGCTGCTGATCGTCGTGCTGCTGGCGCTGCTGTTCACCCGCACGCCGGTCGGCCTGCGGATGCGGGCGTCGGCGTTCGCGCCGGAGGTGTCGCGGCTGCTCGGTGTCAACGTCGCCGGGATGCTGACCCTCGGCTGGGCGCTGGCCGCCGCGGTCGGTGCCGTGGGCGGCATGCTCGTCATCCCGACCGAGCTGGGGCTGCACCCGCACGCGATGGACCTGGTGTTCGTGTCGGCGTTCACCGCGGCGGTCGTGGGCGGGCTGGACAGTCCGGTCGGCGCGGTCATCGGCGGGATCTTCGTCGGGCTGGTGCTGACCTACTCCACGGGTTACATCGCCAGCGACATCACGCCCGTGGCGATTCTCGTCCTCCTCCTCGTCGTGCTGCTGGTGCGGCCCGGCGGCCTCTTCTCCACGACCGCGGCGAGGCACGTATGACAGCCACCGAAGAAGTCGAGAACACCCGCACGCAGGGCGCCACCACCCTCGCCCGCGCGTCGACCGTGCGGGGTGGGGCGTTCGGCCGCACGCTGGTGCGCCACGCCGTCTACGCGCTGGTCGCGATCGTCGTGCTGATCGTGCTCACCTCGGCGCTGGCCGGCACCGGGAACACGTTCCTCAACTACCAGTTGGCGATGGTGTGCGCGTACCTGTGCGCGACGGCCGGGCTGACGTTCCTCACCGGGATCAACGGGCAGCTCTCCCTGGGGCACGGCGCGCTCATGGCGACCGGTGCCTACGGTGCCGCCCTCACCATCCGGGCGCTCGCGGACCGGGGCATCGAGGCGGTCTGGGCGGTGTTCGTCGCGCTGCTGGTGGGCGTGCTCGCGGCGCTCGTCGTCGGTGCGGTGATCGGCGCCGCGGCCGCCCGGCTGCGCGGGCCGTACCTGGCCGGTGTCACCACCGTCATCGCGATCGTCGTGCCGGCCATCACGACGACGTTCGACGGGATCTTCAAAGGGGACCAGGGCCTCAGCTTCGTGACTCCCTCTCCCGGCGCGGTCCCGGCCCTTCTGTCGAACGAGGAATGGCAGGCGTACCTCGGCATCGGCTGCGCGGTGCTGGTGATGTTCCTGCTGGCGAACCTCATCTCCAGCCGCTTCGGCCGGCAGTTCCGCGCGGTCGCCAACGACGAGGTGGCCGCGAAGCTCTCCGGCATCAACATCGCCCGCACGCAGGTGCTCGCGTTCGTGGTCAGCGCCGGCTGCGCCGGCCTCGGCGGCGCGCTGATGGCCGCCATCACCCAGCAGGCGGCACCGGGCGCGTACTCGCTGACGCTCTCGCTCTACCTGCTGATGGCCATCGTGATCGGCGGGCTCGGCAGCCTCGCCGGAGCGGTCTGGGGCGCGCTGCTCCTGGTGGCGCTGCCGGATCTCAGCACCCGCATCACCGACAGCCTCGAACTCTCGCCGGACCTGGCGCAGAAGCTCGACGGCAACCTCGCACTGGCCATCTTCGGCCTCTTCCTGATCATCGTGATGATCGTGGCTCCGGGCGGCATACAGGGCCTCGTACGCCGCCTTTCCGGAAGGCTGAGCGCCCGGCGGCGTTCGGCCGGCAGTTAGAACGCAGTACCCACACCACCCCTCTGCAAGAACCCCACCCAACCGAAGGAAAGGGCCGTGCCAATGCATCGCATCGCACGACGCGGTCTCGCGATCGCTGCCACCCTCGTCGTCGCCGCCGCGTCCAGCGCGTGCGGCGGCACCGGGGACAGCGGCAGCAAGTCGGGAGACACCACCGGCGTCACGGACACCGAGATCCTGTTCGGCACGCACATGCCGCTGACGGGCCCGGCCTCCGCCGGCTACTCGAAGATCGCGCCGGCCACCAAGGCGTACTTCGACTACGTCAACGCCCAGGGCGGCGTTCACGGCCGGAAGATCACTTACAAGATCAAGGACGACACGTACAACCCCGCCACGACCAACACCGTCGTGCGCGAACTCGTCCTGCAGGACAAGGTCTTCGCGATCCTCAACGGCCTCGGCACCCCGACCCACACGGGTGTGCTGGAGTTCCTGAAGAGCAACAAGGTGCCGGACCTCTTCGTCGCCTCCGGCAGCCGCAGCTGGAACCAGCCGGAGAAGTTCCCGCACACCTTCGGCTTCAACACCGACTACACCGTCGAGGGGAAGATCCTCGGCACCTACATCAAGAAGACCTGGCCGGACCAGAAGGTCTGCTTCTTCGGCCAGAACGACGACTTCGGCCAGGACAGCCTCGCCGGCCTGGAGACGGTTCTCGGCGCTGACAAGATCGTCGCGAAGCAGAACTACGTCACCACCAACACGAACGTGGCCCCGCAGGTCGCCGAACTGGCGAAGGCCGGCTGCCAGGTCGTGTACGGCGCGACGGTGCCGGGCTTCACCGCCCTGCTGATCGGCACCGCGGCCAAGCTGCCCGGCGGCACGTTCAAGCCGCAGTGGGTGATCTCCCAGGTCGGCGCCGACCTGCTGACCGTCGGCACCACGCTCGGCGCGGCGAAGCCGCTGCTCAAGGGCATGGTGAGCGACAACTACCTGCCGTCGGTGTACGACGCCACGGACCCGTGGATCAAGCTGTTCAAGGACATCAACGACAAGTACAACGCGGGCGTGCAGTTCGACGGCAACATCGTCTACGGCATGGCGGTCGGCTACCTGACCGTGCAGGCGCTACAGCGGGCCGGCAAGAACCTGACCCGTGAGTCCGTCGTCGCCGCGGTCGAGAAGGGCGGCTTCAAGGGCCCGGGCAACGTGCCGCTGCGCTACAGCAAGAGCGACCACTCCGGCTACGGCGGCATGCGCCTGTCGAAGGTGAACGACACCGTCGACAAGCAGGACTACTTCGGCAACCCGTTCACCACCGACGACGGCAAGGGCGAGGTCAAGGAGTACACCGAGGCCGTTCCGGCGCCGCCGGCGAACGGTATCGGCACCGCCTGATTCCCACCCCACGCACCGACGGGGCCGCCACAGCGTCGTGGCGGCCCCGTTTCGTGCGCGGCGTCAGAGGTAGACGCGGGACACCGTCTGCGCGACGCAGCACGGCTTGTCGCCGCCCTCGCGTTCGATGACCGCCTCGCCGATGAGCTGGTAGCCGCCGGAGACCGGCTCCACACTGGCGAGCGTGATGCCGACGCGCACCCTGCTGCCGGTCGGCACCGGCGACGGGAAGCGCACCCGGTTGAGCCCGTAGTTGACGCCCATCTTGACGTTCTTGACCCGGTACACCTCGGCGGCCAGCATCGGCAGCAACGACAGGGTCAGGTACCCGTGCGCGATCGTCGTGCCGAACGGCCCCTGCGCGGCGCGTTCGGCGTCGAGGTGGATCCACTGGTGGTCACCCGTGGCGTCGGCGAACAGCTGCACCTGCTCCTGCGTGACGACGTGCCAGTCGCTGTAGCCCAGGTGTTCGCCGACCGCCGCCGTCAGCTCCTCGGGGGATTCGAAGACCTTCACTCGCGCGCTCCTCAGCTCAACCGCTCGACGATCATGGCCATGCCCTGACCACCACCGACGCACATGGTCTCAAGCCCGAACTGCTTGTCGTGCCACCGCAGGGAATTGAGCAGGGTGGCGGTGATGCGCGCACCGGTCATCCCGAACGGGTGCCCGACGGCGATCGCGCCGCCGTTGACGTTCAGCCGGTCGTAGTCGATGCCCAACTCGTCGGCGCTGCCGATGACCTGCACCGCGAACGCCTCGTTGATCTCGACGAGGTCGATGTCGCCGATCGACATGTTCGCGTGGGCGAGGGCCTGCCGCACGGCGCCGACGGGGCCGAGGCCCATGATCTCGGGGGAGAGCCCGGAGACGCCGGTCGAGACGATGCGGGCGAGCGGCGTGATGCCGAGTTCCCTGGCGCGGGTGTCGGACATGACGACGACCGCGGCGGCGCCGTCGTTGAGCGGGCACGCGTTGCCGGCCGTGACGGTGCCGTCGGGACGGAACACCGGCTTGAGCCCGCTGACGCCCTCCAACGTCACCGAGGGGCGGGGGCCGTCGTCCCGGGAGACCACCGTGCCGTCGGGCAGCGTGACGGGCGTGATCTCGCGTTCCCAGAACCCGTTCGCGATGGCCTTCTCGGCGAGGTTCTGCGAGCGGACGCCGAACTCGTCCTGCCGCTGCCGGCTGATCCCGCGCAGCTGGGCGACGTTCTCGGCGGTCTGGCCCATCGCGATGTAGATGTCGGGCAGCGTGCCGTCCTCGCGCGGGTCGTGCCAGGTGTCGGCGCCGGCCCCGGCACGCGTGGCGGTGCGGCCCAGGGCGTCGGCGAAGCGGGGGTTCACGGCGGGTGCGTCGTCGGCCCTGCCGTTGCCGTAGCGGGAGACGCACTCGACGCCCGCCGAGACGAACGCGTGCCCCTCGCCGGCCTTGATCGCGTGGAACGCCATGCGGGTGGTCTGCAGCGACGAGGAGCAGTACCGGTTGACGGTGGTGCCCGGCAGGTGGTCCATCCCGAGCAGGGTGGCGACGACGCGGCCGATGTTGAAGCCCTGTTCGCCCGCGGGTTGGCCGCAGCCCATCATGAGGTCGCCGAGTTCCCGGGGATCGAGCTGCGGCACCTGGTCGAGCGCGGCGCGCACGATGTCGGCCGCCAGGTCGTCGGGGCGGACGTCCTTGAGCGAGCCCTTGTTCGCGCGTCCGATGGGGGAACGCGCGGCGGCGACGATGACCGCTTCAGCCACGGCGGGGGTCCTTTCTCTCCGATTTTCTGCACTCAGAGTGCTCATTTCTGACAACCGTTGTCAACGTGGGCGCCTGTGGTTCTTGCCGCTTCCGGAAGGCCTCGCCTAGTATTCGCACTGCAAATGCATATTGTGTCCGGGAGGCCTCCGCCATGACAGACACCCCAGGACGGCTCGCGGGTCGCGTCGCACTCGTCACCGGCGCCAGCCGCGGTATCGGGTTCGCGATCGCGCAGCGCTTCGTCGCCGAGGGCGCCCGCGTCGCGATCACCGCCCGCAAGCCCGAGGCGCTCGCCGAGGCGGTCGCCTCGCTCGGCGGGCCCACCGTCGCGCTCGGCGTGGCGGGGCGGACCGACGATCCCGACCACCGCGCTCTCGCGGTGGCGCGGGTCAACGACGCGTTCGGGCCGATCGACGTGCTCGTCAACAACACCGGCACCAACCCGGTGTACGGGCCGCTGCTCGGCCTCGACCTCGGGGCCGCCCGCAAGATCATGGAAGTGAACGTCATCGGTGCGCTCGGCTGGACCCAGGCGGCGTTCGCCAAGGGCGCCCCCGCGGGCGCGAACATCGTCAACGTCGCCTCCACATCCGGGCTGCGGCCGGCCCGCGACATCGCGTTCTACGGAGTCAGCAAGGCGGCGCTGATCCACCTGACGGCGTCCCTCGCAGCGGAACTGGCCCCGGACATCCGAGTCAACGGGGTGGCCCCCTCGGTGGTCAAGACGCGCTTCGCCGGGGCCCTCTACGAGGGCCGCGAGGACGAGGTCGCCGCGCGGTACCCGTTGGGGCGCCTGGGCGTCCCGGAGGACGTGGCCGGCGCCGTCACCTACCTCGCCTCCCCGGAGGCGGGCTGGATCACCGGTCAGACCGTCGTGCTCGACGGCGGCCTGCTGCTCGGGAGGTAACAAGATGATGTCGCCCCTCGGGCTCGAACTGCGCGATGCCGTCGTCGTCGTCACCGGCGGCGGCTCCGGCATCGGCGCCGCGCTCGCCCGGCGCTACGCCGCCGAGGGCGCCACCGTCGTCGTCAACGACCTGGACCCCGACGCCGCGCGGTCGGTCGCGGTCGAGACGGGAGGCACGGCCTTCCCCGGAGACGTTTCCCAGGTGGAACTGGTGAACGCGCTCGTCGAGCACGCCTGGGAGCGACACGGCGGGCTGGACATCTTCTGCGCGAACGCCGGCATCGCACCGCGCGGCGACGCCGCCGCACCCGACGCCGTGTGGGAGCAGGCGTGGCAGGTCAACGTCATGGCGCACGTCTACGCGGCCCGCGCGCTGCTGCCCCGGTGGCTGGCGGACGGCCAGGGGCGCTTCGTCGCCACGGTCTCCGCCGCCGGCCTGCTGACCCTGCTGGGCAAGGCGCCGTACGCGGTCACCAAGCACGCCGCGCTCAGCTTCGCCGAATGGCTGCGCGCGAGCTACGAGCACCGCGGCATCACCGTGCAGGCGCTGTGCCCGCAGGGCGTGCGGACCCCGATGCTGGCGGCCGCCGCGCCGGACAGCCCGAGCGCCCTGCTGAACGACAACGCGCTCGCGCCCGAGGAGGTCGCCGGGTGCGTCATCGAGGCGATGCGCGACGACCGGTTCCTGATCCTGCCGCACCCCGAGGTCGCCGAGTACTACCGGCGCCGCGCCACCGATCCCGACCGCTGGCTCACCGGCATGAACCGGCTCCAGCAGAAGGTCGAATCGGGACCGGCCACACTATGAGGATGTCTCTGCCTGGACTCGACCTCTCGCAGTTGCGCGCCTACCTCGACGCCTTTGTGCCCGGGCTCGTGCGGGGGCCGCTCTCCGGATCGGTGATCGCCGGTGGGCGGTCGAACCTCACGTACACCGTCACGGACGGCGTGGGCACCTGGGTCGTGCGCCGGCCGCCGCTCGGCCACGTGCTAGCCACCGCGCACGACATGGCGCGCGAGCACAAGGTGATGGCGGCGCTGGGGCCGGCGGGTTTCCCCGTTCCCGCGATGATCAGCCTGTGCACCGACGACTCGGTGATCGGCGCGCAGTTCTACGTCATGGAGCACGTCGACGGAACGGTGTACCGGGGGCCTGCCGACTTCGCGTCGATCGGCGCCGACGGGACCCGTTCCCTCGTGGAGAATCTGGTCGACACGCTCGCCGACCTGCACGCGATCGACCCGGCCGCGGTCGGCCTCGGCGACTTCGGGCGGCCCGCCGGATACAACGAACGCCAGGTGCGCCGCTGGAAGAAGCAGCTCGACGGCTCCCGCAGCCGCGACGTGCCCGGCATCGACGAACTGCACGACCGGCTGGCCGCGGCGATCCCCGAGTCGGCGGCCGGGACCGTGGTGCACGGCGACTACCGCCTGGACAACGTGATCGCCGACGGGACCCGGGTGAAGGCCGTGCTGGACTGGGAGATGTCCACGCTCGGCGACCCGCTGGCCGACGTGGCGCTGCTGCTGGTGTACAGCCGGCGCGAGATGCCCTCCGGCGACGGCGACCCGGTGCCGCCGTTGGCGCTGCCCGGCCATCCGGACCTCAAGGAGATCGCGGCCCGCTACGCCGACCGCTCCGGCCGCGACCTGTCGGACCTCAACTGGTACGTCGCGTTCGCCACGTTCAAGCTGGCGGTGATCCTGGAGGGGATCCACTACCGGTACAGCAACGGCCTCACCGTCGGGGCCGGCTTCGAGCACATCGGTGAGCGCGTGGGGCCGCTCGTCGACGAGGGACACCGCACGCTGGAGGAGAACTGATGGACTTCGCCTACGACGCCGTTACGTCGTCGTTCCGGGACCGGCTGCTCGAGTTCATGGAGTCGCACGTCTATCCCGCCGAGCCGGTCTTCCACGCGCAGCTGCTGTCCGCGGCTGATCGTTGGTCCGTCCCGCCGGTGGTGGAGGAGCTCAAGGCCGAGGCCCGGCGGCGTGGGCTGTGGAACCTGTTCCTGCCCGGCGAGCACGGGGCCGGCCTGACCAACCTGCAGTACGCGCCGCTCGCCGAGATCATGGGCCGCAGCCCCAACCTCGGGCCGGCCGCCACCAACTGCGCAGCGCCGGACACCGGCAACATGGAGGTGCTGGCCGAGTTCGGCACCGAGGCACAGCGCAAGGAGTGGCTCGAACCGCTGCTGGAGGGGCGGATCCGCTCGGCCTTCGCGATGACCGAGCCGGACGTCGCCTCCTCGGACGCCACGAACATCGGCACGCTGATCACCCGCGACGGCGACGACTACGTCATCAACGGCCGCAAGTGGTACATCTCCGGCGCCATGAACCCGAACTGCAAGATCTTCATCGTCATGGGCAAGACCGATCCGGACGGCCCCCGCCATCAGCAGCAGAGCCAGATCCTGGTGCCCAGGGACACGCCCGGCATGACGATCAAACGCGGGATGCACGTGTTCGGCTACGACGACGCGGACCACGGTGGGCACGCCGAGATCCTGTTCGAGAACTGCCGGGTGCCGGCCGAGAACCTCATCTCCACTCCCGGTTCGGGCTTCGCCATCTCGCAGGCGCGGCTCGGCCCCGGCCGGATCCACCACTGCATGCGCCTCATCGGGATGGCCGAACGCGCGGTCGAGCTGATGTGCCGGCGCTCGTTGGTGCGCACGCCGTTCGGGAAGCCGCTCGCGGAGCAGGGCGTCGTGCAGGAGTGGATCGCCGAGTCGCGGGTGCGCATCGAGCAGCTGCGGTTGCTGGTTCTCAAGACGGCCTGGCTGATGGACACCGTGGGCAACCGGGGCGCGCACACCGAGATCCAGGCCATCAAGATTGCCACCCCGGAGACGGTGCAGTGGATCATCGACAAGGCCATCCAGGCGCACGGGGCCGCCGGCGTCAGCCAGGACACCCCGCTCGCCGAACTCTGGGCCAAGGCCCGGTCGCTGCGCCTCGCGGACGGGCCGGACGAGGTGCACAAGCGGTCTCTCGCGCGTCGTGAACTGAAGCGGTACGCCTGAGATCGGAGAACGTACTCGCTGGTAAAGCTGTCGCCCTTCGGGGCGCCAGCCCGCCGTCTACACTCACAGTGCAGATTGTTCCGACGAGCATCCGAGGGGCCCGACGATGGCCGACACCCAGGCACCGCCCGGCCGGATCGACGGTCGCGCGGCACGCGCGGAGCGGACCCGCCGCGCGATCGTCGACGCCCACCTGGCGTTGATCGACGAGGGCAACCTCAAGCCCACCGGGGAACGCATCGCCGAGCGTGCCGGTGTCTCCCTGCGCACCCTGTGGACCAACTTCAAGGACATGGAGACCCTCTTCGCCGCCACCAGCGAACGGGTCACCGAGCGGCAGAACGCCATCTACCGGCCGGTTCCGCCGGATCTGCCGCTGACCAGGCGGGTCGAGGAGTTCTGCGCGCAGCGGGTGCGCATGCTGGAGATGCTGGCGCCCTCGGCCCGCGCCTCAGCGGTACGGCAGCCGTTCTCCAAGGAACTGCGGGCCGCCCGCCGGCGCAACATCGCCCGGGTGCGCAGCGAGATCGAGACCCTCTTCGCCGAGGAACTGGAGATCGCCGGCGACGGCCGTGCCGAGCTGCTCAACTCGTTGACGGTGGCGAGCACGTTCGCGGCATGGTCGATGATGCGCGACGAACTGAAGCTCGACCCCGAGGCCGCCGGGGCCGTCATGTCCCGGACCGTGGCCGCGCTTCTCGTGGCCGCGATCGCCAGCGCCGGCCTGCGGTAGGCCTGCTGGGGACAGCGGCCGTCGTCGTTACTAGGGCGTCGCCCGCATCGGTGATCCGCCGGTAGGTTGAGCACCGCCATGGAGCAGACGCCTCGGACAGACGCCGCGCCGGACCCCGTGTGGCCCGGGGCGCGGCCGCCGCGCAGGGAGGTCTCGGCCGGCCCTGACATCTCGACGTACGCCGGACCGGACGGGTCGGGTGGCGCGTCCCGCCGGGTGCGGCCGCCGCATCCCCGGGAGGTGGCGGAGCCGCTGTGGCCGGCCGAGCCGGAGGTCGACCCGGGGGCCCGCGCCGGATCCCGTGCTCGCTCGGAGCCTTCCGGGGCGGCGGAGCGCGACCGGGCGCGGGAGCGCTCCGATCCGGATGCCTGGGACCATCCGGAGCCCTCTACGCACAGCGGCGACGCGGCTCATCGGGACGGCCGGAGCGGGAGTGGCGCGGCCCATCCGGGTGCGGCGACTCATCCGCGTGCGGCGACTCATCGGGACGGTGCGGATCGGCGGGACGGTGCGGGTCGGCGGGACGGTGCGGGTCGGCGGGACGGCGCCGAGGCGTCGGAGCACGAGTCGGCGGTAGGCGTGGAGTCTTCCGAGTCGGTGGAGTCTTCCGAGGCGCCGGCAGCACCGGAGCCCCTGGTCCGGCCGGAGTCCTCGGTCCGTTCGGAGTCGTTGGAGGACGCGGTCCACGCGGATCACGCGGACGGCACGGATCCCGCGGAGTCTTTGGAGGCGCTGGAATCGCCGGTCTGGCCGGAGCCGCCGGCAGAGCCCGACCGGCCCGCGCGTGCGGAGGCCTCCCGGGGCGGGCCGGCCCGTCCGGTCTTCGCCGCCGGCGCTGATCCGGTGGAGCGTGCGGAGTCCTTCGGCGGTCGGAACGGGGCGGCCCCGATCGGATCCCCGGCCGGCACGGACCCGATCGGGTTCGGCGAGCCCCGGGCGGAGGGGAACCGGCCGGCACGGATCCGGGACGAAGACCCGGCCGATCCGGACGGGTGGCCGGACTTCTCGCCCCCCGAGGCGCGGGCGACGGATCGTCAGCGGTCGTCGACGGAGTCGGACCGTCCGGGGCGGGCGGAGCCGTCGGAGCGCCCGGCCCGCTCGGCTGCGGGCGAGCCGTCGGATCGCTCGGAGCCCTCGCGCGCGCCGGAGGGCGGGCGGGCGCCGGAGCGTGGGTGGACGGGTGAGCGCTCGGCCGAGCCGGATCCCTGGGGTGGGTCGGAGCGTCCCGCCGACCGCGGCGACGTGGGCGGGCCGCCGCGTGCCGACGGAGTGCGGGCGTCGGGGCGGCAGGCGTCGTCGGAGCGCCCGTCGCGGGCGAATTCCGCAGGGAGCGCAGGGCATTCGTCGGGTGCCGACTTCGGGAGCTCCGATCCCGCGGTGCCGGGCGACGTGCCCGAGCCGCCGTCGCGGGCCGACTCGGCGGGTGGCGCGGAGCGGGTGTCGCGTGCTGATTTCGGGGGGCGCGACCCGTCGGCGCCGGTCGACGCGTCGGATCGGTCGTCACGGGCCGACCCCGCAGGTAGTGCCGAGCATTCGTCGCGTGTTGATACAGCGAGTCGGGCGGAGCGGGTGGCCCGTCGGGAGCCGATCGACGGCCCCGATCGCCCCGAGCCGCCGGACTCGGACGACCCCGCGCCGACCGGGGTCGATGCGACCACCGCCCAGGAATCCGAGCCGCCCGGGAGGCGGTGGCCGTTCGCGCTGCCGCAGCGGCGCACCCTGGCGCTCGTCGGGGCCGCCGTGCTCCTCGTCGTGTCGGTGCCGCTGGTGCTGGGCGCGGCCGCCGGCCCGGAGCGTTCGACCGATGCGGCTGTGCCCGCCGAGATCTATCAGCCGCGCCCGTGGCAGGCACCCGTCCAGCAGTCTCCGGCCGGTTCGGCGGCGGTGCTGTTCAGCGGAAAGGGCGGTGGGACCGGCGGCGGCAGCCTCCCGGGCACCTACGGCTCCAAGGTCGGTGTCGTGGGTCGCGACGGTTCCTACCGGGTGCTGCGCTACGCGACGTCGGACCGGCAGGTCGCGCAGGAGGTGCTGCTCTCGCCGGACGGGCGTTACGTGGCGGGCGACGGCAGCGAAGAGGACCCGATCGGGATGGACGAATACTCGGGCGCGGTCAGCGTCGTCGACCTGGTAACCGGCCGGACCCGCCGGTTCGCGGTGAATCCGGGCGACCGGGCCGTCGCGTGGCGTCCCGACGGCGGCGCGCTGGTGCTGTGGAACCGCGGCAAGCCGTCGACGACCGGTGACGAGGTGGCGTTCGACGGGCACGAGGTGTCCTACGGCTACGGCGGTGGCACGCTGCGCCTGATGGAACTGGGCGACGGCCGGCTGCGCACGGTGGCCAACCTCGACATAGCGCCGTTCGACCCGGTGTTCGGGGTGGCGTTCACCCCCGACGGCAAGCAGCTCGCCTACCAGAACGGCCAGCGCCTCCACGTGGTCGACATGACGGTGGACGGCCCCCGCAGGCCGGCCCTGGTCAACCTCGACGCCGGTGAACGCCTCGCCGGCGCGGGCGCGTTCACGCCGGACGGTGCGCGCTTCGCGGTCGTGTCGGCGGACGGCTGGTGCCTCAAGGAGTGCTCCGGCGACGCCCGGAACGCCCGCACGTGGAAGCTGCGCCTGCGCGACACGGCGACGGGTGCGCTCGTGCCCGGTACCCGGTTCGCGTCGGTCGGCGGTGCCGCGCTGCGGATCGCCGGCTGGTACCGCGACGGCACGGCGGTGGCGGTGCGCTACCGGGTCCGGGGCGGCGACGCGCCGCAGCAGGAGCCGCCCACGGCATACCGTTCGGTGCGCGGGGTGGAACTGCTCGCCCTGCCGGCCGTCGGCGGTCAGCAGCGGCTGCTGCGCACCCCCAGGGGCGAGGTCTACGACCTGGACGTCGCGCGCGACCTGATCCTGAACGCCCGCTTCGGCGGTGCCGCGCCGGTACCGGGCGTCGTGCCGGTGGCGCCCTGGATCGTGGTGGTGAGCGTGACGGTGCTGCTCGGCGCCGCCGCCACCGGTTGGCTCGCGTGGCGGGTGGTGCGCCGCGGGCAGCGGCGGGAGGAGCCGGCCCCGGCATCGTGACGAACTTTCTCCGCCCGACGTCCCTCCCGATCCGAACCCCGGCGGCGTGTCAGTCGGTGAAGGGGGTGGCGGGTGAACGCGGAGGAGTCGTTCCGGTCGTACGTGCGGGAGCGCACGTCGGCGCTGTCCCGCATCGCGTTCCTGCTGACGGGTGATCGGCACGTCTCGTTCTGGCGGGCGGAGCCGGCGCCGGCCGCTGACCACGCCGGATCCGCCCGACCGTGCGGCTCCCGACCCGACCGCCGGGATCGCCGGCCGGCTGAGCGTGCATGCGGCGCTCGCCCGGCTGGCCCCGCGGCAGCGGGCGGCGATCGTGCTGCGCTACTTCGAGGACCTCTCCGAGGCGCAGACCGCCGACCTCCTCGGCTGCGGCGTCGGCACCGTGAAGAGCCGGACCCGCGACGCCCTGGCGAGGCTGCGCCGCATCGCCCCGGAACTGGCCGACGACGGCGGATCCCACCGGAGCGGCCGGGTCAGTGGGACCCGGGCCTGTGGGACATCGACGGTGAGGCGCCACCCCGCCGCAGGCCCCGACGGATCGCGCCGGCGGATCGCGCCGGCGGGCCCGGACCACTGGGACCCCGCCGACAGGCCGGCGCCCCGACCGCCGCATCACGGGGAGCCCGGCGCGGACCGATGAGCCCCGCGGCCACCGGCCCACGACCGTCAGGTGGCCGGTGCGGTGTCCCGCGCCGCGCCCGGCGCATCGGCGAGGTCGGCGCCGTTGACCCACCACGTGATCGCGCGGGCGAAGGCCGGTTCTCCGACGGCGGTCGCGTGGTCGCCGTCGACGACGGTGAGCCGCGCCTCCGGGATCGCCGCCGCCAGCACCTCCGGCCGGGCCGCGAGCGGGTCGTCCCGGCCGGCCAGCACGAGCACCGGCGCGGTGATCGTGTCGAGCGCGATCGGGGCCTGGTGGGCCGCGTGCACCTGGCGGGCGAGCGCGTGCCGGTCGGCGCCGATGGCGTCGGCGAGTTCCCGGAACGGCGCCGCCGGTGAGGCCGCGATCTCTGCCGGGTCCTCGGCGGTGAGCGCCGCGGCGACCAGTTCGGGGGCGACGGCGCGGGTGTCGAGGCCGCCCAGTTCGACGACGCCGGCGCCGACGCCCGCGATGACGGCGCGCCGCACGCGGGGCTCCCGGGTGAGCGTGATCGCCGTGACGATGGCGCCCATCGAGTAGCCCACCAGGTCGACCTCGTCGACGCCGAGTTCGTCGATGAGGGTGCTGACGTCGCGGGACATGTTCGGCTCGCCGTAGGCGGTGACGTCCGTGGGCTTGGCGGAGGCGCCGTGCCCGCGCGCGTCGATGGCGACGACGTGCCGGCCGGTCGCCACGAGCGCGTCGACGACGCCGGGCGCCGCCCAGTTGACGATGCCGTCGGCCACGAAGCCGTGGTGCAGCACCACGGGCACGCCGCCGTGCTGCTCGCCCCACACCCGGTAGGCGATGTCGAGGCCGTCGTGCGAGGTGAAGGTGCGCGTGTCGTTCACTCGAAAATCACCACGGAGCGTGCGCCCTCTCCGCGGGCCATCCGCGCGAAGGCCTCGGGGGCCTGCTCCAGGGTGATCCGGTGGGTGATCAGCGGCGCGAGGTCGAGCGAGCCGTCGACCACGCGGGCGGCCAGCTCCGGGACCTCGACGTCGGGGTCGGCGTTGCCGTAGACGGACGAGCGCAGCGTCTTGGCGGAGTGGAAGATGTCGAGCGCGCTGAGGCTGACCAGGTCGTCCTTGGCGCCCATGCCGACGACGGTCACCCTGCCACCGCGCCGTGCGGCCCGCCACGCGGTCCTGATGGTGGTCGAACGCCCGACGCACTCAAACGCGTGATCGACCCCGCGCCCCTCGGTGAGCGCCCGCACGGACTTGTGCAATGTGTCGTCGGAGACCAGGTAGTCCGTGGCGCCGGCGGAGACGGCCAGCGCGCGTTTGGCCTCGGACACGTCCACGGCGATGATCCGTCCGGCGCCCGCGGCCCGCGCCGCGACGATGACGGAGAGCCCCACGCCGCCGAGCCCGACGACGAGCACGGACTCGCCGGGGCGCACCCGAGCCGTGTTGTTGACCGCGCCGACGCCGGTGAGCACGGCGCACCCGAGCAGCGCGGCCGCGTCGAACGGCAGCAGCTGCGGCACCGCGATCACGGCCCGCGCGGGCACCACGACCTCGTCGGCGAGCGCGCCGAGCCCGAGCGTCACGTGCACCGGCGTGCCGTCGGCGAGCACCCCGCCCGGCGCCGACGGCGTGCCGGAGGTGACGCACAGCCACGGCTCCCCGTTTTCGCAGAACCAGCACCGCCGGCAGGCCGGCGACCAGTTCAGCACGACGTGGTCGCCGGGTTTGACGGTGTCCACGCCGGCACCGGTCTCCACCACCACCCCGGCCGCCTCGTGGCCGAGCGTCAGCGGGAACTGCGGCGACAGCTTCCCGTCGATCATCGACAGGTCGGAGTGGCAGATGCCGGCGGCGCGTACCTTGACGCGCACGGCGCCGGGGCCGACGTCCGGCAGCGTGACGCTTTCCACGGAAGGGGTGGCGCCGCTGCCCGTCACAAGAAGTGCTCTCACCGCTGGATCGCCTTCACCTGCTGGAACTCGTGCAGCCCGTGCACGCCCAGTTCGCGCCCGATGCCGGACTGCTTGTACCCGCCGAACGGCGCCAGCGGGTTGAACGCGCCCCCGTTGACGTCCACGGCGCCGGTGCGCATGCGGCGGGCGACGGCCATGGCGCGTTCCTCGCTGCCGGCCCAGACCCCGCCGGCGAGGCCGTACTTCGAGTTGTTGGCGATCTCGACGGCGTGTTCGTCGCTGTCGAACGGGATCACCGACAGCACCGGCCCGAAGATCTCCTCCTGGGCGACCGTGCTGTCCGGGTCGACGTCGGCGAGCACGGTCGGCGCGACGAAGTGGCCGCGTTCGGGCGTTCGTGCGTCGAGCCCGCCGGTGACCAGCCGCGCGCCCTCGGCCAGGCCCTTCTCGATGTACTCCCGCACCGTCTTTCGCTGGGTGGCGCAGGAGAGCGGCCCCATGCGGGTGTGCTCGTCGAACGGGTCGCCGAGCGTGTGCTTGTCGGCCGCCTCGGCGGCGAGGGAGAGGGCGTCCTCGTACACGCTGCGGTGCACCAGCATGCGGGTCCACGCCGTGCAGGTCTGGCCGGCGTTCAGGAACGCGTTCGCGACGCCGCCCTTGACGGCACGCACGAGGTCGGCGTCCTCCAGGATGACGTTCGCCGACTTGCCGCCCAGTTCCAACGAAACCCGGGCGATGCGGTCGGCCGCGAGGTGCGAGATCTGGGCGCCCACGCGCGTGGATCCGGTGAACGAGATCATGTCGACGTCGGGGTGCGCGGCGATGGCGGCGCCGACGACCCGGCCGGAGCCGGGGACGAGGTTGACCACGCCCGGCGGCAGCCCCGCCTCGTCGATCGCGTCGAAGAGCAGGTACGCCACGAGCGGGGTCAGCTCGGCGGGCTTCACGACGACCGTGTTGCCGGCGGCGAGGGCGGGGGCCACCTTGGCGACGATCTGGTGCAGCGGGTAGTTCCACGGCGTGATGGCCCCGACGACGCCGACCGGTTCGCGCACGACCAGCGAGTTGCCGATGGTCTCGCCGGCATCCTCCTCGGCGGCGAGCGCGACGTAGCTCTTGAGAACGGCGAGCGGCAGGCCGGCCTGGACCCGCTGGGAGATCTTCAGCGGCGTGCCCAGCTCCTGCGAGACGGTGCCCGCGATGTCGCCGGCGCGGGCGGAGAGCGCGGCGAGCAGGCGTTCCAGGTGGGCGGCGCGCTCCTTGGGGGCGAGGTCGGCCCACGGCCCGAACGCGGCGCGTGCGGCGGCGACCGCGCGGTCCACGTCGGCGGCCGTTCCGGAGGGAACCGACGCGAAGACCTCCTCGGTGCTGGGATTCTCGACCGGGACCTTCTCGGTGCCGGCGGGCTCGATCCACTGGCCGTTTATGTACAGCCGCTGCCGGCTGCCGGGGGCGGAGATGTCCATGCCGCGAAACTAACATCGCAAGTTTTTGATCGGGTAGGGGTTCGGTACTGGACGGCCAAAAACTTACGGCGCTAGTTTGTTGGCGTGGACCTCTCCCTTTCTGACGAACAGGCCGCCGTGCGGCAGCTCGCGGCGGAGTTCGTGGATCGCGAGGTGCTGCCGCACGCCGCGGAGTGGGACCGCCGCGAGCTGATCGACGTCAAGGTCATCAAGCAGCTCGGCGAACTGGGCTTCCTCGGCCTCACCATCCCCGAGGAGTACGGCGGCTCGGGCGGCGACCATCTCGCCTACTGCCTCGTCCTGGAGGAACTGGGCCGCGGCGACTCCGCGGTGCGCGGTGTCGTGTCGGTCTCCCTCGGGCTGGTGGGCAAGTCGATCCTCGGCTACGGCACGGAGGAGCAGAAGCGGTCGTGGCTGCCGCGCCTGTGCTCCGGCGAGGCGCTCGGCTGCTTCGCGCTGACCGAGCCGGGCACCGGCTCCGACGCCGGTTCGCTCGCGACGCGGGCCGTCCGCGAGGGCGACGAGTGGGTGCTCACCGGCTCCAAGATGTTCATCACCAACGGCACCTGGGCCGATGTGGCGCTGGTCTTCGCGCGCACCGGCGAGGCGGGGCACCGGGGCGTCAGCGCGTTCCTGGTGCCGACCGGGCTGCCCGGGTTCGACCGCAGGGAGATCCACGGCAAGCTCGGGCTGCGCGGGCAGGCGACGGCCGAGCTGACGTTCGACGGCGTGCGGGTGCCGGCCGACGCCATGCTCGGGCCGGCGGGCAAGGGGTTCGGCGTCGCGATGTCCGCGCTGGCCAAGGGCCGGATGTCCGTCGCCGCGGGCTGCGTGGGTATCGCCAAGGGGTGTCTCGACGCGGCCCTCAGATACGCGGGGGAACGGGAGCAGTTCGGCAAGCCGATCGCCGCGCACCAGCTCGTGCAGCAGCTGATCACCGCCATCGCCGTCGACACCGACGCGGCGCGGCTGCTCGTGTGGCGGGTCGCCGACCTGATCGACCGCGGGCAGCCGTTCGCCACGGAGGCCAACATGTCGAAGCTGTTCGCCAGCGAGGCGGCCGTGCGGGCGGCCAACAACGCGCTGCAGGTCTTCGGCGGATACGGCTACATCGACGAGTACCCCGTCGGAAAGTACCTGCGGGACGCCCGGGTGATGACGCTGTACGAGGGCACCAGCCAGATCCAGCAGCTGCTCATCGGCCGGGCGCTCACCGGCGTCAACGCTTTCTAGGGGGCCACTCGTGAACACCGTCTACTTCGTCGCGGCCAAGCGGACCCCGATCGGGAAGCTGCGCGGCGCGCTGTCGGGCGTCCGCCCGGACGACCTCGCGGCGGAGGCCGTGAAGGGCGTGCTGGCCGAGGTGCCCGGCCTCGACCCGGCCCGCATCGACGACGTGTACTTCGGCGCCGCCAACCAGGCCGGCGAGGACAACCGCAACGTCGCCCGGATGGCGGTGCTGCTGGCCGGCCTTCCGGAGAGCGTTCCGGGCGCGACGCTCAACCGCCTCTGCGCCTCCGGGCTGGAGGCCGTCACCAGCGCCGCCCGGGCCGTCGCGAGCGGGGACGCCGACATCGTGCTCGCCGGCGGCGTCGAGTCGATGAGCCGCGCGCCGTTCGTGCTGCCGCGGCCGGAGGACGGGCTGCCGCACCGGATGGAGCTGGCCGACACCCGGCTCGGCTGGCGGCTGGTCAACCCGCGGATGAAGGAGCTGCACGGCGTTCTCGCGATGGGGGAGACCGCCGAGGAGGTCGCCGAGCGCTACCGCGTCACCCGCGAACGCCAGGACGAGTTCGCGCTGCGCAGCCACCGCAACGCCGCCGCCGCGCGGGACGCCGGCCGGTTCGACGCGGAACTCCTGCCCGTGCCGCGCCCCGACGGCGAGACGGTCACCCGCGACGAGGGCATCCGCGCCGACACCTCCCTGGAGAAGCTCGCGGGCCTCAAGCCGGTGTTCCGCAAGAACGGCAGCGTCACGGCCGGCAACTCGTCGCCGCTCAACGACGGCGCGGCCGCTCTTCTCCTGGTCAGCGAGTCCGCCCTGAACGACCTCGGCGTCGAGCCGCTCGGCCGCTACGTCACCGGTGCCAGCGCCGGCGTGCACCCGGACGTCATGGGCATCGGCCCGGTGCCGGCCACCCGTAAGGCCCTGGACCGGGCCGGCTGGAAGATCGGCGACCTGGCCGAGGCCGAGCTGAACGAGGCGTTCGCCGCGCAGGCGATCGCGGTCGCCGACGAACTGGGCATCGACCCGCAGCTGGTCAACCCCGACGGCGGGGCCATCGCCATCGGGCACCCCCTGGGCTGCTCCGGCGCCCGCATCCTCACCACCCTGCTGCACCGCATGCGGCGCACCGGCGGCCGGCGCGGCCTCGCCACCATGTGCGTCGGCGTCGGCCAGGGCACCGCGCTCCTGGTCGAGGCCGTCTAGTCCCCACCCCACCCGTTAGGAGCCATCAACAGTGAGCAGATTCGCCGGTAAGGTCGCCGTCGTCACCGGCGCGGCCCAGGGCATCGGTGCCGCGACGGCCCGCCTCCTCGCCGCCGACGGCGCCAGTGTGGCCGTCGTCGACCTCTCCGAGGAGTCCGCCCAGCGGGTCGTCGACGAAATCGTCGGCAAGGGCGGCACGGCCCTCGCGATCGGCGCGGACGTCTCCGACGAGGCCGCCGTCGAGGCCATGACCGCGCGCGTGGTGGAGGCGTACGGGCGGCTCGACATCCTGGTCAACAACGCCGGTATCACCCGCGACAACATGCTGTTCAAGATGAGCGCCGCCGAGTGGAACCAGGTGCTGACGGTCAACCTGACCAGCATCTTCCTGTGCAGCAAGGCCGCCCAGAAGCACATGGTGGCGCAGAAGTACGGCAAGATCGTCAACCTGAGCAGCCGTTCCGCGCTGGGCAACCGGGGACAGGCGAACTACGCCGCCGCCAAGGCCGGCGTGCAGGGGCTCACGGCGACGCTGGCGATCGAGCTGGGGCCGTTCAACATCACCGTGAACGCGGTCGCGCCCGGCTACATCGCGACGGCCATGACCGCGGCGACGGCCGAACGGGTCGGGTCGAGCCCGGACGAACACCAGAAGATGGCCGCGGAACGCACCCCGCTGCGCCGCGTCGGCCAGCCGGAGGAGGTCGCCTCGGTGATCGCCTTCCTGGCGAGCGACGAGTCGTCATACGTAAGCGGGCAAACCCTGTACATCAACGGCGGGGCGCGCTAAAACCGTGACCACACCCCCGAAGGAGTGCGCCCTGTGACGATCCTTTCCCTGGCGAGCGTTCTCGCCGAGGCGGCCCGCCGCTACCCCGACAAGACCGCCATCGTCGATCCGTACCAGCGGGTCACCTACGCCGAACTGTGGCAGCAGGCCCGCGCGTACGCGGCCGGGCTGCGCGAGCTGGGCGTCAAGCCCGGCGACGCGGTGGCGCTGCAGTGCCCCAACCTCGCCGACTTCCCGCGCGCCTACTACGGGATCCTCGCCGCCGGGGCGGCCGTGGTGCCGGTGCACCTGCTGCTCACGCCCGAGGAGATCGCGTACGTCCTCAAGGACAGCGGCGCCACCCTGCTGATCTCGCACGCCGCCACCCTGCAGAACGGTGCCCCGGCCGCCGGCGCCGCCGGCATCCCGTTGGTGACGCTCGGCCCGGTGCCGGCCGACGTTCCGGTGAAGCGGCTGGAAGAGGTGAGCGCGTCGGTGCCGCCGCTGCCGCTGCACGTGTCGCGGGAGGCCGAGGACCCGGCCGTCATCTTCTACACCAGCGGCACGACGGGCGATCCCAAGGGCGCCGTGCTCAGCCACCTCAACCTGGTGCTCAACGCCACGGTCAACGCGTTCGACAACAACGACGTGAGCTCGTCGGACGTCGCGCTCGGGGCGCTGCCGCTCTTCCACACCTACGGCCAGACGGTCAGCATGAACGCGTCGTTCCGCATCGGCATGACCGTGATCCTGCTGCCCCGGTTCACCGGCGACGCCGCGATCGACGTGATGATCAAGGAGAACGTCACCATCTTCCACGGCGTTCCGACGATGTACGTGGCGCTGTTGGAGGCCGCGGCCAACCGCACGGACCTTCCCGCGGTGCGGGTCGCCGTCTCCGGCGGTGCGGCGCTTCCGGTGGCCGTGCTGGAGAAGTTCAAGGCGGTCTTCGGTTCCACGATCTTCGAGGGGTACGGCCTCTCGGAGACCTCGCCGACGGCCACCACCAACCAGCCGCACTTCGGCACCAGACCCGGCACCGTCGGGCACGCCATCTGGGGAGTGGACGTCGAGATCGCCCGGGCCGAGGTGGAGGATTCGATCGAACTCCTTCCGGCCGGCGAACTCGGCGAGATCGTCATCCGCGGCCACAACGTCTTCACCGGCTACATCGGCCGCCCGGAGGCCACCGCCGAGGCCGTGATCGACGGCTGGTTCCGCACCGGCGACCTCGGCACCAAGTCCGCCGACGGCTTCATCTCGATCGTGGACCGCAAGAAGGACCTGGTGATCCGCGGCGGGTTCAACGTGTACCCGCGCGAGGTCGAGGAGGTGCTGGCCCGCCACCCCGGCGTCACCCAGGTGGCCGTCATCGGCGTGCCGGACCCGGTGCACGGCGAGGAGATCATGGCGGTCGTCATCCCGCACAAGGACGCCGACGCCGGTGCGCCCACCGAGGAGGAGCTGATCGAGTACGCCAAGGAGCACCTCGGCCGGCACAAGTACCCGCGTCAGGTGCGCTTCGTCGACGAACTCCCGATGGGGCCGAGCATGAAGGTCCTCAAGCGGCAGCTCCGCAAGGAGATCACCGCTTAGCTCTCCTGCCTCCTGCACGGCGCCCCGGGCCTTCGGACCCGGGGCGTCGCGCTTTCCGCCAGGCGTGCAAGGTGATGGATGCGCCGGGCGTCCGTACTCGTGGAGGTGCACGTGGACGAGGCAGCCGAACGCGACTTCACCGAGTTCGTGGCGCAGCGCACGCATGCGCTGTTCCGGGTGGCGTACGCGCTCACGGGGGACCAGCACGCGGCCGAGGACCTGCTGCAGAACGCGCTCGCCAAGGCGGCGATGCGCTGGACGCGGATCGAGGGCGACGGCGAGGCGTACGTGAAGCGCATCCTGTACCGGGACTGCGTGTCGATCTGGCGTTGGCGCAGCCGCCGGCGCGAGACGCTGATGGCGACGCCGCCCGAGCCACGCGCCGACGACGGCGTGGACCCGGACCTGCGCCTGCTGCTGATCGACGCGCTGCGCGGGCTGCCGCCGAAACAGCGGGCGGTGCTGGTGCTGCGCTATCTCGACGACCTGAGCGAGAAGCAGGTCGCCGAGGTGCTCGGATGTTCGACCGGAACGGTGGGCAGCCAGGCGTCGCGCGCCCTCGACAAGCTGCGCCGCCACATCGGCCCGGCGTTGCTCACCCGCCTGACGGAGGTGCCCCGATGACGGATTCGCTGGAACGCGCGCTGCGGGTCGCCGTCAACGATCTCGCCGACGCCGGCCGACCGGTCAACCTGGCCGAACGTGCCCTGCGCCGGACCCGGGTGCTGCGCGTGCGGCGGCGGGTCGCGACGGGTTCGCTCGTGGCGTTGACGGTGCTCACGATGGGCGGCTTCGCGGTGTGGCGCCCCGCCGCACCCCACGGGCCACAGGTCGCGGCGGCCTCCCCGGCGGGGTCGGCGTCGCCGTCCGCTCCGCTCGTCACGTATCCCGGGCCGGTCTCGTATCCGGGCCGGTGGGTCCTGGGCTCGTTCCAGCACGCCACCGACGGGAACGCGGTCGTCTTCGACCGCGGCGCCGGGATGTACCGGACGCTGCCGTACCGGTGGGCGGTGCTCTCCCCGGCGGGCACCGTGGCGGCCGTCTACGACGCGGGGCGCCTCGGCTTCCTGACCCTGGGCACCGGCACGGTGGAGTGGGTGGAGGGCGTGTCCGCCGTTCCGTCCCGCGGGATGTGGAGCCCGGACGGCACCCGCGTCGTCTTCTCCGGCGGCGACAAGGATCCCAGCGCGGCGCAGCCGCCCCCGCCGGACCTCGTCGTCGTCGACGTCGCCACCCGGACGGCGCGGACGCTGCCGAACGGCACCCGGTGCGGCGACGGCTGCCATGCCTATTGGGTGAGCGCCACCGAGGTCGCCGTCGATCCCACGGACGTGACGACGCCGACCACGGTCTACGCCGCCGACACCGGCACGGTGACGCGCACGCTGCCGCTGTTCGGCCGGGTGGGCGTGCGCTGGACCGGGTCGCCCGACGGCGGGTACGTCGTGCTCGACAAGGACGGCGAGACGATCGTGCAGGACCGCAGCGCCCGAACGCTCGTCTGCACGCTGCCGGCCGACACCAGGGACGTGTACTGGATCGACGAGATCACGATGCTGGTGATCCGGCCGGACGGGGTGTCGAAGGTCGATCTCGAAGGTCGGGTGACGGAGGTGTTCCCGTTCCCGTCCTGGGTGCGGACCGGAATGGTGGACCACACCCTCGTCAAGGCCTAATGGCCGCATCGGGTGGCGGTCGGTGCTCCGGGTCGAAGAGGCGGGCGTCAGGCGCCCCACTCGTCGCGCAGCGCCTGCCGGGCCCGGCCGACTTCCTCGATCAACTCTTGGGCGGCCCGGTCCTGCGCGACCGCGAGCCGATGGGTCGCCAGTAGTTCGCGGCGGGTGATCGTCAGAGTGGTGGACGACGGGATCCGGCCGTGGTCCGCCGGCACTGCGGTCCGGCCGAGGCGTTCGGCCAGGTCGGCGAGTCGGAGCAAGGGCTCGCGGAGCGGTTCGACGCCCAGCGATGACAGCTGCTCGGCGCGAATGCGGAAGGCGGCCAGCCCGATCGCGTCGAAGCCGTCCCCGGAGAAGGGGCCGTCGTGGCGGACCTGGTGGCCGAGGGTGCTGCCGCGGTCGAGCAACTCCCGGATCTGCTCGTGGTCGGTGCGCCATCCCTCGCGGTTGGCGATCTTGCGGTCCCGTTCCTCGGCGGCGCGGCGGTCCTGCTCCCGCTGCTCGCGAGTCGTGGCTTCGTGGCGGCTGGCCTGGCGACGAGCGACGATGATGCCGACGGCGGCGATGATGACGCCGACGATGCCGATGACCGGCCCGCTGACGTCCACGAACGCGTCCCATTCTGAACTGGTCGCAAGGGCGGTGGGGTGGAGGAGGTGCATGGCTGTCCTTTCCGCGGGGACGTCAGCGGATGTGAGGATGGTCGGACGGCCCACCGGGGCTGTACGGCGCGTGTTGTGCAATGCTGTACATCGACGCTACACCTGCTGAAACGGACCGTGCAACGGAAGAGGGCATGACCGAAACGTTCGACCCGTCGGCTGGCGCCGAAGGGCTGCACGAGGAGCTGCGCCTGCTGTGGCAAGCGCGTGGGCGGCCCTCTACGCGGCAGATCGCGGGAGCCCTCGACTCAGTGAGCCACACCAGCGTCGCCGACGCGCTCTCCGGACGCCGCGTGCCCTCGTGGACGAAGCTGCAGAAAATTGTCAATTACCTCGACGGCGACGTCGAACGGTTCCGGACGCTATGGGCCGGTGCGTCCGCCCCCACCGTTTCCGTCGCCGAAGAGCCCGCGGTGGCCCGATTCGTCGATCAGTATCGGCAGCGGGTCCTGCTGTACCACGCCGTCATGCGCAACCCGCTCCTCAACCACGCGGCGCGGCTCGACTTCGACTCCGTCTACGTGCACCAGCGGGTGCGTCGGGCCGGTGCCACGACGGACGATCCCGCCGACGTCGTGGAAGTCCTGCGCCGCGAGCGCCGAATGGTCGTTCTGGGCGGGCCCGGATCGGGCAAGTCGACGATGTGCCAGGCCCTCGCCCGGTGGGCCGCGGCTTCGGGCGACGGGCCATTGCCGTTCGTGGTGCGCCTTCGCGAGTTCGCCGCAGAGACTCCCCCCGCGCGGTCCTTGGCGGAGTTCATCGAGCATCAGTTGCGCGTCGTCCTCCAGGTCACGCCCCCGCACAATGCGGTCGAACGGCTGCTGAACGACGGACGCGCACTGGTCTTGCTCGACGGCCTCGACGAACTGCCCGAGGTCACCCGCCGCGCGGACGTGGTCGGGATGATCGAGGTGTTCGCGCATGCGTACCCGGCGGCGATGATTTTGGTGACGTCGCGCATGGGCGGATACGCGGCGGCGCCGCTCGATCCGAGCAGGTTCGGTCTCTGCCGGCTGGACGGGTTCGACGAAGGCGAGGTCGCCCTGTTCGCGCAGCGATGGTTCGCGGCGGTCGGGGATCGCGCGACCGACCCGGCGCAGAACCACGCGGCCGACTTCCTGGAGAACAGCGCGCTCCTCACCGATCTGCGCCGCAACCCGCTCCTGCTGGCGCTGTTGTGCGCGCTGTACCTGGACACCGGTGCCCTGCCGCCGCGTCTCGTCGACGTCTACGAGCGGTACGCTGCGGCCCTCTTCGAATCATGGGACGCCGTCAGCGGCATCCTGGAACGGCGCGTCGGCGGTCTCCGGCCGCCTCTGGCCTTCCTCGCGTTCTGGCTGCTTACCCACCCGGACGAGCGACTGACTGCCGCGCGGGCGGCCGATCTCGTGACGGGCTATCTCGAGGCGCATTCGTACACCCGCGAGGATTCCGAGGAGATCGCCCGAGAACTCGTGCGATGGGGCACGGGCCGGGCCGGAGTCCTCACCGAGATCGGGAGCAGCGGCGCGGCGCCGGTGTACGGCTTCACCCATCGCACGTTTCTCGAGTACTTCGCCGCAGTTCACCTCGTCCGGGAGTCGGGGACGCCCGAGCGACTGGCCCAGCGGTTGGCCGAGCACATCAGCGCCGACGACCGGACGCTGCTTGGTCCACTCGCGCTGCAGCTGATGGACCGTTACGTCACGGACGAAGCCGCGCGGACCGCAAGGGCAATGAGCCTCGGCAACGTCGTATTGATGGTCGACATCGAGGGCTTCGGCCGGGTCTCCGAACTGGAGCACCAGCACCTCAGGCGCACGCTGGAGCAGCTGGTGCGCGAGGTGCTCGCGGACTCCGGCATCGCCGCCGGCGACGTCCCGCGCCAGGAGGCGGGGGACAGTCTGATCATGGTGCTGCCCCACTCGGTCGACATTGAGGCTCTGGTACTGCGTCTGACCTCCGTGCTGCGCAAACTCAATGCGCAGCGCGATCGGTCGGCGCGGCTCCGGATTCGGGTGGCGATGACGACCGGCTACGTCCGCCCCGACGTCGGCGCCTTCACAGGCCAGGCGGCCGTGACGGCCAGCCGCATGGTCGACGCGCCCGCGCTCCGGCAGGCGCTGGCCGATCGACCCGCGGAGGATGTCGTCGTGGCCGTTGATGAGAACCTGCGGCTGAGCCTCACGGGTGCGGTGCCGGCTGAGCAACTTGTCCCGATGAAGGACGGCGGCACGAAAACGGAGACGCCGGCGCCGATGTGGCTCTACATACCCGAATCGGTGTGAATCCGTTCGGTGCCGACTGCGCGAGCGTCGCCGTGTGCTCAGTGGCCCCGGCGGATCCACTCGTCGAGATGCGGGGCCTCGGCCCCGATGGACGTCGAGTCCCCGTGTCCGGTGTGGACGGTCGTCTCCGGCGGCAGCACGAGCAGCTTCTCCCGGATCGACGGGATGATCACCTCGAAGCTGGAGTACGAACGCCCGGTCGCCCCCGGCCCGCCCTGAAACAGCGTGTCCCCGGTGAACACCACGCCCTCGACCGGATCGTGCAGGCACACCGCACCCGGCGCGTGCCCCGGCGTGTGCAGTACCCGCAACTCCACCCCGCCCACCAGAACGACCTGCTGGTCGGCGAGCGGGCCGTCGGGTGCGCGTTCGGGGTGGGTCAGGTCCCACAGCACCCGGTCGTCGGGGTGCAGCAGGATCGGGGCACCCGTGCGGGCGGCCAGCGCCGGTGCCGCGTTCACGTGATCGTTGTGGCCGTGGGTGCAGATGATCGCCTTGACGCTCCGGCCGCCGATCTTCTCCTCGATGGCGTCGGCATCGTGCGCAGCGTCGATCACCACCACCTCGCGGTCGTCACCGACCAGCCAGACATTGTTGTCGACGTCCCACGTCCCGCCGTCGAGCGAGAACTGGCCCGACGTCACCAGATGTTCGATCACGTGCCCATCATGCCCGTAGTTAGATGGTCATATGGCGGGACCCGAACTCAACGACCTCCGGCGCGACCTCGACGAGATCGACAGCGGCCTGGTGGACCTGATCGCGCGGCGGCTGGACACCGTGGCGGCGGTCGGCAAGGCCAAGGCGGACACCGACACACCCGTGCGCGACACCGAACGCGAACGCGCCGTCCTGGCCGGCGTCGAGGCGGCCGCCCGGCGGCGCGGCGTCTCCGGCGACCTGGTCCGGCGGGTGTTCAAGGAGATCATCGGGCACGCCGTCGACCGGCAGTCCGCCGACCTGATCCCCACGTCGACGGCCACCGTGCGGGTGGGCTACGCCGGTGCGGAGTACTCCGACAGCCACCTCGCGGCGATCAAGCATCTGGCGGGGCGCGGCGAGGACGCCGAGTTCGTGGCGTACGCGGGCTACGAGGCGGCCGTCGCCGCGGTGTCGGCCGGCTCCTGCGACCTCGCCGTCCTGCCGATCGAGGACACCACGGCCGGCAGCATCAACCAGGTTTACGACCTGCTGCGCCGCGGCGACGTGGCCGTCGTCGGCGAGGAGACGTGGCGGCTCGAACGCTGTCTCGCCGGCCCGGCCGACATCCCGGTGAACGCGTTGACGGACGTCCTCGCGCCGGCGCGTGATCTCGAGCCGTGTGCGGGCTTCCTCCGTTCCGTCAAAGGAAGAGTGACGCACTCGGAGAGCGCGATGGCCGACGTGGCCCGGCGCGCGGACCCCTCCTTCGCGGCGATCGGGTCGCCGGAGGCGGCCGACGCCAACGGCCTCGTCATCCTGCGCCGCGGCATCGCCGACGAACCGGAGAACTACGCCCGCTTCGTCGTCCTCGCGGCGAAGCCGATCGACGTGGACCCGCGGGTGCCCTGCAAGACCAGCCTGGTCCTGACCACCCGGCACGAGGAGGGGGCGCTGCTGCGCTGCCTGGAGATCCTCGCCGGCAGCGGGCACTCGCTGACCAAGCTGGAGTCGCGGCCCCGGCCCGGACGCCCCTTCGAGTACCTGTTCTTCCTCGACTTCGAGGGGAACGTGAGCGATCCGCGAACCCAGCTCGTGCTGGACGAGCTGCGCAGCGCGGCCCTGTACGTGAAGGTGCTGGGCTCCTACCCGGCCAAGGTGACCCGGGTGACCCCGCAGCCCGGCACGGTCCGGCCGCCCGCGGATTCCATCGAGTCCGTGGTGACGGCGCCCACCGTGGCGAAGTCCACGGGCCGGCTCGTGGACCGGGCCACCCGCGCCGGGGACACCGTCGTGCGGGTCGGCGACGTGCTGGTGGGCGAGGGGTTCGTCGTGATGGCCGGCCCCTGCTCGGTCGAGTCGCCGGAACAGATCTTCGCCGCCGCCCGCGCCGTGCGGGACGCGGGGGCGCACGTGCTGCGCGGCGGCGTGTTCAAGCCCCGCACGTCCCCGTACGCGTTCCAAGGGCTGGGATGGGAGGGGCTCGAACTGCTCGCCGCCGCCGGCAAGGAGGCCGGCCTGCCCATCGTGACCGAGGTCATGGCCGTGGAACAGGTCGCCCGGATGGCCGAAACCGCCGACATCCTCCAGGTCGGCGCCCGGAACATGCAGAACTTCGACCTGCTGCGCGCGCTCGGCCGGGTCGACCGGCCGGTCCTGCTCAAGCGCGGCCTCTCCAGCACCATCGACGAGTGGCTCGCCGCCGCCGAGTACATCCTGTCGGCCGGTAACCAGCAGGTGATCCTCTGTGAGCGGGGCATCCGCACGTTCGAGTCGGCGACCCGCAACACGCTCGACCTTTCGGCCGTCCCGGTGCTGCGCGAACGGACCCACTTGCCGATCATCGTCGACCCCAGCCACGGCACCGGCAACCGGCGCTACGTCGATCCGATGTCCCGCGCCGCACGTGCGGTGGGCAGCCACGGGCTGCTGATCGAGGTGCACCCGGAGCCCGACACGGCCCTCTCCGACGCGGACCAGAGCATTGATTTCCGTCAGTTTGCCGCTTTGATGGGAGGCCTCGCGGACGGGTAGCCTCTGAACCCTTTGGGTACAGAGGGGAATGTGTTGCGCCCGGGTGATCTGCTGACAGACCGTTATCGCCTCGACGAGTTCCTCGCCAGCGGGGGAATGGGTGAGGTGTGGCGGGCGACCGACCAACGGCTCGGCCGCACCGTCGCCGTCAAGGTGCTCCTCCCGACGCTGCTGACCGACCCGGACTTCCGCAAGCGGTTCGCGGCGGAGGCGCGCATCCTGGCCGCGTTCCGGCACCCGAACGTCGTCGACGTCTACGACTACGGCGAGACCGAGACGAAGGACGGCAACGCCGCGTACCTCGTCATGGCGTACGTGCACGGCGAGCCCCTCTCCGAACGGCTCGCCGCCGCCGGCACGCTCCCACCC
>NZ_BOPF01000012.1 GCF_016863615.1 Virgisporangium aliadipatigenens | reverse complement strand
GTGTGTCGGAGCGGGCGGACCCTATTTTCGCCATCTGAAAGCGGAGTCCGCCCTCCGGTTTCGGGTTCGCGCGGAAAATTCTGGGACGCGTGTCGAGTCGGGTCGGGCGGCTCCGACGTCCCCGCCGAGAACGCAGGACACACCGAGAGGGGAACGACGATGGGCAAGGTCTACACCGGCGCGAGCATGTCGATCGACGGCTACGTCGCCGGCCCGCAGGAGAGCGGCTTCGAGCACCTGTTCGCCTGGTACACCAACGGCGACGTGGAGCTGCCGACGGCCAACCCGGAGATGACGTTCCGGGCGACGCCGCAGAGCGCGAAGCACTGGCGCGAGATCGTCGGGATGACCGGTGCGCTGGTCGTCGGCCGGCACCTGTGGGACTTCACGAACGCCTGGGGCGGTCAGCATCCGATGGGCGTGCCGACCGTGGTGCTGACGCACACCGTTCCGGACGGGTGGAAGCAGGAGGGCGAGTGGTTCACGTTCGTCACGACCGGCATCGAGGACGCCGTCGCCAAGGCCCGCGAACTGGCCGGGGAGAAGGGCGTCGGGCTCAACAGCGGCCGGATGGCGTCGCAGGCGCTCGACGCCGGGCTCGTCGACGAGGTGTGGATCGACCTGGTGCCGGTGCTGCTGGGCGCCGGGACGCCGTTCTTCTCCGGGCTCGGCACCGCGCCGGTGCTGCTCGACGGGCCGTACGACGTGGTGGCGGGCGACCGGGTCACGCACCTGCGCTACCGCGTGCGGCGGTAGCGCGTTCGGCCAGCTCGCGCAGCAGGTCCGAGGCCCGGGCGGTGCCGAGCGGGTGGCCGGCCTCCCGGTAGCCCGTCAGCGCCGCGCGCGCCGACGCGACGGCCGCCCGGGTGTCGCCCCGTCCCCTGTGGACGGTCGCCAGGGCGGCCAGCGCGTCACTCTCCAGCACCACCGAACCGGCGCGGCGCGCCGCGGCGAGCGCCTCCTCACCCACGTCGACGGCCGGGGTGGACTCGCCCGCGCCGTGGTGCGCCAGCGCCAGCCCCACCAGCGACTGCGCCTCCGTGTACGGGCTGTCGAACTCCCGCGCCAGTTCGAGGGCGGCCCGGTGGTGGCGCAGCGCGTCGGCGAAGTGGTCGAGCAGGCACTCGATCGAGGCGAGGGTGTTCAGGGCGTCGGCCTGTTGACGCTGGTCGAAGACCTCGCCGGCGAGAACGGCCGCCTCCCGCGCCAGGCGCAGCGCCTCCGGCAGGCGCCCCGCGTCGCGGTGGATCGCGGCGAGCGCGGTCACCGCACCGGCCTCCCCGATCCGCGAACCCGTCGCGCGGAAGATCTCCAGCGCCTCGGCGCAGCAGGCGGTGGCCTCGTCGAGCCGGCCGAGTCCGCGCAGCACCTCACCCAGGTTGTTGAGTCCGTTGGCGCGGCCGGGCCGCCAGCCGGTGCGCTCGTTGATCGTCAGCGCGCGGGTGTAGGACTCGGCGGCCCGTTCGAGATAGCCCAGCTCCTGGTAGACGACACCGGCGTTGCCGACGGCCGCGGACTCGCCGTCGGCCCAGTCCGCGGCCCGGCTGGCCGACGCGGCGGCCGCGTACTCGTCGAGCGCCTGCGTGTAGCGGGCCCGCTTCCAGTGCAGGGCCGCGGCGGACAGGCGCATCGCCACCCGGGCGCGCACGTCGTCGTCGGCCTCGGCGCAGCGCAGCCCGGCCAGCGCGGCGGCCCGCCAGTCGACCAGCCGCATGCTGGTGTCGAAGTAGCCGCGCAGCGCGTCGGCGAGCCACCAGCCGACCTGCGGCGGTCCGTGGTCGGCGGCATGGTGCAGGATCGCGAGGAGGTTGGGCCGCTCGGTGTCGAGCCACTCCCGGGCCCGCCGGTGATCGTCGAACGCGATCGCGCCGCCCGCCGGGCGCACCGACCCGTCATCGGCCACCGCGCGCGACCCGGTTTCGGGCGGCGTCGGTCGCGTGGTGCCCTCGGCCGGCGTGGGGCGGGGAAGGCGGAGCTTGTCCGGGTACAGGCGGGCGGCCGCCGCGTCGACGGTGCCGAGGTGGTGGTCGAAGAAGCCGGCCAGCGCGACCCGCCGGCCGGCCTCGGTGAGTTCGTCGGCGGCGCGCGCGGCGGCGTAGTGGCGCAGCAGGTCGTGCATCGCGTACCGGCCCGGTGCGTGCTCCTCGACGAGGTGCGCGCGGCTCAGTTCGCCCAGGAGGGAACGGGCACCCGCCACCGTCGTGCGGGCCAGCGCGGCGGCCGCGGCCACCCCGATGTCGGGCCCGGGCACCAGTCCCAGCAGCCGGAACAGCTGCCGTGCGCCCAGCGGCAGCGCGCCGTACGACAGGTCGAACGCCGCCCGCACCGCCACCTGCGGGTCACCGGCCACGGCGAGGGCGCCGAGGCGGTCGCCGCGCAGCTCGGCGACGTGGTCCGCGATCGTGTGGCGCGGCTGCAGGTCGAGGTTGGCGGCGGCGATCCGCAACGCCAGCGGCAGCCCGCCGCAGAGCGCGACGAGCTGGTCGACGGCGGCGGCGTCGGCGGTGCGTTCGGCCGGCAGCAGGCCCGCCACCAGCGCCCGCCCCTCCTGCGGGGTCAGCGTGGACAGCGCCAGGCGCACGGCACCGTCGCGGGCGATCAGCCCGCCCAGCTCGTCCCGGCTCGTCACCAACACCATCGAACCGGCACCGCCCGGCAGCAGCGGCCGCACCTGCGCGGGCTCGCACGCGTTGTCCAGGAGCAGCAGCATCCGGCGCCCCGCCGTGAGGCTGCGAAACAGCCCCGCCGCCTCGTCCAGATCGACCGGCAGCCGGTCGGCGGCCACCCCCAGCGCCGACAGGAACTGGTGCAGCGCTTCGAGCGGCGGAAGCGGCGGCCCGGCCGCGTAGCCGCGCAGGTTGACGTGCAGCTGCCCGTCCGGGAACAGCGCGCGCACCCGGTGCGCCCACTGCGCGGCGAGCGCGCTCTTGCCCACGCCGGCCGTGCCGACCACGGTGGCGATGGTGAGCCCCGGCTCCGGAGCCTTGACGACGGTCACCCCGTCGCGCCCCGACGCCAGCACGCCGGAAGCCGCCCCACCCGGCGTGAGCCCACCGGCCGACCCCGTCCCGCCCGGCGACGCGGTGCGGGTCGGCGACAGAGCGACCGGCGGCGGGTCCGCGGACGGCACGAGCGCGGCCGGCGGGAGAAGGGCGTCCAGGCGGGCGAGCTGATCCGCCCGCCCCGTGAACCCCGCCACCGGCGACGGCAACTGCGCCGGCACCACGATCGGCCCCGCGTCCCGCTCCGGCCCGGCCAGCTCCGGCGCGTCCCGCAGGATCGCCAGCTCCAGGCCGGTCAGCCGCGGCCCGGGCTCCAGACCGAGGTCCCGATCGAGCAGCTCGCGCCCCTCCCGGTAAGCGGCGAGCGCGTCGGCGCGCCGCCCGCCCCGGTACAGCGCGAGCATCAGCTTGGCGCGAAGTTCCTCGCGGAGGGGGTGGGCGTCGACGAGGCGCCGCAGCTCGGTGGTGATCTCGGCGTGCTGGCCGAGGTCGAGCCGGGCGCCGAGGTGGGCCTCCACGGCCACGAGCCGCGCCTCCTCCAGCCGGGCCGACTCGGCGGTCACCGTCGGCCCCGCCGGCACGTCGCACAGCGCCGGCCCGCGCCACAGGGCGAGCGCGTCGGCGAGCATGCCCGCGCCGCGGCGCAGGTCCCCGTCGAGCAGCCGCCGCCGCGCCATCTCCACCTCGCGGGCGAACACCGACGCGTCGAGGTCGTCGTCGGCCAGATCGATCGCGTAGCCGCGGTCCCTGCTGAGCAGTGCGTAGCCGTCGCCGAGCAGCCGGCGCAGCCGCATGACGTAGCCCTGCACGGCGTTGCGCGCGGCACGCGGTGGGCGTTCCCCCCAAATCTCGTCCACGAGGCGGTCGGCCGAGACGGTCCGGCCCGCCTCGATCATCAGCACGGCCAGGACGGTCCGCGGCTGGCCGGGCGGAACGGGCGCCCAGGCGTCACCGTCGCGGTACTCGAGGGTCCCGAGCATCCGCAGCCGTCCGGTACCGATCACCGTCACGCGCCCACCGTAGCCGTCAGTCACGGGGGTCGATAGCGCGTTCCGGACGCTCCGAACGTTTCTACGCGGGGCCGAGCAGGTCCCACCGGTTGCCGGCGATGTCGCGGAAGATGGCGACGCTGCCGTACGGCTCCACCCGCGGCTCGCTGACGAACTCGACCCCGGCGGCGACCATCCGTTCGTACTGCGCGGCGAAGTCGTCGACCCGCAGGAACATCCCGACCCGGCCGCCGGCGTGCTGACCGATCGCGGCGACCTGGTGCTCCCCGTCGGCCTGCGCGAGCAGGATCCCGGTGCCGCCGCCCGGCGGCCGGACCACGACCCAGCGCTTGGGGCGGCCGTCGTTGGTCGTGGACGGGGAGTCCTCGGCGAGTTCGAAGCCGAGCGCGTCGACGAAGAAGCGGATGGCGGCGTCGTAGTCGGCGACCACGAGCGCCACGAGATCGATTCGCACGGCGTAGTCTGCCACGGGCCCGCGCTGTCCCCCTGGCGACCCGGCGGTCAGGACTCCACGGTGATCGCCGCCGTCGGCGAACGGCGCAGCGTCGACCCGACCCGCCCCTCCCTCGCCGGCACGCCCACCCGCACCGCGATCGCCGGGTAACCGATCCCGCCGAGCAGTTCGCGCACCAGCGCGTGCGAGGCCGGCACCTCGACGAGATCGCTCATCGGCGAGGCCGCCAGCCCCTCCGAGGCGGCCTGCAGCAGCACCTCCGACAGGGCCTCCCCCGCCGCGAGCCACGCCGCCGGCCCGTCGCTGTCCGTCCACACAATCAGATACCGGGCGAACCGGTCCCCGTCCGACACCGCGTCGTGCAGGGTCTGCGCGTCCGGGGCGGCCGCCGCGAAGTCGCGCACCGGCACCGGCCGGCCCGCCCGCGGTCCCGCGCTCGACGCCGGAACGCCGTCGCCGACGCCGTTCTCGCCGCGCTCGCGCCAGGCGCGCAACTCCTCCCGGTAGGCCTCGTCGGACAGCTCCCGCGCGGCGGCGTGCCCGGCGGCGACGGTGAGCGTGACGACCTGTTCCGGCCGGACCGTGTGCACGTGGACCCCGGGCACGTCGACCGCGCGCACCCGGTTGAACGCCGCCAGCGGCACCGGCCGGTCGGCGAACGGCCGCCGGTCGGCGCGCCGGATCGACATGGCGCGCAGCAGCCGCACGTCGCTCGGGTCGGGTTCGGTGATGTCGCCGCCGCGCAGCACGGCGAGCAGGTCGGGGCGGGCCGGGTCGGGGCGGCGTTCCACCGCCGCGCGGCGGCCCCGGGCGGCGAACGCGGTCCGGAAGTGGTGCAGCGCCGCCCCGCAGCTGATCAGCAGTAGCCGCCCGTCGGGGTCGACCGTGGTCAGCTGCCGGCTCCGGTCGGCCCACAGTTCGGCGGTGTCGCCGGCGATGTGCCAGCGCCAGGGCTGGGTGTTGAAGACCGAGGGGGCGGAGAGGGCGTTGACCGCGGCTCCCGTGAGCGCCTGCTGGACCGGGTCGTGGCGAACCCCGGGACCCGCGATGTGAACAGCCATGACCGTGCCCCTCCCGAACGTGCGTGGTCCAACCACTCTGGCCGGGCGGGTCGGCCGCGGTCAGGGCCATAGGTCCCGAACCCGCCGGGACCGCGACCGCCCCGAAGACGAGGCCGGCTCATATGCTGCGCACGTGCCCGACCGCTCGTTTCCCGCGGTGGCGCGCCGGCCCTGGGTCGCCGCCGCCGTCCTGACGTTCCTGGTGGCCGTCGCCGCGCTGGCGGTGTACGGCGTCACGCCGCCGGCGCCCCGGCCGGAGTCCGCCGCGTCCGACGAGTTCTCGGCCGGGCGGGCGTTCCGCCACGTGCGGCGGATCTCCGAGGAGGTGCACGTCACCGGCAGTCCGGCCGCTGACCGGGTGCGCGAGTACCTGGTGGCGACGCTGACCGGCTACGGGCTGCGGGTCGAGACGCAGGAGACGACCGGGGTGAGCGCGGCGCGCTTCGGCGACGGCAACCTGGCCCGGGTGCGCAACGTCATCGCCCGCCTGCCGGGCAGCGCCGGTTCGACCGGGCGGCTGATCATCGTGGCGCACTACGACGCCGTTCAGGTGAGCCACGGCGCGAACGACGACGGCGCCGGCACGGCCACGATCCTGGAGGTCGCGCGGATCATGGCGGCCGCCGGCACACCGCGCAACGAGATCGTGTTCCTGCTGACCGACGCCGAGGAGGCGGGGCTCAACGGCGCGGAGGCGTTCGCCGACCTGCACCCGTTGGGCCGGGACCGCGCGGTGGTGCTCAATCTCGAGGCGCGCGGCAGCAGCGGGCCGGTGGTGATGTTCGAGACGTCGCGGGGCAACGCGCGGCTGATCGACGTCTTCGCGCAGGCGCCGCATCCGGTGGGTTCGAGCGTGGCGGTCGAGGTGTACCGGCTGCTCTCCAACGACACGGACTTCACGCCGTTCCTCAAGCACGAGCGGTTCACCGGGCTCAACGCCGCCTACATCGACGGCGCCTACGCCTACCACTCGCCGCAGGACACCGCCGCGAGCATGTCCCGAGCGAGCCTGCAGCATCACGGCGACAACGCGCTGGCGCTGGTGCGGGCGTTCGGGCGGGCGGATCTGGGGCCGCTGAGCCGGCCCGCGTCGGGCGACGCGACGTACTTCCCGCTGCCGGGCGGCCTGCTCGCGCGCTACCCGGCGGCCCTGGTGTGGCCGTTCGCCGTGCTGGCGCTGGTCGCGGTCGGGCTGCTGACCCACCTGGCGCGCCGCCGCGGGCTGACGACCTACCCGAGGACCCTGGCGTCCGCCGGCCTCGCCCTGGTCCCGGTGGTGATCGCCGTCGTCGCGGTCCAGCTCCTGTCGTGGGAACTGGGTGAGCTGCGCCCCGACTATCGCGTCGTCGTCGATCCGCGACATCCGGGGTGGTTCCGGATCGGCTTCCTGACGCTCGGCGCGGCGGCGCTGTTCGGCTGGTACGCGCTGCTGCGCCGCCGGATCGGGCCGGTGCCGCTGGCGATCGGCGCCCTGGGCCTGCTCTCGGTGTTCGGGGTGGTGATGGCGGCCGTGGTGCCGGGCGGCTCGTACCTGACCGCCCTGCCGGCGCTGTTCGGCGCGGCGGCGCTGATCGGCGGCCTGTACGCGCGACCGGCGTGGGCCCGGGTGGCGCTGCGCGCAAGCGGCCCGTTCGTGGCGGTGCTGATCCTGGCGCCGATCGTCTACCTGTTCCTGCCGGCGCTGGGCATCTCCACGCCGGCCGCGCCGGTGGTGTTCGCGGTCTTCCTGGGGCTGGCCGGACTGCCGGCGCTGGAGCTGCTCTGGCGCCCGGTGGAAACCCCGCGCCGGCGCCTTCTGGGGGCGACTCCGGCGCTCGTCCTGCTCGCGGTGGCCGTGCTCGCCACGTCCACCGCCCTGGCGGTCGACCGCCCCGGCCCGGACAACCCGGTGCCCTCCCACCTGATGTACGCGCTGGACAAGGACACCGGCACCGCCCGTTGGGTCAGCGAGGAGCTCTCCCCCACCGAGTGGACCGGCCGCTACCTGGACGGCGAGGCCGACCTGAGCGCCGCGTTCCCGGTGCTGCCGGACGGGCGGCTGGCGGTCGGCCCCGCTCAGCCGGCGTCCCTGCCCGCCCCGGAGCTGCGCGTCGAGTCCGACACCGCCGCCGGCGCCGAACGCCACCTCACGCTGCGGGTGGTGCCGTTGCGCACGGTGCGCATGGTCGCCGTCTACGCACCCGTGGGCGAACGGCGCGTCCTGCGCGCCACGGTCAACGGCCGCGACACGGCGACCTGGCTCGAGGAGCCGGGCCGGTTCGGGTTCCAGTACCACGGGGTGCCGGCCGAGGGCATCGAACTGAAGCTGGTGCTCGCCGGCGACCGGCCGCTGGCGCTGCGGGTGCTCGACGGTTCGGACGGGCTCGACGGGTTGCCGGGGTTCCGGGCGCGGCCGGCCGACGTGGGTGTGGTCGGCTCGCACTCCTCCGAACTGGTCTGCGTGGCCCGCACCGTCACCGTGTGATCGTGGCGCGCCGCGGCCGGCACCCGGCGGCCGTGACGCGACCCGGACCGTTCCGTGACGGCCGCCCGGAACCTCGTTCGCACGGCGCCGCCCCATCCCCGGTGGGCGGCGCGGCGAAGGAGGAATCCGTGAAACAGTTGACCCGTCGCGTGGCCACGTTCGGTGCGGCCACGCTCGCGCTGGCGGCGGCCGTCCTGGTCGGCACCGGCGGCACCGCCCAGGCGATCGCGGCACCCGTGCTCGTCGTCAACTCCTCGACCGGCGGCTCGCCGGTGTCCGACAGCGCGACCGCGACCTGCCCCGCCGGCACGTCCCTGGTCGGCACCGGCGGCCGGATCGAGCAGACGGTCGGCAGCGGGAACGTCGTCATGACCGACGTCATCCCGAACGTCGGCGCCGGCACCGTGACCGTGTGGGGCCACGAGAACGGCGTCTACTTCGGCAACTGGACCGTGGTGGCGATCGCGGTGTGCGACCAGGTGCTCGGCCCCGTCCTGCAGGTCGCGGCGACCAGCGCCAACAACGCGGTCTCGCCGAAGAGCATGACGCCGTTCTGTCCGGGCGCCACCCGGCTGACCGGCCTCGGCTACCAGCTGCGGGGCGGCAACGGGCAGGTCTTCCCCAACGACATCATGCCGAACGGCATCATCGGTTCGATCCTGACCGCGTACGCCTCACCCGGTTACGCGGCGAACTGGGAACTGACCGGCTACGCGCTCTGCGCACCGGTGCCCGCGGGCGCCGCCCCGCTGATCGTGGCGAACGGCTCGGGCCCCGGCGTCGCGTCGCCGCGGGACACCTGGAGCGGCTGGTGCCCGGCCGGCACGATGCTCACCGGCACCGGCGCCGAACTGAACAACGCCTTCGGCAACGTGATCATCGACCAGATGAACCCGAACGCCCCGATCACCGAGGCGCACGCGCAGGCGGCCGAACCGGCCCCGTTCGGAGCCCCCTGGGGTCTCGTCTCATACGCCATCTGCTGGTAGGAGTACACAGGCCGGCTGTCCGATCCGGTACTGACATCGACCACGGGGGCGGTCGATCCTGATCGGTGTGCACCTTCCGCCGGAAAACTCCCGACGACGGTGCACGCTGGTCGTGGCCGCGGCCGGATACGGCAAGACGACCGCCCTGCGGGAGACCCTCCCCGGGGCGGTCTGGTGTGCCGACCCCGATCCGGGACGGCTGGCGGCCGGCACTCTCGCGGCCCTCGCCGCCGAACGTCCACAGTGGATCGTCGTGGACGACCTGCCGCCGCTGCCCGCCGCGGCCGGCCGGGCCCTGCTCGCGGCGGCCTTCGCGCTGCCGGAGCACACCCGCGTCGTGCTCTCCACACGCCGGCCGTTCGACGCCGGTGCCGGCCTGTGGCGCGGGCGCGGGGCGCTGCACGAGGTGCGCCCGGCCGAACTCGCGCTCGACGTCGACGCGATCGCCGACGTGCTGGCGGCATACGGGCTGGTCGGGCAGGAGTCGGACGCACTGCCGGCCCGCCTGCGGGACGCCACGGACGGCTGGCCGGCGCTGGTGCACCTGGCGGCGGAGACGATGCGCGCGTCCGGCGTTCCCTCGGAGCTGCGGGACCTGGCCGAGCCCGGAACGCCCCTCGCGTCCTATGTGGACGAAGAGATCCTGGGGCCCTTGCCGGCGCGGACCCTGCGGCTGCTGCGCGACGTGGCGGCCTTCGCGCCCGTGGCGCCCGGCCTGTGCGCGGCGCTCGGCCACCCGAAGGCGCACGCGGCGCTGGCCGCGCTGGCCCGCACCGGCCTCCTCACCGACCCGACCGCACCGCCGCCGCGGACCGATCGCCACCCGCCCGCCTACCCGGGACCGCACGCCGCCCCACCCATGACCGCCCCCTGCCCGCGCCCGCACGCCGACCCGGGTCCGACCGGCGGGTGGGGCGATCGGCGCGCCGTGCGGGCCGGCCCGCGGGTCGTTCCGCTCGTGGCGGCCGTCGCGGCCCGCCCCGACCGGCGCCGCGCCGGCACCGCGGCCGCCTGGTACGAACGCCACGGCCCGCCGCTGTCCGCCGCCCGCGCCCACCACGACGCCGGCGACCCGGCGCGCACGGCCGCGGTGCTGGACGCGCACGGTGCGGCGATCCTCGGCGCCGGCGGCGCCCGCGACATCGTGGAGCTCACCGGCGACCTCCCGCTGTCGCCCCGCCTGACGCTCCTGCGCGGCGACGCCCTGCGCACGGCCGGCGACATCGGGCGGGCGCGGCGGGCCTACGCGTGCGCCGCCGACGCGCTCGGGCCGGACGACCCGGGGGTCGCCTGGCGCACCGGCCTCGTGCACTACCTGCGGCACGAGACGCACGAGGCGCTGGCGGCGTTCGGCAAGGCGCGCGTGGACCCGCCGGACGTGTCCACTGTGGACGGTGCGCTGGTGCTGGCGTGGACGGCGGTCGCGCGCCTGCCGCACGGCGACACGGCGACCGCGCTCGACGAGGCGTTCCGGGCGGTGGCGGCGGCCGAGGCCACGGGCGACGACCGGACGCAGGCCACCGCGCACACGGCCTTGGCGCTGTGCCTCGCGCTGACCGGCGATCCGGCCGGGGCCGACCGGCACCACGCGCAGGCGTTGCACATCGCCGAACGCGCCGGCGACCGGTTGCTCGTCGCGCGGATCCAGGTCAACCGGACGTTCCGGCTGCTGCGCGACGCGCGGTACCCGGAGGCGCTCGGGACAGCCCGGCTCGCGGTCGCCGCCGCCGCCTCGGCCGGGCACGCCAACCTGCACGCCATCGCGCGGTGCAACGAGGCGAGCGCGCTGTCCCGGCTGGGCCGCCACGACGAGGCGACGCGGCGCTTCGACGGGGTGATGCGGGCGTTCCACCGGTTGGGGTCGCGGCGGGTGGCGTTCCCGTTGGTGCACATCGCCGACCTGCACGCCCGCCGGGGCTTTCCGCAGCAGGCCCGCACGGCCTACCAGGAGGCGGTGCGGGTGGCCCGGGACAGCGGGGACGACCAGGCGTTGGCACTGGCGCTGGCCGGCCTGGCGCGCACGCTCGCCGTGGAGGAACCGGAGGCGGCGGCCGTTCACGCGGAGGAAGCCATGCGTCGGGCGGGCCGGGACGCCCGGGTGCCCGCGCTCCTGGGACGCGGCTGGGTCGCCGCCCACGCCGGGGACCGACGGGCCGCGACGGCCGACGCCGACCTGGCCGCCGCCCTCGCCCGCGAACTGCGCGAGCGCGCCGGCCTGGCCGAGGCGCTCGAACTGCGCGCCGCCGTCACGCCCGACCCGGCATCCGCGCGGGCCGCGCTGGCCGAGGCGCTGGCCATCTGGCGGGACGGCGGCGCGCCGGTCGACGCCGACCGGGTGCTCGTGGCGCTCGGCGGGCTGCCCGGCGCCGGCACCGACGAACGCCTCGACGCGCTCCTCGCCGCCCGCCGGCTCGCCGCTGCCCACCCGCCCGCCGCGGCGCCCCGGGCCGGCGACGACGCGGCCGCACCGCCGGCCGGACCCGACGGGGCGACGGCCCACCCCGCGCGGGTCGCCACCGGCCGGGCCGCTCCGCCGCGCACCCCGCTGCACGCGATCGCGCCGTTCCACGTCCACCGGCGCCCGCTGAGCATCCGCACGCTCGGCCAGTTCGAGGTGCTGCTCGACGGCCGTCCCGTCCCCGCCTCGGCCTGGCAGTCCCGCAAGGCGCGCGACCTCCTGCGCATCCTGGTGGCGCGGCGCGGCCGCCCGATACCCCGGCCCGAACTGGCCGAACTGCTCTGGCCCGACGACGACCCCGCGCGCACCGGCCACCGGCTGTCGGTGCTCCTGTCGATCGTGCGCACCGTGCTGGACCCGCAGAAGCGGTGCGACCAGTACGTCGTGGCGGACGCCGCCGGCGTGGCGCTCGACGTGGGCCGGCTGCACGTGGACGTGGAGGACTTCCTCGCGGACGTCCGGCACGCGGCCCGCCTGCGCGAACGCGGTGCCGACGCGGACGCCCGCGCCCTGCTCACGGCGGCGCTGCGCGGCTACGCGGACGACCCGTTCGCGGACGAACCGTACGCCGACTGGACCCGGCCGCTGCGCGAGGAGGGGCGGGCGGCGTACCTGCGGGCCCTGCGCACGCTCGCCGACCTGGGCCGCGCCGCGGGGGACGTCGAGGACGCGCTGCACCACCTTGGCCGCATCCTGGAGCGCGACCCCTACGACGAACCGGCCCACCGCGCCACGGTCGCCACCCTGACGGCGGGCGGGCGGCACGGTGAGGCGCGGCGGGCGTTCGCACGGTGGGCGGCCGCGATGCGCGAGATCGGCGTGCGGCCGCCGCCCGAGGACGTGCTGGTCAGGAGCAGACCGCGTACGCGATGACCGTCGGATAGGCGCAGCACATGAGGTAGTCGCCGCCGGAGACCGTCACGGTTTCGGCGGCGTGGTCGACGGTCACGGCGACCAGGCCGGTGGTGTAGGAGCCCGAGATGCTCCCGCCGCCACCGCGCACCTCGGTACCGGCCGGGCACGGCCCCACCGTCACCGTCGACTGGCCCGCGTACCCCTCGTTGACCAGCACGAACGGCATGACGCCGTACCCGGGCGGCACGGCGCCGTCGACCGCGCGGGCGGGTTCGGCGACGCTCACCGGGGCCGCGCCGCCGGCCGTGTCGACCGCCGGTTCGCAGATGGCGACCGCCGTCGTCGAGTACTCCGCCGTCGTCAGCGTCCGCGCGCCCACCCGGACCGTCCGGGCGCCGGCGACCGGTGCGACCTCGTACGGCACGGCGTCGCCGGTCACGTCGAAGCCGGTCGCGCGCAGCCGGGTCCACACCGGACAGGTCGCCGAGACGGTGTGCTCGCCGTCGGTCACCGTCTCCGTCTCGGAGACCAGGACCGGTGTCACGTCGACGACGCACCGGGCCGTCACGGTCACCGACCAGGTGCCGGCGGAGCCGGCCGCGTCGCGGGCCCGGGCCACACCGCCGGTCAGGTCGGCGTTCGGGCGGAGGGCGGTGAGCACGACGTCGCCGTACCCGTCGTTGATCGTGGCGCTCACGTCGACGACCCGGGTCGGCACGGGACACTCGACCCGCGCGGTCTTCTCGGCGCGGGTGTCGTGTTCGGAGGTGGCCCGCACGGTGTAGCCCCGCCCCTGCTGTGGCGTGACATCGCTCGCGGCGGCGGGGTGGACCGGGAGCAGGGTGGCCGTCGCGATGACGACGACCGCGAGGAGTATGCGTCTCATGTCCCCCAGCGTCCGTGGGGACGTCACGGTCACGTCATTGTTTCCGGGGGAACGTCGTAAGCCCGACGCCCGAGCCATTGCGCCATCCCGTCGTGCAGCCGCACGAGCGCGTCGATGCGTTCGCGCAGGAGGGTGAGGCGTTCCTCGGCGACGCGCATGGGGGCCGCGCAGCCGCCGCGGTCGGCGAAGACGGGCGGCAGTTCGTCCCGTCCAGCCAGGCGAGGAAGGTGCCCGCTGACCTGGACGGTGTCCCCCGGCCGCACACCCGCGCCCCGCGGCCCCACGAACGCCACGAGCCCGCTGGAGAGAAGTGCGAACGCGTCGTCCGGGTCGACCCGGCGGAAGCGCCCCGCCGGCCCCACGGCATGCGTCCGCCACCCGAACGGGTGCACCACCGTCGCACCGACCGGCAGCGCGGGATCGGCCGAGCCCGTCACCTCGCCGATCGCCTTGCCCCACAGCGCCCGCCCGACCTCGTAGCCGGGGACCGGCCCGAGGCCGCCGGCGACCAGCGTCCGCACGGATGCCGCGACGACCAGGTGGCGGTTGCGCACCGCCACCTCGCCGTCGGCGCAGGCCGGTCCGGATCAGCAGCGGCCCGGGTCGAACCACTGTCCACTTCGGACGGTCGGTGCGCCTTCCGGCACCGGCCGCCGCACGGTGATCCGGGCGCGGGGCATCCCGCCCTGCTTGTCGCGAACCGCGCCGGTGTAGCGCTCGACCGTGCGCCGCAACGGCTCCGCGCCGCGCGTACGCCTCGTCTGCGGCGTCATGGTGTCCCCCTCAGTGCGTTGTAGACGGCTCCCGCGACCCGGCGGTCGGACAGGTACCGCGTGATGTCGTGTGCGCGCTCCCGGGCGTTGTCGGTCTCCACGTCAACGACCCCCTTCCAGTCGTCGGCCAGCGGCCGGCCGATGACGTCGGCCGGGCTCCAGGCGTTGATCCAATTGGGTACCGGATGGCTGATCGGCGCGGAGGGGTCGGGCCGCGCGTGCGGCGTACGGCGCGCCACCCCGTCGAGCCCGAGCGGGCTACCGAGCGTCACCAGTGTGTCGACCGTCAACCCGCGCGGCAACCGGGTTACGAGGTCGGCGGCGACGACCGTGCCGAGCCCGTGCGCGACGATCACGACCCGGCCGCGCATCGGCAGGCACTGCGTCACCGCGTCGAGCACGGCCTCCCGGACCGCCGCCCGGTCCAGGTAGAGGGCGAGGTCGCGAAAGTGCGTGGCGACGGTGTACCCGTCGACCGCCCCGGCCCCCGCGAGCCGGTCCAGCGCCCGCCGGATCCGGGACACCAACGGCTCCTCCTCGGGCCCGGCCGCGCCGCCCGCCGCCGCGTCGAGCAGCGCGGCGTACAGCTCCCGGGTCGACGGCGAGTCGGGCGCCTCGACGGTGCGCGGGGCGTCGCCGACGCGCAGCAGCACGCTGCCCTCCGGCCCGACCGGTACCGCCTCCGGCACCGCCGACGCGCGGGTCAGCACGTCGCCGTAGCACGGCAGCCACAGGTCGCCCGCCGTCACGCCGTCGAGCCGCAGCGCCGCCGCCCAGGCCGCCCGCACCGGCGCCGGATCGGCCTCGTGCGGACCCGGCCCGGGCAGGAACACCAGCTGCGTGCCGGACGTCGGGCCGGTGGCGCGCACCCCGCGCACGCCGACGGGTGCGGCCGGCGGCCGTTCCGCGACGGCCTGTTCGCCCATCGTGGCGAGCAGTGCGCGCTGCGCCTCGTCGAGCCGGCGTTCCCGGACGTGGGTCAGGAACGCGCTGGTGCGCAGCCCCTCGTTGGCGATCCACCGCACGCCCGCGTCGTCCGGATCGTGGTCGGGGTCGATCGGGCGGCCGTCGACGGTCAGCCAGCGGCCCCGCTCGTCGGTGTCCGGGATCGCCGCGTGGTGCAGCCCGACCACCTCCCACTGGTCGTTGAAGACCGGCGAACCGGAGCTGCCCGGCTCCGTTCCCGCGCCGTACTGGAGGAAGTCGTGCAGCTGGTAGCGCAGGGTGTTGTCGCGGATGGCGATCTCCTTGCGCCGGCCGGCGGGGTGTCCGATGACGTTCACCGGCTCGCCGATGACGACCTTGCCCTGGGCGCGGATCAGCCTGTTCCAGCCGAACGCCTCGCCGGGCGCCGACCCGTCCGGTCCACTGTGGACGGCCACGAGGGTGTAGTCGAGCGCCTCGTCGGTGAGGAACAGCGCACCCGGGTCGAGCGCGTACACGGCCGGCTCGCCGGCCCGGTTGTCGACGTCGCGCTCGTGGTTGAACTCCAGCACGGTGCGCCGGGCCGCCTCCCGGTCGCGCAGCACGTGGTGGTTGGTGAGCACCAGCGACGGCGCCACGAGGAACGCGGTGCCGCGCGGCGTGCCCGATCCCTCGGCCGCCAGGCGGCCCACGGTGCGGGCGGCCCGGGCGCCGCGGGCGAGGAAGTTCGCGGCCTGGGACTCGCCGGTGCGGTCGATGACGTGCTGCAGCAGCAGCATGCGGTCGGTGTGCCGGACCCGGGGAACGGCCTCGCGCAGGGTCTCCGGCCCGACCCAGCCGACCCGGGTCAGCCGCGCGATGCGGGCCTCCAACTGGTCCGGGGAGTCGACGACGCGCACGTCGTCGCGGCGCATCCGCCGGTCGATGGCGGCCCGGCCCTCGGCCGTCGCGCGGTACCGACGGGCGGCCGCCTCGGACTGTGCGCGGTTGCGCATGCGAACTCCTTCCACCGACGACCGCACCACACTGGTGATCCCGATGTCCCGGGCACAAAAGGCAGATGTCCCGCTCGTCCGGGCGGTTGCCCGACAGTCGCGACGCCGTCGCGCGCGTACCGTCTCCGCCCGGAGGTGCCCCATGGACAACGTCACGCCGTCACAACGCGATCTGTTGACCCGCCTGCGCCGCGATCGCGGCTCTCTCGTGCGCTGGGACGAGGGCCGCGGCGTCGCCGGCGCCGTGCGCGCCGGTGGGCTCGGCCGGTGGGGGCCGGACGGCGACGCGGTCTCCGCCCTCGGCGACCTGATCGGGCTGTTCGCGTCGACCGAGTGGAGCCGGCACCTGCGCACGCGGCGCGAACGCGGCGACGGCGAGGGCTGGCGGCACGTCGAACTGCAGCAGGCGGTGCCGACCACGGCGGGCACGCTTGACGTGTACCGGGCGCTGCTGGCGATCCACGTGCGCGCGGACGGCGTCGTCGGTTCCGTCCAGTCCAGCTGTTACCGGGACGTGGCGGTGCGGCCGTTCTCGCCGATGAAGCCGGAGCGGATCCGGGACCTGGCGCGCGGCGACCTGGTCGGGACGGTCGACCCGCCGGAGGCGGACCCGCGCGACCCGTGGTTCCCCCTCACCGGGCCGCCCCGGCTGGTGGTCTACGCGTGGCGCGGCACGTTCCGGCCGGCGTGGGTCGCGCATCTGTACGCGCCGCCGGCCGATCGGGGGGTCGGCCGGCGCACCGTGGAGTTCGGCAAGGGCTTCTTCGACGCGGTCACCGGCGAACGTTTCCTCTTCACCCCGCTGAGCCGCGACGCCGTGAAGGGCACGGGGTTCGGGGTGACGCCGCTCGACCCGCCGTTCACGGTCCGCTCCCTGAACGTCCTGCACGACGCCGCGTCCGGCACGCACACGCTGCACGACGACACCCACGGCCGGCCGATCGTCACGCACGACGCCGGTGCCGGTGCCGCGTTCGACACCGAGTTCGAACTGCTGCGCGGCATCGCCGACGGCACCCTGCCGGCCTCCACCGACGGCGACGGCAGCGGCGCCTGGAACCGCGTCCCCGCCTCGAGCACCGACGCCGAACGCGGCCGGGGCCAGCAGCCCGAGGTCGACCTGCACCACTACCTGCGCCAGGCCTACGAGTGGTACGCCACATTGTCGAGCATCCCGCGGGAGGGCTGGGACGACGGGCAGTTCCCGGATCCGGCGGTGGGCACCCAGGTGGTGCGCGGCGTCGCGCACTTCCGCAAGGGTTCCGATCCGCGGAGCCTGCACGCCGGGGCGCGGCTGCGCCGGCACACCGCCAGCGGGCGCTGGTACTACTGGCTGCAGTTCTGCGACGGGAACCCGGCGACGTTCACGTATCCGGCCGGGTCCCGGTTCCTGGTGGCGCACGAGTACCAGCACGCGATCACGGACTTCTCGTTCGACGAGGACGGGGTGCCGGGCATGGAGTACACGCCGGGCTGGCCGGGCGCCTGTCACGAGGGGCTGTCGGACGCGTTCGCGGGCTTCTTCAGCGGGGACTGGCGGCCCGGCCGGGACCTCTCCGGCAGCGGCCGGATCATGCGCAACCTGGCGTTCCCGCGCGACGCGACGGCGTTCGACGGCGCCAACCTGGACCATTTCGCCGACGCGGACATGCCGGGCGCCGCGATCGACCCGTACATGCGTGCCGGCATCCTCGCCAACGCCGCCTACCTCACCGCCGCCGGCGGGATCCACCAGCGGGCGCTGCGCGAGCCGCAGCTGCTGAGCGTGGACGGGATCGGGGCGACGGCCGCGGCGCGCGTCTGGTACCGCGCGCTGACGTTCTACTTCGGCACCGCCGGCGCGACGACGAACGTTCCCGCCGCCGACGCGCTGCTCTTCCCGCGCTTCCGGGACGCGTGCGACCTGGCCGCCGTGGACCTGTTCGGGGAGTTCTCGCCGGAGCACGCGACGGTCGTGGCGGCGTTCCACGCGGTGGGGCTCGGCGCGCCGGAGCCGACCGGGCCGGCGCCGTTCCTGCTCCCGGCGCCCGGGCTGGCTCCGGAGTCGCGGCCGTTCGTGGGGCTGGCCGGGCCGGGGTTCGGGTCGCCGGACCTGTTCGTCGACGGCGGGACGGTGCACTGCCGGGTGCGCAACGCCGGCGACGCGCCCGCGACGGAGGTCGTGGTGACCGTGGAGTCGGCGCCACTGTCCACTTCGGAGGGTCCGTTCGCGGTGCTCGGCTCGTTCACGATCCCGGTGCTCCCGGTGGGAGTGTCCACCTGGGACACCTCGGTCGCGGCGCCGGCCGCGGGCGTTCCCACGAGCCTGCGGGCGCGGGTCGGGACCGGGACGCCGGTCGCCTCCTCGACCGCCGACCTCGTCGGGTCGGTCGAGTTCCTCGTCGGCAACCCGACGGGCCGCACCGCGACCGCCCGCCTCGTCGCTACGGTGTCGCTGCCGGAGGGATGGACGGTCACGTTGAGTACGCAAGAGCTGACCGTCGACGCTGATGACGTGGGGGTGGTCCGGCTGGAGGTCACGGAAGGTGTCGACGAGTCCGCGGGACTGCTGCCGCCGTTCGACGGTGCGGTCTCGGGTCGGATCGACGGCGCCGTCTCCGGCACGCTGACCGGGCTGCTCTCCGGCACCGCCGAGGTTTCCGGTGTCCTCAGTGGAACGTTGTCCGGCACGCTCGACGGCGTCATGTCCGTGCACGGCGCGTTCACCGGGACGCTCGACCGCGCCACGGGAGCCCTGACCGGTGTGCTTTCCGGCGGGTACGACGGCGCCACGGCCCACTTCGCCACCGGTGTGCGGCTGTCGGTCAACGGGCTGCTGCGCCCGCACCGGCGCGTCGAGGTGGCACAGATCGTCGACGGGCGGCCGGTCGGCGGCATCACGTTCGAGGTCCCGGCCGCACCGTCCACATAGGAGAGATGAGCGCGGAGATGGAACCGCATACCGGAAGAGTGATCCTGCTGCGGACCGACAACTGGTTCCTGCACCTGTACGAGACCCCCGACGAGATGATCGCCCAGGGCGACGTCGCCTCGGAGGACGTCACCTTCGACATGTTCGACACGGAGGGGTACCGGCTCACGCCCGGCTACGCTCCCGACTGGAGCATCAAGGTGCTCTACCGCGCGGCGGGCGACCCGCGGCCGGAGGCCGTCTGCCGGCGGCTGCGGGCCTGGGTGCGCCACATGCGCTCCGGCACCCGGGCGATCTCCGACACCGAGCTGCTGGAGCTGCTGCGCCAGCACCTGCCGGTGGTCGGCGACGACGCGGCCGAGGCGATCCGGCTGGCCGTCAAGGACCTGCCGGACCTGACCGACGTGAGCCTTTCCGACTGCTACGACATGCTGCTCGAACACGTGACGTTCACGCCGGGCGACCTGGGCACGCCGTACCACATCTGGCAGCACCTCAACGGGAAGGCGCACAAGTAGCGATGGCCACCGCCGGTCCCGCCCCGGGCGGTTGGCACCGTCCGGTCAACCGTTACGCCGCCGCGGTTCTCGCCGCGGCGGTCGCCGCCGCAGTGCTGTGGGGCCAGCTGCGCGACCCCGGCCGCACCGCCCTGGCGTGGACCGGGATGACGGGCGGGATCGGCGTGGCGTTCACCGGGCTCGGCGCGCTGGTGCTGGCCGGCGTGCCGGGCCACCGCGTCGGCCGGCTCATGGTGGCCGCCGGCGTCTCCTCGCTCGGCGCGCTGCTGGCCGTCAGCTGGACCGAGTGGCGGCCCGCGGCGTGGGTCGGCCAGTGGCTGTGGCTGGTGCCGTTCGGCCTGATCCTGTTGGCGCTGCTGGTGTTCCCGGACGGTCGGCTGCCGTCGTGGCGCTGGTCGCCCGTCGCGGCTCTGGTGATCCTGGGCGTCGGCGGGGCCACGGTCGGGTTCGCGCTGCTGACCCTCGTGCCGCCGCACGACCAGCTGCTCACCGGCACCCCGCCCACCACGGCCGCGGGCCGCACCGCCCTGTCCATCGCGAACGTCTCGGCGATCCTCGCGATCCTCGGCGCGGCCGGTGTGCTGGCGAGCCTCGGCCGGCGCTGGTGGACGGCGACCGGCGACACCCGCCGCCAGTTGGCGTGCCTGCTGCCGACGCTGTGCGTGATGGCGCTGACGATCTGGCTCGACTCCTCCTGGAACGTCTCGGGCGCCTGGCTGCTCACCGTCGTAGCCGTGCCGGCCGGGATGACCCTCGCCGTGCTGCGCTACCGGCTGTACGGGCTGGACCGGGTGGTCAACCGCACGCTCGTGTGGCTCATCATGACGGTGGTCGTCATTGCCGCGTTCGTGGCGCTGGTGTCGCTGCTGCGGTGGTGGTTCTTCGGGTCGGACGGGTCGTCGGAGGCGTCGCTGGTGGCGACCGGGCTGCTCGCGGTGACGTTCCAGCCCGCCCGCGAACGGGTCCAGCGCGGCGTCAACCAGCTGATCTACGGCGACCGCGACGATCCCTACCTGGTGGTGCGCCGCCTCACCGGGTTGTTGCGGGACACCGCCGAGCCGGACGCCGTGCCGCAGCTGCTGACCGAGGCCCTCGCGGCGTCGCTGCGGCTGCCCTACGTGGCCGTCGAGACCGCCGGACGGCACGCGCCGCGGCGGCTGGCGTTCCACGGCGACCTGACGTTCCACGGAGAGAAGCCGGACGGGGCCGAGAGCTTCGACATGCTCGCGCACGGGGAGCACGTCGGACGCCTGATCGTGGCGACCCGGAGCCCGGGCGCCCGCTTCACCCGCGGCGAACGGCGCCTCTTCTCGGACGTGGCGCTGCACGCGGCGGTCGCCGTCGAGACGGCCCGGCTGATCCAGGACCTGCGCACCTCCCGCGAACGCCTCGTCGTGGCCCGCGAGGAGGAACGGCGGCGGCTGCGCCGCGACCTGCACGACGGCCTCGGGCCTACGATCGCGGGCATGTCGATGCAAGTGAGCGCGGCCCAACGGATCGTCGGCCGGCACGAGCGGGCCGGCACCATCCTCGACGAACTCGCCGGGGACCTGCGCACCTGCACGGTCGAGGTGCGCCGGCTGGTGGACCAGCTGCGGCCGCCCGCGCTCGACCGGGGGCTGCCCGCGGCGCTGCGCGCGGAGGGCCGCCGCTTCGACGGCGAGGAACTGTCCGTCACCGTCGACGCCCCCGACGAGCTGGACGGGCTGCCGGCCGCCGTCGAGGTGGCCGCCTACCGCATCGTCGCCGAGGCGCTCACGAACGTCGCCCGCCACGCCCACGCCGCGCGCTGCACGATCACCGTGGAGCTGTCCGACGCGCTGGTGCTGACGGTCGTCGACGACGGCGTGGGCCTGCCGACGGCCGGCCGCCGCGGCGTCGGGCTCGACTCGATGCGCGAACGGGCCGAGGAACTCGGCGGCACCTGCGCGCTGCGCACGGTCGCCCCGCACGGGACGGCCGTGGAGGTCCGGATGCCGCTGCGCCTCGGCGTCCCGGTTTCGTGACCGAGCGCGGTATGGAGGCGCGGGTGCTGGTGGTCGACGACCACCCGATCGTGCGGCGCGGGCTGCGCACCCTGCTCGCCGCCGAGTCCTGGGTCGACTCCGTCGTCGAGGCCGCCACGATGGCCGAGGCGGTGGCGCGTGCCGTCGAGCACCGGATCACCGTGGCGGCCATGGACGTGGCGCTGCCCGACGGCGACGGCATCGAGGCCACCCGCCGCATCCTGCGCGCGCGTCCCGGCACCAACGTACTGATGCTGAGCATGACCGACGACGAGGAGGTCGTCATCCGTGCGCTGCGGGCCGGCGCGCACGGGTACGTCCGCAAGGACATCCCGCCGGAGCAGCTGTGCGACGCGCTACGCACGGTGGCGTTCGGCGGGGTGGTGCTGGGGCCGGAGATCGGCACCGGTGTGCTGGCCACGCTGCGCCGGCCGGTCGCGACGCTGCCGCCGCCGTTCGACCGGTTGAGCGCGCGGGAACGGGAGATCCTCGCGCACCTGGCGGCGGGCGAGAGCAACGCGTCGATCGCGAAGCGGCTCGGCATCAGCGAGAAGACCGTTCGCAATCAGGTGTCGGTCGTGTTCACCAAGCTCGGTGTGCCCGACCGGGTCAAGGCGGCGCTGCTGGTGCGCGATGCCGGCGTGCTCCCCGACCTGGCCGGCCCGGCTACCTGAACCGGGGTCCGGCCCGTCTACAGGGTGTGCGCATCCTGTTCCACGAGGCGGACTCGGCCGGCCCGCCCATGGGCGACCTCGTCGCGCGGGCGATCGCCGACGGGCGGCGGATGCGCCGGCGGATCCGCGTGGCGCGGCTGGTGGTCCTCGGCGCGGTGCTGGCCGCGCTCGCCCTGTTCCTGTGCCTGTGAGGCGGCCGTCCACTTGACCGGCGCGCCTCGAGGGCGACGATGTGTGCATGCGTGCCACGAGCATCAACGAGACCGAACTTGTCGCCGCCGCCCGCGCGGGTGACCGGGCGGCGCTCGACGACCTCGTCACCGCGCACCTGCCGTTCGTGTACACGATCGTGCGGCGCGCGCTGGCCGGCCATCCGGACGCGGACGACGTCGTGCAGGACGTGATGCTGCGGGCGGTGCGCCAGCTGCGGATGCTGCGCACCCCGGAGAGCTTCCGGCCGTGGCTCGCCGCGATCGCCGTCCGCCAGGTCGCCACGCACCTGCGCCGCCGGGCCGAGGTCGCCTCGCGAACGGCGTCGATCGACGACGCGGCCGGGGTGCCCGATGCCGCGTTCGAGGGGCTCGCCGCGCTGCGGGTCGACCTCGCCGGCCAACGCCGGCAGGTGGTGCACGCCGGCCGCTGGCTCGACCCGGACGACCGGGTGCTGCTGTCCCTGTGGTGGCTCGAGGCGGCCGGTCAGCTCAACCGCGCCGAACTGGCGGCCACGCTGGACGTGAAGCTGGCGCACGCCGGTGTGCGGGTGCAGCGGATGCGCCAGCAACTCGACGTCAGCCGGGGCGTCGTGGCGGCGCTGGACGCCAGGCCCCGGTGCGCCGGCCTCGAGGCGATCGCCGCGGGCTGGAACGGTGTGCCGAACCCGTTGTGGCGCAAGCGGTTCGCGCGGCACACCCGTTCGTGCCCGACCTGCGGCCGCGCGGCGACCGGCGCCGTCCCCGCCGAACGCCTCCTCGCCGGCCTCGCGCTGCTGCCGGTGCCGGTGGCGCTGTCGGCCGCGCTGCTGAAGGAGTGCGCGCTCGTCCCGACCGCCGTCGCCGGAGGCAAAGCCGGCCTGCTGGCGGCGCACCCGATGGCCGTTCTCGCGGCACACCCGGTGGCGGCCGTGGTGATCGCGGCGACGCTGGCGGCCGGAGTGGTCGGCGCGTCGGTGCTGCACGGCGACGCGGCCCCGCGCCGGGCCTCCACCGGCGGTCGGGCCGGGGCGGCGGTGGCACCCGGGCGGCTCTCGCTGGAGGCGGCCAACGCGCCCGGCCGGTACGTCGCGGCCGGCGCCACGTTCGGCTACGTGGGCACCGCCACCGACGGGGCGAGCCGCGAACGGGCGACGTTCGAGGCGGTGCCGGGGCTGGCCGACGCGGCGTGCTTCTCGTTCCGCTCCCGGGACGGCGCCTTCCTGCGGCACATCGACTGGCGGCTGCGCCTGGACCAGGACAACGGGACCGCGCTGTTCCACGGCGACGCGACGTTCTGCCCCCGGGCCGACCCGGCGGCGGGAGCTGTCGCGCTCGAGTCCTCGAACTACCCCGGCTGGTTCCTGCGGCACCGTGCGGACGAGCTGTGGGTGGATCGCTCCGATCGGACGGAGGAGTTCCGGGCCGACAGCGCGTTCGTGGTCCGGCCGCCGCTCGCCCGCTAGCGTGCTGAGTCGGTAGTTTCCGTTAGTTCGGTGTGGGTGGATCGCCTGGACCGGAGTTGCCGCCGGTAGTGCTGAGCGTTGGCGAGTGTGTAGAGCTGGATTCGTCGACACGGCGGCGCTCGACGGCGCAGGCGTTGGCATTGCGTGCTCGGACGGTGTCGGCCTGCGCGGACGGCCTGTCGGACAGTGATGTCGCTCGGTTGTTGGCGGTGTCGCGGCCGACGGTGACGACGTGGCGGGCACGGTTTCTGGCCGATCGAGTGGAGGGGTTGTTCCACGAGGCGCGTCCCGGCCGGCCACGGACCGTTTCCGACGCCGGTGTTGCCGATGGCAGTCCGCAACACCCGAGCGGCGCACCCACGACTATCTGCGGGCCGGGGTGACGAGCCTGTTCGCGGCACCAGACGTCGCCACCGGCACCGGCAGCAGGAGTTCCTCCGATTTTCTGCGGAAGATCGACGCCACCGTGCCCGCCGACCGGGACGTCGTGGCTGAACCTCGTCGAGCGCTTCTTCGCCGAGATCACCAACAAGCTCGTCCGCCGCGGCGTGCACCGCAGGGTCGTCGCACTGGACAAAGACATCCGGGACTGGCTGCAGACCTGGAACAAGCAGCCGCCGCCGACACCCTCGCTAGCCTCGCCGCCTACTGCAAACGAATCAAAGACTCAGCACACCGGGTTCTGTCGCACGGATCTTGATGGTCGGGGACTACTCAACTACTCAGACCGAGGAACTCGAGCGCAAGTCCACGTCCGTCCGGACCCACGGAGCAGATCAGCGCACGAGGCACCCTTGGCCTGGTGTGATGACACCGGAGGAACGGACCTGTCCTCATTCTGTGCTTAAACGGCGAACGGCCGATCGAAACAGATGAGATCAGTCTCACCGAGCGGCGAATGAGAATGGAGCGAGCGTGACAAAAAGGAGCCTCACGGCAGTAACCCGCCCGACCGCAGGTGACTCCCATCGCGCGGCGGCTCCGACGAGCGACCGCATCCTCACCACTCGGGTAGGCCTGCAAATACCGGAAGCCGTCACATTCGATGGATGGGAGCGGGCGGGAACGCACTTGTCCCGGATCATCGATACCTCTTCGTGGTGTTTGGGCGACTGGCTCGTCTTCGGAAAGCGGCGATACCAGGATCGTTACCGGCGTGCCGTCGATGCAGTAGGTCTGGACTACCAGACGCTCCGAAACTACGCCTGGGTTGCAGGCCGGTTCGAATTGTCACGCCGACGCGAGTCGTTGAGCTTTCAACACCACGCCGAGGTCGCCGCGCTCCCGGCCGAGACGCAGGACTACTGGCTCGACGTCGCGCAAGAGGGCGGCTGGTCGCGAAGTGCGCTTCGGCGAGCGGTTCGCGACGCCGCGCGGCGCGCATCCGCGGGATCCGCGTCTGTCGCTCTACCGCGCGTACTGGTGCCGCAGGACAATGTCGAACTGTGGCGAAGGGCCGCGAGATACGCGGAGCGCGACCTCGGCCCCTGGGTCATTGAGACGCTCAACCAAGCGGCAGCCCGGGCTCTTGGATAGCGGGAGGCCTCGATTCGGAGGGCGACGGTGGTGGCCCACCACGGCACTTGAACGACACCTACGAGGGCCGGGCCGCGTGACGGTGCGGAGGAGCCGCTGGCGGCCGCACGAATCACCCGGCCCGGACGAACACCGGTCAACGACCCAACGGACGCAGCGCGTGCTCGAGCAACCCACGTGCCCCACCGAGTTGACCCTTCCGGAGAGCACTGGGCAACAGAGCTAGCGCGTGCAGCCTGGACGAGTCATGCCATCGGGCGGCTCGGGCGGCTCGCTTCCAGCCGACCTGCTCCATCTGCTTGGCAGCCTCCCGAAAATAGCTGCGTTCTTCCGGGAACCGACTGCCCTTGATCGCCTCCGCTGAGGAAACGCTGTTGCTGTGGCGGCGATATTGGAAGGAGAGCGTTTCGCTGACCACCATCGTGCCGCCGGCGGCGATCAAAGGAAGAGCTGCGGCGAGATCCTGGATCACCACGAAGCGCCGGTCGAACCCGACGGATGCAAGTGCCGACGTGCGCCAGCACAAGGACGGAAAGTAGAACCAGTTTCCCCGAAGTAGACTCGCCGCCAGGGATTCACCCGCCAACACGACTTCGCCGTGGAACGACGGACGATAGATACGCTGCTTGGCGTGGTCGACGAGGGTTCGCACCGGCTTTCCCGACTCGTCGACAATTTGCACCCCAGGGTGGATGATCGTTGCGTCGGGATGCCGGTTCAGAAGGTCGAGGATCGTATCGACATAATTCGGCAGCATGATGTCGTCCGAGCCCATCATGACCATATGTTCCCGCTTTACCGAATCCAGGCACTTCTGGAAGTTCGCGGTGATACCCAGATTCTTTTCGTTTCGCTCGTAGCGCACCCTCGGATGCCCAAGGGACGCGAACCAGGTCGGCAGTTCCGGATCCTGTCCGTCGTCGATGACCGTGAGATGCCATTGGTCGCTCTTCTGCGACAGCACGCTCCGCACCGCAGCCTTGAGCAATTCGATATTGCCATAGCAGGGCAGTACGATGTCGAGACCAGTCATTCCATCCTCAGTCCGATTCGTCGCCGGTCCCCGCGGCGATAGGCAGCAGCTTATCGTAGACCGACTTTCGCAACGCCAGTCACCGATGGGGCACCGCCCGTCCCCGGCGGCACGGCCGCAACCAGGTCGCGGACGGTCTCAATAACTTCGGGATGGCGCAACAGATCCTCGCGGGACACGTCGAACCGCCGGAACGGACACCTGCGCAGCGGTTTGCGACCGCGGCAGGCCGAGCCGGGAAGCCGCGCAGAGATAGTCGAGATACCGGTCGAAGTGACCGACCAGTTCGACGCCGAGGTCCGCCTCCACGCCGAGGGCGTCGAGCGTCCTGCGGACCGCGTCCTCGTATCGTCGCGACAGATCAGCAGCGACTTCCGACAGCGGGGTGGCCATCGTGTGTGTGACATCCGGCTCTGAGGCGACGCGCCTTCCCAGCTCATGCGCCATCCGATCGACCGCGAGCCGATACTGATGACACAGGGTGACGACATCGACCGGCTCCGGATCGAACATCACCAGCGCGGGACGGCTGCCACCCGTTGTGGCGATCCGGTGAACCATCTCGATGGCGAACGCGTTGCCCGCGCAGAACCCGGCCACGGCAGCGGTGTTGCCGACCAGCCGATGTGCGACCAGGTCACCGACCCAACGGTCGAGATAGGATTCCGGGTCGACGATCGGGCCCGAGCCGTCACGCAACACCTGCCAGCTGTCGAAGTTCATTCATGACCTCCTGGGTTCTCGCGGGGGTGCGCCCACCAATCGAGCGGGACCAGCCGGCGAGTGATGTGGTCGTCCACAGCCACCAACCGAAATTCCGAGGTGTAGGTGGATCCGGCCGAGTCGGTCATCCACAGTTCGTCCGGACCCGGCAGCATCTCGCTCAATGACAACGAGCCGGACCCGTCCGGACGCTCTGTGTCGCGGCGCGCCGCACGGATGAGGTTGCGCACCAAGAGGGGGGCCCGAAGATCGACGTAGAAGGGCTTGGCCTCTGCGGAGCCACGGACAAATCAGTGTCGCGGCAGGCCCGCGTCCAACAGCTTGCTGCCCAGGACCTCCGCCGCCCGTGGTGCCGTCAACTCGATTGAGGGGACCACCCAGTTCCGCCGCTGAATCACCAGCTCGTCGAGAAGCATTCGGGGCGTAAAAGGCGCCGGGGCCATCGGATGGAACCGGTTGACCACCAGCGCGGTCAGCTGATCTCCGAGTACTTCGAGGATTGGAAGTTGTCCCGCACCGGCGGGTCCCCTTACCACCAATCCTTCCTGGTCGTCTTCGTGCACTGTAAGCACCACGGCGGGTAACGAGGGACGTCCGGACGGAGGACCCGTGTCCAGGCCGGTGGACAACGCGACATAGCGGTCGGGAAGATAGACCGCACGTGGCGGATACGTACGTGGGCTCACCTCCGGCGAATCGACCGGCGGGAGGTTCACCACTCGCCAGGCTCCGGCAAGGTCGCCGGCCACTCCCGCCGCCAGTCCCGCCGGATCATCGGATTGGGTGTGGAAGACCCGGCTCTCCAACGTGTTCAGTGCCACGTGCAACTCGCCGAGGACCCACCTGGGGCGGCCGCCATGGATACCGAGAAGGAGATCGGGGCTGTGGCATCGGGCTCCCTGCCAGGACGGGCGACGTGGCGGGAAGAGTACAGCGGCTCGCCCCGCTACCGCCCCGGTGTCGAGCGTGATGGTGCGCCCGGGTCGCGAAGGTAGAAGTTCCGCCCAACGTAACTGGAAGTCTTCCGTTACGTTGTCGATCGCCGTGCCGGGACGTCCGGCGAGGGTATCGGCGACCGCGACGTACAGCTCACTGAGCCGTATGTCAGATCGCTGCCGCCGCAGTTCGCTGAAACGCAGCAGTAGTTGTTCCCGGACCGCCTCGGCGACCTCGGCGGCCAGCCAGCGTGCGCTGTCCAGGACGAGGGCCCGCCAGGCTCCAGCCGATGCCCACGGCCGCGACCGCCAGCCACGGCACCACACCGTCCACTGTGGACACCGCCAGGTACAGCCCGGTCGCCGCCGTCACCACGGCCGGCCCGAGCGACACCGCGCGCCCGAGGAGGAGCCGTGCCGCGATCGCGCCGAGCGCCGCCGCGCCGACGGCCGCCGGCACCACCAGCAGCCGCACCGGCGCGACCCACACCGGGTACCACTCGGGGTCGTCGATCAGCCCGCCCTGGGTGGCCCGCATCGCCACCGCCTGCCCGGCGAGCCCCGCCACGAGAGCGGCCACGGCCAGGCCGGCGAACCACATTCCGGTCCGGCTCGGCAGGGCCGACCAGCCCCGGGGCCAGCCCGACGGCGGAGACGGTGCCGACGATCAGCGGCACGGCGACCCCGAACACCACCGCGTAGGCGGACGGGTCGGCCGGCGCCCCGGAGACCGAGCCGCCCACGAGGACCGCGACGAGCGCGGCGATCCCGCAGAACGTCGTCGCGAAGGGTGAGCCGGTCCGCTCCGATGCGGTCACATCCGTCAATCTACCGTGCATCACGGCAGGAACGACTCCGCCCGCAGCGCGGCCAGCGCGACGCGCGGCAGGTCCCGAGCCGCCGGGAAGCAGAGGTAACGCGGCCGCCACGTCGGCCGGTACTTGGCGTTCGCCCGGTACAGCGACTCCAGCTGCCAGTACCGCGACGCCACGCGCAGCGCCCGCGACCAGAGCCGCAGCACCGGCCCCGCGCCTAGCTCGTCCGCGCGGGCGAACACCGACCGCATGACCGCGAAGTTCAGCGACACGCGCGTCACCCCGAGCGCGGGCGCGGCCGTCAGGGCGGCCACCACCATCGACTCCACGATGCCGTTGCCGGCGGAGCGGTCGGCACGCATCAGGTCGAGCGACAGCCCGTCGTCGCCCCACGGCACGAACTGCAGCACACCACGGATGCGCCCGTCCGCCGAACGGCACGTCACGAGCACACAGTCCACATCGGACGGTCCGCCGACCCGGGACAGCGCCATGGAGAAGCCGCGTTCGACGGGGCCGTCGCGCATCGCGTCCGCGGCGGCGACGATCTCGGCGACGTCGGTGAGGGCACCACGCCGTTCGACGGTGCAGGTGAAGCCGGCCCGCGCGACCCGGCGCACGGCCTGGCGCACCGAACGCATCTCCCGGCCGTCGAGGGTGAAGCCGCGGGTGTCCAGCACCGCCTCGTCGCCCAGTTCGACGGCGTCGAGGCCGAAGCGCCGGTAGGCCAGCCCGGCGAGGCGGCCGCAGCCGAGCACCGCCGGCGTCCAGCCGTGGCGTTCGCAGTCGGCGAGCCATGCGCCGATCGCGGGCGGCCATGCCTCCGGGTCACCGATCGGGTCGCCGGCCGCGAGGCTGACCGCGCCCACCACGCGGTAGGCGACGGCGGCCTTCCCGGACGGGGACCACAGCAGCGACTTGTCGCCGCGCAGCGCGAAGTAGCCGAGCGAGTCCTCGCCGTGCGCGGTGAGGAGTGCGCGCAGTCGACGTTCTTCCGCGGGGGTGTGACCGGGACGGCGGCGGCCGGGACGCAACAGGCGGACCACGCCCACGGCGGCGGCCAGGAGCCCGAACGTCCCGGTCGTCACCGAGACCGCCGCGGCGCCAAGCGGATGCGCGAACCGCAGCGGCCCGTCGAGGCCGACCATGCCGAGCAGCACGTGCCGCGCCCAGTCGCGCAGCGGCGGGTGCCCGACGAGCCGGTTGGCGCGCACGGCGATCTCCAGCATCCCGATGGTGAAGCCGGCGCCGACGATGCCCGCGACCGCCAGCGCCGCCCGCACCGGCCCGCCCGGGTCGCCGACCGCGCGGAAGCGGTCCCGCGTGCCGACCAGCAGCGCCAGGAGCCCGGCGGAGACCGCGGCGCCGTCGAGGTCGAGGCCGTGGGCGAGTTGCAGGACGATCCCCGCTCCCGCCACCACGACCCCCATGTGGAACGCCGTGCGCCGGCCCCTGCGCAGCCCCGCACCGAGGTACACGAGCAGGACACCGGCCGCCATCGAACCGGCCCGCGCGGTCAGCATCCCGGCGACCGGCACGACGTGCGCGAGCCGATGGGCCGGCGGGAGGAGGTTGCGCAGCACCTCGAGGATCCCGCCGGCCTGCACCAGCCGGGCGATGGCGAGCCGGGACAGCGGCGGCCTCACCGGTGCGCGCGCCACAGCCGCAGGTGCAGCAGGCCGAGGCTGATCGCGGCGAGCCCGGCGTACCACCACCACGCGTGCACCGCGTCCCACGTGGCATGCAGCGCCACCACGAGAGCGAACGTCCCCGCGAACCCGAGGAACGAGCGCACCGTCCTTTGTAGACCGAAGCGCCACAGGGCGGCCACGGCGAGCCCGGTCCACGCGGCGTGCCCGGCCGGGGCGAGGATGCCGCGCTCGATGAGCAGGTGGTCCATGGCGGCGAGGTTCCCGTGCGACTGCAGCAGGGTCACGAACGCGTACCCCATCGTCTCCAGCACCGCGAAGCCCACGCCGATCGCCACCCCGATCAGGAGGCCGTCGCTCTCCCGGTGCCGCAGGTACCGCACGAACGGCACCACGGCCAGCGGCAGCAGCAGCTTCGCCGACTCCTCGAAGAGTCCGACGAACGGCGTCGGCACGCCGCCGAGGACCCGCGCGGTGCCGGTCTCCAGCACCCCCGCGACGACGGTGCCGACGACGCCGCCCCACAGCGCGTACAGGGCGACCGCGCGGGCGCTGACCCGCACCGGTCCGGCGAGGCGCGACACGTACACCGCGAACGCCAGCGGCGTGGTCGCGGCCCCCACCACGAACAGCGCCGGCAGGTAGAGCGGATCGCCGGTGGCCACGAGCGCCTTCCACACGATCCAGTAGAGAACGAGTCCGGTGGCGAGCACGCCGAGGATCTGGGGCCGCCGGTGCGGAGTGAACGTCTGAATGCTCATGCGACACACGATGCGCCGAGGAACATGACGCTTCGATGAAACGGCTACGGATCCAGCCTGTATCCCGCGCCACGAACCGTGCGGATGCTCTCCCGCCCGAACGGCCGGTCCACCTTCTCCCGCAGGTGCCGCACGTACACGTCGACGACGTTGGAACCGCCGTCGTACGCGAAGTCCCACACGTGCTCGATGAGATGCGTGCGCGACAGCGCCTCGCCCGGATGCCGCATCAGCTCGTGCAGCAGCGCGAACTCCTTCGCGGACAACACGACCGGCGTCCCGCCCCGGTGCACGGTGCGGGCGGCCGGGTCGAGCGTGAGGTCGCCGACGGTCAGCGCGGCGGGCCGTTCCGCCGGCCGGCGCCGCACCAGGGCCCGCACGCGGGCCAACAGCTCGTCCAGCGCGAACGGCTTCGTCAGGTAGTCGTCGGCCCCGGCGTCGAGCCCGCGCACCTTGTCGGCGGTGGCGTCGCGGGCGGTCAGCATGAGCACCGGCGTCCAGACCTCCGCGGCCCGCACCCGTCGACACACCTCGAACCCGTCCGGCGCCGGGATCATCGCGTCGAGCACGACGGCGTCGTAGGGCACCTCGGTCATGCTCCACACCGCGTCGGTGCCGTTGGCCACCGCGTCGACGGCGTAGCCCGCGCGGCGCAGCCCCCGGGTCAGCATGGAGGACATCGCCGGGTCGTCCTCGACCACGAGCACGCGCACGGGTGTCAGCATAGGTCTCCGCGGCGCCGGTCGCGTTCGATGCGGGCGGCCATGCGCGCGAGGTCGGCGTGCAGCCGGTCGAGGTCGCCGCGCAGCTCCTCGGCGGCGGCCCCGGCGCGACGTAGCCCGTCGACACTGCGGCGCGCGTCCCGCTCGAGGCGGCGCCGCGTCCGCCGGGCGGCGAGCAGCGCCCCGCCGGCCGCGACCAGCGCCGTCCCCGCGACGATGAGAGTCCACATGCCGCCCAGCCTGCGCGCCCGCACATGACAGGATCGTGAAGGGCGCCTCGCCGATCTTGCAGTTGTGGTGGCGACATACCACCACCGGAGCGGACACGCCGGGCGCCACAACTGCAAGATCGACGCAGAGGGGGCAGGGTGCGGGCGCGGATCACCGCCCTTTACGTTCTCGGGACGTCGCTCGTGCTCGTCGTCTGTCTCGCGCTGCTCTACCTCGCGCTGGACCAGCGGCTGCGGGACTCGTTCGACCGGGATCTCGTGGGGCGCAGCGACGACCTCGCCGCCGGCGTGGCCGCGGGTGACCTCGCCGCCGTCGCCGCGGACCCCCTCGCCCAGCTCTACGCGGCGGACGGGGCGGTGCTCGCGGGGACCCCGCGCCGGCTGTTGACGCCGGAGCAGGTGCGCGCGGTCACCCGACCGGAGACCGCCGACCACGGGAAGCTGCGGATCCGGTCCCGGCCCGTGGACGGCGGCCGCGTACTCGCCGTGGCCGTCGAGGCGGACACCGCCGACCGGGTCAGCACCGACCTGCTGCTGCTCCTCGGGTTCGCGGCGCCGCTGCTGGTCGCCGGGCTCGCCGTGGCCGGGTGGCTGGTCGTGCGGGCCGCGTTGCGCCCGGTGGACGCGCTGACCCGGGAGGCCGCCGCCATCTCCACCCTCGACATGGAACGGCGGCTGCCCACCGTTCCCGGCGACGACGAGATCGCCCGCCTCGCGTCCACATTGGACGCCATGCTGGAGCGGCTGCGCGTGGCGTTCGCGCGGGAACGGGCGTTCGTCGACGACGCCAGTCACGAGCTGCGCACGCCGATCGCCGTGCTGCGCGGCGAGTTGGACCTCGCCCTCGACGCGCTCGACGACCCGGAAGAACTCGCCCAGTCGCTGCACGCGGCGCGGGAGCAGACCGCCCGGCTGGCCCGCCTGGCCGAGGACCTGCTGCTGCTGGCCCGCGAACGCGCCGGCACCCTGGCCGTGAACCGCCTGCCGGTGGACCTGTACGACCTCGCGCTGACCGAGGCGAACACCACGGCGAAGGTGCTCGGCCTGAGCGTGCGCGTCGACGGCACACCGGAACTCGTCGAGGCCGACGCCGACCGGCTGCGCCAGGTGCTGTCCAACCTCGCCGCCAACAGCGCGACCGCCGGTGCCTCCCAGGCGCGCGTCTCCGTGCGCGGGACGACCCTGGAGTGGGCCGACGACGGTCCGGGTTTCCCGGCGGGACTGCTGAGTTCGGCGTTCGACCGCTTCGTGCGGGGCGACCCGGCGCGAAGCGCGTCCGCCGGCGCCGGCCTCGGCCTGTCCATCGTTCGCGCCGTGGTGCTCGCGCACGGCGGCACCGTGTCGCTGCGCAACGGGCCACCCCTCGGCGGCGCCGTCGTCACCGTCACGCTCCCCCGCGACTGAGCCGGGCGATCGACTCCACCAGGTCGACGCCGGCCGCCATGGTGGCGTTGCCGTGACTGAGGACCGCCACGACCAGGTCCGTCGAGGGCCCGGTGATCCGTCCGACGCTGTTGACGATCCACCTGCCGTTCTCGGTCGAACGGGCGAGCCAGCCGTTCTTCAGTGCCACTGTGTCCACTGTGGACGCCGCCGCCGAGACACCCCAGTCCTGATCGGAGTCCACTGTGGACATGAGGCCCAGCAGTTCGGCCGAGCCCGCGGGGCCCAGCGGCCCGGCCGGGTCGACGACGGCGTCCAGCAGCCGCACCTGGTCGGCGGCGGTCGTGGTGGTGAGCCCCCAGCTGCCGCTCGCCCCGAACACGGTGCCGGTGAGCCCGAACGGCGCCATCAGCGCGGTGACCCCGGAGGCGCCGCCGAGCACGTCCCACAGGGCGCGCGTGGCGTCGTTGTCGCTGCTGCGGATCATCGCCGCCATGAGCCGACGCTGCGCCGCCGTCACGTTCCCGCGCAGCAGCAGGGCGGCGGCCAGCGCCACCTTGACCACGCTGGCCGTCTCGAACGCCACCCCGTCCCGGTACCCGTAGCTCCGCCCGGTGCGCCGGTCCAGCACGGCGACCGAGAAGGGTGCGCCGGTGCGCGCATCCAGTTCGACCAGAACGTCGGTGCGGGAACGCGCGGTCACCGCGCGAACGGTACGCACCGCAAGCCCGGCGGCGCTGGTAACGGGTGCCGCGGCGGCGACGGCCGGTCCCGGGACGGGCGCGACGAGCACCGCGACGACCAGGGCCAGGATCCCGAACCGACGCATGCCCGCAACGCTCGGCGGCCCACCTGTGCGTAGCGTCGGAGGAGCTCAGGAACCCGGTGAGAGTCAGCTCGACGTCGCCACCACGTCGGCGAGCGAACGCGGCGGATGCCCGGCCACGCGCGCCACGTCGTCGGTGACCGGCAGCAGCTCACCGGCGGCGATCGCGGTGTACGTGCTGACCCACGCGTCGACCTGCCAGGACGGCGCCCCGTACACCGCCCGCGACGCGTACGCCTCCTCCAGGGTCTCCGGCCGGTAGGAGTGCGGCCGCCCGGTGACCCGGGTCAGCACCTCGGCCGCCTCGGCGAGGCTCAGCGCCTCCGGGCCGGTGAGGTGGTACGTGGCGGCCGCATGCTCCCGCGGCGCGCGCAGCACCGCGGCCGCGACGTCGGCGACGTCGTCCTGCGCGACCCCGGCCATCCGCCCGTCGCCGGCCGGCCCCCGGATCACTCCGTCCTCCCCCGCCATCATCGGCAGGAAGTCGAGGTACAGGTTGTCCCGCAGGAACGTGTACGCGACGCCGCTGCGCCGGATGTGCTCCTCGGTCGCCCAGTGGTCCCGCGCCAGCGTGAACGTGGCCTCCGGCGCCGCGCCGTAGAACGACAGGTACACCAGGTGCGTCACCCCGGCCGCGACCGCACTGTCCACGAAGGACAGATGCTGGCCGACCCGGTCCGGATGCTCCGCCCCCGACACCATGAACGCCGTCGCCACCCCGTCGAGCGCGGCCCGCACGGCCGGCCCGTCGTCGTAGGAGCACACGGCGACGGTGCTGCGCGGCAGGTCGGGTGCCCGCGCGGGGTCGCGCACGAGGAGACGCTGCGCGACCCCGGACTCGGCGAGTCGACGGGCGACCCCTCCCCCGATGCGTCCGGTGGCCCCGGTGACGGCGATTTCGCTCATCGGTACAGACTGTCAGGCCACCCAGATCCCCGCGCCCGGAAGCTCGTGGAAACGGCGCAGCGACGCCACCCCGGCGACGATGCCGGTCCACGCCGGGTACGGCGGCTCGCCCGCGAACCCGCTCTGCACCAGCGTCAGCTTCGTCTGTCCCGCGGACCCCTCCAGCTCCCAGGTGCCGACGCCCACCGGGCCCCAGTCGATGGAGATCCGCTCGTCCGGCACGAGGTCCACGATGATCGCCGCCGGCCCCTCGGCGTCGAGGCCGCCCATCTGGAAGCGCCCGCCGACGTGCGGCTCGATCCCGACCGGGTACCCGAACCACTCGCTGACCTTGGCGGAGTCCAGGATCGACGCGTAGATCTCGCTCGCCGGGGCGGCGATCGTGACGGTCGCGGCGAGGTCGCGGGAGGTGAAGTCGGTGCGCGGCGTGATCGGCCGCCCCTCGACGTGGTCGACCAGGTTGGCCAGGGCCAGCGACCAGAACGTCTGCAGCACCCCGCGGATCGACGCGCCGGTGAGCGCCTCGTTGAAGTCGAAGTGGCTCTGCGCCAGCGTGACGAGCGTGCTCTCCGGCCCCTCGTCGGTGAGGGTCAGCTCGGTGGTGGTCGCCACGCCGTCGAGGGTCCACTCGAAGCGCAGCGTGCGGTCGTCGGCGTGCAGCAGGCGCTGGTGCGGCGCGTCGCCCTCGGGCGTGTACCGCCCCCAGAACTCGTACCGCCCGGGCAGGTCGACCTCGGCGTGCTCGGCGAACCAGGCGCGCAGCTCGGCGGCGTCGGTGAGCGCGTGCTGCACGGCCTTGGCCGACGCGGCGGCACGCACCTTGAGGATCATGGGCTCGGTCATGACGGGTTTCCCTTCGGGTAGCAGGCGACCGCGAGCTTGAACGCGTCGCCCTCGGCACCGCCGTAGCGGGTGAACAGCTCTTGCAATGCGTGCTGCAGGTCGGACAGGAACTCCTGGCGCTGCTCGGGGCGCACCCGGATCTCGCCGGAGATGCCGATCGACGGCAGCTCGGGAACGGCGCGGTCGAGGCCGGCGACGTCCTGCTGGACCTCCTCCATGAGGTCGAGCAGGTGGCCGAGACTGGCCTCGTCGCGTTGCCGGCGCAGGCCGCCGATGCGCCCGACCAGCCGCGGCGACATCCAGTACGAACGCGCGCTCGCCTGGTACACGCCCTCGTGGATGCCGCGCACCTTGCGCTCGCCGACCTGGGTGGCCAAGCCGGCGTCCACGAGCCGCTTCACGTGGTAGTAGACCCGCTGCGGGGTCTGGTCCAGCCGGGCCGCCACCTCCGTGCACGAACGCGGCTCGGCCAACTGCCGCAGCACCTCGATGCGCTGCGGCTTCAGCAGGGCCTCCGCCTGCTCGATCCGTTCCAGGTAGAGCACGTCTTTCACGAAAAAGATGCTGTACGTAAAAAGAAGTTTTGTCAATGGCGGATGCGCGTGCCGTTTCGCCCCTGACGGGTGATACGTGGGAGGATGCACAGACTGGCCGGATCAGCGGCAATTCCGAGTCGACCGGTCAACTTCCGTATACTCGCCCGCGTGGGTCGATCGAGTACGGCGCGCGAGAGGTTACTGGACGCCGCCGGCGAACTGATGCAACACCGCGCCTACGGCAGCCTCGGCGTGGCGGAGATCTGCACCAGGGCGGACGTGCGCAAGGGCAGTTTCTACCACTTCTTCGAGTCGAAGCAGGCGCTCACCCTCGCCACCATCGACGCGCACTGGCAGGCCGAAGGGGCGCTCTGGGACGCCGCGCTCGACGTCGAGGCGCCCGCGCTCACCCGCCTCGGCCGGCTGCTCGCCACGCTCATCGCCGAGCAGCACCGCGCGCACCGGCGGACCGGGGTCGTTCACGGGTGCCTGTACGCCAATCTCGCGCTGGAGCTCAGCACCCAGGACCGGCTGGTGCAGACCCGCCTCGAGGAGATCTTCAACGAGCAGATCGCTCTGGTGCAGGCCGTTCTGGAGGACGCCGGGGCGGAGCACGCGGTGCCGCCGGAGAGCGCCGACCGGGCGACCGCCCGAGCCGTGCTGGCGCAGTACGAGGGCATCGTGATGTTCGCGAAGCTGGCCAACGACCCGGCCGTGCTCGACGACATCTGGGAGCAGACCATGCGGATCATCGGCGCGAAGATCCCGCTGACCCTGGGCTAGACACCCCGATGGGCGGTGGCCCACACGCCACCGCCCATCGGGTTCACGCGATCAGATCAATCAACTACGGCTGTCGCAGCAGTTCCAGGATCTGGTTCAGCAGGTCGACGAGCGTGGCCAGGATCGGCACGCCGTCGAGCAGGCCGGCCACCGCACACAACAGGTTGCCGAGCAGGTTACCGGCACCGGTCACCGCGACGATGTCCAGGATGACGCGGTTCAGGTGCACCTCCAGGCCGAGGAGGTTGAGGTCCAGCGGCCCGAGGACCAGGTTGAGGATGTCGCACTCGACCGCGGCGGCCGTGACATCCCCGCTGCCACCGGACTCCTCCAGGTTGAGCGGCAGGGTGGTCACCTGCGTGGCGGTGCCGACCGGGTTGCCGGCCGAGTCCACGAGGTTCGCGACGAGCGTGCCCGTCGCGACGACCTGGTCACCCTGCTGGGAGAAGGCGTCCGGGACGAACGTTCCGGTCACGGTGCCCTGTCCACCGCTCGCGTCGGTGAACGTGCCCTGGACCGTCGACGTCATCGTGCCGGCGGGCTCCTGCTGCTGTTGCTGCACGGGGGCCACCGGAGCGGCACCGGCCGGGGCGGCCATCGTGCCGACACCTGCGAGGGCTAGTGCGCTCGCCACGAGGACGTTACGCAGAGTCCCTTTGCGCATGGATCACTCCCTTTGTTTGGGGGACTTGAACGGGATAGGCGTGCCCCCGAGTAACGGGATCAAACGACTGAGCGTGCACAGAGGTATTCAGATACTGAAGAACATGGACAAGATAGTTAGGTTTAGGCGAACGAAGTTCATCGACGTCTACAGTGGACGCTGTGTAGCCGACCCATCACAAAAGTCTGTCCACAGTGGAGGGCGCTCCGATGGCAGCGGATCCGTTCTCGGCCGAGTTCCCGCAGGACCCGCACGCCGGGTGGGCCGCGTTGCGCCGCGCCGGGCCCGTGCACCGGTTCCTCGTCGGCGGCGAGCCGATCTGGTACGTGACGCGGTGGGAGGAGGCGCGGCAGGTGCTCGCCGACCCGACCCTCACGAAGGTGCAGCCGACGCGCGGGGACTCCGACTTCGACGCCGCCATGCTCTTCGTCGACCCGCCCGACCACACGCGGCTGCGGCGGCTGGTGGCGTCGGCGTTCACGGCGCGGCGCACGGAGGGCCTGCGGCCGCGCATCCACCGGATCGCCGACGACCTGCTCGACGCAGTGCACGGGCGGGACGAGGTCGACCTCATCGACGCGTTCGCGTTCCCGCTGCCGATCCAGGTGATCTGCGAGCTGTTGGGCGTCCCGGCCGAGGACCGCGACTCGTTCCGCATCTGGTCGAACGCCCTGACGAGCCCGACCGCCCTCGACGCCCGCACGGCGGGGCAGCGCATGCGGGAGTACGTCACCGCGCTGATCGCCCACAAGCGCCGCCGTCCCACCGACGACCTGCTCGGCGCCCTGCTCGCCGAGGCGGACGACGGCGACCGGCTCTCCGACCGGGAACTGACCGCGATGGTGTTCCTGCTGCTCGTCGCCGGCCACGAGACCACGGTCAACCTGATCGCCAACGGCGTGTACGTCCTGTGCACCCGGCCCGAACTGCGCGACCGGTTGGCGGCCGACCCGGCGCTGCTGCCGTCGGCGGTGGAGGAGTTCCTGCGCTACGAGAGCCCCGTGGCGACGAGCACGTACCGGCGCACCACCCGACCGACGAGGATCGGCGGGGTGACCGTTCCGGCCGGCGAACAGGTGATGGTGTCGCTGCTGTCGGCCAACCGGGACAGCGCCCTCGCATCGGACCCCGACGGGGTGGACCTGTCCCGGCGGGCGCAGCATCTGGCGTTCGGGCACGGGATGCACTACTGCCTCGGGGCGCCGCTCGCCCGGCTGGAGGGCCAGGTGGCGCTCGGCACCCTGCTCGAACGCCACCCGAAGCTGACCCTCGCCACGCGTGACCTCACGTGGCGGGGCGGCCTCCTGATCCGCGGCCTGACCCGCCTGCCGGTCCGGCTGTGACGGGTGGCTAGGAGATGTGGAACGGGTCCCCGTACACCCGCCAGTCCAGCGGCGTGTCGAGGTCCAGGTTGCCGGCCCGCAGCCAGACCCGCTGCGCGGTGTCCACCCGGCTCGTGTCGCTGTGCGCCTCCTCGGTCTTCATGGCGGCCACCCGCGCGTCGAGGAACGCGTTCAGGAACGCCGTCTCGTCACCGCCCTGCGACGGCGGCCGCGCCACCCGCAGCGCAGCCGCCCGGATCCCGCCGAAGGAGACGGCGTCGCTGCCCGGCCCGTGCATCACGATGGCGTCGTAGTAGGCGAACTGCCCCAGCGCGCGCAGCCCGTCGGCCTTGGCCTGCCGCACGGCCGGGTCGAAGTAGACCTCGTCGCGCACCTCGTCCTGGGTGGCCCGGAAGACGGGATCCTGCGCGGCGGTGCGCCAGTCGGCGGGGTAGTTCGGGTCGAGGCCGGCGTGCGAGTCGGTGCCGTTGACGGCGCGCAGGGCCGGCAGGTAGCCGGCGAGAACGTTGCCGGGCTTGCGGGCCGTGTAGCGGTTCACCACGTCGAGCATGTCGCCGGTGCCGGAGCAGAAGCCGATGATGCCGGCGGTGTAGCCGCGCCCGTCGTCGATGTCCTCGATGTAGCCGTACTGCGCCCGCCAGTCCAGCGAGGAGTTCTCGGCGCTGGAGACGATCTGCATCGCGATGTCCTTCTTCACCGGATCGGTCAGGTCGACCCGGGTGCGCGGACTCGTGGTGGCGCCCGGCGTCGGCGACGGCGTGGTGCCGGTCGCGCCGAAGACCTTCAGCTCCCAGAGGGAGTAGCCGTAGGGCGTTGCGCGGCCGGTGCCGTGCACCCGCACGAAGCGGGCCGACGCCGACAGGCCGGTGAGGTCGTCGGTGCCGCCGTCGCCGTTCGTGACGGTCCTCGCGACGTTCCAGGTCGATCCGTCGGTCGAGGTCTGCAGGGTGAACGCCGTCGCGTAGGCCGCCTCCCAGGACAGCTGCACCCGGCTGACCTGTGCGACGGCGCCGAGGTCGACCTGGATCCACTGCGGGTCGACGCCCTCGGCGCTGGCCCACCGGGTGGCGGTGTCGCCGTCGACGGCGTTGGCCGCCGCGAACGCCGTCCCCTCCAGCGAGGACGCGGTGGCGGGGCGCCCCTGGGAGAGCAGCGCCTCGTCGGCCGCCTGCGCGGCGTACACCAGGGCACCGGCGCCCACGAGGACGACCGCGGCGGCGGAAGCCGCGACCAACCCGAAAGTCCTTCTCATTCGCCGGACATTAATCGACGCTCACGAAAACCTCAGTGCCGTACGTCCGGATTAACGGCGTTTAAGCCGCACCTAAGCTTTCGGGCTGGTTCGCCCCGCTGAATCCCCGACGCGGCGGCCCGATCTCCCGGGTAGCATCGCGCCCATGACCTGGCGATGTTGATCCAGCGCTGAGCCCCGTGGACCCCCTACCGGACGAGCACCTCCGCGTCCGGTCGGTTCACCACGGGAAGGCCCTCGATGGCACGTCGTCTTGCCACCACGCTCTACGTCTACACGTTCCTCAGCGAGTTCGTGCTGCTGTATCCGGTGTACGCGCTGCTGTTCGCCGACACCGGGCTGTCCGACGCGCAGATCTCGTCGCTGTTCGTCATCTGGTCGACCTGCGGCATCGTGCTCGAGGTGCCCACGGGTGCGCTCGCGGACGCGTTCTCGCGGCGGCTGGCGGTCGTCCTCGCGCCGCTGCTGACCGGCGCCGGGTTCGCCCTGTGGGTGTGGGCGCCGGCGTACTGGTCGTTCGCGCTCGGGTTCGTCCTGTGGGGGCTGGGCGGCACGATGTCCTCCGGCGCCCTCGAGGCCCTCGTCTACGAGGAACTCGAACGACACGGCCACGAGGACTCCTACGCCTCGATCATCGGCCGTTCCGAGACGGTGAACGGCATCGCCCTGCTGTCCGGGACGGCCGCGGCCGCTCCGGTGATGGACGCCGGTGGCTATCCCGCGGTCGGGGCGGCCAGCGTGGCGGTGTGCCTCCTGGCGGCCCTGGTCGCAACCCGCTTCCCCGATGGGGCCGCGGCCAAGAAGGCGGCCGACGACGAGCCCGGCATGATCGACACACTCAAGGACGGGCTGCGGATGGCCCGCCGGGACGCGCGCGTGCGGCACGCGCTGCTGCTCATCCCCGGGATCGCCGCGATCTGGGGCGCGCTGGAGGAGTACACGCCGCTGCTGGCCCGCGACACCGGCGTCACCACGGCGACCGTTCCGCTGCTGCTCCTGCTGATCTCGGGCGGGATCGCCGTCGGCGGGCTGCTCGCCGGGCCGGCCGCCCGGCTGTCGACCCGGGCCGTGGCGTTCGTCATCGCGGGCGCGGCCGTCGCGCTGGGGCTCGGCGCGCTCTCCGGCCGTCCGTCGGGGATCGTCGCGGTGGGTGCGGCGTTCGCGGCGTTCACGGCGGTCGGGGTGGTCGCGGGGACGCGGCTGCAGCAGGGGATCACCGGCCGGGCGCGGGCCACCGTCACGTCCCTCGCCTCGGCCGGCACCGACGTCGGCACGATCGCCGTGTACGGGCTCTACGCCGGCCTCGCCCCGCTCGGGCACGCGGCGGTGTTCGCCCTGCTGTCGGTGCCGTACCTGGGCGTGGCCTGGTGGCTGGCCCGCCACCGCGCGGAACTGAGGCCCGAGCCGGTCGAGGTGTGACGCGAGCCCGCCCGGGCACCACCTCGAGCGAGGCCTCCGCCCAGCCGAGCCGGCCGCGCGCCGGCGAGGCGCCGCGGCCAAGCCGGCCTGCGGGCGGATCCTCAGGCCATGGAGGTGTAGGCGAGCACACCCCGGCGCACCGCCGACATCGCCTGCCTGGCCGACTCGCGCAGCGCCGGCGCCGCACCGGACGCCTCCGCGAGCTGGCCGAGCAGGTCGATCACCTGACGCGCCCAGCGGACGAAGTCGCCCGCCGGCATGTCGCCCTCGAGCCCGTGCGCGGAGGCGAGCACCTTGGCCAGGGACTCGCCCCGCGCCCAGCGGTACATCGGCCACACGAACCCGAGATCGGGCTCACGGGTCAGCGACAGCCCGCGTTCGCTCTCGTCGGCCTCCAGCTTGGCCCACATGCCGAGGGTCGCCGTGACGGCCTCGCCCAGCGGGCCGTGCGGCACCGACGCCCGGTCGTCGGACTCGCGCCGCGACTCGTAGAGCACGACCGACACGGCGGCCGCCAGTTCGGCCGGGGCGAGCCCGTCCCACACCTTCTGCCGCAGGCACTCGGCGACCAGCAGGTCGGACTCGGTCCAGATGCGGGCCAGCATGCGGCCGGCGTCGGTCACCTCACCCGAGCCGGACAGGTAGCCGCGCGCCGTGAGCAACGCGCACACCCGGTCGAACGTGCGCGCCAACGACCCCGTGCGGCTGGCGACCCGGGTCCGCAGCCCGTCGGTCTCCTTCGCGAGGCGCCAGCGGCGTTCGGCCCAGCGGGCGTGCTCCTCGCGGTCGCCGCAGCCGTGGCAGGGGTGGCGGCGCATCCGGTTGCGCAGGTCGAGCAGCTGCTCGTCGTCGGCAGCCCCGCGCCCGGCCTTGCCCCGGGCCCGGCCGCGCCCGCCACGGTCGGTCAGCCGCGCGGGCCCCGCTCCGGCGGTCGCGGCGCGCATCGAGGCCGCCAGGTCCCGCCGTGCCTGCGGCGAACGGTGGTTGAAGTGCTTCGGCACCCGCACCCGGCCGACCGGTTCGACCACGGCGGAGAAGTCCGTCGCCGGGATCCGGCCGGCCCAGCGGTCCTCGGTCAGGACCATCGGCCGGGGCTCCCCGAACCCGCCCACGCCCGGGTCGAGGATCACGGCGAAGCCGGCCCGCCGCCCGGTCGGCACCCGCACCACGTCCCCCACGCGCAGCCGGTGCAGCGAGTCCAGCGCGGCGGCGCGCTGCTGCGCCGCGCCCTGGCGGGCGAGGGCCTTCTCCCGGTCGGCGATGGCGATGCGCAGCCCGAAGTACTCGCCGAAGTCGCCGAGATGGCAGGTCGCCGACCTGTCGTACTGCGCCATCGCCTCGGTGTTGCGCTGCACCTGGCGCGCCACGCCGACGACCGAACGGTCCGCCTGGAACTGCGCGAACGACGACTCCAGCAGCTCGCGCGCCGCCGCCGAACCCACGCTGCCGACGAGGTTGACCGCCATGTTGTAGCTGGGCCGGAAGCTCGACTTGAGCGGGTACGTGCGGGTCGAGGCCAGGCCGGCCACGTGGCGCGGGTCCACCTCCGGCGCCCACACCACCACGGCGTGCCCCTCGACGTCGATGCCCCGCCGCCCGGCCCGCCCGGTGAGCTGCGTGTACTCGCCGGGCGTCAGGTCGACGTGCGCCTCGCCGTTGTACTTGACCAGGCGCTCCAGCACCACGCAGCGGGCCGGCATGTTGATGCCGAGGGCGAGCGTCTCGGTGGCGAAGACCGCCTTGACGAGCCCCCTGACGAACAGCTCCTCGACGACCTCCTTGAACGCCGGCAGCATCCCGGCGTGGTGTGCGGCGAGGCCGCGTTCGAGGCCGTCGAGCCACTCCCAGTAGCCGAGCACCTGCAGGTCCTCGCCGGGGATGTCGCGGATGCGCTCCTCGACGACGGCGCGGATCTCGGCCCGTTCCTCCGGACCGGTGAGCCGGAGCCCGGCGGACATGCACTGCTGGACGGCGGCGTCGCAGCCGGCGCGGCTGAAGATGAACAGGATCGCGGGCAGCAGGCCCTCGCGGTCCAGGCGCTCGACGGTGTCGGCCCGGGCCGGGACCACCCGGCGGCGCGCGTTGCGACCACCGGCCCCGCGCCGGTCGGTCTCGCCCCAGGAGAGCCGCCGGTGCAGCTCGCGGGTGTGCCGCAGCAGCTCGGGATGCACCTCGTGCATCTGCGCCGCTTCCTGGTCGTGGAACAGGTCGAACATCCGCTTGCCGACCAGCATGTGCTGCCACAGCGGCACGGGGCGGTGCTCGCTGACGACGACCTCGGTCTCGCCGCGCACCGTCACCAGCCAGTCGGCGAACTCCTCCGCGTTGGACACCGTCGCCGACAGCGAAACCAGCGTCACCGACTCGGGCAGGTGGATGATCACCTCCTCCCACACCGCGCCCCGGAACCGGTCGGCGAGGTAGTGCACCTCGTCCATGACCACGTAGGAGAGGCCGCGCAGCGCCGGCGAACCGGCGTAGAGCATGTTGCGCAGCACCTCGGTGGTCATCACGACGACCGGCGCGTCGCCGTTGATGGCGTTGTCGCCGGTGAGCAGGCCCACCTTGGCCGCGCCGTGCACCTGCACCAGATCGTTGTACTTCTGGTTGGACAGGGCCTTGATCGGCGTCGTGTAGAAACACTTGCGGCCCTGTCGCAGGGCCAGGAAGACCGCGAACTCGCCGACGACGGTCTTGCCGGCACCGGTCGGCGCGCAGACCAGCACGCCGCTGCCGCGTTCGAGCGACTCGCACGACTCGCGCTGGAAGTCGTCGAGGTCGAACGGCTGCGACTCGGTGAAATCGGTCAGCGCCGGGAAGCGGGCGGTCTCGTCGGCCCTCCGCCGGGCCTGTTCGTACCGCTCGGCAGGGCTGGTCATGACCACCAGGCTACGAGAAACACCCGGTGAAGCGCTCCCCGGTATCTTGGGGCCGGTGATCAGCGGCACTCTGAGCGGCGTCCTGTTCGACTTCCACGGCACCCTGGCCCAGGTGGAGGAGCCGTCCGCGTGGGTGGTCGCGGCCGCGGCCGCCTGCGGGCACGACCTCTCCTTCGAGCGTTCGGGGGAACTGGCGGAGCGGCTCATCGTGGCCGGACGGGCCGGTGGACCGTTCCCGGAGAAGGTCCCGGCACACCTGACCCGGCTCTGGGACGACCGCGACCTCGACGCGGCGACGCACCGCGCCTGTTACACCGGGTTGGCGGCCACCGTGGAGACGGGGATCGAGGGGCTGCCCGACGCCCTGTACGACCGGCTGCTGATCGCCGAGGGCTGGGTGCCGTACCCGGACGCGGTGCCGGTGCTCTCGACGCTGCGCGATGCCGGCATCAAGGTGGCGCTGGTCAGCAATATCGGCTTCGACCTGCGCGGCATCTGTGCCGGCATCGGGCTCGACCCGTTCGTGGACCACTACGCGCTGTCGTACGAGGCGGGGGTCTGCAAGCCCGATCCGGCGATCTTCCTGGGCGCCTGCGCGGCGCTGGGCGTGCCGCCCGCCGAGGCGCTGATGGTCGGCGACACCCCCGCCGACGCAGGCGCGGTGGCCGCGGGGATCCGGGCCCTGACCCTCCCGGTAGACCCGCCCGGCAAGCCCCACGGCCTGGACGCCGTCCTCCGCCTGGCCGGACTCCACTAGCCCGCCGGTTCGTCGCCGCCACAACTGCAAGATCGGCGAGGCTCAGTCGGGTCGGCGGTCGCTGACCGAGCCGCCGAGCGGGAAGTCCAGGGTGCCGCTGCCCGGCTCCAGCGAGTCGCGGATGGCGTTGACCAGCGCGATCTGCGCCTCGGCGGGACCCCGCATCGCCCGGTCGAACGCCGCCGCGTCCAACGGGTCGCCGATGGTGTCCCGGGCGGCCACGCCGAGGAAGCCGCCGACCGCCCGCCCGAACGCGTCGATCTCCCGCGCCACCCGCACCGGCGCGACGAGGCTCGCGCAGGTGAGCGCGGCGCTCCAGCGCGCCCAGTCGTAGTTCCAGCCGGTCCGGCCGTCGTGCGCCCGCTTGATGATGATCACGAACGTCGCGTACTCGCGCAGCAGGTCCTGATAGGCGGCCAACTGCCGGTCGCGCACCCAGTGCCGGTCCTGCGCCCGCCGGGTCAGCAGCGCGCCGAGCACCACGCCGACGCCGGCCGACAGGGCGCCGCCGGCCGTCGTGAGCGCCGTTTCCAGGACAGCCATGCGGTGATTGTGGTCCATCGCGCCACCGCGAGCGCGAACGGCACCGGGCCGAGGGCGTTCACCAGGCCGCGCTCGTCCGGCTCAAAATGCGCTTCCGATCATCTGATGCGCTGGCACGATGGCCACATGGATCCGACCGAGTTTCGTCGTCAGGTCGTGCGGAGGCTGCGATACGGCCTAAACGTCGTCGCCCTTGAACGCGACCTCGTACCACCTGAGGGACCATTCGACGTGGCCCTGACTAACGGACTCGCAGCGATCGTTGCCCACGATCATCCAGGCAAGGAGAAGGACAGTAAAGGCCGGATGCTACCGGCGAGCGCACTTCTGAAGATCCTCGAAGATGCCGGTGCACCCGTCGACTTTCCTGCACTTCGCGAAGCCCTTGTCGATGTCACACAACCGATGCGCCACGCGCGCGCGGACGATGAATTTCTTCTACCCACCCAGCGGCACCTTCGCGCCCTCGTCGACCTTGATTCGCACGCAGCACTGCTTGTTCTGGATCTTGCACGAGTCGCGGGCAGAGTTGAGACCCTGGTCATGAATCTTTACGAGGACGCGGCGGGTGAAGCCACGGGTATCGACTTCATGTCACCCGAAGACCGGCTTCTTCGTCCTGACCTCGAGGCCTGCGACGAATGCGGGCGTATGACGTTCTGGCCGGATGGGCACGATGAGTTCGGCGGAACTAACTCGACCGGCCGGTGCGTCGCGTGCGGCTATGAACGCACCGCCGAAGCTGCGGAGAAACTAGCCCTAGAAGCCGAATACGAACGCTATATGGCCAAGGACTGAGGTGCCATCAGAAGATGCCCACCGGACGCTGCGCCGCCTCGAACGGCACGGCCTCGTCGCGCGGCGAGGCGCTGCTGCCCGTGCTCGCCACGATCACCGCGTGGGCCGAGGCGAACGGCGCCTGATCCGGACTACGGATCTCTGCGTATGTCCCCGCGGCGGGGCCGGCCCCCATTCTCGGTTCCCTACCGATTGGAGGGCATCGACATGCCGAACACCCACACCTGGGCCGAGCGACGCAGGAAAGTCCTCGGGCTGCTGAGCGTCACTCTCCTGGCCCTGACCGTGCTGGTCACCACGGCGAACGCCGCGCAGGCGGGCCCGGGGCCGTTCTACTACATCGTGGCCGAGCACAGCGGCAAGGTGCTCATGCCGGAGAACCACTCGAAGGACCCCGGCGTGCGCATCGTGCAGATGCCGAGGGGCGGCTTCGGCGCACAGCACTGGAAGGTGCGCCACGTGGAGAACCTGTCGAACGGGCAGACCATCCGCAAGTTCGAGAACCGGCACAGCCACCTGTGCATCACGATCGTCGACCACGAACCGGGCCTGCTCACGCAGGACCAGTGCGAGACCGGCGGCTGGTACCGCGAGTGGACCGTGTCCAACTGGAACGACCTGTGGGCCGAACGCCCGGTGAAGATCTGGTCGCACGAGTCCAACCTGTGCATGGACATGTACGGCGGCTGGGTCGACGACTACACGCCGGCGGCGCAGTACTGGTGCCACAGCGGGCCCAACCAGACGTTCCGCGTGGACTACGTCGAGGGCACCTGACAACGGCGTCGCCTGGTCCGGGTGCGGGAACCGCGTCGGACCGGGCGGCGCACTACGGGCGGATCACGTAGAAGAGCGAGCCCTGCTGGCGCACCGGCCAGCCGTTCGGGGCGTACCAGCCGCACACCTCGGCGGTGGAGGCGCACACGACGGCGTCGACCGTGGACGGGTCGGCCGGTGGGCGTTTGGGCAGCTGAGACTGCATGGAGACGAGTTCGCGGCCGTCGAGGACGAGCCACCACGGGTACTCGTAGGCGTCGTTGTTCTGCACGATGCCGATGCGCCGGGCGCCGCTGTCGCGCACCGCCTGCCCGACGAGGCGGTAGTCGTCCGCCCAGTCCTCCCGCACGACGAAGAGGCTGTGCCAGCGGTCGAGCACGAACACCGACTCGGCGCCGACGAGCCGGCGCGGCCAGCCGTAGACGGCCGACCCCCACCCGGCGACCCCGCCGAGCGCGATCACCACCGCAGCGACGCCGGCGAGCGCCCGCCGCCCGCGCGACTCCCCGACCCCGGCGGCCGCGTCGTCCGAGGCGGGCGGCGCGGGGTGGCGGGCGAAGAGCCGTTCCAGCCACAGCCCGGCCAGCGGCACGGCGAGGATCAGCAGATACATGGTCAGCCGGTTCCCCCACGGCTGCCACTTCATCGTCGCGACGTGCACCAGCGCCCCGAACACCGCCAGCGCCGCCGTCCCGCGCCGCACCGCCGCCACGCCGGGCCCGCCGCCCGGCCGCAGGAGGAGGGCCACGGTGCCGGCGACGACCAGCAGCGCCTGCAGCGGCTGGGCCGACTTCCCCTCCGACGGGTACCAGGTGACGGCCGGGAAGGTCTGGTTGTCGAACGTGATCGCCGGATCCGACGGGTCGACGCCCATGGCCCGGCACATCCCGCCGACCGCCCGTCCGGCGGCCACCCCGAGCGGCAGCACCGGCGTGTCGAACATGCTGTGCGCCTGCCGCAACCCGTTGCACACCAGGGCGGCCGGATCGTGCCGTTGCAGCGTCAGGGACTGCCGCACGTACTCGTGTCCGGTGGGATTGCCGAACTCCACGTAGTTCCGCCACATGAAAGGCCCGGTGAAGGCGGCGGTGACCAGCGCGACGGCGAGGCCCGCGGCGGCGACCCCGGCGCTCGTGCGCACGCGGCCCGACGGCCACCCGCGGCGCAGCCACGCGACGAGCCACCACGCGACCAGAACCCCGACCAGCACCAGCGTCTGCGACTTGGTGACGCCCGCGAGCCCCGCCGCGACGGCCACGAACACCACGCGCGTGGGACCGGAGATCCCGTCGAGGACGAGCGTGGCCGCGGCCACCACCCACAGCGCCACGATGATGTCGGTCTGCGTGCTGCTGGCCTCGAGCACGACGGTCGGCGCCGTCCCGGCCACGAACGCCGCGATCAGCTGCGCCCGCCGCCCGCCGCCGAGCTGCGCCGCCACGCGTGAGACGGCGAGCAGGCAGAGCACGCCCGCCCCCCACGCGACCCCCGCGTAGAACCGGTCCCCGCCGGTGAGCACCCGCAGGTGGACGAGCAGGTATTCGGCGCCGGGCGGGTAGGCGACCTGCCGGGCGATGGCGATCGCGTAGGGCTCGACGGAGTGCTGCGCCACCCAGTGTTCGATGCGGGGCAGGTGGTAGCTGAGCGAGTCGTAGGTGTTCGGGGCGGAGAGGAGCGCGAGGAGCAGTTCGACCGAGACCAGACCGGCCAGCGCGACCACGCCGACCCGCTCGGCGCGGCCCAGCCCCGAGAGGCGCCCGCGGAAGGGCGGAAGGGACGGGCGCCCGCGCGCCACGGCCCCGGCCGCCGCTACGACGCACCCGCCGAGCCACACCGCGAGCACTCCGCCGAACGTCAGCCGCGTCCAGTGCGACAGCGCCTCCACCGCGACGACGGCGGTCCCGCCGACGAGCAGCGCCGCCCGGACGAGCGCGAGCCGGGTGGGCCCCGGGACGGGCCGCCGCGGCCGCACCGCGAGGGCGGTCAGTGCGAACGCCACCACGGGCAGCGCGACAAGGGCGGCCATCCCTCTCCCGTCCCCGATGTTCCCCGTGCGGTCGAGCCCGGATCATACGGTCCGGTGATCAGCCGGCCGTGCGCAGGCCGTCGACGAAGAACGCGAGGTGCCGCCGCCATGCCCCGGGCGAGGTGCGGATCACCTGGGACATCGCCTGGACCAGCGCCCCGAAGTCGTCCGGCGCGAAGTCCGCGCGCAGCTGCCCGCTCTCCTTGGCGCGGGCCAGGAGCCGCTCGACGTTGCCGAACGTGCGGTGGCACGCCTCCAGCAGCTGCGGCGAGACGGCGACCCGGCCGGCGAGGGCGTCGTTGAGGCTGCGGTCCTCGGCGTGCAGCGCGAAGAGCCCGTCGAGGAACGCGACCAGCCCGGCCCACGCGTCGGCGTGGTCGAGCGCGGCGACGGCGAGGTCGTCGAGGACGGCGAGCCGCATCGGCAGGAGCGCGTCCTGCAGCGCGTCGCGGGTCGGGAAGTGGTTGTAGAGCGTGCCGATGCTGACGCCGGCGCGGCGGGCGATCTCGTCGAGCGGGGCGTCGAGGCCGCGTTCGGCGAACAGCTCGGCCGCGGCGCCCAGGAGGCGGTCGCGGTTGCGGGCGGCGTCGGCACGCAGCGGCTTTCCCATGCGGCCATCCTACGAAGTTGAGTATGCCCTCAGGTTACTGCTACGGTTCGGCCAACCTGAGGCACCCCTCAACTTAGGAGGCACACCATGCCGACCACCGTCGTTCTCGGCGCCGGACCGGGCCTGGGCATGTCGATCGCGCACCGCTTCGGCCGGGAGGGGCACCGCGTCGCGCTGGTCTCCCGGGACGCCACCCGGCACGCCGGCTACCTCGCGTCGCTCGCCGCCGCGGGCGTGGACGCCGAGGCGTTCGTCGCGGACGTCCGCGACCGGGCTCAGCTACTGTCCACTTTGGACACTCTGACGGAACGGCAACACGCGCCCGAAGTCGTCTATTACGGCCCCTCCGGGCTGGATCCGGAGACGCCGCCGACGATGCGCGACATCACGCGGATCGACGCAGACGACGCGCGGGACGCGCTGAGCTGGCTCTACCCGGCGATCGACGTCGTCGGCGCGGTGCTGCCCGGCATGGTGGCGCGCGGCGGCGGCGCCCTGCTCTTCGCCGGCGGCGTGAGCGCGGTGACGCCCATGCCGATGCTCGGCGCCATGGCGCTGCACTCCGCCGCGCTGCGCAACTACGCCCTCACCCTGAACGCCGCCCTCGCCCCGCAGGGCGTCTACGCCGGCACGCTCACCATCGGCGGCCTGATCGCACGCGGCGACATCCACGCGCTCGTCACCTCCGACCCGCGCTACGGCGTGCCCGGCACGGTGCCCACGCTCGACCCCGACGCGCTGGCCGACACCCTGTGGGACCTCGCCACGAAGCGCGATCGCCCCGAGGCCGTCGCGAACGTCGTCCCCTGACGTTTCGCGCCCGCGCACCGGGGGCAGTTCTCCCCCGTGGTGAGCAGATTCGCGCAGTGGACACTCGACGTGCACGACGTGGAACGGATGGCTGCGTTCTGGGCGGAGGCGCTCGGATACCGGATCGATCCGGGCGCCGACGGGGACGCGCACCTGCTGCCCCCGGACGGGGTGGGAATGACGGTGTGGTTGCAGCCCACGGACGTTCCCAAGGAGGGGAAGAACCGCGATCACCCGGATCTCGTCGTCGACGGCGACGTGGACGCGGAGGTCGCGCGGCTGGTGGCGCTCGGCGCGAGACAGGCGGACGTCGGCCAGCGCGGCGACGAGGGGTTCGTCGTGCTGGCCGACCCCGAGGGCAACGAGTTCTGCCTCCTGCGCCGGTAGGCCCCTGGACGCTCAGCGCGGCTGGTCGGCGTCGGCGGCGAGGATCGCGGCGAACCGCTCGGCGCCGAGGTCCAGCTGCCGGTTGATGTGCGCGCGGACGGCCGGCGGCAGCGGGGTGTCGGGACGTTCGAGGAGGTCCCGCAGGACCGGCAGCGCGCCGGTGTACTTGCGCGCGGCGCGGGGCACCTTGGGGCCGACGGTGTGCACGATGCCGACCCCGTTGTCGGTGAAGTCGGAGAGCTTCAGCACCCGCGCCCACGGCTCGTCGGCCAGGGCGGTGGCCAGGTGGGTGACGTAGCGGCGGTTCGCGGCCTGCGGGCCGGGGTCGTCCTGCGGGGACGGCTCGGGGTTGGTGACGGCGCCGACGAGGCGGGCGACGCGGGCGTTGTAGCGTTCGGCGATCGCCGCGAAGGCCGCCTCGCGCGGGGGCGGGCCGTGGTTCGCGACCCCCGCCACGGCCCACGGCTGGTCCTCGACCGCGTCGTGCAGCAGCGCGGCGACCAGCACGTCCGGGTCGGTCACCCGGTAGTGGCACAGGATGCGCAGGCACACCCGCAGCAGGTGGTTCGCGTACGGCTCGCGGACGCGGCGCTGGTCGGCGTGGAGGCGTTCGGCCCAGTCGGCCGCGGTCCGTACGGTGTCGCCGGCCGGCAGGCGGTCCAGCTCGTCGTCGAGCCGGCGGCGCAGGCCGGCCTGCCCGTGGATCTCGGTGATGGCGTGCAGCGGCATGACCCGCAGGTGCGCGATGTCGAATGTCATGCATCCATGATGATCTCGGTTCGGCTCCGCGAAAACTATCTCTTGGCCGCCGAGCTATAGGCTCAGCCTATGGAACGGGTCTCCACCGAGGCGCTCAGCGCGTTCGCCGTCTTCGCCGAGCACCTGAACCTCACCAAGGCCGCGGCCGCGCTGCACATCTCCCAGCCGTCGCTGCACGCCAAGCTCGCCGCCCTGGCCCGCCAGCTCGACCGCGCCCTCTACGAACGGGTCGGCCGCCGGCTCGTGCTGACACCGGAGGGCGAGGCGGTGGCGAGGTTCGCCCGCGACCGCGACGAACGCCTGCACCGGTTCCTCGACGAACTGCACGACCTCCCGACGACCCGGCCGATCGTGCTCGCCGCCGGCCACTCGGCGTATCTGCACATCCTCGGCGAGGTGATCCGCTCGACGCTGGCGGCCCGGCCCGGTTCGCTGCGGTTGATGCACACGCACCGGCACCAGATGCTGAGCGCGATCCGCACCGGCCGGGCGCATCTCGGGGTCGCCACGCTGGACACGCTGCCCGACGACCTCGAACACGTGCCGGTGGCGACGTACGGCTCGGTGCTGCTCTGCCCGACCGGGCATCCCCTGGCGGAACGCGACAGCGTCACCCTCGCCGACCTCGCCGGCGCCGAACTGGTCGTCCCGCCGCCCGCCCGCCCGCTGCGCGTCACGCTGGAGAAGGCGCTGCGCGACGCGGGCGTCGCCTGGACCGTCGCCGTCGAGGCCGAGGGGTGGCCGCTGACCGTCCACTTCGCGGCGCTCGGCGTGGGGCTGGCGGTCGTGGCCGGCTGCATCGAACCGGCGCCGGGCCTGGTGGCGGTGCCGATCGACGACCTCGTCGGCGTCACGTACCACGCCACCCACCGCCCCGGCGCCCTGGACGACCCCCGCGTGGCGGCCCTCCTGACGGCGATCCTGGACCACACCGCCGGCTCCGGGGCCGGCCGCCCGCGCAAGATCCGGACGAGTGGCACGCCGGCCACGTAATGCGGCGCGGATGAGGGGCCGGCGTTCCACTCGCGGCGATCATGGGACGCCGCCGGCGACCCGGGTGCGCGACTACGATGACCGGATCGACTACGACGAGCTGTATCGCGATGCCGCCGGGAGCGGTGGGCCGCCCTGGGAGATCGGGGGGCCGCAGCCGGCGTTCGCGCCGGTGCTCGCCGGGGAGGTCAGGGGGCCGCGGGTGCTCGACCTCGGCTGCGGCACCGGTGAGCTGGCGCTCGCGCTGGCCCGGCGCGGGTTCGAGGTGACCGGGGTGGACATCTCGCAGGTGGCCGTCGGGCGGGCCCGGGCGAAGGCCGCCGCCGAAGGGCTGGGCGTGCGCTTCGAGGCGCGGGACGCGACCGCGTTGTCGCCGCAGGACGGGCCGTTCGACTCGATGTTCGACTCGGGGCTGCTGCACAATCTCGACCGGTTCGGCGGGGCCGCACGGTATCTGGCGCTGCTGCCGCGGCTCGCCGCGCCGGGCGGTGCGCTGTTCCTGCTCGCGATCGCGCCGGAGGCGGAGCAGGGGTGGGGGTTGTCCGAGGGGTACCTGCGGGCGGCGTTCGACGCTCCACTGTGGACGGACACCAGGGTCACGCCGGTCGACGTCGCCGCGCACTGGGACGGGCGGGCCCACACCCTGGCCGGCCACCTGCTGCGGACGGTGCGCGCCGCCGCATGACCACCGTCGCACCGCCGCCGGCAGCCGTCCGCCACGCCACCACGGCCACGTACGCCGCGTTCATCGGCTCCGGCTTCGCGTTCGCCAGTTGGGCCGCCCGCATCCCGCAGGTCCGGGACCGGCTCGAACTGGATCCGGCCGCGCTCGGGCTGGTGCTGCTGGCCATCGCCGCCGGTTCGGTGCTGGCGCTGCCGCTGTCCGGGCCGGTCGTGACGCGGGTCGGGTCGGCGCGCACGGTCGCCGCGATGGCGGTTCTGGCCGGCGTCGGGCTGACCACCGCCGCGCTCGGCTCGCTCGTCGGCGTCGCACCCGTGGTCGTCGGCCTCTTCCTGCTGGGCTTCGCCGAGGGCGCCTGGGACGTGGCGATGAACGTCCAGGGCACCGTCGTCGAGCGACATCTCGGCAAGTCGATCATGAGCCGGTTCCACGGCGGGTGGAGCCTCGGCACGGTCGCCGGCGCGCTGGCCGGTTCGGCCATGGTGTGGCTGCGGGTGCCGGTCGCCGCGCACCTGAGCGCCGCCGCCGTCCTGGTCGTGGCGGGCGTGGTGTGGCACACGCGGCACTTCGTCCCGGATCACGACGACGCCGCGGCGGCCGGCGGCGACAACCCGCCGCCCGGTGGCGCACTGGCCGCCTGGCGGGAGCCGCGCACCCTGCTCATCGGCCTCTTCGTGCTCACCTTCGCGTTCGCCGAGGGGGTCGGCAACGACTGGATCAGCGTCGCCGCGATCGACGGCCACCACCTCTCCCCCGCGCTCGGCACGCTCGCGTTCGCCGGGTTCCTGACGGCCATGACGGCCGGCCGCTGGTTCGGGCCGGCGCTGCTGGACCGGTACGGCCGCGCGCCCGTCGTGCGGGTCCTGTCGCTGATCGGCATCGTCGGGGTGCTGCTGTTCGTCCTCGGGCCCGCGCCCGGCTACGCCTACGCCGGCGCGCTGCTGTGGGGGTTCGGCACTTCGCTCGGCTTCCCGGTCGGGATGAGCGCCGGCGGCGACGAACCGCGCCGGGCCGCCGCACGGGTGAGCGTCATCGCCTCGATCGGCTACTGCGCGTTCCTCGCCGGGCCGCCGGCGATCGGGTTCCTCGGCGAGCATGTCTCGGTGCTGCGGGCCACCGCCTCCGTCGCGGTGCTGCTCGGGCTGGCCGTCGTCATCGCCGACAGCATCCGCCCGCCCCGGTAGGCGCCGGAGCGGGCCGGGCCGCTCAGGCCTTCGGGGTGGTCAGCAGCAGGCCGAGGCACATCTCGTCGCTCGTGCCCTCGCCCCAGACCACGTAGCGCGCCGGCAGTTCCTTGAACTGCGGGAGCTGCTTGCGCAGCGCCACGTCGTGCGTGCAGGTCACCGTGAGCGTGTCGCCGGAACGCAGTTCGACGGGGGCCGCCAGTGGGCGCAGCGACTGGTCGTCGAAGTTGTACTCCGGGATGTCCAGCAGCACACGCGCCTGCGGCGTGCCCGGGTTCAGTTCCACGGTGATCTTGCGACCGAGCAGGTGCATGTGTCCGGCGGAGGCGTACACCAGGACGTTGCCGCGGACCGGGTAGGTGCAGCTCTGCGTGCTGCCGGCGGCCGGCTTGCCGGCGGCGCAACGCTGGGCCAGCCGGCCGACCGTGCTCCCCGCCTGCGGGCCGAACCGCTTGCTGACGTCCTCGACGGCGGCCGCCCGGTCACACAGCGGGCCGGACTCGTCAGCGGCGCACGGGAGTTCGACGGGGGCGACCAGGCGCTGGGTGGTGATCGGCCGGAGGTCGGGCGACTCGCTCAGCCGCAGGCGCACGCCCGAACGGTCCGACGCCGTGCCGTCCTTCGGCAGGGCCAGGGTGTTGTAGTGGATCTGGATGACGATCCGGCCGCCGGCCTTCACCTGGTGCCCCACCCTGGCGTCCAGCAGGGTCTCGTTGGCGCCGGGCGCCCAACTGCCCACCCACTCCGCGTCGTCGACCCCGGCGTCGCCGAAGCAGCGCCAGCCCTCGCCGTCGGACTCGGCGTCGATGCGCGTGATCTCGGGAACGCCCTCCGCCGGCACCTGGAACAGGATGGCGTGGTGCACGACGTCGGCGTTCTGCGGGAGGAACTGGCTCCCGGTCAGGAACGCGGACGCGCGCAGGCCCGGGTCGAGGATGAAGCAGCGGTACTCGTCGGTCGCACCGGCGGGCGCCTGCGGGGTGTACGGCCGGGCGATCGACAGCTCGACGAAGCGTTCGCCGGCGCGCAGCGGCGCCGCCGCCGGGATCGCGCCCGCCTCGTGGCCCTGGTGCCCGGCGGGCTGGGCGGGCTCCTTGCCGTCCGATCGGCCGCACGCGGAGGCCGCGAGCAGCACGATCGCCCCGATTGTCGCGACGGTACGGAATCGACGTGTGATGCGCACGTGCGCCTCCCCCGAGGTGGTGTGACCGTTACACCACCCAACGTACGCATTGATCCGCGTCAAATTGCGATCATCGGGGATAAATCAGGTTCTCGACACTTCCCGTCGAACGGGGCGGCCGATCACCCGCACCTCGTCGACGGCGAGCAGCTGCCCGTCGGCGGCGAGCAGGCGTTCGCGGGCGTCGGCGGGCAGGTGCACCGTCGAACCGGTGGCTAGGGGCAGCACGTGCAGGGTCAGCTCGGCGCCCGGCCGGTAGCCGGCGTCGCGCAGGCTGACCGTCCACGGCGCACCGTCCCAGAACCGGTCGGTGACCGGCCGGCCGTCGAGGCGGAGTTCGGCGACGTCGCCGGCCCAGGCGATGCGCAGCAGCGCGTCGAACGCGGGGTCGGCGGCCCAGTCCGGCGGCGACAGGCGGTGGACGGCGGCCAGCTGTTCGAAGACCTCCGGGGCCGGCGCGGACTGCCGGCCCTCGTGCTTGCCGTAGGAGACCGGCACCGTGCCCGCCGCCGGCCGCACCTCCCGCACCCCGACCGCACCGTCCACAGTGGACCCGTCCACCGGGGACGCGGCCGCCCCGCCCGCCGAGGACGCGGCCGCCCCGCCCGCCACAGAAGCAGCCGCCCCGCCCGCCGGGAAAGAGGACGCGGCCGCGTTGCCTGCCACGGGAGCGGCGGCGGGCTCGAGGGGCAACGGGACGAAGGCGCCCGCAGACGGGTCGTAGACGGCGGCCTCGCCGCCGTGCACCGACACCCGCCCGTCCGAGCCCCAGGTCAGCTCCGCCGGCGACAGGAAGAGCCGCCGGGCGGGGCCGTCCTCGCAGACCCAGACCTTCGGGGCGCACTCCGGCGCGAGCACGAGCACGTCCAGCCGACCACCGTCCGATGTGGACAGTCGCACCGGCTCGGGCCACGGCCGGACCGCGCGCACCGTCACGCCGTCGCCGTCCAGGCTGTCGGCGACGGCCAGCTCGACGTCGATCCCCTCCTCGGCCGTGAGCACCAGGGTCGGCACCGCGCCGGGCAGGAACGTCAGCGCCGAGGCCGTCGCCCACTCCAGCCGCACCCCGCCGGCCTCGAGGCGGAGCGGCCAGCGCGCGAGCGTTCCCGCGGGAATGTCCACCGGGTGGGACGGGAACAGCAGCTCCGCGCCGTCCAGCGTGATCCGGAAACGGGCGTCGCGGTAGTGCGGCAGCGGCTGATGCGGCTGGTGCCACGCGATGAACAGGAAGCCCCGTTCGCCGTCGGAACGCAGCGCGTACCGCAGCGTCGACGCGTCGTCCACACCGGACGGTCGCACCGCCGGCAGGCTGGAGGGCATCTCGGCGAGCGACGCCCCGAACGCCGCCAGAAAGGCGTGCTGCCGCCGCAGTTCCGGGTGCGAACCACCCAGGGCACCGGACTCCCCCACCGGCGCGTGGAAGTCGTAGCCGAGGCGCGGCATGTCGTTCGGGTAGCCGGTGGCGTGCGACTCCTGCGCCCCGCCGGGCAGTGCCGGGTTGGTGCCGCCCGCGTACATGTAGTAGCCCTGCCAGGCCGAACCGTTGCCGATCTTGCAGTGCGCGACGGCGGCGACGTCGAGCCCGGCGGGGCGCGGCCGGCGGTGGTACGCGGTCGCCATGCCGCCGCCGAGTTCGCAGGTGGCCGGCGGGAAGTGCGGTGACGGCGTGCGCGGCTGCACGGCCGCCAGGCGCGCCTCGTGGGCCCGCCGCACGTCGGCGCCGATGCCGGGGTCGTCCCACACATGCGAGAAGAAGTAGTGGTCGCGGAAGGTGGGGTCCCACGGGGCGTCGGCGTCGACCCAGAATCCGTCGCCGTAGCCGCCGAAGAGCGGGAGCACCTCCTCGTCCGGCAGGTCGGCGCCGCCCCACGCCGTCGCCGTCCACAGTGGAGCGCTCAGGCCGGCCGCGCGCGCAAGCCGCTTCAGCGACACCAGGTGTGCCGGCTGGTCGTACAGCTCGTTCTCCAGCTGCACCGCCAGCACCCGGGCCGGATCGCAGCGGCCGTCCAGCGCGGTCGCCAGTTGACCGAACCACTCCGCCACCAACGCGAGATAGGCGGGGTCGTCGGTGCGGTGCCGGACCGGCGCGTCGCGCACCCAGTCGGGGAAGCCGCCGTTGCGCGTCTCGCCGTGGCACCACGGGCCGATGCGCAGCACCACGTCGAGGCCGGCCGCGACGCACTCGTCGACGAACGCGGCCACGTCGAGGTTGCCGTCGAAGCGGGGCCTGCCGCGCTCGGGCACGTGGTGCAGCCAGAACACGTACGTCGCGGCGACCGTGACCCCGCCGGCTCTCAGCTGGCGCAGGCGGTGCGCCCACCGTTCCCGCGGGATCCGGCTGTAGTGGATCTCGCCGGAGACCGGGATCAGCGGAACCCCGTCGCGGGTCAGGTAGCGGTCGGTCAGCGACAGCCCCGGTCGGACGTCCTCGGCGTTGCTCATCCGGGGGCGGCGCAGCGGCGCGGCCCACGGCTGGTGCGAGACGAACAGCGGCACGAGGAGGCCTCCTCAAGGGCAGGAACCTGTGATCGGTCACAGAGGCACGGACCCGCAAGATACCCCGACGTAACGGGCCGGAATCAAGCCCTTGACATCTCGGTTGAGCGGGATCACTGTAACCGGTCACAGGTACCTCGGCCGTGCACGCGCGGTCCCACCCCCTGAGGAGACCGATGAAGAGATTGGTGGCGCTGACCGCGATCCTGCTGCTGGCGGCGACCGGATGCAGCGGAACCGACGACAACGAGGGTGAGTCCGGCGGCAAGGTCGAGCTGACCTACTGGAGCTGGGCGCCGAACATGGACAAGGTCGCCGAGGTGTGGAACGCCGCCCACCCCGACATCCACGTGACCGTCAACAAGCAGGACGGCGGCGACCCGGCCGTCACCAAGCTGCTGACGGCGATCAAGGCCGGCAGCGGCGCACCCGACGTCATGCAGGCCGAATACCAGAAGATCCCGACCCTCGTCGCGGCGAACGCCATCGCCGACATCGCCAAGGAGGCCGGGTCGCTCAAGTCCAAGTTCCCCGACTCGGCGTGGAACAGCGTCACGCTCGGCCAGTCCGCCGTCTACGGCGTCCCGCAGGACTCCGGGCCGATGATGTTCTTCTACCGGGCGGACATCTTCCAGCAGCTCAACCTGCAGGCGCCGACGACCTGGGAGCAGTACGCCGACGTGGCCCGCAAGGTGCACGCCGCCAACCCGAAGCAGTACCTGGGAACGTTCTCCGCCAACGACCCGGGCTGGTTCTCCGGCCTCTCCCAGCAGGCCGGCGCCTCCTGGTGGGGCGTCAAGGGCGACGCCTGGTCGGTCAACATCGACGACGCCAACACCCGCAAGGTCGCGCAGTACTGGGGCGGCCTGGTACAGGAGGGCGCCGTGCTCAACACGCCCATGTACACCCCGGAGTGGAACGCCGCCCTGAACGACGGCACCCAGGTCGGCTGGCTCGGCGCGGTGTGGGGCCCGGGAGTGCTTTCGGGCAGCGCGCCCGCGACGAAGGGCAAGTGGAAGGCCGCGCTCCTGCCGCAGTGGGACGCCGCCAAGCCCGCGAACGGCAACTGGGGCGGTTCGGCCACGAGCGTCACGACGCAGACGAAGCACCGCAAGCAGGCGGCGCAGTTCGCCGGTTGGCTCAACACGGATCCGGCCGCGCTCAAGGCGCTCGCCCAGACCGCGAACGTCTACCCCGCCGCCACCGACGCGACCGCGACGGCGCTCACCACCCCGCCGGCGTTCTTCGCCGAACAGACGGACTTCTACGCGCTCGCCGCGCAGGCGGCCAAGGCGACCAACCCGTTCACCTACGGGCCGAACGTCAACGTGGCGTACAACGCCTACAACGACGCGTTCGGCAAGGCGGCGGAGTCCAGGCAGGCGGCCGCCTTCACGGCCGCGCTCGGCACGATGCAGACGACGACGCTGGACGACCTGAAGAAGGCCGGCTTCAAGACGGCCTGATCCGAGAGCCGGACCGATCCACGGCCGGCGGGTGCGGCACGGCCCCCAGGCGCCGCACCCGCCGACCGGATTCCACCCGCCAGGCGCGGCGCGCCCGGCCGCGACACCGAAAGGGGCGCCATGCTCGCACGGGCCAGAGCGCCGTACGCCTTCCTGGCACCAGCGCTCGTCCTCTTCGCCGCCTTCCTCGCCGCGCCGATCCTCTACACCGCCTATCTCAGCCTGTGGAAGGTCAAGGTGAGCGGCCTCGGCCTGGGACCCGACGCGCGCACGGAAGTGTGGGCCGGCCTCGGCCAGTACGCCGACGCGCTCTCCGAACCCGACTTCCTCGCCAGCGTCGGCCGGGTCGCGCTGTACGGGCTGATCGTGGTGCCGGTGATGCTCGGCGGCGCGCTGCTCTTCGCGCTGCTGCTGGACGCCGGGCGCACCCGCATCGGCCCGTTCGCCCGGATCTCGATCTTCCTGCCGTACGCGGTGCCGGCCGTGGTGGCGTCGCTGCTGTGGGGGTTCCTGTACCTGCCGCGGGTGAGCCCGTTCGTCTGGGTGCTGGAGCACTCCGGCATCGGCGCGCCCAACCTCTTCTCGTCGCAGCTCGTCCTCTACGCCGTCGCGAACGTCGCGATCTGGGGCGGCACCGGGTTCAACATGATCGTCATCTACACGGCGCTGCGCGCCATCCCGAGCGAGCTGTCCGAGTCGGCCCGCATCGACGGCGCGTCGGAGCTGCAGATCGCGCTGCGCGTCAAGGTGCCGATCGTGCGGCCGTCGCTCATCATGACGTTCGTCTTCTCGCTGATCGCGACCCTGCAGGTCTTCGCCGAGCCGATGAACCTCAAGCCGTTGAGCAACACCATCTCCACCACGTGGAGCCCGCTGATGACGGTGTACCGGGACGCGTTCACCCGCAACGACATCCACTCCGCGGCGGCCACGTCGATCATCATCGCCGTCGCGACCTTCGCGCTGTCGTTCGGGTTCCTCAAGCTGGTCGGCAACCGGGCGTTCGGGCAGGAGAGCTGAGATGAGCACTACCCGGGGGAACGGTGCCAGCCCGGCCGCGACCGTGATTCTCCTGCTCGGCGCGGCCTACTGCCTCGTGCCGGTGCTGTGGGTGCTCGTCGCGTCCAGCAAGAGCCTCGACGAGCTGTTCTCGACGTTCACGTTCGCGCCGAGCACGCACCTGCTGGACAACCTGGCCGAGCTGAGCGCCTACCGGGACGGGCTGTACTGGCGCTGGATGGCCAACACGGCCCTGTACGCCGGGGTCGGCGCGCTCGCCTCGACCCTGGTGTCGGCGATGGCGGGATTCGCGCTCGCGAAGTACGAGTTCCCGGGCAAGAAGAGCGTCTTCAACCTGGTGCTCTCGGGCGTGCTGGTGCCGGGCGTCATCCTGGCGATCCCGCAGTACCTGCTGCTGGCCGAGGCCGGCCTGACGAACACCTACTGGTCGGTGCTGCTGCCCAGCGTCATCAGCCCGTACGGGATCTATTTGTGCCGGATCTTCGCGGCGGCGGCCGTTCCCTCGGAGGTGTTGGAAGCGGCCCGGATCGACGGCGCGGGTGACTGGCGGTCGTTCGCCCGGGTGGCGCTGCCGATGATGCGCAGCGGGCTGGTGACGGTCTTCCTCTTCCAGTTCGTCGCTATCTGGAACAACTTCATGCTGCCGTACATCATGCTCGGCGACGACCACCTCTACCCCATCACCGTCGGCCTCAACGGCCTGCTCAACCAGGGTGCCAACCAGCCGGCCATGTACACGTCGGTGATCACCGGTTCGCTGGTGTCGATCGTGCCGCTGATCGCCCTGTTCCTCACGCTGCAGCGGTACTGGCGGGTGGACCTGGCGGCCGGTGCCGTCAAGGCCTGAAGGGCAGGTGACGCCTACTATGATCTCCTCCGTGCCGACCTCGCCCGGTACGGGACGCAAGCGGCCGACCATCCGGGACGTCGCCCGCGAAGCGGGAGTCTCGTACGCCACCGTCTCCCGTGTGCTCAACGGGCGGGAGTGGGTCAGCCCCGAGTCCCTCAAGGCCGTGCAGGACGCGATCGCACGCACCGGCTACCGGGCCAACCCGCACGCGCGTTCGCTGGCGACCGGGCGTTCCGGCTCGGTGGCGTTCCTGCTCACCGAGCCGCAGCACCTGCTCTTCGAGGACCCGAACTTCTCCGTGCTGCTGCGCGGCGTCGCGCAGGCGCTGTCCGACCGCGAACTGACGCTGATCCTGATGATCGCGGCCACCGAGAAGGAACGCGCCCGGGCGCTGGACTATCTCGGCGGGCGGCACGTCGACGGCGTTCTGCTGGTGTCGCCGCACTCCGGGGATCCGCTGCTGGCCCGGCTGGTGCGCGCCGAGGTGCCGATCGTGGCGTGCGGGCGGGTGCTCGGCCACGAACAGGCGATCAGTTCGGTGGCCGCCGACGACCGGGGTGGCGCGCGGGCCGCCGTCGAGCACCTCCTGTCGGTCGGCTGCCGGCGCATCGCGGCGATCACCGGCCCGCAGGACACCTCCGGCGGGGTGGACCGCCTCGGCGGCTACCTCGACGTGCTCGCCGCGAACGGCATCGAGGCCGTGCCGGAGCGCATCGCACACGGCGACTGGTCCCGGGAGAGCGGCGCGGCCGCCATGCGCCTGCTCCTCGACCGGGCGCCGGACATCGACGCCGTCTTCGTCGCCTCCGACGCGATGGCGGCCGCCACGCTGCCGGTGCTGCGCGCGGCCGGCCGCCGCGTGCCGGAGGACATCCGGGTGGTGGGCTTCGACGACACCGGCGTCGCCGCCACGACCGATCCGCCGCTTTCCACCGTGCGGCAGCCGTACGACCGGATCAGCGAGGAGATGGTCCGGCTGCTGACCGACGTCATCGGCGGGCGCACCCCGTTGGCCGTCACGGTTCCGACCACTGTTGTCCTGCGGCAATCTTCACCGGGCTAGCACTGTGTCGCCCGCTTCCTGATTGCTCTCGGCACCAATCGGCTACCGCCAACCCCCGGCGGGAGTCGTACCGACTTTCCGGTCCGAAGGAGCGACATGTCCAGAATCCTGCGAGCGCTCGCGGTCTGCGCGCTCGCCACCCCGATCGTGCTCACGACGGCGGCCCCCGCCCAGGCCGCCACGCTGAGCATGCTCGGCGCCGACGTCTCCACCCTGCAACGCGCCCTCGACCTCGGCGCGAGGTACTACAACGCCTCGGGCAGCGCCGCCGACCCGTACGACATCCTCAGGTCGGCCGGCGTCAACTACGCCCGGCTGCGCATCTGGAACAACCCGGCCAGCGGCTACAACAACAAGGCGAAGGTGCTCCAGCAGGCCCGCGCCATCAAGGCCAAGGGGCTGAAGCTGCTGCTGGATTTCCACTACTCCGACACCTGGGCCGACCCGGGCAAGCAGTTCAAGCCGGCGGCGTGGGCCTCGCACAACCTGAGCGCCCTGCAGTCGGACGTCTACACCTACACGCTCGACGTGTGCAACGCCCTCAAGGCGCAGGGCACGACGCCGGACACGGTGCAGGTCGGCAACGAGATCAACGTCGGCATGCTGTGGAACGACGGCAAGGTCGTCAACAACAACTTCGCCCCGCTCGCGTCGCTGCTGAAGCAGGGCTACAACGCGGTCAAGGCGTGCAACGCGAGCACCTCCGTGCTGGTCCACACGGCCAACGCGGACAGCCTCGCGCACGCGCGCTGGTTCTACGACGGGATCCGGGCGCAGGGCGTGCAGTGGGACATGACGGCGCTGTCCTACTACTGCGCCTGGCACGGCACGCTCACCAACCTGTACAACGTCATCACGGACATGCGCACCCGCTACGGCAGGCCGGTCGTGCTGGCCGAGACGGCGTACCCGTTCACCGGCGCCGACGCCGACTCCGAGCCGAACGTCATCAACGCCACCTGCGACGGCATCCCGCTCACCTGGGCCGGGCAGGCGCAGGAGTTCGCCTGGGTGCAGAACACCGCCCGCAACGCCGGCGCGGTCGGCGTCTTCTACTGGGAGCCCACCTGGTACGCCGTTCCGGGCAACGGCTGGGACCCGGCGAACATCAACGGCACCGGCAACGGCTGGGACAACATGGCCGTCTTCGACTGGTCCGGCCGCGTCAACCCGAACATCCGGTGGACGCCGTGAGGACGCTTCTCGTAGCGGCGCTGGCCGGCGCGACACTGGTCAACCCGGGCTTCGAGGACGGCGTGGGCCAGGATCCCGCCGGCTGGCGGGAGACCGGCCGGGCCGAAGCGAGCGTCGTGGAACCCGGCGGGGTCGACGGCGGCAACCGGCTCACCCACTGGTCCGACACCGACTACCGGGTGACCACGAGCCAGCGCGTCACCGGGCTGCGCCCCGGCACGTACACCCTGCGCGCGTCGGTGCGCTCCAGCGGCGGCCAGCGGGTCGCCCGGCTGACGCTCACCGGCTGCGGCGGCGCGGACGCGGGCGTCGACCTGCCCCGCACCGGACCCGAGTGGTGGGTGCGGGTGGCCGTGCCGGTCCGGGTGACCCGTGGCGCCTGCACGATCGGCGTGCGCTCCGACGCGTCCGGCGGCCAGTGGTCCAATGTGGACGGTGTGTCGTTCGAACGCGGCGACTCCGGCGCACTGCCGATCCGCGGCGCCGACGTCTCGCACCTCACCAAGAACGAGGAGCACGGCGCGGTGTACCGGGACGCGGGCGGCCGGCGCGTCGACCCGCTGCGGCTGCTCCACGCGAACGGCGTCAACCACGCGCGGCTCAAGGTCTGGGTCGACCCGGCCGACGGCTACAACGCGAAGGCGGACGTGCTGCGCAAGGCGGTGCGGGCCAAGGCCGCCGGGATGAAGCTGCTGATCGACTTCCACTACTCGGACGCGTGGGCCGACCCGGGCAAGCAGAACAAGCCGGCGGCCTGGGCCGGGCTGCCGTTCGACCGACTGACGCAGGCGGTCTACGACCACACGTTCGACGTGCTGTCGGCGTTGCGGGCGCAGGGCACGCCGGCCGATCTGGTGCAGGTGGGCAACGAGATCAACGGCGGCATGCTCTGGCCGGACGGCCGCTGGGACAACTGGGACGGTTTGGCGGCGCTGCTCAAGGCCGGCGCGCGGGCGGTCACGGACTCCACGCCGGGCGCGCGGATCGTCCTGCACCTCGCGGAGGGCGGTAACAACGGCGGCCACCGCTGGTGGTTCGACAACGCCGTGGCGCGGGGTGTGCCGTTCGACGTCATCGCGGTCTCGCACTACACGTACTGGCACGGCCCGCTCGGCTATCTCCAGGCCAACCTGCTGGACCTGAGCGGCCGCTACGGCAAGCCGGTGCTGGTGGCCGAGACGGCGTACGGCTTCACCACGGCCGAGGGGGACCACGAGAAGAACATCTTCACCGCCGACCTGGCCGCCACGGCGGGCTGGCCGGCGACCCCGCGCGGTCAGGCCGAGGCGCTGCGGGACCTGTTCACCACGGTGGCCGCGGTGCCGGGCGCGCTCGGCGTCGTCTACTGGGAGCCGACCTGGACGGCCGTCGAGGGCGCCGGCTGGGACCCGGCCGACCCGGGTTCGGGCGACGGGTGGGAGAACCAGGCGCTGTGGGACTACGACGGGCGGGCGCTTCCCGCGCTGTCGGTGTTCCGCCGCTCCTGAGTTCCGCCGCTCGTCAGGGCACGGCCCGCCCCGGGGTTTCTCCCGGGGCGGGCCGCATTCTCAGACCAGGCGGTGGCCGCCGTCGACGTGCAGCGTCTCGCCGGTCAGGAAGCCGTTGCGCAGCACCGCCAGGAACGCCTCGGCGACCTCCTCGGGGCGGCCGACCCGTCCGGCCGGGAGGCGGGCGGCCATCGCGCCGAGGCGTTCATGCTTGGCGGGGCCCGCGAGGGTGTCCCAGATCGGGGTGTCGACCCAGCCGGGCGAGACGACGTTCACCCGGATCGGGGCCAGTTCCACGGCCAGGCTGCGGGCCAGCGCCGGCAGCGCGCCGTTGGCGGCGGCGAGCACGGAGGAGTTCGGGCTCGGGCGGTAGGCGGCGATGCCGGAGGTGAACGTCAGCGAGCCGCCGGGCGCCAGGACCGGTGCCGCGTGCTTGGCCACCAGCCAGGGGCCGAGGAGCTTCACCGCCAGGACCGCGCGGGCGTTCTCCAGGGGGAACTCGCCCAGGGGCAGATAGGCGCCGGTGACGTCGGCGGCGGTCACGACCACGTGGTCCAGTTCCCCCGAGGCGTGAAAGAGCGCGCGGACCTCCGCCTCGTCCGCGACGTCGACCCGCGCGGTCCGCAGCCCGGTCCGGGACGCGGCAGCGAGGCGGTCCCGGGAACGGCCCGCGACGGTCACCTCGGCGCCCTCCGACAGCAGGCGCTCCGCGAGCGCGAGGCCCATGCCCGAACTGCCGCCGACGATCAGTACCCGTGTGTTCTTCATGGCGACGAGCCTGGTCGCGACGCCCGCGCCGGGGAAGATCGCGGCGGGCCTGGCCCCGGGAGGACCAGGCCCGCGGTGGCACACTCGGCGGGTGGATCAGCTCGGACCGTTCCTGCGCAGCCGGCGCGCCCGCCTGAGGCCCAAGGACGTCGGGCTGCCCGCCGGGGTCGGCCGGCGCCAGACCCCCGGCCTGCGCCGCGAGGAACTGGCGGCCGTCGCCGGCGTCAGCGTCGACTACTACATACGCCTGGAACAGGGCCGCGACACCAACCCGGGCGCGGCGGTCCTGGCGGCGCTCGCCGACGCGCTGCGGCTGGACCAGGACGAGCGGGAGCACCTGTACCGGCTCGCGCAGGCCGGTGCCGGTCTGCGACCCGCGCCGCGAACGCCCGCGCCGGCGGCCCGCCCCGGACTGGTGCGGCTGCTTTCGACGGTGCGCCCGACGCCGGCGTACGTGCTGAGCCCGGAGAGCGACATCCTCGCCGAGAACCCCGCCGGCGAGGCGCTCCTGCACGGGCTCGCCGACTGGCCGCGCGAACGCCGCAACATCGTGCGGTACATGTTCCGCGCACCGGCCGCGCGGGACCTCGTGGTGCCGTGGGAGGCGATGGCCCGCGACTGCGTGGCCCACCTGCGCACCGTGGCCGGCGGCCGGGCCGACGCCCTCGTCGCCGAACTCTCGACGCACAGCCCGGACTTCGCGCGGCTCTGGAGCGACCACGAGGTGCGGGTGAAGAGCGGCTACCGGCGGACGTTCGCGCATCCGGTGGCGGGGCGGCTCGACCTCACCTCGGAGGTGCTGTCCGTGGCGGACGGCCAGCGACTGGTCGTTTTCCAGCCGACCGAGCCGGATTCATTGACGCATTGACATTTATCACTGTTAGATCCTGGGCATGCGTAAAGGATTCCTCGGCCTGGCGGTCCTGGCATTGGTCCTCTCCCTCACCGGGACGGCGCACGCCGCCGAGTCCAACGGAGGCGTGCGCATCATGCCGCTCGGCGCCTCCATCACCGACGGGTTCAACGTGCCGGGCGGCTACCGCATCAAGATGTGGGAACTGCTGACCGCCGCCGGCTACCGGATCGACTTCGTCGGTTCGGGCTCCAACGGGCCGGCCTCGCTCGGCGACCACGACCACGAGGGGCACAGCGGCTGGCGGATCGACCAGATCCACGCCCAGCTCAACGGCTGGCTGCGCAGCTACGCGCCCCGCTCGATCCTCATCCACCTCGGCACCAACGACGTGAACCAGAACTACGACCTGCCCAACGCACCCGCGCGTATGGGTGCGCTCCTCGACGCGATCCGGGCCGCCGCGCCGACCGCGCAGGTCTTCGTCGCCACGCTCGTGCCGGAGAGCGATCCGGTGGCGGAGGCGCGGATCCAGGCGTTCAACGCGGCGCTGCCGGGGATCGTGGCGCAGCGCGGCCCGCTGGTCCACCTCGTCGACATGCACTCCGTCGTCAGCCAGTCCGAACTGGCCGACGGCATCCACCCGACGGCGGCCGGCTACGACAAGATGGGCGTCCGGTGGGTGGAGGCGATGCGCGCCGTGCCCGCCAGCCTCGACGCGCAGGTACTCCCGCCGGTCGGCAGCCCCGTCATGATCGCCAACCCGCAGTCCGGCAAGTGCCTCGACGTGCCGCAGACGTCCACAGTGGACGGTACCCAGTTGCACATCTACGACTGCCTCGGCAGCACCATCCAGACCTGGACCCGCACCGCCGCCGGCGAACTGCGTGTCTACGGCAACAAGTGCCTGGACGTGGACCACAGCCGGCCGGCCGACGGCACGAAGATCCAGATCTGGACGTGCAACAACTCCGACGCGCAACGGTTCACGTTCACCGCCGACGGGGCCATCGTCAACGTGGCGACCGGCAAGTGCGTCGACGTCGCGTGGAGCGGCGTCGAGAACGGCACGCTCGTGCACCAGTGGACCTGCAACCCGAGCGGCGCCCAACGCTGGACGGTCCGATGATTCCATCAACCACTACTGGGTAGGTCAGCGGATCATAATAGCCAGATCACGCCTGACGGGAGCGATGGATGAGCGAGCAGCGGCACAGGGTCGTCGTCGTGGGGTCCGGCTTCGGCGGCCTCTTCGCCACGAAGGCCCTGCGCAAGGCGCCGGTCGACGTGACGATGGTGGCCCGCACCACGCACCACCTCTTCCAGCCGCTGCTGTACCAGGTGGCCACCGGCATCCTCTCCGCCGGCGAGATCGCCCCGGCGACCCGGGAGATCCTGCGCCGCCAGGACAACGCGGAGGTGCGCCTCGGGGAGGTCGTCGACGTCGACCTGGCCGCCCGCACGGTCACCGCCACCGCGCCGGAGGCGACGTACACCGTCGGCTACGACACGCTCATCGTGGCGGCCGGAGCCACCCAGTCGTACTTCGGCCACGACGAGTTCGCCGAGCACGCGCCCGGGATGAAGAGCATCGACGACGCGTTGGAGCTGCGCGGGCGCATCTTCGGGGCGTTCGAGATGGCCGAGCTGGAGGACGATCCGGCGATCCGCGAACGCTGGATGACGTTCGTGGTGGTGGGCGCCGGACCGACCGGGGTCGAGATGGCCGGCCAGATCGCCGAACTCGCGCACCGCACGCTCCCCGGCGAGTTCCGCCGCATCGACCCGCGCGAGGCGCGCATCATCCTGCTCGACGGCGCCGACGCGGTGCTCGGGACGTTCGGCGACAAGCTCTCCACCAAGAGCCTGGTGCAGCTGCACAAGCTCCGCATCGAGGTCGAGCTGGGCCAGATGGTCGTGGGCGTCGACGCGACCGGCATCGAGACGAAGGACAAGAACGGCAAGCACCACCGCATCGAGTGCATGACGCGCATGTGGGCCGCGGGCGTGGCCGGCGCGCCGATCGGCAGGCGGCTGGCCGAGGCCGCCGGCGCGGAGACCGACCGGGCCGGGCGGGTCAAGGTCCTGCCGGACTGCACGCTCCCCGGGCATCCCGAGGTCTTCGTCGTCGGCGATCTGATGGCGCTCGACAACCTTCCGGGCGTGGCGCAGGTGGCCATCCAGAGTGGACGGTACGCGGCGAAGCAGATCGTGCGCCGGCTCGACGGGAAGGATCCGTTGCCGCCCTTCAAGTACTTCGACAAGGGCAGCATGGCCACCATTTCCCGGTTCAACGCCGTGGCGAGCGTGGGCAGGCTGCGGATCGCCGGGTTCATCGGGTGGCTGTTGTGGCTCGCCGTGCACCTGCTGTACCTGGTCGGGTTCAAGAACAGGCTGACGACCGTCCTGCACTGGTTCGTCAGCTTCCTGGGCCGGGGGCGGTCGGAGCGGGTGGTCACCGTGCAGCAGGTCCTGGCCCGTACCGCGCTGCGCCGGGCGGAGAAGCCTTAGGAGCTCGCACGGGTGTGAGTTCACTGCGGACGTGTGTGAGCTCACGGATATCAACTAGCTTGTTGACCTCCGTGAGCTCACACACGTCCCGGCGGCTTGCCCCAGAGCGGCGCGGTCACGTGAACGCGCTAGCCGAGATGTTTGCGCAGCGCGTCGAGCCGGTCGTCCCAGTCGTTGGCGAGCGCCGCCAGGAACTGCTGCGCCACCCGCATCGGGGCCGAACGCAGCCGGTAGCGGACCCGGCGGCGTTCGCCCGGCTCGGGGGTGACGAGGCCGGCCTCGGTCAGCAGCGCCAGGTGCTTGGCGATCGCCTGCCGGGTGATGGGCAGGCGATCCGCCAGGTCCGTGGCCGTCGCCGGCCCACCGGCGGCCAGCGACGCCAGGACGGCGCGCCGCGTCGGGTCGGCGAGGGCCGCGAAGACCTGCTCGGCAACCGATTCGGTATCACGCTGCATCGAGGTATTGGACCAGTTCGGCCAGCTCGCTCGTCCAGCCCCTCGTGTTGCCGTCGTACGCCTTGGTGTGCTCGTCCTCGCTGAGCTGCCCGAACCCGGTCTCGACGACCAGGAGCCGGGTGCCCTCGCCCTCCGGCTGCAGGGTGAACTCCACCCGCGTGCGGCGGGGGTCGTCGGCCGGCAGCCCGTAGATCGGCCAGCTGAACGCGAACACCGTGGGCTCGTCGACCCGTTCGACGGTCAGCTCGGCGCTGTCGCCGCTGCTCCACGTGAGCCGGGCGGTGCCGCCGGGGCGCAGGTCCACGGTGGCGTCGTTGCCGAACCAGGTGCCGAGCCCCTCGGCGGTGGTGAGCGCCGCCCACACCTTCGCGGGCGGGTGGGGCAGCTCGAGGGTGCGTTCGATGCGGTCGGGGAATCCCATCACGGCCTCCTTTATAGCAACTCTTTGGTTGCCACAGACGTTATGGCAATCAACCGGTTGCGTCAAGGAGCGGGCCCCTCAGAGCAACTCGCGCAGCTTCGCGGCGAAGCCGTCCGGGTCGCCCTTCGCCCACGGGCTGTCGGTGAACCCGCCGTGGTGGCTGGGGAACGTCACCGGCTCCAGGCCGAGGCGTTCGGCCACGCCGAGAGCGCAACGGTGCGCCAACTCCCCCACCGATTCGGCGCCCACCGCGATGATGACGCGGGTCGAGGCGGCCTTGAGGGCGTCGACGTCGATCTCGTAGTGCGTGCAGCTGATGAGGTTCTGGCCGAGCAGCGGGTCGTTGCGACTGCCGTCGTCCTCGGTCGGCATGCCCATGTCGGCGGCGGACGGGCCGGCCAGCGGGCCGTCCGGGAACTCCCCCTTGTGCATGGTCAGCGCGATGAAGCTCGCCATCGCCGGGCCGAAGCCCTCCTTCGCGTACAGCTCCCGGGTGCGCTCGATCGCGGCGAGCGCACGCGCGCTGTCCGGAACGTTGCGCGCCGCCGGCGGCTCGTGCGCCACCAGCACCCGCACCTGCTCGGGGTGCTTCGCCACGAACGCCAGCGCGTTGACGGCGCCGCCGCTGCTGGCGAAGACGTCGACCGGCCCACCGATCGCGTCGACCAGCCGGTGCAGGTCGTCGGCGTGCTGCTCCGGCGTCGACGGGCTGTCCGGGTCGGCCTTGGCGCTGCGCCCCGTGCCGCGCGGGTCGTAGCGCACCACGGTCCGGTCGGTGAACCGCGCGGCGAGGTCGGCGAAGCCGTCCGCGGCCATCGGCGACCCGATCGCGAGCAGCGTCGGGTGTGTGCTGTCGGGCACCGCCTGAACGTCGTAGGTCAGCACGGCGCCGGTCACCTCGAGGGTGCGGGTGTCGGTCATGGTCTCAGCCTCCTGTGTAGGTTCTACGTGGGGTTGACCGTCCTCGTGGCCGAAACTCATCGCACCGGCGGCCATACTTTTGTCGCATCGGAAGCCGACGAAGGTGGGCAGAAGCGCCAGGCGTCACCCCGGCAGGGTGAAACGGTGACCGCCGACCGCGCCGACCTCTCCACCGCCGGCCCGCGCATCCACGCGCTCGACACGCTGCGCGGCTTCGCCCTCTGCGGCATCCTGATCGTCAACATCTACCAGCAGGTGGTGTTCCGCGGGGCCGCCGCCGGCTCCGCACCGAGGATGCCGCTCGCCGTCCAGCTGCTCTTCTACGAGCGGTTCTACCCGATCTTCTCGATCCTGTTCGGGGTCGGCTTCGGCATCTTCCTGCGCCGTGCGGCGCTGCGGACCGACCGGCCGCGGCTGGTGCTGGCCCGCCGGCTCGGCTGGCTGTTCCTGATCGGGCTGGCGCACTTCGCGTTCCACCCGGGCGAGGCGCTGACCGCGTACGCGCTCGCCGGTCTGGTGGTGCTGCTGCCGTTGAGCCGCGCCGGCGGGCGGGTCGCGCTGGCCGTGTCGCTGGTGCTGCTGTTCGTCGGGGCGCAGCTGGTCGTCGGCTACGGGCCGATCCCGGGGCTGCTCGCGCTCGGCTACGCCCTCGCGATGCTGGAGGTGCCCGCCGCGCTCGAGCGCCGTACGGGCCGCGTCGCCGTCGGCTTTCTGGTGTTCGGGACACTCGCCGTCGCCTGGATCGCGTTGCGCCTCGCCGACGTCGCCATTCCTTTCTGGAACGTCGTGGGCGGGCCCGGCGGCGGCGTGAGCCTGCTCGGCCCGCTGGCCGGCGTCGCGACGGGACTCGCGTACTGCTGCGGCCTGCTGCTCCTGCTGCGCACCCCGGCCGGTCCGGCCCTGTCGGCGGTGCTCTCCCCGATGGGCCGCATGGCGCTGACGAACTATCTCAGCGCCACCGCGCTCTTGCTGACCCTCGGGCCGCCGCTGGGCATCGACAGCACGCGGGACCTGCCGCGGATCGTCGGCCTGACGGTGGGGATCCTGGTGCTGCAGGCGGCGTGGAGCGCGTGGTGGCTGCGCCGGTTCCGCTACGGGCCGGCGGAGTGGGCGTGGCGCTGCCTCACGTGGTGGCGCCGCGCCCCGATCCGCCTGCCGTCGCCCGCGCCGGTCAGCTGATCCGCGCGCTCCAGTTGGCGAGGTCGTTCTGGGTCCAGCGCAGCCGGGAACCGCAGGCGAGGTCGATCCAGTAGTACGAGGCGCCGGTGCTCGCGGAGGCGTTCTGGTAGGTGCCGTTGACCCGCACCTGGATGCCGCGCGCCTCGAACGTGCGACCCGCCATCGTGGCGCAGTAGTAGCCGAGGCCGGTCGACGGGTTGCGGGTCACGTAGGGCTCGAAGACGTCCCACCCGTTCTGGCCGATCTGGCTGGTGCCGGACTTGGCCCAGAAGGTGTCCCAGCGGCCGTTCTTGAAGTTGTACAGGTACGCCGTCCAGGTGTTGGTGGCGGCGTTGGTCTTCTGGATGTCGATGCTGTACGCCGGCAGGCCGTTCACCGGGGTGGTGTACGTCGAGACGAAGTTCGCGTTGAGCGGGACCTCCTTGCCGACGCCCGGGTTGTCGGTGCACCAGTCCCAGGCCCACAGCGCCGGGGCGTCCCAGGTGTACGCCGTGGTGATCTCCAGGCAGGCACTGCTGGGCGGCATCAGGGTCGGCGCGTACACCACGTCGCCGACCCGGGTGCGGTCGCCGGTGCCGTAGAAGACGGTGTGCGTGGCGCGGATGGCCGTGGACTGCGACTGGCGGCTGAAGTAGGTGCCGGCGGCCGGATGTTCCTGGGCCGCCACGGTCACTCCACCGGCGCGGGCCAGCGCGCGTTCCCGGTGCGCCGCCTGGGCCTCGACCGAGGCGCGAATGTCGGCCCCGGTGCGCCCGGGAACGACGCCGCCGAGGGGGGCGTCGCCGGCGCCGGCGACCTCCGGCCTGGGCAGCGTGGGACGGGTGTCGGCGTGGGCGGCCGCGGGTCCGACGCTCGTGGCGGCGGCCAGGCCAACGGTGAGGGAGAGGAGTCCGGAGGTGAGTCTGCGCAGAGCTGACGACATGTGGGCCCGCCCTTCTGGGACTGCACGGTGCGCGCGACGCTATCGACGAGCATCGTTACATGTCAATGTTTCAGTACTGCGCACACGGGAACGCCGGCCACCGCAGCGCGGCGACCGGCGTTCCCTCTCCCACCCCGAAATGGATCGTCCTACAGGTCGGCCGGCCCCTTCGCGTCGGCGGCGCCGGTCGCCTTGTCTCGGCGCGCCGCGGCCCGGTCGTCGCCCGTGGCGTCGCGACTGGTGCCGCCCGCGCTGCGGGCCGCCGCACCGGCCGCGGCCGTGTCGCCCACGACGCCGCCGCGGATGCGGTTGTTCGTGGCGACCCGGGCGGCCGGGTTGTTGCCGCTCACCTGGAGCTGGCCGTTGATGATGTTGTCGTCGAGGGTCACGCCGCCGGTGGTGTTGGTGATGCTCACGTCCCGGTTGAAGTAGCCGCCGGAGGCGCAGCCGTCGAGGCTGCCGTTCGGGCCGAGCTGCACGCCGCCGCGGTTGCCGGCGAACGTCGAACGGCCCTGCACCGCGCTGCCGCACACGACGCTGCCGGTCGAGTTGTTCAGCACCGACAGCGTGCCGTCCACGAACGAGTCGTGCACGTCGGTGTAGTACGCGCCGTTGGTGCTGACGTTGCCGGTCACCCGGGTGAGCCGGTCCAGCCGCACCTCGCCGACCTGTGCGTTGACCACACCGTCCACTGTGGAGTTCTCCACGAAGAGGAAGCCCTCGACGGTGGCCGAACCCTTGGGGCGCAGCGTGACCCCGCCGCTGCTGCTGTCCTTGATGAACACCCCGAACCCGCCGGCGGCGAGGACGGTCCCGCCGCTGATGGTGGTGTTCGTGGCGTCCAGGTAGCCGTCGTTGGCGATTTCGACCTCGCCGCGGATGGTGCCGTTCTGGACGACCAGGCTCGCACCGGCGGCGACGCGGACGTTGCCGGTGATGGTGGTGCCCGCGAGCGCGCACGACTCGCCGGCGGGGACGACGAGGTCGTTCGGCACGGTGACCGCACCGCCCTCGCCGACGCAGTACGTCACCAGGGCCGCGTGCGCGGCGGTCGGTGCGATGAGGACGGAAGCGGTGGCCGCCAGGACGGCCAACGACACGACGGTCTTTCTTGGCATCATGGTCTCCCCAGTGATGTTCAGGTACCGATGGACGAACGGGCGGCGGCGCGCACGATCGCGCCCTGCTCCCGGCGGGTCAGCACGCCGTTGGTGACGAGCGTGCCGGTGACCGCCTCCACGTGGCGGACGAAGGCGGCGTGGTCCGGGTAGCTCGCCCGCTCGGCGATGAGGTCGTTGATCGTGCAGCCGTTGCCGGTGTCGACGTTGGCCACACCCGTGTCGAAGCCGTCGATGACCACGGTCGGCCGGTCGTCGGAGTTGGGGCAGGCGTCCCCGCTGGGCTCCACGACCGTGAACGTCACCGACTTCTCGGCGGCGACGTTGCCGGCGTTGTCCGTGGCGCGGTACCGGACGGTGTGCGCACCCCGGGCGGTCACGATCACGGCGGCGGTGTAGAGCGTCCAGCCGCCGCCGTCGACCGCGTACTCGACCGTCTTCACCCCGGAGCCGTTGTCCGTGGCGGTGACGGTGACCGTGGCACGGTCCAGGTACGCGCCGTTCGCGTCCCGGTTGCCGGTGACCGTGGCGGCGGTCTCCGGCGCGGTGGTGTCCTCCACGGGCGGCGCCACGACGGTGAACGACACACTGCCGGTCGCCGACGTGTTGCCCGCGTTGTCGGTGGCCCGGTAGCGCACGGTGTGCGCCCCGAGTGCCGTCACGACCACCGGTGCCGTGTAGGTGACGAAGGCGCCGTTGTCCAGGGAGTACTGCACCGAGGCGACCCCGGAACCGCTGTCCGAGGCGGTCACCGTGACGGTGGCGCTCGCGACGTAGTTCCCGCCCGCGTCCCGGTTGCCGGACACCGTCGCGGTGACCGTGGGCGCCGTGGTGTCCTGGGCGACGACCGTGAACGACACGCTGCCGACCGGCGACGTGTTGCCCGCGTTGTCGGTCGCCCGGTAGCGCAGGGTGTGCGCCCCGGGACCGGTCACCACGACCGGCACGGTGTACCGCGCGAACGCCGCGTTGTCGAGCGAGTACTCCACAGTGGACACCCCGGCACCGCTGTCCGAGGCGGTCACGGTGACCGTGGCGCTGCCGACGTAGTTGCCGGAACCGTCGCGTTCACCGGCCACGCTCGCGCTGACGGTCGGCGCCGTGGTGTCCTGGGCGACGACCGTGAACGACACGCTGCCGACCGGCGACGTGTTGCCCGCGTTGTCGGTCGCCCGGTAGCGCAGGGTGTGCGCCCCGACCGTCGACACCACGACCGGCGCCGTGTAGGCGACGAACGCCCCGTTGTCCAGCGAGTACTCCACAGTGGACACACCCGAGCCGCTGTCGGACGCCGTCACCGTCACGGTGGCGCTGCCGACGTAGTTGCCGCTGCCGTCCCGGTTGCCGGACACCGTCGCGTTCACGGTCGGCGGGGTCGTGTCGGACGGCGGTGCGACCACCGTGAAGGAGGCCATGCCCTCGGGAGACACGTTGCCCGCGTTGTCCGTGGCCCGGTAGTGGAACATGTGCGCGCCGAGCGACGACACGACCACCGGCGCCGTGTAGGCCGTCCAGGCGCCGCCGTCGAGCTGGTACTGCACGCTCGCCACCCCGGAACCGCTGTCGGACGCCGTCACCGTCACGGTGGCGCTGCCGACGTAGTTGCCATTGGCATCCCGGGTGCCGGTCACGTTCGCGTTCACGGTCGGCGGGGTGGTGTCGGAGGGCGGTGCCACCACCGTGAACGTGCTGGTCCCCTCCGGCGACACGTTGCCGGCGTTGTCCGTGGCGCGGTAGCCGACGGTGTGCGCGCCGAGCGCCGAGACGACCACCGGTGCGGTGTAGGGCGTCCAGGCGCCGCCGTCGAGCCGGTACTCCACAGTGGACACACCCGACTGGGCGTCGGAGGCGGTCACCGTCACCGTGGCGCTGCCGACGTAGTTGCCGTTGGTGTCGCGGGTGCCGGAGACCTGTGCGCCGACCGTGGGGGCCGTGACGTCCGGCCCGCCGTTGGTGACGATCAGCTCGCCGACCATGCCGCTGTGGCCGGGCAGCGAGCAGAAGTAGCGGTACTTGCCCGGCGTGAGCGTCACCGTGGCGGTGTGCCGCCCGTTGTTGGCGTCCAGCGGGTTCGCCAGGATGTTCAGGTTCACGTCGTGGTTGTAGCCCTCGGCCGAGGTGTCGAAGGTCAGCGTGTGCGACATGAACATGTCGTTGCCGGTCGCCTCGCTGTTCTCGAAGACGATCGTGGTCTCCCCGGCGACGGCCTGCGTCGGGAAGCTGAGGTAGCGGGTGATGTCGTCGTCGGCCGTCCAGGTGAGGGTCTGGACGGCGGCGGCGGCCCGGGGCCCCGGGGGCGACGCGATCGCCGCCACCCCCGGAACCATCGAGACCAGCAGGAAGAAACCTGCTAAGGCATAACGGAATCTCACAGTGTGCGCACCCTGATGTTGCGGAACTCGACGAGGTCGGAGTCACCGTGGTTCTGCAGGCCGACGAAGCCGCTGAGGAACTGCCGCTGGTCGGTCGGCGGGTCACCCGCCCGGGAGGACTGCTTGCCCGGCGTGTTGTCGAACTCGTTGATCACCACGCCGTTGCGGATGATCGTGTAGTGCTGCCCGACGACGCGGATCTCGTACTCGTTCCACACGTTCTTGGGCGTGACACCGGCCGCGCTCAACGGGTTGGGATCGAAGTTGTAGATCGAGCCCGTCTTCTGCGGCTCACCCGTGTCGCCGTCGTAGATCTGGATCTCGTGCCCGCAGTAGATGGCGACCCAGGCCTGCGACGTCCGCGCCGAACCGGTGGTGCTGCACGCATCCGTGCGCTGCTCCAACGGCGTGCGCGGATCCGGGAACCGGGTGAAGGCGCCGGTGTTGGCCCGACCCGTGCCCGGTGCGATGTCCTTGAACTGCAGCTTCAACGAGAAGTCCCCGAACTGCTGCTTGTAGTACCACAGCATCCCGAGCCCGCCGAACGACCGCATGGACCCGTCCGGCTGCACGGTGAACCCGCCGGCGGGTGCCATCGTCCAGTTCCGGAACGACTGCTGCGTCCCGTCGAAGAGCGGTTCGTAGCCGCGATGGCCGGCCCGGCCGATGTCCGACGACGCGGCCGCGCGGACCAGGTTGCCGCGTTCGCGACCGGTCAGCACGCCCTCCTTCTCCAGGCGGTCGGCCACGGCGGTCACGTGCCGCACGAAGCTGTCGTGATCCGCCCAGGTGCTCTCGTCGTCGATCAGGTCGTTGATCGTGCAGCCGCCGCCGACGGTGTCGTTCTGCACACCCGTGTCGGTGCCTCCGATGTGGACGGTCGCCCGGCCGTCGGAGACGAGGCAGCCCACGTTGACCGAACTCTGCACGGTGGCCGTCTCGCCGTCGGCGTAGGTGACGGTGAGCTTGACCGTGTACGTGCCCGGCTTGGTGTAGGTGTGCCGCGGGTCGGCCTCGGTCGACGTGGTGCCGTCGCCGAAGTCCCAGCGCCACGAGACGCCGCCGGACTTCGTCCCGTTGAACTGCACGGTCAGCGGCTTGTTCTGGATCGCCACCTGGGTGACGGCCGGCGCCGGCGTCGGCGCACCGCCCTTGTAGGTGACCCGGCTCATCTTCTGCCACGCCTGGAGGCTGAAGAAGCCGCCTCCGTAGTCGAGCAGGTACAGCGCCCCGTCCTTGCCGAACTTCGCGTCCATCCAGGTGTAGATCTGGGTGTCCGAGGTACCCCCCGGGATGATGGCGCGCAGCGACTCCGCGAACGCCGGCGGCTGCGCGGTCGCCACGCCCGCCTTGTCGACGGTGACGGCGATCCGGTTGGCGGCGTTGCCCTCGTCACCGATGAACCACTTGCCGTCCCAGTACGACGGCCACGCGACGCCGCTGTTGGTGTCGACCTGGCTGCGGTGGTACGTCGGGCCGCTCATCACGGCCTGGTTGCCGCCGCGCAGGTACGGCTGGGTGTAGGTGGCCTCGGACGCCTTGTACGACGGGATGCCGTCCGGGCGCAACGGGAAGACCGGGCCGCCGCCGTCCGGCGAGTACCAGATCATGTTGTCCTTGACCGGCGGCAGGTCCACCAGACCGGTGTTGCGCGGCGAGTTGTTCTTCGGCGCGTTGCAGTCGTACCAGCCGGTCAGCACCGTGGCGTCGGTGTTGCTGCGGTCGCGGTACGGCTGCCGGTTGCCCATGCAGTACGGCCAGCCGTGGTTGCCCGCCTCGGTGATGATCGTGGCGGTCTCGTACTTCGCCGGTCCCCGTTCCGGGTCGGGCGACTGGGCGTCGGGGCCGACCCAGGCGGCCGTCAGCCAGTTGTTCACCGGGTCCCACTGCAGGCGCGCGATGTTCCGCACGCCCATCACGTAGATCTCCGGGCGGGTCTTCTCGGTCCCGACCGGGAAGAGGTTGCCCTGCGGGATCGTGTACGTGCCGTCGGCCTCCGGGTGGATCCGCACGATCTTCCCGTTGAGGTCGTTGGTGTTGCCGGCCGTGCGGCGGGCGTCCTGGAACGACACGCCCTTGTAGTCCTGCGTCCAGTTGTTGCCCGAGTAGCCGCCGGAGCCCTCGGAGGAGTTGCTGTCACCGGAGCCGACGTACAGGTTCCCCTTGTTGTCGAACGTCATCCCGCCACCGGCGTGGCAGCACGAGTGGATCTGCACCGGCCACTGGATCAGGTCCTTGCGGGTGGCCTGGTCGAGGGAGTTCGTCGCCTTGTCGTAGGTGAACCGGGAGATCGTGCGCTGCCCGATGCGGGTGTCCCGGTCGATCGACGCGTGCGGCATCCAGTACGTGTAGATCCAGCCGTTCTGCGCGAAGTTCGGGTCGGGGACGATGCCGAGCAGCCCCTCCTCGTTCTTCACCAGTTCGCCGCCGCTGCCGCGGTTGCCCATGACGGGCAGCGTGGTGAGCAGCTTGGTGGTCTTCGTGGTCGGGTCCCAGCGGTGGATGGTGCCGCAGCCGAGGCCGACGTTGGGGTCGTTCCAGTCGGCGATCGGGCCGCTCGGGCAGGCCGCCTTGCCGACGTAGAAGATGCCGCCGTCGGGCGCGACCGTGAGCCCGTGCGGCTCGCCGATCTGGTCGAGCTGACCGGTCTGGTTGGGGGCGGTCAGGCGTTCCACCTTGTAGTTGCTGGCGATGGTGGCCTGGCAGTCGCCGCGCTCGACGCCGGAGGTCCAGCGCAGCGCCCCGGCGAGGTGCTTGGTGAAGTCGGCCTCGTCCCAGCTCTCCGCGGTGTGACCCATGCCGGTGTAGAAGGAGCGGCCGCCCTCGTAGTCGCGGCACCAGGAGACCGGGTGGAACGCCCCGTTGGCGCCCGATCCGGCGTTGTAGTGCCGTTCCTCGACCTGCGCCACGGTGTGCACGGTGCCGACCGGGTTGGGATCCCAGTTGTACCAACGGTCCGAGCGCGTGATGGTCAGCGGCAGGCCCTCGGTCGACGGGTGCTGCCGGTCGAGGATGTCGACGACCGCCCGGTTGACGGCGGGCGACGGCGGCGGCTCGACGGATCCGGTGAACAGCCGCAGGTCGGCCAGCTGGATGATCGGCTCACCGGCGTTGGCCGTGATGTTCAGCCGGTAGTGCAGGTAGGCGCGCGTGTTGGCGAAGTTGAACCGCCGCGTCTGGAACGGGTGGTCCGGGAACGCCTCGTTGGTGCGCCGGTCCAGATCCGTCCAGTCGGTGCCGTTGTCGGAGCCCTGCAGCGTCCAGTCCTTCGGGTTGCGGCCGATGAAGTCGTTGGCCGACGTGAGCGCGTAGCCCGTGACCGCCTTCGCGGCCGGCAGCCGGAACGCCGCCCAACCCGTGTTGGCGAACACCAACCACTTGGTGTTCGAGTTGTTGTCGATCAGCTTCTCTTTGGTCTCGTTCGGCGGGTTCTCGCCGCTGGCGGTGACCGCGGAGACCGGTTCCGGAGAGGAGATCGAGCCGACCGGGCGGGTGCCGATGAGGCCGGTGAACCACGTCGAGTCCGGCTGCGCCTTGGCGGCGTCGCCGACCCCGAGGAAGCCGCCGCCGTTCTTCATGTAGTCCTGCAGCGCGCTCTCGTGCTCACGCGTGAGCGCCGCGCCGTTCGACGAGAGGAAGACGACGGCGCGGTACTTGGCGAGGTTCTCGGCGGTGAAGACGTTGGGGTCGCTGGAGTCGGTGACCGTGATGCCGGTCGCGCCGGCCAGGTCACGGATGCGTTCCGCGGCGCGGGCGACCGGGTCCTGCTGCTCGGCGGCGGGTCCGTGGAAGACGAGGACGGACAGCGGCGGCGCGTCGGCGGCCGCTGCCGGGGCGGCCGGTGCGGCGGACACCGGCAGTGTCGGGACACCGGTCACCAGTGCGGCGACCGCGGCGAACGTTACCTTTGCCCGCCACGACCTTCGCCGTCCTGTGGGCGGCAGATCCATGTTCGCAGGCTCCTTCCGGTCTGGGGTCAACCGTGGACGTGCGGCTGCGCCTGGGCCGGCGCCGCCGCGGGGGTGTGCACGTGTCCGTTGAAGCGGTCGATGGCCTCCTGCGCGCCGGCGGGCATGCTGCCGTCCGCGTTGCGCACCAGGAAGAGGCCGACCATCCCGCCGTCGGAGTGGTTCTGGACGTGGCAGTGGTACATCCACACACCGGGGCCGACACCCTCGCCGGCCAGTACCTGGAAGCCGAACGAACTGCCCGGGTTGATGTCCTTGTTGTCGATGACCTGACTCGGGTCGGTCGGGCCCTCGAGCATTCCCGTGCGGTTGTCGGCCCACCTGTGGGCGTGCAGGTGGAACGTGTGGAAGAACTCGCCGTGCGCGATCACCAGCCACTCGACGCGTTCGCCGAGGTTGGCCTCGAACATGGGCGTGTTCGGTGCGAGCCGGTTGTTGATCTGCGTTCCGTTGAAGACGACGGTGTACTGCCGGCGCGGCAGGATGTCGCCGCGCCGCCGGACGATCAGCGCGCCGTACAGCCCCCGGATGAGGCCGGCGGTGCCGTGGTCGTTGCCCATCGCGTGGTCGTGGTAGTGCCAGTAGCCCGCGCTGCCCGGCATCCACCGGCGCCCCTCGGCCTGGAACATCTCCCGCGACTTCCACACGTAGGTGCGGGTCTCACCGGGGTTGTTGAAGGAGCCGTTGAGCGGGGCGCCGTCGTTCTCCACCGTGTAGTCCACGCCGTGCGGATGGATCGACAGCCGCTTGTCGGTGGTGTTGACGAGGGTGATCTCCATCGTGTCGCCCTCGTACATCTCCAGGATCGGCCCCGGCACCGTGGCCTGTCCGGGGGCCAACCCGTAGCCGATCATGTTGGTGCCCGCGATCGCCTCCGCGTACATCGTGATGCGGTGCGTCGCGCCGGCGGCCCGTTGCGCGGGAACCTCCGCGGCGGCCTGCCCGGTACCACGCAACCCGAGCATCGCGGCCGGCACACCGACGCCGAGAGCGCTGCTCGCGAGGACGTGACGACGCGACACCAACCGTTTGAACAGCCCGGACGGTAACTGCTGGCCCAATGCATCCCCCTTCGGGATAGCGGGTCCCTGTGGGTGTGGGGCAGAACTTATGTTCAGCGCGAACAAAAGTAAAGACGCTCGTAAATAAAGTTCGAGATCGATCGCGCGCAAGTTCTACTACGGATGTTGAAACGCCGAGGTGGCAGCGCTCCGGTACTGTGCGCGCGTGCATGATCCCGTAGAGAAGTTGCGCGCCGACGGGTGGGCCGTCGCGACGCACGAGGGACGCTGGTTCCCCTTAGGACTGTTCGCGGCGGTGGCCGAGGCGCTGGACACCTGCACCGCCGACTTCCCGGAGAAGGAAGAGGCCCTGTCGATCCTGACCCGGCCGGGGCGCGACGACACGAAGTTCCGGGTGGTGCTGCTGCTCCTGGAGCGGGCGCCGCTCGCCGTGCGGCTCACCGACGTCGACCTCAACCGGGACGCGGACGGGTTCGCCGACCCGAGCTTCGAGGAGGCGATCGACCGGATGCGGGCCGCGGCGGACACCGGCCGCGTCTTCGTCGAGGAGGCGCCCGCGCCCCGGGAGGCGCCGCCGCTCGACGGACTTTCCGATCAGGAGACGGAAACCCTGCTGCAGGTGGCGCTGGCGACGTTCCCCCTGAGGGAACGGGACGTGGCGGCGGTGGTCGACGGCTACCCGGCCGGGACCACGGCGGGCCTGGTGGAAAAGGGTCTGCTGGAGCAACGGCCCGACGGCGTCGTCGTCCCCCGGCACATCGCCGAGGCGCTCGCACCCCGGCAGGGCGAACGCCGCGACGACCGCCACGAACGCGCGATCACCATGCACTACGGCAACATCCGCAGCGGCGACCGCTCCTACCGCGACTACGTCGCCGTCACCCGCCACCTGGCCCAGGTGGACGGCATGGGCGACCTGACGAAGTTCGCGCTCGACGTGACCAAGCGCAGCCGCGACCTCGCGGGGGCGGCGCTGCTCGGCGAGGTCGTCGCCGTGGTGCCCGCCGGCAACGGCCACTACCTCCCCCTGCGCGAACGCCAGATCACCACGCTCATCGCCCTCGGCTTCCCGAAGGCGGCGCGCGAGGCCGGCCGGCGCACGCTGCGCGACGTGAGCGCCTGGGCCGAGACGTACCCCGAGCGCGACCCGGCCCGCTTCTGTCTCGGCGCCGCGCACAACATCTACGGCGTCGCGCTGCTCAACGACGGCGACCCGGCCGCCGCCGAACCGATCTTCACCCGGACCGTCGACATCTACCACGAGCTGTGCGCGGAACACCGCACCTCGATCGAGGCGCACCGCCGGCTCGGCTGGGCGCTGGAACACCTCGGCGACGTGTACCTCAACCTCGACGGCGTCGACGAGGACGACCTGCTGCGCACCCTCGCCGAGTGCGTACACGTGCGCAGCCAGCTCTTCGAGGCCTCGCCCGACCCGGACACGGCGCTGGCCGCGTCGAACGCCCTCAAGCGGCTGGCCGAGCACTCCGACCCGGACAACGCCGCGCGCTTCCGCGGCACCCGGCTCGCCATGCTGACCGCGATGGCCGCCGCCCACCCCGACGACGAGGACCTGCTGGCCGAGCTGGCCGACGCCCGGTAACTCCGCACGCCGGCGCTTCCTGGAGGGGTCGAGCGCCGCGATCCGCTCCGCGTGCCCTCCGGTGCGGCCGGCGCTCCGCTCGCTCAGCGTCGTTGCGGCTGCGCTGCCGCGTCCGCGTCGTCAAGTACCGGGGCCGTACGCCGGTCACGAGCCGGCTTTGAGCTGCGGATGTCCCCGGTACTTCCGGACCACCCCGGGCGCCTACCGGAGGGCGGCGCGCTCGTCGACGTGGTGCGTCGGGTCGCCGAGGAACGCCTCCGCCGCCACCGGACCGTACGCGAGGTTGAGCGTGTCGAGGCGGTAGCTCCACGCCCCGCCCCGCGCGGCCGGCCAGGAGAAGCGGTAGTTGACCTGCCAGCGCACCCATTCGCCGGGGGCGAGCCGGACCGCCGGTGGGCGACTCCTCCGGCGCGGCGCGCCCCACGACGTCGCCCGCAGCTCCACGCGCAGCCGCCCGTCGGCCTCGCTCAACCGCACCGCCGACGTGTAGGCCCCGGTCACGCCCGTCGGGGGCCCGTCGCGAAGGGACTCCCGGGGCGTGAAGCCGTCCGCCTCGTCCATCAGCACCTCGTGGACCGCCGGACCGGTCAGGGGCGGCAGCACGAAGCCGACCGGGACGGCGTTGCGGCGGGCGGCCGCCGGGCCACCCCGGGACGCCTTGGTCCACGAGGTGCGCACCCACTGCGTGACTGCATCCACGCCACCGAGCATCGCACGCCGCCGGGGCGTAGGGATTTCGTCAAGAGGCCTGCCCGGGTGCCGGGCCGCGGGCCTTCACTTGCCGCATGAGTGACCTGATGTTCGTCCTGCTGACGATCGCGACGTTCGCGCTCCTGAGCCTCGCGGTCCGGGCGGTGGAACGGCTGTGAGCGCCGAGAACCTCGCCGGCCTCGTGCTCGCCGTCGCGTTGACGGCGTTCCTGGTGGCCGCGCTGCTCTTCCCGGAACGGTTCTGATGGGGCCCGGGGTCGCGGGCGGGCTCTTCGTCGGCTCGCTCGCCCTCGCGATCGTGCTGGTGTACCGGCCGTTCGGCGAGTATCTGTACCGGTCGGTGACCGCGCCGGCGCACACCCGCGTGGAGCGCACCGTGTACCGGCTCGTGGGCGTCGACCCGGAGCGCGAACAGTCGTGGGGCGGCTACGCCCGCGCCGTGCTCGCCTTCTCGGCGGTCTCCACGATCGCGCTGTACCTGTTCCAGCGCGTGCAGCAGCACCTTTGGCTCAGCCTCGGCAACGCCGCGGTGGAGCCGGCCCGGGCGTGGAACACGGCGATCAGCTTCGTCACGAACACGAACTGGCAGTCGTACTCGGGTGAGTCGACGATGGGCCACCTCGTGCAGATGGCCGGCCTGGCCGTGCAGAACTTCGTCTCCGCGGCCGTCGGGACAGCCGTGGCCGTCGCGTTCATCCGCGGCTTCGCGCGCACCAGGACGGACCGGCTGGGCAGCTTCTGGGTGGACCTGACCCGGATCGTTCTGCGCGTGCTGCTGCCGGTCGCCGCGCCCGCCGCCGTCGCGTTGATGGCCGCCGGCGTCGTGCAGAACCTCGGCGCCGGCACCGACGTCGGCACGCTCGCGGGCGGCACGCAGACCGTCACCGGTGGGCCGGTCGCCGGCCAGGAGGCGATCAAGCAGCTGGGCACGAACGGCGGCGGCTTCTACAACGCCAACAGCGCGCACCCGTTCGAGAACCCGACCGCGTGGACGAACTGGATCCAGCTCTTCCTGGTGCTGCTGATCCCGTTCTGCCTGCCGCGGGTGTTCGGGCGCATGGTCGGCGACAAGCGGCAGGGGCTGGCGATCGCCGCCGTCATGGCGACGCTGGCGATCCTGAGCGTGGCGGCGGTGAACGCGTTCCAGCTGAACCCGTCCGGCACCGTGCCCGCGGCGGTCGGCGCGGCGACGGAGGGGACGGAGACCCGGTTCGGGGTGTCCCAGTCGGCGACCTTCGCGGCGCTCACCACGCTCACGTCGACCGGTGCGGTCAACTCGTTCCACGACTCGTACACCGCGCTCGGCGGCCTGGTGCCGATGGTGAACATGATGCTCGGCGAGGTGGCGCCGGGCGGGGCCGGCTCCGGCCTCTACGGCATGCTCGTGCTGGCGGTCATCACCGTCTTCGTGGCGGGGCTGATGGTCGGCCGCACGCCGGAGTACGTGCGCAAGAAGATCGGCGCGCGGGAGATGACGTTCGCGTCGCTGTACCTGCTGACCACACCGGCGCTGGTCCTCGTCGGCACGGCCGTCGCGATGTCCTGCGCCGACGCGCGCGCCGCCATGGCGAACGACGGCCCGCACGGCCTCTCCGAGGTGCTGTACGCCTTCACGTCGGCGTCGAACAACAACGGCTCCGCCTTCGCCGGCCTGGGCGTCGACACGACCTTCTACAACACGGCGTTGGGGCTGTGCATGGCGTTCGGGCGGTTCCTGCCGATCGTTCTCGTGCTGGCGCTGGCCGGCTCGCTCGCCCGCCAGCACCCCGTTCCGGCCTCGGTCGGCACGCTGCCCACGCACCGGCCGCTCTTCGTCGGCATGGTCACCGGCGTGACGGTGATCGTCGTGGCGCTCACGTTCCTGCCGGCGCTCGCGCTCGGCCCGCTCGCGGAGGGGTTCCGATGAACCATCTGTTGTACGCCCTGCGCAAGCTGAACCCGTTCGTGCTGTGGCGCAGCCCGGTGACGTTCGTGGTGGAGGTCGGCTCGGCGTTCACAACCGTGCTCGCCGTGCTGCGGCCGAGCGTCTTCGCCTGGGCGGTCACGATCTGGCTGTGGCTCACCGTCGTCTTCGCCAACCTGGCGGAGGCCGTCGCCGAGGGGCGCGGCAAGGCGCAGGCCGACTCGCTGCGCAGGGCGCGCCGGGACACGACCGCGCGGCGGCTCGTCGGGGACGGGGAGGAGGAGGTGCCGGCGAGCGCGCTCCGGCCGGGCGACACCGTGGTGGTCGAGGCCGGGCAGATCATCCCGGGCGACGGCGACGTCGTCGAGGGCATCGCGAGCGTGGACGAGTCCGCCGTGACGGGCGAGTCGGCACCGGTGATCCGCGAGTCGGGCGGCGACCGCAGCGCCGTCACCGGCGGCACGAGGGTGCTGTCGGACCGCATCGTCGTGCGGATCACGCAGAAGCCCGGCGAGAGCTTCCTCGACCGGATGATCGCCCTGGTCGAGGGGGCGAACCGGCAGAAGACCCCGAACGAGATCGCGTTGACGATCCTGCTCGCCTCGCTGACCCTCGTCTTCCTGCTGGCCGTGGCGACCGTACAGCCGCTGGCGATCTACTCGGCGGCGGGGCGCCCGTCCACTGTGGACGGTGTGACGCTCACGGCGGACGGCGTCACCGGCATCGTGCTGGTGTCGCTGCTGGTGTGCCTCATCCCGACGACGATCGGCGCGCTGCTGTCGGCGATCGGCATCGCCGGCATGGACCGGTTGGTGCGGCGCAACGTGCTCGCCATGTCCGGCCGGGCCGTCGAGGCGGCCGGCGACGTCGACACGCTGCTGCTGGACAAGACCGGCACCATCACGCTGGGGAACCGGCAGGCGAGCGACCTTCTCCCGGCCGCCGGCACCACCGCGGCGGAACTCGCCGAGGCCGCGCACCTGTCGAGCCTCGCCGACGACACCCCGGAGGGCCGCAGCATCGTGACCCTCGCGAGTCGGGACACCGCGGCGGTGGACGCCACCTATGTGCCCTTCTCCGCGCAGACCCGGATGTCCGGCGTCGACCTGCCGCGCCGGAGCATCCGCAAGGGCGCGGCGAGCGCCGTCCTGAAGTGGGTGCACGACAACGGCGGCAGCACGAGCGAGGCGGTGCGCTCCACTGTGGACACGATCGCGACGCACGGCGGGACGCCGCTCGTCGTGGCCGAGCACGTCCCCGGCGGGCCGGCCCGCACGCTCGGCGTCATCCACCTCAAGGACGTCGTCAAACCGGGCATGCGGGAACGCTTCGACGCGCTGCGCCGGATGGGCATCCGCACCGTCATGATCACCGGCGACAACCCGTTGACCGCCCGCGCGATCGCGGCGGAGGCCGGCGTCGACGACTTCCTCGCCGAGGCGACACCCGAGGACAAGCTGGCCCTGATCAGGAAGGAACAGGAGGGCGGCCGCCTCGTCGCGATGACCGGCGACGGCACCAACGACGCGCCCGCGCTCGCCCAGGCCGACGTCGGCGTCGCGATGAACTCCGGCACGTCGGCCGCGAAGGAGGCCGGCAACATGGTCGACCTCGACTCCGACCCGACGAAGCTCATCGAGATCGTGGCGATCGGCAAGCAGCTGCTCATCACGCGCGGGGCGCTGACGACGTTCTCCGTCGCGAACGACATCGCCAAGTACTTCGCCATCATCCCGGCCATCTTCGCGGCGGTGTACCCGGGCCTCGACGCGCTGAACGTCATGCGCCTCGCCAGCCCCGCGAGCGCCGTCCTGTCGGCGGTCGCCTTCAACGCGCTCGTGATCGTGGCACTGATTCCGCTCGCCCTGCGCGGCGTGCGGTACTCCCCCGGCGACGCCGCTTCCCTGCTGCGCCGCAATCTGCTGGTCTTCGGCCTCGGCGGCCTCGTGGCGCCGTTCGTCGGGATCAAGCTCATCGACCTCGTCGTCCAGTTCGTCCCCGGGATCGTGTGATGCGCAACCATCTCGCGGCGCTGCGCGCGCTGCTCGTGTTCACCCTGCTGCTCGGTCTCGCCTACCCGCTGGCGCTCGTGGCGGTGGGCCGCATCCCGGGCCTGTCCGGACCCGCCGACGGTTCGCTCGTGACCCGCGACGGCCGCCCGGTCGGGAGTGTCCTCATCGGACAGTCCTTTGTGGACGGTGCCGGGAACCCGCTGCCGCGGTACTTCCAGTCCCGCCCGTCGGCCGCCGGTGAGGGCTACGACCCCACGGCCACCGGAGCCGGCAACCAGGGCCCGGAGAGCCTGAAGCTGCTCAACGAGGTGTGCGCCCGCAGTCGGGCGGTCGGCGAGCTGGAGGGCGTCGACGGCGGCCGCCCGTACTGCACACCCGGCGGCGTGGGCGCGGTGCTCGCGGTCTTCCCCGATCACGCGGTCAGCCTCAACGAGGCCTGCCCGGCGACGCCGTTCGTCGCCACCTACGGCGGCGTGCCGGTCGAGTGCGCGCGGCCGGACGGCGACTACCGCGCGGGGATCGTGACGCCGGTGCGCGGCAGTGCGCCGGAGCGTCCCGCCGTTCCCGCCGACGCGGTCACCGCGAGCGGCAGCGGCCTCGACCCGCACATCAGCCCGGCCTACGCGCACCTGCAGGCGCGTCGGGTCGCCCGGGTCCGCGGCATCTCCGAGCAGGAGGTGGAACGCCTCATCGAGCGCCACACGACCGCCCGCGCACTAGGCTTCCTCGGGGAGCCGGGTGTCAACGTTCTGCTGCTCAACCTCGCGCTCGACGGGAGGTAGCACATGACGCGTGGCGAGCTGCGGGTGTATCTCGGCGCGGCGCCCGGGGTCGGCAAGACGTTCAAGATGCTGGAGGAAGCACACCGGCGGACCGCGCGCGGCACGGATCTCGTGGTCGCCTACGTCGAGACCCACGGGCGGGCGGCGACGGCGGCGTTGCTGGCGGGGCTGGAGGTTTTGCCGCGCCGGGAGGTGGCACACCGCGGCACGCGCTTCACCGAACTGGACCTCGCCGCGGTGCTCGCCCGCCGGCCCGAGGTGGCCCTCGTCGACGAACTCGCGCACACCGACGTGACCGGCGGCAAGCGGTGGCAGGACGTGGAGGCGCTCCTGGACGCCGGCATCTCCGTGCTCACCACGCTCAACGTGCAGCACCTGGAGTCGTTGAACGACGTCGTCCAGCAGATCACCGGCGTGCCGCAGCGGGAGACGGTGCCGGACGCGGTGGTCCGCCGCGCCGAGCAGATCGAACTGGTCGACATGACCCCGGAGGCCCTGCGCCGGCGGCTGGCGCACGGCAACGTCTACCGCCCGGAGAGGATCGACGCCGCGCTGACGAACTACTTCCGGGTCGGCAACCTCACGGCGTTGCGCGAACTGGCGCTGCTGTGGCTGGCCGACAAGGTCGACGACCAGCTCGACCGCTACCGCGCCGAACACGGCATCGACGACACCTGGGAGACCCGCGAGCGGGTGGTCGTGGCGCTCACCGGCGGCCCCGAGGGCGACACCCTCGTGCGCCGGGCGGCCCGGATCGCGGCCCGGGCCAAGGCGGCCGACCTGCTGGCGGTGCACGTGGTGCGCGACGACGGGCTGACCGGCGCCGACCCGGCGCACCTGGCCCGCCAGCAGGTTCTCGTGGAGCGCCTGGGCGGCACCTACCACCAGGTCGTCGGGAACGACGTCGCCGAGGCCCTGCTCGACTTCGCCCGCGGCGCCAACGCGACGCAACTGGTGCTGGGTGCCAGCCGGCGCGGCCGGGTCGCGAGGCTGTTCGCGCAGGGGGTCGGCACCACGACGGCGGCCCGGTCCGGGTCGATCGACGTTCATCTGGTGACGCACGAGGAGGTGCACCGGGGTCGGCTGCGCACCCGCCGGGCCGGTGGGCTGACCGCGCGGCGGCGGATCGCCGGGTTCGCGCTGGCGGCGCTCGGGCTGCCGCTGCTCACCTGGGGGCTCTCCGCCGCGCGGGCCGACCTGTCGCTGCCGAGCGACATTCTGGCGTTCCTCATGCTGACGGTGGCCGTGGCGCTGGCCGGTGGGCTGCTGCCGGCGCTGTGCGCGGCGGTGGGCAGCTTCGCCGTCCTGAACTACTACTTCACTCCCCCGCTGCACCACTTCACCGTGGCCGAGCGGGAGAACCTGTTCGCGCTCACCGCGTTCGTGCTCGTCGGCGTGGCGGTGTCCACCGTGGTCGATCTGGCCGCGCGCCGGACCCGGCAGGCGGCGCGGGCGGGTGCCGAGGCGCAGCTGCTCGCCACGCTCGCCGGCGCCGTGCTGCACGGCGACCGGCCGCTGACGGCCCTGCTGGAACGGGTGCGGGAGGCGTTCGACCTGGAGGCGGTGACACTGCTGCAGCGCCGCGATCCGGAACGCCACCCCACCGACGCGCGGCAGCGGGAAGAGGCGTGGCAGGTCTCCGCCGCGTCGGGCGGGCGGCCGTCGCTGACGCCGTCGGACGGGCAGACCGAGGTGCCGGTCGACGACGGGCTCTCGCTGGTGCTGCGGGGCCGGCCGTTGGCGGCGGCCGACCGGCGTCTGGTGGAGGCGTTCGCCACGCACGCGGCGATCGCACTGCGCCAGCAGCGCCTCGGCGAACAGGCGGCCGCCGCGCACGACCTCGCCGAGATCGACCGGCTGCGCACCGCCCTGCTCTCGGCCGTCTCGCACGACCTGCGCTCGCCGCTGGCCTCGGCGAAGGCGTCGGTGGGGAGCCTGCGCAGCACCGATGTGGCGTTCTCCGAAGAAGATCGTCGGGAACTGCTGGCGACGGCGGAGGAGTCGCTCGACCGCCTCGACCGGCTCGTGGACAACCTGCTCGACATGAGCCGCCTGCAGGCCGGCGCGCTCGCCCTCGACATGCAGGAGGTGGGCCTCCCCGACGCGGTGGCGCGGGCCATGGACGACCTGGGCGACGACTCGCGCGCGGTGCGCCTGGCGATCCCGGCGGACCTGCCCGACGTCGCGGCCGACCCGGCGCTGCTGGAGCGGATCGTGGTGAACGTCCTCGCGAACGCGCTGCGCTTCAGCCCGCCGCAGCGGCCGCCGTTGATCGCGGCGGGGTGCCACGCGGGCCGCGTCGAACTGCGCGTGGTGGACCACGGGCCGGGGATCCCCGAGGAGGCGCGCGATCGCGTCTTCCGGCCGTTCCAGCGGATGGGAGACCGGGACAACTCCACCGGGGTGGGGCTCGGGCTCGCGCTGTCCCGGGGGCTGGCCGAGGCGATGGGCGGCACGCTCGAGCCGGACGAGACGCCGGGCGGCGGCGTCACGATGATCCTGTCGCTGCGGGCGGCCCGGTGATCACGGTCCTGCTCGTCGACGACGAGCCGCAGATCCTGCGGGCGATGAGCATCAACCTGCGGGCCCGCGGCTACCGGGTGGTCACCGCCGCCGACGGCACGCGGGCTCTCGCGCTCACCGCCACCGAACATCCGGACCTGATCGTGCTCGACCTCGGCCTGCCGGACATCGACGGCGTGGAGGTGATCCGGCGGCTGCGCAGCTGGACGCCGGTGCCGATCGTGGTGCTCTCCGGCCGCCGCACCGGTCACGACAAGGTGCACGCCCTGGACGCCGGGGCGGACGACTACGTGACCAAGCCGTTCGGCATCGAGGAACTCCTGGCCCGCATGCGCGCGGTGACCCGCCGCCACGGGGTCCGGGAGGAACGGCCCACGGTGCGCATCGGCCGTTGGGAGGTCGACACGGCGGCGCGAACGGTGCGCAACGCGGAATCGGAGGAGACCCGGCACCTGACGAAGACCGAGTGGCACCTGCTCACGATGCTGGTGACGCGACCGGGCCGGCTGGTGGCGCAGCGCGACCTGCTGACCGAGGTCTGGGGCCCGACCTATGTCGCCGAGACGCACTACCTGCGCCAGTACGTCGGCCAGCTGCGCCGCAAACTGGAGGACGACCCGGCGCGCCCCAGGCACCTGCTGACCGAGCCCGGGATGGGTTACCGCTTCCAGCCCGAGCCGTGAAATATTCAGTTGGGTGTGAACAGTCCCTGCACGCCGACCGCGATCGCGATCAGGCCGAAAACGGCCAGCAGCAGGTGCAGGCCGGTCGTGGTGTCCGTGACCGTGGCGCCGTAGCTGGGCGTGATGGGCTCGCGGGGCGTCGTCGAACGCCCGACCAGCCGGTCCCACAGCAGGGCGATCCCGACCCCCAGGCCGACGACCTCGAAGTGGAACAGATGCGGCCCGGAGAACGCGTGCACGATGATCCAGAACCCGGCCGCCACCAGCGCGAGCACGCCGACGATCCACCGTGCCGGACCGGCGCGTTCGCTCAGCCGGCCGAGCGTCGGGCCGACGCGCGGCACGCGCACGAGCAGGCCGGCCGCGAGCAGGAACCCGCCGACGATGTTGGCCAGGTCGAGCAGCAACGCCATGAGCATGGCGCCACTGTAGAGGCGGATCTTGTTCAACGCGCGTCGTAGGCGTCCTGGAGCTTCTGCCGCACGGTCTTGCCACCCGGCGGCGGGCCGGCGGGGATGCCGAGGTGCTCCTCACGCAGTTCGGCCATGAACCGCTCCCACATCGCGGGGCCGCCGTCGCCGAGCGCGATCGCGCGGACGGACAGTTCCCCGGTGACGGGGAGCCACCGGCTGCCCCAGCTGCCGAGCGCGGCCAGCACGGGAACCAGTTCGATGGAGGCCTCGGTGAGGCTGTAGACGACCTTCTGCTTGTGCGTGGGGTCGTCGCGGCGGGTGAGCATGCCGAGGTCGACCAGGGTACGCAGCCGGGCGGCGAGGATGTTGGAGGCGATGCCCTCGATGGAACCGGTGAGCAGCTCACGGAAGTGCCGGCGGCCGCCGAAGATCATGTCGCGCAGGATCACCAGGCTCCATCGATCGCCGAAGACCTCGAGCGAGAGGTTGATGGGGCAGCCCGAACGCACGTCCACGTCTTCACTCCCCTGACCGGTTGCATTCCGGGACCAGCTTACCTAGGGTCGAACTGATTGCATTTTGAAATCGGTCTGGGAGGTTCCGATGGGACGGCTCATCGCCACCGGCATCACGTCGCTCGACGGGTACGTCAACGACGACAGCGGCAACTTCGACTGGGCCGCACCCGACGCGCAGGTGCACGCGTTCGTCAACGAACGGGAGCGCAACACCCGCACCCACCTCTACGGGCGCCGCATGTACGAGACGATGCGCTACTGGGAGACCGCCGGCGGTCCGGACGAGCCGGCGGTCGAACGCGAGTGGGCCGAACTGTGGCGCGGACTGGACAAGATCGTGTACTCGTCCACATTGGACAGTGTGCAGACGTCACGAACGCGGCTGGAGCGGTCGTTCGACCCGGCGGCGGTGCGGGCGCTCAAGGAGGCCGCCACGCACGACCTCGGCATCGGCGGTGCGGGGCTGGCGGCGGAGGCGTTCCGGGCGGGGCTGGTGGACGTGGTGCAGCAGTACGTCAGCCCGGTGGTGGTGGGCGGCGGGACGCGGTTCCTGCCCGAGAAGGTGCGGCTGGAGCTGGAGCTGACCGACGAGGTGCGCTTCGGCAACGGGGTGGTCTTCCTGGAGTACCGCGTGCGGTAGTTATGTGCGCGGGCCGGCCCGATCGGCGAAGGCGACAGCGGGCCTACGCGGAAATCGGCTTGGCGAGCGCGACCTGCATCTTGAGCCGCTGGTACCCGTGCTTCTCGTAGAACCGGTGCGCCGCCTCGCGTTCCGCGCCGGAGCGCACGTACACCGACACCGCGCCGCGCTGCGCCGCCCACTCCTCGGCGCGCCGCAGCAGTGCACCGCCCACGCCGCTGCCCTGGCTGTCCGCCGAGACGCCGAGCCCGGCGAGTTCGACCCGGACGCCGACGATCAGGCTCATGCTCAGCATCACGTGCACGAATCCGCGCGGCTGCTCGTCCACGGTCGCCACGAACACCGCGTGCCCCTCGGGCAGGTCGGTCAGCCGCTCGGCGACCCTCTCGGGTGTGACGCCGTCGTAGTTCATGTCGCCGATGAACGAGGCGATGGCGGCGGCGTCACCCGGCCGCGCCCTTCTTACGTTCACGCGTTCCTCCGCTTGTACGCCAGTCCCGCGAGCACCTCGAAGATGACGCGGTGGGCGTTGTTGACGGTCAGTTCCGCGTGATCATAGGGCGGCGACACCTCGACCACGTCGAGCGCCACCAACGGCGTCTCCAACGCGACAGCGCGCACCGCGCGCAACAGGTCCGCGGCGTGCATCCCCCCGGGCTCCGGGGTGCCGGTGCCGGGTGCCGTGCCCGGGTCGAGCACGTCGATGTCCACCGACAGGTAGATCGCGTCGCAGCCGTCGCTCGCCCGGGCGATGGCGTCGGCCATCACGGCCTTGATGCCGCGTTCCCACACCTCGTGCATGAGGTGCCAGGTCAGCTCCTGCTCGCGCATCCACTCGAACACGTCCGCCGGCGGCCAGTAGCCGCGCAGCCCGATCTGCACGAAGTTGCGGCCGCGCACCGCGCCCGACTCGATCAGCCGGCGCATCGGGGTGCCGTGCGAGGCGAGGTTGCCCTCGACCGTGTCGGCCGTGTCCGCGTGCGCGTCGAAGTGCACCAGACCCAATCTGCCCCACCCGTGCTTGCGGGCCACCGCGGTCGCGGCCGGCCACGTGATCGAGTGGTCCCCGCCGATGATCACGGGGAACGCCCCCGCGTCGACCACGTCGCGCACCTTCTCCTCGATGTTGCGGTGCCCCTGCTCGGTCAGCCCGTGCGGGCAGTAGGCGTCCCCGTGGTCGACCACGTCGAGGTTCTCGAAGATCTCGATGCCCAGGTCCAGGTGGTAGGTGCCCGGGTGATAGGCCAGCGCGCGCAACGCCCGCGGCCCGAAGCGCGCCCCCGGCCGGTACGTCGTCGAGATGTCGAACGGCGCCCCGACGACCGCCACGTCCGGCTTCCGCGCGCGCAACTCCTCGACGGTGGGCACCCAGTCGCACTGGCCGAACGTCGCCAGGCCGCTCATCTCACTCGCCACGTGATCACCCTACGCGTGAGCTAGTGCGCCACCCAGAATTCGTTGTTCTCGGGATCGGCCGTCACGACGTGGTGTTCGCCGTGGTTCACCAGCACCAGGCCGCCGGCCGACGCCGCGGAGACCGCCGTCACCACCTGAGACAGGTTTTATGATCAACCTCCATGAACAGCACCCTCCTGGAAGCCGCCCGGAAGATCGCACCTGTCCTGGCGGACAATGCGGAAGCAACCGCGCGCGCGACGCGTCCCGTGCCGGACAACATCACCGCGATCCGCGAGGCCGGCATGTTCGCGCTTCCGGTGCCCCGCGAGGCCGGTGGCCACGACGCCGATCCGCGCACCCTGGTCGAAGTGATCGCCGAGTTGGGCCGCGGGTGCGCGTCGACCGCCTGGGTCGTCGCGGTAAGCGCCGGAAACAAGAAGCTCTACGAGCCGATGCTGCCCGGCACGGCTCAGGAAGCCCTCCGAGCCGACCCGCACGGGGTCCTTTGCGGTTCCGCCGTGGCCCGCGACATCCGAGCCGAACGCGTGCCGGGCGGCCTCCGGGTCTCCGGGAAGTGGGCGATGGCCTCGGGCTCCGAGGTGGCGTCCTGGGCGGTGGCGGGGGTCTCGCTGGACGACGGCACACCGCCGACGGCCTGCCTCACGCTGCTACCCATGACGGACCTGACCGTCGAACGCACCTGGCGCGCCATCGGCATGGAGGGAACCAGCAGCCACACGATCGTGGCCGACGGCGTCTTCGTCCCCCAGGAGTTCTTCGCCGAACTCGAACCTGGCACGGCCCGAAAGCCGTTGAGCCATGTCGGCGCGCTGGGACTGCTCGCGTCGATGGTCGGAGCCACGCACCGGGCCCTGGACATCGTCGCGACGTCGATCACCGGCGACCGGAAACCCCAGGGCAGCACGTACGCGCGGGTGGTGGATTCGCCCCTCGGCCGACACTGGTTCACCGAAGCGCTCCGCCGCGCCGAGTCCGCCATGCAGCGGGCTCTGCGGGTGGCCGACCTGCAAGCGCTGGACCCGGACGTGACGGCGAGCGAGGAGGAGCGGCTCAGGTCACGGGTGGAAATGGCGACTGCCGCCCAGGAGTGCCGCGAGGCGGTGGAACTGCTCCTGGACCTGCACGGCACCGGCGGGTTCGCGCAGGACCATCCCCTGCAGCGCCAGTGGCGCGACGTCGCGGTCGGCACCCGCCACCCCGTGTTCAACTCGTACCTCCTCGCCGAGCAACGCGGCCGGGTCTACTTCGACATGTCGCCCGCCGCGGGGGCGTCGCAGTGACCTCCGGGGTCACGGGTCGATCGGCGGGTCGTCGTTGGGGGCCTCGGCCGGATTGACCACGTTCAACGCCGCGTCGACCTGGCCCGGCGTCGGCAGATGGTCGAGCGTCTCGGCGACCTCCCGTTCGGCCCACGCGCGCTGCTCCGCCGTGGCGGCCGCGTCCATCGCGATCCCCGTCTGCAGCAGCAGGAAGTTGAACCGGACGGCCACCAGCATCGCGAAGTCGTGGGGGCCGGTGATCCGGGCCGGGCCGCCCTCGTCGACGTACGCGCGGTACAGCACGCGCATCGCGTCGAGGTCCGGTGCCGGCCCGCCGAACCAGTCGAAGAGCACCGCGACCAGTTCCCGCGCGGGGTCGGCCGGGCCGAAGTTGTCCCAGTCGACCACGACCGGCGCGCCGTCCGGGCCGGCGAGGATGTTCTCCGGGTGCAGGTCGCGATGGCAGACGAGCAGCCGGGACGGGTCGACCGGCGTCACGTGCGCGGTGAGCGCGGCGTGGTCGGTGAGGCGTTCGGCCAGCCGCGCGGCCCACGGGGCGCCGGAGGCGACCGCACCGGCGAACGCCGCCACCGGCGGGAACGTGTCGTACCAGGGATGCGGATCGTCGCCGTCCAGCCCGACCGCGCAGCGGTGCAGCCGGGCCAGCGTCGTGCCGACCGCGTGAGCCGTCGCCGCGGTCAGCTCCAGCGGGCGCAGGTCGACCCAGTCGTAGAGGCACAGCCACCGACCGTCCACTGTGGACACGATGGTTCGCCCGTCGACGGCCGGCCGGCGCTGCGGCAGGCGGACCCCGGCCGCGGTGGCCCGGCCGGTGAAGGCCAGCTCCGCCGCGAGGCGTTCCGGCGCGGGCGGGTCGGCGAAGAGTTCCTTGAGCGCGTACGTGTGCCCGTCGACGTCGACCCGCCAGATCCGGCCGAGCGCGCCGCGGGGGCCCTGGGTGAGGCGCGCCCCGTCGCCCCACCCGAAGGCCTCCGCTGCGGCGATCACTCCTTGGCGACCAGGGTCAGCACGTCGTAGCGGGCGACCGACTCGCCGTCCTGGCGGGTGATGTCGGCGTCCCAGCGCACCTCGCCGTAGTCCGCCGACTCGCGCGGCGTCAGCTGCTTGCAGGTCAGCGTCACGGTCAGCTCGTCGCCGAACTTCACCGGCGTCAGGAAGCGCAGGTTGTCGACGCCGAAGTTCGCCAGCACCGGGCCCGGGTCGGGGTCGACGAAGAGGCCGGCCGCGAGGCTGACGACGAGGTAGCCGTGGGCGACGCGTTCGCCGAAGAGCGGGTTGGCGGCGGCCGCGTCGGCGTCCATGTGGGCGTAGAAGGTGTCGCCGGTGAACTCGGCGAAGTGTTCCACGTCCTCCTGCGTCACCCGTCGCGGTCCGGCGACGACCGAGTCTCCCGGCCGCAGTTGCGCCAGAGTTTTGCGGAACGGGTGAACGCCGTCGACGCGCCGCTGCGCACCGGTGACCCAGCGGCCGGTGACGGCGGCGAGCGTGTCGGGATCGCCCTGCACGGCGGTGCGCTGCATGTGGTGCAGCACGCCGCGGATGCCGCCCATCTCCTCGCCGCCACCCGCGCGGCCGGGGCCGCCGTGCACCAGCGCCGGCAGCGGCGAACCGTGCCCGGTCGACTCCTTCGCGTCCCGTTCGTTGAGGACGAGCAGCCGCCCGTGCCACGGCGCCACGCCCAGCACCACGTCGCGGGCGAACCCGGGGTCGGCCGTCACGATCGAGCCCGCCAGGCTGCCCTGCCCCCGGGCCGCGTACTCGATGAGCTGCTCCGTGGACGAGTACGGCATCAGCGTGGACACCGGCCCGAACGCCTCCACCTCGTGCGGCGCCGCGTGATCGGGATCGCCCACGAGCAGGATCGGCGAGATGAACGCGCCACGCGCGGCGTCGGCGTCGAGCACCTCGACCTTCTCCGGATCCCCGAACGCGATGCGCCCCGCGGCGCAGAGCGCGGCCACGTTGCGCCGCACCTCGTCCCGCTGGTCGAGGCTGGCCAGCGCGCCCATGCGCACGGTCTCGTTCGACGGGCTGCCGACGACGGTGCGGGCGAGCCGCTGCGCGACGGCCTCCGTCACGGCGTCGAGCAGCGGCGCCGGCACGAACGCCCGCCGGATGGCCGTGCACTTCTGCCCCGCCTTGACGGTCATCTCCACGACGAGCGACTTCACGAACAGGTCGAACTCGGCACTGCCCGGCGTCGCGTCCGGCCCGAGCGCGGAGAGGTTGAGCGAGTCGGCCTCGGCGGAGAAGCGCACCGCGTTGCGCACCAGCGTCGGATGCGTCCGCAGCTGCGTGGCGGTGGACGCGGATCCCGTGAACGACACGAGATCCTGCCCGGTCAGGTGGTCGAACGTGTCCCCGAGGCTGCCCGCCACGAACTGCAACGCGCCGTCCGGCAGGAGCCCGGACGCCACGATGATCTCGATGAGTGCGGCGGTGAGGAAGGCGGTCGGCGTCGCGGGCTTCACCAGCGACGGCACCCCCGCGAGGAACGCCGGCGCGAACTTCTCCAGCGGCCCCCACACGGGAAAGTTGAAGGCGTTGACCTGGACCGCGACGCCGTGCAGCGGCACGCACACGTGCTGCCCGAGGAACGTCCCGCCGCGCCCGAGCGGCTCGATCGCGCCCTCGACGTACACGCTGTCGTTGGGCAGTTCGCGCTTGGCCTTGCTGGCGTAGGCGAGCAGCACGCCCATCCCGCCGTCGACGTCGAACTTGGAGTCGCCGAGCGTGGCGCCGGTGCGCGCGGAGACCTCGTAGAGGCGCGGGCGGTGCTCCCTGATGTGCTGGCCGAGCGCCTTGAGGATCGCGGCCCGCTGGTGGAACGTAAGCGCGCGCAGGGCGGGCCCACCGGTGCGGCGGCCGTAGTCGAGGGCGGCGGCGAAGTCCACGCCGGTCGAGGAGACGCGGGCGATCTCCGCACCGGTGACGGCGTCGTGGACCGGCCGGCCGTCGTCGGTGGCGACGTGCCATCCGCCGCTGACGTAGTTGCGCAGCATGGGAGAAGTCACGGCGCTACCTTATCGAACGTTCAGGCGGCTGCACCGCGCGTGACAGGATGCTGCTGTCGAAGGAGGCACCGCGTGCTGGATCTGACACCCCGCTCCGAGGATCTGGAGCCGATCGAGCGCGCCTCCGTGGCGGAGCTGCGCGCCCTGCAACTCACCCGCCTGCGGCGGACCATGCGGCACGCCTACGAGAACGTGCCGCTGTACCGGCGCACGTTCGACGCGGCGGGTGTGCATCCGGACGACTGCCGGTCCCTGGAGGATCTCGCGCGATTCCCCTACACCACGAAGGAGGACATGCGCGGGGAGTACCCGTTCGGGATGTGCGCGGTGCCGCGGGAGCGCCTCGCGCGCGTGCACGCCTCCTCCGGCACCACCGGCAATCCGACCGTCGTCGGCTACACGCGGGCCGACGTCGACACGTGGGCCGACGTGATGGCGCGTTCGATCCGGGCGGCCGGCGGGCGGCCCGGGCACCTCGTGCACGTCGCCTACGGGTACGGCCTGTTCACCGGCGGCCTCGGCGCGCACTACGGCGCCGAACGCCTCGGCTGCACCGTCGTGCCCGTCTCGGGCGGCATGACCGAGCGCCAGGTGCGCCTGATCGTGGACCTGCGGCCGGACGTCATCATGGTGACGCCGTCGTACATGCTGACGATCCTCGACGAGTTCGACCGCCAGGGCGTGGACCCGGCCTCCGTCGGGCTCAAGGTGGGCATCTTCGGCGCCGAGCCGTGGACCGCCGACATGCGTTCCGAGATGGAACGTCGTACGGACATGCACGCCGTCGACATCTACGGCCTGTCCGAGATCATCGGTCCCGGTGTGGCCCAGGAGTGCGTGGAGACCAAGGACGGCCTGACGATCTGGGAGGACCACTTCTACCCGGAGATCGCGGACCCCCTGCACGACGATGTTCTTCCGACGGGCGAACGCGGCGAACTGGTCCTCACCTCCCTGACCAAGGAGGCGATGCCGGTCATCCGCTACCGCACCCGGGACCTGACCCGGCTGCTGCCCGGCACGGCCCGCCCGATGCGCCGCATGGAGCGGATCACCGGCCGCAGCGACGACCTGATGATCCTGCGCGGCGTGAACGTCTTCCCGACCCAGATCGAGGAACAGATCCTGCGGGTGCCCGGCCTCGCCCCGCACTACCAGTGCGTGATCGAACGCCCGGCCCGCCTCGACGAACTGACCGTGCGCGTCGAGTCCCGCGCGGACACCCCGCCGGACGGCCTGGCGGCGACGTTGGCGGCCCTCGTCAAGCAGAACGTCGGCGTGAGCGTGCGCGTCGACGTCGTTGCGCCCGGCGGCCTCGAACGCTCGATCGGCAAGGCGAAGCGCATCCTCGACAAGCGCCCGAGGGGCTGAACGTGCCCGCCGCGCGCGTCCGGCTGCTGATCGTCGCCATTCCCGACGGGGTGATGCTGGCGGCCGGCGACCTCGACCGGCGCGCGCCCGTCTCCCCCACCGACCCGGCGCGTTACGTGCGCGGCGACCACCTGCTGCCGAGGCCGTGCGAGGACGCCGGCTACCGCGGCAGCACCCTGCGCACGGGTCACCGGGCCGCCGCCGCGTCGGTCGACACGCGGGGCGACGGCCTGGAACGGGACCAGGTGGTGCACTACGTGGCGACCTTCCAGGACGACGGCGCCCCGAGGCTCGTGGCGGACGTGCGCGCGGCGCTCACCTGCCGCGGCGGCACCTGGATCCGGGTCGGCGAGGTCGGTGCCGGCGACGAGGGCCGTGCCGTGGCCACCGCGCGGGTCGTCGCGGCCCGCCTGGGCCCGATCGCCTGAATATTCCGATGGGGCCGGAGCATCGCGAGCCCTTCGCGCGTGTACACCGCATGACAGCCGAGACGGCGCGGGCGCCCGCGCCCCGTTCCGAGCCGCCGCCCGACGCGTTCGAGACGTTCTACGCGGAGAGCGTCGACCGGGTGTACCGCGCGCTGGCCGTGACGCTGGTCGACGTGGCGCTGGCCCGCGAAGCGACCGACGAGGCGATGACGCGTGCGTACCTGCACTGGTCGAAGGTGTCCCGGCTGAACAACCCGGGCGGCTGGGTGTTCCGCGTCGGGCTCAACTGGGCCACCTCCTGGCGGCGCAAGCTCCGCCGCGAACGACCGCTCGCCGACGACTTCCCCCGGCCGGCCGCCGCGCACCACGACACGGCCGACGCCGCCGTGACCGAGGCGCTCACGGCGTTGCCCGTGCAGCAGCGCGCCGTCGTGGTCTGCCGCGTGCTGCTCGATCTGTCCACTGTGGACACCGCGACGGTGCTGGGCCTGCCGGAGGGCACGGTGCGCAGCCGGCTCTCCCGCGCGCTGGCCGCGCTGCGGGCCGACCTGACCCGGCCGGAGGAGGACCGATGAACGACATCGACGCGGCGGTTCGTGACATCGCCGCGGCTCTCCCCCCGCCCGGGCTCAGCCTGGACAGGGTACGGGCGCGCGCCCGGGCCCGCCGGCGCCGCTCCGTGGCCGGCCGCATCGCCGCGCTGCTGGCGGCGCTCGGGGCCGCCGCGGTGACGTTCCCCCAGATGGTGCCGATCCTGAACGCGGACCCGACACCCACGCCCTCGGCCGCGGCCCCGCACGGACGGCGGATCGATCTGTACGCGGCCGCGGTTCCCGCCGACCCGACCCCGGGACAGAGCCCGCAGCCGGCCGGGCGGACGGCGCTGGCGCAGCTGCAGTCGGACGGCTCGGTCCGGTGGGCGACGCTGCCCTTCGCGCTCGGCGACACCGAGGAGTACGTGTACCTGCCCGACGGGCGCTACGCGATCCTCGACGACACCGCCGGTGGCGCCGCGCTCGTCGTCGTCGGCGCGGACGGCCGCGAACAGCTGCGGCGCCCGCTCACCGGTGCGGACCCGATACTCCTCGCCGCCTCCACCGGCCACGCGATCCTGCGCGACGACTCGGGCGTGCGGCTGCACGACCTCGCGACCGGCGCCGAGAAGGTCATCCGCACGGCCGAGAACGGCGACCTTCCGCTGCCCACCTTCGGCACCGCCGAGGGGAACCGCCTGGCGGTGATCTCGGTCGAGGAGAAGCAGTACAGCTGCCTCGTCGGCATCCGCGACACCGTCTCCGGCGACCGGACCGGCACCGTCTCGGCCGGCGCGCGGTGCGGGATCGTCCGGCCGCTGCTCTCCCCCGACGGCACCAAGCTGGCGGTGCGCGGCACGTTCCTGGGCGATGCCGACCGGCCCGAGCACCGGATCCGCGTCGTGGAGGTGGCCACCGGACGGATCCTGCGCGACGAGGTCGTTCCCGAGCCGGCCCGGGCGCGCCCGGGTCAGGTCGCCTACCGGGGGTTCGGCTGGTGGGACGAGCACCGGCTGACCTACGCGTACGGCGTGGCCGAACAGGGCCGCCCGGACGACGTGCGCGGTGCGCTGAAGAGGTTCGACTTCACGGTGTGAGGTAGCGGAACGGGGCGGCGCGCACGGGGGCGCCGCCCCGTCCGTCGGGCCCGGACGGGGTGAGCGCGGTCTCACCGGGTTGGGGACCTTCGGCCCTGCCCCGCCACCCGCTCCGGCCCTGATCCTTTGATCATGCACATCACCTGGGGGCGCCGAACCGCCGTCATCGCCGCCTCGGCCGCGATCCTCGCCGTGCCCGGCACGGCCCACGCACACGAGAAGTGGTTCGTCGACGACCCGCACTCGTTCCCGACCGACTGGGCGTTCGCGCTGCGGCCGGTGACGCTGTCGCTGATCGTGGCCGTCGTGCTGGTGACCGCGCTCTGGCGGTGGGTGGCGGTGCGCTACCTGCCCACTCCCGAGTTGAAGCCGCTGCGCCGGGTCGGCGACCTCGTGCCGTACGTGCCCCGCCTGCTCGCCGTCCACCTGGGCGTGTCGCTGCTCGCCACGGCGGTCACCGGGCACTTCCTGACCCACGACCTCGACGTGCGCCAGGTGACCGGCGGCGACGCGATCCTGCTGCTGGAGGGCGGGCTCGGGGTGTGGTTCGTCGCCGGCGTGCGGGTGCGGCCGGCGGCCCTGCTCCTGGCGCTGTCCGGGCCGCTCGCGCTGTTGGTGACGGGGCCGGTGGGGCTGCTGTCGGCGATGGACCTGCTGGGCGTGGCGGTGTTCCTCGCGCTGGTGCCGCCGTCGGACGCGCCGTCGGGCCGGGTCGAACCGGACGCCGCCACGCTGCGGCGGGCACTGCTCGCCCTGCGGCTCGGTGCGGGCGGTGCGCTGATCACGCTGGCGTTCGCCGAGAAGCTCGCCAACCCGGCGCTGGCCCGGGAGACCCTGCGCCTCTACCCGCAGCTCGACGTCTTCGCGCTGGTCGGGATCCAGGTGCCGGCCGACACGTTCGTCGCGATCGCCGGTGCCACCGAACTGCTCTTCGGCCTGCTGGTCATCTCCGGAGCCCTGCCGCAGGTTGCGGTGCTCGTGGCGGGCATCCCGTTCAACGCGACGCTGATCCTGTTCGGCGGCACCGAGCTGCTGGGACACCTGCCGGTGTACGGGGTGTTCCTGACGCTGCTCGCCTACGGCTCGCACCCCGACACCGCCCCGCTCGTCCGCCGGCTCCCGCGCCTCACCCGCCGCCGGCTCGTTGCCCGCAACGTCGAGGTCGCGACCTGATCCCCGGTGCTTTCAGGGTTTCTGCCGGCGGGACCGGTGGTTGGCGTGTTTGCGGGCCGCGAACCCGTGCGCCTCGGCCAGATACTCCCGCACCGCCGGCAGCGTCGACACCGGGTTGATCACGCTCAGCCAGTACTGCGAGGCGTAGTACGGGTGCGGCATGAACACGTCCTGCGCCGCCAGGTCGTGCCCGGTCAGGTCGAGCAGCCCGGCCGCGTCCCGCTCGGTCGGCGGCGTGCCGAGCAGGCCCACGTAGGTCGCCTTGGTGACGCCGATGTTCAGCCGGTAGAAGCCCGGCCGGTCCAGCGCAGACACCCGGTCGTAGTGGTCCCCGGTGACGACCGTCGCGAACGGCATCTGCCGCTGCGGGGGCAGGTCCCGTTCGGGGTCGTAGAGGAAGAACGTGTCGCCCTGGTTCTGCATGACGTGCACGCCGTCGAAGGTGTCCCTGATGTACTGCGCCATCTCAGCCGCGTTCATGGTTCAATTTTCTCATTGAAGTCCTATTTGAAGGTTTGAGCCTGGCGGGCTAGGTATACAGCGTGAAAGTCTCAAGTCTGGCGAGAGAGGCCGGAGTCAGCGAGCAGCAGGTGCGCAACTACCTGGCCGCCGGCCTGCTGCCGCCCGCCGAGCGCGCCGCCAACAACTACCGGGTCTTCACCGCCCAGCACGCCGACGCGCTGCGGACGGTGCGGGCGTTCGCGCGGGGGCACGGGTGGAAGGCGGCGCACGCCGTCCTGGGGTCCGTCCACAGTGGAGACATCGCCGCCGCGCTCGCCGTCGTGGACGAGGGGCACGCCGCGCTCGCGCGGGAGCGGGCGACGGTCGCCGCCGCCACGGAGGCGTTCACGCGGGTCGCCGACCGTCCCGCGCCGGCCGTGCAACAACACGTCCGCGTCGGAGAGGTCGCCGCGCGGGTCGGCGTCCGTCCACCCGTTCTCCGGTTGTGGGAACGTCGTGGGCTCCTGCGTCCCGACCGGCAGCCGCACACCGGCCACCGCGCCTACGGGCCGGCCGAGCAGCGGGCCGCGCACCTGGTGGCGGTGCTGCGGGCCGGCGGTTTCGGGTTCGGCATCATCGAGGACGCGATCGCCGCGATGCGCGCCTCCGGCGGTGTGACGCAGGCGCTGACCCAGCTGGCGCGCCGCGACGAACAGCTGCGGCGGCAGAGCCTGCTGCGCATGCGCGGGACGGCCGCCCTGCACGCCTACCTCGCCGCGTACTACTCCGAGGAGTAGCCCTCGTCGCGCAGCGACCTGCGGTAGGCGGCGTCCATGCCCCGGCGCACGAGTCCGTCCGACAGCGCACCGGCGAGGCCGCGGCCGACGGCGCGCAGCGCGCCCCGCTGGTTCGACGCGGCGTGTGCCACCGCGAGGCGCATCAGGTCCGGCACGCCGTCCACTGTGGACGACCTCGCGCGCCACAGCAGCGGGAGGACGGCGTTCCGGCGGATCTCGGTGTGCCGGACGCGCACGATCAGCGCCGCGTGCGGGACCGACCGGCCGACCGGCATCGTGCGCAGCAGGTCGGCGTCGTCGGTGATCGAGGCGGTGCCGTCGACGTGCAGGAGTTCGTCGCGTCCGGGGATCAGCGCGGCGAGCGACACCCGGTCGCAGGCGAGCACGTTGTGGAACGTGTCCGTGCGGCCGTTGCCCCGCCGGTCCGGCACGGCGAGCGTGTGCTCGTCGAGCACGCGCACGAAGCCGGGTTCGTCGCCGCGCGGGCTCGTGTCGGCGTTGCCGTCGGCGTCCCACGAGGAGATCGCCACGAACGGCGACGCGGCGAGGAAGTCGGCGCCCGGCGGGGTCGGCTCGGGTTCCCACAGCTTCGAGCGCAGCACGCATCGTCCACAGTGGACGAACACCTCGCGCACCTCGACCGCGTCGCCGGCGCGTACGACACCGTTGAGCCGCAGGGTCTCCCGCACGCCGGGCAGCAGGAACACGAAGGAGACGGAGCCGACGGCGCCCGGCGGGAGTTCCAGCCGGATCCGGGTGGGGGACTCCGCGTGGACGGCGCCGACCAGGGTCGTTCGCGGGGTGCCGGTGCCGTCGCGGTAGCCGAGCCAGGCGGCCGGCGATGCCGCCAGCACGCGGCGGCTCCCGTCGTCCAGCGCGTGGATCGTCTTTCCCAGGACCGCCGCGCGCGGTGCGCCGACGACCGCTTCGAGCCCCGCCACATCCCCGATCATTCGCACGACCCGAACCGTAGCCACCCGTGGTGCCGCCGGACGGCCGACGATGTCCGTGAAACGGCCACGCTCAGGGACGTTCCCCCGAGAGAGAGGAAGGGAGGCGGCGGGTGACCCGCCGGAACGCGTCCGTGAACGCGGCGGCCTTGCGGAACCCGACGCGGCGCGACACGGTGCCGACCGGCACGCCCTCGGCGAGCATCGGCACGGCGGCCCGGATCCGGGCGTGGGTGCGCCACCGCCCGAACGTCATCCCGGTCTCGGCGACGAAGAGGCGGCCGATCGTCCGCACGCCCGCCCCCACCTCCACCGCCCAGTGGGCCAGTTCCCGGCCGTCGCCGGGGTCGGCGAGCAGCCGCTCGGCGATGCCCCGCAGGCGCGCGTCCGCCGGCATCGGCAGCGGGATCGTCAGCGCGTCCGCCGGTCGCAGCACGTCGAAGAGCACCGCCTCGGCCCGTTCGCGCGCCGCGCCGACGGGGCCGTCCAACTCGGAGAGGTGCCGCACGAGCGCGCGCACCAACGGGCTCACCACGAACGCCGTCGGCTCCCGCCAGTCGGGCACGCGGCGGGCCGGGTCGAACAGCAGCGCGCTGCCGAGCCCGGCGCGCAGCACCTCGACGCCGTGCGGCGCGCCGCCCGGGACCCACATCCCGTGCCCGGGCGGCACGATCCAGCTGCGCCGTCCACTGTGGAACGTCACCGTCGCGGTCTCGGACCAGGACAGCATCGGCCCGTCGTGGCGATGCGTCGGCAGCCGGTCCAGCGGCAGCCCGTCCACGACAATGACTCCCACGGCGGGCCAGGCTACTCCCCCGTGGTCACCGGCCGCTCCGGGCGCGGAACGACGGGGGCGCGGCGCTCAGGCGGTAGTGCCGCTGCCGGAGACCTCCGACATGTCAAGGATCCTCGACGTAACTGTGCGTATCCATGACTATGCTGCTCGGCGTGGTGGACATCAGCGAGATCGGCATCGAGGACGACGACTACGACGCCGCGCACACGGCCGTGCACGCCAGCCCGCTGATGCGGCGCCTGGCCGCCGAGGCGATGGGCGAGGACTACCCGGCGGAGGTGGATCCGTCCAGCTCGTGCTCGTGGTGGCTGCTCGGGCGGCTCGTCGCGGCGCTGCGGATGCCGCCGGGCGGGCGGCTGGTCGACCTCGGCTGCGGGCGGGGCGGCCCCGGCCTGTGGCTTGCCCGGGCGCTGGGCGCACAGCTGCACGGGGTGGACTTCAGCCGGGCGGCGGGCGAGATCGCCGCGGCGCGGGCCGCCGACTTCGGGCTGGCCGGGCGGGCCCGCTTCGAGAAGGGGACCTTCGAACGGACCGGGGTCGCCGACGGGTGGGCCACCGGTGCGGTGAGCGTGGACGCGCTGCCGTTCACGCCCGACCGGCCGGCCGCCCTGCGGGAGGCGCGCCGGATCCTCGCCCCGGGCGCGCGGCTGGCGTTCACCGCGCGGATCACGCCCGGGAGCGAACGCGGCGACTGGCCCGCGATGGCGCGCGCGGCCGGGTTCGAGGTGGAGGACGCCGTCGTCGACGAGGGGGCCGACCCGTACTGGCGGCGGCTGCACGCCTCGTGGCTCGCCCACGCCGACGCGCTCATCGCCGAACTGGGCGAACGCCCCGCCGGCAACCTGCTCACCGAGGCGCGCGTCTTCGACCGGGACCGCGCGTCTCTGCCGCCGGCGACGCTGCTGGCGCTACGAAAGGCCGGGTGAGCGACCGGCGACCACGCGGCCTTCCGACGCCGACGCGCGGCTGCCGTAGGCGGTGCGGCGCAGGTTCTCCGCAGCGGTCTCCAGGCCGGTCGGGAAGAGGTCGTCGGCGAGGCGCACGGTGCGGCGGTCGAGCAGTTCGAGCCCGTCCGCGAGGCGCCCCACGGCGTGCGGGGGCAACTCCAGCACGTCGGCCGTGGCGTAGCCGTCGGCGTCGCGCCGCAGGTAGCCGGGTGCCTGTTCGGGTCCCAGCCGGATCGATTTGCCGGTGAACACGAAACCGAGCCGGCCCACGATCATCGCCAGCGGTTCCAGGTTCGCCTGGTGGACGTAGGCCATCACGGGCTTCGGCGCGTCGTGACTTACCGCCGCGACGGCGACCGCGCTGAGCGCCGTGCCGAGTCCGGTGCGCCGCAGATCCGGGCTGACGTGCACGCCGCCGTACTCCCACCGGGGTACCTCGTCGAGGTTCTTGCCGTCGGGCTTGACGTAACAGATCCCGACGAGCGCGCCACGCCGGGCGAGCGCGAAAAGTTGACCGGCGGCAACAAGTTCGTCGAACGCGTCCCGGCCGATCGGAAGCATGAATTCGCCCAGGCTCGCGATGTGCAACGCGAACGCGGAACCGGCTTCGGACGCCGTGACCCGAACGATGGTCGGAATATCTCGCATATGGCCGGAGGATAATCGCGTGCCGCACGCGAAACGGAAGTCCGACGACGCCGGAGCGCATTCTTTAGGTGAATCCCCAGGCGCACCATCACGCTTCGCGTTCACTCGAACACGTTTCACGTGCGGGCCGGAAATCGGCACGTCTTCGGGTGAACCAGACCGCCGCGGCGTCCGTATGTGGTCCTCACCAGAGGTGAAGGGAACGACATCGCCGTGAGACACACCCCCCTGTGGCTCAGCCGACGGCTCGACGCGATGCACAGCGGCACCCGCCGCAAGGTGGCCGCGGGTCTCGTCGCGGGTGCCGTGCTGTGCGCGGTCGCCGCGACGACCATCGGCCTGAACGTCGCCAACGCCGAGAACGACGACCTCACCGGCGCCAGCGTGAGCGACGAACTGCTGGCCACGATCACGTCGGCGGCCCGCTCCTGCCTGATGCTGACGCCGGCCCGCGTGGCCGGTCAGCTCATGGCCGAGTCCGGACTGGACAACAGCGCCCGCTCCACCGCCTCCGGCGGCGAGGGCATCGCCGGCATGGACAACGCGGACTGGAAGCAGTGGTCCCCGTGGCCGAACGCCAGCCGCAGCGACCAGAGCGCCAACGTTCTCGCCCTGGCCCACCAGATGTGCGACCTCAGCGGGCAGCTGCGCGTCGCCAAGGTGCAGGGCGACCCGTGGCGCCTATCGCTCGCCGCCTACCGGGCCGGACTGAAGAAGGTGACGGCGGCGGACGCGCCGAAGGCCGACGGCAACGACTACGTCGAGAAGGCGGCCGGATACGCGGCGTACTACGGGAAGTTGCCGCAGTTCGGCAACCCGGACGCGCGGCAGACCAACACCGGCACGCCGACCGAGGTGAAGCCGATCCCGGACCAGTTCGTGGCGCCGGTCGTCGAGGCGGGCAAGGCGTGCCAGCAGGTGACGTCGGCCGCGGTCGCCGCCGTCGTGATGGCCGCCTCCGGCTTCAACGCGAACATGCTCGGCGACAGCGGACAGCAGGGCATCGCGCAGTTCCGCACGGACGTGTGGAAGCAGTACGCGCCCGAGGGCGCCACCGCCTGGAACGCCACCACCGCCATCCCGGTCGTCGGCAAGGCGCTGTGCGGCATGATGACCGAGTTCACCACGCTGCAGGGGGACCCGTACTCGCTCGCGCTCGCCGGCTTCCACCAGGGGCCGACGGCGGTGCGGCAGGCCGGCGGCACCATCGACGCCGCGACGAAGGCGTACCTCGAGAAGATCGCCTCGTACACCAGCTACTACGCGCTGGACACCCGCATCGGCGGCACCGGCCAGGCGCCGCCGTCGCCGGGGACCTCGCCGAGCCCGTCGGGCGGCACCAGCCCGTCACCGAAGCAGTCCCCGACAGCCGGGCCGAAGACGTCGACCGGGGCGCCCCCGCCGCCGCCGGCGCCGCTGGCGGGCGTCTCGCTGGTGCAGGACTACACCGGCAAGTGCCTCGACGCCCAACAGGCCACCGACGGCGTCTACGTCGTCATCAAGCCGTGCAGCAGCGGCAACGCCGCGCAGCGCTGGGACATCCGCAACGACGGCACGATCCGCAGCGTCCTCACCGGGCTCTGCCTCGACGTCGCCTGGGCGGCCACCAACAACGGCGCGCCGATCCAGACCGCCAACTGCAGCGGCAATCCCGCGCAGCAGTGGAAGCGCGACTACGACGACATCATCTCCGTCAACGCCAGCAAGTGCGCCGACACCGCCAACGACGACAAGGGTGACGGCACACCGGTGCAGATCCAGCAGTGCGTGGGCAACACGCAGCAGAAGTGGCGCAGCCGCAAGTAGCCGTGCCTCCCGCCGGGGCCCTGCCGATCACCACGCGATCGGCAGGGTCTTCAGGTATCCGGTGAGCAACTCGGCCATCACGCGGTGGTCGTTCGCGGACGGGTGCCGGTCGCAGGCTCTCCGGCGTCCACCGTCCGCCCGGGTTGATCGCCGTGGAGAAGTCGTTGATGCCCGGCCCCACCACGACCACCTGCGGGCGCCAGCCGCGCGTCGGCCACGTCGCGGGGTCCACCGCCTGCAGCGCCGTTTCGTCGTAGGTGCGGAAGTCGACGTCGAGCGCGGCCACCAGTTGGGTGAACATGCGCCGCAGACTCACATGCGTCGATTTCCGCCGCGACACCTCGCGCCGCGCGGGGCGGCTGACCGGCGGCCCGGGCCGAAACGTTCAGTCCACTGTCGACGGTCGCGCTCGGCCCGATCGCGGATCCGAGGAACACTGCGGGATCGTCGATCCGTTCGACGCTGGTCCGACGTTCCTGCCTACGGTGCCGTAGGCTGGTTGACGACCGCCCCCACAACAGGCCGGGAGAGGGGGGAAGGTGCCACTCGGTACCGCGTACTCCCGACTCCGTCCCGGTGACCATTTGTGCTGGTCATACGGCACGGACCGGGGCCGCGACGACGCCGTGGCGGGCTACGTGCGGGCCGGCCTGCGGGAGCGCCAGCGGGTCGTTTACTTCACGGAAACGTTGTCGCCCGACAACGTTCTGGAGGAGCTGGATCGGCGCGGGATCGGCGTCGCGTCGGCCGTCCACTCTGGACAGTTGCGGGTTCACTCGGCCGACGACACGTACCTCGCCGGTGCGGCGTTCGTGCCGGAGGCGGTGATCGCCGGCTGGGACGCCGAGGTCGAGCGCGCCCGCGCCGACGGCTGGTCCGCGCTGCGCGTGCTCGGCGACATGTCCTGGGCCGCGCGCGACATCCCGGGCGCCGACCGGATCGGCTGGTACGAGGCCCAGGTCAACCGCGTCTTCGCCGGTGGCGAGTCGCTCGCGATGTGCCTGTACGACCGGCGGCTGTTCGACACGCGCACGCGGTACCGGATCGAGTGGGCGCACCCGACGACCGCGGGCCCGGACACGCCCGCCCCCAACGGGTTGCGCATGCTGCGCACCGGGACGCCGCGCGGCGTTCGGGTGGAGGGCGAGGCCGACCTGTCCAACCGGCAGGCGCTGCGGGCCGTGCTCGACCACCTCGCCGAGGACGCGTCCGGGACGGATCCGCTCGTCGTCGACCTCAGCGGCCTGACCTTCGCCGACCTGGCCGCCACGCGCATCATCGTGCAGGCCGCCGCGCACGCGCCCGGCCGGATCCGGGTCGTCGGCGCATCGCCGACGCTGCGCAACCTGTTGCGGTTCAACGGCGGCGATTCCGCGTAGCCCCTCCGGCGTCGGCGGCACTACGCGCTGGCGAGCGCCTCCCGGTGCTGCTGCGGGCTCATCCCGAACTCCCGCGAGAACGCCGCGCTGAGCGCGAACGCCGTCCCGTAGCCGACCCGGCGCGCCACGGAGCCGACGGTGGCGCCCGGCTCGCGCAGCAGGTCGGCGGCGAGCGCGAGCCGCCATCCGGTCAGGTACGTCATCGGCGGCTCGCCGACGAGGTCGGTGAAGCGGCGGGCCAGCGTGGCGCGGGAGACACCGGCCCGGGCGGCGAGCGCGGCGACGGTCCAGGGGCGTTCCGGCTCGGCGTGGATGACGCGCAGCACCCGCCCGACGATCGGGTCGCCCTGCGCCCGGTACCACTTCGGCCCCGGGGTCAGCTCGAAGTACCGGCGCAGCACCGTGATGAGCATGAGGTCCAGCAGCCGGTCGAGCACGGCCTGCTGCCCGGGCGCCTCGTGGGCGACCTCGCCGGCCAGCAGCGGCACCAGCGGGCTGTCCAGCGCCGCCGCCGGCAGGACGAGCAGCTCCGGCAGGGCCTCCAGCAGGCGGCGGCTCACCTCGCCGCGCATGTGGTACGTGCCGACGAGCATGACGGTGCCGCCGTCGGGGTCGTTGCCCCACGTGCGGGTGCCGAGCATCATCTCCGCGCTGAGACTGCGCCCGTCCGGGGTGGTGCAGCGGTCGCCGGGATGGATCACCACGTGCGGCGGCGTGGCCGGGTCGTCGGCGACCGTGTACGGGGCGGGGCCGCGGGCGAGCACGACGTCGCCGGGCCCGGCCCGCAGCGGGGAGCCGTCGTCGGGCGCGATCCAGGCGTCGCCGCGCACCACGGTCACCAGCGCGAGCGCCGCCTCGTCCTGGATGCGGATCGACCACGGCGGGCTCATGACGGCGCGCACCAGGAAGGCGTTGCGCGCCCGGGGGCCGTCGAGCAGCGCGGCCAACTCGTCCATGACCGGAGCCTAGCGATACCCTGTGGAACAATCCTCCACCTCATGAGGGAGCGCGCATGGCCGACAACGGCGCCCGCCGGCCCGACGGCTCCGGTTCGTGGGCCGAGCGTCTGTCGGCCGACCGGGCGGCGCTGACCGCCGGGAGTCGTTCGCAGCTGCTGGCGGCCAAGCTGCGCCAGCGCATCACCGAGGGGGTCTTCCGGCCCGGTGAGCGGCTGTCCGAGGAGGCGCTGAGCGAGGCGCTGAACGTCTCCCGCAACACCCTGCGCGAGGCGTTCCGGCAGCTGGCCGAGGAGGGCGTGCTGGTGCACGAGTTCGGCCGCGGCGTCTTCGTGCGCACGCTGACGGTCGAGGACCTGCGCGACATCTACGCGCTGCGCCGGGTGCTGGAGCTCGCGGCGGTGCGCAACCTGCCGAACGCCCCCGGGCACGCGCTCGAGGAGATCCGCGAGGCGGTCGACAGCGCCGACGAGGCGGCCGCCCGGCAGGACTGGACGGCGGTCGGCAGCGCGAACATGCGGTTCCACCAGGCGGTCGTCGAGCTGCTCGACAACCGGCGGGCCCGCGACGTGGTGCGCCGGCTGCTCGCCGAGCTGCGGCTGGTCTTCGTGGTGATGGACGACCTGCACGACTTCCACGAGCCGTACCGCAAGACCAACCGCCAGCTGTACGAACTGCTGCTGGCCGGCGACGTGGCCGGTGCGGAGAAGGCGTTCACCGCGTACCTCGACGCGGCCGAGGCGCAGCTGCTCGCCGCCTACCGGCACTAGCGATCCATCGAAAAATCTTGACCCCACCCTCTTGACGGACACCATTGTTGAACAAAACACTTTGAGAACGAAGTGGCAATCGGTGGAGGTCGTTCGGGAGAGGGGTGCGTCATGACGGCGGAGTCGGCAGTCGGCACGAGGCGGCGGGTCATCGTCGCGAGTCTCATCGGCACGTCACTGGAGTGGTACGACTTCTTCCTGTACTCCTCGGCGGCGGCACTGGTCTTCGGCACGCTGTTCTTCCCCACGTTCGACCCGGTGACCGCCACGCTGCTCGCCTTCGCCACCAACGCGGTGGCGTTCGTCGCGCGGCCGCTGGGCGGCATCGTCTTCGGGCACTTCGGGGACCGGATCGGCCGGCGGGGAGTGCTCGTCGCGACGCTCGTGCTGATGGGCGCCGCGACGATGCTCATCGGGGTCCTGCCGACCTACGCGCAGTGGGGCGTGGCGGCGCCGGTGCTGCTGGTGGCGCTGCGGTTCCTGCAGGGGCTCGGGCTCGGCGGCGAGTGGGGCGGAGCCGTCGTGATGTCGCTGGAGCACAGCGGCGAGGACAACCGCGGGCGCAGCGCCGCGTGGCCGCAGGTGGGCGTTCCGGCGGGGAACCTGCTCGCCACCGGCGTCCTGTGGGTGATGAACGCCGTGCAGAGCGACGCGGCGTTCAAGGCGTGGGGCTGGCGGGTGCCGTTCCTGCTGTCGGGCGTGCTCGTGCTCGTCGGGCTGTGGATCCGGGTGGCGGTCACCGAGTCGCCGAAGTTCGCGCAGATGAAGGCCGCCGGCGCCACCGCCAGGCTGCCGCTCATCGAGGTGCTGCGCAGGCACCCGCGCGGGCTGCTCGTCGCGATGGCCGCCCGGATCGGCACCGACGTGGCGTTCTACACGTTCTCGCTGTACGTGTACACGTACGTCACCGGCACCGTGGGACTCCCCCGGCAGGCGGCCCTCACGGCGGTTCTCGTCGGGTCGGGGTTGCAGCTGCTGCTGATCCCGTTCTTCGGCGGGCTCTCCGACCGGGTCGGGCGCCGGCCGGTCTACGCGGCCGGGGCGGCGGCCGCCGCGGTGTGGGCGTTCGTCTTCTTCCCGTTGCTGGACACCGGCAACCGGCTGGTGATCATCGGCGCGGTGGTCGTCGCGCTGGCCACCCACGCGGCGATGTACGGGCCGCAGGCGGCATTCGTCGCCGAACTCTTCTCCACCCGCCTGCGCTACTCCGGCGCGTCGATGGGCTATCAGGTCGCCGGCATCCTCGGCGGCGCGCTGGCCCCGATCGTCGCGGTGAAACTGGTGCAGGAGACCGGTTCCACGACCGCGGTGTCGCTGTACGTCTGCGCGATGCTGGTCATCACGGGGATCGCCCTGTGGTTCGCGCCGGAGACGTCCCGGGCACCCGTCGAGGACGCGCCCGAGGCGGAGAAGGTGGCGGCCTGATGCGCACGTTCCGGATCGTCGCGGCCGTCGCGCTGGCGTTCGTGGTGACGAGCGTGGGCATGTGGGCCGGGTTCGGCAAGACGAGCGGCGGCGAGGTGGCCGTCGTGCGCAACGGCGGGATGTTCGACAACAACCGGATCCGCATGGTGATCCAGCCGGCGTCCGGGGTCACCTGGATCGGGCTCTGGTCGAGCATGCACCGGTATCCGGCGCAGCAGCGCTACTACACGATGACCGCGGACCCGCAGCGCGGCGGCCGTCCCGGCATCGACCTGGCCCGCTCGCCCTCCAAGGACGGCGTGGAGATGGGCATCGAGGCGACGATGTACTTCACGCTCAACCTCGACCCGGGCGTGCTGAAGACGTTCGACGAGAAATACGGGACGCGGCAGTACCGCTACGGGAACGACGACCTCAAGTACGCGTGGGAGGGGGTCGACGGTTGGAACGCCTTCTTCGACGGCGCGGTTCGCCCGGTCATCGACAACGCCCTCCGCTTCCACATCGGCACCGCCACCTGCGCCGAACTGGTCTCCAGTTGCGCGCTGCTGCAGAACTCCGCCGCCAACCCGGAGGGGCAGAACGCGACGGTGTCCCGCATCGAGTCGGCCATCAACGCCGGTCTCGGCGCGGACATCGAACGCAACCTCGGCGGCCCGTTCCTGCAAGGGATCCGCTTCAACCTGGTGCGGGTGACGCTGCCCGGGCCGGTGCAGGAGGCGGTGACGAAGGCGCAGGCCGCGTACGCGGGCGTCAGCGAGGCGCAGGCGAAGGTGGCGCAGGCGCAGGCCGAGGCGGAGGCGAACAAGAAGCGGCAGGAGGGCTACAACGCCTGCCCGGCGTGCGCCCAGATCGACATGATCAAGGCGCTGCCGCCGGGCGTGACGACGTACGCCCCGGGCTCGGGCGTGAGCGTGGGATGAGACCGCACTGTCACGCCGGTGCCCTGATCCAGCGCCACCGCTTCCGTTAGGCCGCGTCACGTCCCGGCACCTCGACCGGTTTCCCTTGCCGGCCGGGGTGCCGGGACGTCGCTCATCCCGGGGCGTCGGTGGTCTCGACCCGCGCGATGAGCAGCTTCAGCCGCCCGATCTCCTCGGCGAGGGCGGTGCTGCCGGCAGCGGTCAGCGTGATCCAGGTCCGGCCGCGCCTGCCCTCGTAGCCCTTCTCGACCTCGACCAGGCCGGCGGTCTCCAGCACGGCGACGTGCTGGGAGAGGTTGCCGGCGGTCAGCTCCAGCCGGGTGCGCAGGTAGCCGAACTCCACCCGCCGCGCCTCGTGCGTGATGGTCAGGATGCCCAGGCGGACCCGCTGGTGGACCACGTCATCCAGCCCCGTGACCGGATGGGGGTCCGGCGCGTCCAGGGCGTCGGCCTCGGCGGTCATCGCTGCCGCCGGCGGGCCACCGCGAAGCCCACCGCGCCCGCCAGGAGCACGACGCCGTTGAGGATCTGCTGCGGCAGGAAGCCGCCCAGGATCGAGTTGTAGCCCCAGGCCGGGTGCCACTGCGCGGCCACCGGCACCAGCACGATCACGAGGTAGCCGAGGGTGAACACCAGCAGCGGGAGGTTGCGTTCCAGCCGGGCCAGCACCAGCAGCGCGACCCCGATGGTGCCCGCCGGCGCGACCAGCCGGTCCAGCAGCATCACCCAGTACGGGAACGGCTCGGTCGGCACCGGATGGCTGCCGAGGTAGGCGCGCCAGCCCAGCCACGCCGCGGCGAACACCACGGTCAGCGCCGCGCCGGTGAGCACGTAGGGCAGCACGCGGACGCCCAGCCCCCGCGCCCGGGCGGTCCGCACGGCGTAGACGGCGATCGCCCCGTACGCCAGGAGCAGTGCCGGCGGCCAGTAGACCAACGCGCCCGCACGGTGGATGTGGCACGACTGGTGCCCGTCCGGTTGCGTGATCCAGTCGGCGGCGCTGCCGCAGTCGGCGTGCAGGGAGTACGCGTCGATCGGGATCGCCACGAACGTCACCACGGCCAGCACCAGCAGCGCGACCCAGGTGATGCGTTGGTCCAGACGTACCCGGTGGGCGAGGGCGCGCACGTCGGAGAGCAGCCGGCGGGGGTCACCGCCGGCGGGTACCGCGTCAGTGGTCATGCCAACAGGTTTGCATCACAAACTCGTTGGCGCAAGTGTCAATGTCGGCGCTGCCTACTGCTTGTAGGTCTCGAGGAAGCGGCGCAGCCGTTCGATCGCGTCGTCGAGCACGTCGACCGGCGCCAGGAACACCAGCCGCAGGTGGTTGGGCGTCGGCAGGTTGAACCCGGTGCCGTGGGACAACAGCAGGTGCTGCTGCTCCAGCAGGTCCACGATCAGCTGCTCGTCGTCGTGGATCTTGTACAGGTCCGGGTCGAGCCGGGCGAAGAGGTACAGCGCGCCATCCGGCTTGACGCAGGTGACGCCCGGGATCGAGGTGAGCTTCTCCCAGGCGTGGTGGCGCTGTTCGTACAGCCGGCCGCCGGGCTGCACCAGGCGGGTGATGCTCTGGTAGCCGCCGAGCGCGGTCTGGATGGCGTGCTGGCCGGGCACGTTCGGGCACAGGCGCATGTTCGCCAGGAGCTGCAGGCCCTCCAGGTACTCGGCGGCCCGGTGCGACGGCCCGCTGATCGCCAGCCAGCCGGAGCGGAAGCCGGCCGCCCGGTGGGTCTTCGACAGGCCGCCCATGCTGAACACGAGCAGGTCCGGCGCCAGGGACGCGACGCTGATGTGCTTCGCGTCGTCGTACACGATCTTGTCGTAGATCTCGTCGGCCAGCACCAGCAGCCCGTGCCGCCGGGCGACCTCCAGCAGGCCCAGCAGGGTCTCGCGGGAGTACACCGCGCCGGTCGGGTTGTTCGGGTTGATGATCACCAGCGCGCGGGTCTGCGGCGTCACCCGGGCGGCGACGTCCTCCAGGTCCGGCTGCCACCCCTGCGACTCGTCGCAGCGGTAGTGCACCGCCTCGCCGCCGCACAGCGACACCGCGCCCGTCCACAGTGGATAGTCGGGGCTCGGCACCAGCACCTCGTCGCCGGGGTCGAGCAGGGCCTGCAACGACATGCAGATCAGTTCGGAGACGCCGTTGCCGAGCAGGACGTCGTCCGGCTGGACGTCCTGCACCCCGAGCGTCTGGTAGTACTGCGCGACGGCGACCCGCGCCGAGTAGATCCCGCGCGCGTCGCTGTACCCCTGCGCGTCGGTGAGGTTGTGCACCATGTCCGCGACGATCGGCTCCGGCGTGTGCAGACCCCACGGCGCCGGGTTGCCGATGCTCAGCTTGAGGATCGCGTGACCGGCGCTCTCGAGCTCCTGGGACCGGCGCAGCACCGGCCCGCGGATGTCGTACCGGACACTCTTCAACCTGCTCGCCTGCTTCACGCGCGCTCCCATCGGTCGCCGTCGGACACCTGGCCGCCGCCCACGTTATCGGTCCCGGCCGCCGGCGCCGCCGGGCGCGTCCAACGCCGCGGTCAGCCGGGCCACCGCCGCGGGCAGTTCGTGGTCGGCGAGGTTGCCGTAGCCCAGCACCAGTGCGGCGTCCAGCGCGCGGTTGTCCACCCGGTACTGGCGCGCGGCCACGATCCGCAGCCCGGCCCGCGCCGCGCGGCGCACCACCGCGGCCGCGTCCCCGCCGCCGGCGGGCCACAGCAGCAGGTGCAGGCCGGCGGCCGCCCCGGTCACCCGGTGATCGCGTGCCAGGGCGGCGATGAGGGCGTCGCGGCGTGCGCGGTAACGCTTGCGGGCCGCGCGCAGTTGCCTGTCGTATCCGCCGGAACGGAGGAACTCGGCCAGCGCCAGCTGATCCAACACGCCCGGTGCGCCGGCCCGCGGCAGCGCCCGCATCGGACCGGTCCACCGGCGCGGGGTCACCAGCCAACCCAGGCCGAGCGCGGGCGACAGCGTCTTGCTGAGCGAACCGGCGAGCGCCACCCGCTGCGGATCGGTGCCCTGCACGGCACCCACGGGACGGCGGTCGTAGCGGAACTCCGCGTCGTAGTCGTCCTCCACGATCAGCCCGTCGACGCGGCGCGCCCAGGCCAGCAGCGCGGCACGGCGTTGCGGGGCGAGGACGACGCCGGTCGGGAACTGGTGCGCCGGGCTCACCACCACGACCCGCGCGCCGGTGCGCTCGAGCGCCGCCACCCGCAGTCCCCCGTCGTCGACCGGCACCGCCACGGTCCGCAGCCCGGTGGCGGCCACCGCCTCGCGCAGCCGCGTCCAGCCGGGGTCCTCGACGGCGACGCTGTCGTGCCCGGCCGCGCGCAGCGCCCCGCAGAGCCGCACGACCCCGTCGGTGACGCCGGCGCAGACGGTCAGGTCCTCGGGGTCGACGTCGGCGCCGCGCACCCGCCCCAGGTAGTCGGCGAGCGTGTGCCGCAGTGCCGGTTCGCCGCCCGGGGTGGGGTGGCCGAAGCGGTGGTACGGGAGTGCGGCGGCCGCCCGGCGCATCGCACCGAGCCACTTCTCCACCGGGAACGCGCGCAGGTCCGGCAGGCCCGGCGCCAGGTCGATCCCGCCCGGTGCGGGTACCGGTGCCGGGCGGGCGCGGGCCCGTTCGACCGAGGGAGAGATGGCCACGCGGGTGCCGGAACCGACCCGCGACGTCGCGTATCCCTCGGCCACGAGCTGTTGGTAGACCTCGACCACCGTCCACCGGGAACATCCGAGGTCGGCGGCGAGGAGGCGGCTCGGCGGCAGCGCGCTCCCGGCGGGCAGCGTGCCGGAACGGATCGCGGCGCGCAGGGCGCCGCTGAGGCGGGCGTGCAGCGGCCCCGGCGGCTGCGCCTCGAGGTCCACCCAGAAATTGGCCTGGTTTTCCGCCACGGCATTGGACCGTACGCCATACCGATCGCCGCGGCACGATATGGATCATGCGACAGCGACACATCGGCGACGGCCGCACGACCCTGACCGTGAGTGAGATCTGCCTCGGCACCATGCTGTTCGGCTACCGCACCGACGAACGCACGTCGTTCGCCATCCTGGACCGGTTCCTGGAGGCCGGCGGCACGTTCCTCGACACGGCCAACAACTACGGCCAGTGGCACGGCGACGCCGGCGAGAGCGAACGGGTCCTCGGCCGCTGGATGCGTTCCCGCGGCGTGACCGACCGGATGGTGATCGCCAGCAAGGTCGGCGCGCGCACGTTGAAGCCGGGCGACCCGTCCCCCGAACACTGGCAGGGACTCGGCGCCGCGCACGTGCGCGAGGACCTGGCGACGAGCCTGCGCCAGCTGGGCAAGGAGCGCATCGACCTGTTCTACGCGCACATCGACCACCGGGAGACGCCGCTGGCGGAGACGGTCGACGCGCTGGCCTCGGTCGCCGAATCGGGCGACGTGGGACTGCTCGGCTGCAGCAACACCACGCTCTGGCGGATGGAACGCGCCCGCGCGCTCGCCGGCGACCGGCCGACCTACTCGTGCCTGCAGCAGCAGCACACCTACCTGCTGCCGCTGCCCACCCCGCGCCAGTCCAACCTGATCACCGAGGAGACGCTGGACTACGCGGCGACGGAGGGCATCCACCTGTTCGCGTACTCGCCGCTGATGCAGGGGTACTACGCGCGCGGCGGGCAGCCCCGGCCCGAGTACGCGCACGCCGCCAACACCGAACGCCTGCGCGTGCTCGGCGAGGTGGCCGACGAGGTCGGCGCGACGCGCAACCAGGTGGTGCTGGCCTGGCTGCTGGCGTCCGAGCCGAAGGTCATCCCGATCCCGGGGGCCAGCTCGGTCGAGCAGCTGGACGAGATCCTCGGGGCGCTGAAGCTGGACCTCTCCCCGGAGATCATGGCGCGGCTGGACGAGGCGGGCCGCACGGCACCCACCCCCTGACGTCGGCGATCAGGCGCCGCGCAGCCGCCGGGTCCAGCGGCGGTACTGGCGCCGCCCGATCAGGTGCCACAGGAGGCGGCCGGGTGCCGGCACCTTCGCCAGGAAGTAGGCCCGCTCCTGCGGCGTGGCGTCCTCCAGGATCGCGCCGAGCGCGATGAACACCTGCGACCTCGGCACGTTCTCCAGGCCGCGGCGGCCGACCGCCTCCCACTCGTCGGGCGTGAGGTGCTCCTCGACGATCGGCATCACCAGCTTCTCCTCGTCGTCGAGGTGTTCGGCCAGCACGGCCACGTGCTCGTCGAACGCCTCGACCAGCGCCTCCCGGTCCTCCGCCCGCGCGCCGTGCGCCCAGCGGCCGGCGTGCGCGAGCACCACGGCCAGCGTCGCGTCCAGCACGTGGTGCTGCTCCTCCATGCGCTCGACCAGGTCCTCCCGGGCCCCCGCCCGGGCGTGCAGCAGCGGCCAGATCATCGCGTCCTCGGTGGCGTGGTGGTGCTCCAGCCCGCCGACGTACTCGCGGATCACACCGGCCACCACCCCGGCCCGAACGGCGTCACCGCCCGGGGTCGCCGCGACGGCGGCCCGCAGCTGCGCGGCCTCGCGCCGGAACACCCGGTGGATCATGTTCATTTCCTGGGCGTACGGCAGGGTCGTGAGGGGCACGGCGATCACTCCTGGTCAGGTCCGGGACGTACGCCCCACTCTGGACCGGCCCACTTGCCGCCGACTTGCAGCGCGGCTCATTTCCGGTGCATCCGGTAGTGCAACACGAGGAACGGCAGCCCGAACAGCGCGAACGCGTGCTCCGCTTTCATGCCCTCGGCCTCGACGAACACGTCGAGGCGTTCGGCGAAACCGGCGACCGCGAGCGTGGTGAGCCGTCCGCTGTCGGCGTCCACAAAGGACAGATAGTGCCCGGGATGGCCGCCGCCGCTGCTGGTGAGCGTCAGGCCGCCGTCCGGGCGCGCCACGGGACGCAGGGTGGCGGTGAAGTTCGCCTGCGGCAGCGGGAAACCGACGCTCACGTAACCCCGGCCGTCGTGCCGGTAGGTGGTGTAGACGCCGACGTAGATGGGTTCGTCGGTGTCGACGAACGAGCGGATCCAGCCGCGCACGGCGATGACGCCGTCCGGCGCGTGCGCGATGGTGTCGATGCGGCTGCGCACGCCGCGCTGGGTCTCCCGCTGGTTCATCGGCACGTTCGCCTGGCCGAGCGGCCGCGCCACGAACGTGCGGTACAGCAGGTACCCCGGGCGCACCCACAGCCGCCAGCGCGGCACGATGTCCAGCGTGAACCGCGTGGTGTGCTGGTAGAACTCCCGGATCCGCGGGTCGACGGCGGACGGGTCGAAGTCGGGACCGGCCAGTTCGTCGAGGGACGCCACGATGCCGACGTCCGCCGCGTCGGCGGTGTACTCCCCGCCCAGCACCTCGGCGAGGTCGCGCACGTAGCCGGTGCCGACGTAGCCGGTGCGGGCCGGCAGCGGCACCACGAACGGCAACGAGGCCGCGTCGACCTCGTACGCGAGCAGGTCCACCTGCGGCGTGCGGAAGATCGCGGCGGACATCACCCGGAAGCCACCGACGGCGAACGCGGCCACGAGCGCCGCCGGATAGTCGGCCGCCACCCAGCCGACGACCAGTCCCACGACCGGGCCGAGCAGCACCTTCTGCGGCCGGATACCGAGCAGGCCCGCGATGGCGCCGCTCACCAGGCCGACGAGCAGCGGCCCCAGCCCGAACGTCCCGAGCAGCCACCCCAGGGGCGCCGCCAGCGCGGCACTCGTCGCGATCCGCGACCACAGCGGCGGGACCTCGTCCGGCCGCTGCCGCCGGCGCGCCACCGCCTCGACCGCGCCGAGGAGCACGCCGCCGCCCAGGATCCCCGCCACGAGTGCACCCGGGCCCGACCCGGCCGTCACGGCGGCGCCGGCCACGGCGCCGATCACCGCGGCCACGGCCGTCGAGCCGATCCAGGCGCGTTCCACCCGCGGATCTTAAGGCGTGTCCTAGGCGTAACGTCGATCCACGTGTGTACCGTGCTGCTCCGCCACCGACCCGGCACGCCGTGTCCGCTGCTGCTCGCCGCCGTGCGGGACGAGTTCCTCGGGCGGCCGTGGGACCCGCCCGCGGCGCACTGGCCGCAGGAGGCGCCGGGGATCATCGGCGGGCGGGACCGGATCGCCGGCGGCACCTGGCTCGCGCTCGACCCCGGGCGCCGCGCCGTCGCGGCCGTGCTCAACGGCGGGCCGTTGCCGCCCGCGCCGCGTCCCTCCCGGGGCGAACTCCCGCTGGCCGCGCTGACCGGCCGGTTGCCGGCGGACCTGACCCGCTATGACGCGTTCCACCTGATCCTGGCGACCGACACGGACCTGCGGGTGTGGTCCTGGGACGGGACGGAACTCCTCGACCGGGAGGTCCCGCCCGGCGACCACATCGTCGTCAACGACGGCCTCGACGCGGCGTCGGACCCGCTCGTGCCGCACTTCTTCCCGCTGCTGCGCAAGGCCGACGGCCGGGACGACTGGGTGGAACTGCTGGCCGGCGACGGGCTCGCCCCGACCGACCCGCGCGCGTTGATCCTGCGGATGCGGGCGCCGGACGGCCGGGACTACGGATCGTCGTCGGCTGCTCTCATAGCGCTCGGGGAGCGTGTGCGCTACGACTTCGCGGTCGACCCCGGACCCTCCGCGCGGTGGGACCGGATCATCTGAACGCGTCCCCGGGGTCCTACCGATCACCCGAGAGAAACGGACACCCGGACAGTTTATGCTTTCGATGTTCTATATCGGCACCGTTCCACTCCGGACAGAGGACGCATACGTGGCGAACGACGAGCAGGACGCGCCAAAGCTGGACACCTCCATCCCGCAGACCGCACGGATCTGGAACTACCTGCTCGGCGGGAAGGACAACTTCGCCGCGGACCGCGCCGTCGGCGAGCAGATCCTGGTGGGCCAGCCGGCCCTCGCCGAAAACGCGCGCCTGAGCCGCCAGTTCCTGGTCCGCGTCGTGCGCTACCTGGCCGGCGAGGCGGGCGTGCGGCAGTTCCTCGACGTGGGCACGGGGCTGCCGACGGCCAACAACACCCACGAGGTGGCGCAGTCCGTCGCGCCGGACAGCAAGATCGTCTACGTCGACAACGACCCGCTGGTGCTCGTGCACGCCCGGGCGCTGCTGACCAGTTCGCCCGAGGGCGTCACCGACTACGTCGACGCGGACCTGTACGACACGAAGACGGTGCTCACCGAGGCGGCGCGCACGCTCGACTTCTCGCAGCCGGTCGCGATCCTGTTCATGGGCGTGCTCGGGCACGTCAAGGAGGACGAGACCGCGCTCGGCATCGTGCGCTCCCTGCTCGACGCCGTCCCGTCGGGCAGCTACTTCGCGATGTACGACGGCACCGACCTCTCACCCGAGGTGGTCGAGGCGGCCCGGCTGTGGAACCTCTCCGCCGTCCCCCAGTACCACCTGCGCAGCCCGGAGCGGATGGCGCGGTTCTTCGAGGGCCTCGAACTGGTCGAGCCCGGGCTGGGCCCGGTCACCAAGTGGCGGCCGGAGGTCGAGATGCACGAGATCGACCAGTACGGTGCGGTGGGTCGCAAGCCGTAGCGGACCCGCGAGGGAACAGCTTCGAAAGGCACATGCGTGAGCACCGCTCAACCCGAGGACGGCGGTGGGCCGATCGTGCGCCGGATGCAACTCGGCGCGCGGTTACGCAGCCTGCGCGAGTCGAAGGGCATCACCCGCGAGAAGGCGGGCTACACGATCCGCGGTTCCGAATCGAAGATCAGCCGCATGGAGCTGGGCCGCGTCGGGTTCAAGGAACGCGACGTCACCGACCTGCTGCTGCTGTACGGCGTCGCCGACCAGCGGGAGCACGACCGGCTGCTCGCCCTCACCCGGGAGGCCAACGCGCCCGGGTGGTGGCAGCCGTACAACGACCTGCTCGCCCAGTGGTTCCAGATGTACCTGGGCCTGGAGGAAGCGGCGTCGCTGATGCGCACCTACGAGGTGCAGTTCGTGCCGGGACTGCTGCAGACCGAGGCGTACGCCCGCGCCGTGATCATGCTCGGGCACGGCCAGGCCGACACCACCGAGTTGACCCGCCGCGTCGAGCTGCGGATGCGCCGCAAGCAGATCCTGGACCGGCCGCACAAGCCGCGCCTGTGGGCCGTGCTCGACGAGGCCGTCCTGCGGCGGCCGATCGGTGGCACCGCGGTGCTGCGCGAGCAGATCGCCGCACTGATCGAGCTGTGCGACCATCCGGGGATCCGGTTGCAGGTGCTGCCGTTCCACAAGGGCGGGCACGCCGCGGCCGGCGGGGCGTTCACCATCCTGCGCTTCCCGCTCGCGGACATCCCGGACACCGTCTACATCGAGCAGCTCACCACCGCGCAGTACCTCGACAAGCGCGAGGACGTCGACCGCTACAGCGCCGCCGTCGCCAAACTCTTCATCGAAGCCGAACACCCCGACGACACTCCCGCCATCCTCCGCGCGGCATTGAAAGACTTGTAGAGCTTCATTTCGCGGGCCCGCCGGGGGCGCGACCGTCGCCTCCCGGGCCGCACCACTGGCCCCTACGGGCCTACGCTTCCACGCCCGCGCCCAGTCGCGGCGCCTCCGGCGGCCCGATCCCCGACCGCCGCCGTGCGCGCGGCCGCCAGGGGCGGCACGCGGACGTGGAGCGAAGCGACCCGGCGGGAGCAGCGGTCGTGCGCCCGGCGGACCGACGCAATGACGCTCTTGATCCTGCGCTTGCTTCCCGTCGAAAACCCGCGCGGTAAGCGCTTTCCCTTGACTTCGGGTGGACGTATTCATAGCCTTCACGCGATTGCAACGTTTCACTCCCCACCCCGCTTCGCCGAGGAGTCTCCCCGCCATGAGATCCCGGATCTTCCGCGCCACGGCCTGTGGCCTGGTGTTACTGCTACCCGCGCTGCCGGCCTCCGCCGCTCCCGCCGCGCCCGAGGGACGGCACGGCGTCGCCCTGGAACGCCTCGACCGCGGCCTCGTCGCCGCGCGGACAACCGACGGCGTCTTCCTCAGCTGGCGCCTGCTCGGCACCGAGGCGACCGGCCACTCCGCGACCGGCCTCACCGGCGTCGACTTCGCCGTCTACCGCGACGGCCGGCGCATCGGCACCGTCACCGACAGCACGAACTTCCTCGACCGGGGCGGCAGCGCGACGGCCTCCTACCGGGTGGCGTCGCTGGTGCGCGGCCGGGAGACCGGCCGCAGCGCGCCGGTGAAGGCCTGGCGCGCCGGCCACTACGACCTGCCGCTGCGCAAGCCCGCCGACGGCGTCACGCCCAAGGGCGACCCGTACACCTACTCCGCCAACGACATGAGCGTCGGCGACGTGGACGGCGACGGGCAGTACGAGTACATCGTCAAGTGGGACCCGTCGAACTCCAAGGACGTCTCGCAGGTCGGCTGGACCGGCAACGTCTACGTCGACGCCTACGAGCTGGACGGTACCCAGCTGTACCGCATCGACCTCGGCGTGAACGTCCGCGCCGGCGCGCACTACACGCAGTTCCTGGTGTACGACTTCGACGGCGACGGCCGGTCCGAGATGATGTTCAAGACGGCGCCGGGCACGAAGATCACGCGCTACGGCCGCGACGGGAACGCCGTCTCCGAGCGCTACATCACCATGCCCCGCGAGGACGAGCGGGCCGGCTACCGGCACACCGACGACTACCGGCTCAGCGCGGCCGGGTACTTCGAGCACCTGGTGACGATGTTCCAGGGGTGGAGCGGCCATCCGGAGGTGCTGGCCGGGCACTGGCCGGCGACGCTGGAGCAGGCGTTCGGGATAGCGCCGCGGTACCCGTATCCGCTGAGCCGTGCCGACGCGGAGGCGCTGGCGAACCACTTCGTCGACGTGTACGCGCCCGCCCGCAGCACCCGCAACCAGCTGCGCCTGTTCGAGGGGTTCGTCGTCGACGGGCCGGAGTACCTGACCGTGTTCGAGGGGGCGACCGGGCGGGAGCTGCAGACCGTTCGGTACAAGCCGGGGCGGCACGACGACGGGCTCATGTGGGGCGACTACGCGATGGCCCGCATCGAGCCGGGCAACCGGGTCGACCGGTTCCTCGCCGGGGTCGCGTACCTCGACGGCAGGCGGCCGTCCGCCGTCTTCGCCCGCGGCTACTACACGCGCACCACGCTCGTCGCCTACGACTGGGACGGCCGGCGGCTGCGCGAGCACTGGTACGTCGACAGCGGCTGGGCCCCGATGACGAACCCGTTCAACGACTCGCCGCACGGGCGGGACGGGACCGATCCGGAGTTCCGGACGCTCACCACGCAAGGGTTCCACTCGCTGAGCGCCGCGGACGTGGACGGCGACGGCCGGCAGGAGATCGTGTACGGCTCCGCGACGATCGACGACGACGGCAGCCTGCTGTACTCGTCGTTCGCGACGTTGCCGGAGGGCAGCGCCGCACCCGGCCAGAACGTCCGCCTCGGGCACGGCGACGCCATGCACGTCACGGACATCGACCCGGACCGGCCGGGCCCGGAGATCTTCGCCGTGCACGAGGGCGCCACCTTCGCGCCGTACGGCATGTCGATGCGCGACGCGCGGACCGGCGAGGTGCTCTTCGGCGTCTACTCCGGGCGGGACACCGGGCGCGGCATGATCGGCGACGTGCTGCCGGAGACGCCCGGCATCGAGGGCTGGGCCAGCCTGCCCGGCGGCTCGGACTCGCTCGGCCTGTACAGCGCCGAGGGCGTGGTGACCCCGGGCCCGATCCCGGGCACCAACATGAGCATCCGCTGGGGAGCCGACCTGACCACGCAGATCGTCAACGGCAACCTCGAGGCGACGCCGACGGTCGACGACTGGCGGCGCGGCACCCTGCTGAGCGCCACCGGCACCCTCGCCAACAACGGCACCAAGGGCAACCCGAGCCTGGTGGCCGACATCTTCGGCGACTGGCGCGAGGAACTGCTGCTACGCACCGCCGACAGCACGGCGATCCGGATCCACCTCAGCACCGAGGTGACGAACCACAAGCTGTACACGCTCATGCACGACCCCCAGTACCGGGTCGAGGTGGCGCGTCAGCAGACGACCTACAACCAGCCGTCGTACCCGAGCTTCTACCTCGCCTCGGACACGAACTGGGCAAGGGTGCCGCTGCGGCGGTGAACGTCGCCGGCCCCCGCCGTCAGCTCAGCACGGCGACCATCGACCGCTTGAGGTAATGGTCGTCGTGCGCGCCGCTCCACGTCACGATGTCGATCCAGTCCATCGTCCGGCAGTGGTCCGCGACCTCGTCGGCCGGCGCCCGATCGACGACGGCGAGCGCGCCGACCGTGCGCAGTCGGTGCGCCGCTTCCTTGGCGTCGTGCACCGCCGTCCATCCGTCGTCGCCGACGATCGTCGCCACGGCGATGTGCTTGCCGACAATGGTGGCGACCAGGATTCCGCGCGGGGCGCCGGTCGGCACCACCACATCGGCGTTGCTCCGACGCAGCGCGGCCCGGACATCCAGCTGGTACGCCAACGACACTATCGATTGTCCGCGCTCGCGCGGGATCGCGGTCCACACCCGCTGCTGCACATCGGCGGGGAGCTGCCGGAGCAGGGCGAACAGCGTCTCGTCCGCGAGGCCGGCGACCAGCGGGGCCAGCCGCTCGGGCGGCACCATCGGCAGCAGCTCGGCCGCGCGATCCGCCGGCACTTTCCCGATGACGACGAGCAGCCTGTCCGCGGACAGGGTGGCGAGGATTCGTTGACGAATGTCGGGCCGCATGGGAATCAGGACGCCGGCCAACTCGTCGGGCTCGAGTGCCGCGACGACGGAAAGCTGCTTCTCCACGGGCAACGCCATGAGGAGGTCGGCCGCTTTCCTCGCCGGCAGGCTCCGGATTATCGCCACAAGTTGGACTACGGGCGTCACGCCGCCGGGGAACATAGGAATGGTTTAGCACCGGAAGCCCGCGCGCCATAGAGGCTCGGCGGAATTTCGGCTCATACGTTTTCTATTGCCGATCTTAGCTGAATCGATTCATCCAACTTCTCCTGAACATGCGCCGAGTAGATCCTTGACGACACCGTGCCACTGGACAACAATCACCACCCGACGACTGCGTGGCCAACCATTGCCGTTATGTCGTACGGCGCTGGGATCGGTGTCTCAAAGGGCCCCGGAATCAGCACTCCCGCAGCTGCCGAAGAATCCCGCGCCCGCATTTCTTAATTGACGGTTCACGTCAAGATCGGCATTGAAGGAGTCTTTAATGGCCACCTCCTACACGCCTCAGGTCGAGGGCACCGGAGTCAAGGTCACCATCCAGCGAATCGGCGGGCACCTGGCCGGCATGGTCATGCCGAACATCGGCGCCTTCATCGCCTGGGGTTTGATCACCGCGTTCTTCATCCCCAAGGGCTGGACCCCGAACGCGGACATCGCCGAACTCGTCGGCCCGATGATCACCTATTTGTTGCCGATCCTCATCGGATTCACCGGCGGCCGACTGGTGCACGGCCAGCGCGGCGGCGTGGTCGGTGCCGTGGCCACGATCGGCGTCGTGGTCGGCGCGGAGGTGCCGATGTTCCTCGGCGCGATGATCATGGGTCCGGCCGCCGCCTACCTGGTCAAGCTCTTCGACGGGCTGATCGAGGGCAGGATCCGGCCCGGCTTCGAGATGCTGGTCGACAACTTCAGCGCCGGCATCATCGGCGGCGGGGCGGCGATCTTCGGCCGGTGGGCCGTCGGTCCGGCGGTCACCTGGATCGCCGACCGCGCCGAGCAGGGCGTCAGCTGGCTGATCGACAACCACCTGCTCGGCCTGGTGTCGATCGTGGTCGAGCCCGCCAAGGTGCTGTTCCTCAACAACGCCATCAACCACGGGGTGTTCGGGCCGCTGGGTGCCGCCGAGGCGGCCGAGAAGGGCAAGTCGATCCTGTTCATGCTCGAGACGAATCCCGGTCCGGGGCTCGGGCTGCTGCTGGCGTTCTTCTTCTTCGGCCCGCGCGCGCTGCGCCCCACCGTCCCGGCCGCGATGATCATCCAGTTCCTCGGCGGGATCCACGAGATCTACTTCCCGTACGTGCTCATGAAGCCGCGGCTGATCCTCGCCGTGATCGCCGGCGGCGCCGCGGGCGTGAGCACGTTCATGGTCACCGGCGCGGGCCTGGTCGCGACCCCGGCTCCCGGCAGCATCTTCGCGTACCTGGCGGTGGCGCCGAAGGGCGGCTGGTTCGGCGTCATCCTCGGCGTGGTGATCGCCGCGGCCGTCACCTTCGTCGTCGCGTCCGTGCTGCTGGGGTTCGGTCGCGGCGAACGGGTACGGGACGAACGGCCCGAAGCGACGACGGAGGAGGAGCACGCGCGGGCTCAGACGGCCGCCGCGATGCCGGCACCGCGCCACCGGCCTACCGGCGCAGGGTGGCGAGCGGGGTGATGTGACCGATCGGGCCGCCCTGCACCACCGCGCCGCCGGCGGTCACCCAGGCGTGCGCGGCCAGCGGGGCGGTGCCGGTGATGCCGAGGTGGAGTTCGCACGCGATGCCCCGGCGGCGCAGCAGTGCCCGGGTCGCCAGCGCCCGGGGCAGGCAGACGGGATGCCACGGCAGCAGGTCCGCCACCCGGTCCACGATCCCCGCGACGCGTCGGGCCCGCCGGACCCGCTCCGGCCGCACGGTCTCTTCCGTCTCGGCCGGGGTCGCCCGGCCCAGGGTGCGCATCAGGCGCCGCTGGCCGAGCGACCGGACCGCGAGCGTGGCGCCGGTCAGCGCGACCGCCGCCTCACCGGCGAGGAGCAGGGTGCGCGTTCGAGGCATCCCAGAATTCTGACATAACGTCCTAAATCTGGCCCTAGGCTTTGTCCCGTGCGAGCATCCACGGCGTTCCGCGGCGACATCGAGGGCCTGCGCGGGGTGGGGCTCATCGTCGTCGTCACCGCGCACATCTGCGTGGCGGTGCTTCCCGGCGGATTCGTCGGCGTCGACCTGTTCTTCGTCATCTCCGGCTTTCTCATCACCGGCATCCTCGTCGGCGAACTGGCCACCACCGGACGGATCGACGTGCTGCGCTTCTACTCCCGCCGCGCGAAACGGATCCTGCCGCCGGCCGGCGCTGCGAGTTCGGTTCGGCGCGCGGCACGTACACGGTCGCGCTGGTCGGCGACTCGCACGCCGCGGCGTGGCTGCCCGCCGTGCGCGCCGTCGCGGCGCAGCGGCGGTGGCGGGTGGTCACGTACGTGAAGGGCTCGTGCCCGTTCGCCGGGGAGACGTTTCCCGTCCCGGGCCCGCGCGCCCAGCCGGACTGCCGGCGGTGGAGCGCGAACGTGCGCGCCGCGCTCCTCGGCGACGACCGGCCCGACCCGGTGCTCACCACCAGCGGCCGTTACCCGCTCGCGTTCGGCGAGCCGGTGCCGGCGCCGGCGTTGTTCGTCGACGGGCTGCGGCCCACCTGGTCCGAGCTGGCCGACGCGGGGCTGCCGGTCGCGGTGCTGGTGGACACCCCGGTCATGGCCACGAACGTCGCCGAGTGCGTCACGGCCAACCGGGACCGGCTGACCCGGTGCGCCACGCCCAGGGCCCGGGCGACGAACCGGGCCGCGGCGGCCGCGCAGCTCGAGGCGGCGCGCGGGCTGAACGGCGTCTCGCTGGTGGACCTCACCGCCGCCGTCTGCCCGGCCGACCCCTGCGCGCCGGTGATCGGCGGCGTCCTGTTCTACCGCGACAACAACCACCTGACGGGGACCTACGCCCGAAGTCTCGCCCCCCGCCTGTCCGCCGCACTCCCCCAGCCGCCGGCCTGACCGACCGCATCGGTTTCAGAGGTAGCCGAGATCGGCCATCGCCTCGCCGTGGGCGCGCTCGATCCGGCGGGCCAGGTGGGCGGGGAGGTCGTCGCGCCAGCCGCCGACGGCGCCGCGGCGGAAGAAGGTCGTGGCGGCCGCGGGGCGTTCCGGGAAGCCGTGCGCCGCCTCCAGTCCCCGCAGCCGCGCGAAGCGGGTCGCCGCCACCGCCGCCGCGACCCGGTCGGGAGTCGTCGCGAGTCCCGCCGTCGCGGCCATCCGCGCGAAGCCGGCGACCGGGTCGGCGTGCAGGTCCTCGTAGCGGACCACGGCCACCGGGAAGGGAGCGTGCGCCGTCCAGCTCGTGACGTGTCAGCTCCAGGTGCCGAGCCGCTGCCGGGCCTGGGCCGTGATGCCGTCGCCGCCGGAGTCGAGGATCGTGTCGCGGTCCGCCAGTTCGGCCACGGCCGTGGCCAGCGGGCGTCCGAAGAAGTGGGCCCAGGAGACCGCCACGTCGCGCGGGTCCCGGACCAGGTAGATCGCGGCCCGGGTGGCATTCGGGGGAACGACCGGAGCACCGCCGGGCGCGCCGCACAGGACGTCGTGCGCCTTGCGGAACCGCAGCCGGTCCAGATCGGCGTCGAACGCGGCCTCGCACGCCGGCCGCACCGCGTCGACCTCCGACGGCAGCAGGTCGCTGGAGGGGAAGCCGAGATACGGGTCGAGCACCATCCGGCTGCCCGCGATGGGCCCACCGCCGAGCGCGTGCAGATCGACGTCGGCGGGACCGTCCGGGGCCAACCGGTCGAGCACGGCGCGCGTCCAGGTGTTGCCCGAACGCGGATACGAGGCGAGCCACACGGTGTGCGGCGCGGCCACGCTCATCGACCCTCCACTGTGGACATTCCTGGCACGGTGGAAGCGACGGCGTCGGCCAGCGCGGTGAGATCGTCGCGCAGCGGGTCGCGGCGGAGTTCGAGCACCGGAACGGCCGCCGCGAGGCGGGTGCACCACGCGAAGTGTGCCGCCGTCGCGCCGAACGCCGGCACGAGCGGCCGACCGGCGGTCAGGTGCGCGAGGGCCCGCACGGCGGCCGGCCCGTTCATCGGCCGGGCGACCGGGTCCCGCGCTCCGCCGCCGTGGCGCAGCACCACGACGGCGCCCAGCGGCGCGGCCGGCGCGGCGGCGAACCGGTGCCGCCGCTTGGCCAGGCGTGGCCGGATCACCGCCCCGCCGCCGAGGCCCAGCCGCCGCGCGATGTCCGGCCACAGCTGCACGCCGTCGTCGGCCGGTTCCGCCACGGGTCCGGTGGTGGTGTGCGCGATCGGCAGCGCGCCGTCGGCGAGCACCGCGTGTCCCCGAACGCCCAGCGCCCCGGCCACCGCGGACTTGCCGGTCGCCGCGTCGCCGGTCAGCGCCACGGCGCCGTCATGCCGTTCGACCGAGAAGAGCCCGACCGTCGGCAGGTGGAACCGGTACCCGTCGGCCCAGGCGCGGCACAACGGTCCACTGTGGACGGCCGCGGGGATCCGCTCCGGCGCGGGCCCGACGGTCACCGGGATGCCGAGCACCGTCCACGCCGGCCGCACCGGCGCCGCCGTCACGGACCGACCCGCACCAGGTCCACCTCCGCGAGCTGTCGCAGGAACTCCAGCACCTCGGCCCGGCAGGTCTCGTCGTCGACCTCGAACTCGTCGGCGAGTCGGGCGCACAGTTCGCTCAGCGCGCGGGGCTCGGCGATCAGCTCCCAGATCCTGGTGCCGACGGCGTTGAGCCCGAAGTACTCGCCGTGCTCGGGGCTCAGCATCACCAGTTCGTCGCCGACGTCGGCGGTCAGCGGCGCGTCGGCGCGAACGATGGTCACGGCGCGGGAAAGCTGTTCGTCAGACAACACCCTTAAATCCTGACATATAACGCGAATCGTGCGTCAAGATTACGGCATGCGAACTTCGGGCGAGCCGCGGTGACCGCCGTCGCCGGCCTCGTCCGTACGGACGGCGCACCGGTGCGCGCCGCCGAACTGCGCCCCGTGCTCGACCTGCTCGCGCCCCTGGGCGGCGACGGCGAGGGCACCTGGGCCGGGCCGGTCGGCGCGACGGCGGTGGCGCTCGGCGCGACGCGGCGCCGGCGGGTGCCCGAGGACGACGGCGACGACCAGCCGGTGTGCGCCAGCGTCGGCGACGTCGTGGTGGTCGCCGACGCCGTGCTGACCAACCGGCCCGCGCTGTGCCGCGCGCTCGGCCTGCCCGACGACCGCAACCTCGCCGACGCGCACCTCGTCCTGCACGCCTACCTCCGCTGGGGCGACCGCTGCTGGCAGCGACTGCGCGGCGGCTTCGCCGGGGCGATCGCCGACCGGCGCCGCGGCGGTGTCCTCGTCGCGCGCGACCATCTCGGCACCCGGCCGCTGCACGTGTACCGCGATGGCGGCCGGGTCTGCTTCGCCAGCACCGCGGTGGCCGTCACCGGGTTCGACGGCGTGCCGGTCGCGCCGGACCTGGAGCGCGCGAAGGAGTTCCTGGGACTCGTCGCGAGCACGCGCCGCAGCTGGTTCCGGGACGTGTCGCCGGTGCCGCGCGCCACCGCGCTGTGGATCACGCCCGACGGGGTGCGCGAGCGGACGTACTGGACGTTCGAGCACCGGCCGGTGCGGCACGGTTCCGCCGCCGAGCACGCCGAAGAGCTGCGCGACGCGCTGGACGAGGCGGTGCGGGCCCGCGTGCGTCGCCGGCGCGGGCCGGTGGGCGTGCTGCTCAGCGGCGGCCTCGACTCGACGTCCGTCGCCGCGACCGCGGCCGGGGCGCTGGCGCCCGAACCGGTGCGCTCCTACACGTCGGTGCCGCCGCCGGGCTGGAGCGGTCCCGCCTTCGGGTTCGAGCCCGACGAGAGCGGGCTGGTGCGGGTGCTCGCCGCGCGGTATCCCAACCTGGTGCCCGCGTTCGTCGACGGCCGGGGCGAGGCCGTCGTCGACGGGGACCCCGACCGGTTCGCCGCAGGGGCGTCGCCCGTGCGCAACACCCTCAACATGACCTGGCTCCGGGTCGCCGAACGGCGCGCCGCCGACGACGGCGTCTCCCTCCTCCTCACCGGCGCGCTCGGCAACATCGCGTTCTCCGCCGACGACCCGCGCTGGCTGGTGGCGCTGCTCGGCGCCGGCCGCCCCGTCGAGGCCTGGCGGGAGGCGCGTGCCTGGGCGGCCGCCCGCGACGGGTCGCTCGCGCGGCTCCTGCGGACGAACGTCGTCCCGCAGCTGGTCCCGCAGCCCCTGCGGCGGTTGGTCTCCGCGGCCCGCGGCCGGCCGGACCTGATCACCCGAACGCTGGCGCGCTCCGGGCTGCGGCCGGACATCGTCGCCGACCCGCGCCTGCACCGGGCGTTGCGCGGCCAGTTCCCGGGCACCGCCGGCCATCACCCGCGCCGCTACCCGACGTTCGAGTTGGACGCGGTCGCGTCGGCCGCCGAGAACATCGCCGTGCGCGAGGCCCGGGGCGGCTGGTGGCAGTCCGACCCGACCGTCGACGTCGAACTGCTGACCGCGTGCGCCCGCCAGCCGGCCTGGGCCCGCCGGCACCGGGGCATCGGCCGGAGCGCGCTGCGCATGGCGATGGCCGGCCGGCTGCCCGACGAGATCCGCCTGCGCAAGGCGCGCGGTGCGCAGGTGCCGGACTGGTTCGACCGGATCGCCGACGCCCACGCCGAACTCGCCGCGGAGCTGGCCCGGGCGCGGGGCCACCCGACGACGGCCGCGCTGGTGGACCTGGACCGCATCGCGCGGCTGGTGCGTGAGCCCCCCGCGCCGGAACGGGCGGCCGACGCCGCCTGCCGCGACGCCCACGCCTTCCTGCTCCCCCGGGTCCTGGCCCTCAGCCGGTACCTGCGCTGGTTCGACGGCTACGCCACCCGTCGAACGGCCGCCCGACGCCCCGCGGCGCTGGCCGGACCGCACTGAGCACGCCGAAATCCGCATCTCACGTGGAAGAACGCATGCAGCAGCACGAGGACGAACGCCGTCCGGCCCGCCGGACCTGGCGGGCACCGGCGCTGACCCGACTGCGCGCCGACGCGACGGCCGCCGGCGGCGTCGACACCCCCGACAACACCGCGGTGCCCAGCAGCAGCGTGGACCTGTCTTGACGGTCGCGGCGCGGCACGAGGTTCTCGACGCGTCGGTGGAACGCGGCGCGGTGCCGGACGACGTTCCGGCACCCGCCGTCGACGCGCCGTGGCTGCGGGCCACCGCGCGGGAGGCACTGGTGCGGATACCCGACGTCGGCGCCTTTCACGTCCGGGACGGCCGGCGGGTGGTGGTCGATCCGGTCGAGGGCGTGCCGCAGGCGGTGCTGGACACCGTTCTGCACGGCACGGTCACCGCGCTGGTGCTGGCGCAGCGCGGCACGTTCGCTTTGCACGCCTCGACGGTGCGCGTCGGCGACGGGCTGGTGGCGACGGCCGGGCCGCGCGGCGTCGGCAAGTCCACCACGGTCGGCCTGCTCGCCGAGCGTGGCCACCCGATCGTCACCGACGACGTCACCGCCGTCGAACCGGGTGCCGGTGCCGCCGTCGTGCGGCCGACCGGGAAGCGGCTGCGACTGTGGCCCGAGACGGCCCGGCGCCTCGGCTACGACCCGTCCGACGGGGAGCTGTCCTGGCCGGGCGAGCAGAAGTACGCGTTCGCGGTGACGGAGCCGGCCGGCGGCTCACACCGGCTCGACCTGGTGGTCGCGCTGCGCGCCGTGCCCGGCCTCGACCGGCCGCGGGTGCACCGCCTCGACGGGGCCGCGGCCGCGCACGTGCTGGCGGTCGAGACGTACCGGCCGTTCCTGCGGGCGTTGCATCCGGAGGCGTACCTGCGCTGGCTGGCGGCGCTCGCCCGGACGGTGCCGGTGCTGCGGCTGGAACGCCCCGCCGAGGGCTGGTCGGGCGAGGAGGTCGCCGCGGCGATCGAACGTGCGGCGGCCTGAGCCTCCACTGTGGACGTTCAGGCGTCGCGCAGCTCGGCCGGCGCGCGCATGTGCCACGCGTCGGTGACCAGTTCGGTCAGGCGGGCGACGTCGACCATCGGCAGCCGCAGCATCACCAGCGGGAAGCCGTCGTACCCGGGTGTGGTGAAGAACAGGTCGGGCTCGCCGAGCAGCAGCGCCTGCTTCTCGGCCTCGTCGCCCACGTACAGCACGGCGACGTCGGTGCGGATGACGCGCGGCTTGCCGGGCAGGCGTTCGGGATACGACCACACGAACCCCTTGTTGCCGACCCGGAAGTCGAAGCCGTCACTGTCGATCTCGGTGACGTGGGGCAGCGCGAGCGCGAGTCGGCGCACGTCGTCGGCGTCGGCCATGCGCACACCCTATCGGCCGTAGGATCCGGGGATGCGGTTCGTCATCGGTGCCGACGTGGCGTTGCGGCTCGCCCGCGAGGAGGCCACCATCCCGGACGCGCACCGGCTCGTGGCGCCGACGCTGCTGCGTTCGCAGGTGCTGGCGCTGCTCTACGCGCAGGCGCGGCGCGGCGAGGTGACCAGGAAGGAGGCCGACCGCCGGCTCGACTACCTGCGCGGGCTGCGCATCCGGCTGCTCGGCGACCGGGTGTCGCAGGCGCACGCCTGGCGGATCGCCGACGAACTGGGCCGCCCGGACACCTACGACGCGGAGTACCTGGCGGTGACCCGGCTGCAGGCGGACGCGTTCGTCACGCTGGACGCCGACCTGGCCCGGCTGGTCGGCGACCTGGTCCCGGTCGCGCCCTACGAGGCTCTGCTCGCGGCGCCGTAGCCGGGGCGGCACCGGCGCGGCGCGCCCTTCTGATGCTCCCTTAGGTTAGCCTTACCAAACTGCCGAAGGGAGCGCTTCTCATGTCCTCCGACCTACGCGTCGTCCGCACCGACCGCGTCGACGTCGACGCGCTCGCCGACGTGTACCGCAAGGTGCACGCCGCCGAGCTGCACCTGGTCGACCACACCGACCCGAGCCCCGAGCAACGTCTACAGTGGACGGTCGAGGCACCGGGCTTCGCCGCCGCGGTCGCGCTCGACGGCGACCGCCCGATCGGCACGGTGATGGGCTGCCCGTTACCCGCGGAGACCCTGTGGTGGCGCGACCTCACCTCGGTCTCCGACCCCGCACTGGTCCGCGAGTGGGACGGGCGCACCTTCGCCGTCTGCGAGGCGTTCGTGCTGCCGGAGTACCGGCGGCAGCAGGTCGGCGTGCGGATGTTCTCCGACCTGCTGGCCTCCCGACCGGAGGAGCGGGTCACGCTGGCCGTCGCCGACACCAACACCGCCGTCTGGCGGGCGTTGCGCATGCTCAAGTGGGAGCACGTCGGCGACCTGATCCCGTTCCCGGGCTGGCGCCCGCACCAGATGCTGGTCCGCCCGTTGCCGTGGAGACCCGCTTCCTAGATCTCCGTACGGGCCGCACCGATCACCCACCGGCGGCGGGCGCCGAGGGTCACGACGCGTTCCAGTACCCGAGCGTGACGACGCGGCGCTTGTCGAGCCCGAGGCCCTTGCGCAGGTGCTTGGCGATCGCCCGGGTGCTGCGCGCCTCCACGCAGGCCCAGTACAACGCGTCCGGCGCCGCGGTGGACAGCGCACCGCAGACGGTGTCCACCAGGTGCTGGCCGCCGTCGCGCCGGGGCACCCAGGTGACGGCGTGGTGCGGCCGGGCGCGCAGCGGCAGGTCCTTCTCGCCGTCGTGCTGGTACTCCAGCCACACCGTCGCCGGCGTCTGCGGGGCGGTGTCGAAGAGGCTGTTGAGCGCGGGCACGGACGCGGCGTCGCCGACGAGGTACAGGTGGGTCGGCGCGGGATCCGGCATGGTGAACCCGGTGCCCTGCAGGGTGGCCTCGATGACGTCGCCGGGCCGGGCGGTGCGGACCCAGCGCGCCGCGCAGCCGTCGTGCATGGCGAACTCGAGCGAGAACTGGCCGGTGGCCGGGTCGGGGTCGACGAGCGTGTAGGCCCGCTGATGGGCCTTGCCGTCGTTGTCGAACCACAGCCGGAGCCACATGGTGGGATGTATGTCACAGGCCCGTAACAACCCGCCACCATCAACGCGTATCCGCAGGTAGTGGTCATTGACGACGGTGTGCTCGAGCACCGTCAGGCGGAAGTCCCGCCCCCCGAAAGCCCTGAGAACAAGGCCCTCCCAGTTTCGTTTCACGCGCCCTCCCACTAGCCTCCACCTTGTTAGGTAAGGCTACCTTTAGTGGAGGCGGCGTGTTTGAGGGGTCCTCGTCCCCGCACCTGTTCGGACGGTCCACGGTGGACGGTTACCTGTCAGGTGTGGGCCAGGCGGCCGCCGCGCTCGGCGAGCGGATCCGTTCCGTGCGTCAGCCGTTCTCCGGCGCGACGCTGCCACAGCTGCAGGCCATGGTCAACGACATCGATCTCGACGCACCCCTGGGCGACACCGCCGCCGCCCTCCGGGAAGTCGCCGACCTGTACCTGGATCACGCGATCTGGTTCCACGAGCCGACCTACGTGGCGCACCTGAACTGCCCCGTGGCGCTCCCCGCGCTCAGCGCCGAGGTGCTGCTCGCGGCGGTCAACTCCTCCGTGGACACGTACGACCAGAGCACCACCGCCACCCTCATCGAACGCCGGCTGATCGACTGGACCGCCGCGCGGATCGGGTTCGGGGCCGGGGCCGACGGGGTCTTCACCAGCGGCGGCACCCAGTCCAACCTGCACGGGCTGCTGCTCGCCCGCGAGGAGGCCATCGACACGGCCACCGACGGGATCGCCGACGCGCGCACCGAGGCCCTGGCGAAGCTGCGGATCCTCGCCACGACCGAGAGCCACTTCAGCGTCGGCAAGTCGGCCGGCCTGCTCGGGCTCGCCGCCGACGCGGTCGTGCCGGTCGCCACCGACGGCACCGGCCGGATGGACCCCGCCGCGCTGGCCCGCGCGATCGACGACGTTCGCGCGTCGGGACTCGTCGCGATGGCCGTCGTCGCCACCGCCGGCACCACCGACCTCGGCTGCATCGACCCGCTGGAGCCGATCGGCGAACTCTGCACGCGCCGCGGCGTCTGGCTGCACGTCGACGCCGCGTACGGCTGCGGGCTGCTCATCTCGCCGACCCGCCGGCACCTCATCGACGGCATCGAACGGGCCGACTCGGTCACGGTCGACTACCACAAGAGCTTCTTCCAGCCGGTGAGCTGCAGCGCGATCGTCGTGCGCCGCGGGGCGACGATGCGCCGCGTCTCCGTGCACGCCGACTACCTCAACCCGAAGACGGCCGCGTTCCCGAACCAGGTCGACAAGAGCCTGCAGACGACGCGCCGGTTCGACGCACTGAAGCTGTGGATGACGTTGCGCAGCATGGGCGCCGACGAACTCGGGCGGATGTTCGACGCCGTCATGGACCTCGCCGTCGAGGCCCATGGGATGCTCGCCGACGATCCCGACTTCGAGGTCGCCGCCGCGCCCACGCTGAGCACGGTGCTGTTCCGGTACCGGCCGGAGTGGCTGGACGCCGCCAGCTGCGACCGGCTCATGCCGATGCTGCGCGGGCGGCTGTTCGCGCGCGGTGCCGCGATCGTCGCCGGGACCACGCTCGGCGGCCACCACTGGCTCAAGTTCACGCTGCTCAATCCGAACACCACCACCGCGCACCTGGCCCTCGTGCTGGACCTCATCCGCGAGGCCGGCATCGAGATCCTGGACGCCGAGTGGGACCACCCGGAGGTGCCGGCCGATGCGAACGTATGACTTCGTCGGCATCGGGGTGGGGCCGTTCAACCTCGGCCTCGCGTGCCTCACCGAGCCGGTCGCCGACCTCGACGGCGTCTTCCTGGAGCAGCGCGACGAGTTCGCGTGGCACCCCGGGCTGATGATCGACGGGGTCACGATCCAGGTGCCGTTCCTGGCCGACCTGGTCACCATGGCCGACCCCACGTCGCGCTTCTCGTTCCTGAACTACCTGAAGCAGACCGGCCGGCTGTACCGGTTCTACATCCGGGAGAGCTTCTACCCGCTGCGCGCGGAGTACGACGCCTACTGCCGCTGGGCCGCGCAGCAGCTGTCCAGCATCCGCTTCGGCACCCGGGTCGAACGGGTCGAGCACGACGCCGCCCGCGACGAGTACGTCGTGCACGCGGTGCGCGCCGGCACACCCGAGACGTACCGCGCCCGGCGGATCGTGCTCGGCATCGGCACGGCGCCGTTCCTGCCGCCGGCGGCGCGGGGCCTCGCCGGCCCGGCCATCCACAGCGCGGACTACCTGTCGCACAAGGAAAACCTCCAGGCGCTCGACTCGGTCACCGTCGTCGGGAGCGGGCAGAGCGCCGCCGAGGTGTATCTCGATCTGTTGAACGACATCGACAGCGCCGGCTACCACCTGAGCTGGATCACCCGTTCCCCCCGGTTCTTCCCGATGGAGTACACGAAGCTCACGCTCGAGATGACCTCGCCGGACTACGTGCGCTACTTCCACGCGCTGCCGGCCGAACGCCGCGACCGGCTCAACCGCGAGCAGCGCAACCTGTACAAGGGCATCAGCGGCGACCTGGTCGACACCATCTACGACACGCTGTACCAGAAGGACCTCGCCGGCCCGGTGCCGACGACGCTGCTGACCAACACCGAGGTCGACTCGGTCACCTGGGATCCGGCGGACCGCCGCTACACGCTGGCGCTGCGCCACGACGAACAGGGCACCACGTCGCGCACCACCGCGCACGGCCTGGTCTTCGCGACCGGCTACCGCCCCCGCACGCCGGACTTCCTGGACCCGGTGCGCGACCGGATCCGCTGGGACGCCGCCGGCCGCTACGACGTGTCCGAGGGCTACGCGGTCGACGTCACCGGCGCCGGCATCTTCGTGCAGAACGCCGAGGAGCACACGCACACGCTCACCGCCCCGGACCTCGGCTGGGGGCCGTACCGCAACTCGGTGATCATCGCCGGGATGCTGGGCCGCGAGGTGTACCCGATCGAACGCTCGATCGCCTTCCAGCACTTCGGTGCGCTGCCGCCGGCCTCGGCGGAGGCGTCCACAGTGGACGACCGGGTGGCGGCGCGATGAGGTTCACCATCGAACCGGTCGACCTCGACCGGCACGACAAGCTGCTGCACGCCTGGATCACGCATCCGCGTTCGGTGTGGTGGGGCATGCCGGACGCCGACGTGGCCGCGGTGCGGGCCGAGTACGCGCGCATCGACGCCGACCCGCACCACCACGCCTGGATCGGCAGCCTCGACGGGTTGCCGGTTTTCCTCACCGAGACCTACGAACCGGCGCACAGCGAACTGGCCGCGCACTACGACGTGCTCCCCGGCGACGTGGGCATGCACGTGCTCGTCGCCCCGCCGGACGGCCCGCCCCGGCACGGGCTCACGTCGGCCGTCATGCGCGCCGTGATGCGCTTCATCTTCGAGGACCCGAAGGCCGAACGGGTCGTCGTCGAGCCGGACATCCGCAACGAGGCCATCGCGCGCAAGAACGCGGAGGTCGGCTTCGTGGTCGACCGCCCCGTACAGCTGCACGACAAGGTCGCCCGACTCTCCTTCTGCACCCGCGCCGACTTCGCCGCAAAGGACCGCCCGTGACACCGCCGGCCCATCTCAGTCCCGACGCCATCGAGGTCGCGCACCGGCACCTGGTGTGCAAGGCGATCGCGGAGTTCACCCACGAGCGACTGATCGCACCGGTCGCCGACGGCGACGGCTACCGGCTCGACACCGACGGCGGGCGGGTGGTGTACCGCTTCCGCGCCGCGCGTTACGCGTTGGAGCACTGGGTGCTGGACCCGGCGTCCGTCGTGCGCGAGGTCGACGGTTCGCCCACGGCCCTGGACGCTCTCGATCTGGTGGTCGAACTCCGTGCGACGCTCGGCATCCCGGAAAAGCTCATCGGAACCTACCTGGAGGAGATCAGCGCCACGCTCGCCGGTTCGGCGTGGAAGCACACGCATCAGCGGCAGTCCACTGTGGACCTGGTGGACGCCGACTTCCAGACGATCGAGGCCGGGATGACCGAGGGGCATCCGCTGTTCGTGGCGAACAACGGTCGGATCGGCTTCGGGCTCGCCGACCACGAGGCGTACGCGCCGGAGGCCGGCCGTCCCGTGCGGCTGGTGTGGCTCGCCGTGCGGCGGGACCTGAGCGACTTCACCGCCGGCGCGGGCGTCGACGAGCACACCCACTACGCCGCCGAACTCGGCACCGACGCGCTCGCCCGCTGGGCCGAGGACCTGCGGGCGCTGGACCTCGACCCGGCCGCGTACCGGTACCTGCCGGTGCACCCGTGGCAGTACGAGCACAAGGTGCTGGTGACGTTCGCGGCCGACGTGGCGCGCCGGGCGATCGTGCCGCTCGGCGAGGGCCCGGACCGCTACCGAGCGCAGCAGTCGATCCGCACGTTCTTCAACCTGGACCACCCCGAACGCCACTACGTGAAGACCGCGCTCTCCATCCAGAACATGGGCTTCATGCGCGGCCTCTCGCCGGCGTACATGCGCGCCACCCCGCCGATCAACGACTGGGTCGCCGACCTCGTGCGCGGCGACAGCACCCTGCGCGAGTGCGGCTTCGACGTGCTGCGCGAACTGGCCTCGGTCGGCTACACCGGCGACGCCTACCATCGCAGCAAGGCCCCGGTGTCGGCGTTCAACCGGATGCTGGCCGCGCTGTGGCGGGAGAGCCCGGTCCCGCGCACGGCCGGCGGGGAACGCCTCGCCACGATGGCGAGCCTGCTGCACCGGGACCGCTCCGGAGCCCACCTGGCGACCGCGCTCATCAGGGCCTCCGGCCTGCCGGCCGACCGCTGGGTCGCCATGTACCTGCGCGCCTACCTGCGCCCGGTGCTGCACTGCCTGCTCGCGCACGACGTGGCGTTCATGCCGCACGGGGAGAACCTCATCCTGGTGCTCTCCGGGCACGTGCCGGTGCGGGCGTTCATGAAGGACATCGGCGAGGAGGTGGTGGCGTTCCACGACCGGCCGCTGCCGGAGTCGGTGGCGCGCATCCGCATGCCGGTCGACGACGACTTCCGGGTGCTCGCCATCTTCACCGACGTGTTCGACGGGTTCCTGCGCTTCCTCGCCGGGATCCTCGACGGCGACGGCGTGCTGCCGGAGGCGGAGTTCTGGCGGCTCGTCGGCGAGTGTGTGCGCGAGCACGGGAACGACCACCCGGAGCTGCGCGACCGGCTGGACTTCTTCCGGCCCACGTTCCGCCACTCGTGCCTCAACCGGTTGCAGCTGCGCAACACCCTGCAGATGGTGGACCTGACGGATCAGGCCGGTTCGCTCATCTACGCCGGCGACATCGACAACCCGCTGGCCAAGCAATGAGCACGTGGCGGGGCGGCGCGGCGCCGCCTGGACCGAGGAGCGCAGGGAGCGCAGCGACCGGAGTGACGAGGGAAGGCGGTGCCTCAGGCGCCGCACCGACACTGTGCGGGGAGCAATGAGCACGGACATCCGGCGGGACGTCAACGGGATCCCGTACCTGTGGGGCGACACCGCCGACGAGCTGGCCTTCGCGCAGGGGCACAACGCGGCGACCGACCGCGCCTGGCAGATCGAGGTCGAACGGTGGCGCTCCGAGGGGGCGCTCGCCGCGCGGCTCGGGGCCGGCGAGGTCGCCTGGGACCGGTTCGCCCGGCGCGCGCGCCTCGACGACACCGCACGCCGCTGCTACGAACGCCTCGACGCCGACACGCGCCGCTGGATCGCGTCCTATGTGGACGGTGTGAACGCGGGACTGCGCGAGGCGGATGCGCCGGAGTTCGCGGCGACCGGCAGCGCACCCGGGACCTGGCGGCCGTGGACGCCGCTCGGCGTCTTCCTGGTGCAGCACATCCTGTTCGGGACGTTCACGCAGAAGCTGTGGCGCGCGCACGTGGGCACCACGCTGGGGACGGAGGCGGTCGCGCTCTTCCACGGCGAGCCGCCGGCCGGCTCGGGCAGCAACGCGTGGGTCGCCGGCGAGCGGCCGTATCTCGCCGGTGACCCGCACCGGGTGCTCGAACTGCCCGGGGTCTACCAGCAGGTCGGCCTGGCCTGTCCAGAGTTCGACGTGGTGGGGTTCGCCTTTCCCGGGGTCCCGGGAGTGCCGCACTTCGGGCACGCCGGCTCGGTGGCGTGGTCCATCACCAACGCGATGGCCGACTACCAGGACCTCTACGTCGAGGAGATCGTCGACGGGCGGGCCCGCGGCGCGTCCGGCTGGGAGCCGGTGACCGTCCACAGTGAACTTATCCAGGTGCGCGACGGCGATCCGGTGCCGGTCGAGATCGTGCAGACCGCGCGCGGGCCGGTCATCGACACCGGTCTCAGCCTGCGCACGCCGTGCCGGGTCGAGGAACGCCTCGGCTTCGAGGCCCTGCTCCCCCTGCTGCGCGCCAGGACGGCCGGCGATGTGCTCGCCGCGCTGGAGCACTGGGTCGAACCGGTCAACAGCGTGCTCGTCGTCGACTCCGCCGGCGCCGCGCACTGGCGGGTGGCCGGCCTGGTCCCGGAACGCGACGACGCCAACCGCCGCACCCCCGTGCCCGCCTGGGCGCAGCGCCACGCGTGGCGGGGATACGCGCCCACGCCCGGCGGTGCGGTCGAGCACATCCGCGTCAACGCCAACGACGCGCGGCCGGGCGACACCGCCGACCTGGGGGTCGACTTCGCCGCCCCGCACCGCGCCCGCCGCATCCGCGAACTCCTGGACGCGGGCGCCGAACCAACCGCCGTGCACACCGACACCCTCCTGGACACCACCGTCCTCAGTGGACTGTTGCGCCGGTTGCCCGCCTCGCCGACCCGCGACCGGCTGCTCGCCTGGGACGGGCAGCTGCGCGCCGACAGTGTCGAGGCGGGCGCGTACGCCTTGTGGCGCAACGCCTTCGCGCGGCGCGTCGCATCCCACTCCGCATTGGTGCCGCTGCGGGCCGCGAAGTCGTTCGACCGGGTCTTCGATCCGTGGCTGCATCCGGGAGTGCGGGTCGGCCTCGCGCTCGACGGCGTCGTCGCCAATGCCCATGTCCTGCCCGCGCTCGCGAAGGACCTGGAGGAGCTCGCCGCGGCCGCCCTCGACGAGGTGACGGAGGCGGGTGAGTGGGGTGCGACGCACGTGTTGGCGCCGGTGCGCACGCCGCACGACGCCCCCGGGCTGCCGCACCCGGTGCCGGTCTCCGGCGACGAGGCCTGCGTCCTGTCGACCACCAGCGTGCCCGGCGTCTCCGACGCCTGCTGGCGCGGCCCGGTGGCCCGCTACGTGTGGCGCCTCGACGGCACGCCCAGCGAGTGGGTGGTGCCCTTCGGCGCCTCCGGCCGTCCCGACGACCCGCACTTCGCCGACCAGACTCCACTGTGGACGGCCGGCGAGCTGCTGCCCGTGGTGCGGCCGTGGACGGTGACGTACGAGGAACGGGTCGCCGGGCTCGGCACCTTCCGCCTCGAACCCCTTGTGTCGCAACTGCATCTGGACCTGGTGTACGGCTGGGTCACGCAGCCGCGCGCGGAGTTCTGGGGCATGACGGAGCACACCCGCGAGTACGTCGGCGAGATCTACGACTACATCGCCGACCTGCCCTCGCACCACGCCTACCTGATGCGGGTCGACGGGCGGCCGGTCGGCATCTTCCAGACGTACGAACCGGAGCACGACCCGGTCGGCGAGGTGTATCCGGTGCGGGACGGCGACTTCGGCATCCACCTGTTCCTCGCGCCGCCGGAGGGCGCACCGGTCGCGGGCTTCACCGGTGCGCTCACCGGCGCGCTGCACCGGTTCGTCTTCGCGGTGCCGTCGCGGCGGCGGATCGTCATCGAGCCGGACGTGCGCAACGAACGCGCGCTGCGCCGGTGGCGCCGCAGCGGCTACGAGTTCGGCGAGCAGGTCGACGTGAACGGCAAACGCGCCCAACTCGCCTTCTTCGACCGTCCCGACACCGCCTAGGGAATAGTTCGCGCGGCGCTACTGAACGCTTGCACGGCGCGGCCGGTCATCGACCGGGCCTCCCACGCGACCGGGTGGCGTTCGGGAAGCTGGCCGTGACGGTCCGTTGACCTGGCGTGTGCGCCCGGCTGATGATGGCGGCATGACCGTCATCGACTTTGATCTATCGGATAGGGCGTTCTGGGCGCTCCCCCACGATCAGCGCGAACGCGCCTTCCGGCAGCTGCGCGCACTTGACGCGCCGGTCTTCTACGAGGAGCCGGAGGTGCCGTTCGCGCCGAAGGGGCCGGGGTACTACGCGCTGGTGCACCACGCCGACGTCGTGGCGGCCAGCCGCAACCCGAAGGTGTTCGCCTCCGGCCGGGGCGGGGCGATCAGCGTCCCGGACCTGCCGGAGGACTTCGCCGAGTACTTCGGTTCGATGATCAATATGGACGACCCGCGGCACGCCCGGCTGCGGCGGATCGTCAACCGGGCGTTCACGCCGGCGACCGTCGCCCAGCTGACCGGCAACGTGCGCACCGTCGCCGAGCAGATCACCGAGGAACTGCTCGCCGCCGGGCCGGGCGGCGACTTCGTGACGACGGCCGCCGCCCGCCTCCCGTTGAAAATCATCTGCGACCTGATGGGGCTGCCCGAGTCGGAGTACGGGTTCGTGCTCGAGCACTCCAACACGATCCTGGGCGGCTTCGACCCCGAGTACGGCAGCGCCGACCTGGCCGAGACCGGCATGATGCTGCTCAACGCCGGCATGCAGCTGCAGCAGCTCGTCCAGGACATCGCGGTGCGCCGCGAGCGGGCGCCCACCGACGACCTGACCAGCGCCCTGGTGCACGCCAACGTCGACGGCGAACGCCTCACCCTGCAGGAACTCGGCTCCTTCTTCATCCTGCTGCTCGTCGCCGGCAACGAGACCACGCGCCACTCGATCACGGCCGGGCTGCGCCTGCTCACCGTCAACCCCGACCAGCGCGCGCTGCTCACCTCCGACCTCGACACCCTGGCCCCGGGCGCCGTCGAGGAGATCGTGCGGGTCACCTCGCCGGTCATCTTCATGCGCCGCAAGCTGACCCAGGATCACGAGCTGAACGGCCAGCAGTACCGCGAGGGCGACAAGGTGGTGCTCTTCTACAACTCCGCCAACGTCGACGAGGCGGTCTTCACCGACCCGTACCGGTTCGACATCACCCGCAGCCCCAATCCGCACCTCGGGTTCGGCGCGGCCGGCCCGCACTTCTGCCTCGGCGCCCACCTGGCCCGGCTGGAGATCACCGAGATGCTGTGCGTCCTGCTGCGGCGCATCCCGACCATCGAGGGCGGCGAGCCGGTGTACCTGTACTCCAACTTCATCAACGGCGTGAAGCACATGCCGTACACGTTCTGATGGGGACTCCACTGTGGACGGTGGGTGCGGTGGCGCTCGCACTCGTCGCGCCCGTCCCCGCGATCGCCGCGCCGTCGACTCCCCGGGACTTCGTCGTGTACGGGTTCAGCCAGTCCGACGTGGGCGACGAGGACCCGCAGGTGTACACGCTCAAACCGGACGTGACCATCCGCGCGATCGGCAAGTGGTCGACGGCCGGCGACGAGGCGGCCGACTACAACTTCGCGCAGATTCCCCGCTACCACGCCCAGGGAACGACCTTCATGGGCAGCGGCACCGCCAGCGTCATCTTCCCGCGCGACTTCGCCACGGAGGCGATCTACGACGACATGTCCACCAGGGACGCCGAGAACGTGCCCGTGCCGCACGACGAGTTCGGCTTCGGGGAGCCCGTGCGGCGCGGCAACCTGTTCAACCCCGCCTACCGCGAACACCTCCTCGCCTGGGCGCGGATCCAGATCGACGGCGGCGTCGACGGCATCAACCTCGACGAGGTGAACGGCGGCTTCAGCGGCGGCCAGAAGTACGGGTTCAACGGCAACGAGGGCTTCGACGACTACACGCTCGCCGACTTCAACCGCTACCTGCTGGCGAAGTATCCGGCGTTCACGCCCGCCGACTGGCAGGCCCGCTTCGGCATGACCGGGCCGAACGTCCCGCGCCCCGACGTGCCGTTCGACTACCGCGCCTATCTGCGGGCCGGCGGCTGGCAGACCGACCCGCTCAACGCCGCGAACCCGCTCGCCGCCGAGTGGGGCCGCGTCGTGCCGAACCGGTTGTACGCCGGCGACACGACGTTCACGGGCACGTACGTCCGCCGGTACTGGAAGGAACTGGTGGACCGCCTGCGCGGATACGCGGCCTCCCGGGGCAGGCGCCTCCTGATCAGCTCCAACGGCCTGTGGCCGTACGTCGACTTCAACAGCGTCGGCATGTACCCGTGGAACCCGGACGAGCAGACGCCGGACTGGAAGGGCGCCGACTACGTGCCGGTGCGCGACGGCCATCTCAACGGCGCCAAGTCGCTGGGCCCGAACTACCGCTATCTCAAGGAACGCAGCCGCGAGATCGCCGGCGACGTGCCGGTGGCGGTCTTCATCGACTGGCCCAACGAGATGATGACGAACTACCTGAACCTGCCGCCCGGCGAGCAACGGGACTACTGGCGGATCTTCGGCGCGGAGGCGTACGCGAACGGCCTCTTCCCGGCGTTCCACCTCAAGGACACCGTGGGCAGCCCGACCGCGCAGGAACAGGGGATGCTGGGCTTCCTGACCCGCTACAGCGGCTTCTACCGCGCGCACGCGGACCTGTTCCGCGGCAACAGCCACGCCCCGCAGGCGGTGCGCGTCGACACCCCGAAGATCGCGGCGACCCTGCTGCACAACCGGCACGGCCGCACGATCCACCTGGTCAACCACCGCTACGCCGGCGCACCGGTCCCGTGGTCGAACGTCGTCGTCTCCGCGGCGCTGCCGTCCTGCCCGCGCGCGGTGCGGGTGTTCTCCCCCGACGGTCCGCGCCGCGCGACGACCACGTGCCGCAACGGCCGCCTCACGGTGACCGTCGACCGTCTGGAGGCCTATGACGTGATCGCCCTCCGCTGACGTCCATAGTGGACGGTCTCGCGCGGCGGCCCGGAGGGAGGGGAGGATGGTAAATATCGCTGGTCCGGGCCTGGCGTGGTCCGGCAGACTTCGCGGTCGTGGATGCGGAGATCGCGCGGCTGATCGGGCTGTTGGACGACGACTCGACGGCGGTCGCCGAGGACGCGAAGGCCGCTTTGATCTCGATAGGGCCCGAGGTGGTCCAGCCGCTGGCCGCTGCTGTGCCGTCGTTGGAGCGGTTCGGGCAGTTGTCCGCGATCGAGGCTTTCGAGCATCTCGGCGGCGTCGCGGCCGGACCGGTTCTGATCGATTTGCTCAGCAGCGAGCACGACACGGTGCGGGAATGGTCGGCGTTGGCGATCGAGCAGCTCGGTGTTCGCGGCGCCGTCCCGGCTTTGCAGGCGGCCTACCGGCGACTGCGGCTCGGCGACGGCCGGCTCGACGACGGTGAAGCGGTGGCGCTCCGGCGCGTTCTGACCCAGTTGGGGGCGCGACAGGAAGTCATGCCGCCGTTGACGGCGTCGTTACGCGTGTCGGACCGTGCCCTGGATCGCCTTTGGCCGGTGGGTCCACTGACTGACCTCGTCAACGACCTTGCCGACCACGGGCAGGCCGTCCTGTACTTCATGCTGTTCTCGGTGACCGATCGCGGAACCTTCTGGCAGGGCCACGAGTCGCTGGGTCAAGAGCTCGACCGGCGCGCGCCGTGGTCGGAGTTCGTCGAGGCGGCTCGGGAGAACGCGCTTCTGGAGGCGGCGTTCGTGCCTGCGCAACCCCACCTGTTCGTGGACCTGGAATGGATCGACGAGTCGGACCGATGAGCGAACGCGCACCCCGTCCGGTACGTCCGGTCTGAAGCCGGGGACACCCGACCGGGGGGACATCCGTTCCGTCGAAGGTTTGTGGTGGCGCCATGCAAATCGCTAGGCTGACGCGGCGATGACGAGGATCTTCCCCCAGGCGGGCCACTGGATGCCATGGGTGCCCACCGGTGTGGGCATCGGCATCCTGGCATCGATACTCATCACTACGCTGGTGCGGCCCCCCGCACCGGCGACACCCAACGCCGCCCGGATGCCACCGGCTCCTCCCGTGGCGATGGTCTCCGAGTCCCCCTCCCCGAGCCCGTCGGCCGCGCCGCAGTCGCCGTCCCCGTCGCCCTCGCCGAGCAGCGCCCGGCCGAGCACCGGCTCCCCGAGCCCCTCCCGGATGGGTGCGTGGTCCGTCGACACGCCGGACGTGCGGGGTACCTACCGGGTGGTGCAGTCGTTCCGGGACGGGTTCATCGGCGAGATCCTGATCAAGAACACCGCCGGGTCGGACCGGGCGTGGACCGTGCGGTTGGACTTCCCGGCCGGCGTGGGCGAGCTGCGCAACCAGTGGCTCGAAGGGCAGCCGCAGCCGGTGTTCACCCAGGTCGACGGCGAGTTCGTGTGGCGTTCCACGGTCGACGTGCGGCCGGGGTCCACCGTGTCGTTGCGGTTCCAGTTCGGGCGGGTCAACGCCGCCCCGGTGCCGTCGGTGTGCACGGTCAACGACGCGCCCTGCGCGTTCCCGTAGGCTTCCCGGGTCGCCGGGTGCGTGGGTCCGTGCCGCGCCCGTCCCGATCAGGAAGGCGGCATGAGTGGTGAACGCTCTCGTGCTCGGCGCCGGCGGCATCACCGGCATCGCCTGGCAACTCGGTGTCCTCGTCGGCCTGCGCGCGGAAGGGGTCGATCTGACCACCGCCGACCTGTTCGTCGGCACCTCCGCCGGGGCCGTCACCGGTGCGCTGGTCGCCGGCGGGCACACCCCCGAGGAGGCGGCCCGGATCGAGGCCCGGCTCGGCGCCGACGACCCGCCGTTCCGGCCCGACTGGGCGCGGGGCGCTCAGGCGTTCGCGCTGCTCAACGACGCGACCCTGGACGCCGGGGCGATCCGCGCGGCGGTCGGCGGACTGGCCCTGGCGGCGGACGTCGTCGGCGAGGAGGAGTACGTCGCGTCGCTGGCGCGGCGGATCCCGACGACCGACTGGCCGTCCCGGCTACGCGTCACCGCCGTGAACGCCACCACCGGCGAGCCGGTCGTGTGGGACGCCGGTTCGCGGGTCCCGCTGCAGCGCGCGGTGGCGGCCAGCTGCGCCGTCCCCTGCGTCTTCCCGCCGGTGACGGTCAACGGCGGCCGCTTCATGGACGGCGGCGTGCGTTCCGGCGTGAACGCCGACCTGGCGCACGGCGCCGCCCGCGTGGTGATCCTGGCGCCGCTGGCCCCGGTGCGCACGCGCGCCGTCCCGGAGGAGGAGATCGCCGCCCTGCGCGCCACCGCGCGGGTGACCCTGGTGGCCCCCGACGCGCCGACCCTGCGGGCGTTGGGCCCGAACGTCCTCGACCCGTCCCGCTGGGAGCCCGCCGTAGCGGCCGGCACCGCCCAGGGCGCCCGCCTGGCGGCGTCGGTCGCGTCGACCTGGGCCTCATGATCGATACTTCCTACGGAAAGCTGTTCCTGGAACGCGGTTCTCCGTAGTAGATCGCGATCAGGTCGGCAGGGCGACGCCGGTGAGGCGTTCGCACTCGGCGAGCAGGGCGTCCTGGATCGCGTGTTCGCGGGCGGCCGGGTTCGGCTCGAGGACCCGGCGGCGCTTGAGGTAGCGGCCGGTCCGCACCGCCTCGGGGTCGTCGCTGGTGGCCAGCCACACCTGCGTCTCGGCGCCCTCGGGCAGTTCGTCGGTGGCGCCCGGGCCGCCCAGGCGGGTTTTGATCCACCCGGGGTCCACGACGTTGGTGATCACCTCGGGCCACCGCCGCGCGACCGCGAAGGCGAGCACCACGTCGTACATCTTCGAGTCGCTGTACGCCCGCATCCCGTGCCACGGCTTGCGCGCGAACTGCATGTCGTCCAGGTCGACCACGCCGTCGGACTCCAACCCGGAGGTGAGGTACACCAGCCGCGCCGGGCGCGGGAGCAACGCCGTCAGCAGGTAGGGCGCGACGACGTTCACCTGGAAGATCTGCTCCATGCCGTCGACCGTGAGGTGGCGCGCGGGCCGACCGCTGATACCCGCGTTGTGGATCACCACGTCGTAGCCGCCGGCCTTGACGGCGGCCTCGGCCAGCGCGGTGGTCCCCGCGAGCGAGGCGAGTTCGCCGGTCACGACGGGGCCGATTCCGGGCAGGGCGGCGCGCAGGTCGTCCGCGCGCGACTCGTTACGGGCGTGCCCCACCACCTCGTGGCCGAGCGCGATCAGCTGGGCGGCGGTCTCTCGCCCGATCCCGTCGGCCGAACCGGTCACGAGAACCCGCGCCATCAAACGCTCCGCACCTGGGTGTCGGCGAGGCGGACCGGGGTGCCGCCGCGCAGCGAGTTCGGGATCTCGGCGATGGCGTCGACATGCGCCACCAGGGCCCGCAGCTCCTCCTCCGAACCCTCGCCGTCGACCTCCACGCGGTACGCGATTCCGGTCGAGACGGCCGGGTCACCGGCGTAGCCGCCGTCCACCTTCACCACCACGCGCCGGATCGTCAGCCCCCGCGCGGCCGCCTCGCGGAACAGGTCGTTGGAGACGCAGCCGGCGACCGCCAGGTGCAGCAGCTGCCCGCCGTTGAACCCGTGCCCGCCGCCGCCCGCCTCGACCGGCCGGTCCACGACGACCGTGTGCGGGCCGGCCGTGCCGAGCGCGGTCACGGCCCCGTCGACGTTGCGCACCTCCACCTCGAACCCCATGGCGACACCTTAGTCACCGGGCGCGTCACCGGAGATCAGATGTTCGGCGGCGCCCTCGGCCATCCGCGCGATCTCCTCGGAACGGGCGAACATCACCTTCTCGTAGGCGCGCACGGCCTCCCCGACGGTGGTCGACGCGGTGAGCGCGAGCGCCAGTTCGCAGGCGTCGAGCATGGCCAGGTTGACGCCCACGCCCACCGGCGGCATGAGGTGTGCGGCGTCGCCGAGGAGGGTCACGCTCGGCACGTGTTCCCAGGCGTGCGGCACGGGCAGGGCGAAGATGGGCCGCTCGATGTAGGGGCCGTCGTTGTCGGTGAGCATCCGGCGCAGTTCCGGCGCCCAGCCCTCGAACGCCGCCAGCAGCCGCGCCCGGATGCCGGCCGTGTCCCCGGCGGTCAGGCCGGCGGCGGTGATCCAGTCGAGCGGCAGCCGCTGCATGACGTACACCCGGATGTGGTCGCCGCTGTTGCGCTGGGCGAAGACTCCGCGGTCCCCGTCGGCGGCCGCGGCGCTGCCCGGTCCGACCAGCGCCGCGAGCTCCGGATGGCGCCGGGAGACCTCGTCGAACCTCGCCTCGAGGAAGCTCACCCCGGTGTAGCGCGGCGTCGCGGCCGAAACCGCCGGACGCACCCGGGAGAACGCGCCGTCGGCGCCGATCACCAGGTCGGTGTCGACCGTCGCGCCGTCGGCGAAGTGCAGCCGGCGGGGGCCGTCGGCCGGCCCGTCGACCCCCGTCAGCGACGCGCCCCAGCGCACCGTTCCCGGACGCAGGGAACCGAGCAGAAGGCCGCGCAGTTGTCCGCGGTCGATCTCGGGCTTGACGCGTTCGCCCTCGGCGGGAACGTGCCGGAAGAAGAGCCGCCCGGTCGGGTCGAGCTGCCGCATCTCCTGCCCCTCCGGGCGGGCCAGCTCCCAGAACTCCTCGATCAGGCCCGCCTCGCGCAGTGCGAGCTGCCCGTCGTCCTCACGCAGGTCCAGCGAACCACCCTGATCGCGCTCGTCCGGCCCCGGGTCGCGGTCGTACACGGTGACCGCGATGCCGTGCTGTTGCAGGATGCGCGCGCAGGTGAGCCCGCCCGGGCCCGCTCCGATGACGCTGATCCTCATGTCTGCCTCCCGTTGTCGATGCCTACAGAAAAGCAGAACGAATACAAAAGTGCAACGAGTCAACTTTGTGTACGAGGCCACTAACGGATACGCTCCACCCATGACCCAGCCCGCCGTCGGCCGACGCGAACGCAAGAAGGCCGCCACCCGGCAGGCGATCGCCGACGCGGCGCTGCGCCTCTTCCTGGCGCACGGCTACGACCGGGTGAGCGTGCGCGACATCGCCGACGCCGCCGACGTCTCCACGACCACGCTGTTCAAGCACTTTCCCGGCAAGGAAGCGCTCGTGTTCGACCGGGACGACGAGCGGGAGGCGGGACTCGTGGCGGCCGTCCGGGAACGCCCACCGGGCACCGACGTCCTCGACGCGCTGCGCGCGCACGTCCACGCGACGTGGCTTCCGCTCGTCACCGACCCACGATTGGCGGGGTTCACCGAACTGGTGAACAACACCCCCGCGCTGCGGGAGTACTCCGCGCGGATGTGGCGCCGGCGCAGCGACGCGCTCAGTGCGGCGATCGCCGAGGAGTTCGGGGTGCCGCGGGACCACCTCGCATGCGTCGCGCTGGCGCGCTTCGTGCTGGAGATCCCGGCGCTGACGCGCGACCGGCCCGATCCGGCGGCCGCGGTGGACGAGATCTTCGACATCCTCACGAACGGATGGCGCCCACCCGTGTAATGCCCGGGCCCCTTCGAGCCGTCTAACGGCATGGAGGGAGAACCGTATGGATGACACCGACGAACGGCTCGAACGGCTGTTCCGCGCGCACGCGGACGGTCTGTTCAGGTACGTCGCGCACCGCATCGGCGTCGAGGAGGCCGGTGACGTCGTCGGCGACACGTTCGTCGTGGCGTGGCGCAAGCTGGATCGGATCCCGTCCGGCGACGAACGGGCCTGGCTCTACGGTGTGGCGCGCCGGGAGACGCTGAGCCGGGTGCGCAAGCGGGCCCGCGGCGACGCGCTGTACCAGCGCCTGCTGAACGCGGGGCCGCAGGACGGTGCGGACATCGCCGACGGCGTCCTCGCGCGGCTGGAGTTGTGGCGGGCGCTCGCGGAACTCGGCCCGGCCGACCGCGACATCCTGCTCACCACGTTGTGGACCGAGTTGACCCCGGCCGAGGCGGCGCGGGTGCTCGGATGTTCGCGGCCCACGTATGCCGTGAAGCTGCACCGCGCGCGGCGTCGGCTGGCCCGCGCGCTGGAGGAACGGGACATGTCACCGGTGCTGGAGAGTGTGCGATGAACGTTGACGAAATGGTCCGGCGGGCCGCCCCGGCGCGGGTCGACGGGTGGGCGGAATCCGCGCAGGGGCGCACCGTCCTGGCCGGGGTGCGCATGCGTTCCGTGCCGCGGAAGAGCCGGACGGTGCGCCGGATCGTCGGGGCCGTGGCCGTGACCGGTGCGCTCGTCGGCGCGAGCGCGGCGGCGTGGGGCGTGTTCGGCGAGGAGCCGCCGAAGGGCTGGCACAACCCGACCGGTGGCGTCGCGTGCGCCGACAAACTGGGCCAGCCGCGCGGCCTGTACATCCTGCAGCCGAGCGACGCGAACGCCATCGACCAGTGCCGCGACTGGTGGCGGACCGAACGGCGCACCGAGCCGCCGGAGCCGCTGTTCGGATGTGTGATCGTCATGGACGACAACGACGGCGGCGCGCTGATCGTGGTGCCCGGTGCGCCGTTCAAGAACGCCGCCGACGCCTGCCGCGAGGCCGGCATGTACGCGGCCCCGCCGGAGGCGATCGCCAACCCGGGCCGCTAGAAGCGCCGGGCGGTCGGCGCGGAGCGTTCCGCCGCCGACCGCCCCTGTGTGCGGCTGGGCGTGATCGCCGTCATGCCCGGCGGGCGACCCGGTCGACGGCCTCCTGGTACTCCGGTCGAACGGCCATCGCGTTGGCGATGCGCAGGTGGGTCAGCGCCTCGGCGGCGCGGTTCTGGCGTTCGAGGGTGCGGCCGAGCACGTGGTGCGTGTAGTGGTCGCTGGGGTCCCGCTCGACGAGGATGCGCAGCTGCGCCTCGGCCTTGCTCAGCTGGGCGGCGCCGAAGTACGCCAGCGCGAGTTGGAGGCGCACGTCGGAGTTGCCCGGCTCGGCCGTGGCGATCGGCTCCAGGATCCGCGCCGCCTCCACGGGGTCGCCGGCCTCCATGAACAGGGCCGCACGCCGGTACTCCTCGATCAGCTCCATGACCGACCGCAACACCGGCCACCCGCACCGCTATTCCGCACAGGTAGGGAACCCCCGAGAAGAGCGCGCGGATCCGTGCACGGCCCCCCGGACGGGGTCACGATGGACAGGTCACCTCGATGGCACACATTGGGGAAAAAACATCTTCAATCGCCTTATAACGTGGTGGGCACAACAGCACGACATACAGCCACGAAGGGGATATAGACATGAGCGACGACTACGAGGTCAACGTCGACGTGGACGGCGACGGCCAGTGGGACGCCAACACCACGGAGCCGGACGGCCAGGGTGGATACAACATCTACGTCGACCGGAACCACGACGGTGACCCGGACTTCATGGGCAACGACGAGGACGGCGACGGCCTGATCGACTCGGCCCAGTACGACGGCAACTTCGACGGCTACTTCGAGGCGCAGACCACCGACACCAACGGCGACGGCTGGCAGGACCGCACCGAGTACGACACGAACGCCGACGGCGAGACCGACCACGCCTCCGCCGACACCAACCACGACGGCGCCACCGACCGCGACGTCTACGACCTCAACCTCAACGGCACGCCGGACGCCTGGACGGCCGACCGTGACTTCGACGGCAACGTCGACCTCGAGGCGCACGACCGCGACGAGGACGGCGACGCCGAGGACGTGCGCGCCGACAACGACGGCGACGGGTTCTTCGAGACCCGCGGCCAGCAGGCGCAGGCCGCGGCCGGCTCCGACCCGTTCGTCGCCAACTAGACCGAATCCCTCTCACAGACCGCGCCCGGTGCCCGTCCCCCGTACGGGCACCGGGCGCGCGTCGTCAGCCTTACCCGCCGGCGAGCAGCTGGTCGAACGGCACGAACCCGTGGTCCGGCGCGACGGCCGGCCGGGGGCTGCGGGCCACCAGGCCGGCGAACTCCTCCCCGGCGCGCCGGATCCGCTCCGCCAGGTCCTCGCTCGCCCAGTCGTCGGAGGCGGCGAAGACGGCCGTGGGCGTGACGAGCGCCCGCAGGTAGGAGAAGAGCGGCCGCATGGCGTGTTCGAGCACGAGCGAGTGCCGCGCCGTGCCGGCGGTGGCGCCCATCAGGACCGGCCTGCCGGCGAGCGCCTCCCGGTCCAGCACGTCGAAGAACGTCTTGAACAGGCCGCTGTAGGAGGCGGAGAAGACCGGCGTCACGGCGATCAGCCCGTCGGCGTTCTGCACGGTGTCGATGGCCGCACGAAGGGACGTTCCCGGGAAGCCGGTAACAAGGTGATCGGCCAGATCGCGAGCGTGCCCGCGCAGCTCGACCACCTCCGACGTCGCCCCCGGGCCCAGCGCCGCGACGGCCGCGGCGGCCAGGCGGTCGGCGAGCATCCGGGTGGACGACGGCACGGACAGGCCCGCGCTCACCACGGCGATCCGCGTCATGACTGCTCCACCCGGGGATGTGTCGGCGCGGGGCGGCCGCCCGACATCTCCTTGCGCAGCACCGGAACGACCTCCTCGCCCAGCATGTCCAACTGCTCCAGCACGGTCTTGAGCGGCAGCCCCGCGTGGTCGATGAGGAACAGCTGCCGCTGGTAGTCGCCCACGTAGTCGCGGAACGACAGCGTCCGGTCGATCACCTGCTGCGGGCTGCCGACGGTCAGCGGCGTCTCCCGGCTGAACTCCTCCAGCGACGGCCCGTTGCCGTAGACCGGTGCCTTGTCGAAGTAGGGCCGGAACTCCTTCACCGCGTCCTGGCTGTTGCGGCGCATGAACACGTGCCCGCCGAGGCCGACGATCGCCTCCTCGGGGGTGCCGTGCTCGTAGTGCGCGAAGCGTTCCCGGTACAGGGCAACCATGCGCTGCGTGTGCTCCTTCGGCCAGAAGATGTTGTTGTGGAAGAACCCGTCGCCGTAGTAGGCCGCCTGTTCGGCGATCTCGGGGCTGCGGATCGAGCCGTGCCACACGAACGGCGGCACCCCGTCCAGCGGCCGCGGCGTCGAGGTGAACGACTGCAGCGGCGTGCGGAAGCGGCCCTTCCAGTCGACGTTCTCCTCGCGCCACAGCCGGTGCAGCAGGGCGTAGTTCTCCACGGCGAGCGGGATGCCCATGCGGATGTCCTGCCCGAACCAGGGGTACACCGGGCCGGTGTTGCCGCGCCCGAGCATGAGGTCGACGCGGCCCTTCGCGAGGTGCTGGAGCATCGCGTAGTCCTCGGCGATCTTCACCGGGTCGTTGGTGGTGATCAGCGTGGTGGCCGTCGAGAGGATCAGGCGCTGCGTCTGTGCCGCGATGTAGCCGAGCGTGGTGGTCGGTGAGGAGGAGAAGAACGGCGGGTTGTGGTGCTCGCCCAGGGCGAACACGTCCAACCCGACCTCTTCGGCCTTCTTGGCGATCGTGACGACCGCGTCGATGCGTTCCGCCTCGCTCGGCGTGCGCCCGGTCGTGGGGTCGGTGGTGATGTCGCTGACCGAGAAGACGCCAAACTGCATGATGCTCGCCGCCGTTCGTGAAGGATGCGTCGGTTTTCCCTCCCCACAAGGTACATGACGCATCATTTATTCCGGCCGACCCCGGTGCGGCGGCCGGCCCTGGTGCGGGCCGGCCGGGCCGCTCAACCGGCCAGGGCGCCGCCGTAGTTCTCGATCGCCAGATAGCCGCGCATGTGCGGGTGCCGGCTGGCGACCGCCACGTCCCGCCAGTAGCGCTGCATCGGGCTCGAGGTCGCGAAGCCGCTCGCGCCGTACAGGTCCAGCATCAGCTCCATCGCCGCGCGGCAGTCCTTCGCGGCGTCGGCCAGGTCCGCGCGCAGCCGCGCCTGATCGGCCTGCGACACGTCGCCTTCGTCGCACTCGCGCGCGATCGCCAGCATCGTGCGTTCGGCGCGGTCGGTCAGCAGCGCCGCCTCGGCCAGCCACTGCCGCGCCCCCGGCGACTCCCCCATCCGCGTGTACGACGTCATGTACGGCTTGCGATCGGAGGCGAACATCGCCCGCACCACGTCCAACCCGCCGCGCGTGGCGCCCACGACCGGCCCGAGCGCGAGCAGCCCGTAGTACGCCAGCAGCGCCGGCGGCGGGGGCGTGGCCGCGGCGACCCGGTCCGCCGGCACGAGGACGTTCTCGGCGACCAGCGTCTGGCTGCCGGTGCCGCGCATCCCGGCGACCTGCCAGGTGCGCTCCACCGTCAGTTCACTCAGCGGGAACGCCGCGACGTGGAAGACGCCGTCGATCATCAGGGCGAGCATCGCCCAGGAGGCGTCCTCGCAGCCGGAGACGTTGGCCCAGCGGCCGTTCACCCGCACGGCGCCGTCCGGGGTCCGTTCGCCGACGCCGCCCGGCGTCCCCGAACCGCAGGCGATCGCGTCCGGATCCGCGAAGAAGCCGCGCGGCGCCGCCTCCCCGTACACGGTGTGCACGAACGTCTTCGCGGTGGCGGACGTGCCGGCGATCCACGCCGTCGAGGGACACGCCCGGCCGATCTCGGCGAGGAGCCGCACGGTCCCGACGGTGTCGATGCCCGGGCCCCCGTGCGCCACGGGAGTGCCGAGGGCGAACCCGCCCCGGGCGCGTACCGCCTCGAGGCTCTCGGCGGTCGGACGGTCCTGCTGCTCGGTCTTCTCCGCGTTGGCGAGAAGGATGTCGTGGAAGCTCACGAACATCGACTCAACCAATGGGGCATCCCCCAGGACCATGCCGCAGCGGCCCGGCTCCATACGCGTACGGCCTAGCATCGATCGGATGGACATCCTCAGCGACGTGCTCGCGACGGTTCGCGGCGGTGTGGGGGGCGCCCGGCGGATCAGGGAATCCGGAGCGTGGGGCATGCGCTACCCGTCGTTCGCCGGGCTCGGGTTCCACATCGTGCTCGGCGGCACGGGCTGGCTCATCACGCGCGGTGGCGCCCCCGTGGCGCTGCATCCCGGCGACGTCGTCCTCGCCCCCGCGGGCACCGAGCACGGGCTCAGCCACGCGCCGTGCGCCCTGATGTCGCTGCCGGTCGGCACCATGGGCGACTTCCCGCCGGACCCCGGTCCGTCGGACTTCGACTTCATCTGCGGGGCCTACCGTCTCCAGCGCGGTCAGGTGCATCAATCTCTGCGGGAACTCCCGGAGGTCGTCGCGCTCTCGCCCGACTACGCGCGCCATCCCGAGCTGCGTTCCCTGGTCGGGCTGCTCGACGCCGACGTGGCCGGCCGCGGACCCGGCGCCGCGGTGACCCGCACGGCGCTGCTCGACCTGATGATCGTTCACCTGCTGCGCCAGTGGCGGGAGCAGCACGCCGGCGCCGAATGGCCGGTGATCGCCGACCCCGGCATCGCGGCCGCGCTGCGGGCGATCCACGACGGGCCGGACAAGCCGTGGACCGTGCAGCAGCTGTGCGTGATCGCCGGCATGTCGCGCACGGCGTTCAACCGGCGCTTCGCCGAACTGGTCGGCAAGCCGCCGATGACGTACCTGATCGGCTGGCGGCTCTCCTGCGGGGCACAACTGCTGCGCGACACCCAGGCACCGCTCGCCGCCATCGCCCGCCGGGTCGGCTACTCGACGGAGTTCGCGTTCGCGAGCGCGTTCCGGCGGGAGTACGGGCTGGCCCCGGGCCGGTTCCGGCAGGACGTCCGGGCCGCCGAACTAGCGGCCACCGCGAAACCGGTGCGCGTGGGCGACCCGGGCCCGGGCGGTCTCCGCGCGGGCGAGCGCACCGTGGGTCTGTAGCGCCCGTTCGGGGCCGACGCCGGTGGCCAGCCGCACCGTGAACCGCCCGCCGCTCGGCCACCCGTCGAGCTCGTCGCAGGCCTGCCGGGCCAGCCACAGACCGGCCCGGGTACGCACGTCGTCCGGTTCGACCGAGAAACCGGCAAGGGGATCGACGAAGCCCGCGCCGCGGTCGGTGACCCGGCACTCGACGCGGGTCGGCGTCACCCATACCGCGACCTCGACCGGCGGCACCCCGTGCACGCACGCGTTGGCGAGCACCTCGTTGACGGCGGCGACGAAATCGGTACGGACCAACGTCGGCAGCGGACGCAGCGCCGCCGCGAGCCGCGCCCGGACCGCGGCGACGTCCGACAGCGCGACGACAGCGGACTCCCGGAACACGGGCCGGACGGCCGGAACGGGTCGGTGCACCGGCCGGTGCAGGGCGGCCACGACCCCCGCCGGATCCCGGAACGCCGGATTGTCGACCGGCCCGCGCGGGGTGAGCAGCCGCGGATGGGTCCGCAGCAGGAGATCGAGCAGCGGCTCGGGCGTGTCCCGGCGCGGATAGGCACACACCGTCGACAGCGGAACCCGCGCCAGGCTCAGCGAACAGGCCGCCTCGTACCGCACCGCCTCGTACCGCTCGTCCGGGGTGCCACCGTGATCGGGTTCGGCGACGTACCAGACCCGGCCACCGGCGACGGCGTGTTCCCGGGCCAACCGCCGCTGCGCCGCGAGCGCCACCACCGGCCGCAGGCGCACGACCGGCCGGGGCAGCGACAGCGGCGCACGCGGCCCGTCCGACACCTCCGCCAGCGCCTCCTCGTGCCGCTCCCGACACGCCAGAACGACCAGGTCGTCGTCGCCCGCCTCCCGACCGAGCACGGCCCCGAGCGCCGCGGCCAACTGGTCGCCGTCGTCGTACAGCAGCAGGTCATGGCGGTGCGCGCCGCTCATCGCACCGGGTCACCCTTCACCGCTGCCCCGTCCGGGCGAGGGCGCGGGCCGCGCACCAGGCGACCCGTTCACCGTCGCCGCGCCGGGGCCGCACCACCCGGTAGTGGAACGTCAACACACCCAGCAGCGCCCCGGCCTGGTCGCGCAGCGGATAGGCGTGCACCGCACGGGAACCGGCCGCGAGCAGCACGTCCCGGTTGGCCTTCCCGGCGAAGATCGGACTGCGCGCGATGTCGTCGACCAGCACCGCCTCGCCGGCGGCCGCGGCGACCGCGGCGGCCGTGGGCCGGCCCAACCCCAGCAGGCGCAACGTCTCCGTGGAGAACCCGCGATGCCGCACGACGCGCAGCCCGGCCGTCTCCGGATCCACCAGGTAGAGCACGCTCGCGTCGGCCGCCCCGACCACGGTGGCCGTCACCATGATCGCGTCGAGCACCGTCGACCGGTCGGCCACCCCCAGGAACTCCTCGCCGCACAGCGCCTGCGGGTCGACGCGCAGGCGCTGACGCAGTTCCGCCAGCAGAACCTTGCGGGTCGAACGGACCTCGGCGTCGACGACCTGCTGCTGGACCCGCGCGACGATCCGGGCCTGCTCCCCCGCCACCCGGTGCCGGTCCTCGACCGCCCGCACCCGGTCGTCCGGGGTGCCCACATCGACCGGGACGAACAGCTGATGCCCCGCACCGGCCGCCTCGACCGCCCGCCGCACCACCCCGTCCACGCCGGTCACCCGCAACCGGCGGCCGGTGTCCAGGGCCGACTGGCGGGCCCGCAACAGCAACCACACCGTGCCCGCGTCCATGCCCCCCACCGCCCGAAGATCCACGACGATCTCGCCCGGAGCATCGGGCCCCCGCTCGGCCAGCGCCGCCTCCAGCGCCACGCGCACGGCCTCGTGCGCCGCCGCGTCGAACTCCCCCGCGAACACCAGAGTGCCCGGCCGATCGCCGGACGCGATCCGGTAACGGTCGAAGGTGTCGGGCGGCACGGACAACGAATGATCCACAATGACTGCCGGCAAAGCCGGGTTACCGAGGTCAGGACGGCGACGAGAAGTATCGACCAGGCTACGCGGCCCGGGCGCCGACCGGGTGGGATCCCCGCCGCCGGGCGACGAACCCGGTGAATCTCGACACGGCGGCGTGGCACCTCCGAGGAGTTGTCATACCTCCCGGTTAGGGTGGCCGGGCGCTACGTCCGCCGGATCTGGAGTATGTCGAGTTGACCGCACAGCCTGAGACCCTCTTCGGGGGAGACGAGTACGGGGCAGACGACCTCACCCACCTTGAGGGACTCGACGCCGTCCGGAAGCGACCCGGCATGTACATCGGGTCCACCGACAGCCGTGGCGTCGGCCACCTCGTCAACGAGATCGTGGACAACTCCACGGACGAGGGGGTGGCCGGACACGCCACCCACGTCGAGGTGACCCTGCATCCCGACGGCTCCGTCCAGGTGGACGACGACGGGCGCGGCATCCCCACCGACATCAACGCCCGTTCCGGCCTGTCCGGCGTCGAGCTGGTGCTGACCCGGCTGCACGCCGGCGGCAAGTTCGGCGGCTCGGGGTACAAGACCTCCGGCGGCCTGCACGGCGTCGGCGCCTCCGCCGTCAACGCGCTCTCCCTGCGCTTCGACGTCACGGTCAGCCGCGGCGGCAAGGTGCACCGGATGTCGTTCCGCAACGGCGTCCCCGGCGTCTTCGACGGCGACGGGCCCGACGCGCCGTTCACGCCCGAGCCGGGGCTGCACGTCGTCGGGCGGATGAAGCGCGGCGCCTCCACCGGCACGTCGATCCGCTACTGGTACGACGCCCGCTACTTCGAGGCCGGCGCCTCCCTCGACGTCGAGGCGGTGCGCGCCAAGCTGCGCAACACCGCGTTCCTCGTCCCCGGGGTCACCTACGTGCTGCGCACGCCCGACGAGGACGGCAAGCTGCGGGCGGAGACGTTCGTATACCCGCACGGGCTGCTCGACATGGTCGACTTTCTCGCGCCCGCCGGCGAGAAGCCGGTCTGCGGCACCCTGACCATCACCGGCGAGGGCACCTACAAGGAAAACGCCGCCGACGAGAACGGCGTCATGCGCGCCAACGTCGAACGCCGCGCCGAGGTCGAGATCGCCCTGCGCTGGGGCACCGGCTACGAGCGCACCGTCGAGTGCTTCACCAACACCATCCGCAACCAGCACGGCGGCACACACCGCCGCGGCTTCGAACGCGCCGCCGTCCGCGCGATCGGCGACGCCATCCGCAACACCCGCGGGCTGCTGCGCCCCAAGGAGGACCCGCCCACCGTCGAGGACGTGCTCGAGGGGATGACCGCCGTCCTGCACGTGCGCATCCCGGAGCCGCAGTTCACCTCGCAGACCAAGGACGAGCTGTCCACGGCGGCGATCACCAAGGTGACGCAGGGCGTCGTCGAGAAGGCGCTGCGCGCGTGGGTCGACGACCGCAAGACCCGCACCGAGGCGCGCACCGTCCTCACGAAGATCGTCGAGGCGTCGCGGGTCCGGCTCACGCAGAAGCAGCAGAAGGACGCCGCGCGGCGCAAGACGGCGCTCGAGGGTGCGTCGATGCCGCCGAAGCTGGTCGACTGTCGGTCGACGGGGGTGGCGCGCAGCGAGCTGTTCATCGTGGAGGGCGACTCCGCCCTCGGCTCGGCCCGAATGGCGAGGGTTGCGGAGTATCAGGCGCTTCTTCCGATTCGGGGCAAGATCCTCAATGTGCAGAAGGCCAACCTCGCCGACACCCTGAAGAACGCCGAGGTCGCCTCGATCGTGCAGGTGCTCGGCGCCGGGACGGGGCGGACGTTCGAGCCGGAGTCGTTGCGCTACGGGCGAGTGATCATCATGGCCGACGCCGACGTCGACGGTGCGCACATCCGCACGCTGCTGATCACCCTGTTCGCGAAGTACATGCGGCCGGTGATCGAGCTGGGCCGGCTGTACGCGGCCATGCCGCCGCTGCACAAGGTGATGACGAAGGGGCGCAACGCCGAGACCATCTTCACGTTCACCCAGGTGGAGATGGAGCAGACGGTGGCGCGCCTGGAGCGGGCCGGCCGTCAGGTGGTGACGCCGGTGCCGCGGTTCAAGGGTCTCGGCGAGATGGACGCCGACGAGCTGTGGGAGACGACGATGAACCCGGCGACCCGTTCGGTCCGGCGGATCACCATGCAGGACGTGGACGCCGCCGAACGTGCGCTGGACCTGCTGATGGGCGAGAAGGTGGAGCCGCGCCGGCAGTGGCTGGTCGAGTCGGCCAAGCGGGTCGACCGTGACGCGATCGACGCCTGAGCGGAAGGGGATCTGACATGGCGCGCAAGACTGTCAAGACCAAGGTCGATCTCGCGGCGTTCGACCGCGCGGGTGCCAACGTCGTCGACAACCCGCTCACCACGGAGATCGAGGACTCGTACCTGGAGTACGCGTTCTCGGTGATCTACTCGCGGGCCCTCCCGGACGCGCGGGACGGGTTGAAGCCGGTGCACCGCCGGATCCTGTACTCGATGTACGAGCAGGGGTACCGCCCGGACCGGCCGTACGTGAAGTCGGCGCGCGTCACCGGTGACGTGATGGGTAAGTACCACCCGCACGGCAACACGGCGATCTACGACGCGATGGTGCGGCTGGCGCAGGACTTCTCGCTCAATGTGCCGTTGATCGACGGGCACGGCAACTTCGGTTCGCCGGACGACGGGCCGGCCGCCGAGCGGTACACCGAGTCGCGGTTGTCGACGGCGGCGATGCAGCTGGTCAACGAGCTGGGCGAGGGGACGGTCGACTTCCGGCCCAACTACGACGGGTCGTTGCAGGAGCCGAGCGTGCTGCCGGCGGCGTTCCCCAATCTGCTGGTCAACGGGACCTCGGGCATCGCGGTCGGCATGGCGACCAACATGATCCCGCACAACCTCGGTGAGGTGGTCGCGGCGGCGCGGTGGCTGATCCGCCATCCGACGGCGACGCTGGACAAGCTGATGGAGTTCGTGCCGGGGCCGGACCTGCCGACGGGTGGGTCACTGCTGGGCTTGGACGAGGTGCGCCGGGCGTACGAGACGGGCCGTGGTGTGGTGCGGATGCGCGCCAAGGCGACGACCGGGCCGCTGGAGGGCAGCCGGGGGCGTCAGGCGATCACGGTCACCGAGCTGCCGTACGGCATCGGCGCGGAGAAGGTGATCGAGAAGATCACGGACGAGGTCAACCGGACGAAGCGGCTGACCGGGATCGCCGACGTGAAGGACCTGACCGACCGGGAGAACGGCATCCGGCTGGTCATCGAGTGCAAGGTGGGCGTCAATCCGCAGGCGTTGCTGGCGGATCTGTACCGGTTGACGCCGCTGGAGCAGTCGTTCGGGGTCAACAATCTGGTGCTGGTGGACGGTCAGCCGCAGACGCTGGGGTTGAAGGCGCTGCTGGAGGTGTTCCTGGCGCACCGGTACGAGGTGGTGACGCGGCGCAGCCGGTTCCGGCGGCAGAAGCGGCTGGATCGGCTGCACCTGGTCGAGGGCCTGCTGATCGCGCTGCTGGACATCGACAAGGTGGTGCGCCTGATCCGGGCCAGCGACAACGCGCAGGCGGCGAAGGACTCGCTGATGGCGGAGTTCGGGCTGTCGGACATCCAGGCGACGTACATCCTGGACACGCCGCTGCGGCGGTTGACGAAGTTCGACCGGCTGGAGCTGGAGGCGGAGCAGTCGCGGCTGCAGTCGGAGATCGCGGAGCTGTCGCGGATCCTCGACGACGAGAACGTCCTGCGCAAGGTCGTGTCGGACGAGCTGGCGGCGGTGGCGAAGGAGTTCGCGGCGCCGCGGCGCACGACGCTGATCGACGGTGACCTCAAGGAGGTGCTGGCGGCGTCGGCGCCGGCCGGGCCGCTGGAGGTGGCCGACGACCCGTGCCAGGTGATCCTGTCGGCGACGGGCCTGCTGGCGCGCACGGCGGCGGAGTCGGAGGAGTCGGTCGAGGGGCGTCGGCGCAACGGTCGGGACCGCCACGACGCGGTGCGGGCGCTGGTGCACACGACGGCGCGCGGGCAGGTGTTGCTGGTGACGAGCGCCGGTCGGGCGTTCAAGACGGATGTGCTGTCGCTGCCGGTGCTGCCGGAGCGTTCGGGCACGGTGTCGTTGCGGGGCGGCATGTCGACGTCGGAGCTGGTGCCGTTGCGGCCGGGCGAGCGGGTGGTGACGCTGGCGCCGCTGGGCGAGAGCGCGTCGCCGGGGCTGGCGTTGGGCACCCGGCAGGGCGTGGTGAAGGTGTGTGCCCCGGACTGGCCGGTGCGGTCGGACGAGTTCGAGGTGATCGCGCTGCGCGAGGGCGACGAGGTCGTCGGCGGCACGTGGTTGGCCGACGGGTCGGAGTCGTTGACGTTCGTGTCGTCGGACGCGTCGCTGCTGCGGTTCCCGGCGAAGTTGGTGCGCCCGCAGGGTTTGCGCGGTGGCGGCATGGCGGGCATCAACCTGTATCCCGGGGCGGAGGTGCTCTTCTTCGGGGCGGTGGCGACGGATGATCCGCAGCACGGTGAGCCGATGGTGGTGACGTCGACCGGCGGCGGGACGAAGGTGACGCCGTTCGCGGAGTATCCGGCTAAGGGCCGGGCGACGGGCGGGGTGCGGGCGCAGCGGTTCCTCAAGGGGGAAGCGCGGCTGACGATCGCCTGGGTGGGGCCGCGTCCGGTGGGGGCCACGAGCAAGGGCGAGCCGATGGAGCTGCCGGAGGTGGATCAGCGGCGGGACGGTTCGGGCGCGTCGGTGCAGGGGCCGGAGATCGTGGGGCACCTGATCGAGCACGGCTGACGGTTCGCGCTTACCTGTATATCGGCGATGCGGCGGTCCCCCCTCACGTACGGGGCCGCCGCGCCGAGCCGTCCGGTCAGGTCACCGTTGCACCGGGAGGACGACCATTCCGGGGAACCGGGGCCGCACCGCCTCGTCGACCATCGCCGCCGCGACCGTCGCCCGGCTGACCGACGCCGGGAACATCCGCGACGGCGCCTCGGCGAGGGTCAGCGTGCGGCGCGCGGGAGCGACGGGTCCGTTGCCCAGCATCCCGGCGTGGAAGACGGTCCCGCCGAACGCGATGATCGTCGAGTCGGCGTTCTCCTTGTCCGGCAACTCCTTGCGCATGGCCGTCTTCATCAGTGCCCGGGTGACGATGCCGCCGGCGCGCGCCGACTGACCGGTGCCGACGGCGCCGAGCCAGATGATGCGCGGCACGCCCGAGGCGACGGCCGCACGGGCGCCGGCGGTGAGCGTGCCGGGGCCGCCGCCGAGCCCGGAGAGCAGCACGTCGCAGTCCTTGACGGCGCGGGCGATCGAGTCGGGGTCGTGCACGTCGACGGCGGCCGCCTCGACCCCGGTGACCCGCGCGGGGTCCCGGACCAGGGCGACGACGTCGAGGCCGCGTTCCAGCGCCGTCGTGACCAGCAGCTGTCCGGTGGCGCCGGTGGCGCCGAGCACCGCGATCCTCATCACGCCACCTCCCGCCGGACGGCGAGCATTTCCGCGTGCACGCCCGGCACCCACGGCTGCCCGCGCAGGTCGGTCACCACCCCGCCGACCTTGTGGACGGCGGTCGTGATCTCGCGTTGCATCAGTGCCGCCCGTTCAGGACGTCGAGCGCGGCGTCGTGCAGGCCGGGCGCCGCCGCCAGGTAGCCGTCGCTGGTGATCTCCCAGGGCTTGCCCTCGAGGTCGGTGACGAGCACGCCGGCTTCCTTCGCGATCAGCAGCGGACCGATGTGCGCGCGGACGTTGTGGAACTGCCAGTGCGCGTCCATCCGTCCGGCGGCCACCAGGGCGACCTGGTAGGTGGCCGGTAGGGAGACGCCCACGGTGAGGGCGTTGCGCAGCATGGCGGCGACGGAGTTGCCGATGAGGTCCGGATAGGTGGGGTCGTCGGTCGGCATGGCCTGTCCGGTGCTGACCCGCGCGACGGCGAGGTCGGTCTTCCGGGAGGCGTGGATCGGGTGTCCGTTGAGGAACGCGCCGCCGCCGGCCGACGCCGTGTACATCTCGTCGAGGACGGGCGCGTGCAGGACCGCGAGTTCGGGGCGGCCGTCGCGCACGAGGCTCACGCCGACGTTCCAGTCGGACATGCCGTGGATCGGGTTGATGTTGCCGCCGACCGGGTCGACGTACCAGCGGTCGCCGGCGGGCACCGGACCGCTGCCGTGCTCGTCGTCGTCCCAGACGGAGCCGGGCAGGAGGTCCAGCAGCGCGGGCTTGAGGACGTTGCGCACGAGGGTGTCGTTGGTGTCCAGGGCGGTGCGGAGCTGGTCGAAGTTCTCCGGCGGGTCGCCGGCCGAGATCTGGGCTCCGGCCCGCTGCACCGCCGCGGTGACCTGATCGATGAGTGACATGCCTCAAGGCTCTATCGGTTCAACGATTAAGTCCAATGCACTCTTGTTAGGTTAGGATTTACCGCGATGCAACTAGATCTCAACCTCCTCACCGCCCTGCACGCCCTCCTCGAGGAGGGCAGCGTCATGGGCGCCGCCGACCGCCTGCGCCTGTCCTCACCCGCCGTCAGCCGCACCCTGGGCCGCATCCGCCGGTTGACCGGCGACGACATCCTGGTGCGCACCGGCCGCACGATGACGCCCACGCCGTACGCGCTCGCCGTTCGGGAGCAGGTCGCCGAGCTGGTGCGCCAGGCCAGCGCCGTGCTGGCACCGAGCCGCGAGCTGGACCTCGCCGCGCTCGATCGCACCTTCACGCTGCAGTGCCACGACGCCGTCGCCATGACCCTCGCCCCGCCGCTGCTGCGGGCGGTCGCCGACGCGGCGCCGGGCGTGCGGCTGCGGTTCCTGGCGGAGTCCAGTGTGGACACCGACGACCTGCGGCACGGCCGCGTCGACCTGGAGATCGGGGCCGATCCGCCGGCGCTGCCGGAGTTCGGCTCCGCGACCGTCGGGCACGACCGGCTCGTGGTCGTCCGGCGGGACCCGGGCCGACTCGACCTCGAGGGGTACGCCGCGCGGCAGCACATCCTGATCTCCCGGCGCGGCCGGCTCAGCGACCCGGTCGACACGCTGCTCGCCGAGCGCGGGCTGCACCGCCGGGTCGTCGCGTCGGTCGGCACCACCGCCGCCGCGCTGCACACCGTCAGCGCCGGCGACTTCCTGCTGACCGCGCCGGAGCTGATGTGCCGGCCGCTGGTGGCGGCGTTCGGGCTGCACACCACGCCGCTTCCGCTGCCGGTGCCGGCGGCGCCGCTCGTCTGCGTCTGGCACCAGCGCTACGACACGGACGCCGCGCACGCCTGGCTCCGCGAGCTGGTGCGCGTGGAGATCGCTAGCCTTTGCTCATGACCACACTGGGCGCCGTCTTCCTTCCGTACCTGCCGCCGGAGCGGCTCCGTTCCATCGTGGAAAAGGCCGAGGAGTGCGGCCTCGAGGAGCTGTGGCTCTGGGAGGACTGCTTCCGCGAGAGCGGCATCGCGACGGCCGCGGCGGCGCTCGCCTGGAGCGACACGCTGCGGGTCGGCGTCGGCCTGCTGCCGGTGCCGCTGCGCAACGTCGCCGCGACCGCGATGGAGATCGCCACCCTCGAACGGCTCTTCCCCGGCCGCGTGCGCATCGCCGTCGGGCACGGCGCGCAGGACTGGATGCACCAGGTCAACGCCCGTGTCGAGTCGCCGTTGACGCTGCTGCGCGAGTACCTCGACGCGCTGCGGGCGCTGCTGCGCGGCGAGACCGTCAGCACCGAGGGGCGTTACGTCACGCTGCGCAACGTCACGCTGGACTGGCCGCCGGAGCGGGCGCCGGAGATCCTCGCCGGCGCGATCGGGCCGCGTTCCATGCGGTTGGTGGGTGGATCGGCCGACGGGGCGGTCGTCGTCGCGGGCACCTCACCCGCCGCGCTCACCGAGGCGATCTCTCTGTTGAACGAGGGTGCGCACGCCGCCTCCCGCCCCGAGCCGGTGCCGGTGGTCCTGTACGTGCACGCGGCCACCGGCCCGACCGCCGACGAGCGCATGGAGGGCGAACGGGAGCGCTGGGGCTACGAGTCCACTGTGGACAGGGTGGTGACCGGCGACGCGAAGGCGATCGCGGCGGCGGTGCGCACCTGGGCGGCGGCCGGCGCGCAGACGGTGATCCTGCAGCCGACCCCGGACGAACCGGATCTCGAGGGCTTCATCGAGATGGTCGCGCGCGACATCCGCCCCCTGGTCGACTGATCGGGCGTGCCGTTAGATCACCTGTTCTAACGGCACGCTATGGTGCCGGTGTGACGATCCCGGCCGACCAGGACCCCGACGACGAGCTCGCGCTGCCGGAGGCCCTGGTCGGCCACGGCACCCTGTTCGCGCTGACGGTCCGCGGCGACTCGATGATCGGCGCGGCCATCCGCGACGGCGACATCGTCGTGGTGCGCCGGCAGCAGACCGCCGACAGCGGGGACATCGTCGCGGCGCTGGTCGACGGCGAGACGACCGTGGCCGGCTATCGGGTGCGCGACGGGCGGGCCGAACTCGTTCCCCGGAATCCCGCCTATGACGCGATCCCGGGTGAGGGCGCCGAGATCCTCGGCAAGGTCGTCTCCGTGGTCCGTCGGATCTGACTCAGATCGAGCGCAGCACGCGGATGCGGTCGGCGACGGCCCGGCGCGCGACGTCGGAGTCGAACGCGATCGAGTCGAACTCGTGCGGCACACCGGGATGCAGGTGGAACTCCACCGGCACGCCGGCGCGGCTGAGCTTCGCGGCGTAGGCGATGTCCTCGTCGCGGAACGCGTCGATCTGGCCGACCTCGATGTAGGCCGGCGGCAGGCCGGCGGCGTCCTCGAGCCGGGCCGGAGCGGCCGTCGCCGGAACGTCGGGTCCGCCGGCCGCGTCGCCGAGCAGCGCCGGCCACGCGGTGCGGCTGTCGTCGTAGGACCACAGCGCGAACGGCGCGACATGCGGGTCCGGCGTCATGTTGCGATCGTCGAGCATCGGCATGATCAGGATCTGCCGGGCGATCCGGGGGCCGCCGCGGTCGCGGGCCAGGATCGACAGCCCCGCCGCCAGGCCACCACCGGCGCTGTCACCCATCACGCCGATCCGGTCGGGGTCGACGCCCAGTTCGGCGGCGTGCTCGTGCAGCCAGCGCAGCGCGGCGTAGCCGTCCTCCAGCGGCGTCGGGAACGGGTGCTCCGGCGCGCGGCGGTACTCGACGGAGAGCATCGGCACGCCGCTGCCGGAGACGTAGCGGGCGACCGGCCCGTCGAACAGGTCGATGTGCCCGAAGATGTACCCGCCGCCGTGGAAGAACAGCGCGGCCGGGCCCGGTGCCGCGCCGTCCTTCGCGTACCAGCGCAGCGTGATCCGTTCGCCGTCGGCGGCCGTCGCGAAGAACTCGCGCGTCGTCACGTCGTCGGGGACGGGCTGGGCGGTTCCGGCGGCGCCGATGATCGGCTCCCACATGGCGCGGCGGCCCGCGATGTCGCCCACGGCCGGCGGGGTGACGGCGGCCATCCCCGCGGCCATCGGCGCCATCGCCGCGGCGAACTCCGGATCCAGGCTGAACGACATGGCCTCTTCCTCAAACTCGGCGGGAACGACAACTCGGTGGGAACGACTAGGACTCGGTGGAAACGACGACGACGACCTTGCCGGAGAGGCCGGCCGCGTTCGCGTGCACCGCGGGCAGCTCGGCGAGCGGCACCCGCTGCGCCACCTCGACCCGCAGCTCGCCGCTGCCGACCAGGGTGGCCAGGTGGGCCAGCTGCTCGGCGTCGCTGCGGACGAACAGGTCGACGCCGCGCACGCCGCGTCCCTCGTCGCTGGGCGCCGGCATCCACACGGTCGTGTTGACCAGGACACCGCCGGGGCGAACGAGCCCGACCAGCGCGGCCAGCACCGCCGGGTCGACCGGCGCGAGGTTGAGCACGAGGTCGACCGGCTCGGTCACCGCGGTCAGCACGTCGGCGGCGGTGTGGTCGACGACCTCGTCGGCGCCGGCGGCCCTGACCCGCGCGAGGCTGCGGGGACTGGCCGTCGCGACCACGTGCGCGCCGCTGAGCTTCGCCAGCTGCACGGCGTAGCCGCCGACCGCCCCGCCCGCGCCGTTGACCAGCACGCGCTGGCCGGCCTTCAGCCCACCGTGGTCGAACAGCGCCTGCCACGCGGTGAGGCCCACCAGCGGCAGCGCGGCGGCGTCCGCCAGCGGGAGGCCCTTCGGCGCCGGCGCGAGGATGCCGGCCGGCGCGATGACGTACTCCGCGGAGGCGCCGGTCCCCGTCATCGGCAGGAACCCGATGACCTCGTCGCCGACCGCGACCCCGGCCACGCCCTCACCGAGCGCGTCCACCGTGCCGGCGACGTCGAGTCCGGGCGTGTGCGGCAGCGTCACCGGGATGGGGCCCTGCATGAAGCCGGCGCGGATGTTGCCGTCGACGCCGTTGAACGACGTCGCGGCGACGCGGATCCGGACCTCGCCGGCGCCGGGGACGGGCAACTCCACGTCCTCGTAGCGGAGCACGTCCGGATCGCCGTACTGGTGGAAACGCACTGCCTTCATCGGGGCCTCGCTTCGGTAGGCTGCGCTTGAACCGCAGATGCTTCGAACTCGAAGCACGATGATCACGCTAGCGATGCTTCGAATTCGAAACAAGGGACCTGAGCCATGTCACACGCGCCGGAGTCGGTCGACCCCGTGCAGCTCGGCGCCTATTTCGCCCTCATCGAGGTGACCAGCCTGCTGCGGCACGCCATCGAGCAGCAGTTGCGCGAGGACGGCTCGATCAGCTTCGTGCAGTTCCAGATCCTGGCCCGGCTCGACCGCTGGTCGCCCGACGGCAGCCGCGGCATGACCGACCTGGCCGACAGCATCGTGTTCAGCCGCAGCGGCCTCACCTACCAGGCGGGCCTGCTCGAGAAGGCGGGTCTGGTCACCCGCACCCCCACCCCCGGCGACGAACGCGCCACCACGGTCACCATCACCGACGCCGGGCGGGCGCTGCTCGCCAAGGTCTTCCCCGGACACACCGAGGTGGTCACCCGGATGCTCTTCGACCCGCTCCCCCGCGCCGACGCGCAGACCCTCGCCGCGCTGCTGACGCCGGTGCGCGACCACATGCGCGCGACGCCGCCCCGTTCGGCGGCGCCGCGACGCCGCAAGAAGTCCCCCTGATTCGTGTCATCGAACGCCCGCGCCGGCCGGAACGTCGATCGCCGTCGCTACCGTTTCCGGCATGCGAAGATCGTTCGTCGCCGCCCTGGCACTGGCCGCCGTCGCCGTGCTCGGAAGCGGTTGCGCCACCACGGATCCCGGTGACGGCCGCGACGTCGGCGCGCGCACGCTCACGAACGACGAACTGCAGAAGTACGCCAAGGTGCGGCTCACCGCCGGCACCGTGGTCGAATCGACGCGCTACCAGGCCGGCATCGACTACCACCTGACCGCCAAGCTGCGCGTCCCGGCGGCCGAACTGCCCGCGTTCCTGACCGGCAGCGGCTTCACCGCACCGGCCGCCGGCACCCGCGCGGTGACCAACGGCGACCGCACCGGCGACGCCGCGTGGAAGCCCGACGGCGCGACGGACGTGGCCGGGCTCGACCAGACCGCCGCGCCCGTGGAGGCGGTGTACCGCAAGGTGCTCGTCGACAACGACCGGCCGGCCGAGCCGGTGGTGTACCTGGTGGCGTTCACGACGTGAGCGCAGCCCGCCGGCCCCGCTGAGCGGGGTCAGTTCACGCAGAGGCAGAACGGGTGGCCGGCCGGGTCCAGGAACACCCGGAACGACGTGCCCGGCTGGTGCGCGTGGCGGGTCGCGCCGAGGGCGAGCACGGCCGCCTCGCCGGTGTTGAGGTCGTCGACGATGACGTCGAGGTGCACCTGCTGCGGCACCCGCTGATCCGGCCACTGCGGCGGCGTGTAGTCGTCCACCTTCTGGAACGAGATGCAGTTGCCGTTGTCCGCGCGGATGTCGGCCCAGTCGTCGGACGACTCGACCTTCCAGTCCAGCAGTTCCCCGTAGAAGCGGGCGAGCGCGGCCGGATCCGGGCAGTCGATCACGAAGCTGGGGAAACGTGCGATAGCCATGCCCCGGATCGTAGGACCGGTTCCGGACGATCGACGTCCGGATCGCGGGGCTGCAAGGTTTCATCCACGCGACATCTTCCCGACCGGCGCTGACCTGCGCGGAGAACGCATCGACGGGCATCGAGCGGCCGTGCGCCGGTCCCCGGATCCGGCGGGTGCTGCCATTCTCGGGACCGGAGCGGGCCGGAGCGGGCCGGACCGGACCCCTGGGAACGAACGGGAGCGTCGATGCGCACAGCACACCTGCGGCGGACACGGTTGGTCGGCGCGCTCGCCGTCGGGTTGGCGTTCGCCGGTGCGGCCTTCGTCGCCGTGACGGCCCCGCGGGCCAGCGCCGCGACCGGCTGCACGGTCACCTACCAGCCGAACGCCTGGACCAACGGCTTCACCGCCAACGTCCGCCTGAGCGGCGGCGACCAGGCCCTCAGCGGCTGGACGCTCACCTGGACGTACCCGGGCGACGCGAAGGTGACCAACGCCTGGAACGCCACCGTCACCCAGTCCGGCACCGCCGTGACGGCCCGCGACGCCGGCTGGAACGGCACCGTGCCGGCGAACGGGACGGCCGAGTTCGGCGTGCAGGGCACGTACACCGGCACGCTCGGCGCGCCGACCGGCTTCACGCTCAACGGCGTCGCCTGCAACGGCGGCGGCACCTCGTCCCCGACGCCGTCCCAGGGAGGAAGCCCGAGCCCGTCCCAGGGAGGAAGCTTGAGCCCCTCTCCGAGCAGCCCGAGCCCCTCTCAGAGCGGTAGCCCACGCCCGTCCGGCCCCGTCGGCTGCAACGGCGCCGCCCTCTGCGACGGCTTCGAGACCCAGACCGGCACCACGCCCTCGGGCGGCTGGACCATGTCGTTCCCCAACTGCTCCGGCACCGGAACGGCCACAGTGGACACCGGCATCGCCCGCAGCGGCACGAAGTCGTTGCGCGTCAACGGCGGCGGCGGATACTGCAACCACGTGTTCGTGCAGTCCACTGTGGACCTGTCGCGGGTCGGCAGCGTCCGGTACACGCGCTTCTACGTGCGCCACACGACGGCGCTGCCGGCGACGCACACGACGTTCGCCGCGATGCGGGACAGCGCCGACGGCAACAAGGACCTGCGCATGGGCGGCCAGAACGGCGCCCTGCAGTGGAACCGCGAGTCCGACGACGCGACGCTGCCCGAACAGAGCCCGACCGGCGTCTCCCTGAGCAAACCGTTGCCCACCAACGCCTGGAACTGCGTCGAGTACACAGTGGACGGTGCCGCCGGCACGCTGCGCACCTGGCTGAACGGCACCGAGGTGACCGGCCTCGTCGTCGACGGCGTGCCCACGCACGACGTGGACAGCCAGTGGCTGGCCCGGGGCAACTGGCGGCCGGCGCTCACCGACCTGCGGCTGGGCTGGGAGAGCTACGGCAGCGACGCCGACACGCTGTGGTTCGACGACGTGGTGGTGGGCACGTCCCGGGTGGGCTGCTGACCTAGGCCGTGTGTCGAAGCGGCTGGCCGGCCTGCGGCGGACTCAGCTCGACCGACCACTTCGACACACGGCCTAGCGGGCCCTGCGACGGATGGGTCGCCGGTCGTCCTCGTGATCGGCGATCGCCTCCAGGGCCCGCGTCAGCGCCGGCAGGTCCACCCCGTCGAGGTTCTCCAGGACGATGCGCCGCACGCTCTGCAGGTGCGCCGGCCAGGCCTCCCGGAGGCGTTCGAAGCCGGCGTCGGTGAGCACCGCCTCCTGACCCCGCCCGTCGGCACCGGAACGCGCGCGGGTCACCATGTCCTGGCGGGCCAGCCGTTCGACGAGCCGGGTGAGGCCGCTGAGCGTGATCGGCACCCGCGCGGCCAGTTCGGCCATCCGCATCGAACGCCCCGGCGCCTCCGACAGCGTCATCAGCACCGTGTACTCCGACAGCGTCAGGTTGCGCCGCTGCAGCAGGTCCGCGTCCATGAGCCGGGGCAGCACGAGCACCACCCGCGCGAGGGCCCGCCACACGGCCTCCTCATCGGCCTCCAGCGGCTGGTCGAGCGGCTTTCCCGGCACGCACGACACCATACGCGGACGGTCCGCCGCGGCGGCACACACCTCGAAGTACTGGTATATCAACCACTTGTAACTTGTTTGTACAAGCACTTACGGTGTCGAGTCATGAGCTTCGAAATCCTGCACGTTCCCGCCGGCGAGGGCCTGACCAAGTGGGTCTCCGGCGACATCTACACGATGAAGGCCACCGCCAAGGACACCAACGGCGCGTTCGCGTTCATCGAGGCGATCGTGCCGCCCGACAGCGGGCCGATCGCACACGCGCACACCGCCGAGGACGAGGCGTTCTACCTGCTCGACGGCGCGCTGGAGTTCCTCGACGGGGACCGCACCTTCGTCGCCGAGGCCGGCTCGTTCCTGTTCATCCCGCGCGGGCGCCGGCACCGGTTCAAGAACATCTCCAACACGCCCGCCCGCACGCTGTTCATGTTCACGCCGGGCGGCCCCGAGGCGCTCTTCGTCGAGGGCGGCGACGAGCCGGTACCGGGTCAGCAGCCGGTCGTGTGGGACATGGACCGCGCCGCCCAGGTCGCCGACATCATCGAACGCACCGGCCTCGTCGTCCTTCCCGAAGTCTGACAAAGATCTCTATCTACGCGCGTCCGCCGGGGGCACGACCGTACGCTCCCGCGCGCACCGCTCCGGGCCGGTCCGCTTCGCGTGACCGGCCGCTCCGCTGCCGGCTCCGCGCCCAGCCACCCACCTCACCGCCGTACCGCCGCAGGCCGGCGTGATCCACGAGACAGGACCTAGTCGCGGTCGGTGCCGGTCAGGACGAAGGCGATCCCCGTCGTCGGGTCCTCCAGGACCAGGCGCAGGTGGTACATCACGTCCTCGGGCCGGCGCCAGGTGACGCAGCGCAGGCGTTCGACGAACGCGTCGACGGCGTCGCGGGCTCCGGCCGACGCGGCCAGTGCCCGCCACAGCGCGATCCGGGCGAGCGCGTGACCGGTACCGCGTCCGGCGGCCCGCTCACCCGTCGCCACCTGCACCAGATGCGGGTAGGCGTCAGCGAACCAGGCCGTCGTGCCCCTGCGGACAGGACCCCGCACCGCGTGCGCCCGGACCACCGGCGACAGCCCGTCCAGCAGCGCCACGGCCGCGTGCTCCACGGGCGGGCGTCCGGTCGCCGGCGAGACCGACGGCGGGACCAGGGGCCCGGGAAAGGCCCACATCGTCGCGCCGGTGCAGCCGTTGCGGTCGTAGGACCACATGTCCCGCTCCGGGTCCCAGCGGGCCGCCTCCCACTCCCGCAGGCGCAGCGGCGGATCGGCGTCGTCGGCGTCCTCGGCGGAGAGGTCCTCGCCGCGCAGCACGCGGGTCTGCGCGACGAGCCGCCGCACGCCGGGATCGCTCAGGTGCGGGGCGAGCGCGCACCACTCGTTCCGGCTCGCGACGACGTCCCACAGCGGCCCGATGTGCCCCCGACCGTCCGGGAAGAGCTCCGCGGCGGCCACTGCGAACGGCGGCGGTGCCTCCAGCGCCACCACGTGCGCCACGTGCCGCCGCTCCCCCGCCGCACCGGCCGGATCCGCGGCGAAGGCCAGCAGGTCGTCCCACCGGCCGTCGTCCGCGAGGACGTTCGTCAGGTGGTACACGGGCCGGAATCCAGCAGGTTCAACGCCGCGGGAACGGCCAGAATGCGCACCGGCAGCGCCGCCACCCGCTCGCCGTCGGCGTAGGTGGTGATGCCCTCCGCCGCCAGTTCCACCTCCCTCGCCCGGAACACGTGCACGAGCGGATGCGTGACGTGCGCACCCGTGGCGAGCCGGGGCTTGAGGCGGGTCAACGTCCAGCGCGACATCGGATCGGCGAGCACCACGTCGAGCAGCCCGTCCGTGGGGTCGGCGTCGGGGCAGATCCGCATCCCGCCGCCGTAGCTGCTCGTGTTGCCGACGGCGACCAGCACCGCGGGGAGTTCGTGCACGACGCCGTCGAGCGTGATCGTGTAGCGGCGCGGGCGGAGCCGGACCAGTTCGGCGAAGATCGCGATGTCGTAGCGGCTCGGGCCCCGCGGGAACCGCATGCGGTTGGCCCGCTCGTTGACGATCGAGTCGAACCCGGCCCCGAGCACCGCCCCGAACCAGGTCACCGCCCCGTCGGCGGCCGTCAGCCGGGCCAGGTCGACGGCGCGCGTGCGCCCCTCGGCGAGTGCGCGCGCGGCACCCTCGGCCGCCCGCACCGGGTCGGCTGGGAGCCCGAGCGCCTCGGCGAAGTCGTTTCCGGAGCCCGCCGGCACGACCCCGAACGGCAGTCCGGTACCGGCGACCGCCTGCAGCCCCAGGTGGACGGTGCCGTCCCCGCCGGCGACCACCAGCGCCGCGACCCCGTCCCGAACGGCCGTCCCGACGGCGGCCAGCGCGGCGGCCCGGTCGGCGGCCGACATGATCCGCACGGGACGGCCGGCGGACGAGAGCGCCACGGCGATCGCACGCAACAGCCCCGCGTGGCGCCCCCGCGCCGCGGTCGGGTTGGCCAACAGAGCGATCGGGGCGTCCGGCACGGCAGCAGGCTACCGGCCGACGCCCCGATGCGGGCGCACCCGTCAGGTGATGTCGTCGTATCGACGTTCGAGCGGCGTCGGCGCGGCGACCGGCTCCACGGGTGGCAGCGGAGCGGCGACGGCCACGGGCTCGGCGGCGAGCGATTCGGCACCGTCCGCCGGTTCGAACGACAGGGGAGAGATCTCGTCGTCGGACAGGTTGCCGAACGACTCGCCCGACTTGCGCGCACGCCGCTTGTCGTTGAGCGCGGCGAGCCCGCAGGCCCCGAAATAGAGCGCGGAGAGCGCGAGCGCCAGGAACGTCATCCCGAACGGGTCGGCGGTCGGCGTCGCCACGGCCGCGAACAGGAAGAACAGGAAGACGATGACCCGCCACCAGCTCAGCAGCTTCTTGGCACTGACCACCCCGGCCACGTTGAGCAGCAGGATCGCCAACGGGAACTCGAACGCCACCCCGAACAGCAGCATCAGCCCGGTGATGAAGTCGATGTACCCGGTCAGCTCCAGCGTCGAGGCGGTGTCGTCCGGCGCGAAGCTCAGCAGCAGCGCGAGGCCCTGCGCGACCACGACGTAGGCCAGCAGCGCACCGAGGGCGAACAGCGGCGCCGCCGCACCGGCGAAGGCGTACGCCCAGCGCCGCTCGTGCCGGTGCAACCCCGGCGCGATGAACGCCCACAGCTGGTACAGCCAGATCGGGCCGGCCACGATCAGGCCGATCCACATCGAGACCTGCAGCCGCACCTGGAGACCGGCGCCGGCCTTGAGCTGGATCAGGTGGCCGTCGCAGGTCCAGTCGGCGGGCGGCGTGCCGCCGTTCTTGTCGATCGCGATCTCGCGGACCGCCGCGCAGAACGGGTCGGTGAGCAGGTTGAGCACGAAGTCCGACAGGAACCAGCCCAGGATCATGCCCGCCACGACGCCGAGCACCGCCTTGAACAGCCGGTCACGCAGCTCGCGCAGATGCTCCATGAGAGTCATGGAGCCGTCGGCGGCCCGTTCGAACTCCTCCCGACGCCGCCGACGGACGGGAAGCAAGCCCATCGGTCAGCGGTCGCGGGCGCGGTCGATGGGGTCGACCACCGGCGGGGGCGACGGCCGCTCGTCCGCCGTCAGCGGGGCGTGACCGCGCTGGGCCTCGGCCTTGGCCGCCACGTCGTCGTCGCGCAGGCCCGCGGTCTCCGCCTTGATGATCCGCAGGGACCGGCCGAGGGAACGCGCCGCGTCGGGCAGCCGCTTGGCACCGAAGAGCAGAATGAGCACCACCACCAGGACGATGATGTGCCAGGGCTTGAGTGCGCTCATACGAGTCACCTTCACAGATCGGGTTGTCGGCGCCCATCCTACGGCGGCCCGGGAGCAGGCCGGTAGACGCCTCAGTCGTCCTTCGCGGCCGTTCGCCGCTCAACCGCCGCGGCGATGGTCTCCAGTTGCTCCTGCATCGCCTCGGTCTGGCGCTGCAGCTCGGCGATCGGCTCCTCCAACTGCTTGGCCTGGTCGGCGCGCACCAGCAGGGCCCGCTGCGCGTAGCCGAACTCCCGCAGCCCGCCCAACAGCCGCGCGGCGGCATACACCAGGATGAACAGCGCGAGAGCGATCACGCCGACCGAGAGCCACAACGTCACCGTACGACCCTATCCGAGGTCACCCGCTACGGCGCGACGTAGGCGTCCAGCGCGGCGCGTGCCTCTCCGCCGACCACCGCCACCAGGTCCGGCGGCGACAGCACCGTCACCCCGGCCCCGAGGCCGAGCACCAGCCGCCGTGCCCAGCCCAGGTCGGCGACCCGCATCGTGACGACCCAGCGGTCGGCGTCGCGGTGCACCTCCTCGCACGGGTAGTACTCGGTGATCCAGCGCGCGGAACGGTCCACCCGCAGCCGCACCAGGGGCAGGTCGGGCGTGGGGGTGAAGACGCTGTCGCGCACCTCCGCGGAACGGGCCTGCGGCGGGGGCGCCGCCGGTTCGGCCAGCTCCTCGTAGGCGTCGATCCGGTCGATCCGGAACATCCGCACCGCCTCGGCGCGGCGGCACCACGCCTCCATGTACGACTTGCCGCTCATGACCAGCACGCGCATGGGGTCGACGACGCGTTCGGTGATCTCGTCGCGGCTCGCCGTGTAGTACGTGATGCGCAGGGCCCGCCGCCGCTGTACCACCTTGCGGAACTCCTCCAGCCGGTCGGCGTTGCCCGCCATGCGCACCGCCACGGGGGCCTCCGCGAACTCGCCCGCGGCGTTCTCCAGCTTGGCCAGCGCGCGTTCGATGGCGTCGCGTTCGCCCACGCCGGGGGTCTCGGCGAGCATCCGCAGCGCCACGATCAGGGCCAGCGCCTCGTCCTGGTTGAGCCGCAGCGGCCGGTCCATGCCGGCGTCGTAGGTGATCGTCACCCGGTCGCCGTCGAACGCCATGTCGATCAGGTCGCCCGGGCCGTATCCGGGCAGGCCGCAGACCCAGAGGAGTTCGAGGTCCTCGCGCAGCTGACGGTCGGTCACGTCCAGGTCGGCCGCCGCCTCGTCGACGCTGATCCCCGGTCTGGCCAGCAGATAGGGAACGAGCGTGAGCAGCCGCCCCACCCGATCGGTCGAAGTCACGCCGGCACCTCCCTCCGGTCGGCGCCGCCGCGACCGTCCGAGGAGGACAGCGCCCCATGGTGACCGGCCCCTCCGCTACGCTCCGGACCGGTCACGCCGGCACGCCCTCGGGGCGCACGGCCGGCTCGGTCGCCGGGTGCTGGGCGGCGATCTCCCGCAGCCGCCCGATCACGCACTCGCGCACCTCGGGCGGGTCCAGCACGACCACGTCGGCGCCGTAGCCCACCAGCCACGCCGCGAACTGGTCCACGTCGGCGTAGCCGAGCACCATCCGGTCGCCGTCCGGCCCGGCGACGATCTCCTGCGCCCAGCGCCGGATCCCGTCCGCCCGCCCCGGCCGCACCAGCACGCTCGCCTGCTTGGTCCGCTCGACCGGGCCGGACCAGCGGGCGACGTGATCGATGAGGTCCACGTCCCGCGGCGGCTCGTAGGCGCCCGGGCGGCCGATCCGGCGCACCCCGCCGACGATGCGCGACAGCCGGAAACAGCGGGTCGCACCGCGGTCGAGGTCGTGCCCCACGACGTACCAGCGGCCCCGCCAGCACACCACGCCCCAGGGCTGCAGCTTGCGGGTGGCCGCCGCGTCGGCCTCCGGCGTCCGGTAGCCGAACGTCACCGCCTGCCCCGCCCGCACCGCCGAGGTCAGCGGCTCGAACGCCGGATCCACGGTCACCACGGGCTCGACCCCGAGCGTCGTCGTCGGATCGACCTCGACACCGGCGGCGCGCAGCTTCGTCAGCCCGGACGACGCGGCGGCGGCCAGGCCGGCGTTGCGCCACAGCCGCGCGGCGATCCCGATCGCGGCCGCCTCCTCGGGCTCCAGGTGGATGTCGGGCAGCGCGTACTCGCGCCGCGCGATGCGGTAGCCGGGCTCCGTGTCGAACACGCTCGCCGTGCCGGTCTCCAGGGGAACGCCCAGGTCACGCAGCTCGGCCTTGTCCCGTTCGAACTTGCGCTGGAACGCGTCGTGCTCGCGCGGATCCTCGGGATCGTGCTCGTACCCGGGCACGGTCAGCGCGATCTGCGCGGCGGTCAGGAACCGACGCGTGGCCAGGAGGCAGATCACGAGGTTGACCAGCCGTTCGGTGCGACTGCGCGACACGCCCACGACCGTAGCAGCGCCCTCCCGCGAAATGTCGGCGGTGGCGCACCCGTTAGCGTGACCGTCGTGATTCGGTGGCGCAACGGTACCGTCCTGTCACGACGTCGTCACTGGCGCGGCGCCGTGGAACTCGATGTGCGTGTCGGCGAGGACACGCTGCGTGCGCTCGCCTATCCCGCTCTGGTCGGCGAACCGGAGCCCGGCGACCGCGTGCTGCTCAACGTCAACGCGCTCGCCATGGGCCTCGGCACCGGCGGCTACGCCCTCGTCGTGGCGCTCCCCGACCGGCTGCCACCGGATCCGCCGCCCGCGCCCGGACACGCCGTGAAAGCCCGGTACACCCCGTTGCAGGCGGTGGTGCTGGCGGCCGACGAGGAGGCCTCCCCGCTGCGGGAGACCCTGGCGGCCGCGCACGACCTGGCCGGCATGCCGGTCGTCACGGCGGACCTGCACTCCGCGCTGCCCGCCGTGCTGGCCGGCGTTCTGGCCGACCGGCCAACGGCCCGCGTCGCCTACGTGATGACCGACGGCGGCGCACTGCCCGCCTGGTTCTCCAGGACGCTTGACGCCCTGGCGGGGCTGCTCGCCGGCGTGGTGACGGTGGGTCAGGCGTTCGGCGGGGACCTGGAGGCGACCAACCTGCACGGCGGGCTGTTGGCGGCCCGGCACGGCCTGGCGGCGGACGTGGCGATCGTCGCCCAGGGCCCCGGCAACCTCGGAACGGGCACCGAGTGGGGCTTCTCCGGAGTCGCCTGCGGCGAGGCCGTCAACGCCGCGGCCGTGCTCGGCGGCCGGCCGGTCGGCTCCCTGCGCATCTCCGACGCCGACCCCCGGCCCAGGCACCGCGGCATCTCGCACCACAGCCTCACGGCCTACGGCCGCGTCGCACTGGCCCCGGCCGACCTCGTCATCCCCGCCGACGCCGGCCCCGAGGTGCGCGCGGCCCTGTCCCGCCTCAGCCGGCACACTGTGGTGGAGGTGGATCCCGTCGGCCTGGACGCCGCGCTGCGCGCCCTGCCGGTGAAGCTGTCCACGATGGGCCGCGACCTGGACGCCGACTACGCCTACTTCGTGGCCGCCGCCGCCGCCGGCCGCCACGCCGCCGCCCTCAAGTAGTGGGGCGTTACGCAGGCCAAAACGCGTCTTTGACATGCGTAACGCCCCAGTACTTGGGGACGCGGGCGTGGAGCGCAGCGACCCGGCGGGAGCAGCGGTAGTGCCCCCGACGGACCGTCGCAAAAACCCTAAGAAAAAATGATCACCGCGGCCCAGGCGCCCACGAACGCCACCAGGACCACCGCCAACACCCAGGTGGGCACCTTGTGCCCGCCTTCGCGGTTGCGACGGACCTCCTCCACGATCTTGTCCCGACGGCGCAGCAACCACCCCGGCTTGGGCAACTACATGCTCGCGATCAGCCGGTCGACCCGCTCGTCGTAGGCCCGGAACGGGTCCTTGCAGAGCACGGTCCGCTGCGCCTGGTCGTTGAGCTTGAGGTGCACCCAGTCGACGGTGAAGTCGCGGCGCCGCTCCTGGGCGTGCCGGATGAACTCGCCGCGCAGCCGCGCCCGGGTGGTCTGCGGCGGGGTCTCCTTCGCCTCGAAGATCTCGATGTCGGAGGCGACCCGGTCGATCTTGTTCTTGCGTTCGAGCAGGCCGTAGAGGCCGCGGCCGCGGCGCAGGTCGTGGTAGGCGAGGTCCATCTGGGCGATCCGCGGGTGCGACAGCGGCAGGTCGTGCTTGCGCTGGTAGCCCTCGATGACGCGGAGCTTGGTGACCCAGTCGATCTCGCGGTCGACGGAGGTCAGATCGCCGGACTCGACCGCGGCCAGCACCCGGCCCCACAGGTCCAGCACGCGCTTGGTGACCTGGTCGGCCCCGCGGCGCTCGCAGAACTCCATCGCCTTGGCGTAGTACTCCTGCTGGATCTCCAGCGCGGAGGCCTCCTTGCCGCTGGCCAGGCGCACCTTGCGGCGGCCGGTGACGTCGTGGCTGACCTCCCGGATCGCGCGGATGGGATTTTCCAGCGTGAGGTCGCGCATCGCGACGCCGGCCTCGATCATGCGCAGCACGATGTCGGCGCTGCCGACCTTGAGGAGGGTGGTGACCTCGTTCATGTTGGAGTCGCCGACGATGACGTGCAGCCGGCGGTAGCGCTCCGCGTCCGCGTGCGGCTCGTCGCGCGTGTTGATGATCGGGCGGGAACGGGTCGTCGCCGACGACACGCCCTCCCAGATGTGCTCGGCCCGCTGGGACAGGCAGTAGACCGCGCCGCGCGGGGTGCTGAGCACCTTGCCCGCGCCGCAGATCAACTGCCGCGTGACCAGGAACGGAATGAGAATGTCGGCCAGCCGCCCGAACTCCCCGTGGCGGGACACGAGGTAGTTCTCGTGGCAGCCGTAGGAGTTGCCGGCGGAGTCGGTGTTGTTCTTGAACAGGTAGATCTCGCCGGCGATCCCCTCGTCGTGCAGCCGCTTCTCCGCGTCGACGAGCAGCCCCTCGAGGATCCGCTCACCGGCACGGTCGTGCACCACGAGGTCCGCGACGTTGTCGCACTCCGGCGTCGCGTACTCCGGATGGGAGCCCACGTCGAGGTAGAGCCGGGCCCCGTTACGAAGGAAGACGTTGCTCGAACGCCCCCACGACACCACTCGACGGAACAGGTAACGCGCCACCTCGTCCGGCGACAGCCGCCGCTGCCCCCGGTAGGTGCACGTCACCCCGTACTCGGTCTCAAGGCCGAAAATGCGCCGGTCCATGACCGAACATTAGCCGTAACGAGACTTCGATGGCCGGTTCAACTACGGGTGTTTTCCGCTTCTCGCAAAGAATCCACGTACGCGCGGCAGGTTTCGACCTCCGGAAGCAGCCCGTCGGCGCCCATTTGCGCGAACGACGGCGCCGCCGCGTCCCGCGCCGAGAGCACCGGATCGGTGGCCGGCCAGGCGATGGCGAGGTCCGGGTCGAGGGGGTGCACGGCGCGTTCACGCTGCGGGTTGTACGTCGTCGAGCAGAGGTACGTGAGCGTCGCGTCGTCGGTCAGCGCGCAGAAGCCGTGACCCAGCCCCTCGCCGATGTACACCGCGCGGCGGTCGGTGTCGTCGAGCCGCACACCCTCCCACCGCCCGAACGTCGGCGATCCGACCCGCAGGTCCACGATCACGTCGAGGACGGCGCCCCGGGGGCAGAAGATGTACTTCCCCTGCCCGGGCGGCACGTCCGCGAAGTGGATGCCGCGCACCACGCCCGCCGCCGACACGGAGACGTTGGCCTGGGCGAGGTCGAGCCGGTGGCCCACGGCGTCGGCGAGCAGGTCCCCGCGGTACCACTCGGCGAACAGCCCACGCGGGTCGCCGTGCAGCACGGGAGTGACCTCGTACGCGCCCTCGATCGACAGCGGCCGGATCTTCACGGCTTGCGCGCCACGGTCACGAACTCGTTGTACGTGAAGACCTTGCCGGCCGCCCGCGGGAACGGGAACGAGTACTGCTTGTCGACCGTGAGCCCCAGGTCGGTGGCCATCTTCGCGACCTCCGGGTGGCCGCAGAAGCGCACGTGCGTGGCGTCGGTCTTGTAGCCGCGTTCCTGCGGGGTGATGAAGACGACCCGACCGCCGTGCTTGAGATAGGGCAGGTACATGCCCACGATCTCCTTGGCCTGCTCCTCCGGCGCGTGCTCGACGACGTGCGCGACCAGGATCGAGTCGAACCGGCCCTCGACCGCGTACTCGGAGGCGAGAAAGTCGTCGATGGTGAACGCCGTGAAGCCGGCCGCCCGCGCCTCCGCGATCGAGGCGGCGTTGTGGTCGACGCCGACGCCGTTGCCGTCGAGGTGACCGAGGTTGCGGCCGAGCCCGCAGCCGACGTCGAGGGTGAAGCCGAGGTCGAGGCGGCGCACGTTCCACCGGTAGGGGGCCTGCACGTTGAGCGCCTTTTTCCAGCCGGCTCCGGTGACCCGCTGCAACCGTTGGGTGTAGTCGGCGCCCTCGGTGGTGGGGCCGGGGGTGGACGACGCGTCAGTCACGAAAGCTCCTCGGTCGAGGCAGACCATTCCAAGAGGTTCAACAGGTAGTCACCGTAGCCGCTCTTGCGCAGCGGCTCCGCGAGGGTCCGCAGCTGATCGTCGGAAAGCCGACCGGCGCGCCAGGCGGCCTCCTCGATACAGCCGATCTTGAAGCTCTGGCGTTCCTCGATCACGCGCACGAACTCCGCCGCCTGCACCAGCGACGCGAACGTGCCGGTGTCCAGCCAGGCCGTCCCGCGGTCCAGGACGGTCACGTGCAGCCGGTCCTGCTGCAGGTAGGCGTCGTTGACGGCGGTGATCTCCAGTTCGCCGCGGGCGCTGGGCTTGAGACCGCGGGCGATCTCCACCACCCCCGAGTCGTAGAAGTACAGGCCCGGGACCGCATAGCGCGATCGCGGGCGTTCCGGCTTCTCCTCGATCGAGACGACTTTGCCGGAACCGTCGAACTCCACCACGCCGTAGCTCTGCGGATCGGCGACCGGGTAGGCGAAGACCCGCCCACCCGACGGATCGGCGTGTTCACGTAACGTGTCGCCGAGGCCGACGCCGTAGAAGATGTTGTCGCCCAGGATGAGCGCGACCGACTCGTCGCCGATGAAGTCCGCGCCGATGATGAAGGCCTGCGCGATGCCGTCCGGGCGTTCCTGGGCGGCGTACTCGATGCGCAGGCCGAGCTCGCTCCCGTCGCCCAGCAGCCGGCGGAACTGCGGCTGGTCGTCCGGCGTGGTGATCACGAGGATCTCGTGCACCCCGGCATTGATGAGCGTCGACAGCGGGTAGTAGACCATCGGCTTGTCGAAGACCGGCATCAGCTGCTTCGATACCGCCCGGGTGATGGGCCACAGACGCGACCCGGTGCCCCCGGCGAGAAGGATCCCACGCACCCGGGGAGCCTAGCCGCTCACGGGGTCGGCCGCGCAGACCGTCCCCGGTTGTCCGAACGGTGCCCGGGCCTCGACCGGCCGTACCGCGCGGTCGCGTACCGCCGCTGCACTAGACTCCCCGCCTTGTGAGAATCCTCGTCACCGGCGGCGCCGGGTTCATCGGCTCGCAGTACGTCCGCACGCTGCTCACGGGTGGCTACCCGGGCTACGCGGGCAGCCGCGTGACGGTGCTGGACAAGCTGACCTACTCGGGCAACCGCGCCAACCTGGATCCGGTCGCCGCGGACCCGGCCCTGACGTTCGTCGAGGGCGACATCTGCGACGCCGCCCTGGTGGACGAGCTGATGCCCGGCCACGACGCGGTCGTGCACTTCGCCGCCGAGACCCACGTGGACCGCTCGATCCGGGGCGCGTCGGAGTTCGTCACCACCAACGTCCTGGGCACCCAGACGCTGCTCGACGCCGCCCTGCGCGCCGGCGTGGGCCGCTTCCTGCACGTCTCCACCGACGAGGTGTACGGCTCCATCGCCGAGGGGTCGTGGACCGAGGACTGGCCCCTCGCGCCGAACTCCCCCTACGCGGCCGCGAAGGCCGGTTCGGACCTCCTGGCGCTCGCGTACCACCGCACGCACAAGCTGGACGTGGTGGTCACCCGCTGTTCGAACAACTACGGGCCCTACCAGTTCCCCGAAAAGGTCATCCCGCTCTTCGTCACCAACCTCCTGGACGGCGGGACGGTCCCCCTCTACGGCGACGGCGGCAACATCCGCGACTGGCTGCACGTCGCCGACCACTGCGTCGGCATCCAGCTGGCGCTGGAGAAGGGCCGCTCCGGCGAGGTCTACCACATCGGCGGCGGCGCCGAGCTGACCAACCGGGAGCTGACCGAGGAGCTGCTGCGGGCCACCGGGCGCGACTGGTCCGCCGTGCGCATGGTCGAGGACCGCAAGGGGCACGACCGTCGCTACTCGCTCTCCATCGACAAGATTTCGGACGAACTGGGATACGCGCCCGCGGTCGGCTTCGCCGAGGGGATCGCCGCGACGGTCGCCTGGTACCGGGACAACCGTTCCTGGTGGGAACCGCTGAAGGCGAAGGCCGCGCTCTGATGTCCTGGTTGGTCACGGGGGCCGGCGGGCAGCTCGGCACCGACATGTGCGCAGTGCTGGACGACGCCGGGGTCAAGTACACCGCGCTGCGCCGCGCCGACCTCGACATCACCGACCCGGAGGCGGTCCGGAACGCCGTCGCCGGCCACGAGATCGTTCTCAACGCCGCCGCGTGGACCGATGTCGACGGCGCCGAGGCCGACGAGGCGGCCGCCACGGCGGTGAACGGCGACGGCGTGCGCCACCTGGCCGCCGCCTGCGCCGCCGCGGACGCGCGCCTGCTGCACATCTCGACCGACTACGTCTTCCCCGGCGACGCCACCGCCCCGTACACCGAGGACGCCCCGACCGGTCCGATCAACGCCTACGGCCGCAGCAAGCTCGCCGGCGAGCGGGCCGTGCTCGAGTTGCACCCGCGTGAGGGCTTCGTGATCCGCACGGCCTGGCTGTACGGCGCGCACGGCCCCAACTTCGTGCGCACCATGCTGCGCCTGGCGGCCGAACGGGAGTTCGTCGACGTGGTGGACGACCAGCGCGGCCAGCCGACCTGGTCGTACATGCTGGCGACGTGGCTGTACCACCTCGGGACCTCGGGCGACGCCGGGCCCGGTGTCTACCACGGCACGTGCACCGGCGAGACGACCTGGTACGGGCTGGCCCGGGCGGTCTTCGCGGGCGCCGGCCTGGATCCCGAACGGGTGCGCCCGACCACGAGCGCCGCCTATGTGCGCCCGGCACCGCGCCCGTCCTACTCGGTGCTGCGGGACACCCGCTATCGCGGCGCGGGCATCGCACCGATGCCGCCCTGGGACGTCGCGCTCGAAAAGGCCCTTCCGGCTCTGCTCGCGGCTCGCTGAGCGCGACTACTCTGTCGAACGTGAGCCAGCCTTACATGGGGCCCCAGATGCCCTACAACAGCATGCAGTGCCCGCGGTGCCGGGCACCGATGCGTTCGTATCCGCGCAGCGGCGTGCAGATCGAGCGCTGCGACCAGTGCCGCGGCATCTTCCTCGACGAGGGCGAGCTGGAGACGCTCCAGCGCAACGAGATGGCGCAGTGGCAGGGCGGAGCGCCGCCGCCGGGCTACGGCGGTTACGGCCCGCAGGGTGGCTACCCGCCCCCCGGCGGCTACAACCAGCAGTACAACCCGTACGGCGGCGGCGCGGTGTGGCAGTCGACCGATCCCAACAACCCGCCGCCCGGGGCGGACCCGTACGGCGGGCGTTGAGGCCTAACGCTTGGTGAAGTAGCGGGCAGTGATGTGCTTGCTGACGGCGGTACCCAGCTTCGCGCCCTGCACGTCGGCGGAGCGGAAGTGGATGCCGCCCCAGACGCGGGCCGAGACCAGTTCGTCCAGCGCCTGGGAGAAGCTGCCGAAGTGTCGGGTCGTCCCGGACGCGATGCTGTACGCGTGGAACGCCACGCGATCACGGCCGAAGAAGAACCTGTAGGTCGTCATCTGTGCCGCGGTGGCGCAGGCGTGTCCGGACGGATGATCCGGGAACGGCGGCGTCACCAGGAGCGGCGTCCATTCGGGATCGGCCTCGGTGCGCGGGTTGCCGTCGGTGCCGGCCTCCCGGACGGCGGTGACCGGGCGCCAGAAGCCCCACCGCCGCTTGTCGTCGTAGCAGGCGATCGACTGGTCGGCGGTGACGGTGTCGGTCAGCGCGAACAGGCGCGCCGTCTGCAGGACGTCCAGCCGCTGCGTCTCGGCGAGCTGGCGTTTGATCTCCCACAGGGTCACGTTGCGGTCGTGCCACCAGATCGCGGCCTCGGTCTGGTCCTGGGTGCGCACCGTGCTGTTCGCCGAACCGACCTGCTTGACCTCGTTGAAGTCGCGGGCATAGGCGCGGCTGGTGAGGGCGGGCGGGCCATCGGTGCGGAACATCGCGGCGTTCGGCACCAGGAACGGCCGGGCCGATCCGATCCACGCGCCGGTCGAGGCGAACGTGGGCGGCGTGGGCCGCCACTGCCCCGGCTCGGTGCCGAGGCGCCATTGCTCGTTCCCCTCGAACCCGTCGTCGCGCCGCGCGGCGATCATGGCGTCGGCCGTCCGGGAACCGATCTCGACGCCACCGCGCTTGGCGGGCCCGTCCGGGACGGCGGCGAGATCCTGGTCGTACTGCGCGCGCAGGCGTTCGGCCTGGGCCGGGAAGATGTCGTCCAGCACCCGGTAGGCCGCGGTGGCGACGGCCGCGTCGGTCGACTCCCGCCCGGTCGCCCGCGGCGCGACGAGGAGCGGCTTGTACGGCGTGCCGGCGATGGCGTTGACGGCGTCGTAGACGGCGCCGCTGACCATGGCGAAGCTGCGCCCCTGGAACCAGGGCAACTGCTGACCGATGTCCCAGACCGCGGTCTGGGTGTTGAGGTCCCACCGGATCACCGCGTTGGTGGTGGCGGCCGGCTCGGTCGGTGCGGCCCGCACGGCGGATGCCATGGCCATCGGCGACAGCGCCGCGAGAAGGACGGCGATGCTCACCGTCGTCTGACGTTTCATGGAGCCCCCTTCAGATCGATCCGCTGTATTGATCAGCATGATCGGCTGGAGGCGACCGTAATTCTTGATCCTTAGCGCAGTATTAATCTGCATGATCGGCCGGAAACGACCACAGCGCGGTGCGGAACGGGTCAGACGTCGCGTTTGCGGAGCAGTGCCATCACGATGACCAGCACCGCGCGGCCCAGGTACACCGTGGACTTGAACGGGTTGGCGCTCGCCACGCCACCGGCCCGCGGCCGCATCGTGACCGGCACCTGCACCACCCGGTAGCCGCCCCGCGCCACGTGCGCGAGCGTGTCGATCGTGTCGCCGAGGTACTCCACCGGATACCACGTCGCGTACACGTCGATCAGCGGGCGGGCGACCACCCGCAGCCCGGAGGTCGTGTCGGTCAGCTTGTGCTTGGCCACCCGGCTCAGCACCCCGGACAGCAGCGACATCGCCCACCGGCGCGGCCCGCGGGCCTGGTAGTCGCCCTCGCCGGCGAAGCGCGCACCGATCACCAGGTCGGCCGAGTCCAGGGCGGCCACCAGCGCCGGCACGTAGCGCGGGTCGTGCTGCCCGTCGGAGTCGAACTGCACCGCCACGTCGTAGCCGTGTTCGCGGGCGTACTTGTAGCCGAGTCGACGGGCCCCGCCGACACCGAGGTTGTACGGGAGCTTCGCCACCTTCGCGCCGGCCTCGGCGGCCAGTTGCGCCGTCTTGTCCGTGGAACCGTCGTCGACCACGAGGATGTCGACCGTCGGCAGCACCTCGCGGATCTCCCCGATGACGTTGCCGATCGAGTCGGCCTCGTTCCACGCGGGGAGGATCATCAGGATCCGCTGCGTCGTCACCGTTCGACCTGGCCCTTCTCGTCGAGCCGGGTGCGGATCAACGCGATCTCCTCGGCCAGCGTGCGGGTCTCCTCCTCGAGCCGGCTCATCTCCCAGCTCAGGTGGATGCAGACCAGCAGCAGGAAGACGAAGCCGCCGAAGAGGGCGAGGCTCACGCCGGAGGCGACGCCGAGGGCGTGCGCGATCGGGTCGGAGATCCGGGGGAACAGCGCCAGCGGCACGACGGCCACCAGCACCACGATCCACAGGGCCGCGTACTTCTCCCGGATCTGCCGGCGACGCAGCAGCTCCAGAATGAACAGAAGGATCACCACGCCGACGGCGGCGGTGAAGACGGTGAGGCTCATCGTTGGGGAATCGTAGTCACCGTCCCGGGGGTACCGTCACCCCCGGTCGGTCGCCACATCAGGCCGAGCAGCGCGAGCACCCCACAAACCCCCAAAATCACTGGTGGGAACGTCCCGAGCGGCGGCTCCCAGTCCCCGCCGAACGGGTTCACGTGCGGCGGGTCGGCCAGCCCGGCCTGCCACCGGCCCATCCCCAGGAAAAGGGTGAGCAGGTGCACGGGGAGCAGTACGCCGGCCGCGGTGCGCACCAGTGCGCGCGCATGGTCGTCGACGGGCGACATGACCGACACGGCGAGCAACGGCAGCCCGACGAGCGTCGGCATCATGTAACGGCCCTGGCTGATGAACCCCAGCTTCTGCACGCTGGTCGCCACGAGCACCGAGGTCACTCCCATCGTGACGACGAAGAGCCCGACCGTGCGCACCCGGTGCGCCCGGTCCCCGGCGAGAAACCCGGCCAGCAGCAGGTAGCCGAGCACCATCCACCAGGCCAGGTACGCCAGCGCGGGCAGCTTCAGCTCCAGCCAGCCCAGTTGGCCGACCATCTCCTGGAAGAGGCGTTCCCAGCGCTCGAAGAAGTCCATCCGCATCGCGGTGGGCACGTCGACGTCGATCCCGGAACCGGCCGCGCCGAGCTGGTTGGTCTTCTGGCGCACGATCCACACGGTGTGCAGCAGGGCCGCCACCGCCGTCACGGCGAGCCACCAGCGCAGCGGGCGCCGCTTCCACAGTTCCCGCAGAGGGAAGCGGGGGAAGGCGACCAGCGCGACCGCCACCGCGAGCCAGAAGGGCCCGAGCGCCCGGAGGCTCGCCAGGGTGACCGCCGAGATCCCCGCCGTGTGGACGAACAGCGGGTCGACGCGGCCCAGGCGCAGCAGCGGGATCAGCGCGGCGAACAACGCGATCCCGGCGGCGATCTCCGGGGCGGTCGGGTTGAGCGCCCCGCCGAACATCGCCACCAGCGGCGTGAACCCGACCAGGACGGCGGCCGCCCCGATCCGGCTCCACCGGGCCGCGCACGCGAACGCCAGCGCCACGAACCCGGCCACCGCCGCCCCGCTCAGCAGCCGGGCCAGCAGCAGGCCGGTCCAGTCCGGCCACAGCGCCAGCGGCCAGCCCACCGCCACGTAGTAGCCCGGGTGGTAGCGCGCGGCGCGGGTGGCGACCCAGATCTTCGTCTCGTTGCCGCCGATGTCCTTCGCGCAGGCGGCGGAGACCCGGTTGAGCTTCCAGCAGTTGTTGCGCACCAGGCTGTCCGGGACCCGGGTGAGGCCGCCGGTGCCGTCGATCGCCGGCTCGGGGCGCGGGGCGATCTGTCCGCCCATGATGCCGGCGGCCCGATAGATGTGCTGCTGCTCGTCGGGCGTGCCGTCGTAGGGGGCGGCGAGCGCCCAGGCGGCATTGAGCAGGAAGCACCCCACGAACGCGACGAGCCACGCCCGCCCGAGGAGTGCGACGAACCGGCGACGGACGGGCACGAGGCAAGACCATAGCGGAGCACGGATTCGCCATCGGTAGGATGCCGACCTGTGTCTTCAGCCTTCCGTGGGAAGGTCGCCTCGAGCGGCCGGCGCCACGCCTCGTTGATCGCCGTCTTCCTGGGCTTCTTCCTCTTCGGGTCGGCGTGGGCGTTCGCGGCGCCGTTCGACGGTTCGCCGGACGAGGCGGAGCACATCATCCGCGCCGCCGGTGTCGTGCGCGGCCAGGTCGCCCCGCCGCCGGAGGACGCCGCGAACGGCATCGGCGCGTTCCAGACCGTGCCGAAGAGCCTGCAGCGGGCGTGCTGGCTGAAGGGCGAGCCGACGCTGTCCGCCAAGAACCGGGCGTGCTGGCCGTCGAACGACGAGACCGAGGTGCGCACCGCCAGCCGCGCGGGCCGGTACAACCCGGTGTACTACGCGATCGTCGGGTGGCCGCTGACGTTCGCGCCGACGATGAAGGGCGTGCTGCTGTCCCGGCTCATGAGCGTGGGGCTGGTGGCGTTGGGGCTGACGCTCGCCGTGCACGCCGCGCGGCTGTGGTCCCGACACAGAGTGATGCTCGGCGGCATCCTGCTGGTGGCCACGCCCACCGCGATGAACCTCGCCGGGTCGATCAACCCGTCGGCGCCGGAGATCGCCGGCGGGATCCTCGCGTTCGCGGCGCTGGTGCCGTTGCTCGACCCCGAGCGCGAACCGTCGCCGCTCATGGTGCACCTGGCCGGCATCGGCGCGTTGATGCTGGTGATCCCGCGCGCGCTCGGCCCGGCGTGGCTCGCGATGGGCGTCGGCATCCTGCTCGTGCCGAACACCTGGGCGCACGTCAAGCGGCTGCTGGCGATGACCGCGATGCGGATCTGGATCGGCGTGCTCGCCGTCGTCTCGATCGCCTCCGGCCTCTGGACGGTGATCCAGGAGACCGGGGAGCCGGGGGTGTTCATCCCCGTCGACTCCAAGCTGTCCCGGCTGGACGCCGTCCAGTACGTGCTGCTGGTGCGCACGAACGACTACCTCGAGGGGATGTTCCGGGCGCTGTCCGGCGGGGAGATCAACGCGTGGCGGCCCGTGGTCACGCTGTGGCTCATGGCGATCGGGCTGACGGTGATGGGCGCGTTCGTGTTCGGGCGGTGGGTCGACCGGTGGCGGATGGGCGCGACGCTCGCCGCGCTGTGGGCGTTCACCTCGTACGGCGAGATCACCACCGCCAACGAGCTGCGCTTCCCCACCCAGGGGCGGTACCTGCTGCCGGTCTTCGCGCTTGTGGTGTTCCTCGCCGGGGAGGTGCTGGCGCGCACCGGCACCGTGGACGCGCTGCGGGCCCGGGCGATGACGCGCTTCTTCGCGTTCCTGACCGCGGGCATCCACTACGTGATGCTGTGCACCGCGATGACGCGCTGGCAGGCGGGCCTGTCCGGGGACTGGCTGCGGCCGCGGATGAGTCCGCTGTCCGGGGACTGGCATCCGGGTTTCGGGTCGCTGAACGTGCTGATCCTCGCGGCGGTGGGGCTGGCGGTGCTGATCGCGGGCTTCTGGATGGCGAGCGCGCTGCCGGTCGCGGCGGCCCCGACGTCGGGCGACCCGGCGCCGGCCGAGCCCGCCGGGGTCGATTCCGCGCCGACCGTCGAGGATGCGCCCGCCGCCGGCGAGCCGGCCGCCGAGGCCCGCGCCGTGCCGACGCCCGAGCCCGCGGTACAGGCGTGACGCAGGCCCCGACCCGGCTGACGGCGCTGTACACCAACAGCGCCGTCCGGTACCTCGTCATCGGTGGCGCCAGCGCCGGCCTCGACGCCGGGCTGCTGTGGCTGCTGCACGGCGTGTTCGGCGCCTACCTGCCGGTGGCCACGTTCGTCGCCGTGGCCACCGCCTTTTTCTTCAACTTCGCGTTGAACCGGATGTGGTCGTTCGGCAGCACCGCCCCGGTGGGTGCGCAGTTCGCGAAGTATCTCGCCCTGGGCGTGCTCAACTGGCTCGCCAACGTCGCCGGTGTGACCGGCCTCGTCGCCCTGGGCATGCACTATCTCGTCGCCAAGGTGCTCGTGGTGGCCGTGGTGACGGTGCTCAACTATGTCGTGTACAAGGCCTGGGTGTTCCGTTCGTGAAGGAGTCGGAGGCGTGACGTTGCCGAAGGTCAGTGCGATCGTGCTGGCGTGGAAGGCGGAGCCCTTCCTCGTCCGCTGCGTCGAGGCGCTGCTGGCGTCGGAGAAGGTCGAGGTCGAGGTCGTTCTCGTCGACAACGGCTGCACCACCGACGACGTGCGGAACCTGTCGGCGACCCCCGGGGTGGTCGTCGCCGGCACCGGCGTCAACCAGGGCTTCTCCGGCGGCTGCAACGTCGGCGTCGCGGCGTCGTCGGGCGACTACGTGGCGCTGATCAACAGCGACCTGGTCGTGGAGCCGCACACCCTGGCCCGGCTCGTGGAGGAGCTGGAGAAGCCGGGCATCGGCATCGCCGCCGGTGCCGTGCGGCTGGCCGAGGACCCGTCGCTGCTCAACTCGCTGGGCAACCGGGTGCACGTGCTCGGCATCTCGTGGGTGGGCGGGTTCAAGGAGAAGGAGACCCGTACGCAGCCCACCGAGACGGCCGGCGCGATGGGCGCCTGCGCGGTGCTGACCCGGGAGCACTGGGACCGGCTGGGCGGGTTCGACCCGCACTACTTCGCCTACTTCGAGGACGCCGACATCTCGCTGCGTACGTGGCGGCTGGGCCTCAAGGTGGTCAACGTGCCCGACGCGACGGCGGTGCACCGCTACGAGTTCTCCCGGAACTCCTTCAAGTACTACCTGGTCGAGCGGAACCGGCTGCTGTTCATCGGCACCCTGTGGGGCTGGCGGGCACTGCTGCTGCTCTCCCCCGCGCTGCTCGCCCTCGAACTGGGGATGGTGCTGCTCGCCGCGAAGCAGGGCTGGCTGCCGGACAAGGTGCGCGGCTGGACCTGGCTGTGGGCGCACCGCAAGCACATCCTGGACCGCCGGCACCGGCTCCAGCAGGAGAAGACCGTCCGCGACCGGGAGTGGATGCGCGTGCTGACCCCGGTGATCGAGACGCCGCTGGTCGAGGTCCCCGCGCGCGGCTTGGTCAACAAGCTGGTGAGCGCGTACTGGGCCGTGGTGCGCCGCCTGGTCTGAGCGTTCACGGGACCAGCACCACCTTGCCGGCCACGGTGCGGGACTCGGCCAGGCGCATCGCCTCGGCCACCCGCGCCAGCGGGATGCGCGCCGCGACCTGGGCCGTGATGCGCTTGTCGGCCATCGCGCGCAGGACCTGCGTGAGGTCCTCGCGCACCAGCGCCCGGTGCTTCGACTTCGCCAGGGCGCGGCCGGCCCAGAGGTTGTAGAAGTAGGCGCGCTTGCCGTTGGGCAGGGCGTTCCAGGTCCAGATCTTCGGCATCATCCGGAGGAAGGCCGCGTTCTTGTTGCCGGTGTCGTTCTTGCTGGTGGCGGTGCCGTAGCCGACCATGACGCCGCCGGGGGCGAGCAGCCGCCAGGACTCGCTCATACTGTCCGGGCCCAGGTGGTCGAAGACCGCGTCGACGCCGCCGGGGGCCAGCCGGCGCACCTGCGCCGGCACGTCGCCGTTGTAGTCGACCGGGATCGCGCCCAACTCCCGCAGCCGGTCGTGGTGGCGCGGCGACGCCGTCCCGATCACGGTGATCCCGGCGATGCGCGCGAGCTGGACGAGGGTGGAGCCGACGCCGCCGTTGGCGCCGTGGACGAGGATCGTCGCGCCGGCCCGGACCCGTGCCGTGCGGTGCAGCATCTGCCACGCGGTGATGCCGTTGACCACCACCGTCTCCGCCTCCACAGGATCCAGTTCCGTGGGAACCGGCACCAGGTCGGCGGCGTCGAGGACGACATGGCTGGCCCACCCGCCGATCTTCGTGAGGGCCGCGACGCGCTGCCCCACCAGCCCGTGGTCGGTGCCCGGCCCGACCGCCTCGACGATGCCCACCAGGTCGTACCCGGGCACGAACGGGAATGCCGGCTGGTCGTAGTACCGCCCGAGCCGCATCTGCTGCTCGGCGAAGGACAACCCGGTCGCCTCCATGCGCACCAGCGCCTGCCCGTCGGCCGGCACGGGCAGCTCGACCTCGCGCACCTGCAGGCCCTCGGGCTCGACGACACCGGGCAGGACGATCTCGATCCGGTTCATTGTTAGCTCCTATCGCATTGGTTAGAACCTCTAACGCAAGTATTATGTCCTCACGAACGCGATGTCAAGCGAGGGGTGCCGATGACGAGTCCACGGATGCGTTACCGCGAACAGGTGCGCGACGAGGTCAAGGAGCACGCCTGGGCACAGGTCGCCACCTCCGGCGCCAGCGCCCTCTCGCTGAACGCCATCGCCAAGCAGATGGGCATCAGCGGCCCCGCGCTCTACCGCTACTTCCGCAACCGCGACGAGCTGATCACCGAACTGGTCCTCGACGCCTACCGCGACCTCGCCGCCACGGCCCGCGCCGCCGCCACGCCGAAGGATCCGCGCGCCCGGCTCACCGCCGTCGCGGCCGCCATGCGCGCCTGGGCGCTCGAGGCACCGCACCGCTACCTGCTGATCTACGGCACGCCGGTGCCCGGCTACGCGGCGCCGCCGGAGGCCACCGAGGCCGCCCGGGACCTGATGAGCGTGCTGCTGGACGGCTTCACCGCGCTGCCGGACGGTTCACCGTCCACATTGAACAGCCACCTGGACAGGCATCGGGCGTGGTCACCCGACGAGACGGCCGCCGCGGCGGCGCTGCGCCGGGCGCTGGTCTTCTGGACCCGGCTGCACGGCGTGGTCAGCCTCGAGGTGGCCGGGCACTTCACCGGGATGGGCTTCGACCCGCAGCTGCTGTTCGCCGCCGAGGTGGCGGCCGCGATCGACGCCTGAGCGGGCCGCCGAACGCCCGGATCAGCCCGCCGGGGAGATGCGGCGGCGGGCGGCGATCCGGGTGACGTGCCGGCGCAGCAGGGCGAGCATGGCGTTCGTGGTCGGTGCGACGTCCGCCTCGCGGGTGACGGCCTGCACCTGCCGGGCCAGCCCGGCGGGCCGCGCCACGTCGAGGAACCGGATCCCGGCGGCCGGCCGCGCGACCAACGCGGGCACCAGGGCCACCCCGAGGCCGGCCGCCACCAGGGCGATCAGCAGGTCGTAGCTGTCCGCCCGGTGGGCCACGCGGGGCCGGAACCCGGCGCGTTCGCAGGCCAGTTCGGTGACGGCCTGGTATCCGTCGGCGGCGATCGTGGAGACCCACGGCGCGTCGGCGAACTGCTTCAGGCGCACCGTCGTGCCGGCCGGCGCCAACCGCACCGGTGCGGCCATCAGCAGCGGCTCGTCGTGCAGGGGCGTCTCGCGCAGCCCGCGCAGGTCCGGCATGCGCAGGTGGCCGTACCGGTGCGCCACGGCCAGGTCGATCTCCCCGGCGCGCAGGGCCGGCAGCGCGTGCTCCGGCTCCCGCTCCACGAACGCCAACTCCACGTCGGGATGCCGCCGGGCGAACGCCGCCACGGCCGGCACCACGAACTCCGCCGCCGTCGCGAAGGCCGACACCCGCAGCCGCCCGCCCCGCAGCCCCGCCACGTCCCGAACGGCCCGGTCGGCGGCGTCCAGCTCGGCGAGCACCCGTTCGGCGTGGGCGGCCAGGACCCGGCCGGCGTCGGTCAGCCGCACGCTGCGCGCCGAACGCTCCAGCAGCAGCACACCGGTTTCCCGCTCGAGGCGGCTCACCTGCTGGGACGCCGCGGCCGGCGTGCAGCCGACGAGGGCCGCGGCGCGCGCGATCGAACCGGTCCGCGCCACCTCGGCCAGCACGCGCAACCGTTCGGCGTTGAGCACAAGCGCAGCTTACGCTCAGGGCAAGAAGCATGGCCTGCTACCGATGCTGCGCCCGGCGCACGCTGAACGGCATGGTGGAGATCCCGACCCCGGCAGACCTGTCCGAGGCGTACGCGGCGGTGCGCGCCCAGCTGGCGCCCACGCCGCTGGTGCACTCGCGGGACGGGCTGTCGGTGAAACTGGAATGCTGGCAACCGACCGGCTCGTTCAAGGTGCGCGGCGCGATCGCGGCCCTGTCCGCGCTGCCGAAGCGGACCCCCGTCGTGACCGCCTCGACGGGCAACCACGCCCTCGCCGTCGCGTGGGCCGCCGAGCGGCTGGGCATCGAGGCGACCGTGGTGGTGCCGCAGACCGCCTCGCCGGCGAAGCTCACGGCGCTGGCGGCGCTGAACGGGCGGGTGGTGCGCCACGGCGCGGACTTCGACGCGGCCGAGTCCCACGCGCTGGACCTCGCCGCACGGGGTGCCACGTACGTGTCGCCGTACAACCACACCAGGGTCATCGCCGGCCAGTCGACGCTCGGGCGGGAGCTGGGCGAACAGGTCGAGGGGGCGTTCACGGTCGTGGTGCCGGTGGGCGGGGGCGGGCTCGCGAGCGGGCTCGCGCTCTGGGCCGCCGGCCGCGACGGCGTGCGCGTCATCGGCGTCGAGGCGGCCGCGTCCCGCGCGGTGTCGGCCGCGATGGCCGCCGGCACGACGGTCACCGTCCCGGTCGGACCCACGCTCGCCGACGCGCTCGCCGGCAACGTCGAACCGGGGTCGGTCACGCCGGGGATCCTCGCCGCGCAGGGGGTCCCGGTGCTCGGAGTCTCCGAAGAGGACATTCGAGGCGCGATGCGGTACCTGGTGCGGGTGCACGGGCTGGCCGTCGAGGGCGGTGGTGCGGTGGCCGTCGCGGCGGTGCTCAGCGGGGCCGTGGAGTCGACCGGGCCGGTCGTCGCCGTGGTCACCGGCCGCAACGTCGCCCTCCCGACGCTCGCACAGGTCCTGGGCGGCTGACCGCACCCGTGCGGCATCGCGGCGGTCGGGCGGGCGGCTGTCACACACCGCCGCCCCCGAGAACCTCCACCGCCGGGCGCGGCCGCCCGATCAGGTACCCCTGGCAGTAATCGACGCCCAGTTCCTCGACCACGCGCAGCGTCGCGGGGTCCTCGACGGACTCCGCCACGGCGCGCACGCCGAGCGCCCGGCACACCGAGACGACGGCCTCCACCATGGCGCGGTCGGCGCGGCTGTGCCCGAGCCCCACGACGAAGTCGCCGTCGATCTTCACCTGGTCCACGGGCAGGTACTTGAGATAGCGGAACGAGCCGTAGCCGGCGCCGAAGTCGTCCAGCGCCAGCCCGCAGCCGAGGCGGCGCAGCCGTCCCGCGGTGCGGCACGCCTCGGTGAAGTTGCCGATGAGGGCGATCTCGGTCAGTTCGAGGACGAGGCGGTCGGGGCGCACGCCGGAGCGGTCCAGGAGGTGGGTCACCGCCGCCAGCAGTCGGGGGTCGCCGAAGGAGCGTCCGGAGACGTTCACCTGGAGACAGGGGCCCTGGGGGAACGCCTCCAGCAGCCGCACCGCCCGCGCCACCGCCCACAGGTCGATGCGCAGCACCGCGTCGGCGCGTTCGGCGGTGTCCAGCAGCGCGCCGGGCGGCTGGGGGCAGCCGGTCAGTTCGTCGCGCACGCGCAGGAGCAGTTCGTATCGGTCGACCCGGCCGGTGGCCGTCTCCCGGATCGGCTGGGCGTGCAGGGTCAACCGTCCATCGTGGACGATCCCGTCGATCCAGCCGCGGCAGGCGAGGCGGCGGGTGACCACCGGTGCCGGTTCGAACCGGGTCACGACGGGCACATCTGAGGCGCGGGCCCGGCGCCAGCCCTCCGCCGCGTCGATCAGCAGGTCGTGGCCCTCGACGCCACCGCCCGCCGGGCAGCGCACGAGGCCGCCCCACGCCGTCGCGTCAGCCGGGAACGCGGTCTCGCGCACGGTCGCGACGAGCCGTTCGGCGATGCGGCGGGCGTCGCCCATCGCCGTGCCGCGCAGCAGGATCCCGATCTCGCCGGGTCCGGTCAGGCCGAACACCGGCCCCTCGCCGCAGTCCTCCCGCAACCGGTGCGCCACCGGCGGGATCAGGTCGGTCGGCTGGACGCGCAGCACGAGCAGGGCGCCGCCGCCGTCGTGCAGCGCGCGGTCGACCTCGTCGCCGAAGCGGCGCCGGCCGAACAGTCCGGTGGCCGGGTCCCGGTCGGCCGGGAGGAGTGTGTCCACTTAGGACGCCTCCGCCACGGCGCGCGCCAGGGTCATTCCGAGCACCCGTGGGTCGCTCACAGGTGGTAACTCTGTGTTCACGATCGTTCTCCGTCCAGCCCGTCCCGCTTCCCACTCTTCCGTGATTTCGGGACTCTCCGTGGTTCGGTCGGGCTGTCGTCTTTTTTCGTGGCGCGCGGCCAAATGCCGTTCGACAGGCGTGAATCGGATGATCGGCGGAGAGAAAGGGCTGGACGGCCTATCGGACTCACGTTTCGGAGAGTGACCTGCTTTGATCGGTGTGTAACTACGTTGTGTTACCAGTACACAGAGGCGTCTCAGGCGCCGTCGGCGAGGTTCACCACCCGGTCGGCCCGGCGGGCGACCAGCGGGTCGTGCGTGACGACCACGAGGGTCGTGCCGCCGCGGTGCAGTTCGTCCAGCAGGTCGAGGATCGTGCCGGCGTCGGCGTCCGCGAGGCCCTCCGTCGGCCCGTCGCACAGCAGCAGCCCCGGGCGCACCAGCAGGGCGCGGGCGATGGCGACGCGGCGGCGTTCGGCCTCGGAGAGATCCCGCGCCCGGGCCGCGTGCCGGTGCCGGTCGAGGCCCACGCGGTCGAGCGCCTCGGTCGCCTGCCAGGTCCGGGTCCGGCGCGGGGTTCCGTTGTGCAGCAGGGCGAGCGCGACGTTCTCGACCGCGGAGTGGTAGGGCAGCAGGGGGAACGTCCGGGGTCGCGGCTTCGCGCCGACCACCACCAGGTACTCGCCCTGCGACACGGCGAGCGGGGTGCCGTGCAGATCGACGACGTCAGGGGTCAGGGCGTTCACGGGCGGCCTCTTTCGGCTCTCGATCCGGTGGGCGGCCCCGGGGTGGCGGCCGTGTCGCCCACTGTCCGGGCCGCCGCTTGCCTTCTGTTTGCGTCGCCCTCGCGCCGGCCGGCCGGGTCAGGCGGCCCGGGTCAGGCGGTCGCGGACCTCGGCGGCCATCGGGTGGTCCAGGTCGTCCAGGATCTCCAGGGCGCTGCGCCAGGCGTCGCGAGCCGGGTCGTCGCTGCCCGTCTCGCGCAGGGTGTCGCCGAGTTCGACGAGGGAACGCGCCTCGTTGGGCCGATCCGCCGCCGCCCGGTACATCTCGACCGCGCGCCGGTAGCACGCGGGCGCCCGCGCCGGCCGCCCCGCCTGCCGGTACGTGAAGCCGAGGCTGTCCCAGGCGGTCGCCTCGCCGTGCCGGTTGCCGAGGCTGCGGTTGAGCGCGATCGCCAGCCGGCACGTCACGAACGCCGCCCCGTGGTCCCGCCGCTGCGCCAGCCCCCAGGCGACGTTGTTCAGCGCCCGGGCCTGTCCCACGCGATGGCCGGCCGCGCGGAACAGCTCCAGCGCCTCCTCGTCGTGCCTGAGCGCGTCGTCGAAGCGCCGCTGACGTTCCCGCGTGCGAGCCAGATTGATCTTCGCGTACGCCTGCCCGACCCGGTCGCCCAGCGCGCGGAACTCCTCGACCGCCCGCAGCAGGTGCGTCTGCGCCTCCTCGTCGAGCCCGAGCATGTCGTGCACGCGCCCGAGATTGCGGTGCGCGTCGGCCAGCGCCGGCCGGTCGTCGAGGCGTTCGGCGGCGCTGAGCGCCATCCGCTGCACGGCGCGCTGGTCGTGCCAGTGGCCGCGCAGGTTGAGGTAGTCGGTCAGGGTCCACGCCAGGCGCCAGGTCCGGGCGTGCAGGCCGCTCGTCGAGGCCTGCCGCACCGCGGCGATCAGCACGGCGTGCTCGGCGGTGAACCAGGCGAGCGCCGCCGCGTGCCCGTCGAACGTCTCCGCCGTGACGCCGTCGGCCGGGCGTTCGAGGGTGATCGCGTCGCGGGCCGGGTAGATGAGCCGGTCGGCGGCGTAGGCGCTGTGCGTGTAGTGGTCGAGCAGGCGGGCGACGGCGGCGTCCCGTTCGGCCTCGCTGTCCCGTCGGAACGCCTGCTCGAGCGCGTAGGCGCGCAGCAGGTCGTGGAACGCATGCCGGCCGTCGCGTTCGGCGAGCAGGTTCGCCTCCACCAGTTCGGCCAGGTGGGTGCGGGTCGCCGCGACGGTGTCGCCCGCCACGCTGGCGGCCGCCGGCGTGCTGATGTCGGCGCCGCGGTGCAGCCCCAGCAGCCGGAACACCCGTGCGGCCGGCGGGCTCAGCGCGCGGTACGAGCAGGCGAGCACCGTCCTGATGTCGATGGCGGTGTCGTTGTTGGCGAACGAGTCGAGCCCGCCGCCCAGTTCGGCGGCGATCGCGGCCAATGACAGCCGGGGCCGCACGGCGGCGCGCGCGGAGGCCACGGCCATCGCGAGCGGCAGCCGGGCGCAGCGCTCGACCAGTTCCGCCGCGGCGTCCGGCTCGGCGGCCACCCGTTCGGCGCCCAGCCGCTTGCGCAGCAGTTCGCTCGACTCGGCCGCGGTGAACAGCTCCAGCGCCACCGGATGCGCGCCGTCGACGGCCACCAGTCCCGGCAGGGCGTTGCGGCTGGTGACCAGAACGGTGCAGCCCGACGCGCCGGGGAGCAGCGGCCGCACCTGCCCGGCGTCGTGCACGTTGTCGAGCACCACCAGGACCCGCCGCCCGGCGAGGGTGCTGCGGTACAGGCCGGCCTGCGCGTCGATGTCGGCCGGCAGGCTCGCGGCCGGCACGCCGAGCGCGGTGAGCAGCCGCCGGACGGCCTCGCCCGCACCGAGCGCACCGCCGCCCGGGTCGAACCCGCGCAGGTTCAGGAAGAGCTGGCCGTCGGGGAAGCGGCCGGCGACCCGGTGCGCCCAGTGCACCGCGAACGTCGTCTTGCCGACGCCGGCCGTCCCGGACACGGCCACGAGCGCGCCGGTGTCCTCGTCGAGCAGCCGGTCCAGGCGGGCCAGTTCGTCCGCGCGGCCGGTGAAGCCGACGAGGTCGCGCGGGAGTTCGGCCGGGACCCGCCGCGCGGCGGGCCGGGGCGCGTCGGTGCCGTCGCGCAGGATCGCCCGGTGCAGGTCGCGCAGTTCGCTTCCGGGGTCGAGGCCGAGTTCGTCAGCGTAGACGCGGCGGAACGCGTCGTAGGCGTGCAACGCGTCGGCGGTCCGGCCGGCCCTGTGCAGGGCGCGCATGAGCTGGCCGGTGGCGCGTTCCTGCAGCGGGTGGGCCCGGACCAGTTCGGCCGCCTCGTCCAGCACGGCCGCCGGTTGGCCCAGGCGCAGCCGCGCGTCGATGCGGTCCTGCCGCGCCGCCAGCCACGACTCGTCGAGTCCCCGGCACAGTCGGGCCCGCGCGTCCTCCGGCAGCGCACCGGACATGGCCGGGCCGCGCCACAGTTCGATCGCCTCGGTCAGCAGGTCGATCCGCTTGTGGTCGTCGTCGATCTCGCGGGCCTGCGCGCACAGGTCGCGGAACCGGTGCAGGTCGACCCGTTCGGGCGCGGCGCGCAGCACGTAGCCGGCGCCGACGGTGGCCAGGGTGACGGCCGGGTCGGTGCCGGCGAGGGCCTGCCGCAGCCGCGAGACGTGCGCGAAGACCGTCGCGCGGGCGCCGGCCGGCGGGTCGCCGGGCCAGAGCACGTCGACGATCCGGTCGACCGTCACGACGCGGCCCAACTCCAGCAGGAGCAGCGCCAGGACACAGCGACGCTTGGGCGGGCCCAGCGGCAACGGCCGCTCCTCCGCCCACGCCTCCACCGAACCCAGCAAGCCGAACCGCACCGGGGCACAGCCTACGGATCGCTCGCGCGTCGGTGAAAGACAAGTGTCCGCAAAAGCACGGCCGTCACACATCCGTCCCGGTCGTCCGTGGCGCAAACCGTCCACTATGGACGTTCGACCGAACCGTCGCTCAGAGCACCGCGACGGCGGCCGCGATCTCGGCGGCGAACGGCGGCAGGTCCACCTGCAGGTCGACGCGACAGCCGGGCGCGGTCCGCGCGACGACGCCCACCTGCACCGCCCGCCCGTCGGTCGTGCGCGCGACGACGGGCGCGCCCACCTGGCCCGCGGCCACCCTGATCCGGCAGTCGGGCCGCCCGACGAACTCGGCGGGACCGAACGACGCGGTGCACAGGATCAGCGCGAAGTCGCGACGTTCGCCGTCGCCGATGCGCTCCGCGCAGGTGCGGTCGTCGACGACCAGCGTCTCGCCGGCGAGCAGGTGGCGGCGCGAACGGGCCCAACCGAAGACGGTCACCTTCTCACCGGCGGTCGCCGGGCCGGCGGCGATCGGCAGGGTGGGCTGCCGGATCGGCTCGGCCAGTTTGATCAGGCCCCACGCACCGGACGCCGGCCGGTACAGCTTCGCCGCCGGCACCTGCTGGGAGCCCTCCCGCTCGGGCGGCGGAATGCCGTCCGTCTCGCCGAAGATGACGGAGACGTCGGCCCTGTCGCCGGTCACGCACGAGGCCGACGTCAGCACGACGTCGGGCGCGTACAGCGAGCCCATGCAGGCGCCGTCGCCCGTCCACACCGTGCCGACCCACGGGTACCGGCCCGGTTCGGCGGCGGTGAACGGGTCCTCGGCGGAGCGGTCGAGCCGTGCGGCGGCCGCCCTGATGTTCGGCGCGTAATGTGTCAGGTCCGCGAAGACGGTGGGACTCGCGCACTCCTCCCCCGCGGCGCTGACGACGCCGACCTGGCGGTAGCTGCCGTCCGCGAGCCGCTTGACCAGCGGGCCGCCGGAGTCGCCGGAGCGGATTCGCGGGCCGCAGTTCGCTTCCGTGCCGCTGGAGAGCGTGCAGAGCTGCCGTTCGTTGGGGACGAAGTCCGTCCCGCGCGACGCGCACTCCTCGTCGGTGATCCCCGTGACCTCGCCCGAACGCAGGATCGGCGTGGCGCCCCACCCCATGATGGTCAGCGGGCCGGTGGTGTCGGCGGGATCGGTCGCGAGGGGCAGGGTGGGGCGGTCGACCCGTTCGGCGAGCTTGACGAGGGCCCAGTCGTGGCGCAGCAGTTCCAGCTCGCCGATTGGCCCGTTGCCGATCTCGTCCTCCAGGCCGACGTAGTGCCACCGGGTCGCCGGCACCACCTGCCGGCCGGCGCTGTCGGACGTCGAGCGGTCCAGCGCGCCGAACGTCACCGTCAGCTCCTCGGTGTTCTCGCCCAGCACGCAGTGCGATGCGGTGAGGACGAGGTCGGGCGCGTAGAGCGAAGCGCCGCAGGCGAAGGTCCCGTCGACGGCGAGCCACCCCAGCCAGGGGTACCTGTCCGTGCTGTCGACGGGATCGCCGCCCGAGACGGCGTTCGCGACGGGGATGGTGAGCAGGGCGGCTGCCAGTGCGGCTGCGGCAGCGAAGGCGACGGCAAGGCGTCGGCGTCTCATGAAATGGCCTCCGAGGTGTCGGTCACCCGGGAAACGTGTCGGCCGGCGGCGCCCGCTGTGCCCGTTCGGGCACGTGTCTCTAGTCCATTCCGCGGCGGCCCGGTGTCCAGAAGGGCTTGGAGACGAGCGCGGAGCGGGGCCAACCGCGTTCCCCCTGAAGATGCCTGCGAACGGCCTGGCAGGTCCGCGCCTCGCCGGCGATGTACGCGACCCCGGGCTCGTCCGGCAGATCCAGCGCCCGCAGCGCGGCGACGAGCGCGTCCGTCCCTTTAGGACAGACCCACTCCAGATCCCTTTCGCCGAACGACATCCGGTCGGACGGCGCGGCGACCTCGATGACGCCGTGCACCCGGGACGCGGCGGGAAGCGCCGCCAGCATCGCCCCGAACGCCGGACACGCCGTCTCGTCGCCGACGAACAGGTGGTACGCGGCCCCGTCGCGCGGCACCATCCGCCCCTCCGGCTTCATGAACGCCACCGGCTGACCGACCCGCGCCTCCCGCGCCCAGCGCGCCCCGGGACCGTCCTCGGGATGGTCGAGGACGCCCAAATCCAATCGGTCCCCGTCGACCTGCCAGACGGAGTAGGTGCGCAGGGACATGCCCTCGACCCGGACCCGTACGTGCTGGCCGGGCATCCAGTCGAGGCCGCGCACCGCCTCCCCGGCGAGGCTGACCCGGCGCATCCGCGGTGTCACCGGCGAGACGTCGGCGACGGTGGCCCGGACCAGGAAGCGGTCGACCACGTCCAAGAGCTTGCTCATGCCGTGCACGGTGCCGGTTAATGTGCACGTGAAGTCAACCGACACGCAGACGATCGGCGACCTCGCGGCCCGGTTCGGGCTGCCGACCCATGTGCTGCGGCACTGGGAGACGATGGGCCTGCTCGAACCGAAGCGTGACGGTGCCGGACGCCGGCGCTACGGTGACGCGGACCTGGAACAGGTGGCGATGATCCTGCTGGCCAAGGACGCGGGCTTCGCGCTGCGGGACATCCGGGCGCTGATGGAGACCGACGATCCGACGGACCGCACGGACATCCTCGAACGGCACGTGGCCGCCCTGACGGAACGCATCGCGCGGGCGACGGCGGCGAAGGAGCTCATCGAGGAGGGCATGAGGTGCCCGCTGCCGTTCGCCGAGTGCCCCGACGCGCGGGCGAAGGTCGCCGCGTACCTCCCACCCGCCAAGTGACCGGCCCGCAGCCGCTACATTCGCCCGCGTGAACGACCCGAAGACCCGCCGCGTTCTCGAGGCGGCGGGCTGGCACAGCGGCCGCACCGTCGACCTCGCCGCCTGGACGGCCGAACTGGTCGCCGACGGCTTCCCGCCGGTGCACACCGCGGCCCGCCGTTTCCTCGGCGAGTACGGCGGCCTCGCCGTCCACGACAGCGGCCCCGGCGTCACCAGCGCACGGGATCCCTTCAGCCTGGATCCGACCCGGTGCCTCGGCGAGGCCGACCGGTTCCGCGAGTGGAGCGCGTCCGCCGCTCGCGACATCGCACCGATCGGCGACCTGGACGGCGGACGCTACTGGCTCGGCATCGACGAACGAGCCGAGATCTACCTGGTCGAGACCTGGCTGGCGTCCTTCGGGCGGATGCCGCGGGCCCTGGACCACTTGGTGCTCGGCTACATGCCCACCGACCTCCCCTGAACGGCCGCCAGCGCCCGTTCCCACGGGAAGGCCACCGCGTCCCCGACGCCCGGCGGATGCGTCTCGAACAGCACCGTCACCCCCTCGGCCCGCAGCAGTTCCACGGCGCGACGGAACGGGAGCCGTCCCGCGAGGACACTGTTGACGAACGGCAGCAGCACGACCGGCACACCCCGCCCGATCGCCTCGGCGACGACGTTCAGCGCGTAGTTGTCGGCGATCCCGGCGGCCAGCTTGTTGACGGTGTTGAACGTCGCGGGCGCCACGATCACGGCATCCGGGATCGGGGAACGCGACGCCCCGAAGGCCCGGTACGCGCTCCGCACCGGCGAGCCCGCCAGGGCGGCCAGCGCACCGCCGTCGACGAAGTCGAGCGCCGCAGGCGTGACGACGACCCGGACCGTCCAGCCCGCCTCCCGGGCGAGCGCGACCAGCACACCGACCTGCGACGCCGGTCCTGCCGCGCACACGACCACGCACAGCAGCGGGCTCACCGCACCACCCCGACGGCCCGCGCGTACTCGTGCGCCCTCGGCCGCATCGACGCGGGGCAGCCCCGCCCGAGTCGTCGGATCAGCCGGTGCGTGGAGCGTCGGGCGCGCACCTCGTCCGGGGCGTGCCGTTCGGCCCCACGTACCGCGTCGAACGCCCGCTCCCACCGTCCCCAGTGGACATACGCACGCGCGGTGTCGACCAGGAGCGCCGCCCGGCGTTCCGGGAGCGGCAGCGCGGAGAGGTCGATGCCGGCGGCCTCCTCGACGGCGAGGCCGGCGTCGCCGATTTCCACCGCTACGGCCACCCGGTGGGCACGCACGTTCGTCGGCCCGAACGCCGTCCAGCGGGCATTACCGTCACGGCCGACTGCCCTGGCCGCTCCCGAGGCCTCGTCCAGCAGGTCTCCCGCGCGGTGCCGGTCACCTCGGTGGGCGCATGCGATCGCCGCGCGCAGCAGCAGCGCACCGCGCAGCGAATGCGTCGCCTCGTCGTGCGTGCCGGTGTCCCTTGTCAACCGGTCGGCCGCGTCGACGGCCACCGCGACGGCATTCTCGTGATAGCCGCCGGCGAACAGCGTGTGCACGACGGCCCGCGCGTTCGCCGCCACGACCACCGGATCCGCGCACTGCCGCGCGGCCGCCATCCCCCGGTCCGCCGCGACCGCCGCGAGCTGGGCGTCGTCGGTCTTGAGAAGCAGGCCGCTCGCCACCTGGTACGCCTCGGCGAGGAGCGCCTCCGCGCCGTCGCGGTGCGCGAGATCCTCAAGGACGGCGGGCAGGTGACGCAGCGCGACGCGGTACCGCCCCTGCTGATACAGGTGATGGATTCCGCCCACGCGCGCAGTGAGGGCCCCCAGGCTCTCCGGCCGTACGCCGGAGGGCGCTCCACCCAGTGCCGCCATCGGTGCGGCGGCCACGACGCGAAGCAACGCACGGCGGTCCACGTCCGGCGCCGCCACGTCGTCCGACCCGTCCACCGGCCCGCCGAAGGTGTCCGCATCGGGACGCGGTTCGGCACCCACCAAGGCCATCAGGCGTGCCAGCACGCCCCCGGTGCGCAGCGCGGCGTCGGCACGCCCCGCGAAGTCCGCGGTCGGGCGTCGTGCGGCCTTCTCCACCTTTCCTACGGTGGCGCCGCTGCTGTGCACCAGCGCACCGAGCGCGGTCTGGGAGAGACCCCGGTGCTCACGCCACCAGCGCAGCTCGGCACCGAAGAACTGTCGCGGCGATGCGTGCGGTGCCAGTGCCCTCGGCCGCTGTCCCATACCCGGAACCGTAGCCGCGCGACCCGGTCGCCGCCGTCCGATGCGGACAGCGCGCCTCGTCCGCGTGCGCCCTCTCGACACCGGACCCGACCGGCGCGATCGTCGGTCCATGACGACTCAGGACTGCCCGTGGTGGTGCAGCTCGCGATCGAGGTGGTGCAGGAGCCCGGCGCGGCCCGGCCGACGATCGTGTTGAGCCACTACTACTCGGGTGCGCTTCCCCGATTCACCAACCTCACGCTCCCGGAGATCCGCGCGCTGCACACCGCGACGGCGGCCGCGCTCGCGGTGGCGGAAAGGGCGCGCTGACGCCGGTGTCGTGCGGGACAGCGCGCTCGAGCGGCCGGTGGGCTAGTCCTTGCGGAGCAGGACGGCGTAGTCGTTCAGGGAGTAGAAGAGCTCGCCGTCGCGCGCCTGCCGCTCCAGATCCGCCAGCCACCCGTCCACCGACCCCTTGAGGGCGGGGTCGCGGCGCCCCTCCTGGGCGACCAGGTTCGCCGCCGTGTGCGCCGGGCCGCCCTCCTCGAAGGTCGTGTGGTGGCCGACCCAGGCGTACGTGCGCACGAGCGTCAACGGCGAACGCCGGGCCAGCCCGACCAGGCGCCGGCCGATCGTGCCGTCGGCGACCGTCATCCACGGCTGCACGGTGTCGCAGAAGCGGTGCACGAGGCTGCGGGTGAGCGCCAGGTCGGCGGAGGAGAAGACCAGCGTGTCGAAGTCGCTGTGCCCCAGCAGGAGATGGCCGCCGGGGGCGAGGATGCGCGCCGCCTCGGCCAGGAACGCCTGCGGGTCGGGCAGGGACTCGATGACGTTCTGGCTGAGCGCGGCGTCGACGGTGGCGTCGCCGAACGGCAGCCGCTCGTCGAGATTGGCGATGACGTGCCGGATGCGACGGTTGGCTCTGCCGCCGGGCTTCTGGTCCACGCCGACGAGCAGGCTGCTGTCCTCGACGCGGGCCGCGAGCGCCGCGAGCGTCAGCCCGCTTCCGCAGCCCAGGTCGACGACCGCGCCGCCGGGTCGCACGGGCAGCGCGGCGGCGAGATTCTGGTGACGCTGTGGGCCGAACATCGCGCCACCATATCGATCACCAACGCGGGTTCGGCACCTGGGCGACGCGTGGGTCCCGGCCGCCCGGCGGGCCGCGCCGCACATCCAGTGCTTCCATCAGTGTTCGGCGCGTTCGCTCGACCGAACCGGAAGCAGAACGTCCGCTACCGACCCTACGCTGCGGACATGGCCGAACCACTGGACACCATGCCGCCGCACCCGCCGCTCGAGCCGACCGAGGTCGAGATGGCGCTGTTCGGGCTGAACCGGGCCCGGGCGCAGTTCGCCTGGAAGGTGGGCGGGCTCGACGCCGCCGCGCTGCACCGGAGGTTTCCGCCGTCGGACATGACCCTCGCGCGGCTCATCAAGCACCTCGCGTGGGTGGAGGACTGGCGGACGGCGTCGTTCCTGACCGGGAAGCCGGTCGGCGCGCCGTGGGACACCGTCGCGCCCCTGCCCGACGACGACTGGTCCTGCGCGGACGGCGACTCCCCCGCCGAACTCTACGAGCTGTGGCGGGGCGCCGTGGCACGCTCCCGCGCGGCGTGGGACGCCGTGCTGGCCGACGGCGGACTCGACCAGGTGTCGCACTTCAAGACGCCGGTCAACCTGCGCTGGGTCATCGTCGACATGCACGAGGAGTACGCGCGGCACACCGGCCACGCCGACCTGTTCCGGGAGGCGATCGACGGCCTCGTCGGCGAGGACCCGCCGGCATGAACATCCGCATCGTCACCGCCGACCGGGTGCCGTGGGAGGACCTCGACGCCGTCTTCGGGCCGGGGAACCCGCACGGCAGCAACTGGGCGTCGAACAACTGCCGCTGCCAGCGCTTCAAGGTGCCGGGCTGGATGTGGCGCGACTCGACCCTGGCCGAACGCCTCGCCGCCCAGCGCGCGCAGGCCCGGGGCGGCAGCGGCCTCGTGGCCTACGTCGACGACGAACCGGCCGGCTGGGTCGCCGTCGAGCCGCGCGTCGCCTACCCGAAGCTGCTCACCACGAGGGCCCCGTGGACCGGCCGGAACGAGGACCGGCACGACCCCGACGTCTGGGCCGTCACGTGTTTCGTCGTGCGCAAGGGCTACCGCGGCCGGGGGCTCACGTATCGCCTGGCGGAGGCGGCCGCGGAACACGCGCGCGCGTGCGGGGCGAAGGCGGTCGAGGGCTACTCGATGCTGACCCGGCCGGGCAAGGTGATCACCTGGGGCGAGCTGCACGTGGGCGCCAAGCAGGTGTTCGAGGAGGCCGGGTTCCGGGAGGTGCACCAGCCGTCGGCGCGCCGGGTCGTCATGCGCAAGGACTTCTAACCACCCAGTCGGGGGAACGCGGGCGCCGCCGCGCCGGTGTCCAGTCGGTTGCGTAGGCGTTCGGCGCCCGCGGGGAGGAACGGCCCCAGCTCGTGCGTCACCGCCCGGCAGGCGTGCACCAGCGACCCCAGCACCTCGTCGAGGCGTCCGGCGTCGGTCAGCTCCCACGGGCGGGTGGCGTTGACGTAGCGGTTGGCGGCGTCGACGACCGTCCACAGTGCACCGGTCGCCGCGCGGAAGTCGAAGCGCCGCAACGCCTCGTCGACGCGGGCCGGGAGCTGCGCCGTCCCGAGTCCCGCGTCGGGTCCGCTCCGCGGGATCGCGCCGTCGCGGAGATGTCGCACGAGGCCGAGGGTGCGGCTGACGAGGTTGCCGATGCCGTTCGCGAGGTCGCGGTCGGCGCGCGCGACGAGGCGCCGCACGGTGAAGTCGGTGTCGCCGAGCGGTGCCACGTCGCGCAGGAGCCACCAGCGCACCGCGTCGACGCCGTAGCGGGCGACGAGTGCGGCCGGATCGACGGCGTTGCCGGCGCTCTTGGCGAGCTTGGCGCCGTCGACCGTCAGGTAGTCGTGCACGACGATCGTCGTCGGCAGCGGCTGCCCGGCCGACAGCAGCAGCGCCAGCCAGTACACGGCGTGGAAGCGCACGATGCCCTTGCCGATGACGTGCACCCGTTCGGTCGAGTCGACCCACCAGCGCCGGTAGGCGGCGTCGTCGGTGGCGTAGCCGAGGGCGGTGACGTAGTTGGCGAGCGCGTCCCACCAGACGTAGACCACCTGTCCCGGATCGTCCGGCACGGGCACGCCCCAGCCGTCGGAACGCGCCGCCGGGCGGGAGACGCTGACGTCGCTCAGTCCACTTCGGACGAACGCCAGAAGTTCGTTGCGTCGCGCGGCCGGCTCGACGCGCACCCGGCCCGACTCCAGGATGTCGAGCAGCGCGTCGGCGTGGCGGGACAGCCGGAAGAACCAGTTCTCCTCGGCGACGCGCTCGGTCGGCAGGCGGTGCTCCGCGCAGTGCGCCGCATCCGTGAACGCCTCGCAGCCGCCGCAGTACCGCCCGACATACCGCCGCCGGTACAGGTCGTGCGCGGTCTCCCGCCAGAGGCGGTGCACACCCGGCGCGTGCCGGTGATCCGTGCCGGTCGCGATGAAGTCGTCGAAGGACAGGTCCAGCGGACCCCGCAACGCGGCGAAGCGCGCACTGTTGCCGCCGACGAACGCCCGCACGTCGACCCCGGCCGCGCGGGCGGCGGCGACGTTCTTGAGCGCGTTGTCGTCGGTGCCGGTGAGGAAGCGCACGGGTTGCCCGCGCAGTCGCCGGTGTCGGGCGAGAACGTCCGCCTGCACCAGTTCCAACGCATGACCGAGATGCGGTGCGGCATTGACGTACGGGATGGCGGTGGTGACGTAGAAGCTCATGGTTCTCCCTTCGCCCGGGCGGTGCGAGGGGTGACGCGTCGACGGCCCCGCACACCGGCGGGACTCGATTCGATGGTGTCAGCGCACGACGAGGCCCCGCGGAAGGAGGCGCATCATCGACGTCATGCCCGACATGCTCGCACCCCCGCGCCGCGGCGGGCCACCGAGTTACGCGACGGCGCAGACCCGCAGGACCAGCGCCCGCTCGGGCGTGAGCAGCGGCGCGGCGATGCCGACCTCCGCCAGCACCCGGCCCGGCAGGGTGACGTCGCCGCGCTCCACCCACCCGGGCGGCGCCGCCTGAACGGTCCGCGGCGCGGCCCCGACGGCGAGCGGCCGCACGGTGTACGTGCGATCCGGGTCCAGTCCGGGGAACCGGATCGGCGCCGGCAGCGCGCTCGCCGAGGCGCGCATCGTCACGTAGGCGTACACGGCCTGCGTGCGATCCGCGGCGACGACGCCGTGCAGGAGGCGTTCGGGATCGTCGCCGCCGGGCAGGGCGGTGCGCACCACCGTGCCGGTGTGCAGGAGCGGGCGAAGCTCCTTGTACAGCGCGACCCACGCGGCGACGGCGCGGCGGTCGGAGTCATCGGCGGTCGTGAGGTCCCACTCGATGCCGGCGCCGCCGAAGAGCGCGGTCGCCAGCCGGAACCCCAGATCGGTGCGCCGCCCGGTGATGTGCGCGGTCGGGGCGCCCACGTGCGCACCGAGGTACTCCGGCGGCACGAGCACCCCGGTCCAGCGCTGGATGCGTTGGCGTTCCAGGGGATCGTTGGTGTCGGAGGTCCAGAACCGGTCGACGTGCTCCAGGATGCCGAGGTCGACGCGCGCACCGCCGGAGGCGCAGCTCTCGATCTCCACGTGCGGGTGCCGCGCGCGTAACGCGGCGAGCAGGCGGTAGAGGGCCGTCGTCTGCCGGTGCGAGACGCCCTCCAGCAGCAGATCGCGGTTCTGGTCCCACTTCAGGTACGCGATGGGGTATTCGCTCAGCAGCGCGTTCAGGCTGTCGAGGACGTACTGCCACGCGCCGGGCTCGGCGAGGTCGAGCACGCGCTGGTGGCGCCACGTGAGGGCGTCGGGCGGGCCGAGCAGCCAGTCGGGATGCGCGCGTGCGAGTGCCGAGTCCGGCGACACCATCTCGGGCTCGACCCAGAGGCCGAACTCCATGCCGCGCTCGCGGACGGCGTTCACCAGCGGGTGCAGGCCGTCGGGCCAGCGTTCGGGGTCGACGGTCCAGTCCCCCAGCGCGCGCCGGTCGTCGGTGCGGCCGGTGAACCAGCCGTCGTCGAGCACGAAGCGTTCGACCCCGACCTCGGCGGCGGCGTCGACGAGCGGGCGCAGCCGTTCCATGCTCTGGTCGAAGTACACGGCCTCCCAGGTGTTGAGCACCACCGGGCGCGGGATCGGCCGTTTGACCGCACGGATCTCGGCGTGGAACCGCGCCGACAGGCCGTCGATGCCGGAGTCCGACCAGCCGGCCACGGCCCACGGGCTCTCGTAGGACTCCCCCGGCCCGAGGACGATCTCGCCGGGGCCGAGCAGTTCGCCGCAGCCGAGCACCGCGCGGCCGAGCGGGCTGCGTTCGGCGAAGACCCGCTTGTCGCCGCTCCACGCGAGGTGCACCGCCCAGATCTCGCCGCTGTCGAAGCCGAAGCCGGGCGTGCCGAGCATCATGAGGTACGGGTCGTCGTGGCCGGGCCGGCCGTGCCGGGTCTCCCGCAGCCACACGCCGTCGCGCAGCGGCATCCGCTGCGGCCGCCGTTCGTAGGACCAGACGCCGCTGAAGTCCATCAGCTCGCGGGCGCGGTCCGGCACGGGCAGCAGCATGTCCACTGTGGACGGTGTGAACGGCGCGTCGCCGGTGTTGGTCAGCCGGTGCCGCAGGCGCAGCAGGCCCTGCGCGGTGAGTTCGATCGAGGTGTGCAGCACCAGCGGGCCGGAGCGGGACTCGGTCGTCACCGACACCGGCGACGGCCGGGAAACCAGAGCGAGGCGCCACGCCGACGCGCCGCCGACCGCGGGCCGGCCGGTCCAGCCCTGGTCCGGCCCGGCCAGCAGCGACAGCCGCAGCGGCAGGTCCATCGCGCTCGGCGGGACGGCCGGCACCAGAGCGTCCACAAGGGACACCGGGTCCACGTCGCCGAGGTCGCGTCCGAAGTGGACGATCGCCGGCGGGTGCGGCCCGCGGGCGTCCAGCACGAGGCCGGTGCCCGCGGACCGCAGCTGAATCAGCACATCACTATCCCTTCACGGGAACGCTCCGGCGCCTCGCTGAGCGTACCGCCGCCGCGTTCAGTAGGCGGGGATCTCGGGATCGGGGGCCGGCTGCGGGGGTGGGCCGGAGCGGAACGTGATGCCGTAGTGGGCGGCGGCGCGCCGGTACTTCCACAGCGCGAAGAGCGTCATCACCACGGCACCGCCGACCGGGGTGAGGAGCGACAGCGGCCCGGGCACGCCCGCGTCGGTGAAGTACTCGCCGAACAGCTGTCCGAGCGCCACGCCGGTCCAGGCGAGCAACGGCGTCACGAGCGGCCGCAGCAACGGGTTCCCGTCGACGGCGCGGTAGCCGTGGACCCACGCGTAGTACGGGATCGCGAAGGCGCACAGCGCCATCTGCACCCCGAGGTAGAACATCACCAGCGCCACCAACGGGTTCTGCCGCTTCGCGGCGTCCGGTGTGAACCCGAGCTTCGTCGCCAGGTAGAACGCCCCCATCAGCATCGGCAGGACGGCCAGGGCGGCCAACGGCCCGCGCCCATCGCCGACCACTGCCCGGCCCGGTCCCGCGAGGAGAGCACCATCACGGCCACGACGAGCAGGTACGCCGGCACGACGGTGTGCACGACCGCCTCGAGCGCGTCGCGGGATACACCCACTCCGCAGCCGGCAAGGTAGCGCCCCCTCGCCGATCTTGCAGTTGTGGCGGCCGCATACCACCGTGAAAACGGATGCGCCGGGCACCACAACTGCAAGATCGGCGCAGCGGGGTCAGCTCCCGTACGCGGACAGCAGGCCGGTGTAGCGCTTCGGCGGGGGCAGCGCGTACTCCCCGGACCAGGCGGTGCGCAGGCCGCAGCGGACCAGGCCCGCCACGGTGGAGACCGCGGCCGCCACCCCGTCCACGACCGGCGCGCCGATCCGCCGGGAGACGGCGGCGCACAGGTCGGCCATCCCGGCGCACCCGAGCACGATCACGTCGGACCGGTCGCGGGACAGCGCCTCCGCGGCCAGCGCGGTCACCCGGTCCACTGTGGACGGATCGCTTTCCAGGTCGAGGACCGGGATCTCGCAGGCGTGCACGCCCTTGCAGTGCGCGGCGAAGCCGTACCGGGCGGCCAGTTCCCACGCGCGGCCGGCGGTGCGCTCGAGCGTGGTCACCACGCTGAAGCCCCGCCCCAGGAACGACGCCGCGTGCATGGCCGCCTCGGCGATCCCGACGACCGGCCCCGATGCGATCTCGCGCGCCGCGTCGAGGCCCGGGTCGCCGAAGCACGCGATGACGTAGCCGTCGACCTGAAGACGTTCCCCCGAAAGAACCTCGGCCAGGATGCCCGGGACCGCGAGGGCCTCGTCATAGTGACTCTCGATCGACGCCGGGCCCATGGCGGGCGTGACCGCCTCCAGGCGGACGCCCGGACCGATCACGGCCCGGGCGCACTCCTCGATCGTGGCGGTCATCGCCGGCGTCGTGTTGGGGTTAATCACCCTGAGGAACACGGGAACCCCGCGCGAGCGCCAGATACACCACGAACCCGATGCCCATCCCGATGAACCACGAGTACTGGGCGGTGGTGTGCATGCCCGGCCCGTCGGTCCACAGCACCGGCACCATGGCGATCGCCGCGCCGAGCGCCGTCGCGACGATCGCGGGCGGGTTGTATCCGCGCTTGTACCAGTACCGGCCCGACGGGCTCATGGTGAACATGTCGTCGACCACCACGACCTGCTTCTTGATCAGGTAGTAGTCGGCGATGAGCACCCCGAACAGCGGCCCGATGAAGGCGCCCAGCGTCTCCAGCGTGTAGTGGATGACGTCGGGGTTGTTGTAAAGGTTCCACGGCGTGATGAGCACCGAGCCGACGGCCGCGATCATCCCGCCCATCCGCCAGCTGATCCGCTGCGGACTGACGTTGGAGAAGTCGAACGCGGGCGAGATGAAGTTCGCGACGATGTTGATGCCGATGGTGGCGATGCTGAACGTCAACGCCCCCAACACGATCGCGAACGTGCTGTCGATGCGGGCCACCGTGGCGACCGGGTCGGTGATGAGTTCGCCGAAGACCGGCACGGTCAACGAGGCGGTGATGACGGTCAGCAGCGAGAACGCCAGGAAGTTCACCGGCAGCCCGAGCAGGTTGCCGCGCTTGACCGCGCCGAAGGACTTTCCGTAGCGGGAGAAGTCCCCGAAGTTGAGCATCGGCCCGGAGAAGTACGACACCACCAGGGCGATCGCGCCGAGCATGATCGGCAGAGCGTCCATGCCCTTGTACTTGACCTCGCCGAGGTTCAGGTCGATCTCGCCGAAGCCGGCCTTCCAGATGAGATAGCCGCACAGCACGAACATGACGACGTACACCGCCGGCCCGCAGAAGTCGATGAACCGCCGGATCGACTCCATGCCGGTCCAGAAGACCGCGGCCTGCAACACCCACAGGACGGCGTACGAGCACCAGCCGAGCAGCGGCAGCCCGAGGAACCCCCACTGGTCCACGTCGGCGTACGGCGCCAGCGACGGGAAGAGCTTCAGCAGCACCACGTCCAGGGCGGCCGAGGCGAGGTAGGTCTGGATCCCGTACCACGCCACGGCGATCAGCCCACGGATCACCGCCGGAACGTTGGCCCCCAGCACCCCGAAGACCGGCCGGCACATGACCGGATACGGCACGCCCGTCACCTGACTGGGCTTGGCGACCAGGTTGCAGAAGAAGTAGACGATCGTGATGCCGACGACGAGCGAGACCAGCACCTGCCAGCTCGACAGCCCGAGCGCGAACAGGCTTCCGGCGGTGACGTACCCGCCGACGCTGTGCACGTCGGACATCCAGAACGCGAAGATGTTGTACGAGCCCCACGACTGCTTCGCCAGCGGGGCGAGATCCTCGTTGGTGAGGCGTGGGTCGTACTCCGGCTTGACCAGTCCGGTGCCGACCGGCATGCCGGCGGCCTCGACGAGGTCCTGCGGCCCGTCCACGGTGACGGGCGTCGATGGTGTGACTGTGTCGGCCATGCCCACTCCCCTCGTAACGCTGGGGCAGACGTTAGGGACGGGCTGTTTCCGAACGGTTTTGCGAACGATATATCTTCCGCCGGGACCCCTCCGATCGACGGTTGCCTAATCTGGCGCCCAGCCGACGACATCCGTAGGAGGCAACGGGGGAAAGGAAAGCGTCAATGATCGGAAAACGCGTCGTCACAGCGGCGTTGGCGGTGTCCGTGGCCGTCGGGCTGGGCCTGCTCAACGCCCCGGCCGCGACCGCCGCACCCGCCGGCAAGCGGGTCGAACGGGGCATGGTCATCACCGGGTTCGACGAGGGCGTCGCCCACCGCAACGGCTACAAGATCGTCACCTATCCCGACGGGACCAAGCAGTCGGTGCCGATCGACGGCAGGTCGGCGAAGCGGAAGGGCCCGGTGCTCAAGGTGCAGCGGGCGGCCCGGCAGAACAACGACCGAAACGAGGTCTGGGGCAACTGCGGCAAGTCCTGGATCGCCCTGAGCAAGGTGCGGCGCTGGACGGTCTCGGTCGCCAGCGGCTTCACCAACGCCCCCTACCCGGCCGTCGCCTGGAGCTGGAACGTCCAGCTCGCCGACAGCGTCGGCACCCGGGTGGAGAGCTACGAGAGTGTGATCGGGCTGCGGGACTACGCGACCCGCGGCTGGTTCAACATCCGGCAGGTCAACCGGAGTTACGCCTTCATCCAGTCCGGTGTCGTGGTGCTCGTCAACGGCTACGTCTGCCATCCGGGCCGGCCCGACGTGTCGGTTCGGACCTGACATACGCGCACCCTTCCCGCCCGGCCGTCACGGTCGGGCGGGATCCGTCAGGATCACCAGCCGCCGCGTCGCCCGGGTCATCGCGACGTACCGGTCGACCGCCGCCCACCGCTGCGGATCGACCAGGACCACCAGGTCGAACTCGAGCCCCTTCGCGAGCACCGGCGTCAGCGACCGGACCCGCTCGCGTGCCACGAACGACGGCAGGCCGATGACGCACGCGGTGCCCTCGGTGTGCGCGGCGAGGACGGTCTCGAGTTCGGCCACCGCGCCGTGGTAGACGGGGATGCCGCTGCTGCGGATCGACGTCGGCACGTTCGCGTCCGGGACGGCGGCCCGGATCACCGGCGCGGCCTCGTCCATGACCTCCGCCGGCGTGCGGTAGTTGACGGTCAGCGAGGCCTCGTGGATCCGGTCGATCCCGATGCGGGCGAGGCGTTCGCGCCACGACTCGGTGAACCCGTGCCGGGCCTGCGCGCGATCGCCCACGATGGTGAGGCTCCCGGACGGGCAGCGCAGCAGCACCATCTGCCACTGCGCGTCGGTCAGTTCCTGCGCCTCGTCCACGACCACGTGCGCGAACGGCCCCGCCAGCACGTCCGCCTCCGCCTCCGGCAGCACCGTCTCGTCGACCAGGACCTCCCGCAGGTCCTGCTGCACCAGCATCCGCATCAGCCCCTCGCCGTCGTCGTACGCGTGCGAGGCGATGAGGTCGTCGACGACCTCGTCCATCCGTTCGCGCTGCACGGCTACGGCCGCGTCGTGCGCCCGCCTGCGCCGGGAGGCCTCCGGATCGCCGAGCCGCTGCCGGGCGGCGTCCAGGAACGGCAGGTCCGCCACGGTCCACGCGTGCGGATTCTCCTTGCGCTGCAAGGCCTTGATCTCGTCCACGCGCAGCCAGGGCGCGCACCGGCGCAGGTACGCCGGCACCGACCAGAGGTCGCCGACGACATCGGGCGCCGTCAGCAGCGGCCACGCCCGGTTGAACGCCGCACGCAGTTCCCGGTTCCGCTCGAAGGCCTTGCGCAGCAGGCGTTCCGGCTCGTCGCCGTCGTACTTGTCGGCGAGGATGGTGAGGAGTTCGTCCCAGACGCGGTCGCGCGCCTCGTTGTGCGGCGTGCCGGGATCCACCGCTGCGAACGCCTCCGCCCAGTCCTGCGGGCCCAGCCACACGTCGGACTCGTGCGTGGCGACCCGCATGCCCGTCGTCGGCGGTTCCTCGTAGAAACGCACCGCGGTCTCGACGCAGCGCACGAGGTCCGCGGACGCCTTGAGCCGCGCCACCTCCGGGTCCGTCTCCTCCGCCGCGGTCGCCCCCTCCGGGACGAGGTCGCGCAGCGTGCAGGTGCGCACCCCCTCCTCCCCGAGACTCGGGAGAACGTCACCGACGTAGGCCAGATACGGCTCGTGCGGCCCCACGAAGAGGACGGCGCCCTGCCGGTGCCCGAGGCGGGGGTCGGCGTAGAGCAGGTAAGCGGTGCGGTGCAGCGCCACGACGGTCTTTCCCGTGCCGGGCCCGCCGTCGACCACGAGCGCACCCGCGGAGCCGGCCCGCACGATGGCGTCCTGGTCGGCCTGGATGGTGCCGAGCACGTCGCGCATCTGAGCCGAACGGCTCGCACCCAGCGTCGCGATGAACGCCGACTGGTCGTCGAGAGCCGCGTTCGCGTCGAACCCGTCCGGGGTGAACACCTCGTCCCAGTAGTCGTTGATCCGGCCCTGGTTCCAGCGGTAGCGGCGGCGGCTGGTGAGCCCCATCGGGTTGGCGTGGGTCGCCCCGAAGAACGGCTCCGCGGCGGGCGAACGCCAGTCGACGAGCAGCTGCCGCCCGGCGCCGTCGGTGAGGCCCAGGCGGCCGACGTAGACCGTTCCCTCGGCGCTGACCATCCGGCCCAGGCACATGTCCAGCCCGAACCGCCGCAGCGTGCCCAGCCGCGCGCTGAGCCGCCGGATCTCGTCGTCCCGGTCGATCGCCTGGCGGCCCTTGCCACCGGCCGCTTTGCGGGCGGCGTCGAGGCGTTCGGAGAGTTCGGCGATCGCCCGCGCGAGGCTCTGCCCGACGGCCGCGAAATGCGCCTCGTCGGCCGTGATCATGGCCGGGTCGGCCTTCACCGCGAGCCGCTCGGGCAGCTCGAACACGCTCGTGTTCAACGGGTGCACGCGGACAGCTCCTTCGCGGCGACGTCGGTCCCGTCGGTGCGGATCGTGGGCGCCACCTCGGCCGCCCGGGCCTTCGTGCCCGGCGCCAGCGCGATCTCCAGCGCGGCCGTCAGGGAGTCCACGCTCGGCACCGGACCCTCGTGGGCCGCGCCGATCCCCAGGGCCGCCACCCGGGCGGCGAAGTACGGCTGGTCCCCCATCAGCGGCACCACGACCTGCGGCGCACCGGCCCGGGCGGCGGTGTGCGTGGTGCCCGCGCCGCCGTGGTGCACCGCGGCGGCGACCCGGCGGAAGAGCGCCTGCTGGTTGATCTCGCCGACGCTCAGGCAGTCGTCCCCGTCGACCAGCGGCGCCAACCCGGACCAGCCGCGCGACAGGATCACCCGGCGGCCGTGCGCCCGGGCCGACGCGACCGCGACCCGCGCGAACTCCTCCGGCGCGCGCTGGCTGCCGAAGGTCATGAACACCGGCGCCTCCCCCGCGTCGAGGAACGCCTCCACCTCGGCCGGCAGGGGGCGTTCGTCCGGCAGGATCCAGGCGCCGGTCTGCACGACGTCGACCTCGGCCGGGGTGATCCAGGGGGCGAGCACCGGGTCGGCCGCCACCCACGTGTGGCCGGTCAGGATGTGCCCGCGCACGTCGTCCACCGGCGCCAGGCCGAACTTCGTCCGGCTCGCGTTGAGCGCCCCGCCGAAGATCTCGTGGTATCCCTGGCGGGCCAGCGCGTCCTGTTCGGCACGGTCGGTCACGCCGGCCGGGAACGGCCGCCCCGGCGCCGGCCACACCGGGAAGTGCGGCGACGGCACGAAGATCGGGCAGTAGTTCACCCACACGAACGGGATGCCGAGCTTCTCCGCGATCGACCGACCGGCCGCGACCGCCGGGATGATCCCCGAGGCCAGCAGCGCGTCACAGCCAACGGCTGCCGGCAGCACCTGCTCGAACCACGCCTCGGTCACCTCGGCCGCGCGCCGCGGGATGTCGGCGAGCGACGGCGGCTTCGCCCCGTGCACCAGGTCCCGCACCGACGGCCCGACCGGCACCAGCGGCACGTCCGCCTCGGCCAGGCGGTCCGCGCAGTCCGGCGGCGCGGCGATCCGCGCGTCGTGCCCGAGCGCGCGTAGGTGCGCGGCGAGACCGGCGAGCGGTTCGACGCCACCGCGGGAGTCCATCGTCGTCAGAAGTACACGCATTGCGCAAATCTCCCCGAATCAGGCCGTTCCCGGTTCCGGTGGACGATTCTGCGCCATGACCAGGGTCTTGCCGCAAGCCCCGGGGTGCGGTATACGTTAAAAGTGGCCGGAGAACCGGCCTTTCTTTATGCCTCGGGTTCGGCGAACAATCCGGTGTCCTTCGGCAGCCGCGCCACGTAGCCCTGCAGCCGATGGTGGTGCTCCGCGCACACCCGCAGCAACGCCTCACCGTCGCGCGCCGTGAACGCCGCCAGCATCCGCGCGTGGTCGCCGTGCAGCAGCTCCCGTTCGGCCCCGTCCAGGTAGGACATCGGCTGCAGCGGCTCGGTCAGGTTCCACGCGGTGTCGAGCATGTGCAGCAGCCGGCCCATCCGGCAGGGGCGCAGCAGCGCCAGGTGGAACCGGCGGCTCTCCCGGTGGTGCGCCCGCCGGTCCCCCGCGACGACGGCCCGTTCGAGGGTGGCGTGGGCGGCGCGGGCGCGTTCGTCGTCGGAGGCGTCGGCCAGCGCCACGGCGACCCGCAGGGCGGCCGTCTCCAGCGCCTCGCGCACCAGGTAGATCTCGCCGAACTCCTGCGCGGTCAGCCGCGCCACCTGATACCCGAGGTGCGGCCGGTGGTCCACCAGCCCCTCGCCGATGAGCGTCATCAGCGCCTCGCGCACCGGGATCCGGCTCACCCCGAACGCCGCCGCCACGCCGTCCACCGGGATCGGCGACCCGGGCGGCACCTCGCCGTCGAGGATGCAGGCGCGCAGCTCGTCCAGGATCACCACCGGCGCCCGCCCCGCCGTCCGTCCGGCCAGCCGCGCCAGCAGCGCCGACCTGCGACGGGAGCCCTGCATGACCGGCAGCCTATGACGGGACTGTTAGGGATTCATTTCCTGGACGACCAGCGCCAACGCGTCGGCGACCTGGTCCGGATGGGTCAGCATGGCCAGGTGATGGGTCGGCAGTTCGACCACCGGCAGCCCCGCCGCGCGGGCGGCCTCCGCCGGTTCCCGGTAGCCGTCGCTGAGCAGCAGGTAACCGCCCGGGCCGGTCCACGCCTGCGGGTCGGTGCGCTCGGTGAAGTACCGCCACGGCAGCCGGGGCAGGTCGGTCACGAAACCCGCGCGCACCGCCGGGTCGGGCAGCAGCGAGTCGAGCGTGCCGGCCGGGAACCACTCGTGCCACGGGGGCAGCCGACCGTCGTCGCGGACGAGGGCGCGCAGGTGCTCCACCAGTTCCCGCGGAGCCGAGTCCAGCCACGAACCACCCGGATAGGGCAGCAGCGAGTCCGCGTAGACGACGGCCCGGGCCTGCGTCTGTCGCGCGATCGCCGGGAGCAGCGGTCCGGCGCCGCTGTGGCCGACCAGGACCGCACCGCGGTCGGGGACGAGGTCGGCGATCGCCGGCAGGATCGACCCCTCGACCGAGAGCGCCGGGGTCAGGTCGGGAACGGAGACCTCATGACCCCGGAGCGCGAGCCGGGCCGCGACCTGCTTCCAGGTCGACGGCCCGACGAGCGGAGAGTGCAGAAGTACCAGCAAATCAGACCGGCGCGAGCTCGTCGTCGGCGTCGACGGCCTCGCTGACGGCGTGCAGGCGGGTGCTGCGCAGGGTCAGCAGGCTGGAGAAGAAGCCGGCGAAGATCCCGATCGTGCCGAGCGACATCGAGGTGGCCGACAGCAGCACCACGCGGATCGTCGGGTCGCCCGGCGGCAGGCCGCCGAAGCCGCCGGTCCCCCACTTGGTCACCGCCACGACCGTGCCGATCAGGCCGAGCAGGATCAGGCTGAGCCCGACGGCCACGCAGCGCTCCAGGCGCAGGATCCGCGTCCAGCGGGCCACGTGGTCGGTCCGCACGATGCCCTCGTGCCAGCCGTAGATCTCGGCGAAGCCGCCGAAGAGGACCAGCTGCGCGCCGACGATCAGGGCCAACGTCGCATAGATCATCGCGTTGACGTCCAGGCCGATCGACCCCAGCTTGATCTGGGTGAACGTCAACACGAGCGTGCCGACCAGCCCGATCCCCGACAGGGCCAGCCCCGGCCACACGAGGGTCTTGCGCGGCGCGAAGACCAGCAGGAAGCGCAGGTGCCGCCAACCGTCGCGCCACGTGCGCAGGTGCGGCGGGCGGCTGCGGCCGTCCGGCTGGAGCGTGGTGGGCACCTCGACCAGCGAGTAGCCGGCGAGCGCGGCGCGCACGACCAGCTCGGAGGCGAACTCCATGCCCGGCATGCACAGGCCCAGCGCCTGGATGCGCTCCTTGTTGAAGCCGCGGATGCCGCAGTGGAAGTCGCGGACCTCCTTGAGGCCGAACAGCACCCGGCCGAGCCAGGAGAGCACCGGGTTGCCCAGGTACTTGTGCAGCGGCGGCATGGCCTTCGGCGCGATCCCGCCCTTGAAGCGGTTGCCCATGACGACGTCGTGCCCCTCGCGGAGCCGCTCGATGAACGGCCCGAGCTTCGTCAGGTCGTACGAGTCGTCGGAGTCGGCCATGATCACGTATTCGCCGCGGGCGGCGTCGATGCCGGCCATGATCGCGCCGCCGTAGCCGCGGATCGGGGCGTTGACGACGCGCGCGCCGTTGTCGACCGCGATCTGCTGCGAACCGTCGGTCGAGCCGTTGTCGCTGACCAGGACCTCGCCGTTGACCCCCAGGTCGGCGAGGCACTTGACCGCCTTCTGCACACACACGGCCAACGTCTCGGCCTCGTTGAGGCACGGCAGCACCACCGTGACCTCGACGGGTCCCGGCTTCTCGCCGGGGAAGATCGCTTCAGACGACATCGGAAGTCCTAACGGGGAATTCACGGGGGTATATGCGGGCACGCTGCGTGACACCACGCGCCCCGGCGTCACGTTCTGCGAAACCTTACCGTGGACCGCCGGGACGCTGTATAAGACCCACGACCGTTTGGCGCCCTCAACGAACCTTTTCGCAGGGCAGCATCAACCAGGGGTACCAGATCCGCCCGCCGTAGCGGGCCTCCACCGAGCGCGCGTCGGGGCGTGCCGCACACTCGGCACGGGCCCGCTCGACCGTGACGCTCCAGGACTCCACGTAGTTACGCGGCTGCACGACCCGGTAGTGCGCCGCGCAGGTGGCGACGACCAGGGCGGTGTACAGCGCGACCGGCAGCCAGCCCCTCACGCTCGCGCCCTCGCGCGGCCGCAGCAGGGCGACGAGCGCCACGATGATCATCGGCGCGGAGGCCATCAGATAGCGCTCGGTGTCCTGCAGCAGGTGATCCGGCACCAGATAGGAGTCGGTCGGGTAGCCCATCCCCATCATCGCCAGGCACAGCACGGCGGCGCTGTTGACCGTCGCGAACAGCGCCAGCCCCCAGGCCGGTCGGGTGAACCTGCGGGCCGCCAGCACGATCGCCGCCGCGATGACCGCGTACACGATCACCATCCGGACGGCGTGCAGCGCCGGGTCGCGCGGCGAGCGCATCCAGCTCTCCCCCAGGACCGCCGCCGGCACCCCCCACAGCAGCCACTCCAGGAACGCCCACAGCGGGTCGATCCGCGTGGTCGACAGCCCTTCCCGGCTGTTCACGCCGGAGACCAGCGACAGGCCCTGCACCAGCGTCGTCAGCAGCACCGCCCCGGCCAGGAGGTACGACCAGCGGTCCCGGCGCAGCCACGCCCGCGCCAGCGCCAGCGGCACGAACGCCAGGATCAGGATCGTGGTCATGCCGGTGAGCACCACGATCCCGCCGGCGGCGAGGCGCGTCCACCGCCCGGTGGGCACGTACATCAGCGCCCAGAACGTCGTGTACATCGCCGCGAACTGCAGCGTCGCGATGTTGTTCGGGGTGAGGATGCCGGCCACGTTGCCCAGCACCAGCGGCAGCGCCACGACGAACCGCAGCCACGGCCGCTCGAGGTGCGCGCCGCTCGCGACGTACACGAACAGCGCGAACAGGCACGTGACCAGCGCCGCCAGCGTCGACATGACGGCCGGCGCCCACCCGATCGGCAGCACGGTGGGCAACTCGGCGATCATCCGCGGCAGCAGCACGAAGTACCCGTTGAGCCCCTTGAGGAGCGTCCGGTCCGTGGTCGAGTTCAGCGCGTCGTTGAGGAAGTGGTTGCCGTCCTCGGCCCAGATCGAGTCGAACGCCCCGTGCCCCTGGGTGCGCAGCAGGCTCAGCACGGTGCCGGCCGCCACGAGCACGACCGCCACGACGGCGCCCCGCCAGGTGACCCGGACCGCCGGCCCCGCCGGGAAGACGGCCTCGGACCAGCGGCCGCGCCGGTCCCGCCGGGCCTCCCCATCAGCCGACCGGATCACGGCAGCCACGCTCACTCGAATCTCCCTCAGTCCCGCAGGCGGTCACACGGGATGACGACCTGCGGCCACTTGTTGCCCCACATGGTGCTGCCGGCGCCGATCGTGACCGTCTTCTGCGCGGTCGCCTTGCACGTCGCGGTGGCCGCCCGGACCTCCTTGCGCCACGGCTGGCTGTACGAACGCGGGTTGTCGTGCCGGAAGTTCACCGCGCACACGACGACCAGCAGCGTCACGTAGGCCACCACCGGCCAGACGTTCGCCGGCCACTTGGCGGGGTCGAACCCGGGATCGCCGTCCGGGCGCAGCAGCGCCACCACGGTCACGGTCAGCAGCAGCATGGCCGGCACCAGGTACCGGTCGGTCCAGATCAGCGCCTTCTCGTCGACGAGGTACGAGTCGGTGTCGTAGCCCATCGCCATGATCTCCAGCGCGAAGATCCCGAACGCGTGCGCCGCGGCCACCGCCGCCAGCACCCACGCGGGCTTCGTCACCCGGCGCACGGCCAGGTACACCACCAGCCCGATCACGACCCACGCCAGCAGCACCAGAACGGCGTGCTCGGCCGGGCGTTCGTGCGGGTTGACCCAATTGCCGTTCTGGTGGTTGACCGGGGGTTCCAGCCACTTCTGGCCGAGCACCGAGTACGGCAGCCCGTACACGACGAACTCCAGCAGCGCCCACGCCGGGTCCGGCCGCGGGTGCGAGATGCCGGCGCGCGACGCCGCCCCGGACACCAGCCCGCCGACCTGCACCGCGAGGCCGATCACCAGCCCCCCGAGCAGCCAGAACGCCTGCCGCCCGCGCGTCGCCACGGCCCGGAAGATCGCCAGCGGCAGCAGCGCCACGACCAGGATCGTGGTGAGCGCCGACAGCACCGCGAACGCCACCCCGAAGATCCGCCCGGCGCGGGTGGTCGGCACCCACAGCAGCAGCCAGAAGAGCGCGTACAGCAGCAGGAACTGCTGGGTCACGATCGTGTGCGGCGTGAACAGGGCACCGACCGGCGTCACCACCACCGGGGCGGCGATCACCAGGCGCAGCACCGGGCTCGGCACGTGCGCGCGGCTGACCACGTAGACGAGCAGCGCGATACCGGCCGCGCACGCCGCCGCGATCGCCGACAGGGCCACCGCCGACAGCGAGATCGGCGCGATCGCGGCCACCTCGCCGAGCAGCCGCGGCACGGTGATGTAGTAGCCGTTGAGCGGGGTCGTGACCGCCGTCCAGAACGGCTCGTTGAGCGCGTCGGTCAGCAGGATCGAACCGTCCTCGGCCCAGACGGTGTTCAGCGCGCCGGGGCCGCGGGCCCGGTTCACGCCGACGATCGTGCCGACCGCGACGGCGGCCAGCGCGAGCACCACGGCGCGCCAGGTGACCGGCCGCGACGGCGCGGTCAGGAAGAGTCGTTCGGCGACGAGCGCGACCGGTGAACGGTGCGACTCCTGCGGCGACTCCTCCGGGGTGTCCGGTTCCACGGCATCCGGCTCCACGGCTATCGACAACGGGGACTCCTACAGGCGGGGGGTGGTTCTGGCTATGAGCCGTTGCCCTTCGAGATCCCGCCCGAGAGGCGCGGGTCGCCGGGGCGCAGCCAGAGCGCCCACTCATGGTTCGGGTCGTAGACCACCTGCACCCAGCCGAGGGCTTGCCCGTTCCAGTCGTCCTTGTTGCGGCTGCGCCACGGGCCGATGACCACGGTCGCGTCCGCCGGCGGCAGCTCACCCGCCCGGTGGTCGAACTCGGTGATGCCCTCCCAGTAGACCTCGCGCTGGTGGTTGAGCCGGGCGCCGAGCGACACCCACTGGGAGGTGGCGATCTTGTCCGCCGGACCGATCTTCAGATCCTGCTTCAACAGCGGCGCCGTGGCGTACTGGAAACGCGACATCGGCCGGATGGTCTTGAGGTTGGTGACCTCCATGGCGGCGACGTTGAGCGCCAGCACGCCGACCAGAGCCAGTGCGATGTTGCGCGAACGCGCCTTGCCGACCAGGGCCGCGAAGACGCACAGCAGCACCATCGAGATCACGGTCACCTGCGCCACGGCCAGGTGGCTGAAGGTGTAGGTCAGGAACGACACCTCGGGGGTGTCGAAGCGTTCGAAGTACTCGCGGCCGCTCATCCGGGCCAGCACCAGGAAGCCGGTCACGCCCACCAGCAGCGTCGTGTGCCAGATCAGCCGCCGGGCGCGACGCCCGTCGGCACCGATCAGCGCCGTGCCCGCGAGCATGACGAAGACCGGCATGAGGAACGCGATGTAGCGGAAGTACACGTGATTGCTGACCCGGCCGTCCGGCGGCAGCGCCATCGCCGAGCTGAACGAGATCAGCACGACCGTCACCAGCGCCGTCGCGAGGGTGACCCGCTGCGCGAACGGGCTCTTCACCGGGTCGACCCCGCGCCAGCGGGCCCAGGCCACCACGAAGCCCACGCCGGCCAGCCCGTACGTCGCCACGGTGGCGTACCAGTACTGCCCGACGGCGTCGCAGAGCGTCTGCACCAGCTTGCTGGCGTCGGTGAGGCGTTCGACGAACCGGCCGCCGGGCTCGACCCCGCCGCGCAGCACGGAGTCGGCGGTCAGCGACTGCACGAAGGTGTCCACCCGGGTCACCGCGAACGCCGTCACCAGCGCCGCGGCGGCCACCTTCCAGCGCAGCCGCTGCATAAGGATGATCACGACGACGACCCCGACGAACACGCCGAGCATGACCAGCCCGCGAACGTGCACCGTGTACGCGTAGCCGACCACGGCCCCGGCCCCGAGCGCGGCGGCCGCGCGGCTGCGCGTCGTGCGGCCGGCGAGCCAGCCGTGGATCAGCAGCAGCCAGGCCAGCCCGATCGGCGCGAACAGCACGTCGGTGAGCGTGAACTCCGAGTAGTACGCCACGGCCGGCAGCGCCGCCGCGACGAACGCCAGCCCGAACGCCACCCACCGCTTCGCCTCGAGCACGCGCCGGCCGAAGAGGTACGCGAGCGGGAAGCAGATCGCGTTGAGCACGGCGCCGATGATCTGCGCCGCGTCGTACACCTTGAACGGGTCCTGCGTGAAGTTGTAGATCGGCGACAGGATCAGCGGGTATCCCATCCGCCGGAACGCCGCCGTGTCGTTGCCCAGCCCGCCCGGGCCGCCCGCGATGGCCCGCGCCGAGAGCAGGTAGCGGTCCTCGTCGGCGTGCGCGATCGGGGTCGTGACCGACTGCGTCAGCCAGATCCGCCACGCCGCGTGCGCCAGGAACCCGAGCACGACCGCGACGACGATCACCCAGCGCCGGCCGCCCGACTCCTCGGCGCGTGGCGGGGTGTCGGTGTCCGGCTCGACCGGCCCGGTGGCGTCGGTCGGCTCGGTCACGGCAGCCGCACTGGTACCCACGTTGACTCGGCCTCCATGGTGTGTGACGTCGCCCTCCGGTATGTCCGGGGCGGTGACGGACGGAGATGTTACCCGAGCCCCGGAGTGGTTCCCGGGCGCCGGGCGCACGATCGGCGCCGATGCCGTCATGTGATCTGTGTACGATCGCGGCCGATGCCGACGCCTGCGACCGCCGATCAGCCCACACCTGGAGTCCTACCGTCCGGTGGGGTGCCGGCGACGGGTCGGTTGCCGCGCCCGGCACGGCTCGCGGCGGCGTTCGCGGCGGCGTGGATCGGGCCGCTGCTGACCCATCTGGTCAAGCTCGACTTCTTACTGCCCGTAATCGTGCTGGCACTCCTGATGGCCGTCCAGCGGGGCGTGGCGGGCGTGCTCGACCGGCTCGTGCTGGCGCTGGGGCAGGCGTTCGGGGCGCTCTGCGTGGCCGGGCTGCTCTTCTCCGTCTGGCCGTGGGGGCTGCACCCGGTGCCGATCGCCGGCGTCGCGTTGAGCGTTCTGGTGGCGCTGGTGGCCGTGACCCGCCCGGCGTGGCGGACGATCTACCGGCCGGGCGCGCGCGACCTGCTCGCCGGGGCCGCCGCACTGGGGGTCGCCGGGGCGGCCGCGGTGCCGTTCGCGCTGCGCGACCTGGGCGGTCGCATCGGGATCATCGCCGCCGGCGAGGACATGGCCCGGCACATCGTGCTGACGGACATCATCGGACAGGCCGGCGGGTACGCGTTCCTGCACCGGGACGTCGCCGACCGCTTCCTCTCCGCCGACGTCGCCTCCGGGATCAGCAACTATCCGCAGGGCACGTATCTCACCTACGCCGTCCTGGACCGGTTCGTGCGCTCGTCCGACCGCAACACCGACGCGATCACGCAGGCGAGCCACGTGCTGTGGCTGTACGTGGCGACGTTCGCGTTCCTGGGGCTGGCGGTGCTGTGGGCGGTGCGGCGGGTCGCCGGTCCGGGCGCCACGCCGCTGCGCCTGGCGCCGGTGCTGGCCGTCGCGGCGGCCTGGGTGTACTGCGCCGACCCGGTGGCCGTCTTCGTGCGCGGCTATCCCAACCAGCTGATGGGCATGGCGCTCGCGGCCATCCTGACGGGCCTGGTCGTGCGGCCGCTGACGCACCGGGGCGCGCAGGGGATCACGGTCGCGCTGCTGGTCGTCGGGGTGTCGTTCAGCTACCACCTGTTCCTGCCGTACGCCGGCGTCGCCGCGCTGGTGTGGGCGTTGCGCACCGGGGCCTGGCGGCATCCCGGGGTCGTCGCCGCCGGGGTCGTCGCGGCGCCGTTCACCCTGATCACCCCGATCCTCAACCTGAACGCCGCCACGGCCGAGCACCTCGGCACGGCCGGCACGGCGCTCCCGGTCGACCGGCCGCTGACGGCGCTGCTCGTCCTGCTGGCGCTGATGGCGACCACGGCGCGGCGGGGGCTGCGCTCGCCGGCGTTCCTGCGCGGACTCATGGCGCTCGGCGCCGCGCTGACCGTCGCGCTGGGCCTCGCCGTCGTGCAGTTGGTGACGGTCGGCTCGACGGTCTACTACTTCGAGAAGACCCTGCACCTGGCGATCATCGTGGCGCTGGTGCTGCTCGGCGGCCTCGTACGGCTGGTGCCGCGGCGAACGGTGCCGGCGCTGGCCTGCGCGGTGCCGCTGCTGCTGGTGATCGCGGCGACCGGCGGTCAGTGGCACACCCGGCCGGGTGCGACGGGACTGCGGCTGCTCGCCGGCATCGACCGGGGTTCCCCGGCGGGCGGCAGCGACGCGGTGTACCTCGCGCGGCAGCACCCGCGCAGCGGCGAGGCCGTGACGGTCGACCTGATGAGCACCCCGTACCGGAACTGGCTCGGCACGCTCTACGCCTCGTCGCTGACCCGCAACTACCGCTACGGGCACGCCTGGTACGCGTTCCTCAACCCGGCCAACCCGCCGAAGACGCTCGACGACCTGGATGCCATCGTGGCGCAGAGCCCGGTGCCGGTGCGCTTCTACGTGGCGAACGCCAAGGCGAGCATGCTGGTCCTCGACCCGGCCCGGCCGGCCCGCGAGAGCGACAAGCCCGGCGGCGACCCGGTGCAGTTCGGCGCGGCGGGCGCGCTGACGAACATCGAGGCGGCGGAGTACCTGGCGGCCCGCTACCCGGGCAAGGTCCAGGTCATCCACGGCAAGCCGCCCGAGCGGGTCTGATCCCCGGGCGCGCGCATCCCGCAGCGACGCGGTCGGCGGCCCGGCTCCGGCGCGGCCCGGGTCGACGGCTCCGGCGAGCCGCCGGAGGCCGTCGAGCCGCCGTCGAAAGACTCCGAGCCCCACCGGCGGCGGCCGGCAGGGCTCGGGAGCGTGCGGGCGTCAGCTCTCGCTGGGCTTGTCGTCCCCGGAGGAGTCGTCGTCCGCGTCGATCTCGTCGAGCACGGCGTCGACGGCCGCGGAGTCGTCCTTCGCGGCGGCCCCGCCCACCCCCGACTCGGCGGGCGGCAGCGGGTCGTCCTTCTTCGCCGGCGCCGGCGAAACCGGCACGTCGGCCGGCGTCTCCGCGGCGGCGGCGGCCGCGTCGGTCTTCCCGCCGTTGAGCAGCGCCGTCAGCGCCGCCCCGGTGATCCGGCGGAACGTGCGCCCCGGCCGCCGCCGGTCCAGCACGGCGACCTCGAGCTGCGTGGCCGGGATGTCCCGCGCGTTGCCGCCGTCGCCGCCGACGCTGCCCAGCGCCTCGATCGCGACGGCCAGCGCCTCGGCGAGGCTCAGGTCGGGCCGGTGCTTGTCCTTGACGACCGTCGCTACGGCCTCGGACTGCCCGCCGATGACCAGGCGGCCCGGCTCGGTCTGCACCGTCCCGTCGAACGTCAACCGGTACAGCTCGTCGCTGTCCGGCGACGCGCCGACCTCGGCCACGCAGATCTCCACCTCGAACGGCTTCGGCTGCTCCGTGAAGATCGAACCGAGCGTCTGCGCGTAGGCGTTGGCGAGCGCACGCCCGGTGACGTCACGCCGGTCGTACGAGTAGCCGCGCAGGTCGGCGAGGCGGACGCCGGCCGTGCGCAGGTTTTCGAACTCGTTGTACCGGCCGACGGCGGCGAAGCCGATCCGGTCGTAGATCTCGCTCACCTTGTGCAGGGCGGTCGACAGGTTCTCCGCGACGAACAGGACCCCGCCCTCGTAGCTCATCACCACGGCACTGCGGCCGCGGCCGATGTTCTTGCGGGCGTACTCCGCCCGGTCGCGCATGATCTGCTCGGGCGACGCGTAGAACTGCATTGCCACCGGTGGGCTCTCCTTTACGGCCTCAGTGAGCTGGGAAGCGAATCAGCCGACGGGGTTGTCGCGGCGCGCCTCGACCTCGGCGCGGGCGATCTCGGCGACCTGCTCGTCCGGCACCCGCTGCGAGCCCTCGGCGGTCGCGGTCCAGACGATCGGGTACAGGTTGCGGATCAGGTCCGGCCCGCCGGTGGCGGTGTCGTCGTCCGCGGCGTCGTACAGCGCACCCACGGCGCGCGAAACGGCGTCGTCGACCGACAGCCCCGGCCGGTACGTCTTCTTGAGGGCCGAACGCGCGAAGATCGAGCCGGAGCCGAGCGCGTCGTACCCGGTCTCCTCGTAGACGCCGCCCGCGACGTCGAAGCTGAAGATCCGGCCGGCCTTCGCCGGATCCGTGGCGTGCAGGTCGAACCCGGCGAACAGCGGGATGGCGGCGAGCCCCTGGAGGGCGGCACCGAGGTTGTTGCGCACCATCGTCGCGAGCCGGTTGGCCTTGCCGTCGATCGACAGCATGGCGCCCTCGATCTTCTCGTAGTGCTCCAGCTCCACCTGGAACAGCCGGATCAGCTCGAGGCCGATACCGGCGGTGCCGGCCATGCCGACCAGCGAGTACGCGTCGGCGGCGTACACCTTCTCGATGTCCCGCTGGGCGATGAGGTTGCCCATGGTGGCCCGACGGTCGCCGGCGAGCACCACGCCGCCCTCGCACGTGATGCCCACGATCGTGGTGGCGTGCGCGGTGACGTCGGCGTTGTAGCCGGCGGGCAACGGACGGCGGCCGGGCAGGAGCTGCGGCGCGGCGACATTGAGGAACTCGACGAACGACGAACTGCCCGGCGTGGTGAACACGGCCGGGAGACGGCCGAATGATTCCGTACCCGCTGCCACTTAGCTCCCTTTCAGTTGATCTCGCCAGGGCACCACCTTACGCCGCATACCCCGACGCCATGACGAGCGTGATCGAGGTGTTGCGGACGACTACGCCACAGGGGTCACTGACCGCCCTTTTGCACGTACCCCCGGACGAACTCCTCGGCGTTTTCCTCGAGCACCGAGTCGATCTCGTCGAGCAGGTCGTCGACGTCCTCGCTCAGCTTCTCGTGGCGCTCCGCCACCTCCGGGTTGGCCTCGGCGGGGGGAGCCGCGTCGACTTCCTCTTCCCGCTTGCTCTTGCCGGACTGGGACTGCCCGCCGGTGTCACGTGTCGCCATGCTCGCCGCCTCTCGCAAACTGTTGTGGCTAAACCTATCTCGCCGGTACGACAGTTATCGCCCTGCACCGGGCGGATCATCCGGAGGTCAGCGCCTCCAACAGGTCCTTGGCGCTCACACACCGGTCGAACAGCGCGCCGACGTGCCGCTTCGTGCCGCGTTCGGGCTCCATCATCGGAACCCGCACGAGTGACTCGCGGCCGACGTCGAAGATGACCGAGTCCCAGCTGGCGGCCACCACCTCGGCGGCGTACTGGGCCAGGCAGCGGCCCCGGAAGTAGGCGCGGGTGTCCTCGGGCGGCTCCACCATCGCCCGGCGCACCTCCTCGTCGGTGAACAGCGTCTCCATCGCCCCACGGGCCACCAGCCGGTGGTAGAGCCCCTTCTCCGGCCGCACGTCGGAGTACTGCAGGTCGACGAGCTGGAGCTTGTGCGAGGCCCAGCCGAGGTTCTCCCGCTCGCGGTAGCCCTCCAGGAGGCGCAGCTTGGCGACCCAGTCGAGTTCCCGCGCACAGAGCATGGGATCGCGGCCGAGGCGGTCCAGCACGCTCTCCCAGCGGTCGAGGACCTCGGCGGTGATCGGGTCGACGTCGGAGCCCATCCGGTCCTCGACGAACGCCCGCGCCCGCTCGAGGTAGGCCCACTGGATGTCGAGGGCGGTGAGCCGCCGGCCGTCGCGCATCCGGATGCGGTGGGTCAGCGTCGGGTCGTGGCTGACGGCCTTGAGCTCGGCGACCGGGTCGGCGATGCCGAGGTCGGACGGCAGCACCTTCTCCTCGATCATGCTGAGCACGAGCGCGGTGGTGCCGACCTTGAGGTAGGTGGAGATCTCCGAGAGGTTGGCGTCGCCGATGATCACGTGCAGCCGCCGGTACTTGTCGGCGTCGGCGTGCGGCTCGTCGCGGGTGTTGATGATCGGCCGCTTGAGCGTGGTCTCCAGGCCGACCTCGACCTCGAAGAAGTCCGCGCGCTGGGAGATCTGGAACCCGGCGGTGGAGCCGTCCTGCCCGATGCCGACCCGGCCGGCGCCGGTCACGATCTGCCGGGACACGAAGAACGGCGTCAGATGGCTGACGATCTCCGCGAACGCGGTCTGCCGCTTCATCAGGTAGTTCTCGTGGGCGCCGTAGCTGACGCCCTTGTTGTCGGCGTTGTTCTTGTACAGGTGGATCGGCTGGGTGCCGGGGATGGTGGCCGCGCGGCGGGCGGCCTCGGCCATGACCCGCTCCCCCGCCTTGTCCCACAGCACCAGGTCGCGCGGGTTGGTCACCTCGGGCGTGGAGTACTCGGGGTGCGCGTGGTCGACGTAGAGGCGGGCGCCGTTGGTCAGTATCACGTTGGCCAGGCCGAGATCCTCGTCGGCGAGCGCCTCCGCCGGGTCGTAGAGCGCGCCGGAGTACGTGAACCCGCGGGCGTCGCGCAGCGGCGACTCCTCCTCGTAGTCCCATCGCGCCCGGCCGCCCTTGGTCAGCTCGGGCCGGGCCCCGTAGGCGTTGACCACCTGGGACGAGGTGACCATGGGGTTGGCCGAGGAGTTGCCCGGGACCGAGATGCCGTACTCGACCTCGGAGCCCATCACGCGCCGCACAGTCATACCTTCGCCTCATTCGCCGGTGCCGCCGCTTCCGTTGCACCACGAGCCTAGACGCTGCGCCGACCGGACGGCCGCACGCGGTGACTCCTTCCTCGCCATCCGGCGAAGCGGGTGCCGCCCGGCGGGGGCGATCCGCGGCGGCGGTGGATGGAAGTATGTGCCCATGCCGCCGCCCCGTCTGCGTCCCTACCTACTGTGGGAGGCGGTTCTGCTGGTGGGTGTTCTCGTCGCGGTGCCGCTCGCCGCGGGGTCGGACGAGGACGCGCCGTGGCTGCTCGCGGGCGACATCGCGCTGGTGGGCTTCCTGGCGGGGGCGTTCGCGCTGTCGTTGCGCACGGGCACGCCCAATCTGGCCGTCGGCGGGCTGGCCGCCACGGGCGGCGTATTGACCGCGGGCCTGGCGGAGGTCGGCCTGACCGCCCTGGTCGGGGTGCTCATCTTCGGTGCCGTCGCGGGGCTTTCGATGGTCGCGCTCGTGGTGCCGCTGCGCCTGCCGGCGTGGGCCGTGTCGACGGCGGCGCTGGCGCTGCTGCTGCCGCTCGCGGCCGCCTTCTCCGACGGGCGGATCGTCGGCCTCGGCGGTGACGGGGCCCTGCCGGGCGTGGGGGTGGTGCTGCTGGTGACGTTCGGGCTCGGGTCGGTGGGCGTGGCGCTGTGGTGGCAGCGCGCGGGCAGCGGCGGGCGGTGGACCCTCGACGGGCCGGACGCCCGGCTGCGGCCGGCGATGGTGGGCCTGCTCGCGACGAGCGTCGTCGCGACGGTCGGCGGCGCGCTGATCGCCTTCTGGCAGGGGGCCGCCACGCCGGGCCAGCCGCCGCAGGTGACGCTGGCGGTGGCGGCCGCGCTGCTCGGGGGCACCGGCGTGCGGGGCCGGCTCGCCGGGGTCGCCGGCACGGCGTTGGCGACGGCGCTGGTGGTGAGCCTGCATCGCTGGGTGGAGGCGGAGACGTATCCGCCGGCGGCCAACCTCGTAGTCGGGCTGCTGGCGGCGGTGGGCCTGATCGCCGGGGCGGTTCTGTCCAGATTTACGACTAATGCGAGAAACGCTCCGGAGAGGCCGAAAGCGCCGGTAACGTAACGTTTCGTGATCAGGTCGGCGGTCGCCTCCCGCACCGCCGGCACCGACCCGAACGGCGCCGGGCACTGGCGACTGTGGCTGCCGCCGCTGGCCGCGTACCTGCTGAGCCATCTGATCCAGGCCGTCGCCGAGTACCGCTCCGGCTTCGCGTACTTCACCGTCGACGGGCGGGCCCGGTTCGACAGTCAGCTCTATCTGGAGATCGCCGAGCACGGCTACACCCTGGTCCGCTGCGGCGACATCGGACTCGGCCACGAGACCGGCCCCGACTCGTGGTGCGGCACCGCCGGCTGGTTCCCGCTGTACCCGGCGCTCATCCGGGTCGTGGCGACGCTGAGCCCGTTCGACCTGCCGCAGGCGGCTCTGGTCGTGACCGAGGCCGCGACCGTGGCGATGTTCGGGCTGTTCTGGTGGCTGCTGCTGCGGCTGCCGGGCGGCGGTCCGGTCACCCGGGGCGCGCTGCTGGTCGCGCTCGCGGCGATGCCGGCCGCGACCTACTTCCACGCCGTCTTCCCGATGTCGGTCGCCGTCGCCGCCGCGCTGGCCCACGTCGCGCTGCTGCACGCGGGCCGCCCGCTCGCCGCGGGCCTCGTCGGCGCCGTCGCCGCCGCGGCCTACCCGATCGGCGGCGGCATCGTCGTGATCGGTCTCGTTCTCGCGGGAACGGCGCCCGCCCGCAACGCCCGCACCCTGCTGGCCGGCGCCCTGCCGGCCCTGGGCACGCTGGGTGTCTTCGCCACGCACGCCGTCACGGTGGGCCGCTGGGACGCCTACTTCCTGGTCCAGGACCGCTACCGGGCCAGGGGCGACGGCAGCGATCCCGGGCACAACCTGCTCACGCTGCTGCGGGACGCCCCGCCGGTGCCCTACTCGCCGGACCCCGCCCCCGCGCACCAGATCGAACGGTGGCAGCAGGTCGCGCCGGCCGAGATGGCGTTCGCCCTGGCGTTGACCCTGCTCGTGACGGCCGTGGCGGTCCTGCCGGTGCTGCGGCGCCGGCGGCCCGACCCGCTGGACGCCGGCCTCGCGCTGTACACGCTGGCGATCTTCGTCACCCCGCTGCTGATCGGTACGCAGATCTCGCAGTACCGGGCGCACCTGCTGCTGGCGCCGGGCCTGCTGGTGCTGCGCCGCCTGCCGGCCGTGGCCGGGTGCGGGCTGGCGCTGGTGATGCTTCCGCTGTCGTACGTGATGGGAACGATGTTCGGCCCGCGCATCCTCTTCTGAGAGAACGCGCGGGCCGAAGGAAAGCGGACTACAGGTACTGGCCGGTGTTGGACGCGGTCTCGATGGACCGGCCCGCCTCCGCGCCCTTGCCACCGGAGACGAGCGTGCGGATGTAGACGATCCGCTCGCCCTTCTTGCCGGAGATCCGGGCCCAGTCGTCGGGGTTGGTGGTGTTGGGCAGGTCCTCGTTCTCCCGGAACTCGTCGACGCAGGAGTCGAGGAGGTGCTGCAGGCGCAGCCCCTTCTGCTGGGACGAGAGGAAGTCCTTGATGGCCATCTTCTTCGCCCGGTCGACGATGTTCTGGATCATGGCGCCGGAGTTGAAGTCCTTGAAGTACAGGACCTCCTTGTCACCGTTGGCGTAGGTGACCTCCAGGAAGCGGTTCTCCTCCGTCTCGGAGTACATCCGCAGCACCGTGGCCTGGATCATCGCCGCCACGCACGCCTCACGGGAGCCGCCGTGCTCGCTGACGTCGTCGTCGTGCAGCGGCAGGCCGGTGAGGATGTACTTGGAGAAGATGTCCTTCGCCGCCTCGGCGTCCGGCCGCTCGATCTTGATCTTCACGTCCAGGCGGCCCGGCCGCAGGATCGCGGGGTCGATCATGTCCTCGCGGTTGGAGGCGCCGATCACGATGACGTTTTCCAGGCCCTCGACGCCGTCGATCTCCGACAGCAGCTGAGGAACGATCGTGTTCTCCACGTCGGAGGAGACACCGGAGCCGCGGGTGCGGAACACCGAGTCCATCTCGTCGAAGAACACGATGACCGGAGTGCCCTCGCCGGCCTTCTCGCGCGCCCGCTGGAAGATCAGCCGGATGTGCCGCTCGGTCTCGCCGACGTACTTGTTGAGCAGCTCGGGGCCCTTGATGTTGAGGAAGAAGCTGGTCGCCTTCTCCTCACCACGCCGCTCGGCGATCTTCTTGGCCAACGAGTTGGCCACCGCCTTGGCGATCAGGGTCTTGCCGCACCCGGGCGGGCCGTAGAGCAGGATGCCCTTCGGCGGCCGCAGGTGGTGCTCCCGGAAGAGGTCGGAGTGCAGGAACGGCAGCTCGACCGCGTCGCGGATCGCCTCGATCTGCTTGTCGAGGCCACCGATGTCGTGGTAGTCGACGTCGGGAACCTCTTCGAGGACGAGCTCCTCGACCTCGCTCTTGGGGATCCGCTCGTAGGCGTACGCCGAACGCGGCTCCACCATCAGCGAGTCCCCGGCGCGCAACGGCACCTCGGCGAGCGACTCGGCGAGGAAGACGATGCGCTCCTCGTCGGCATGCGAGATGACCAGCGCCCGGTCGTGGCGCTCGCCCTCCGGAACCTCGAGCAGCTCCTTCAGCATGACGACCTCGCCGACCCGCTCGAAGCCGAACGCGTCGACCACGTTGAGCGCGTCGTTGAGGAGCACTTCCTGGCCGCGCTGCAGGTCGTCGACCTCCAGCGCCGGAGACACCGCCACCCGCAGCTTGCGGCCTCCGGTGAACACGTCGACGGTGCCGTCTTCGTGCTTGGACAGGAAAACTCCGTAACCGCTCGGTGGCTGAGCCAGCCGGTCAACCTCTTCTTTGAGGGTGACGATCTGGGCCCGCGCCTCCTTGAGCGTGGCCACCAGCCGCTCGTTGTTCTCCGTCAGCCTGGACAGCTGCGCCTGCGCGGCCGCCAAGCGCTCTTCGAGCTGGCGTACATGACGCGGGCTCTCGGTCAGCTTGCGCCGAACGAGGGCCAGCTCCTCCTGCAGGTACGCGACCTGGGTGGCGAGGTCATGTGCATCCCTCTCCCACCGTGCGGCGCGCGCATCTGCGTCGTCGCTACGTGCCACGTCCCACCTCCCCGGGGGCTAAACGTCGTGTACTAACACTAGCGGCTGATCGCCTTCGTCGGTCGAACGCATCGCCCATGGTTCGTGCGCGATTCGGCCTCGGGTACCGTCGAATTGGTTGACAGCGAGGGGAGTCGAGCCGTGGACGAGGCGCTACGGGTGGCCGTGGACCAGGATCTGTGCACGGGTGACGGCCTGTGCGTGCAGTACGCGCCCGATGTCTTCGAGTTCGACATCGACGGCCTGGCCTACGTCAAGGACAGCACGGGTGAGCTGCAAATGGCTCCCGGCAAGCGGGTCGATGTCCCGACACACCTGCGGCTGGACGTGATCGACGCGGCGCGGGACTGCCCCGGCGAGTGCATCCACGTGACGCGCGCCTCGGACGACGTCCCGGTGGCCGGCCCGCTGGCGGAGAGCGACCCCGCGGCCGCCTGACCGGCCCGCGTGATTTAGATCATCGGACGACCCACCAGGGACGAGACCAACCGCGCGAATTCCTCCAAACGGGCGATCTGGCCGGCGCCGCCGTCGTCGAGCGTCTTGCCGAAGCGCAGCGCGTCGTGGCGCACCGTCTGCGTCGCGGACTCCTCGGAGCCGCCGTTCGGGCCGACGCTGGTCTCGTCGATCGAACTGAGCAGCAGGTACACGTCCACGCTGTCCACGCGCGGGTGCCCGGTGGCGGTGCGGGTCAGCCGGCGCCGGCAGCCCACCTCGGTCACCGCCGAGAGGGCCACCACGCGCAGCGACGAGGACATCGAGCCGGGTGGGCCGTCGCCGGGCGGCAGGTCCTCGCCGTGCCACAGCACGAGCCGGGTGCCGTCGCAGACGACCACCTCCTGCCACACGCCGTTGACCTCGTTGACGAAGCGTTCCAGCGTGAACGCGATCACCGTGCTGCCGCGCAGCACCCCGGCGAGCGCGTCGAGGGCGATGTCCGGATCGCGTAGGTAGGCGCGCGCGGCGGAGTCCAGGTCCTGGTACGGCGACCAGTCCGGGAAGACCGCCGGCATCTCCCCGCCGAAGCCCGAACGGGTCATAGGTCCCCCGATTCCTCCGCCGCCCCTTCGGTCGCCGCTCGTGTGGCGGCGAGGGCCCGCTTGACCGCGTACGCCTCCGCGCCCTTGCTGGGCTTGCGCCGCCGTGGCGGGGCGGTGACGCCCGGGGCCAGTCGACGCGCCGTCACCAGGAACGCCGTGTGCGCGATCATCCGGTGGTCCGGCCGCACGGCCAGCCCGTCGGCGTGCCAGTCGCGCACCAGCGACTCCCAGGCCCGCGGCTCGGTGAAGCAGCCGCGCTCGCGCAGGGCCTCGACCAGTTCGGACAGCTGGGGGGTCGTGGCGACGTAGCCGATGAAGACGCCGCCGGGCACGAGTGCGCGCTCGACGAGGTCCAACTGCTCCCAGGGCGTGAGCATGTCTAGGATTATCCGGTCAAATTCGCGCTCCGTGCAGGTTCCCACGTCATCCACGGTGAGGAACCAGTTGGGCGGGACGTCCCCGGCGAACGCGGCCACGTTCTTCTTGGCGATCTCGGCGAAGTCGGCGCGCTGCTCGAACGAGTGCAGCTGTCCCGTCGGCCCCACGGCGCGCAGCAGCCAGCAGCTCAGCGCCCCGGAACCGGCACCGGCCTCGAGCACCTTGGCGCCCGGGAAGACGTCGCCCATGGCCACGATCTGGGCGGCGTCCTTCGGGTAGATCACCTGGGCGCCGCGCGGCATGCCGAGCACGTAGTCGGCGAGCAGCGGCCGCAGCGCCAGGTAGGCGGTGCCGCCGGCCGAGGTGACCACACTGCCGTCGGGCAGCCCGATGAGGGTGTCGTGCGGGATGGCGCCCCGGTGGGTGTGGAACTCCTTACCCGGCTCCAGGACGATCGTGTGCAGTCGGCCCTTGGGGTCGGTCAGCTGCACGCGCTCGCCCGGCCGGAACGGCCCCCGCCGTCCGCCGGAGACGGCCGGCGGCTCGACATCCATCAGGGACACGTTCGACTCGGCGCTGCTCACTGACCTGATCACCCACTCTTGCCTGGTTTCGGGGCACCGGGTTCGAGGACCCGGGCGAGATCCGCGACGCGCAGGATCCCCACCACATCCTCACCTGCCGTCACGAGGTACTCCCCCACGGGGTCCGCCTGGACCGCCTTCAGCACGTCGGAGCCGCGCGTTCCGGCCGGCAGCGTCCGCGCCGGGTCCAGGCCGCGGGCCACGTCGTCCACCGCCACCCAGTCCCGCCTTTCCGGGGGAACGGCGTCGGCGGCGGCCTCGTGCACCACGGCGCGCACCCGGTCGTCCGGCCCCACCACGACCAGCGCGGCGCCCGGCGCACCGTCCGCGGCGGCGCGGCGTTCGGCCTCGGCGAGTGCGGTACCGGACGGGACCCGGTACAGCGGACGGGCCAGCCGGTCGACGTCGACCAGGTGCAGCCGTCGCCCGGCCCGGCCGAGGCGCACCGCGCCGGTGGCCCCGAACCAGATCGACCCGGCGACGATCACCGTGAAGACTATCCCGATGAGCGACAGGGCCGACACCTGGTAGAGCGCCCAGCCGCCGACCACGCACCCGCCGGCGAGAACCTGCCCGGCCCGGCCGGCGACCTCCCGGCCCCGGTGCGGGTCGCCGGTGCCGGCCCAGATCAGCGCGTGCAGGGCGCGACCGCCGTCCAGCGGCAGCCCGGGCAGCGCGTTGAACACCGTGATGATGGCGTTGCTGACCGCCACCTGCACGAGGAACTGCCCGGCGAGCGTGTCCCGGGGAACGGCCGCCGCGGCGGCCCCGGCCGCGAGCGTGAGCAGCAGCGACGCGGCCGGCCCGGCGAGGGAGACCAGCGCCTCGACCCGCGGGCGGGGCGCGTCGCCCTCCATCTCGGTGTAGCCGCCGAGCAGTTCGAGGGTGATGGCCCGCACGCCGATGCCGAGGCGGCGGCCGGCCAGGGCGTGCCCCAGCTCGTGCAGCAGCACCGACAGCACCAGGCTCCCCACGAACGCCAGCCCGAGCGCGTACCCACCGGCGGCCGGCAGGTCCGGCCGGTCGGCCCGCAGGCTCTCGCCGTACACGAACGTCACCGCGAACGCCAGCAGCAGCCACGAGGGGCTCAGGTACAGCGGAAAGCCCAGGACGTGCCCCAGCCGGACACCGCGGCGCCCGAGCAGCGCGGCGCCCCGACGAGGTGAACGGCGCTCGCGCTGAGACATCCCGTCGAATGCTACGGGCAACGCAACGACACTCGTGGGTGGTGCGCCCGACGGTTTCGTCGTACCCCTCGCCTAGCCTCGTGGCATGACGGTTGACGCATCACCCGCCGCGGCAAGGGAAGAGCAGCACCGCGGGCCCTCGCTGTCCCCGTCGCGGGCCGCGGACTTCAAGTCCTGCCCACTGCTGTACCGGTTCCGCTCGATCGACCGGCTGCCGGAGCGGCCCAATGCCGACGCGGTGCGCGGCACGCTGGTGCACGCGGTGCTGGAGCGGCTGTTCGACCTGCCGGCGGCCGAGCGCACCCCGGAGTCCGCGGCCGCGCTGGTGGCGCCGAGCTGGGCGGCGCTGCGGGAGGAGCGGGTCGAGGTGGGCGAGCTGTTCGCCGGTGGTGACGCCGCGGGCGAGCTGTCCGAGGAGGAGTTCATCGCGGGGGCCACCGAGCTGCTCGGCGGCTACTTCGCCGTGGAGGACCCGCGGCGGCTGGAGCCCGCCGAGCGGGAGATCCTGGTCGAGACGACGCTCGGCGACGGGCTGCTGCTGCGCGGGATCGTCGACCGGCTCGACGTGGCGCCCGACGGCGCGATCCGGGTCGTGGACTACAAGAGCGGCGGGGCGCCGCGGGAGGCGTTCGAGGCGCGGGCGCTGTTCCAGCTGAAGTTCTACGCGCTGGTGCTGTGGCGTACCCGCGGGGTGGTGCCCCGGGTGCTGCGGCTGCTGTACCTCAAGGACGAGGAGGCCTGCGACTACACGCCGGACAGCGAGGAGCTGGAGCGGTTCGAGCGGACGCTGGTGGCGCTCTGGGACGCGATCGAGCGGGCCACCCGGGCGAAGGACTTCCGGCCCCGGCCGAGCAAGCTGTGCGGTTGGTGCAGCCACCAGGCGCTGTGCCCCGAGTTCGGCGGCACGCCGCCACCGTTCCCGGCAGTGCCCCACGATTCGCTGCCGCAAGGCGTCGGCGAAAAGGTATTGACAGGTGGGGACGAGCCTGTAGCGGCGGGATGAGCTCACCTCGTCCTCGGGGATGAGACGGAATCACCGTCGCCGACGATCGACAGGCCGTGGCGGCAGATAGCGTCGTTTTCATGACACCGGCCGAGCCCCGCGAGGTACGTGGTGCCGTGCTGCGCCACGATCTGCTGCTCGCCGCCGGGATCGCCGCCGTCGAGCTGGTCCTGCTGGTGATCAATCCGGTGTCGGCGGTCACGGGAGGCCGCGGCCTGCTGATCGCGATCGGATGGCTCGCGATCGTCTACGCGGTGCTGCCGTGGCGGCGGCTGTACCCGTGGTTCGTCGTCAACGTGGTCGCGCTGCACACGCTCGTCGCCTCGTTCGACCCGGCGACGCTGCCGGGCTCCGCCGTGGGCGTGATGCTCGTGACGTACACCGTCGCCTCGCGCCGGCAGCTGTCCGCGGCGGTGACCGCGACGCTGGCGATCTGGGTGCCCGCGACGCTCGTCATGGTGGTGACCGGCGGGCCGGAACTGCCCAACGTCAACATGCCCGTCGCGTACTCGGCGATCGGCAACCTGATGGTGGCGTTGATCGTGTTCTTCGTGGGGCGCACCGTCCACATCAGACGCGCCTACGTCGCCGCGCTGGAGGACCGGGCCACCACCGCCGAGGCCAACCAGCGCACCCTCGCCGAGCAGGCCGTCGCCGAGGAACGCCGCCGCATCGCCCGCGAGCTGCACGACGTCGTGGCGCACCATGTGAGCGTGATGAGCGTGCTGGCCACCGGTACGCGGCGGACGATGCGACGCGATCCCGCCGCCGCCGACGAGGCGCTGACCACGATCGAGGAGACCGGGCGGGTGGCGCTGCGCGAGATGCGCAGGCTGCTGACCGTGCTGCGCACCGAGGCGGAGCCGGCCGGGGAGCTGGAGCCGCAGCCCGGGCTGCCGGGCCTGTCGGCGCTGTGCGAGCAGATCCGCGAGGCGGGCCTGCCGGTCGGCCTGACCGTCGCCGGCGAGCCCGGGCCGCTGGATCCGGGCGTGGCGCTGACCGTCTACCGGATCGTCCAGGAGGCGCTGACCAACGCGCTCAAGCACGCCGGCCCGGCCGCCACGGCCGAGGTGCGGCTGAACTTCACGCCCAAGGAGCTCACGATCGAGATCAGCGACAACGGCCGGGGCCCGCATCCGTCCGGCGACGACCACATCGGGCACGGCCTGCTCGGCATGCGCGAACGGATCAGCCTCTACGGCGGCACGTTGCGCACCGGTCCCCGGCCGGGTGGCGGTTACCGGGTGTCGGTGTGCATTCCGATGGACAACGTAGGAGCGTCCCACTCATGACTGACGCCAAGCCGATCCGGATCCTCCTCGCGGATGATCAGCCGCTGCTGCGCACCGGGTTCAAGATGGTGCTCGGGGCCGAACCCGATCTGGACATCGTCGGCGAGGCCGGCAACGGTGCCGAGGCCGTCGACCTGGCCCGGCGGCTGCTGCCGGACGTGGTGCTGATGGACATCCGCATGCCCCGGCTGGACGGCGTCGGGGCGACCCGGGCCATCGTCGAGGCGAAGCTGCCGGTGCGGGTGCTGATCCTGACGACGTTCGACCTGGATGAGTACGTGGTGGGGGCGCTCAGGGCGGGGGCCAGCGGTTTCCTCGCCAAAGACGTTCCCGCGGATGATCTGGTGGCCTCGATCCGGACGGTCGCAGCGGGCGACGCGGTGGTCGCGCCCCGGATCCTGAAGCGGCTGCTCGGAAAGTTCGCGTCGGTGCTGCCGGACCCGACCGCGGACGCCCCGAAGGGCCTGGACGCGCTGACCGAACGCGAGCGGGAGGTGCTGAGCCAACTGGCCCGGGGCCTGTCCAACGCGGAGATCGCCAAGGAACTGTCGGTCAGCGAGACCACCGTGAAGACACACGTGGGGCACGTGTTGACCAAGTTGGGACTGCGGGATCGCGTGCAGGCCGTGGTCCTCGCGTATGAGACCGGTCTCGTACGCCCCGGGCAGTGACTCCACCCGGCGGCGGAGCCGGGAATCGGCGCCGAGTACGACGGATGGAGCCTTCCGGCCGCTTAGCGTGAACGGGACTCAAGGACAACGGGAGGACAGACAGTGACCGGGACTATCGAGGCGACGGGGACCGCCGCCCGCACGGTGGACGTCTGGAAGGTGTACGGCAGCGGCGAGGCGCAGGTCATCGCCCTGCGGTCGGTCAGTGTCGAACTGGGCAAGGGCAAGTTCACGGCGATCATGGGTCCCTCGGGGTCCGGCAAGTCGACGCTGATGCACTGCCTGGCCGGGCTGGACTCGGTCACCCGCGGTGAGGTGTTCATCGGGGACACGCGGTTGACCGGCATGAACGACAAGAAGCTCACCGAGCTGCGGCGCACCAAGGTCGGGTTCATCTTCCAGCAGTTCAACCTGCTGCCGACGCTGACCGCGGAGGAGAACATCACGCTTCCGCTGTCGATCGCCGGCCGCAAGCCGGACAAGGCCTGGTTCGACACGGTGATCGACACCGTCGGGCTGCGGGACCGGTTGAAGCACCGCCCGACGCAGCTCTCCGGCGGTCAGCAGCAGCGCGTGGCCTGCGCCCGCGCGCTGGTCGCCCGCCCGGAGGTCATCTTCGCCGACGAGCCCACCGGCAACCTCGACTCCAAGTCGGGCGCCGAGGTGCTGGGCTTCCTGCGCAACAGCGTGCGGGAGTTCGGGCAGACGATCGTGATGGTGACGCACGACCCGGTCGCGGCGAGCTACGCCGACCGCGTGATCTTCCTGGCCGACGGGGCCGTGGTCAGCGAGCTGTTCGAGCCGACCGCCGACACCGTGCTCGACAAGCTCAAGAACATCGAGGTCAACGCGCCGTCGCTGACGAAGGCGGAGGCCCAGCAATGATCAAGGCGACGCTGAAGAGCCTGCTGGCGCGAAAGCTGCGGCTGCTGCTCTCCGGCCTGGCGGTCGTCCTCGCGGTCACGTTCATCTCCGGGTCGTTCGTGCTCACCGACACGCTCGGGCGCTCGTTCGACAAGCTGTTCGAGACGGTCTACGAGAACACCGACATCCAGGTCACCACGAAGCCGCCGATCGAGGGCGACGCCGGGTTCGCCCTGCCGACGAGTATCAGATCCGAGGACATCGCCAAGGTGAAGGCGGTGCCGGGCGTCGAGAAGGCCACCGGCCAGATCGCCGTCAACGGGGCCCGCGTCATCGGCCGCAACAACAAGCTCGTGCCGAACACCACCGGCACCCGCCTCGGGGCCAACTGGACCGGCGACGACGAGGTCGCGAAGATCCGGGACGGGCAGGCGCCCACGTCGGACAACGAGGTGATGCTCAACGGTCAGGTCGCCAAGGACAGCGGCTACAAGATCGGCGAGACCGTGAAGGTGAAGACGCCGGCCGACAACCTGATCCACGAGTTCAAGGTCGTCGGCATCGTCGGCAACTCGGGCGGCCGCGACTCGATCGGTGGCGAGCACATCGTCTTCTTCACCGAGAAGGCCGCGCAGGAGTTCCTGCTCGGGGCGCCCGGCACCTACTCGCTGATCGACGTGCGGGCCGCGTCCGGGGTGCCGCTGGCCACCCTGCAGAAGGACCTCAGGGCCGCGCTGGGCGACCAGTACCTGGTGGAGACCGGTGCGGAGCTGGCCAAGAAGAACGCCGCGCCGTTGAAGCAGATCTTCAAGTTCTTCAACTACGTGCTGCTCGGCTTCGGCGTCATCGCGCTCATGGTCGGCATCTTCCTGATCCTGAACACGTTCTCGATCGTCGTGGCGCAGCGGACCCGCGAACTGGCCCTCATGCGGGCCATGGGCGCCGGCCGTGGGCAGATGGTCGGCTCGGTGCTGACGGAGGCGTTCATCGTCGGGCTGATCGGCTCGACGCTGGGGCTGCTCGCCGGCGTGGGGCTCGGGGCGCTGGGCGCCTGGGGGCTGGCGCAGACCGTGGACGGGCTCGAGGTCGCGGGGCTGGCGGTGCCGCCGGCGGCGATCATCCTGGCGTTCGCGATCGGGATCCCGGTCACGCTGATCGCCGCGCTGATGCCGGCGTTGAAGGCGGCGTTCATCCCGCCGATCGCGGCCATGCGCGACGCGGCCACGGCCGACCGTCCGCTGACCTGGATCACGATCTCCGGAGCGGTGGTCACCCTCATCGGCGGCACGTTCCTCTTCCTCGGATTGAACGGCACGGGCTCCGGCACCACCACGTTGCTGCTGGTGCTGGCGGGTGTGCTGGTGCTGCTGGTCGGCTCGGCGCTGCTCACGCCGTTCCTGTGCCGGCCGGTGGTCTCCGTCATCGGGAGGCTCTTCTCCTGGTCGGTGCCGGGCAAGCTGGGTCGGCGCAACTCGTCGCGGAACCCGCGCCGCACGGCCATCACCGCGGCGGCCGTCATGATCGGTATCGCGTTGGTGACGGGCATCAGCACGATCGTCAGTTCCGTGGAGGCCAGCGCCACCAAGGCGATCGACAAGCAGCTCGCGGCCGACCTGGTGATCTCCGGCGAGCAGACCTCGGAGATCCCGCCGACGATCGACCCGGCCGACCTGAGCCGGATCCGGAACATCGACGGCGTCGACCGGACGGTGGCGGTGACCTACGAGTTCTTCGCCAAGGCCGGCGACAAGGACGCCTTCGTCCTCGCCTACGACGACTGGGCCGCCGCCCGCGCTGTCCTGCACCTGGAGCAGGAGAGCGGCAACATCGGCGAGATCGCACCCGGACAGGTGGTGCTCGACAAGAACACCGCCAAGGACGCGAACCTGAAGGTCGGCGACACGGTCAATCTGCAGCTGCCCAAGGGCGCGAAGCAGATGCAGGTCGTCGGCATCACGAAGGAGAGCGACGTCGCCAACGGCTGGACCATCTCGATGCCGGACGCGCAGGCGCTGTTCCGCTCGGCGGCACCGATCTCGGCCTACCTGACGATCGACTCCGGTGCCTCCGCGGCGGCCGTGAAGAAGGCCGTGGACGCGGACCTGCGCAACAGCCCCGAGGTGACGGTGCAGACCCGCGACGAGTTCGTCGACAGCCAGCTGTTCTTCTTCACGTTCCTGATCGGCGCCGTGCAGGTGCTGCTGATGGTGGCCATCGCGATCTCGGTCCTCGGTGTCATCAACACGCTGGTGCTCTCCGTCCTGGAACGCACCCGCGAGCTGGGCATGCTGCGGGCGATCGGCCTGCGGCGCAGCCAGACGATGCGCATGATCACCGTGGAGTCGGTGGTGATCTCGCTGTTCGGCACGCTGCTCGGCCTCGGGGTCGGTGCCGGGCTCGGCATCTCGGTGGTGAAGGCGCTGAAGGACCAGGGCTTCAGCACCCTCGCGATGCCGTGGGGGCTGATGGGGGCCTACCTGCTCGCCGCGCTGGTGATCGGGGTCGGCGCCGCGGTGATCCCGGCGGTGCGGGCCGCCCGGCTCAACGTTCTGAACGCCATCGCCTACGAGTGAGTCACCGTTTTCGCGGGGGTCCGGCTTCGCGCCGGGCCCCCTTTTCCTTGGTAGAACTGGGACATGTTCTACACACCGGGGGAAGCCGTCGCGAGAACCGGGTTCAGCCTGGACACGCTGCGCTACTACGAACGGATCGGCCTGCTGGACGGGATCGAACGCAACGCCGTCGGGCAGCGGGTGTTCAGCGACGACGACCTCGCCTGGCTGGAGGTGTTGCGGTGCCTGCGCGACACCGGCATGCCCATCGCACGCATGCAGCGCTACGCCGATCTCGCACGCGTCGGTGACGAGACGTTCGCCGAGCGCGCCGCGCTGCTGGAGGAGCACGACCGCGACATCGAGGCCCGCATCGCGGCGCTGCGCGAGGAACAGGCCCGCATCCGGGAGAAGATCGACTGGTATCACCGCCAGTTGCCGGGTTGACCTGGACCGCGCTCCAGGTCCTAGCTTCGGCCGCATGCACACGATTCCGTTGGGCCACACCGATGTCGCGGTCAGCCGGCTCGCCCTCGGCTGCATGCTGATGGGCACGTCGACCGACGAGGCCGACTCGTTCGCCATGCTCGACCGGTACCTGGCGGCCGGCGGCACGTTCCTCGACACCGCCGACTGCTACGCCTGGTGGCCCGGCCCCGGGTTCACCGGTGGCGAGAGCGAGTCGTTGCTGGGCCGCTGGTTCGCCCGGACCGGCCGCCGCGACGAGGTGTTCCTGGCGACGAAGGGCAGCGCCTGGGTCGCGGATCCCGACGCCGCCCGCGCCGAGACGCTCACCGACGAGGAGAAGTACGCCGGCGCGGGAGCCGACACGCTGCGCCGCGCCCTGGACGGGAGCCTGCGACGCCTGGGCGTCGACCACGTCGACCTGTACTACGTGCACGTCGACGACCGCCGCACGCCGCTCGAGGAGACCCTGGAGGCGCTGGCCGGCCTCGTCGCCGCCGGCAAGACGCGCTATCTGGGCTGGTCGAACGTGCCGACCTGGCGGCTGGAGCGGATCCGGCAGCTGTGCGACCGGTACGGCTGGCCGGCACCCGTGGCGCTCCAGCAGGAGCACACCTACCTGCGCCGCCGTCCGGGCGACGCGAACCTGTCCATTGTGGACAGTCAGCAGCTCGCCTACCTCCGGGCGCACGAGGACCTGACGCTGGTCGCGTACTCGCCGATCCTCAAGGGCGTCTACGACGACGTGCACAAGCAGCGGGACCTGGCGCAGATGCGCTCCTACCGCGGGGCCGACACCGACGCCCGGCTCGCCGCGGTCGCCAAGATCGCCGCGGAGCTGGGGGTGAGCGGGAGCGTGCTGGTGCTGGCGTGGGTGCTGCACCAGCGTTCGCCCCGGCGGGTGGCGCTGATCGGGCCGCGCACGCCGGCGCAGTTCGACGAGTTGATGAGCGCGTCGGACCTACGGCTGGACGACGACGTGCTGAGGGCGTTGGACGCCGCGGGCGCCTGATTCACGGACCGGGGCGCCCGAGGGCCGCACGGCTCAGCCCGCCGCCTGACGCGGCTCTTCGAGCACGACGTCGCCGGTCGTTCCGGGTGACAGGAACGCGGCGAGCCGCCCGCCCTCGGTCCGCAGCGCCGCACGCTCGGCCTCCGGGACGGCGACGAACGGGCTGATCCGAAGGACCCCGTGCCGGAACCGCCAGGTCCCCTGCCAGAGCCCGTCGAGGAGAACGGTGCCGGTGGTCGCGCCGTTGCCGGGCGGCAGCGGGACCGGGCGTCTGTGCGGGATGACCCGAGCGCGGTCCCGGTGCGCGAGCAGCAGGTTGTCGTACTCCGGCAGGAAGCGCACCGGGGCCGGCACCTCCGCACCGGGGCGCGGCGCGTCCGGCAGGTCGTAGAGCGGCTGACCGGACTCCGCGCGGAAGGCCCGCAGCGGAAGACGTTCGACGACCTCGCGCAGCCGGGTGAGGCCGGACCAGGCCTGGATGTCGGGCACACTCGCCGGGCCGAACGCGCCCAGGTAGCGCAGCACCAGGCCGTCCACCGGCACCGTTCGCAGCGGCGCGCCGAGCCACGCCTCCACCGGTGCCCACGCGGCCGGACCGGTGCTGCCCCACACGCCGCGCGGCGGCACCTGGCACAGGGCGAGGGAGTTCGTGGCCGCGTAGGCCAGCGAGGTCGGATCGACCCCCGGCCACTCCGACGCGAGCAGCCGACCGAGTTCGGCGCGGGTGCGGGGTCGTTCCGCCAGCAGGGTCGCCGCCCGGCGGGCCACGGCCGCTTCGTCGAACTCGCCGCGGAACACCTTGTCCAGCGGCGGATCGAACAGCGGCCGCCAATCCAGGGCGTCGCGCGCGCCGACCAGGTGCACGGTGGCGCGCATCAGGTGGATCCGCACCACCTTCCGCTGCTCGATCAGGGTGGACAGCGTCTCCGGGGCGAAGTCGCGCAGCCGGGTCCAGAGGCCGACGTACGGGGCGAGCGGGGCCTGCGCCTGCATGCCGGCCAGGTGCTCGATCAGGTCGAGCGCCCCGGCCGGCGCGCGCTCCAGCAGGTGCTGGCGGGCCAGCGTGGCCCGGTTGAGTTCGCGCCGGCTCAGAACGTCCGTCATGCCCGGGGACCGAAGAACGCGCGCAGGTCGGCGGCCAGTTCGGCCGGGGCCTCCATCGCCGGGAAGTGCCGGCCGCGCTCGTGCTCGACCCAGTTCGCCTCGGCCGGCGCCGGGATCAGCCTGCGCACCGTCTCGTCGGCACCGAAGACCGAGAACCCCTGCGGCACGGCGGGCGGCGTGCCCCACTCCGACGAGTGCGCCTGCTCGTAGAGCGTGTGCGCGGCACCGGCCCCGGAACCGGTGAACCAGTACAGGCTGACCGTGGTGAGCAGCTGGTCCCGGTCGATCGGCAGGTCCGTCCACTCCTCGAACTTCTCCGCGATCCAGGCGAGCTGCAGCAGCGGCGAGTCGACCAGGCCGTACCCGATGGTCTGCGGGCGGCTGTTCATGATCGAAAGATAGCCGGAGCCGTCCGTGCGGAAGGCGTCCATCCGGTCCCCGATGAGCTTGTCGACGGGGTCGTTCGGGTCGAGCCGCTCGGCCATGCCCGGGATGAACGTCGCGGTCGCCGCCGCCGTCCACGGGTCCGTCACGACGTGCAGGCCGGTCACGTGTTCGCCGTCGATGCCGGCCAGCGAGGCGGAGATGCCGGCGCCCACGTCGCCGCCGTGCACCCCGTAGCGCGGGTATCCGAGGCGGCGCATCAGCTCGGCCCAGGCCCGGGCGGTGCGGGCCATGGTCCAGCCGGTGCCGGAGAGCGGGGTGGAGAACGCGTACCCCGGTAGCGACGGGATCACCAGGTGGAAGTCCTCGGCGAGCGGCCCGATCAGCCCGAGGAACTCGGCGACGCTGCTCGGGTAGCCGTGCGTGATCAGCAGCGGGGTGGCGTCCGTGCGGGTCGACCGGACGTGCAGGAAGTGGATGCGCTGTCCGTCGATCTCCGTCGTGAACTGCGGGAACGCGTTGAGTCGCGCCTCCTGGGCACGCCAGTCGAACCCGCTGCGCCAGTGCTCGGCGAGTCCGCGCAGGTGCTCGAGGGGAACGCCGCGGGCCCAGCCCGTGCCGGGGAGTTGGGCGGGCCACCGGGCATCGGCCAGGCGGCGGTGCAGGTCGTCGAGATCGGCGTCGGGGATCGCGATGCGGAAGGGCTCGATGCTCATGCCGACGACGATAGGATCAATAGCGGAACGCTCCGTTCCTAGATTGTCGTCAGGATCGAAGAATGTGGGACACCTCGGCGCGGCTGCTGCGCCTCCTGTCGTTGCTCCAGGGCCGCCCCGACTGGACCAGCGCCGAGCTGGCCGAGCGGCTCGGCGTCACCACCCGCACGGTTCGCAACGACGTGGAGCGGTTGCGGGCGCTGGGATATCCGGTGCACGCCCGACCGGGGGTGGCCGGCGGCTACCGGCTCGGTTCGGGTGGCGCGCTGCCCCCGCTGCTGCTGGACGACGACGAGGTGGTCGCGGTGGCGGTGGGCCTGCGCACGGCCGCGAGCGTCACCGGGATCGGGGAGACGTCGGTGCGCGCGCTCGCCAAGCTGCAACAGATCCTGCCGTCGCGGCTGCGCCACCGGATCAGCGCGTTCCAGGCCGCGACGGTGGCGATGCCCTCGTCGGGACCCGCGGTCGACCCCGAGGTGCTGACCGCCGTCGCCGGTGCGTGCCGGGACCGGCATCGGCTGGCGTTCGACTACCGGACGCACGCCGGCTCCGCGGGGCGCCGGTCGGTGGAGCCCTACCGCCTGGTCCACCACCGGACGCGGTGGTACCTGGTGGCCTGGGACCTGGACCGGGACGACTGGCGGACGTTCCGGGTGGACCGGATGGACCCGCGCACGCCGACCGGGCCGCGCTTCACGCCACGACCGCTGCCCCCGGACCGGGAGCTCATGGACCGGATCTCGCGTGGCGTGCAGGAGGCGACGTGGCGGTACCGGGCCCGCGTCGTCGTCGAGGCGTCGGCGGATCACGTGCGCAGCCGCCTCCCGATCGCGGTGGACATCGAGGAACTCGGCCCCGACCGGTGCGCGTTCTCGCCGGGCTCGGACCATCCCGAGATGCTCGCGCTGTACCTCGGCATGCTCGACGCCGACTTCAGCGTCGCCGACGCACCGGAACTGGTGGCCGTTCTCGGCAAGCTCGCCGAGCGCTACCGGCGCGCCGCGGTTGCTAGGGTCCACCCGCGAAGCGAAACCGGGGGGCAGCTTTGAACACGCGTGACCGCACCGAGCCGCACGACCCGCCGACGCCGCTGCGGGCCTCGTTGCGGCAGCTCGGTTCGCGCATGCGGGAGGACCCGGACGCGGACCGGCGGGAGACCTGGGACGCCGCCGTCACCGCGCTGCGGGCCGCGCACGCCGTCCTCGCGGCAGCCGGCTCGGCCGGGGGCGGCGCGAGCGCGGACGACTGGCTCACCGCGTGCTACCTCGGCATGATCTGCCGCGCGTCGAGCGTGCTGGAGACGCTGATGAACACGCAGGTCAAGGGCAGTGCCGAGGTCGACGCGCTGCAGTCCTACCTGCGCCGGGGCCGGGTCGCCGAGAAGAAGTCCGAGGACCCGACGATCAGGGCGCTGGCGGGGTTCCTCGGCGGCCGGGCCGGGCCGTTCGCGGAGGCGTTGACGCACGCGCTGGAACAGCACACGCGCGGCGGCGGCGACGCCACGGGAGGCGTGGCGCTCGGCCCGCTGGCGGTGGCGTGCGCCGCGTTCGACCGGAAGTTTCCGATCGGGGTCGAGTCCGCCCTCCTGCCCAGGAACCTCGTCGAACGGCGGTGGCGCGAGGAGATCGCGGTGCCGCCGCCCGCGTCCGGGAGACGCACCTGGCGCCTCGTCGACCGGCACGAGGCCGACGCCGGCACGGCGGAGCGCGAGGGCGACGCGCTGACCGCGCGGCTCGACGAGTTGATCGCGCGGGACCCGAGCCGACTCCACGTCATCGGGCCGACAGCGCTGCGGGAGACCGGCTACCGCCTCGTCACGGACGAGCCGGGCTCCTGGATCCACACCTGGGACAGCCTGACGCTGGCGATGCAGGCGTACCACGGCATCTTCGCGGCGGCGACCGCGGACGGCGCGGAGGCCACCGTCCGGCTGCGCGACGGCACGTTCCGCGTCCCGGCGACCGGAGCCACGCCGCACACGAACGCGGACACCTGGCTCAGGGCGATGTACCTCAGCATGATCTGCCGCGACCGCACGCGCGTCGACGACCTCGTGCGCGTACCGCAGGAGCTGCGGCGCTCGTCCGGCACGGGGCACGACGCGGCCGTCCACGAGTGGATCGGCGTGCTGCACGGGTACTGGTACGGCGGGTACAGCATGTCCGAGCGGTCGCTGGCGGCCGTGCCGCCGGAGGACGACCTGCTCCGCCCGACGGTCGAGCTGTTCTACCGGATCTCCGAGGACGATCAGGCCGGGTTCACCGACGCGCTGGAGCGGGCCCTGCGGCGCCATCGGCGGTACTGGACCTTTTCGGTGGAACGCGCGCAGGACCCGGAGGGCTTCCTCGCACTCGCACCGCTCGCGCTGGCCGCCCGGGCCCAGCAGTCGGGCTGGCTCAGCGTCACGGTGCGCTCGCCGTACCTGCCGTTGACGCTGCTGAACGGCGACCGCGTCGGCGAGGGTGCGTCGAGATGAGTGTTCCCGCGGTTCAGCGTCGGTGGACGGCCCCGCGGACCGCATCGGCGCCCACGACGTCGGCGATCCGCTCGAGGGTCCCCGCTCCGGTGCGACAGCCGGAGCCGGGCCCGCAGTCCGCGGCACCCTCGACGCGGTAGCAGCCCTCGCCGGCGCCGTACGGGTAGGAACGGGTGGCGGCCGCGAAGTACCGCAGGCGGTTCCGCTCGCTCGGGTGCGACAGGTACGCCTCGGCAGCGGCGACGGTCACCGCCACCGGGTGCTCGGGACCGAACTCCGGGCGGGCCAGCAGGAGGCGGCCGGCTCTGGCCACCGCCCGGGTCAGCGCCCGGGCGGCCCACTCGTGGTCGACGGTGTCGAACCAGAAGATGAGCCGCCGCAGGCCGTGCCGAGCGGGTCCGTCGTCCCGGTCCATCGTTCGAGCGTCGCAGACGCGCGCCGCTGCGGTGTCGTTCAGGATGCGGCCGGTGCGAGGAGTTCGTCGGCGCGCTGCGGGGTGCCCTCCGCCAGGCCGCGGTCGATGGCGTGGCGCAGGGCGAGCCACATGCCGACGCCGACGACGAACACGATGACCTCGCTGACGGTCAGCGCCCAGACGATGCCGGCCAGCCCGAACCAGAGGTTCCCCAGGAGCACGATCGGGATGAACAGCACGCCCTGCGCCGTCGACATCACGATCGCCGGCACGGCGCGCCCGGTCGCCTGGAACAGGGAGGTGATCAGGCCGCGGAAGCCGTTCACGACCATCGCGACGAGCTGTGCCACCAGGATCGTGACGCCGATCGCGAGCACCGAGCGGTCCGCCGAGAACGCGGCGAACACCTGCTCGCGGAAGAGGAACACCGTCGTCGAGAAGAGCAGCGCGATCGTGCCGACCGTGACCGCCGAGGCGCGCAGCGCCGACCTGAGCCGGCTCCGGTCGCCCTTGCCGTAGGAGTACGCGAGCAGCGGCAGCACGCCGATCGTCACGCCCATCACCAGGAACTCCGGCACCTGTGCGAGGCGCACGGCGACGCCCATCGCCGCGAGCGGGTCGTTGCCGTAGCCCGCCGCGAGGTTGTTGAGCACCAGGGTCGTGACGATCATGAACGCGGCCTGGAGCAGTTCGCCGACCCCGACGCCGAAGACCGGGCCGACGACGGCCGGCCGCAGCGTGAACCAGCGCGGCGCGAGGCTGACGTGCGCGCTGTGCCGCTGCAGCCACAACGCGAAGTACGCGACGGCGACGAGGTTGGCGAGGCCGGTCGCCAGGGCAGCACCGGCGACGCCCCAGTGCAGCACCAGGATGAACGGCACGTCGAGCACGAGGTTCGCGACCGTGGCGGCAATCAGCCCGGTCATCGCCTGACGCGCGGCGCCCTCGGCCCGCACGAGCTGTTCGAGGCAGATCGCCGCGGCGAGCACCGGGACGAACGCCAGCATGACGGCCACGTAGTCGCGGGTGGCCGTGGCGGCGGCGTCCGCGCCGAGCAGCGCCACGAGCGGGTGCAGCAGGAGCAGCCCCACGCCGCCGAACACGGCCCCGGCGAGCACACTCCCCCACAGCGCGAACGACGACACGTGCCTGATCTCGCTGGCCTTCGCCGGTTCGTGCTCCGCCGCGCCGAGCAGCCGCGAGATGAGCGCACCGCCCCCGACCCCGAACACGCCGCCGATCGCCAGGACGACGGCCAAAAGCGGCGTCCCGAACGTGATCGCGGCGAGCAGGGCGGTGTCGTGCAGCGAACCGATGAAGCCGGCGTTGATGACGTTGTAGACGGCGCCGACGATCATCGCGGCGGCCATCGGCACGCAGAGGTGCACCAGCGCGCGGGCCATCGGCGCGGCGGAGAGGTACCAGCGGTCGGTGCCGACGGCGTCGGCGTTCACGGATGAGTCGAGGGTCGTGGCGCTCATGACGGGCTCCTTAGGGCAGGCTTCAGCGCGCGCCGAGGGTGCTCGGCACGCGCGGGACGTTCGGGGCAGGGTTCAGCGCACGCCGACGGGTGTCGCCGGCGTGGTCGCGGTGCGGTCGAGGGTTAGCGGCTCGGTCGCGGCAGGACCGCGGTGATCTTCTTCAGCAGGGCGTGCAGGGCGGCCCGTTCCTCGGTGTCGAGCGGCTCGAGGAGGGTGTCCTCGATGGCGGCCATGGCGGAGTCGAACCCGGAGATGAGCGCCGCGCCGGAGTCGGTGGCGTAGACGCGCTTGCTGCGCTCGTTGCCGGGCTCGGTCCGCCGCTCGACGAGGCCCCGCCGCTCGAGCCCCTGGACCAGACCCGAGACGTTGGCCGCGCTGGTGCGGGTGATCTCGGCGATGTCGCGCTGGATCGCACCCGGGTTCTGCACCAGGTATCCGAGGACGAAGCTCTGCTCGTGGCTGAGCTCGCGCTCGCGGATCCACTCCTCACCGGCCTTGCGCTGGGCCCAACCGATCCAGCGGAGCAGGTCGAGGGTGCTGGTGAACTGCGGCTCCTCCATACTTAAGAAGCTAACAGTTAACTCCTTAACCGTCAACCACCGAACCGTCCGGCGGTCGCGGCCGGCCCGCCGCGTCAGAGCGGAATGATCGGCGCCTCGTCGCCGAAGGCGGAGTACGCCTCGGGCTCGGCGGTAAGGATGTGTCCGTCGAGCACGATCGCCGCGGTGACGGCCGCGGCGTGGTCATGCCGGGCCAGCAGTCCCAGTGCCGCGGAGAGGACGGGCCACTTCTCGACCGGAAGTTCGCACGCCGCGAAGGCCCGGTGGTCGATGAGCAGGTCGATCAGGCGGTGGTCGACGCTCCGCCCGGCCTCGGCCAGGCACACGGCCGGTGAGGTGAAGGCGGCACCGTTGTGGGCAACCTCGGCGATGGTCTCGCCGACATCCACGCCCGTGCCGTAGGCGGCCACCGCGGACGCGTCGAGGATCAGGTGGATCACGCGGCGTCGGCGGGCAGGCCCAATGTCTCCAGGAGACGCGCGCGGCGCTGTGGCGTGCGGCGGCGTTCGGCCTCCGCGAGACGGGTCCGGGCGCGGTCACGTGCGGCCGCGAGCTGCTCAGGCGTCGCGGTGTCGTAGGTGACGTGTTCGGCGTCCGGGGTCATGCTCCTCAGGCTACCGGCCGCGCGGCGCCGGCGGGACCCCACCGGCCGCCGGTCGAACCGTCCGGTCGGGCCCCGGTCGGGGTTGTCCCTGAGATCTACTCCGGGCTGCACCCCGGGCGGAAACGGGTGGTCGGGTACGCCCCCGGGCCGACGAGAAACGCCTCCCGCGCACCGAGGATCAATTCCGTCAACGAGAGACAGCAGATCGGCTGAAGGAGAAGACGGTGACGCTGACGGTGGCCCAGGGTTCCGCGACCGGGCAGGGCACGCCCGTCGCCGCCCGCGCGAATCAGGTGTGGAAGGTGTACGGCAGCGGCGAGGCGCAGGTCGTCGCGCTGCGGGAGGTGAGCGTCGAACTGCAACGGGGGGCGTTCACGGCGATCATGGGTCCCTCGGGGTCCGGCAAGTCGACGCTGATGCACTGCCTCGCCGGACTGGACTCGGTCACCCGCGGGGACGTCCACATCGGACAGACGAAGGTGACCGGCATGAAGGACAAGGCGCTCACCAAGCTGCGCCGCGACCAGGTCGGGTTCATCTTCCAGCAGTTCAACCTGCTGCCGACGCTGACCGCGGAGGAGAACATCACGCTTCCGCTGTCGATCGCCGGCCGCAAGCCGGACAAGGCCTGGTTCGACACGGTGATCGACACCGTCGGACTGCGGGACCGGTTGAAGCACCGCCCCACGCAGCTCTCCGGCGGCCAGCAGCAGCGCGTGGCCTGCGCCCGCGCCCTGGTCGCCCGCCCGGAGGTCATCTTCGCCGACGAGCCGACCGGCAACCTCGACTCCAAGTCGGGCGCCGAGGTGTTGAGCTTCCTGCGCAACAGCGTGCGGGAGTTCGGGCAGACGATCGTAATGGTGACGCACGACCCGGTCGCCGCAAGCTACGCCGACCGCGTCATCTTCCTCGCCGACGGCTCCATCGTCAGCGAACTGTACGAGCCGACCGCCGACACGGTGCTCGACACCATGAAGCGCCTGGACACGGGGGCCTGACGTCATGTTGAGAGCGACGCTCAAGAGCGTGCTGTCGCGCAAGCTACGGCTGGTGCTGTCCGGGCTCGCGGTGGTGCTCGGGGTGATGTTCGTGTCGGGGGCGTTCGTGCTCACCGACACGCTGGGCCGGTCGTTCGACGGCCTGTTCGCGACGGCGTTCCAGAACACCGACGTGACGGTGTCGGTCAAGTCGACCGGGCCGGCGCAGGGCTTCGACGACGATCAGAAATTGACCGCCACCGTCAAGCCGGAGACGCTGGAGAAGGTCCGCGGCATCGACGGGGTCGCCAAGGCCACCGGCATCGTCAGCGCCGACGGCGCGCGGGTCATCGGCAGCAACGGCAAGGTCATCACGAGCTTCGGACCGCCCCGCCTCGGCGAGAACTGGACCGGCGAGAACGACCTCGTGAAGCTGCGCGAGGGGCGCGCCCCGCAGAGCGGCACCGAGGTCGTCATGAACGCCGGCCTCGCCAAGTCCGCCGGCGTCAAGGTCGGCGACCAGGTGGGTGTGCTGACGACGCAGCCGAAGAAGACGTTCACGCTGGTCGGGATCACCGAGTACAGCGGCGGTCGGGACAGTCTCGGCGGCTCGATGGTGGTGTCGTTCCACGAGTCGGTCGCCGCGGAGCTCATGCTGGGCACGCCGAACGTCTACTCCTCCGTCGACGTGAAGGCCGCCGCCGGGAAGACGCCCGAGCAGGTGCGCGACTCGGTGCGGGCGGCGCTCGGCGACTCGTTCGAGGTGAAGACCGGTGCGGAACTGCAGAAGGCGCAGACGGCCGGCGCCAAGGAGGCCCTGGGCTTCTTCAACAAGATCCTGCTCGGCTTCGCCGGGGTGGCGCTGTTCGTGGGGACGTTCCTGATCCTCAACACGTTCAGCATCATCGTGGCGCAGCGCACCCGCGAACTGGCCCTCATGCGCGCCATCGGCGCCAGCCGCAAGCAGATGATCGGCTCGGTGCTGGTGGAGGCGGTCCTCATCGGGCTGTTCGCCTCGGCGGTCGGCCTCGGGCTCGGCATCGGCGTGGGCTCCCTGCTGGCGTGGGTGTTCGGCAACGTCGGCAGCGCCAGCCTCGAACTGGCGGGCATCGGCGTCCCGCCGGCGGCGATCATCTCGGCGTTCTCCGTCGGCATGATCATCACTCTGGTGGCCGCGCTGCTGCCGGCGATGCGCGCCTCGCGCATCCCGCCCGTCGCGGCGCTGCAGGAGGCGGCCACCCCGGACCGCCCGCTGACCAAGGTGACCGTCGTCGGTTCGCTGGTCACCGCCGGCGGCGCGACGCTGCTGCTCCTCGGCCTCAACGACAAGCTCGGCGACAGCAGCCTCTACGGCTTCTTCGGCGGCGTGCTGCTGGCGTTCATCGGGATCGCGCTGCTCACGCCGATGCTGGCCCGCCCCATTGTGGGCGTCATCGGCCGGCTGATGGCGTGGAGCGTTCCCGGAAAGCTCGGACGGCTGAACTCGGCCCGCAACCCGCGGCGGACCGCGATCACGGCGGCGGCCCTGATGGTCGGCATCGCCCTGATCACCGGCGTCAACACGGTCTTCACCTCGGCCGAGGCGAGCATCCAGAAGATCGCCGACAAGGAGGTCAACGCCGACCTGATCATCTCGGGCGACCCGTCCGACGAGCGGCCGGCCACCTTCGACCCGGCGGTGATCGACAAGACCAAGGCGATCAGCGGGGTCACCGGCTTCTCGGCCGACTACTTCGACGTCGCGCACGCGCTCGGCGAGGACCGCAGCGTCACGATCATGACCGACGTGCCGGCCTACGCGAAGATGTTCAAGCTGACCGCCAAGGAGGGCGAGATCCGCGCCCTCGGGCCGGACGAGGTGCTCTACGACGAGGAGCGCGCCAAGGAGAAGGGCCTGCACGTCGGCGCCACGATCGAGGTGCAGCTCGCCCGCGGGCAGCCGCGTCAGATGAAGCTCGTCGGCATCTACGCCAAGAGCTCCACGACCGGCGGCCTGATCCTGCCCACCACCCTCATCGGCGAACTGCAGGTCGCGCAGCCATCCTGGGGGTACGTCGACGTCGCGGACGGCGTCTCGGTCGACGGAGTGCGCAAGCAGGTGGACGCGCTGCTGGCCGACAGCCCCGAGGTGACCGTCGCCAACCGGAACGACTTCGTGCAGCAGCAGACGTCGGCGTTCGACACCGTGCTGCTGATGGTGCAGATCCTGCTGGCCCTCGCGGTGCTCATCGCGGTGCTCGGCATCATCAACACGCTGGCGCTGTCGGTCCTGGAACGCACCCGGGAGCTGGGGCTGCTGCGGGCGATCGGGCTCGGCCGGTTCCAGTCCATGCGGATGATCACCGTCGAGGCGATCGTGATCTCGGTGTTCGGCGCGCTGCTCGGCGTGGTGGTCGGCAGCGGGCTCGGCGCGGCGATCGTGCGGGCGCTCAAGGACGACGGCTTCTCGACGTTCGCGATGCCGTGGACGGCGATGGGCACGTACCTCGCGCTCGGCGCCGGGATCGGCGTGATCGCGGCGATCCTGCCGGCGCTCCGGGCGGCGCGGGTGAACGTGCTGCAGGCGATCTCGTACGAGTGAGCCGCTCCTGGCGCCGCGGACCTTTCACGGGGTCCGCGGCGCCTCGTTGCTCGCGCGATCTTGCAGTTGTGGTGCCGACACAGCGGGTCGAACCCGGGCACGCCGGGCGCCACGACGCAAGATCGGCGGCGCTAGAGCAGTCCGCGCAGGTACGCGACGTCGACCTTCTCCAGGGAGTCGACCAGCGTCACGTCCGCCAGGTGGCCCAGGTCGACCTCGCAGGGAACGCCGAGCACCGTGCAGCCGGCCGCGAGGGCGCTGCGGATGCCGTTCGGGGAGTCCTCGATCGCCACGCACGCCGCGGGCCGCGCGCCGATCAGCTCCGCCGCCCGCAGGTACGGCGCCGGGTGCGGCTTGGTCTCCGGCAGGTCGTCCCCGCAGACCACCGCCGCGAAGAAGTGCGCCCCGATCGTCTCCAGCGCCACCTCCACCAGGTGCCGGCTGGTCGCCGTCACCAGCGCCGCCGGGATGCCGGCCGCCCGCACCGCCGTGAGCAGGTCCGCCGCGCCGGGGCGCCACAGCAGGCCCGCGGCGAAGAGTTCGGCGACGCGGCGTTCGAGCCACTCGACGCTGTAGGCGTCGTCGAGGTCGGGGCGGCCGAGGTCCTCGTGCAGGATGCGCATCGACTCGGCCATGTTGGTGCCGACCATCGCGTGCCGCGCCGCGTCGGACAGCGTGCCGCCGTGGTGCACGGCCAGTTCGGCCAGGCCGACCGACCAGACCTTCTCGCTGTCGACCAGGGTCCCGTCCATGTCGAAGAGCACGCCGGCAAGCTGGGTCATGCCCCCGATCGTGCCCGGTCTAGTCGTCGTCGAACTTCGGAGGCGGCGGCAAGGTGGGCAAGCTCACCGGCGCGGGGCCGGTCGCCGGCTTGGGATCTCCCCAGGTGAACTCCGCCAGCGCCGCCGGGTCGCCCTCGTAACGCGACGCGCGTTCGGCCAGCATCGCGCCGAAGACGCCGTTGGGGCGGCCGCAGTCACGGCACAGGAAGTTCTCGTCGACGCGGCCGCCGCCGCAGTGTTCGCAGTCCCCGCGGTCGCGGTCGTCTTGGTACCCGTCCAGGGCCTTGATCAGCGCCCGTGCCACGTCCGCCGAGAGCGGGACCGGCTCCGACTCACCGTCGACCGCGATCCGCACCGCCGTCTCCGCCTGCGGCTCGTAGATCCCGATCTTCCGGGAGAACGCCATGAGCGCCCCGTGCACGTCCTTGTTCACCCGTGGAGCGTCGCACACGGGGAAGCGCGGCCGGTCGACGAGGCGCCGTCCCGCTGATCGAATTCGCCGCTACGGATGGCTCCGATGAATGTTCGCCATGCGGACAGGCCGATTCGCAGCTGGCCGTCATCCGGGTTCTTCGAGTCGCGGACGAGGATCTCCGCGCCGATCCGGCCGACCTCGACACATCCACTGGTGCCGCTGAACGTGCTCGTGTGCCAGCCAGGTTCCCCGTTGTCGTGCACCGTTCCTCCACCGAACAGAGACGCAACGTGAAGTCTATATAACTCAAAGTGATCAGAGAAGCCGGCACGACCCGAAACGGCACGACGCTGCGGCACCCTCGCGCATCGCGGCCAGCACGGTGTCGATGAAGGCGTTCGTGCGCTCGGGGCCGGGCAGCGCCTTCTTGAGCTCGACGAACAGGTCGTGGTGCCGCGCCGTCTCGTCGACGCTGTCCCGGATCACCTCGTCACCCCCGGGGCTCTCGAAGTAGAGCATCGCGTCGTCCTCGGACTCGTCGAACTTCACCAGTTCGAACGGCCTGCGCATGGCCGCGTAGGCGCCCAGGTCGAACGGCACGACCTGCACCGATATCCCCGGATTGAGCCCGGGCTCGACCGGATCGCCGGCGACGGTGCGGCCCACGGTGTTCATCCGCTGCAGGTGACGCAGCTGCGCGAGCATCACCGAACGGCCACCCGCCCCCGCCTCGCCGCCGACGCCGCGCCACAGCACCGCCTCGTCCACGATGAACTCCATGCGCGGCCCGTCCGGCCCGGTGAGCGGCTCGGCGCGTTCGATGCGGGCGGCGACGATCTGCTCGACCCGCCCGTCGTCGGCCTCGTTGCCCAGCAGCCCGCGAACGGTGGCCGCCGCGTACTCGTCGGTCTGCAGCACACCCGGCACGAACTGGCTCTCGAACAGCCGGATCGACATCGCGTAGGCCTCGTACTCCAGCCACTCGGCGAACTGCGGCGTGAGCACTTCGCGGTAGCGGCTGACGAACGACGGCCGCCGGCCCTCCCGGGCGAGGTCCACGAGCTCGGGCAGCCGTTCGGGGCCGAGGTCGGGGTACAGCGCGACGAGCGCCATGAGGTCGGAGGTCGCCACGGAGACCTGGCCGTTCTCGATGCGCAGGATCTTGGAGGTGTGCCAGTCGAGGGCGTCGGCCACCTCGTTCTGCGTCATCTCGGCCGCGTACCGGGCGCGGCGTAACGCGAGGCGGAGCTGGCGCTTGGCCACGGCCGGCCCGCGCCGCCGCGAGGATTTGAGCATATTCGCACTATAAGTCCGACGATAGGCTCGGTCGGTGACAACCTTCGCGATCGTGCACGCAGCCGGCGACACCGGCGGCTCCTGGGAACGCGTGGCGCAGCACCTGCACCTGCTGGGCCACGAGGTCGTGGCGCCCGACCTGCCGGCCGAGGATCCCGACGCCGGCCTCGCCGAGTACACCGACGTGATGGTCGAGGCGATCGGCGAGCGGCGCGACGTGGTGCTGGTCGGGCACTCCCTCGGCGGCCTCACCGCCCCGCTCGTGTGCGCACGGGTCCGCACCCGGCTGCTGGTCTACCTGACCGGCATGGTTCCCCGCCCGGGCGAGAAGGGCGGCGACTTCTGGAAGAACGCCGGCTACGTCGGCGGCGAGGGCACCGAGGACGAACTCTTCTACAACGACCTGACGCCGGAGCAGATCGCGTTCGCCAAGGCGCACAGCCGGGACCAGTCCGGCGGCCCGCTGCGCGACCCGTGGCCGCTGCCGATGCACCCCGACACGCCCACCCGCTACCTGCTCTGCCTGGACGACCGGTTCCACACCCCGGACTTCGTCCGCCCGATGGTCCGCGACCGCCTCGGCATCACGCCCGACGAGATCCGAGGCGGCCACTGCGTCAACATTTCAAGACCCAAGGAACTGGCCACCAAGCTGGACGCCCTGGCACGACAGTGACCACTGCTGCACGCGGGCGTGGCAGCGGAGTGGTCGATCGAAGCGAAGCGGGATCGGCCCGGAGCGGTCGCCCCCTCTTGAGCGACGGTCGCGCCCCCGACGGACGCGCGCAATGAATCATGCTCGTGAACTGATCTGCTGCACCCCCCACGAATTTCCGTCCGGGTCCTCGAAGAAGAAGAAGCCGACGTTGTCCAGGGCCGGGCCACTGACCGAAGGATCTCCGCCCCCGAATACCTCGATCTCCCCCACCTCGGCGCCGCGGGCGACCAGCTCCGCCCGGGCCTTGTGGATGTCGGCCACCACGAGCTGGAGCCCTTTGAGGGAACCGGGTTCCATGTGCGGCACCGCGCCCTTGCCGATGACGACGGAACATCCGGAGCCCGGCGGCGTCAGCTGCACGATGCGCACGTCGTCGCTGGGTGCGGTGTCGTGGTCGACGTGGAAGCCCAGCCGCTCGGAGTAGAACGCCTTGGCGCGGTCGATGTCGGAGACGGGAACGATGACGACTTCAAGGGTCCAGTTCACGGTGTTCTCTCCAGGAGAAGTGCGTCGAGGCGGCGGTACCCCTCGCCGAGGCCGCGCCGCATGGGATAGCCGAGCACGGTGTCGCGCCCGAACGGGGTGGCGAACCGCAGGGTCGTGGTGGCGGTCGTGACGCCGGCCGCCTCGGTGAAGTGGTGCGCCACCAGTGTCTCCCCGGGATAGGACTGCTCGTCGAAGATCTCGGTGCACTCGAGCCGCGACGGCGGTGCGAGGTGCGTGTAGACCCCGCTCTGCACCATCCGCGCGCCGCCCGGCCCCACGGAGACGAACCGCCACGCGCCCCCGACACGCAGGTCGACGGCGCACTCGACGAGCTGCCAGCCGTCCGCCCCGTACCAGCGTTTCAGCAGGTCGGGGACGGTCCAGGCGGCGTAGACGAGGTGCCGCGGCGCCCGGAAGTCGCGCCGGAGCACGATCTCCCGGTCGCCGCGGGTCTCCAACTCCACGGTCACGATTGGAGGTCTTCCAACAGTGCGTCGAGGCGGCGGTAGCTCCGCTCCCAGTGTCGCCGGTAGTCGGCCAGCCAGTCGGTGGCGTCCTTGAGCCGCTGGGCCTCCAACCGGCAGGGGCGGCGCTGGGCGTCGCGTCCGCGCGAGATCAGTCCCGCCTTCTCCAGCACCTTGAGGTGTTTGGAGATCGCGGGCTGGCTCATCGCGAACGGCGCCGCCAGCTCCGTCACGGTCGCCTCCCCTTCCCTGAGCCGGGCCAGGATCGCCCGTCGGGTCGGGTCGGCGAGCGCCGCGAACGTCGCGTCGAGCAGTTCCGTCGCCATGTGGTTATATAACCATCTGGTAATCCTCGGCGTCAACGCTGCCGCGCCACCAGCAGCAGGCGCGGGCTGCCCAGCCGGTACGGGCCGCCGTCGACGTCGCCGAACATCCGCACGTCGGCGTAGCCGGCCCGGCGCACCAGCCGGGCGATCTCCGCCGACGTGTAGACGTGCTGCACGGACGTTCCCCGGTGCACCTCGTCGCCCCGCCGGAACGTGAACTCGGTGATCCAGGCGCTGTCCGCGACGTCGTAGGAGTTGACCGAGGTCGCCTCGATGCCGCCGAGGGTCATCGGCTCCTCCTCCACCTGGAGGTTGTGCAGGAGCGACTCGGCGACGAACCCGGTGTCGAGCACCAGCGTGCCGGCGATGCCCGCCAGGGTGGCGAGGAAGCGTTCGGTCCCCTCGTGCGGCAGGTAGCCGAACGAGTTGCCCATGCAGATCGCCGCGTCGGCGCGCAGGTCGGACGGGAGTTCCGCCATGTCGACCACGCGCAGGTCGAGCTGCGGCGCCTGCCGCTTCGCGTGCGCGATCGCCTCGGCCGACACGTCCAGACCGGTGACGCGATAGCCGCGACCGGCCAGCGCGAGCGTGTGGCGGCCGCTGCCGCAGGGAACGTCCAGCACGTGCGCGCCCGCGGGCACGAAGCGGGTCAGGAAGTCGACCTCGGCGGTGGTGTGCTCCGGCGGAACCGCCGCCCGCCAGAACGCGTTGGGAAGCTCGGTGAAGAAATCGGTGTACCAGTTACCCATCGGAGTGGGTGCTCCTTAGAAAGCGCATGCCAAAGAGGACCGTTTACCAGGACGGTCTGGAACGTCAGCCGCCCCGGTTTACCCGGGCGGTGACCATGGCATCGCCTTCTCACAGGAGATCGTGCTGAAACACTTGCCGGGACCCTAGCAGCCGTCCACGCGCCGCCGCGTCCGGTTTTCGGAAGATCGGCGCGGCACAAAGTGGGGATAACCCGGCCGGGTGAGATTGATACCTATTTACCCATGGATTTCTTCCTCGTGCTGCTGATCTGCGCCACCGCCGGCTACGCCGGAGCCGTCGTGTCCATCGTGAGGCTGCGCGAGCGCGGCACGGTGCGGGCGCTCCAGGAGGGCGCCGTCGCCGCGGTCGGTGTCGCGGCGAGCTTCTTCCTCATGGTCGCCCTGGCGAACCTCAGCGTCTTCGCGAGCGCCGCGGCCGGGGCGGTGTTCGTCGGCGCGGTCGGGTACCTCGCCCTGGCCCGTGACCTGTCGCCGGCGTGGCGGCCGTGGGTCACCGTCGGCCTTACCGTCCTGGTGACCGCCTTCTCGCTGTTCGCGTCGTACCTGGTGTTGATGGCGTTCGTCGGCGCCGTCGGCGTCTACCGCCTCGTCCGCCTGCGGCTGCGGACCGGCCCCTCGTTGGTTTTCCTGGGAACGTCCCTGAGCGTGCTGATCGCCGGTGCCGTGGGGATGTTCGCGGTGGCCCTGTCACAGATGTGAGCGAACCGGCCTCCGCCGCCACGCCGGACGGGACCGGCGTGGCGCAGCGGGGCGGGTGCTCAGTGGGCCAGGTTGACGTGGGCGCGGTGCAGGTCGCCCTTCTCGATCAGGTCGACGAACCCGAGCGCGTAGTCCGGGGCGGAGATCGCGCCACCGTCCTCCGGCGCGACGGCGACCTCGTCACCGAGCCGGTAGGTGCCCAGCCGCTCGCCGGGCACGTACGAGCCGAAGGCGCCGGGCGGGCTCACGAACACCCAGTCGAGCGTCTCCGGCGCGGCCGGCAGGTCCTCGAGGATCAGCGCCGCCCCGGTGCGGATCTCGTGGTGGAACTCGGCGGGCGCGTGGGTGAGGTCCTCCACGAAGCGCGGCGCGCCGGCGGCCGGGCGCAGCGACGAGAAGCCACCGACGAGGAACAGCCGCGCACCGGCGGCGTCGGCGAGGCGCCCGACCGTGCGGTACACGTCGCGCAGCGAGTCGACGAGCACACCGCGCGGGGCGAGCGCACCCACCACGACCTCCGCACCGGAGATCACCGACGACAGGGTCGCCTCGTCCGAGGCGTCGCCCTGGACGTAATTCACACCCGGGACGGGGGTCTCGGGGAGCGAGCGGCTGAGCGCGGTGACCTCGTGGCCGCGTGCGGCGGCCTCCGCGACGATTGCCGATCCGGCGTAGCCGGTGCCGCCGAGGACGGTGATGCGGGACATGGGAATGCCTTCCGGTCGAAATTCCAGGACCCGTGGCCGGGCCGTTTCGGTTACCGTAAGAGACCATATCTCCGTCGGGAAGAAGGCACTTCTTGGTAACCACGCAATCGGACCCGATGCTCCGCGGCGACCCGTACGCCGCCGACTGTCCGACCCGCCGCATCCTCGACCGCATCGGCGACCGGTGGACCGTCCTCATCGTCGGCGTGCTCGGCGAGGGAGACGCCCGCTTCTCGGAACTGCGGCGGCGCGTCTGCGGCGTCTCGCAGAAGATGCTGACCCAGACCCTGCGCGGACTCGAACGCGACGGACTGGTGCGCCGCACGGTCCATCCCGAGGTGCCGGTGCGCGTCGAGTACGCCCTGACCGAGGCCGGCCGGACGCTGCTCGGGCCGCTGCGCGCACTCCAGGAGTGGTCCATCGAGCACCTCAGCGACGTGTCGGCGGCCCAGAAGGCGTACGACGGCGCGGAGTGACGGCCCGTGCTAGAGGCGGAAGCGGTTCACCAGCGCGGTGAGCGTGTCCGCGTTGGCGTTCAGCTTCGCGGCCGCCTCGCGGGACGACTCGACCGCCTGACGGGCCGTCGACACGCTGTCCGTCACGCTGTCGATGCTCGTCGCGATCGACCCGCTCCCCTCGGCGGCGCGGCCGACGTTGCGGCGCATCTCGGCAGTCGTCGCCGTCTGCTCCTCCACGGCCGTGGCGATCGCCCGCTGGAAGTCGCTGACCCGGTCGATCGCCGCCGCGATGGCCTTGATCGCCGAGACCGCGCCCTCGGTGTCGTTGCGGATGGCGGCCACCCGGGTCGTCACGTCCTCGGTCGCCGTCGCCGTCTGCTGGGCCAGCTCCTTCACCTCGCCGGCCACGACCGCGAACCCCTTGCCGGAGGCTCCCGCCCGGGCCGCCTCGATGGTGGCGTTCAGGGCGAGGAGGTTGGTCTGCTCGGCGATGCCGCTGATCACCTTGACGACGTCGACGATCTGCGCGCTGGAGTCGCCGAGCTGGCCCATCACCCGGGTGGCCTCCTGGGCCAGCTTCACGCTGTCCAGCGCGACCTTCGCCGCTTCCTGGGCGTTCTGCGCGATCTCGCCGATCGACTGCGCCATCTCGTCGGAACCGGTGGCGACCGTCTGCACGTTGCTGGAGACCTCGCGGGCCGAGGAGGCCACCGCCTCGGCCTGGGCCGCCGCGTTCTCGGACGCCCCGCCGAGTTCGTCGCCGACGGCGGAGACCCGACCGGCCGACGAGGCCACGTCGTGGGCCGTCCCGGTGATCTCCCCCAGCAGCACGCGCAGTTCCCCGACAGCGGTGTTCAGGGCCGCGCCCATCTGGCCGATCTCGTCCGAACCGCGGGCCGGCACCGACACGGTCAGGTCGCGCTTGGACACGAGCGTCAGCGCCTGGGTGACCTCGGTCAGCCGGCGGGAGAGCCGCCGCGCCCAGAACCACGCCACGGTCCCCATCACCAGCGCCAACAGCGTCGCCGCCAGCCCGAACGCGGTCAGCATCGTGCTGCGCCCGTCGGCCAGCCCCTGCGCGAGCGTGGCGTGGTCCCCCTCGTAGGCACGGGTGACGATGGCCCACTTGTAGGGCGCGTAGTAGGTGACCACCACCTCGCTGCGCGCCACGGGCGCCCCCGCCGAACCGGGCAGCTGGTACACCGCCTCGAACTTCCCGTCGGCCGCCAGCTTGGGCGCCGCCTCGACGATCTGCTTCACCCACTCGACGCCGTTCGCGTCCTTGGCGTCCAGCACGGTCTTGTTGACCTCGTCGGCGTTGCAGGAGGCGATGGTCCGGCCGAGGTCGGCGGTGTTCGTGCTGAACACGGTCACGCAACCGTTGTCGCCGACCTTGGTGCTGGCGATGTTCTTGGTGAGGCTGGCGATCGCGTCGGCCTGCGGCACGCCGAAGTAGATCGCGCCGATGACCTCCCCGGCGGCGTTCTTGACCGGGTCGTAGCCGGTGACGTACCAGGTGTCGACGACCAGGGCCACGCCCCGGTACGGCTTGCCGTCCTTGATGGCGGTGGCGACCGCGTTCGGGTTGCCGTCGGCCCCGATCGCCGGGATGTAGGTGCCGATGGCCCGCTTGCCGGCCTTGTTCTTCACGTTCGTCGCCACCCGCAGCAGGTCGCCGGCGGGGTTCATGCGCTGGAAGATCGTGACGGTGCCGCCGAGCATGCCGACCACCTCGTCGACGACCGGGGTGGGGACGGCGGGGTCGGAGTTCTGGTTGAGCCAGACGTTGCCCACCCGGGCGAAGGGCAGGACGACCTTGGACTTCGCCTGGGTGAACTGGTTGGTGGCCTCCCAGGTGACCGCCGGCGGGCCGGTGACGCTCATGCCGCCGCGCTGGTTGAGCTCGGCGATGGCGACCTGCTGCGCCCGGTTCACATCGTTCTGCACGGCGTCGCCGACCGCCGTCGCGAGCCGGGTGACGTCCTCGGCGACGCGGCCGAGGTTCGCGTCGATCACCCGCTCCATGTCCTTGGCCGCGCCATCACTGAACCGGTCGCTCTCGACCGCACCGACCCCTACCAGGACCAACGCGGTGACGATGGTGCCGCCGACCCCGAGCGCCAGCAGACGATGGCGTAGTTGCATAGCCCCACCATCGGGCACTTCCCGGGCATCCTGAGCAAATCGGTCAGCCGTGGTGATAGACCACGGGATCGCCGCCGCCGTGCCGTTTCGCCTCGTACATCGCCGCGTCGGCGCGTGCCACGAGCGCGTCACCGGAGGCCCCGGGCCAGGCCTGCGCGACCCCGATGCTGCCGCCGATGCGCACGGTGCCCGCGCTCAACGTCACGTCGTGGCGCAGCGCGTCGCGCACCCGCCGGGCCACCTCGAGCACCTCCTCCTCCCCGCCCGGCCGCCGGCACACCAGCAGGAACTCGTCCCCGCCGACCCGGCCGACGACGTCGTCGTGGCGGACCAGGCGGGTCAGCAGGGCGGCGGTGTGGGCGAGCAGTTCGTCGCCGGCCGCGTGCCCGAGGGAGTCGTTCACCGGCTTGAAGCGGTCCAGATCCACGAAGATCACCGCCGGTGGGCGTTCGTCGGTGGCGAGCGCGTGCTCCAGCGCGGCCAGGGTCGAGGCGCGGTTGAGGCAGCCGGTGAGCTCGTCGTAGGTGGCCTTGACGCGCAGTTCCTCGCGCATCCGGGCGCTGTCGGTGATGTCGGCGAAGCAGACCAGGGTCCCGTCCCGTTCGGTGAGCGCGACGGTGCTGACGGTGCAGCGGCGGCGTTCGACCGAATCGGGCAGGACGATCTCCACCTCCAACTCGTGGTCGGTCCCGTCGACCCGCGTCGCGGTCAGGGCCGCGTCCAGGGCCGCGCGGTCGCCGGCCGCGACCGTCGCGAGCTGTTCGTCCAGATTCTTGGCCGTGGGAACGCCCAACAGCGCGGCCAGCCGGTCGTTGGAGTAGACCGGCACCCCGTCGACGTCGAGCTGGAGCAGGCCGGTGGGGATCGACTCGGCGAGCCGGCGGAAGAGGCGTTCGCGGCGGTCGAGTTCCTCGTGGGCGGCCATCTCGTCGGAGATGTCGCTCATCTGGCCGGCCACCACGATGTCGGCCGCGTCCTCGGCGTCGCGGTAGATGTTCTCGATCTCCACCCACAGGTAGGTGTCGTCGCGGCGGCGGTGCCGCAGCCGGATCCGCCCGTTCTGCCGGGTGCCGAGCATCTCCATCCAGGAGGACAGCGCCCGGTTCTGGTCGTCGGGGTGCACGAAGCTCGACGCCGGCTGCCCGATCATCTGTTCCGGCGTGAAGCCGAGCATCCCGCTGACGCGTTCGTCGATGTCGATGATCTGGGCGGCGCGGTTCTTCAGGATGACCCCGGTGCGCGGCCGAACGGGCGCCACCAGCGCACCGGTGAGCGCCGTCGAGGAGTCGGCCGCGGTGCCGGAGGTGGTCAGCACGCAGGCGAGAACGCCGTACTCGTCCCGCACGTCGATCATCACCATGTTCAGCGTGCGCTCCGGGTCGCTGCGCGGTCGCACCGCCGCCAGCCCCACGCCGGTCCGGCGCACCTCGTGCCAGATCCGGATCACCTCGTACCCGTCGGCGGGCACCACCAGGTCGACCATCGTCGACGGTCCCGACGGCAGCGGGAGAACCTGCCCGGGCCGCACCCCCAGCCGGTCCGGCATCGGGATCCGCCAGCCGTCCCAGTCGGTGGCGGCGAACATCGCGTCGTCGCGTTCCCGAAGAGTGTGCAGCGTGCGGAAACGGATCACCGGGTCGACGCGCTCCTCGCTCACGGGTGAACCCATCGGCCGCGGTGCGGGCGGGTTGAGCAGACACGAACGGCGCCACCCCCGGGAGGGGCGGCGCCGTTGCGCGAGCGTGCGGGAGATCAGAGGCGGCCGTCGGCCACGGCCTGCTTCACCCACGGGATGACCTCGTCGAGCATGGTCGACAGGTCGGTGGTGGCCTCGAAGCCGAGGACCTCCTTCGACTTGGTCACGTCCGGGACGCGCTTCTGCACGTCGTACTCGTACGGGTCGTCGCTGACCAGGGAGAGCGGGACGTCCGGGCCCTTGATCTTGCGCCAGATCACCTCGGCCAGCTCGGTCACCGAGGTGGAGACCGCCGTGGAGATGTTGAAGTCGTTGTTGGTGGCGTCCGGGTGCTCCATCGCGGCGATGATGCCCTTGGCCAGGTCGCCGCCGTAGGTGTAGTGGCGCACCTGGCTGCCGTCGCCCAGGATGTGCAGCGGGTCCTGGCCCTTGATGACCTTCTGGACCAGGTCCGGGACGACGTGCGACATCGCCAGCTTCACGTTGCCGGAGAGCACCTCGACCTCGCCGAGCGCCCGACCCTCGCCCACGCCGACGCAGTTGAACGGCCGCACGATCGTGTACGGCAGCTTGTACTGGTCCCACGCGGCGCGCGCGTAGTACTCGACGGCCAGCTTCTGGAAGCCGTACGACGAGAGCGGCGGCGGGATCTTGCGCTCGTCACCCTCCTTGGAGGGCCAGTGCTCGGTCGACTCGAACACCATCGACGACGAGAGGTAGGTGACCTTCTTCAGCCGGCCCTCGCGGTGGGCGGCGATCGCCGCGTCGCAGGACGACGCCATGATCCGCTCGTTGGTGGCGAGCAGGTCGTAGGCGTAGGCGTGGAAGTAGGAGATGCCGCCGATCATCGCCGCGCCGGCGATGAAGTGGTCGCAGTCCGACAGCGTCTTCGTCATCAGGTCGACGTCGCGCGCGTCGCCCTCGATGAAGTGGTAGTTGGGGTGGTTGTCGTAACTGCGCGTGACCGGGCCGTACTTCGAGTAGTTGTCAATACCGACGACCTGGTTGCCGCGCGCGAGCAGCTCCTCAACCACGTAGCCGCCGATGAAACCGGCGGAACCGGTGACCAGAATCTTTGCCACTCGCTCGTCTCCTTGAAAGTCAAACACCAGACAACATCACTGTCCGCACGGGTCGAACCGCGCGAATCTTACCCGGTCTTGTCGGTCTTCTTCGCCCGGGCCGCCGCGCCGGCGCGGATCTGCTCGGCCGAGAGGCGGCTGCCGTAGGCGAACCGGTACCAGCGCAGGTAGCTCGGCATCCAGCGGGCCAGGTCGAAGCGCGAGTCCCCGAGCTGCCGGTCGAGCCAGATGGTGGGCAGCTCCGCGACGGGCAACCGCATCCGGGTCGCCTTGGCGGTCAGCTCCAGCCCGATCTCGAACCCGGACCGGCTCTCGATGCCGACCTCGCGCACGAAGTCCGTCGAGTACGCCTTGAAGCTGTTGGTGGCGTCGCGGGTACCGACCCGGGCGAACCAGTGCAGCGACCGGCCGGCGAACGCGGACATCGCCTTCTTGATCCGCGGGCCGCCGACCTGCTGGCCGCCCGGCATGTACCGGGACGCGGCGGCCACCACGACCCCGCGGTCCACCAGGCGCGCCAACTCGTCGATCTGCCGCGGGTCGTCGGAGCCGTCCGCCATCGTCACCACGGCCACCGGCGCCGCGGCGGCGTCGATGCCGAAGCGGATCGCGTTTGCCGGTCCCCGCCCGTAGGTGTTGAGCACGGCGCGGACCCGCGGGTCCTCCTCGGCGAGCTTCTCGACGTAGGGAACGGTCGAGTCCTCGGGGAAGTCGTGCACCACGAGGACCTCGCACGGGAGGCTCACCTCGCGCAGGATCCGGTTGAGGCAGGTGAGGATCGACTCACCCTCCTCGTAGACCGGGATGACGACTGAGACCTGCGGCTTCATACCTTCATGCCCCGCCCGGCGATCCCCCACATGTCGGCCACCGGCTTGTCGGTCTCGAGATCGCGGTACTCGGGGTGCGGCGCGGCGATGACCAGCAGGTCGGCGCGCTCCAGCACCTCCTCCAGCGGGGTGAACCGCTCGTCGACGATGTACGGGTCCGAGCAGAGCGTCTCGTTGGCCTTCAGCATGAGGATCTTGCGCAGCTTGTAGGCGAGGCTCTCGCGCGGGTCGTCGCTACCGCCCTTGAACGCCATGCCGAGCACGCCGACCGTCATCTTCGACAGGTCGAACTGCTGCTCCAGCCGCGCCACCAGGTACAGCGGCAGGCCCTCGTTGATCAGCATCGCCGTGTGGCCGAGCACGAAGTTGTTGTTGTTGAACGCGGCCAGCTGCATCGTGTCCTTGAGCAGGCACGGCCCGGCCGCGAAGCCCGGCCCGGGCAGGTCGGCGGCGCGCGGGTAGTCGTAGCGGATGGCGTGCCGGATCCGCTCGAAGTCCAGGCCGGCGTCGTTGGCCATCATCCAGAACTGGTTGGCAGTCGCGAACTTCATGTACCGCCACGTGTTCGTGTACAGCTTCGCGAGCTCGGCCTCCTCGGGGATCAGCGTGACGATGTTGGTCGTCAGCACGCTGAAGAACTCCGAGGCGCGCTCGATGGCGCGATCCCCCCGGGCCGACACGATCTGCGGGAGCGTGAACAGCTCCGTCATCGCGTAGCCCTCGGCGATGCGCTCCGGGCAGAACGCCACGTCGATGTCGAGCCCGTGCCGCTGCAGCAGCCGCTCGGTCAGCGCCGTCACGCCGGGGTGAACGGTGCTGCGCAGCACCACCAGCTGCCCGTCGCGCAGGTGCTCCACGCAGCGCTCCAGCGCCCGCGGCACCGCGCCGAGGTCGGGGTTGAGGTGCTCGTCGACGGGAGTGCCCACGATGACCACCAGGGTCTCCGCGGACGCCACGCTCGCCGGATCCACGGTGGCCTTCAGCGAACCGTCCGCGACGGCGGCGGCGAGCAGATCGGCCGCGCCGTCCTCGGTGAACGGCAGCTGTCCACTGTTGACGGTCTCCACCGCGGTCGCGTTGATGTCATACAGAGTTACGGAACGACCACGCGACGCGAGTGCGATGCCGAGCGGCAGCCCCACCCGACCACACCCGCCGATGATCACGACATCCCGGTCGAACCGGTCTGTGTTCTCTGCTGCAACCACGCCGTCGCCTTCCCCACATTCACGACTGGACCGGGCACCGGCCACCCTCCGTGTCGGGGCGGCGGTGCTGCGGGCCGGACGCCGATCTTGCAAAAAAGGGCAACCCCGCGCACCGCGCCCCGCAGCATAGATGGATCGCTGACGCCTTGTCATCCTGGCCCACGGCGCCGGGCCGGAAGTGGCGCAGGCTCGCCCGAACGGGCTCACCGCCCGGCCAGGGATCGACGGGTTCACGTCCGGATACCCGGCGCGGCCATGAGCGCATGTCAGCACACCCGCGTAGGCTGGGCCGGTGACCGAGTTCGACGGCTTGCCTGTGCTACGTTCCCCGATCGCCATCGCGGCCTTCGAGGGATGGAACGATGCCGCAGACGCCTCGACCGCCGTCGTCGAGCATCTCGGGGAGATCTGGGGCGGAAAGGTCGTCGCGTCGCTGGATCCCGAGGAGTTCTACGACTTCCAGGTAAACCGGCCGACCGTGACGCTCGCCGACGGGGAGACCCGCCGCGTGGAGTGGCCGACGACGCGGTTCACCGTGGCGAAGCCGCCGGGGGCCGACCGGGACGTCGTGCTCATCCGCGGCATCGAGCCGAGCATGCGCTGGCGGACGTTCTGCGACGAGCTGCTCGAGGTGTGCCACAGCCTCGACGTGAGCCGCATCATCCTGCTGGGCGCGCTGCTGGCGGACGTTCCCTATACCCGGCCGCTGCCGATCAGCGGGAGCGCGTCGGACCGTTCCGTCGCCGAGCGCTACGGGCTGACCCTGAGCCGCTACGAGGGACCGACCGGCATCGTCGGGGTCCTGCAGGACGTGGCCACGCGGGCGGAGCTGGACGCGCTGTCGTTCTGGGTGCACGTGCCGCACTACGCCAACAACCCGCCGTGCCCGAAGGCCACCCTGGCCCTGCTGCACCGGATCGAGGAGGTCCTCGACCTGCCGATCCCCACCGCCGACCTCGCCGAGGAGTCGGCCGAGTGGGAGGCGCGGCTGCGCCAGGCCGCCGAGCAGGACGCCGAGTTGGCCGAGTACGTGCGCGAGCTGGAGGAACGCTCCGGCGACGACGGCATGCAGGCGCTGTCCGGCGACGAGATCGCGCAGGAGTTCGAGAAGTACCTGCGCCGGCGCGGCGGACAGGCCGGACCGGCCGCGAGCTTCTGACCTCAAGTTCGGCCGGCACCTACCGATGTGCCGGTTATGTCCGAGGGTCTCGCAGGGCCGCGCTTCCGCAGCATCCGTAGCCGGATCTTCACCGGGTTCGGCATCGTCATGGTGCTGCTGGTGTGTCTGTTCCAGTTTCTCGCGCAGGTGGCCAGCGGCTTCATCGAGAACGCCTCGACCGTCATCGCCGAGCGCTACACCGCTCCGATGGCGGCCCTGGAACAGGTGGCCTCCGCCCGCGCCGCGCTGGCCGCCGGCCCGGTCGCCCAGCGGGCCTCCGCCGCGCAGGCGATCAAGGCGCCGCTCGACGAGGTGCTGGCCAAGACGCCCAAGGAGCTGAGCGCACCCGCCGAGGCGATGCAGGCCGACTACCAGGCGCTGCTGGCGGCCGCCCAGTCCGGCGGCGACATCTCCGCCGCCCAGCAGGCGATGGCCGGCCACGCCACCGAACTGCGCGAGAGCCTCCTGAAGACCGCGAAGGGCTCTCAGGCCGAATACGTCGACACCAGCACCCAGAACGCCACGATGATCTTCGTGCTGTTCCTCATCGTCATCCTGGTCGGCGTCGTGGGCTGGTGGGTCAGTCGCAGCGTGCGACGGCCGATCATCGGGCTGATGGCGGCCCTCGACCGCCTCGCCGAGGGCGACCTGACCGTCGAGATCCCGGTCGAGTCCCGCGACGAGATCGGCCGGATGGCGACCGCCCTGCGCAGCGCCCTCGAAGGCATCCGCGGCATCGTCAGCCAGGTCGCCACCACCGCCGACCGGCTCACCACCTCCTCGACCGGACTGACCCGTTCCAGCAGCGACATCGCCGGCTCCGCCCGCAGCGGCGCCGACCAGGCCGCCAAGGCCGCCCGCACCGCCGACGAGGTCTCCCGCCACGTCTCCACGGTCGCCTCCGGCGCGGTCGAGCTGGACGCCTCCGTCGCCTCGATCGCCCGCAGCACGACCGAGGCCGCCACCGTCGCCGGCGGGGCGGCCACCACCGCCGCCGACACCAACCGCATCATCGAACGGCTCGACGCGTCGTCGTCCGAGATCGGCAGCGTCATCGCCGTGATCACCGGCATCGCCGCCCAGACCAACCTGCTCGCCCTCAACGCCACCATCGAGGCGGCGCGGGCCGGGGAGGCCGGGCGCGGCTTCTCGGTCGTCGCCTCCGAGGTCGGCGAACTCGCCCGCCAGACGGCGCAGGCCACCGAGGACGTGTCCCGGCGGATCGAGGCGATCCAGACCGAGGCCCGCAAGGCGGTCGCCGCCGTCGGCTCGATCACCCAGGTCATCGAGCAGATCGACAGCTACCAGACCGCCATCGCGACCGCCGTCGAGGAGCAGGCCGCCGTCGCCGCCGAGATGAGTCGCAACGTCACCCACGCGGCCGGCGGCGTCGAGGAGATCGCCTCGGACATCGCCGCCGCGGCGGGCGCCGCCGGCAACACCACGCGCGGCGCCGACGAGACCCAGAACGCCGCCCACGAACTGGCGACGCTCGCCGGCGCCCTGCGCGAGGGCCTGGTCCGCTTCCGCTACTGACCCGCCGGGGCGCCCCCGGCCGCTCGACCGACCTCCGGCACCCGCAGCGCCAGCAGCGTGATGTCGTCCTCGTGGTCGGCGCCGCCGATCTCCTCCAGCAGGGTGTCGAGCAGCTCCGGCAGCGGCGCCCGGGCGAGGTCGGCGAGGCGGCCGACGAGCACCCGTTCGCGCTCCTCGTACCTGTGGTGCCTGCTCTCCAGCAGACCGTCGGTGTACAGCAGCACCGTCGAGCCCGGCGGCAGCACCCGCCGGTGATCGGTGCGGCCGACGCCGTCCAGCACACCGAGCAGCGGATCCCGGCCGGTGAGGTGGCCGACCGCTCCCCCGGCCGTCACCAGCAGCGGGTACGGGTGCCCGGCGTTCGACCAGCGCAGCCGGTAGCCGGTGGGCCCGGCCCGCACGAACGCCAGCACGGCCGTCGCCATCTGCCGCTCGCCGAGCAGCCGGCCGGCCCGGTCCAGCCGGTCCAGCAGCGCCGACGGGCTCTCCCGGCGGTCGACGACGTACCCGCGCAGGACGCTGCGCAGCTGGCTCATCCGGGTGGCGGCCTGGATGTCATGGCCCGCCACGTCGCCGACGGCGAGGGCGAGCCGGCCGTCGGACAGCGGCAGCGCGTCGTACCAGTCGCCGCCGACCTGTTCGCCGCGGGCCGCCGGCCGGTACCGCGCCGCCAGCGCGAACGGGGCGACCTCGGGCAGTTCCGTCAGCATGGCCCGTTGCAGCGTCGCGGCGACCTGCTCGCGGGAGAACAGGTGATCGGCCCGCAGCAGCGCCTGCGCCACGTAGCCGGCGAGCGCCGAGAGGACCGCCTGTTCGGCCGCGTCGAGCGTGTACGCCTGCTTCCACACGAACGTCAGCGACCCGATCGGCCGGTGCGCTCCGGGCAGCGGCACGCTCGCCGCCGAGCGCCACCCCAGTTCGAGGAAGGTGTCGAGCGTCTCCGGCGCCCGGGCGGCCACCGCGTCGAGGTCCGGCAGCAGCACCGGTTCGCCCGAGCGGGCGGCCAGGGCCGACGGGGTGCGTTCGGTGAAGGCGTAGGTCGACCAGCGCTGCGCCACCGGGGCGGGCAGGTACTCGCCCGAGCGCAGCACCACCTGCCCCGCGCCGTCCAGCAGGGACAGCCCGACGTACGCCGGGTCGAGGGTGCCGGTGACCAGGTCCCGGACCGCGTGGACGACGTCGTCGTGGGTCGTCGTGCGCAGGAGCGTCACGCTGGCCCGCAGGAGCAGGTCGCTGCGGGCGAACGCCTTACGCGCGGCCTCCACGCCGTCCTCGGCCCGGGCGGTGGCGATCCGCAGCCGCAGGCTCTCCGAACAGGCGGCGGCCAGGTCGGCCAGCAGGTCCAGTTCGCGTCGGGTCCACTGCCGCGGCGCGTGGTCGATGGCGCACAGCGCACCGAGCACCAGCCCGTCCGCGTCGGTCAGCGGCATGCCGGCGTAGCCCACCACGCCCAGGTCCGGAACGGCCAGATTGCCGGCCACCCGCGGGTCGGTCCGCGCGTCGGTGACCACCAGGGGCGCGGCGTCGGCGACGACGTGCTGGCAGAACGAGTGCGACAGCGGCGTCTCCCGCTTCGCCGACCACGGCTCGCCGAGCCCGAACGCCCCCGGGAACACCTGCCGGTCCGCCTCGACCAGGGTCACCAGCGCCACCGGCACGTCGAGCACGGTGCGCACCATCGAGGCGAACCGGTCGAAGAACGGATCCGCCGCCGCGCCCAGCCCGGACCGTCGCAGCACGGCGAGCCGCTCGGCGGCACTCAGCCGCGGCGACGGGCCACCGGGACTCACGAACGGGTCGCCGGGCACGGCTTCCCGGCGCTGCGAACGACCGACACGCCCGCGATATTCACACACCGCGGCGCGCCGCGGCCATCCCCTGCGTCGTTACTGCTTGTACTTGCTGAGGAAGCGCGCGATCCGGCGGGCGCTGTCGTCGAGGTCGGCCACCCGGGGCAGCGTGACGATGCGGAAGTGGTCCGGATGGGGCCAGTTGAACGCCGTCCCCTGCACGATCAGCAGCCGCTCCTGCAGCAGCAGGTCGAGCACCAGCTTCTCGTCGTCGTGGATCTTGTACACGTCCGGGTCGAGCCGCGGGAACATGTACAGCGCGCCCTTCGGCTTCACGCAGGTGATCCCGGGGATCGCGGTCAACGCGGCGTAGGCGGCGTCGCGCTGCTCCAGCAGCCGGCCGCCGGGCAGGATGAGGTCGTTGATGCTCTGGTGCCCACCGAGCGCGGTCTGCACGGCGTGCTGCGTCGGTACGTTGGGGCACAGCCGCATGTTGGCCAGGATGTCGAGGCCCTCGATGTAGCTCTCGGCCGACTGCTTCGGGCCGGTGACCATCATCCAGCCGGTGCGGAACCCGGCCACCCGGTACGCCTTGGACAGTCCGTTGAACGTCAGGCACAGCAGGTCCGGCGCGATCTGCGCGGTCGGGGTGTGCGTGACGCCGTCGTACAGGATCTTGTCGTAGATCTCGTCCGAGAACAGCAGCAGGTTGTGCCGGCGGGCCAGCTCGGCCAGCTGCTCCAGCAACTCCGGCGGGTAGACGGCGCCGGTCGGGTTGTTCGGATTGATGATCACCAGCGCGCGGGTGCGTTCGGTGATCTTCGCGGCGATGTCGTCGACGTCCGGCCACCAGTCGGCCTGCTCGTCGCACATGTAGTGCACGGCCCGGCCGCCGCAGAGGCTCACCGACGCCGTCCACAGTGGATAGTCCGGCGCCGGGATGAGCACCTCGTCGCCGTTGTTGAGCAACGCCTGCAGCGCCATCACGATCAGCTCGGAGACGCCGTTGCCCAGATAGACGTCCTCGACGTCGACGCCGGTGACGCCGCGCGTCTGGTAGTACTGCACGACGGCGCGCCGGGCCGGGAGGATGCCCTTCGAGTCGCCGTAGCCGTGCGCGGCGGGCAGGTTGAGGATGACGTCCTGGAGGATCTCCTCCGGGGCCTCGAAGCCGAACGGGGCCGGGTTGCCGATGTTGAGCTTGAGGACCCGGTGACCCTCGGACTCCATGCGCTTGGCTTCCCGGAGCGCCTGGCCGCGGATGTCATAGCAAACGTTGGCGAGTTTCGCCGACTGGCTCACCTGCATCAGGCCACCTTAGGCCCGGCGTGGTGCGGCGTCCCCGCCTTTGTCCCGAGGAGTGAACTCCGGCGAACGCCAATCGATCGGCACTGGACCGCGCATCACCCCCCGTAAGGCGTCCTAGGAGGCTAGGCTGTGACCCATGACGATCAACCCGGGTTCCGTCGAGGCGCCGCACCGGCAGATCGCCGCCCAGCTCCGCGAGCGCATCCGCCGCGGCGACTGGGCCCCCGGCGAACGGCTGCCGTCGATCCCCGCCATCGCCGCCGAGTACGGCGTGGCCAAGCAGACCGTCCAGCGCACCATCGACCAACTGCGGGTCGAGGGGGTGCTGATCACCCGGCCCGGTTCGGGCACGTTCGTGCGCGGGACCAAGCGGCGGCTGAACCGGCTCAGCCGCGGCCGTTACGGCGCGCAGCGCGGCTACCACGCCGATCTGGCGGCCCGCTACCGCCAGCACCTGACCGAGGTGGGGCGCACCCCCGCGCCGACCGAGGTGGCGGAGGCGTTCGGCGTCCCGTCGGGGACCCCGCTCGTGGTGCGCCGGCACCTGGTGCGCACGCAGGACGTTCCCGTGGAGGTGGGCGCGTCGTGGCTACGGCCCGAGGACGCCGACGGCACGGCACTGGAACGGCCCGAGGTCTTCGACCGGCCCCTCTACCAGGAGGTCGAGGAGACCACCGGGCGGCGCTACACCAACGCCACCGACCAGATCACCGCGCGGCTGCCCAGCCGGGGCGAGGCGGAGCTGCTGCAGATCCGCGCGGACACGCCCGTGCTCGTCCTGATGCACGTCGCCTACGACGAACGCGGCAACGCCATCGAGGTCCACCAGGCCGTCTGGCCCGGCCCGGTCACGTCGCTGACCGAGAAGTACCCGATCGCGTCCCCGCGGCCCGGCGTCCCCTGGGACGAGCCCGACCTCGCATTGGGCTGACCGCCCGGCGAGGACTACGACGCGCGCGTCGCGGATCGCGCGAGCGCGTCGACCGAGGCGCGCCAGCGCACCGCGTGGGCGCGTTCGGCGAAGACCGTGGAGAGGGTCACCGCCAGCGGGCCGGCGCCGTCGTCCAGCAGCCACGCGTACAGCAGCGACTCGCCCGCGTGGAAGCGTTGGCGCAGCCGCACCGCCTCCCCCGCCGGCGTCGGCACCGGGCGTTCCGCGCCGACGATCCGTGCGGCGGTCGGGCCGGGGCGGCGGACGGGCCCGGGCGAGCGGACCCCGACCGGCGGCGCGGGCCGTCGGGGCCACGCACCGCACCGGCCGGAACAGGGCGCGCCGCGCGGCCCGGGCAGCTGTCCGGGTGAGGCGCGGTGCCGGACGGGTCGCGGCGCGCCGCGCGCTAGCCTGGGCGCGTGCCGCAGCTGCCGCCCGGGGACGTGACGGTCGTGCTGCGCACGGAGTTCACCGACGAGGGCGGGTGGGAGTCGGTGTGCGCCGCGCTGGAGGCCGCCTCGCCGGACGGGGCGTTCCAGGACGGGGTGCGCTTCGTGTCGGACCCGGCGTTCGACGGGGCGGCCGGTGCGGTGCTGGTGGCGCTGACCCGCGACAGCGACGAGCATCCGTACCTGTACGCGGTGGACCGCGTGACGCTGTCGTCGTTCGACCTGCCGGTGCTGGTGGTCGACGAGTCGGGGCGCAGTTTCCGGGTCGTGCCCGCCCAGTTCTGGACCGTGGAGGCGAATCTCGCGCGGGCCGCGGTGGACTTCGAGGAGTTCGCCGACGCCGCCGATGACGACGGCGTCTTCCGCGGCTTCTGAGTCCACCTACAGTTTCACACCCAGCAATGCGTCGATCGCGGTGCGCGCGACGGCGGAGCCGTCCCCGTTCTCCCCCGACAGGGCCGCCTCGGCCCACTCGTCCACCACGGCCAGGGCGCCGGGCGTGTCGAGGTCGTCGGCCAGCCGCGCGCGGAGGCGTTCGACCGGGAACGCCGGCGCGGCACCGGAGACGGCGTCACGCCACCTCGACAACCGCTGTTGTCCGCTCTTGAGAACCTCGTCGGTCCACTGCCGGTCGCCGCGGTAGTGCTCGGACATCAGCGCCAGCCGCAGCGCCATCGGGTCGATGCCGTCGCCGCGCAGCCGCGAGACGAACACGAGATTGCCGCGGCTCTTGGACATCTTCTCGCCGTCGAGGCCGATCATGCCGGCGTGCACGTAGTGCGCGGCGAACGGCGCCGCACCCGTCAGCACCTCCGCGTGCGCCGAGGAACACTCGTGGTGCGGGAAGATCAGGTCGTTGCCGCCGCCCTGCACGCCGATGGTGTCGCCGAGCAGCCCGAGCGCGATCACCGCGCACTCGATGTGCCAGCCGGGCCGGCCGGGGCCGAGCGGGCCGCCGTCCCACGCGGGTTCGCCGTCGCGGGCGCCGCGCCACAGCAGCGGGTCGAGCGGGTCGCGCTTGCCGGGGCGGTCCGGGTCGCCGCCGCGTTCGGCCGCGAGGCGGCGCATCTCGGCGCGGTCCAGGTGCGACTCGTAGCCGAACTTCGGCGCCGCCGACACGGTGAAGTACACGTCGCCGGTGCCGTCCTCCAGCCGGTAGGCGGCGCCCCGGTCGAGCAGGTGCACCACCGACTCGACGATCGACGGGATCGACTCGACCGCGCCGACGTAGTGCGCCGGCGGGACCAGCCGCAGCGCCTCCATGTCCTCGCGGAACAGGGCCGTCTCGCGCATGCCGAGGACCATCCAGTCCTCGCCGTCGCGGGCCGCGCGCTCCAGGAGCGGGTCGTCGATGTCGGTGACGTTCTGGACGTAGCGCACGTCCAGGCCGTTGTCCCGCCACGTCCGGTTGATCAGGTCGAACGTGATCATCGTGGCGGCGTGGCCCAGATGCGTGGCGTCGTACGGCGTGATCCCGCAGACGTACATCGTCGGCGTGCTCGCCGGTGCCTTCGCGCCGCGGGCGGTGTCGTACAGGGAGAGGGGATGACCCTCGCCGGGAAGGGACGGAACCGCGGGCGGCGACCAGGAATCCATCCGGCCAGCGTAGCCGCGGATCGTCATCGTCCCGGACGTGACAGAGATCATTCGAAGCTTCAACAGCTTCAACAGCTTCATTGCGACGGTCCGCCGGGCGCCGGACCGCTGCTCCCGCCGAGCCCGCTCCGGGCCGGGCCGCTCCGCGTGCCCGACCACTCCGCTTGCCAGGTCCGCGTCCGCAAGTACCCGACGGCGGTGGCACGGGGATCCGGCCGCCGGAGGCGCCGTGACCGGACGCGGACGTGGAAGCGTAGCCCCGAAGGGGCCAGTGGTGCCGCCCGGGAGGCAACGGTCGCGCCGCCGACGGCCCGGGAAAGAAGGCTCTAAATAGGCGGCCACGGGAGGGCGGGCCAGTCGGGGTTGGGCTTGGGGAATCTCGCGCCCTGCTCCAGGCGGTCGATGCGCTCGCACAGCACGCGCAGCTCGGTGATCGTGAGATGCTCGGCCAGCGCCTCGCCGAGGCCACCGTCCAGCCCGGCGCGCAGCTTCGCCAGCGCCTCGGTCGCCTCCGCCGGCAGCGCGTCGCCGGACCAGCCCCACAGCACCGTGCGCAGCTTGTCGTCCGCGTGGAACGTCAACCCGTGGTCCACCCCGAACACCTCACCGTCCACAGTGGACAGGACGTGCCCGCCCTTGCGGTCGGCGTTGTTGACCACCGCGTCGAAGACGGCCATCCGGGCCAGCTTCGCGTCGTCGGAGTGCGCCAGCACGAACGGCCGGCCGTCGTCGTCCTGCGCCGCCGCGATCCGGTGCCAGCCCGGCGGCACCTTGCGCCGGGGCACGAAGTTGACGAGCGGTTCGGGCGACTGGCGTTCCTCGTCGATCCACAGCTGGACCATCCCCCACCCGAGGGGACCGACGCGCAGCACCGTCGGCGGTACCAGCGACCATCCGGTGGCCTCGGACACCAGGTACGAACCGTACTCGCGGCCGGCGAGGGTCCCGTCCGGGAAGTCCCACAGCGGACGCTCCCCACGCACCGGCTTGTACACGCACCGCGCGTCGGTGCGATCCAGGGTGATGACCGCGCGGAGCGTCGCGTTCGACGCGTCGACCAGCCGTCCCTCGATCTCGATCGTGCCGTGGTTGAGGATGTCGAGCGCGTCCTCGGTCGGAATTCCCGGCACTACCGGTGGTATCCGTTGTGGCGCGGGCAGAGGTGACCCTTGGGGTCGAGCGGCTGCCCGCACAGCGGGCACGCGGGACGGCCGGAGGCCAGGACGCGCTTGGCGCGGTCGATGAACGCCCGCGTCTCCTGCGGGGTCAGCCGCACCCGCAGCCGGTCCCGGTCGACGTCCGCCTCCTCGTCGTCCTCGGTCTCCTCGTCCGTCGAGGGCAGCTCCGCCTCGGGCTCCTCGTCGCCGACCGCGATCGCCTCGATCACGACCGTCGCCGTGTCCACGTCGAACGCCAGCCCGAGGGTCCCCACCCGGAACTCCTCGTCCAGCGGCGTCTCCAGGGGCTCGTTGTCGGCGGGACCGATCACCTCGGTCAGCTCGACACCGAACCTCCGGTGCGCCTCCAGCAGCAACTCGTCGAGCTTCTCGGCGAGCAACGCCACCTGTACCTTCTCCAGCGCGACGCTGATCACCCGGCCGCCCCCGCGGGCCTGGAGGAAGAAGGTGCGATCGCCGGGTGCCCCGACGGTCCCCGCCACGAACCGCTCGGGCGGCTCGAACGCGTACACCTGATGGGCCATACCCACGACGATATCCGTCCGGACGTCCGCGCGTCGCGTCAGCCCGCGCCTCCGCCGACCGCGGCGTCCGACGACGGCGCCGGGTTTCTCCTCCGCCGGGTCTTTTTCGGGGGAACGAGCGAAGCGAGATCGCCGCCGGTGTCGTTCAACCGCACGACGAACGGCCGGGTGGCGGTGTACCGGATGACCGTCAGCGACGCCGGGTCCGCCACGATCCGTTGGAACTGGTCCAGGTGCAGCCCCATCGCGTCGGCCACGATGGCCTTGATCACATCGCCGTGGCTGCAGGCCAGCCAGAGCGCGTCGGGACCCCGTTCGGCGGTGACGGTGGCGTCCCACTCACGCACCGCCGCCACACCACGCGCGGCCATCGCGGCCATCGCCTCCCCGCCGGGGAACGTCACCGCCGACGGATGCGCCTGCACGACCTTCCACAGGGGATCCTTCGCCAGCTCCTTCAGCGGCCGGCCGGTCCAGTCGCCGTAGCCGCACTCGGTGAAGCGTTCGTCGACGGCGGGGCGGGCCTGCGGCAGGGCGAGGCTGAGCGTCTGGCGGCAGCGCGCCAGCGGACTGCTGACGACGGCGGCCAGCGGCAGGGCGGCGAGGCGTTCGCCCACGGCACGGGCCTGTGCCTCGCCGGCCTCGTCGAGCGCGATCGGCTGGCGACCGGCGAGCGTGCCCGCCGCGTTGCTGGTCGTCCGGCCGTGCCGCAGGAGGAGGAGGGTCGCCACGGAGTGGAAGCCTAGCCGGTCCCGCGGGTGGCCCCGCTCATGTCGCGCAGACCAGGATGGCCACGGCCCCGCCCACGCCGGTCGCCGCCCCGCTCACGTCGCGGAGATCACGTTGGCCGCCAGGAGGCCGAAGACGAGCAGGCCCAGCACGATCCGGTAGCCGACGAAGACGTACATCGTGTGCTTGGCCACGTAGCCGAGCAGCCAGGCGATGGAGGCGTACCCGAGCCCGAACGCCACCAGCGTCGCCACGCCCATCTGCAGGCCGCTCGGCGCGATGCCGCCCTGCTCGGGGTTGAAGACGTTCTCCAGCTCGAACAGCCCGGACAGCACCACCGCCGGGATCGCCAGCAGGAACGAGTAGCGCGTCGCCGCCTCCCGGGTCAGCCCCAGGAACAGGCCGGCCGTCGTCGTGCCGCCCGAGCGGGACACGCCCGGCACCAGGGCCATCGCCTGCGCCGCGCCCATCCCGACCGCGTCCTTCACCCCGAAGCGCTCCAGCGGGCGTTCCTTGGCGCCGACCTTCTCGGCGACGCCCAGGATGATCGCGAAGATGATCAGCGTGGAGCCGACCAGCCACAGGTTGCGCGCCCCGGAACGGATCTCGTCCTTGAACAGCAGCCCGAACACGCCGATCGGGATGGTGCCCAGGCCGATGTACCAGCCCATGCGGTAGTCCTGGTCCCGGCGTTCCTTGTCGAACAGGCCCATGGCCCACGCCGACGCGATCCGCCACAGGTCCTTGGCGAAGTACAGCAGCACGGCCGCCTCGGTACCCAGCTGCGTCACCGCCGTGAACGACGCCCCGGCGTCCCGGTCGAAGAAGATCGCCGACGTGATGCGCAGGTGCGCCGACGACGACACCGGCAGGAACTCCGTCAGCCCCTGGACGATGCCCAGCACCATCACCTCGGACCAGGTCATCTTCGCCGGGTCCGGGTCGTCCGGGAACAGCAGGATCATGATCGCGCACACCAGCACCAGCACGGCGAGGGTGCCGATCGCCGCGAACCCCTTCACGCGGGCGTTCGGGTCCTCGGCCGGCTCCTGCTGTTCGCGTTCGGCGTAGTCCCCCGGGGCCAGCGGCCGGTCGTCGGGGTGGCCCAGCAGTTCGGCCGGCACGTGCGGGTCTCCTCGGCGTTCGGGCGGATACCCGCCGGGCGGGAACGGCGGCGGGGCGGCGGCCGCCGCTACGGGTGCAACGGGGGCGCCCGGCGCGGGGACACGGGCCTGGGCGCCGTAGACGCCGGGCTCCACCGGGCGGGCGACCCCGGGCGCTTGGGGCTGCGCCGGAGGCGGGAACGCTCCGCCGGTCAGGTCGTCGTCGGCCGACGCGGGGGCGCGCAGCTGTTCGATCCAGGTGGCGTCGTCATCGTCGGGCGCAGCGCCGGCGTAGGGGGCGTGGTGGACGCCGCCGGGAGGCGGGCCGGGATCGTGGCGGCCACGGTCCTCCGGAGCCTCGTCACGCGGCCCGGCACCGGCCGGGAACGGCGCCTGGAAGCCACCGTTGTACACACCACCGGCGGGCGGACCCGGATCACGCGGACCGCCGCCGCGGCGACCGCCGTCCTCCGGCGCCTCATCGCGCGGCCCGGCACCGGCCGGGAACGCCGCCCGGAAGCCACCGTCGTAAACGCCACCGCCGGGCGGACCCGGATCACGCGGACCGCCGTCGCGTGGGTCGTCGTCGTCCTGCGAAGACGGGGGCTGGAAGGCGCCGTTGTACACACCACCGGCGGGCGGACCCGGATCGCGCCGACCGCCGTCACTTGGGTCGTCCTGGGGGACCGGAGGCTGGAAGCCGCCGTTGTAGACACCACCGGAGTGGTGACCGCGAGCGGCATCGCGCGCGGGCGGGGCCTCGAAGCCGCCGTTGTAGACACCGCCGGCGACCGGACCGGGATCGCGCGGGTCGGCGCCGTGGCGGCCACCGTCGAAGGGCGCCTCGCGGAACGGACCGGGATCGCGCGGAGCGGCGTCGTCCGGACCCGGGATCCGCGGCACGCCGTGGCGTGGACTGGGGCCGTGCGGGCCGCTGTCGTACGGAGCTGCGTCCTGCGGCCCCGGGACCTGCGGGACACCGTGGCGCGGGCTCGGGCCGTGCGGGCCGCGCTCGTACGGCCCGGCGTCGTAGCCGTCGCCGTCGCGCGGGCCCGGCAGGTGGCGGCCGGCCGTCGGGCGGTCGATGTAGGTCGCGTCGTCGGCGTATGCGCCCGCGTCGGGCCGGTCCACGTGGGTCGCGTCGTCCGCGTGCGGCTCTTCCGGGCGGCGGCCGTACGTCCGGCCCGGCGGGGGCGCCTCCGCCGCTGCGCCGGCTACCACCGGGCCGCTGCTCTCGCCGGTCGGGAGGCCCGGGCCGTCGGGGCCGTAGCGGACGGATGCGCGTCCCGGAGCGTCGCTCGCCGGGGGGAAGCCGGAGCCGTCGGGCCGGTAGCCCTCGGGCGCACGCTCCGGGCCGTCACCCGGCGGGTAGGCCGGCCCGTCGGGACCGAAGCCGCCGGGCTCACGGCCGGGACCATCACCCGGCGCGAAGTCCGGCCCGTAGCCGGGAGGCACGAGCCCCGCATCGGCGCCCGGCGGGAAGCCGGTCCCGTCAGGCACATGCCCGGGACCATCACCCGGCGCGAGATCCGGTCCGTAGGCCGGCTCGCCGTGAGTCGCATACCCGCGCGAGCCGACACCGTCGGACAGCCCACCGGAAGCAGCACCCGCCGAAGGGAAACCCGGAGCCTCCCCGTCCGGTGCAGGCGGCACGAGGTCCGGCCCGTAGCCGGCGGGCGCACGCCCCGCCCCGTCACCCGGCTCGCCATGAGCCGCATACCCGCGCGAGCCGACACCGTCGGACAGCCCACCGGAAGCAGCACCCGCCGAAGGAAAAGCCGGAGCCTCCCCGTCGGGGGCGGGCGGCACGAAGGGCGGCGGCGCGGAGGCCGCGAAGGGCGATGCGGATTCCGCGACCGGCGGCCCGAAGCCCGCCCCGCCCTCGCCCGATCGATCCGCGAGGTCCGGCTCCCCGCCGTCCCGCTGCGACGGCACGGCAGCGGCAGCCGCGGCCGCCACCCCGAGGGCCCCCGGTACGGACGCGGAGCCCGACACCGCTCCGGGCACGGACGCGGAGCCCGACACGGCGGCGGAGCCGGCGGCCGTTCCCGGCACCGTCGTGGGGGACACGGGCGCCGCGTGTGCGCCGGAGGGCCCGTCCGGATCCCCGGCGGCGACACCCGGCGCGGCGTGGGCCGGACCGGGCTCCTCCCCCGGCGGGAACTTGGTCGGTGCCCGCAGTGCGCCGACCGCCGTCACCGTCTCGGGCTGTTCGAGGGTGGTGGGGGCGATGTTGAGGGTGCGGGCCAGCAGGGCGGCCACGAGCGGCGTGCGCGTCGCGCCGCCCACGAGCAGGACGCCGGCCACGTCCTCGCGGGCGATGCCGGAAGTGCGCAGCGTGTTGACGGTGAGGGTGACGGTGCGTTCGAGCACCGGCCCGATGATCCGGTCGACGTCCTCGCGGGTGAGGTGCGGCTCGCCGGCGAGGCCGGGCACCTCCACGGCGGCGGCGCTCTGGCGGGTGAGCTGTTCGCGCGAGATGCGCACGGAGCGCCACAGGGCGTGGCGGTCGCGGGTGTCGTCGGCGGTGCGGGGGTGCTCGAGTCGGGTCCAGACGGCGGGGTCGGCGCCGGTGAGGGTGCGCAGGTGGCTGATGATCGCGCCGTCGAGGCCGAGTCCGCCGGCGTCGCCGAGGCTGCCGGCCGCCGCGACCCCGAAGCCGTCGGAGGTGCGCCGGATCACGCTGACGTCGAAGCTGCCGGCGCCGAGGTCGTACACGATGAGGCAGCGGCCGGCCGGGAGGCTGCCGCCGAGGTCGGTGACGAAGTGTGAGGCGGCGGCAACCGGTTCGGGGACGATCTTGATGCCGTCGAGACGGGCCCGGCGGGCGGCGTCGACCAGAACGGCCAGCCGGGAACGGCTCCACACCGCCGGGTGCGTGATCACCGTCCGGCCGGGCAGCCCGTCGACGACGAGTGCGACCTCGGCGGCGACCCGGGCGAACACGGCGGCGAGCAGTTCGACCGCGCCGGGGTCGTCGACGTGGTGCTTGGGGTGCGGCTCGAAGTTGTCCGGGTCGGCCGCGGCGGCCCGTTCGGCGTCGGCGCCGGTCAGCAGCGGGGTGCCGCCGGCGTAGACGCCGGAGGGCAGCACCGGCGTGGCGTCGAAGAGCAGCGGTTGGGCGTGCCCGTCCGGTCCCATGAGGAACGCGACGGTCGTCGACGTGCCGAAGTCGATCCCCAGCCGATAGCCCGCCGCGTCACCACCGATGGCCAAAGCGCCGCCCTCCCCTACGTCGGTAGAACCGCGCCCGAGCGTACGGGGTCCCGACACACGCCGGTCGCCCCGGCGCGCGCCTCTCTCATGTTCTGATGATCACTCTCCGAGGCCGGACTTCTCCAGTGCCTCGACCATCAGCCGCAGTTGCTGGACGCGCTGCTCGGTGTCATTGCCGTAAATGCTCACGTTGAGTGTGGTCACTCCCGCGTCCGCGTAGGCGTGCAGGCGTTCGGCGACGCGCTCGACGGGGCCGAGCAGGGCGGTGCGGTCGAGGAACTCCAGCGGCACGGCCGCCGCCGCGTCGCGGTGCTTCTTGGCCAGGTACAGGTCCTGGATCTCGCGGGCCGCGTCGCCGTAGCCCATGCGGGTCGCGAGCCGGTTGTAGAAGTTCTTCTCGCGGCTGCCCATGCCGCCGACGTACAGGGCGGCGTAGGGGCGCACCGGGTCGGCGCAGGCGGCGGGGTCGGGCCCGAACACCACCGGCACCGAGGGCACCACGTCGAACCCGTCGAGCGTCTTGCCGACCTTCTCGCGGCCGGTGCGCACGTTGGCGAGCAGTTCGCCGCCGAACTCCGGCGCGAAGAAGATCGCCAGCCATCCGTCGGCGATCTCGCCGGCGAGTTCCAGGTTCTTCGGCCCCACGGCGGCGAGGTAGATCGGTACCTGTGGCCGCACGGGGTGGACCATGAGCCGCAGCGGCTTGCCCGGCCCGCCCGGCAGCGGCAACGTGTAGAACTCCCCGTCGTAGGTGACCGTCTCGCGGCCGAGCGCCTTGCGCACGATCTCGACGTACTCGCGGGTGCGCGCCAGCGGCCTGGCGAACGGCACCCCGTGCCACCCCTCGACGACCTGCGGCCCGGAGACGCCGAGCCCGAGCCGGAACCGGCCGCCGGATAACAGGTCGAGCCCGGTGGCGGTCATGGCCGTCATGGCCGGGGTGCGACCGGGGATCTGGAAGATGGCCGAGCCGATGTCGATGCGTTCGGTCTGGGCGGCGACCCAGGCGAGCATGGTGGCGGCGTCGGAGCCGTACGCCTCGGCGACCCAGGCGACGGCGTATCCGAGCCGGTCGGCTTCCCGCGCGACGGCCAGCCGGTCCTCGGGCGGGGCGGCGCCGGAGAGGTATCCGAGGTTCACTCCGAGTCGCATCGTTCCTCCGGAGGACATGGGGCGGCGAGGGTCGAACTGAGGGTATCCGGGCGTCGACCTGCACGGCGTGGCGCTGTGGTGGCCGTATCGTGTCGCCATGCAGCAGCGACCGCTTGGCCGAAGCGGGCTGGCGGTCTCCCGGTTGGCGCTCGGCACGATGACCTGGGGGGTCGACGGTGACCCCGATGACGCTGCCGCGCAGCTCAAGACGTTCATGGACGCCGGCGGGACCTTGATCGACACGGCTGACGTCTATGCCGAGGGCGAGTCCGAGGCGCTGTTGGGCAGCCTGCTGGAGGCGCTGGTCCCGCGGGACGAGGTGGTGCTGGCGGCCAAGTCAGGGCTTCGGGCGGGGGTGCGGCGCCGCTTCGACTGTTCGCGGGGGAACCTGCTGCGTTCGCTCGATGCCACTCTCCGCCGACTGGGTACCGACTACGTCGATTTGTGGCAAGTGCATGGATTTGACATAGACACGCCGCTTGAGGAGACGTTGTCGGCGCTCGACCACGCCGTGCTCTCCGGCCGGGCCCGCTACGTCGGCGTCTCCAATTACAGCGGGTGGCAGACGGCCCGCGCCGCGACCGTGCAGGCCGCCGGCCCGGCCCGCGCCCCACTGATCTCCACGCAGATGGAGTACTCCCTGGTCGAACGCGGGGTCGAGCGCGAGGTCCTGCCCGCCTGCGCGGCCCTCGGCATGAGCCTGATCGCCTGGTCGCCGCTCGGCCGGGGCGTGCTGACCGGCAAGTACCGCTACGGCATCCCGGCCGACTCCCGCGCGGCCTCGCCGGACCTCGCCGAGTTCGTCAACCCGCACCTCGACGCCCGCTGCGGCGGCATCGTCGAGTCGGTCTCGACCGCCGCGGACGGCCTGGGCGTCGCCCCGCTCGAGGTCGCGATCTCCTGGGTGCGGGACCGGCCCGGGGTGGCCTCCACCCTGCTCGGCGCCCGCACGGTGGGCCAACTGGTGGGCGCCCTGTCGGCGGAACGCCTCCAGCTGCCCTACGAGATCCGCGCCGCCCTCGACGACGTCTCCCTCCCCCACACGGGCTACCCCGAACGCCCGGCCTGATCAGGGCTGGTGTCCGGCGCGACGGCGCGGCAGGATCGGGAGATGGATTACGAATACGTGCCGCTGCGGTTGCCGTCAAACGTCGACAGGTTGACCGCGGCGGCACAGCTGACGATCCAGGCCGAGTACGCCGGGTGGGAACTCGCCCGCGTCCGCCTCTACCGCGACGGCACCCGGCAGGTGGTACTGCGCCGGCGGGTCACCGCCCAACCGGCACAGCCCGACTTCTCCTACTGAGGACCGGGGCGCCTACGCCTTCGGCGCCACCGACTGGTCGACCTCTTCCTCGTCGTCGAGGTCGATGTTGGCGTGCTCGTCCAGCCGGTCCACCAGCCGGTCACCCGTCTCCAGCCCGAACGGCCCCGTGCCGTCGGCGTCGTCGAACGCCTCCGGATCCAGCGGCTTGCCGACCTCGGCCACGACGACGACCCCGTCGAGCGACTCCAGCTCCGGGATGTCCAGCGCGCTCAGCGACACGTCGCCGGCCTGCATCAGCTCCAGAACGGCCTCACCGACGGTCTCCACCGGCGTGATCGGCTCGTCGCCGCCCTGCGCGGTGGTGCGCCGCGCGGTCTCGGCCAGCCGCAGCAGCGCCGTCACGCTCGGGATCCGGTAGTCGCGGCGCTGCCGAACGGAGATCACGTGCTCGTGCGGGTCCTCGGGCTCGTTGCCGTCCACCCCGCCGAGCCCCACCCCGAACTGCCGGTCGGCCTCGTCCGGGTCGATCGGGTCGACGTCCCACGGGGTGACCTCGCCGAACGCGTCGAGCAGCAGCTCGTCGTACTCGAACGAGGCGTTGTTGAGCTCCACGTAGGCCCGCCATACCTCGTCGTCGTCGGCGCGGCCGTCGGCGGCGCGCACGGCGGCCAGGTGGTCCCGGGCGGCGGTGATCACACGCTCGAAGGCGGTGTCCAGCTCCGCGTGCCGGTCGGTCATGGTGGGCTTCCCTTCGCAGGATTCGGGGGGCGTCAGCTGGCGGCGAGGAAGCGGTCGAGTACCCGCACGCCGAACTTTAGTCCGTCCACGGGTACGCGCTCGTCAATGCCGTGAAACAGCGCGCTGAAATTGAGATCGGCCGGCAGGCGCAACGGAGCGAACCCGAAATGCCGGATGCCGAGCTTCGCGAGCGCCTTGCCGTCGGTACCGCCGGAGAGCATGTACGGGGCGACCCGCGCACCCGGGTCCTCGGCCCGCAGCGCCGCGATCATCGCCTCGACCAGGGCCCCGTCGAACGACGTCTCCAGCCCCGGCTGCTTCTGCACGTACTCGATGTCCAGGTCGGGGCCGAGCACCACGCGCAACTGCTCGAGGAACGTCTCCTCCTGCCCGGGCAGCACCCGGCAGTCGATGGCCGCGGTGGCCAGACTCGGGATGACGTTCTCCTTGTAGCCGGCGTCGAGACGGGTGGGGTTGGCGGTGTTACGGATCGTGGCGCCGATGATGGCCGACAGCGTGCCGAGCTTGGCGATGGTCGGCTCGGGGTCCTCCGGGTCCAGCTCGATGCCGAGCGCGTCGGAGATCTGCTCGAGGAACGTCCGCACGGTCGGCGTCAGCTGGATCGGGAACCGGTGCCGCCCGACCCGCGCGACGGCCTCGGCGAGGGCCGTGATGGCGTTGTCATCGTTGATCATCGAACCGTGCCCGGGACGGCCGCGGGCGTGCACGCGCAGCCACTGCAGCCCCTTCTCGGCCGTCTCCACGAGATACATCCGCTGGTCGCGGGCGACGGTGAAGGAGAAGCCGCCGACCTCCCCGACGGCCTCGGTCACACCCTCGAACAGCTCCGGCTCGGTCTCCACGAGGTGATGCGCGCCGTAGCTGCCACCGGCCTCCTCGTCGGCGAAGAACGCGAGCACGAGGTCGCGCGGCGGCACCTTCCCCTCGCGCTTCCACTGCCGCACCACGGCGAGCACCATGGCGTCGAAGTCCTTCATGTCGACGGCGCCGCGACCCCAGAGGAAGCCGTCCTTCTCCTCCCCGGAGAACGGGTCGACGGACCACTCGCTCCGGTCGGCCGGCACCACGTCGAGGTGCCCGTGCACGAGCAGCGCGGGCCGCGAGCTGTCGGCACCCGGGATGCGCGCCACGAGAGAAGTGCGTCCCGGCGCGCTCTCGCGCAGCTCGGAGTGGATACCGACCTCATCGAGCTGGGCCGCCACGTACTCCGCCGCGGCACGCTCGCCCACGGTGGTCGCGAGGTCACCCGTGTTGGTGGTGTCGATGCGCAGGAGTTCGTGGCAGATGCGCACGACCTCGTCGGTGGCCGTCATGCCCACCTTCTTACTCCCCCGGTACGACGGCCCGCACGGCGGCCCTCCGGCGTTTATCGAAATATGCCCAGGGGTATCTCCCGGGACATGTATAACCTGCTCTGGCTTCTCGCAGTGATCCTCGTGGTCGCCGGCATCGTCACGATCGTCCGGGGCCAGATTCTCTGGGGCGTGGTCCTCATCATCGTCGGGCTGCTCGTCGGGCCGGGTGGCGTCAGCCTCTTCGCCTGATCGAGGGTCCGCCGGTACTGCCTCGTCCCCAGGTCTCCGGCCGGCGTGACCCGTTCCGACACGAGCTGGGTGCCGCGGAGAACCTCCCCCTTTCCCGCGGCACCCCTTAATCCTTTCTAGGGGGCGCTCACGTCCGTTCCCCGCGCCCGCAGCCGTGTCACGACCGGTTCGACCGAGGCGGGGTCGGCGATCTTCGCGGCGGTCAGGCGCAGCTTGGCCAGGGCGGGCAGGTCGGCGAGCCACTCCGGCAGGGCGTCGATCCGGCCCGATGTCAGGTCCAGGTCCTCGAGTGCCGTCATGGCCCGCATCGACTCGGGCAGCGCGCCGACGTTCTGGTCGCGCAGGGACAGGCGGCGCAGGCCGGTCAGCGCGCCGAAGTCGGCCGGCAGGCCGGCCGTGCGCAGGCCCTTGTCGTAGTGGGCGTAGTCGAGCGTCTCCAGGCCGTTCAGGGCCAGCACGCTGCGGGGGAACGTCGGGAAGCGGTTCCCGCCCAGGCGCAGCTCACGCAGGGTGGCGAGGCGTGCCACGCGGTCCGGCAACGTAGTGAGCGCATTGCCCTCCAGGTGCAGCACCGAAAGGGCCGGCAGGTCTCCGATGCTCTCGGGCAGTGCGGTGAGGCCGGCGTAGTTCAGCGACAGGCTCCACAGGTGCGGCAGGTTGCCGAACGTCTCGGGCAGGCGTGTCGCCGTGTGGCTGTTCAGCAGGATCTCCCGCGTGGCGGGCAGCGCGAACGCCCGTTCGTCGACGCCGTCCATGCCGCGCCAGCCGAGGACGAGGGCGGTCTCCCCGCACATCCGGTAGGCGAACATCACCACGTCCCACGCGTCGATGTCGCCGCCGGACAGTTCGGCCAGGGCGCCGGCCGCGTCGCGCAGGTCGTAGTAGTTGTTGCGCTGCCAGGGCTTCGGCGAGGCTACGGCCGGTTCGACGGTGAAGCGGGTGTCGCGGTCGCGCACGGCGGCCGTCACCGAGGCCGGCGCCACCTTCATGAACAGCTTGCGCGCCTGCTCGCGCAGCTTCTTGTCGAGCCAGGTGCAGCGGGAGAAGACGAGCAGTTCGGCGAGGATCCCGTCCGGAACGCCGCCGGTGCGCATCAGTTCGAGCGCGACGGCCGGGTTGGCCGCGTCGGGCGAGGCGAGCAGGTCCCGGATCCGGTCGGCCGCGGCGGCGCCGATGACGGTGGGCGCCTCGCGGTCGAGCAGGTCGCGCAGGCGTTCGGCGGTGGTGAGCGCGATGCCGGCGGCGGCGTGCCGGTGCGCGGCTCCCTTGTGGCGTTCGCCGACGACCGACACGCGCACCTTCGGACCGGGGGTGCGGGCGACGGAGACGCCGATGCGGCCCAGCCGCTCCTTCAGCTCCGTCGCGGTGAAGCCGATGTCCCCGGCCACCAGAACCGCGTCGCCCGGAGCGAGGGCGAGGCCGGACTCAAGTCGTTCCATCAGAAGATGGAGGGCACGGGAGCGCACGTACGGGAGAGGGCTGTCCACGGCGGACAACACGTCGTCGAGGGACGCGGCCTCGACCGGCGTCCCGTCGTCGAGGCGGCACTGGATCGCGATCTGGAACAGGCGGGCGGAGGGCGGCAGGCCGGCGATGCCGGCGCGCAGCGACCGGGCCTCGGCGGCCGTCATCAGCTCGCCCCACAGGTGGGTCGTCAGCCGGAACGTGGTCAGCTTCGCCAGCAGCGCGTCGAGGGTCTCGGCGGCTACCTTCGCGACGTCGTCGTGGATGATCAGCTCGGTCAGCGCCGGCAGCGTCAGCAGCGCCCGGACGAACCGGTCCGAGGGGCCGGCCCGCAGCACGAGCTTCTCCAGGTGGACCAGGCGCGCGAGGCCGTCCGGCGGGTCCTGCGCGGGCGCGTGGTGATCGACGGTGCGCACGTGCGGCGCGGCCAGGATCGCGGCGTCGAGGTGGTCGAACTCCGGCGGCCCGGTGAACAGCGCGACGTAGCGGGGGTCGTCCCACATCGCGGCGAGCAGCGCGTCGTCGCGGATCAGCCAGATGCTGCCGCCGTTGGCCCTGCCCTGGGTGACGGCGTCGATCACGCCGTCGCGGTCGCCGGCGAGGAACCGGATGCGGGCCGTGTCGTGGAAGATCTTCGGATATTCGGGCCCGTAGGGCAGGTACGCGGCGACGCAGGTGGCCGCCCAGGTGGGGGTGACACCGGGCAGCAGGCCCCGATCGCCGACGACCGCGGCGAGGTGGCGGCCCGCCGTCTTCGCGTCGAGCTTCGGCACCGCGGCGAGATCCGCCAGCAGCGTCTCGCGTTCCGGTTCGGGGCGGCGGCGGTCGTTCGCCGCCTTGTGCATCGCCTCGTGCACGGTGCCGGCGGCGGCGGCCAGCACGGCGCGGCGTTCGGGCGGGTCGAGGGCGAGCCACGTCGCCAGGTTCGTCGGGTCGAGCGCCCGCGCCAGGCGCCCGTCGCCCTTCGGCGCCGCGAGGGTCGCCCGCGCCGTCGCCACATCGACAAACGGGTCCGCCATCAGCCGTTCCTCCCGGTCAATCGCACCCTGCGCCCCGGTAGCTCTCCATCCGGGGGAACATCCGAAGCGCACAACGCCCACAGCACCGGCATCCGCGCCGACACCACCGGCCGGGGCGCCCACCCGTCGGTGAGATACACCAGCCCGTCCGGCGCGAGCGCGTTCGCGCGCACGATCGCCGCGTCGAACCCGGTCCCGCCCCGCCCCGCCACCTGCCCCGGCGGCCGGCCCCGGTACGGGTACTCCCGCTGCACCACCGTGTCCGCCTCGAGCACCGTCACCGCGACCCCCCGCCGCCACAGCGCATGGATCTCGGCGAAGAACGCCGTGAGGCTGCGTTCGTCGACGCTGCCCGACGTGTCGACGGCCACCACCAGCTCGGTCGAACGCCGCACCCGCACACCCGGCGTCGTGCCGTACCGCTTCGACGGCCGCGTGACCGTGCTCCGCAGCCGCGTCCGCTCCGCCGTCGCCCCGAACATCCGCAGCACCCGCCGCCAGGGCACCTCCGGAGGCCGCACGATCGCGTCGACGATCTCCAGGAGCCCGCCCGGCAGCGTCCCGCGGCCCCGGGGGCCGATCCGGCGCACGGTGGCGCGCAGCAGGGCGTCCACCCCGTAGGTGAACGCCGCGAGGGTGGACGAGGGCAGCGCGGCGAACTCCCGCCAGGAGGCGTGCCGGGCGTGTCCGGGGCCGTCCAGCCAGTGCCTGATCGCGGCCGCGACGGGGTCCGGCCGCCCTGCGCCGCCGGCGCTGTCGGGGCACGCCGCCGTTGTGGGGCCGGCGGTCGCGGGCCTTGCATGAGCGGCGCAGCCGATGACGGCGTGGACCTGGGCGGCGCAACGTGTCGCGGCCTGGCCCGCCATGACGCACGCCGACGCGACACGCTGCGTCGTCGCGCGGCCTTCTGCGGCGTGGTCCGTGGCGGCACCGCCCGACGCCGCGCACGCTGTCGCGACGCAGCTCCCGCAGGCGCACCCCGCCGCCGCACGGCCCGGCGCGACGCACCCCGCTGCGGCGTGGCCTCCGGCGGCGCATCCCACTGCGGCCCGGCCCGCCATCACGCACGCCGTCGTTGCGCCGCCCTCGACGGCTTGGTCTGTCGCGGCACCGCCCAGCACGGCGCACGCCTTCGTTGCGTGGCCGGCGGTCGGGTGGCAGGCGCGGGTGTAGGCGTCGCGGAGGAGGGCGTAGTAGGTGTCGGCGGTGTGGCCGGGCTCGACGCCGACGTCGTGCGGGTGGATCGCGCCGGGGAGTTCCCGCGTGTCGCAGAGTTGGTTGACGACGAGGTCGCAGGCGAGGCCCCACAGGTCCAGGGAGGCGAAGGCGCGTGCGCGCAGCGGGTGCTTGAGGGTGAGGTGCAGGAGTTCGTGGCGGAGGGTGGCCATGCGGGCGGCCGGCGACAGGGCCGTCCAGGTGTCGGCGTCGACGGCCAGGCCGGGTGCGGGGCCGGCCGGGACCAGGTGCACGCCCGCCGCTGACCGGCGCACGACGCGGATCATGCCGACCAGCAGGTGGCCGTAGTACGGTTCGCCGATCAGCAGGTCGCGGGCGGTCGCGTCGACCTGGGCCCGCACCTCGTCCAGGTTCATGCCCGGGTGAGGCCCAGCAGGAGGCGGGTCACCTCGGGGTCGGCGAGCACCTTCGCCGCGCCGACGGAGCGGTCCAGCAGGGCCAGATCCTGGGCCACCGCGAGGCGCATGTCCTCCGGCAGCACGTCGAGGCCGAGCAGCGCCCGGAGATTGGTGACGGCGGTGGGGTTGAGGCGCTGACGACGTTCCCTCAGATGGTTTATGAGTCTGGTGCAGACGGCGGCGAGGACGTCCGGGCGGCGGCCGGCCCCGGCGAGCGCCGTCAGCCTGGCCGCGACCGGGACGAAATCGCGGGCGCCGAGCAGCTCCTCCGGCGTGACCAGCTCGTCCAGGTCCTGATTGACGAACGCGACGAACGCCGACACGGTCGACGGGTCCAGGCAGGCGTCGCCGAGCATCGCGACGAGGTCCAGGTCGGCGCGCAGGTCCGCGATGTCGCGGATCCGGTCGAAGAACTGCACCAGCGTCCGCGGCGTCGTCCGCGCGCCGGTGACCGCCTCCGGATAGGCGAGGGTGAACGCGATCCCGCGCGGATCCGTCCCGTTCCGCTCGGCCCAGGCGGCCCAGCGCCGCACGTCGAAGCGCAACGTCACGTGCATCATGCGGGTGAGCATCGCGTCGTCCATCGGCGTCACCGAGTAGTCGCCGCCGTCCGGATTGGCGGTGCAGACGATCTGCCATCGTGGCGGGAGCCGCCAGGAGGCGAGTTCGTGGCGCTGGAGCAGCTGCATGAGGCCGCGCAGGATGCGATCGTCGGCGCGGTTGACGTCGTCGAGGAGCAGCACACCCGGTCCCTCGTCGCGGGGCACCCACTCCGGCGGCGCCATGCGGGTCGCCGCGCCGTCGCCGACGACGACCGGCATGCCCAGCAGATCGCCCATCTCCTCGAACTGCGCCGGCGCGACCGATACGAATCGAGCTCTTCTTTCGCGGACGACCTGTTCGACGATCTCCGTCTTGCCGACGCCGTGCCGACCCCAGACGCACACGGGCGTGCCGTGACGGCCCTCGGCGGCGAGGCGTTCGTTGACGTCCATCGCGTGCGCCAGGAACCGTCGCAGCTCGGCGGGATCGCAAGCGGTCCCGTAGGTCACGTAGTCGAACGCCTCGCCGGTCGGCACGCGCAGGACAATAGATGATCCCGTCCATCCCGGACGGGCGCGATCGGTGTCCTGTTCGGCGGGCTCTCGTCGACGTTCTCTCGGGCGGCCTCTCGTCGGCGCTCTCTGCGGCGGCCTTTCGTCGACGCTCTCTGCGGCGGACTCTCGTCGACGTCCTCTGCGGCGGACTCTCGTCGACGCTCTCTCCGGCGACCCCTCGTCAACGCTCTCTCCGGCGACCCCTCGTCAACGCTCTCTCCGGCGGCCTTTTGTCGGCGCGGAACCCGGGTGCGCAGGGCGGACTCGAGGACGATCTGTCCTCGAGGCATCGAGCGTCAGCGGCCATCGGGTGTCCCCGTGTACCTCCACTGTGGACCGTCGCGTGATGGCGCTTCGCCTTCGATCTCGGGGATGTCGCTTCGGCGCCCTGCCGTTCCTGGGTTCGGGGCGCTCGGGCGGGACCTGATCGAGAACCGGTTCGGAGGCGGTGTTCGGGTTGTGGCGGCTGCGGGTGTTGTGGGCCTCCGGACAGCGGCGACGAACGCGACGCCGGTGGGTCACGAGCAGGCAGCCGAAGGTGCCCGGGTGGGTGCGGCGGCCGGACGGGCACCGTCTCCCGGGTTTGTCGCGGCTGTCCCTAACCGCAGCATCCGCGACATCGGCGGCCTCGACCGGTCCGGGTCCTGCGCAGGCGGTGCAGGTCGTGGGCGGGTTGCGGGGTCGGTTGCCGGAGGGCTCGGGCGGATACAGAAGTGGTGCTGAGCGGCGCGGTGGTGCCGGTGGGGTACCTCGGTGCGGAGACCCCCTCGAGGCGTGTACAGTAACTCTCCGGTGCGGCCAAGACGGCCGATACCGACCCTGTCCGGGTGGCGGAATGGCAGACGCGCTAGCTTGAGGTGCTAGTGTCCGTATAGGACGTGGGGGTTCAAGTCCCCCCTCGGACACAAACTGATTTCCCACGGTGTACGTCGGATTCGATCCGGACGTGCACCGTTTTTGTTTCTGCGGAGTAGATCAGGTTAAGGCCAAGGTCTCCGTAGAGGCGGGCTTTGGCGGCTGGGTCGGCGGTTTTGAGGGCGTTGACGATGTCGCCGAGTCCGTCGATCATGCGGCGGATGTCGTCCCGTGTGAGGGTCGTTGGGGTGGCCGCTTCGGCGGCGCGGAGTTGCTGTTCGGTGTGGCGGCGTTCGGTTTGGCAGGTGGTGATCCAGTCGGTGACGACGGCGGGGTCGGCGCCGCCGTCGAGCGCGGTGCGGTAGCGGTCCAACTTGCGGTCACATTCCCGGATCGCCGCCCGCAGGCTTTCCAGCCTCGGGTCGGTCGTGGCGGCCGGTTGGCTGTCGAGCATCGCGGTGATGGTCCGTTCCCGGTTCGCTGGGCCGAAAGCGGTCCCGAGCCACGCGTCGAGCGGATCGATGACCGCTTCCTCGGACAGGTTGACGTTACTCGGATGGGCGAGCTCGTTCGCAGCGGCGTAGTCGCGGGGGTAGCGGCAGCGGTAGTACATGTGCCCGTTGCTGTAGTGCGGTTGCATCAGCCGTTCGCACGGCTCGTGCCGCAGCAGGCCGCGCAGCAGCGCGGGGTGACGGGTCTTGTGGTTACGGTGCCGGATGCCCTTGCCGCTGCTGCGCTGGCCCCGTAGCTGTTGCGCGCGGGCGAAGGTGT
>NZ_BOPF01000011.1 GCF_016863615.1 Virgisporangium aliadipatigenens | reverse complement strand
CAGAACAACAGACAAGGCGCCGGCCCCGAACAAGGGCCGGCGCTTCGTTTGTCTGGTTTTCCTCCAGTCAGGCTCCAGAATGCCGACAGTGAGAGCGACCATGCTCAGGCTGCTGGAGGTCCACCGCTGTGACCAGGCCCCGTGCTCTTCTCGTGGAGGACTCTCCGGAGTTCGTGCTGCTGTGCAAGCACCTCCTTGAGAAGGAGGGCTTCGATGTCGTCGTGGCGGGAGACGGAAACAAGGCCGTCGAGTTGGCCCGCAAGGAGAAGCCGGAGATCGCCGTTCTGGACCTCGGGCTGCCGGATGTCGACGGGCTGGAGGTGTGTCGGCGGATCCGCCAGTTCACCGATGCGTACATCGTGATGGTGACGGGGCGGACGGACGAGGTGGACAAGATCGTGGGGCTGTCGGTCGGGGCGGACGACTATGTGACGAAGCCGTTCTCGCCGCGGGAGCTTGCCGCGCGCATCCAGGCGATGCGGCGCCGGCCGCGCGGATCGGGCGAGTCCGGCGCGCGGGAGTACGGGTCGCTGCGGGTGGATCCGGTCGTGCGCGAGGTGACGGTCAACGGCGAACCGATCGACCTCACGAAAATCGAGTTCGGCATCCTCGACCTGCTGTCGTCGAGCCCGCGCCGCACGTTCACGCGCAATCAACTGCTCGAGGACGTGTGGGGCGACAACTGGTTCGGCGACGATCACATCATCGACGTGCACGTCGGAAACCTCCGCCGCAAGCTCGGCGAGTCCGCCTCCGCACCGCGCCACATCCGCACCGTGCGTGGCATCGGCTACCGGTTCGAACCGTAGATCGCTTCTCTTTCCCGGGCCGTCGGGGGCGTGACCGTTGCCTCCCGGGCGGCACCGCTGGCCCCTTCGGGGCTACGCTGCCACGTCCGCGTTCAGCTGTCCGCCTCACCCGCCGTCCGGGTCCCGCGGTGGATTTCCCTCCCGCGCGTCCGGCGACAGTCACGCGGGTGCGCCGTTGACCTCGACGGAACCGCACCGAGCTGGCGCTGATCGACCCGGACACGCGGCGGTCCCGGGCTCGCGCCGAGGACGGGTGCGGGCCGGCCCGGTCGCGCACGCGGTGGTCTCCCGGATGGCCGACGAGGTCGTGGTGCTGGCGGAGGTGGCCCTGCGCCGGCTCGACCTGCTGGGCACACCCGCCGCGGTCGTCCTCGGCGGCGGGGTGCTCGCCGCGCGGCACCCGCTGCTGACCGGACTCGTGCTGGACGGCCTGTCCAACCGGGTCCCGCACGGCACACCGTCCATTGTGGACGCACCGCCGATCCTCGGCGCCGCGCTGCTCGGCCTCGAACACCTGGACGCCGCCCCGGAGGCCCTCGCCCGCACCCGCGCGCACTGGACCTAGGATCGACGGCTGTGAGCGACGACCGCCCGGCCCTGATCGACCTGCTCCGCCTGGAGTACGAACGCCTCCAGTCCAGCAACGACAAGTACGACGACCAGCGCTTCAAGATCAAGGGCTGGGCCATCACGGTCGCCGGTGCGCTGTTCGCGCTCGGGGCCAACACGAAGGCGCCGGCGCTTCCGCTCGCCGGCGCCTTTCTGGTGCTGCTGTTCGCCTATCTGGAGGTGATGTTCATGCGCCTGCAGACCGTCATCGTCGCACGCAGCAACGAGGTCGAGTCGCTGCTGGAGTCGTTGCGCCGCAACGGCCCCGGGCCCGAGCACGACGCGTACGTCTTCGGGATCGGCAAGGTGTTCATGATCCCGTTCAGCGTGCGGATGATCCCGAAACTGGTCCGCAACCGCCAGCACATCAGCGTCTTCTACGCGTGGCTGACGGCGGCGATGTTCGCGGGCACCCTCGTCGTGGCACTCATGAAGTGAGTCAGTAGCGCACCCGGCGCCGCCGCCCCACGAACCCGCCCGACACGGCGAGCAGCGCGCCGCCGGCGACGACCCACGGCACCAGGTCCTGCGCGCCGCTGCCGTCCGGCTCCGGCGGGATGGCCCCGACGAGCGTCAACTGCGTCCCCGACGGCGTCGAACCGGACACGAGCACGCTGGTCCCCGACGTCAGCTTCAGCTCCTGCCCCGGCACGTCGAACTTCAGCGCGCCGAACGGGTCGCAGATGGCGCTGATCTCCTCGCCGGAACCGACCCGCAGAATCACCTTCGAGCCGGCGCGGAACCCGACACCGTTGATGGCGACGTTCTTCTTCGCCTTGTCCTTCTTCTCGTCCTTGTCCTTCCACTTGACGTCGAGCCGGTCGGCACCGCCGCCGTAGCCCGGGCCCTCGCTCTTGTTCGAGTTGCCGGAACCGTTGCCCTGCCCCGTTCCCGGCCCCGCGAGTGCGGGAGCGGCAAGGCCGAACATGCCCAGTGCGGTGCACGCGGCCGCGACGGCGGCGGCGCGACGGAAGGAGAAAGTGAGTTCCACTCGCCCATGGTGACATCGGAACCCGCGCCCTCCCGGGTGCAAGACGGAAGCTTGTTGCCGGCTTGAAGTTGCATTGAGGTTGCGGCCCGAAGGTTTTGGCATGACCGCAACGCTCCTCGCCCCGGCCCCCACCGGAACCCTCCGCCAGCGCCCGGCCGGCTTCGCCGCCCCGCGCCAGCTGGGTGAGCTCTTCGACGCCGCCCGCCTCTGGCGCCCGGCCGACGAGAACGTCGAGCTGTCGATCGTGGTCCCTTTCTACAATCCCGGTGACGCCCTGCGCCGCACCGTGCAGCAGCTGGTGTCGTGCCTGCGCACGCAGGGTGTGCGGTTCGAGGTCATCGCCGTCTCCGACGGTTCGACCGACGGCTCCGAGCGGACCCTCTACGGCCTCGCCCCCGAGGTCCGCGTCCTCACCGCCAACCACAACCAAGGCAAAGGCGGCGCCCTGCACCTCGGCTTCGCCCGCGCCCGCGGCGCCTGGGTCGGCATGGTCGACGCCGACGGCGACATCGACCCCGTCCACCTCGTCGAATACCTCAACATCGCCCGCACCGGACAACACGCCGTCGTCTACGCCGACAAGCGCCACACCAACTCCACCAGCGCCAGCAGCCCCTTCCGCAAAATCGTCTCCATCGTCTACAGCACCCTCGTCGCCATGCTCTTCATGCTCGGCGTCCGCGACACCCAAACCGGCTGCAAAATCTTCCGCCGCGACGTCCTCGCCGACGTCCTGCCCAAGCTCCAGGAAACCCGCTTCGCCTTCGACCTCGAATTCTTCGTCGCCGCCAAAGCACACGGCATCACCGACATGGTCCCCGCACCCGTCCGCCTCGAAGAACGCACCGCCGGCTCCACCGTCGGCACCAAAGCCATCCTCCGCACCATCCGCGACACCCTCGGCATCTACGTGCGGCACCAGCTGCACAAGCACTACACCGACGGGCTGACCGTCCACAGTGGAACGAGCGCCACCGGCGGGGTCGCCGACCGCATCATCCACGGCGCGCTGGTGACCCGCGCCGCCTGAACCCGACCCGCTCCCGCGGGCCCCCCTTCGCCGCCGCCCGGACGTGCCTCAGGCCGTCCGGGCGGCTTGGCGTCGTCCCGTCTCCTGTCATCCCTTTCCGAACGGACGACAGCCGGCGGCGGCCAAGACGAGACCTTGTTTTCGGCTTGATGTGACGTTGAGGTTGCGGCCCGACAGTTTTGCCATGACCACGACGCAGCTCCGCCCCACCTTCGCAGTGCCGCGCCAGCTCGGCGAGCTCTTCGACGCCGCCCGGCTGTGGAACGCCGCGGACGCCACCGTCGAGCTGTCGATCGTGATCCCCTTCTACAACCCGGGCGACGCGCTGCGCCGCACGGTCGCCTCGCTGGTGACCTGCCTGCGCACGCAGGGTGTGCGGTTCGAGGTCATCGCCGTCTCCGACGGTTCGACCGACGGCTCCGAGCGGACCCTCTACGGCCTCGCCCCCGAG
>NZ_BOPF01000010.1 GCF_016863615.1 Virgisporangium aliadipatigenens | reverse complement strand
GGTCCCCGCACCCGTCCGCCTCGAAGAACGCACCGCCGGCTCCACCGTCGGCACCAAAGCCATCCTCCGCACCATCCGCGACACCCTCGGCATCTACACCCGCCACCACGGCAACCGCAGCTACAACGCCCGCGTGCAGGGCCTGCTCGGCGGCCGCATCCGTCACGGCGCCGTGACGGTGCGCACCTTCTGAGTCCGCTGCGCCGCATGGGAAAATCTCCGGATGACCAGGGGCGTTCTAGCTGACTTCCTGCGCAAACGGCGCGAGGCGCTGTCCCCCGCCGAGGCGGGCGTGCCGTACGGCACCCGGCGGCGGACCCCCGGGCTGCGCCGCGACGAGGTCGCCGTACTGGCCAACATGTCGACCGTCTACTACGAACGCCTCGAGCGCGGCCGCGCCCCCACCCCCTCCGCGGCGATGCTCGCCGGGATCGCCGGAGCGCTCCGCCTCAGTTCCGACGAGCGCGAGTACCTGTATCTGCTGGCCGGCCAGGCCGCTCCGGCCCGCGCCGCGACGGACACCGCGGATCCCGGCCTCCTCGCCGTGATGCGCGCGTGCGCGCCGACGACGCCGGCGTTCATCTGCGACGACCTCGGCACCGTGGTCGCCCAGAACTCCCTCAACGTCGCCCTCTTCGACCGGTTCACCGGCCTGCCCGGCTGGGAGGGGAACCTGGTCTGGCGCTGGTTCACCGACCGGCACTGGCGACACGTGCTCGAGCCGCCGGAGCAGCACACCGACGCCGGCCGCGCCTACGTGGCGGACCTGCGTGCCGTCGTGGCGCAGCGCGACGAGCCGGCGTCCAGGGCACTGCTGGCGGCGCTGCTGGCGGCGAGCGACGAGTTCGCGGCGATGTGGGACGAACACCGGGTCGCCGCGCTGCACTGCACCGGCAAGGTGGTGCACGACCAACGGGTCGGCCGCCTGGAGCTGGAATGCGCCGTCGTCGCGAGCCAGGACGGCCACCAGCGCCTGCTCATCCTGCACCCGGTCGCCGGCACCGGCACCACGGAACGGCTCGCCAGCCTCGTATCGATGGTACGTGGCTAGCGTCCGGCCGCTTCCATAGCTTTGCCGCGTGACTAACGTTGTGCTGGTACACGGCATTTGGCATGGTTCCTGGTGCTGGAGCCTGGTGACCGAGGAGCTGGCCGCGCGGGGCATCCACTCCGTCGCCGTCGACCTGGACGGACACGGCCTCAAGCTCCGCTCCCCGGCGGCCCTGTTCGGGCGGCCCTTCGACCCCGCTGCGTTCGCAACCGAACCGTCGCCGCTGCGCGACGTCACCGTCGCGGGCTCCGCCGAGACCCTCGTCGGGCAGCTGCGCCGCATCGGCCGGGGCCGCCCGTCGATCGTCGTCGCGCACAGCGGCGGGGGCGCGGTGGCGACCGCCGCGGCCGAACTCGCGCCGGAGCTCTTCGCCGACCTGGTGTACCTGGCGGCGTTCGCGCCGGTGAGCGGCGTCCCGGTGGGCGTCTACCTGGCCACCCCGGAGAACGCCGGCGAACGGGTGAACGGCCTGCTCGCCGCCGACCCGGCGGCCGTCGGCGCGTTCCGGATGGACCTCGGCACCGCGGCCGGACGGGCGGCCGCGCGGGAGACGTTCTACCACGATGTCGAGGAGCGGCTCGCCGAGGCGGCCCTGTCGTACGTGAGCCCGGAGGGGCCGGCGGCCATGGCGGTCGAGACGCTGACCGTGACGCCGGAACGGTACGGATCCGTGCCGCACAGCTACATCGTGTGCACCGAGGACCGGGTGGTGCCGGCGGCGTTGCAGCGCCTGTTCGTCCGGGAGATCGACGCCGTCTCGGCGAAGTCCACACGCGTCGTCGAACTCGTGTCGTCGCACTCGCCGTTCCTGTCCATGCCGGGGAAGCTGGTCGACGCGATCATCGGGTGAGGGTGTTGCGGCGGACCTCCGGCTCCGGCCGGTTGGCCCGCCGCGCCCACCACGCCGACAGTTCCCGCCGATGCTCCACCAGGCCACCGACGACCAGCAACAGGAACGACAACAGCGACGCGGCGAGCCCGTATCTCAACCACCGCCACGGCTTGTACTCCACGACGGCCTCGCCGGCGCCGAGATACACCGCGATCGTGCCCGCCGCGGTCGGCTTCCCCGGTCCCCCGCCGAACTGCCACCCAGGCGACCACTCCTCGGGAATCACCGCCCAGCCCGCGTCGCCCGGCTCGACGACCCACCGCGTCGAACTCACCCGGCGCAGCTTTCCCGACGTCCGTGACGGCACCGGGCCCTCCGCGATGCCGCCCGGAATCATCGCCTCGGTGCCCAGTTGGTCGGCCGCCGCCAACCCGACGGACTCGTCGTAACCGCCCACCCGGGACGAGACCACCCGGCCGGTGCCCACCGCGTCGACCCGGTACAGGTCGAGCTCGTCGGTGCGCAGCACCGGTTTCAGGTCGGCCTGCTGCTCCACCCAGCCGTACGGCGTGGGATCCCGGTCCCGCGCCAGGATCACGTACTCCACGCCGAGCGGGGCGAGCAACCGTCCGAAGTGGACACCCCCGCCGCCGGAGGCGATGAGCTTGTCCATGTAGGCCATGCGTTTCGAGGTGGAGTTGGTGCGCAGCGCGCCGATCTCGACCGCGTCGCTGGAGAGCACCGGGCGCCGGAAGAACGCCGCCGCCGGTGTCGCCACGGTGCGCCCGTCCGTGAACCCGAACGGCTGATACCCGTGCCACGGAAGGAAGAGCACCGCACCGGTCCCCTCCCCCATCTCCCGGTCGGCCTGGTACCACGCCTGCGGATACCGGCTGGCCGAGATGGTGCCGCCGAGCCCCCACAGCAGGGCGGGCGCCACCGCCGCGATGGCCAGCCACGCGGCGAGCACCCCGTACGTGGCGGCCAGTCGCGGCGCCCAGTGGTTGTGCCGGTGCGCGAGATACACCAGCCCCTCGACCGCGCCACCGACCGCGACCGCGTAGCCGATGACCGCCAGGGCCACCCACTTCTGCTGTTCGCGCATCACCTCGAAGAGCGGGACGTAGCGGAACGCAAGGCGGTACAACGCTCCGGCGGGGCCGTCGATCCCGGCGCCGAGCACGAGGCCGACCGGAATCAGCACGGCGATCGGCGCACCGAGGTTCGGGTCGCGGCGCGACAGCAGCACCGCGCCGACGATGACCGCCGCGACGACGGCCAGCAGCAGGCAGGCGCCGAGGGTCGGGTTCAGGTAGTCGCGGGGCAGCTCCGCGCCGCCGCGCCAGAAGCCGTGCAGCGACGCCACGGTCACGAGCAGGCCGCCGGGGCCCGATCTGGTCGCATACGCCGTCAGGTCGAGTTCCGTGACTTTCATCGTGGGAACGCGATTGAGCAGCACAGCCACCGCATACAGATACACGGCTCCGGCGGCGGCCACCGTCATGGCCGTTCGACGAAGATCGGACCAGCGGGGACGCGGCAGCAACATGACCGCGAGCAGTGCCGCCCCACCCAGAAACGCCCCGTGCGGACCGACCACCATCGCCAGCGCGTACCACCCGGCCGGCCGCGCCGCGAACGTCTTCTCCTTGCGCCGGGCGTGCACCGCCGACGAGATGAGCCACGTCAGGATCGCCACCGACAGCAGGAACGACACATGCCCGGCGCGGATCCGCTCCACCACGAACGGATTGCAGACCATCAGCCCGGCGGCGGTGTATCTGCGCCACCGGCCGCCGCCCGCGAGCGCGGAGGCACCGGCCGCCGCCACGGGGAAGTACACCAGAATCAACAGCCACGCCGTCACCTGTGAACCCACCAGGTCGCGCAGATACTGCGTGGCAAGGCGGTACGGCATGGCGTCCAGCGCCGTGGGGTCCAACCCGTACAGGCCGGGCGTGACCGCCTGGTCCGGGCCGCTGACCCAGTCGAGCAGGATGAGATAGCCGCCCCGGGTCCACGGCCACACGACGACGATGCCGGCCAGCAACCCGAACACCGCCGTCTCCGCCGTGAGTCGACTGGCCAGGCTGCCCCGGCGGGAGATGCCCCCGAGGACCGGCCTGGTCAGGACCGTCATGTTTCCCCGGCTTCGCGGATTCTGCGCCTGCTTGCGTGTGCGGCCTCGATGACGGCGTTGAGCAGCGGGGTGAGGGAGTCGACCGGATCGGTGTCGCCGCTGGTGTCCACGACGATCTCGGCGTAACGCGCGGGGTGCTCGGCGAGCAGGCGCCGGTAGCGGGTCTGCTGCGCCTCCTGTTCGGCGCGCGGGCGTTCGGGCTTGCGGGCGTGGATGACGTCGATCGGGGCGTCCGGCAGGACCAGCACATCCGGTGCGGGGACGAGGCGTTCGGCCACCCAGGACGCGAGCGAACCGGGCCACGGCGACTCGCGCAGGTCGTACACCCAGCGGTCGGCGATGACGACGCGGCGACGGGAGAGGTGCGGCGCCACGGTGCTGGCGTAGCGCCAGAGGTACTCGGCGGCGTAGAACCAGGCGCCGGCGCGGCGCAGGAACGGCTTCTCCAGCCGGCCGCGCGTGCTGACGGGGTGCTCGTGGCCGGCCGAGCGCGGGGTGCCGGACTGCGCGCGCTGTGCCGGGTCGCGGGTCGCTTGTCCGGCGACTCCGCGGGCGCCGGAGTCGCCTACGGTCGGCGCGTGCCTCCCGGCCGTGCCCGCGGCGGGCGTGTGGTTTCCGGCGTCGTTTCCGGTCGGCGCGTGGTTTCCGGCCCCGCCAGCGGCGGGCGTGTGGTTTCCGGTCCGGTCCGCGGCGGGCTCGGCGGGCTCGCCGGGGGCGGCTTGCGTGTCCGGGATGCCGAGCAGGCGGCGGGCCAGCGTCACGCCCGGGAGATTCCCGCGGGCCATGCCGAAATACGCCGTGGCGGTCGGCAGCCCGAAGCCGCGCAGCCGCGCGTCGAGGCGTTCGGCCACGGTGGACTTGCCCGCGCCGTCGGTGCCGACGAACGCGACCACCACCCCGCGCACCCGCAACCCGAGCGGCCCGGCGGCCGGCCCGGCGGGGACGACCGTGCGGCGCTGCTCCCACGTCGCCGGCAGGTTCGCCGGGGCGAGCGTGCGCGTCGCCAGCCGGATCCGGGCACGGCGGGGCAGGGTGGGATGCGGCGGTGCGCCGTCGAGCGCGGCGAAGAGGTCACCGGTGACGCGCGTGCCGAGCTGACCGGCGAGGCGGTGTCCGAAGAGGTTGCGTTCCGGCGCGTCGACCGTGGCCCACGCGGCGCGGGCCTCGGTGAGGCGTTCCGGGGCGGGGAGCCGACCGCGTAGGACCGGCCGCACGAACAGGTCCGCGACGGCCGCGACACCTTTGAGCCGGTGCGCCTCGGGGTCGACCTCGATCTCCGGGGCCGGTACCAGCAGCACCGGCCCGACCCGCAGGTCCCCGCAGGTCACGTCGACGACGGCGGGGCCGGTGGCGGTCTCGAACGCGAGGCTGATGTGCTGCAGTCTGCGCGGGTGCCGGGCGACGGCTACCCGCGCGCCGTTCAGTTCGCCGAGGAACCGGCCGTCGCGGACCAGGTCCGCGTCCACCCAGAGATCGAGGTCCTTCGGGCCGGTGTCGTGGATCCAGCGTTCCGGCGCGTCGGCCGCGCCCTGCCAGGCCCAGCGGCCGGCGCGTGACGCGGCATCGGCCGCTGCGGCCAGTACGACGGCGCGGTCGGGGCGGTGCTCGCGCGAGGGCGAGAGGTGGTGGCCATTCATTTCCTCCTAGCATGAACCGTTTTCGGGTGTCTTACTGGTGTTTCAGAGCTATTTGGTGACCGCTTCGGCGTCGGCCGAACGCTTCTGGCGGCGGCCGATCGCACCGGCCACCACCACGCCGGTGAGCACGATGCCGGCGTACCACGGCATCAGTTCGATCAGGCCGCGCGAACTCGCCTTGGGCGGCACCGCCGCGAAGAGTTTTCGTGAGGCGCCCGACGGCGCGCGGCCGTCAATGATCACACTGGCCCCGGGTTTCCCGGCCGCCGCGGTCGTCACGGGCGCCTCGATGCGCACCGTGCCGTTCTCGTCGGCGTGCAGCGAGATCCACGGCTCATCGCCGACCTTCACGCTCGCCGGACTTTTACCGCGGAACCCGATGCCGATGATTTCGAGGCGCGAGTTGTCGGCCGTCCACGCGATCCGCAGGTCACCGGAGCCCGTGGCGTGCTTCTGTGGTGTCGACGAGGTGGTCGGGATCGACAGCAGCGCGGCGCCCACGGCGAAGGCAACCGCGAGGTAGGTCACCCAGCGGCTGTTCCGGAGTGTGGTTGCCAGAACTCGCATGTCATGAGCATGCACCGTCGGCCCTTCCCTGCCGATGGATTGGAGGAACGCTTGCCACAGCCCTGAGCGCCGCTTGAACTACGGGCCCGCGACGCGTCCGACCACGAAGGGAACGTGAACGAGTGACGGAGAACCCGCCGACCGGCAACCGGCTGGTGCGCCTGGCCGTGGGTGCCGCACGCGGCGCGGCCGCCCCGCTGCTCGTCGCCGTCGCGGTGCAGAGCATCGGCAACCTGGTGTTCCACGCCGTCGTGGGGCGGACCCTGGACGCGGACTCCTACGGGGCGCTCGGCGCGGTGCTGGCGGCCATGACGATGCTGAGCGTGCCGGTGGGGGCGTTGCAGGCGGCCGCCTCCGCACTGGTCGCCGGGCGGCGTTCGGCGCTGTCGACCACGTACCGCGCGCTGCGTTCGGTGGCGCTGTGGACCGCCCCTGCGGCGGCCCTGGTGCTCGTGGGCGCGCCGGCGGTGCAGCAGTACTTCCACCTCGACGCGCTCATCGACGCCGTGCTGCTGGCGCCGTACCTCGTGACGACGGCGGTGCTGGCGGCCGCCCGGGGACTGCTGCTCGGCCATCGCAAGCTGGGCACGGTGGCGGGCACCTACCTCGTCGGGACGGCCGTGCGGCTCGCGCTGGGGTTGGCGCTGGCGGCGCCGTTCGGGGTCACGGGCGCGCTGGTGGGCACCGTCGCCGCCGAGGCCGCCTCGCTCGTTCTCGCCGTCATGGGGCTGCATCCCGGCGCCTCCCGCGACGCGCCGCCGCGCGTGCTGAAGCTGCAGACCGTCACGCTGGCCGCGGCGGCGGTCACCGGCCTGTTCCTGTTCTCCTCCGTCGATCTGCTGATGGCCCGGCACTATCTGCACGGCGACGCCTCCGGCCAGTACGTGGCCACCGCCACCGTCGCCAAGACCGTGCTGGCGTTGCCGGCCGCGCTCATGTCGGCCGTGTTCCCCCGGCTGGTCGCCGCGTGGCCGCGCGAGGGACGGATCCGCGCCCTCGCCAGCGGCGCGGCCATCGTCGTGGCACCGGCCCTCCTCGGCGGCGCCGTCGTCGCCCTCGCCCCCGCCCTACTCATGAAGATCCTTTATGGGAACGGCTTCCCGGGCTCGGGACCACTCGTGCAACTCCTGTCGGCGGTGGCCGCAGTGACCTCGATGGTCACGGTGCTGACCTACGCCGCGCTGGCCCGCCGGGCCGGCACCATCGCGATGGCGTGGGTCGGCTCCGTGATCGAGGTGGTGCTGATCCACGCCCGGCACGACACCCCGGCCGACATCGCCACCGCTTCGGTGCTGGCGCTCGGGCCGACCCTGGTGGCGCTGGCGGTCATGGAGGTACGCGCCTGGCGCCGCCCCCTCCCCCAAAAGGCTCAGGTTCCGCCCGCAACGGCCGATCTGCGCCGCTGAAGTGGCTACAGGGAGGCGGTCGGCGTGCGGATCCTGGTGCTGAACTGGCGCGACCTCGCCCACCCCGCGGCCGGCGGCGCCGAGGTGTACACCGAGCAGGTGCTGCGCCGGTGGGTCCGGGAGGGGCACGACGTGACCCTCTTCGCGGCCGCCGTCCCCGGCCGGCGCGCCGTCGAGAACGTCGACGGCTACACCGTCGTGCGCGGCGGCAACCGGTACGACGTGTACCGGGAGGCACGCGTGTGGTGGCGCCGGCACGGGCGCGGCCGCTTCGACGTGGTGATCGACGAGACGAACACCGTGCCGTTCCACGCGCTCGAATGGGTCGACGACGGCGCGCGCACGATCGCCCTGGTGCACCAGACGTGCGAGGAGATCTGGCACGTCAACGCCCCGTTCCCGGCCGACCTGCTGGGCCGCTACGTGCTCGAGCCGAACTGGCTGCGCCGGCTGGGCCACGGACCGATCCTCGCCGTGTCGGAGTCCACCCGGGACGCGCTCGCCCGCTTCGGCGCACACGACGTGCACGTGGTCCCCGAGGGCTACGAACCTCCGCCGCTGCCGGCCCACCCAGCCAAGGAGGAACGCCCCACCGCGGTCTTCTGCGGGCGCATGGTCGGCTACAAACGACCGCTCGACGTGATGCGTGCCGTGGTGCAGGCCCGGCGGGAGGTTCCGGACCTGCGGGTGTGGATGATCGGCGGCGGCCCCGACCTGGAACGCCTGCGCGCCATCGCACCGCCCGGTGTGGAGTTCCTCGGGCGGGTCAGCGAAGAGGTCAAGCACGATCGGATGGCGCGGGCCCACGTGCACCTCGCCACCAGTGTGCGGGAGGGCTGGGGACTGGTCGTCTCGGAGGCCGCCGCGCTCGGCACGCCGACGATCGCGTACGACGTTCCGGGGCTGCGTGATTCCACCCGGGCCGCCGGCGGAGTGGTCGTGCCGCCGCACCCCGACGCACTGGCCCGCTGGCTCGTCGAGCTGCTCCCCCGTTGGCAGGGCGGCATCCCGCCGGTGCCGTACGGCGGAGCGCACTCGTGGGACGAGGTCGCCAAGACGCTGTTCCACGCGGTCGACGAGCACGCCCGGATCCCGCATGGGCATTAGGGACTGGCTCGAACGTCGCCAAAAGCCCGATCCGGAGGTAGCGGAACAGTGGGCGCAGTATCGCGCGGCCATCCGCGAGAACCGCCTCCAGGATCTGCCCGGCGTGCAGCAGCCCGCCCCCGAACAGCAACACGCCATGCCGGTCAACCAGCCCGGCGCCTACGACCACCTGATCGCCGACGACGACTCACCCGTGGTCGAGCGGCCGGACGCCCTCGACGAGCCCCCGTTCGAGCAGCCCGCCTTCGGACAGCCGGGCGTCTTCAGGCGGCCCCCCTTCGATCAGAACGCCGTGGCGCGACCGTTCGAAGAGCCCCCCTTCGGACGGCCGGACGCCTTCGAGTGGCCACGGGACATCGAGACGGCGACGCCGCATGCGCCGGGCGCTGACCGGTCCACCGGCTTCGACGAGCGGGGAGAGCGGCCCCGGGCGGCCGAATCGGCTGCGCCGCCCCACCCGTCGACGGGTTCCCGGAGGCCGACGCTGCCGCGCCTACCGGCGTTGCCGCGACCGACGTTGCCCGCGTGGCTGCGCCGGCCCACGGCACCGGCCGAGCCGACACCCGAACCCACAGCAGCCGACCAGCCCACCGTCGTCAACCCGCCCGCCGCCATCGACCAGCCCGACACCGTCGAGTTCGCCGCGGCCATCGAGCCGCCGGCCGTTGTCGACCCGTCCGACACCGTCGACTCCCCCACGACCATCGACCCGCCCGCCGTTGTCGAACCGCCCACAGCCATCGGCCCGCTCGACGCTCTCCGTCCGCTCGCGGCAATCGACCAGCCCGCCGTCCTCGACCCGCCCACAGCCTTCGGCCCGCCCCACGTCGTCAAGCCGCCCGCCGCAGCCGAGCAGCCCGACGCCCTCACCGAGCCGGCACCCGCGCCCGGCCCGGTATCCGCGCACGGGCCGATGCCCCAGGACGATTCGGCTTCCCCAGGCGAGGCGGCCTTCCCGCAAGAGCCGGCATCGCCGAATGAATCGACGTCCCCGCACGGACCGGTGACCCCACACGGGCCGCTGCTGTCTCCCGAGCCGGAGCCCGGACCACAAGCACTTCACGAGCCCGTGAGCGTGCACGGCGACACACGACCGTCGCAGGGACCGGTGACGCCCGGACCATCGGCTTTCCCGCACCCGCCGCAACGGCCCGGCCCGCCGGTGGACCTCAGCAAGCCCAACGCTTTCAACCGACCCGCGACCCGGCAGCACCACACACCCGCGCCGGAGCCGTCGGCACCACAGGCCCCGCCGCCCGACCTTCCCTCGACTCACGAACCCGTGGACTTGCGCAAGCCCGTCAAGCTACGCAAGCTCGCACCGGCACCGAAGCCCGCACCGGCATCGGCACCCGAGTCGACGCCGCAACCCTCCACGCAAGCGACAGCCGAGCCGGCCGAGCACGCGCCGCAGTCGACCGCGCCCAAGAAAGCCACCCGCACCCGCAAGGCAGCACAGCCACGCAAACGCGCCCTGCCCCCCGAACCCGCACCGCCGACCGCACCAACGACACCGCCGCACACACCGGTACCACTGACCGAGGCAGCCACACCCGACGCGGCCCCGGCGGAAACGTCGGTGCGGCCCGCCAGGACCGCGGCGCCCGAGGCGACCCCGACCCTCGGACACACACCGCCGGCCACGACCGCGGCCCCCGACGCCGCCCCGCCGCACGGGCCCACACCGCCCGCCAAGACGACCCGGGCGCGCAAGGCCGCGCAGCCCCGCAAGCGCGCGGCATCGACCGCACCGGCCGTCCCGGATGAGGCGACACCGCCGACCGAGCCGATTACGTCACAGGACTCGACGACCGAGCCGGCACCACCGCCGCCCGCGAAAGCGACGCGCGCCCGCAATGCCGCCCAGCCGCGCAAGCGCACTACGACGACTGAGCCGTCCGACGGGACAACACCGGTAACGGATCCGGCAGCTCTCGCTCAGGCAACGCCGTCGGATTCGACGCCGCCCACCGAATCGACACCGCCGCCCGTCCCACCCGCGAAGACCACCCGTGCCCGGAAGGCGGCGCAGCCGCGCAAGCGCACCCAGCCGGCGGAGCCCACACCGACTCCGGAACCCGAACCGCCGCAGGACGCGACCCCCCAGGGCGCGACGCCGCCGGCCGACGCGATGTCGCCGACCGTCCCGTCGCCCCAGCCGGAACCGGCACCTCCCGCGAAGGCCACACGCGCCCGCAAGACCACAGCGCCACGCAAGCAGGCGACAGCACCGGCGGAGGCCGCCCTTTCACCGGCACAGGCGACGGTCGAGCCCACCCCGACTGCGGCGCTCCCGCAGGACGTGGCGTCCTCCGACGCACCGCTCTCGGCACCCGAGGCGGCGCTGTCCTCGGAGCCCGAGCCGCCGGCCAAGACCACCCGAGCCCGCAAGACCGCACAGCCCCGCAAGCGCGCGACCCCGGCCGCTGCGCCCACGACGGCATCCGGGCCCACCACGGAACAGCCTGCGATGCCACCGCGCGAGCCGATGGCGCAGGAGGCGACCCCGCCGCTCGAAACGCCAACGCCCAGCACGCCGACAGCAACACCGCCCATCGAGCAGACGCCGTCCCCGGGAGCGCCGTCGAGTGGGGAAACGCCAACCCCGGCAGCGCCATCAACCGAGCCCACGCTGTCGGCCGAGCCCGCACCCGCACCACCCCGCAAGGCGACCCGCGCCCGCAAGGCCGCACAACCCCGCAAGCGTGCGCTATCGGCCGACCCGACATCGCCACAGGCGCAAACGCAAACGCCGGACCCTGCCCACGGCGCCGAGGAAGCCCCGGCCGGCCAGCCGGAAAGCTCACGCAAGCCGGTAGACCTGGGCAAGCACAGCACCCTCCCGGCCCCCGTCGCGACGCCCGACGAGCCGTCGCCACTCGCGGCTCCCACACCGACGCCGCCGCCGCACGGAGCCGCTCCGCCCGCCGGACCGCCCGCGCCGGAAGCACCGGCACCCGAGGCACGGGCGTCGGAGGCGCCGACGCCGCAAGCGCCGGAATCCGAGGCGCTCCGGGACGAGCCCACACTCGAAGCCCCGGAACCCGAGGCCGAGGCAGTTCCAGTACGTGAGCCGGTGCTCCGGTACGAAGCGGCGGCCGCACCCGAACCGACGCTCCCGCACGAGCCCTCACCGGCGCTCGCGCCCGACCTGTCCCCGCCCCACGTGCCGACGCCACCGGCCCCTCCGGTACTGCTGCACAAACCTGAGCCGCAGTTCCGACGCGAACCGACGACACCGGCGACCCAGGATTCACCGCGAACCTCGTCAGAACAAGGGCCGTCGACGCGGACGCGCAGGCCGGCGCCGGGCGTCAATTCGCCCCGGCCACGCATGTGGACGCAGGCGCGCAGGCCGGCGTTCCCGCCCGAGGCCGCGCCGCCGACAATCGAGCCGGCGGTGGTGCGTGAGGTCGCGCAGCCTGCGAAGGTCACGCCCGGGCGTGATCGGGCCCAGCGGATAGAGCCGGCGCTGCTGCACGCGCCGGCGTTCCGGCATGCGGCGGCGCCGCCGTGGAGGCCCGCGCTGCGGGAAGCCGGCCCCGCGGTGGAGGCCTCTCGGGAACAGGCAGCACCGGCCGCTCAGGAACTGCCCGATGAGCCGACCGCACCGAAAGCGCTCGCCGAGCCCGGTCAGGCCGCCGCGCCGACCGACCGGGGCGGGCCGGTCCGTTCCCGCATACCGGCGCTGCAGCAGCTGCCGGCCTGGCTGCGCAAGCCCGTGCTGCCGCAGTTCGCCGCGCTGCTCCGCAGGCCGACCGCGCCGCCCGACCCGGGGCTGCACGGCAGAGCGGCCCGCACGCTGGACCCCACGCTGCCCAGGGAGCCCGCATCGGCCCCAAGGCCAGAAACCAGCCCGCAGACCCCCGGCCGCAAGACCGGAGCCGACCGGCCCGCGCCGATCCGCGATGCCGTCGCAGCCGCGCCCGCCACTGCAGAGCCGACGCCGAGCGCCCGGGCCGAAGCAGAGGCACCCGCGCACACGGTCGCTCCGGAAGCGGGCGTGCCCGCAGACACGGACCGCCGCGAGGTGGCCGCGCCGGCCGACGAGGCGCCGCAAACGGAAAGGCAGTCCGCCGGGGAGGCGCACGAGGCCGAGCAGCGCCCTGCTGAGGAGCAGGCGGAAGACGAGCCCGTCCGGGACGACGGGCCCGCGCCGAAGCGCAGGATCCCCATCCCGCCGTGGCTGGCGCGGCAGTTCCGGGTGCGGCTGGACTCGCTCGGCGAGATGAGCGTCAACCTGTGGCGCCCTCCCCTGGCGCTCGCCTCGGTGCTGTTCATCCTCTCCGGCCCTGCGCACGCGTTCGGCCGCATCGACGCCGTCTTCTACGCCTCGCTCGTCGGCGTCACGCTCGCCGCCGTCTCGGTGCCGCTCGGCCTCCTGGCCCTCCGCGTCCCCGAACCCGCTCCGCCCCCGGAAAAGCCGATCGAATCACCGGAAGGGGAACCCGCATGAGGGTGTCGTTCGTCGTTCCCACGCGGAACTCCGCCCGGACTCTCGACGCGTGCCTGGGCTCGTTGCGGGCCCAGACGCACGAGGATGTCGAAATAGTGGTGGTGGACAACGCCTCCAGCGACGGCACCGACCGCATCGCCCGACGGTACGCGGACAAATTCGCCGACCGGGGGCCGGAACGCAGTGCCCAACGCAACCACGGCATGCGCATCGGCTCCGGCGACGTGGTGGTGTTCATCGACTCCGACATGGTGCTGGAACCGCACCTCGCACACTCCATCGTGGACGCCTTCCGACGCGAACCCGACGTGGACGCGCTCGTCATCCCGGAACGCAGCTTCGGCGACGGGTTCCTGGTGCGCTGCCGCGTCATGGAGAAGGACCTGTACGTCGGCGACCCGGGAGTGGAGGCGCCCCGGGCGTTCCGGCGCGACGTCATCGAGGCGCTCGGCGGCTGGAACGAGGAGCTGACCGCCGCCGAGGACTGGGACCTGGCCGACCGCACCGCCGCATCGGGCGCGCGCGTCGGCCGGGTGAACGCCTGGATCTGGCACGACGAGGGGCACATCGCGCTGCGGACGACGTTCCGTAAGAAGCGCTACTACGGCCGTTGGATCGACCGCTACATGCGGATGCAGAAGGGCCGCGCGACGCGGAAGTTCACGCGGACGGCGCTGCTGCGGGATCCGTTGCGCCTCATCAGGCATCCGGTGTTGACGGCCGGGATGGTGACGTTGAAAGCCACCGAGGCGGCCGGCCTCGTGCTCGGCATCCGTGACGCGCGTAAGGCGGGGCAGCCATGAGTGAGGTCAGGCAGTCGGAGGTGCGTTCCCGCGACGGGGATCGCAAGGGGAACCTGCGCATCGCGCACGTCATCGCCGAGTTCTCCGCGAAGGAGGCGATGGGGCGCACCGTCGCCGAGACGGTCACCCGCGTCCCCGGCGAACATCACCTCGTGACGACCCGCGCGCACGACAGCGCCGACCTCTTCGCCGGAACGCACGAACTCGGCGGCGCGATGGCGACGTTCCCGATCGGGCGCACGAGCGCGTTGGAGTCCACATTGGACCGGATCCGGCCGGACGTGGTGCACCTGCATGCCGGCGCGCTCGGCCCGCTGCAGGCGGCGCTGACCGGACTGCGGCGGTTCCACACGATGCTGACGATGTACGCGTGGCCGACGGTGCCCGGGCCGCTGGCGTGGCGGCGGGCGGGTTGGTCGCAGATGCGCAGCTCGAACGTTCTGCAGCCGCGGGTGCTCCTGACGACAGTGCTGCCGACGTCGGTGGCCGCGACGGCGTTGCGCCGGGCGGGGGCCACGACGGTGCTCACGCCCGACCCGCGGGTGGCCCGGCGGCTGACCGGCCGGGCCGGGATCACGGTGCGGCGCCTGGCCTCCGGCGCACCGAGCGACGAACGCCGGGCCGTGTACGACCCAGAGAATCCGGTGGTGGTGTTCGCCGGGCGGGCCGAGACGGTGCGCGGACTCGACACGCTCCTCGCCGCGTGGCCGGAGGTGCGCAGGCACGTGCCGCGAGCGACCCTGCGGCTGCTGCTGATCCCCCGGCCGGAGCTGCCGGACATCCTGCGCCGGGCGGGCGGGACGGAGGCCATCGAGGTCGTCACCGAGCCGGTCCCGGATCTGCTGGCGGAACTGGCGAACGCGACGGTCGGCACCTGGCCGTTCAAGTTCGACTACACCACCTCTCCCCCGGCGATGGCGGTGGCGGAGGCGATGAGCGTCGGACTGCCGGTCGTGGCGACCGACGTCGCGTGCGTGCGCGCGGTCCTGGAGCCGAACGTCAACGGCATCGCGGTGCCGCCCGCGCAACCGGGCGCGCTGGCGCGCGGCATCGTGCGGCTGCTGACCCACGAGCCCACGTGGCGGCGTTACGCCGAGGCGGGGGTGGAGTCCGTCCGGCACCGGCTCGGTTGGGACCGCGCGGCCGAGGTCACCGCCGAGGCGTACGCCGGCGTGAGCGGCAGGGGCGCCAAGGAGAGGTGAGCAAGCCGAGTCGGCGACCGGCCGACCGACCCGGACGGGCCAACGCGAAGCGGGCGAAGCGCCATCGGCCGCTGCCCGCACCGCGCGGCGCGGAGCGGCAGCGCGCGCCCGAGCAGCAGCGCGGCCCGGCGACGGAGCACGGCACCGAGCAGACGCCCGGCGCCGCGCCGCAACACGCGCCGGAAACGAAGCGCGGCGCCAGGACGACACTGGCCGAGCGCGACCCGAAAGCGCCGACGGAGGCGGGCCCGGCAAAGAAGACACCGGCGAAGGAGGCGCCCGCAAAGAAGGCGCCGGCGAAGAACGGGACGAACGGCACGCACCAGAAGACCATCGCGAAGGGGCTGCTCGCAAAGACGTTGCTGGCGAAGGCCGCCCCCGCCGACGCCCCCCGCCGTCCGAAACCCCCACCCCCGCAGTGGCTCGTCGACCTCAGGGAACGACTGGCCTGGGCGTGGCCGCCGGAGCCCGGCGACGAGACCCCGGCGCAGAAGCGCCGCCGCCGCTGGCTCGCCGCGCGGCCGTACGTCGTCGTCTTCGCGATCTCGTCGTTCATCGTCAGCCAGTGGTTCCGCACGGGCACGTTCATCGCGACCGGGGACATGGGGGCGTTCATCCGGCGGGGGTGGGCTCCCGAGGTCAACTGGTCGTGGAACCACCAGATCACCGGCGCCGGCTCCGCCGGCTACACGATGGCGCGTGGGCCCGAGTTCATTCTCATCAACATCTGTCATTTTCTCGGATTGACCGAGTACACCGCCCAGTGGCTGTTCTACACGTGCATCTACGGGCTGGTGGGTTTCGGCGTGGCGTATCTCGCGGGCGCGTTCGTGCGCAGCGAGGTGGGCATCGTGGCGGCGGGCGCGTTCGGTGTCATGAACGGCTTCTTCCTCACCCGGCTGCCCAACCCGCTGAACATCATCTCCGTCGGCATCGTGGCGTTCATGACCGGCATCGCGATGCGGGTCGCGCTGGGCCGGCGGGTGCCGGCGCCGATCGCGGGCTTCGCGCTGATTCCCACGTCGTTCCTCGGGTTCAACCCGCCGATGCTCGTCGTGGCCTACGCGTGGGCGGTCGCGGGCACGCCGCTCGTCGCGGCGATGGTTCTGGGACGTCCCGCCGCCGTGCGCCTTCTCTGGTGGTTCCTCAAGGCCACGCCCTGGGTTTTGATATTGAACGTCTATTGGTTGGTGCCGCTGGCCCAGGGATACACCGGCGGCGGTGGCGCCACGGCGAACGCGACGTTCACCGACCCGACCAACTGGTCCTGGTCCCAGGTGAACAACCTGCCGCACAACATCCTCACGATGGTGGCCAACTGGGCCTGGTTCAAGCCGCAGTATCTGCCCTTCGCCGAGGAACTGGACCAGCCGTACTGGGTGTGGGTGCGCTACCTGCTGCCGGCGCTGGTGTTCCTGGCACCCGGCGTCGCCATCCGGGAGCGCCGCCGGGTGGCCCTGTCGCTGCTCGGCCTGGTCGTGGTCTTCGTGGTGCTGGCGAAGGGCCTGCGGCCGCCGTTCTCCGCGTTCAACATGTTCCTCTACACGTACGTGCCGGGCTTCTGGCTGTTCCGCGAGCCGATGAGCAAGCTCGGGCAGCTGCTCGTGTCGTTCTTCGGGGTGCTGCTGGCGGTGTACGTCGAGGGCATGCTGCACCGCATCCGGACGCGCCCGCTGACCCGCGACCCCGGCTGGTGGCAGCGGGGCGCCTACGGTGCGGTGTTCGCGCCGCTGATCCTGGCGCTGCTCGGCCCGTATCCCCTGATCACCGGCTCGGTCATCCCGGACGAACGCCCGACCCAGCCCTCCGCGCACGTCCGGGTGCCGCAGGAGTGGTGGGACGTCGCGGAACGCATCGACGCCGACCCGCGCCCGGGCAAGGTGCTGGTGCTGCCGCTCGACGACTACTACCAGATGCCGACGACGTGGGGTTTCTTCGGCGTGGACTCGATCGCGAACCTGCTCATCCAGCACCCGGTCGTGCAGCGCAAGCCGGACGGCTACTTCGGCGACGTGCCCGGGTTCAACTCGGACGTGCAGGGCATCGAGACCGCGCTGGTCTCCGGCGACCTGGAACCGGTGCCGCGCCTGCTCGCCGCGCTCGGCGTCTCCGAGGTGATCATCCGGCACGACCTGGTGCGCGGCCTGCCCAACCGCTACTTCGCCGACGACCGCGTGCTGTCGGCGGCCATGGCCCGCGTCCCGGGCCTTACGAAGGTCGGCGACGGCATGCTCGAACTGTGGCAGGTCGGCGACGGCAGCAGCCCCACGGTGCGCACCTACAACCGGGTCCTGAACGCGCCCGTTCGGCCCGACGCCGGCGCCGCGACCATCGCCACCGTCGACCCGTCGACCGCGATCGCCGCCCCGAAGGACACCTCCGCGCCGGCGCTGAGCCCGCGGGTGGACGACAGCGTGGCGTTCACGGACGACATCGTGCACTGGCCCGTCCCGGCCGTCGACAGCGGCGAGCCGACGAGTTCGTTCGAACTGACGGAGCCCGGCCGGTTCACCGTCGCGCAGCGCTCCCGGGCGCCGGCCGTGCTGACCCCGCGGGTCAACTACGCGGATCAGCAGCTGGTGCTGGAGGACCGCTCCGAGGTGCTGGTCGACGGGCAGGTTGTCTCCACGCGCCCGCCGCTCACGCTGCCGCTGCCCGAACGCCCGGTCGTCGCCGTGCGCGCCGGCACCCGTTCGGTGTCGCTGGACGGGTGGCGCGGTGCCGGGAAGACGGCCGACGCCGCCAACCGGCCCACCGTCGCCGTGGGCTCGGCGACCGAACTCACCATGTACACCACGTCGGCCCAGCCGGCCGAGGTGACGCCGTTCTCCGACGTCTACGACTGCAACAACTACGAGCCGCGACCTCGCCGCGAACTGGAACTGGACCGCCAGATCGAGGAGACCGACGAGGGGACGGTGGTGCGTCTGTCGGCGCTCGACCACGGCGCGTGCACGCAGGTGACGGTGAAGGACGCCAAGCCCGGGCGCACCTACCGGATCCGCCTGGAGTACCGCCAGGTCGAGGGCGAACGCCCGCAGATCTGCGTGTGGCAGATGGGCACGGACGGCTGCGAGCTCACCTCCCGCCCGGTGAACACGCAGGAGTGGACGCCGTACGAGCGGATCGTCTCCATCGCCGAGGGGGCCGAGGGCATGCAGATCATCCTGCACGCCGACGTCGGCGAACGGCTCAAGCCGCGCACCACCAGCGAGTACCGCGGGCTGCGCATCGACGCGCTCGACCCGGTGGAGACGACGACGGTGTGGCCGCCGGCTGTGGCGCCGGTGTCGGTCGACCTCGCCGCCGGTTCCCACGAGATCAAGGTGACCGGAGGGCTCGCGGGCAGCGTGCTGTCGCCGTTCGAGCCGCTGGCCGACTGCTTCCGCTACGACGACCAGACCCCGGACGAGGCGGGTCTCACCAGCCGGCAGGACGTGGGGCCGGACGGCGACGTGACCTACACGCTCGGGGCCGTGCGGCACCTGGCCTGCATCGCCGCCACCGCGCCCGAGTTCGGCGCCTCGTCGCTGTACGAACTGTCGATGGAGGCGCGCAGCGTCGCCGTGCGCAACCCGAAGTTCTGCGTGTACCTGCGCGGGCCGGACCGGTGCCGCACGATGCCGACGGTGGCCGTGTGGGACGGCTGGACGCCGTACGAGGCGCTGTTCCCGCCGGACCCGTCGGCCGTGGAGACCCGCGTGTACCTGTACGGGCTGCGCGACATCGCCGAGAAGCAGCAGTCGCAGGTGGAGTACAAGCAGGTGAAGCTGCGGCCGGTGTACACGACGAGCACGGTGGTGCTGGTCCGGGAGGCCGAGGGTGAGCTGCCGCCGCCCGCCGAGGTGCGCTGGCACAAGGAGAACCCGGCGAACTTCGCGGTCGAGGTGCCGGACCCGCGGGGTTCGTATCTGGCGCTGGCCGAGAACGCCGCACCGGGCTGGCAGGTGCAGGGCGAGAACGGCAACGCGACGCCGATCACCCTCCAGGGCTGGATGAACGGCTGGGCGATCGACGGCCCGGTCGACGCGACCCTGGTGTACACCCCGTCGCGGATCTCCCGGTTCTGCCTGTACCTGCTGCCGATCGGCGTGCTCGCGTCCCTGGCGTGGATGTGGCACGGCCGGCGGTGCCGCATCAACGGCGTCGAACGCCTCAGCCCCAGGGCGATCCGGCGCTGGAGCACCCGAGCGCTCACCCACGCGCTCGCACTGATCCGGAGGAGGGCGGCGTGACGGAGGAGGAGAAGGCACCCGCCGCGGCCGCGCAGCCGCCGCCGAAACGGAAGGACGTCGGGACCGAGCGGTGGTCGCCGCTGCCGTATCTCCTGCGCGCCTCGCGTTGGGTGCGCGGCTCCCGGCCGGTGCGCTGGTTCCGGAAGGACAAGCGCGCCCAGGCGGCGCTGGCGACGTTCCTCATCATCGTGATCGGGATCGTCTACCTCCTGCTGCGCGACACGGACGGGCCCACGACGATCCGCGCGGTCGCCGCCGGTGACATGGCGTGCGACCCCGACGATCCGCTCTTCCTGGCGAACTCCGACGCGGAGGGCGGCTACTGCCGGCACGCCGAGGTCTCCGAGATCGCCGCCGCGATGAACCCGGACGTGCTCCTCGGGCTCGGCGACTACCAGTACGAACTGCCCACCGCCGACGCCTACCGCGACGTGTACAACCCGTCCTGGGGCCGGCTGCGTAACCAGACCATCCCGGCGTTCGGCAACCAGGAGTACAAGGTCCACGAGGCGAACACGTTCACCGCCTACTTCGGCGAACGGGTCCGCGACCCCAAGGGCTACTGGTCGCAGGACGTCGGCAGATGGCACGTCGTCGTCCTGAACTCCAACTGCACCTCCGTCACCGGCGGGTGCCTGCGCGGTTCGCCGCAGCAGGAGTGGCTCGACGCGGACCTGTCGGCCAACCGGAAGAAGTGCGTCGTCGCGCTCTGGCACCATCCCCGCTTCTCCAGCGGCCTCGGCGGCTCCGACCTGCGCACCAAGGACCTGTACGCCACGCTGTACGAGCACAAGGCGGAGCTGGTGCTCTCCGGCCACGACGCCGACTACGAGCGCTTCGCCCGCCTCGACCCGGACGGCCGGCCGAACCCGCACGGCGTGACGCAGTTCGTCGTGGGGGTGGGCGGTCAGGCGCACTACCCGCGCGAGGACGGCTCGCCGGCGCCCGAACTCGTCGGCGAGCACGTCGACTACGACCACTCCGGCGTCCTGGAGCTGACCCTGATGCAGGACCGGTACCGGTGGGCGTTCCACGCATTGGGGGCCGCCGAGGACGGCGTCAGCGTCGCGATCACCGACCAGGGCGAGGCGATGTGTTTTTAGTCAGGTCCCCCGACGACGGGCCGATGGGGAGATGTCCTGCCGTCGGAGGGGTCGTCGCATGGGGTACTCGGCACGCACGCTGGTCACGACGGCGCCGGTGGCGGCCGCGCTGATCGACGCCGACGGGCGGGTGGTGGCGGCCAACCCCCGGTGGACCGGCGCGGCGGTCGGCGACGTTCACGCCGGTGAAGGAGCGGTGCTGCCGGGGGCCGGATACGCCGCGCTCTTCGCCGCGCTGCGCTCGCCGGGCACCGAGACGACGATCTGCCGGCACGATGAACCGGGCGACGACCGCACGCTGCGCGTGGTGCCGGTTCAGGACGAGGCCGGTGTGCCCGGCTATCTGCTGACCGTCGAGCACAACGCCCTGGAGAGCTGTCCGGCCTGCGGCAACCCGCTGCCGAAGGAGCCGCACGTCGAGCCGGTGGCGCACGAGGAGCACGTGCCGCTGGAGTCCGTCGACAGCGCGAAGTCGGAGTTCCTGGCGCTGCTCGGGCACGAGATCCGCACGCCGGTCAGCGCCGTCGTCGGGCTCGTGGACCTGATGCGCGCGCTCGCCCTGCCGCAGGACGTGCGGGAGGTCGTCGACGGGGTGCACCGTTCGACCCAGTCGCTGAAGGTGCTCATCGACGACCTGCTCGACCTGGCCCGCCTGGAGACCGACCGGCTGGAGCTGACGTCGCAGCCGCTGTCGCTGCGCGAGCTGCTGGAGTCGGTCGCCGAGCCGCTGCAGGAGGAGGCCCGCCGCAAGGGCATCCTGCTGCTCGCCGGGACCGCGCCGGCCCTGCCGCCGGTCGTGCTCGGCGACCCGGCCCGGCTGCGGCAGGTGCTCACCAATCTGGTGGGGAACGCCGTCAAGTTCACCGATGCGGGTGAAGTGGTGGTGAGCGCGGAACCGCTGCCGGACGGGCAGATCCGGCTGATGGTCACCGACACCGGGCGGGGGCTGGACACGGCCGACCGGGAGCGGCTGTTCGCGCCGTTCGTGCAGGCCGATTCCTCGGCGGCGCGCCGGCACGAGGGCGCGGGGCTCGGCCTCGCCGTGGCGGCCCGGCTCGTGTCGCGCATGGGCGGCTCCGTCGAGGTCGACTCGGAGGTCGGCGCCGGTACGCAGTTCCGCGTCACCGTGCCGCTCGTGGCGGCCCCCGCCGACGGTGTGCGGGCGGTGCCCGTTCCCCGGCTGGTGGTGAACCGGATCGGGCTGGTGGCGCCGACGGCCCGTTCGACCGAGGTGTTGTCCTGGCTCCTGAACGCCGCGGACGCCGAGGTGGTCCCGACGACGCTGGACGCGGTCATGGACGGCACGGCGGGTTTCGACGCGGTGCTCTGGTGCGACGACGCGCACGACCCGGAGGCGGTGCGCCGCGGCGACCGGGTGATGGCGGCGGTGGGGACGCACGGGCGCGCGGTGATGCTGAGCACGACCGACCCGCGCACCGGTGTGGTCCGCGGCCCGTCGCTGATCACCGCGCCGATCACGTTGCGCCGCCTGGTTTCCGCCGTCAACGCCGAACGCCGTGGCGTGCGCGGCGCGCCGATCCCGGTCGCTCCCCTGCCGGCCGGCCGGATCCTGCTCGCCGAGGACAACGAGGTGAACCGGGGCGTGTTCCGCCGCATGATCCAGCTGCTGGGGCTGGAGTGCGACGCGGTCGGCGACGGCGCGGCCGCGCTGACCGCGGTGCTGGAGGCGGCCGAGCCGTACGACGTCGTGCTGATGGACGTGCAGATGCCGGGCATGGACGGCCTGGAGGCGACCCGCAAGATCCGGGCGGCCGGGGCGACCCTGCCGATCCTCGCGCTGACCGCGACGGCGCTGCGCGGCGACCAGGAACGCTGCCTCGACGCCGGCATGAACTCCCACGTCAGCAAGCCGATCACGCTGCCCGAACTGCGGGCCGCGCTGGAGCCGTACCTCACCGGGGAGCCCCCCGCCCCGCCGGCGCCGGAGCAGCCGGAGGAGCCCGACGAGCCCGTCGACGAGGTCCCCGCGGTCGACCTCAGCCGGCTGCGCGACCTGGAGGAACAGCTCGCCGACCGGCCGCTCGTCGTCACCACGGTCTCGACGTTCCTGACCGAGCTCGGCGGCCGGCGCACCGCCCTGTCCGCGGCGCTCAAACGCCTGGACCGGGACAGCCTGCGCGCGGCCGCGCACACGCTCAAGTCCTCCAGTGCCCTGCTCGGCGCCGACCGGTTGGCGGCCGCGTGCGCGCTGGTCGAACAGCGCGCCGCCGCCGCGGTGGAGATCGAGCTGGCGACCCTGGTCGAGGCGGTCGACCGCGCCGCCACCGGCACCGCCGAGGCCCTGAACGGGTACCTGCACGAGGTCGGCCGGTCGAACTGATGGACCGCATGCCGCTCGACAACATCATCCACTGGGACAGCGACCTCACGCTCGACGTGGTGGACTCGCTGGACGTCGGCGTGGTCGCCTGCGACGCCGAGGGGCGGCTGACCGTCTGCAACCGCTTCGCGCGGCGGCTGTTCCGCGTCGGCCCGAAGGTCGGCGACCCGCTGGAGGGCTGGCTGTCGCCGACCACGATGCTGGACACCGACGGCGTCACCCCGCTCCCGCACGAACGCTGGCCGCTGGTGCGCGCGCTGGCCGGCGAGACGGTGCAGGACGTGGAGTTCATCGTCGCGTCGCCGGGCTCGATCCGGCGCTGGGTGGTGGCGCACGGCCGCCCGGTCGAGTCGCCCGACGGGACCCCGCGCGGGGCGGTCGTCGCCATCCACGACATCACCCGACTGCGCGAGAGCGAGCTGAACCTGCGCGCCGCCCACGCCGAGCTGGAGGCCGCCAACGTCGAGCTGACCCGCACCAACGGCGAACTGGAGAGCTTCGCCGGCGTGGTGAGCCACGACCTGAAGAGCCCGCTGGCGACCATCCAGGGCTACGTGCAACTGCTCCCGCACGCGCACCCGGACGAGTTCGACGAGTTCGTCGAGGAGATCGCGCGCGGCGTCGAGAACATGCGCCGCCTCATCGACGACCTGCTCGCCTACGCCAGTGCGCCGAGCGCGCCGTTGAAGCTGGCGCCGGTGGACCTGACCCGGCTCGTCGACACCGTCGTGGCCGACCGGACGGACGTGCTGCGGCGCACCGGCGGCCCGGTGCCGGAGATCGCGGTCGACCCGATGCCCTCGGTCGTCGGCGACGTGGTGCTGATCCGCCAGGTCATCGACAACCTGGTCGGCAACGCGCTCAAGTACACCCCGCCCGGCCAGCAGCCGAGGGTGCACGTGAGCGGCTTCGAGGAGGAGTCCGGCTGGGTGCGGATCGAGGTCGCCGACCGCGGCATCGGCATCCCGGAGGGGCAGCACGAGCACATCTTCGAGAGCTTCCACCGCGCCCATCGCGGCGCCGGCTACCCGGGAACGGGTCTGGGCCTCACCATCTGCCAGCGCATCGTGCACCGGCACGGCGGCACCATCGGCGCACTGCCGAACCCGGGCGGCGGGACGCGGTTCTGGCTGACGCTGCCGGCCGCGGCCACGGCCGTGCGCTCCCCTGAGACAATCCGCACCCTCAGCAGGCCGGCGGCGTGAAAGCGGCTATGTTCGCACTGTGAGTGCACCTTTGCGCGGGCTGCTCGTCGACTACGGCGGCGTGCTGACCAGCGATGTGTTCGCGTCGTTCGGGGCGTTCTGCGCGGCGCACGGGCTGCCCGAGCACACCGTGCGGGACCTGTTCCGCGGCGATCCGGACGCCCGGCGACTGCTCGCCGACCTGGAGACCGGGGCCCTCGCGACGGCGGCGTTCGAGAAGGAGTTCGCGGCGCTGCTGGGGGTCGACGCGGAGGCGCTCGTCGCTCGCCTCATGGCCGGCGCCGTCCCGGACACCGCGATGCTCGACGCCGTGCGGGCCGCGCGCGAAGCCGGGCTGCGGACCGGACTCATCTCCAACTCGTGGGGCGCCGAACGCTACGACCGGGCCCTCCTCGCGGAACTCTTCGACGGGGTGGTCATCTCCGGCGAAGTGGGGCTGCGCAAGCCCGCCGAGGAGATCTACCGGCTGGGTGCCGACGCCGTCGGACTGGCACCGGCCGCGTGCGCGTACGTCGACGACCTCGGCGGCAATCTCAAACCGGCCCGCGCGCTCGGCATGACGACGTTCCTGCACCGCTCGGCCGCGGAGACGGTCCCCGCACTCGAACGGGCCTTCGGCGTCACGCTCTCCCGTTGACATGAGCGGGCTGGTTGCCGCCAAGCTGCTCGCCGTCTTCGCCACCATCGCGGCGGGGTGGGTCGCCGGGCGCACGCCGCTGTTCCGTTCCGAGGAGTCCGCGCGGCTGCTGTCGAACCTGGCGTTCTACCTCTTCACGCCGGCGCTGCTGGTGAGCGCGACGGCCCGCATCGACCTGGCCGCCCTGCCGTGGACCACGGTCGCCGCGTACTTCGGGCCGGCCGCTCTTCTTCTGCTCACCTGGTACGGGTGGAAGCGCCGGCGCCGGCCGGGCCATCCCGCGGCGCCGTCGGTGCGGGCGCTGACGTTGACGTTCAGCAACACGGTGCAGCTCGGCATCCCGGTCGTCACCGCCATCTTCGGCGCGGACGGGCTGGGCATTCTGGTGACGCTGATCAGCGTGCACGGGCTGGTGCTGCTCACGCTCGCCACCGTGCTCGCCGAATCGGACCTCGCCCGCGTCACCGAGGAGGGGCAGTCCCGGCCGCCGTTGCGTTCCACCATCGCCACCACCGCGCGGCGCACGGTGATCCATCCCGTCACGCTCCCCGTCCTCATCGGACTCCTGTGGAACGTCACGAGCCTGCCGATACCCCGTCCGGTCGACGAGACGCTGAGCCTGCTTGGCCAGGGGGTCGTCCCGGTCAGCCTGGTGACGATCGGGCTCACGCTCGCGCACTACGGCATCGTCGGCAACCGGCGCCGGGCGCTCGCGCTCTCCGCCGGCAAGCTGCTGGTGATGCCGGCGATCGTCCTGCCCGTGGCGTTCGCGGTGGGGCTGCGCGGGACGCCGCTCGCCGTGGTGGTGCTCTGCGCCGCGCTGCCGATCGGGGCCAACGCGCTGCTGTTCGCGCAACGCTACGACACCGCACAGGCCGAGACGACGGCCGCGATCGTGACGTCCACGGTGGCGTTCGCGGCCACGGGTCCCTTGTGGCTGCTGGTCGCGGGTGCCCTCTAGTCCGTTTTCGTGGCGCCCCTTGAGCTTCGGTTGAACGGCTCTTGAGCCGCGTTCGGCCGTTCTGTTGACAACCGTGCGGCACCCGTCGCGACACCATTGGCGCACAGGCTTTTCGGGAGGGGTGGGATGCGACGACTACGCGGACTTTTCGGAGTGGCGGCCGGAGTGTTGGCCGGCGCGACCGCGTTGGCGCCTACGGCGACGGCTTCGCCCGGTGTGCCCTCGGCGCAGGTGATCGTCGGCTATGACGACGCCGCCGGTGCGCGCTCGGCGGTGGCGGCCGCCGGTGGGACCGTCGAACGCGAGCTGGGTCTGGTGGACTCGCTCCTGGTGTCCGTTCCCTCGGATGGTCTGAAAAAGCTCTTGACCGCTCCGGGGGTGCGGTCGGTGACGCCCGACGGCAAGGTCACCATGACCGGGCGGACGTGGCTCGCCGACGCCCAGAACACCTCGATCTCCGGCGTCACCAAGATGACCGGCGCGCAGGACGTCTGGAAGGGCCGGGACGCCAAGGGGCAGCCCCTCACCGGCAAGGGCGTCGGCGTCGCCGTCATCGACTCCGGCATCGCCCCGGCGACCGGGCTCAGCGGCACCGGCAAGGTCGTCAACGGCCCCGACCTGTCGCTGGAGTCGCAGGCGACGAACCTGCGCACCCTCGACACCTTCGGCCACGGCACGCACATGGCGGGCATCGTCGCCGGCCGCGACCCGGGCGTGGTCGCCGGTCAGGAGTCCGCGGACCCGACGAAGTTCGTCGGGATGGCGCCCGACGCCACGCTGCTGAACATGAAGGTCGCGGCCACCGACGGCGCGGTCGACGTGTCGCAGGTGATCGCCGCGATCGACTGGGTCGTGGTGCACCGCAACGACCCCGGCCTGAACATCCGCGTCATCAACCTCTCCTTCGGCACCGACTCGACCCAGGACCCGCGCCTCGACCCGCTGTCGCACGCCGTGGAAGCCGCCTGGCGCAAGGGAATCGTGGTCGTCGTCGCGGTCGGCAACGACGGCGCGGCCGCCACCCGGGTCTCGATGCCCGCCGCCAACCCGTACGTCATCGCCGTGGGCGCCGCCGACCACAAGGGCACCGAGTCCAAAGTGGACGACGTCGTCGCCGACTTCTCCACCAAGGGGAACGCCACCCGCCACGCGGATCTCGTCGCGCCCGGCCGTTCGATCATCTCGCTGCGCACGCCGAACTCGTTCCTCGACACGATGTACCCGACCGGCCGCCTCGCGACGACGGTCGACCCGAGCCAGCGCTACTTCAAGGGCAGCGGAACGTCCCAGGCGACCGCGGTCGTCTCCGGAGCCGCCGCTCTGCTGCTCCAGCAGCGGCCCACGCTGACGCCGGACCAGGTGAAGAAGCTCCTGATGCTGAGCGCCGACCCGATGCCGCAGGCCGACCCGGTCTCCCGCGGCGCCGGCCAGCTGAACATCCGCACCGCCGCCGCCCTGCCCACGCCGCTCGTGGCGACCGCGCAGCAGAAGTTCGCCGCGTCGACCGGCCTCGGCACGCTCGAAGGCGCCCGTGGCACGGCACACGTCGTCGACCCCGACACCGGCACCGAACTGACCGGCGAACGCGACATCATGGGCGAGGCCTGGAACGCCGCCGCGTGGTCCGCCTCCTGCACGGCCGGCACCGCCTGGACCACCACCGGCCAGTGGAACGGCCGCACCTGGAGCGGCTCCGGCTGGGCGACCGGCACCTGGACCGGCACCAACTGGACCAGCCGCACCTGGTCGAGCCGCACGTGGAGCGGTGCCACCTGGACCGGCACCACGTGGAGTTCGCGCACCTGGTCGAGCCGCACGTGGTCCGGCCGGACGTGGAGCGGCGGCTACTGGTCGGGCTCCCACTGGGGCTGAGCCGACCTGCTGAAGGGGGCGTCGTGGGGCGGGGCCATGATGGGGGGCCGTCGACGTTCCCCCTGAGGAGGCTCCGCACGATGTTGGCCCGGATGTGGCGTGGCTGGACCCGCGCCGCGGACGCCGGAAAGTACGAGCAGCACTACCGCGACGACGTGCTGGCGCACCTGACCGAGCTACCCGGCTTCCGGGGCGCGCGGCTGGTGCGCCGCACGGTCGGCGCCGAGACCGAGTTCCTGTCGTTGACGGTGTTCGAGTCGCTCGACGACGTGCGCGCCTTCGCCGGCGACGACTACGAACGCGCCGTCGTCGCCGAACCGGCCCGCCGGGTCCTGGTCCGCTACGACGACCGGGTAGCCCACTACACGATCACCGTCGAGAACTGGTCCTAGGGAGGATCAGACGAGGCGGACGCCCTCGAAGACGCCGAGCTCCTCGCGGTACAGCTCGACGCCGACGCCGTTCGGGTCGCGGATGTACAGGCTGTCCTCGACACCGCGATCCGGACCGAGATACTCGATGCCGCGCTCGTCGAAGAGCTGCTTGGCCCGCGCGAACGCCTCCGGGCTCACCGACAGCGCGATGTGCTGCACGCCGCCGATCGTCTCCTGCCAGTCGGGATGTTCGTGGCCGGGGAAGTCGAAGAAGCCCAGGAGGTTGCGGTTGCCGATGTCGAAGAAGAAGTGGCTGGAGCCCGGGTAGTCGCGGTTCTCCACGAGTTCTACCAGGGGAAAGCCGAGTGTGTCCTGGTAGAAGCGGATGGTCTCCTCGACGTCGCGGCAGATGAGTGCGGCGTGGTGCACGCCCTGCGCCCGGGTGGGCGGGCGCTGGTCGGCGGGCTTCAGGTAGCGCTCGCGCAGTTCGGCGCGGCGGTGGCGGACCTTTTCCAGTTCGGAGCCCTCGGGTGCTGGCATGCCCCGACTGTGCCACACAGTTAGTTGCGGAAACAGACAACCGCGGCCGTGGCGTTGTCGCTGCCGCCGGCCTGCCGGGCGTCGGCCACGATCGCGTCGACGATCGCCGCCGGGTCGGAACCGGCGCCCAGGCGGCGGCCGAGGAGTTCGTAGCTGAGCTGCTCGGCCACGCCGTCGGTGCAGACGCAGAACACGTCACCGGGGCGGGGCGCCACGTGCATGATGTCCGGCTCCGGGTGGCCCGGATGGCCGATGTACCGGGTGAGCCGGTAGCGCGCGGCGGCCGCCTGCGGGGAATCCGCCGGGTACCAGCCGTAGACGGCGCCGAGCCAGGCGGCGGTGTGGTCGACGGTGAGCAGTTCGAGGAGGCCGTCGCGCAGGCGGTACACCCGCGAGTCGCCGACCTGCACGATCCAGCCGCCGGTGTCGTCCAGCACCAGGGCGCTCAGCGTGCAGCCGGTCAGCTCGCCGAGCCGTCGGCCTTCGACGTTCACCCGGGACTGGATCGTGGCGACGGCGGCGCGCAGGCCCGCGGGACCGACCGCACCGGGGGCGGAGATCGCGTCGACGAACGCCGCCATGGTGATCCGCCCGGCGGCGGCGCTGCCCGGGCCGTCGCCCATGCCGTCGGCGACGACCGCGCACGGCGGCGCGACGCCCACGTGCCACACGTCGAAATTGTCGCGGTACCGGCGCCCGACGTCGCTCCCGACGGCCATCCGCACCCGCAGCCCGCCGCTCGACGCCTCCACATTTCCCATCGGGTTCGAATGATAGGCGTGAACCGAACGGCGGCCACGATCCGATGAGGAGGTGTGCCTTTGCCGACCCATCTCAGGAGGAGCGCGTGACCCCCGCACCCACGGTCCGGATCGAGGGCCTCGGCCTGCGCTACGGGCGGACGGCCGCCCTCGACGACGTCTCGCTGGCGTTCGGCGACGGCGTGACCGGGCTGCTCGGCCGCAACGGCGCCGGCAAGACCACCCTCCTGCGCATCGTCGCCACCGCCATGGCACCCGATCGGGGCACGCTGTCCGTGCTCGGGCACGATCCCGGCACCGCCGCCGGGCGGCTGGAGGTGCGCCGCCGGCTCGGCTACCTGCCGCAGGACCCGGGGTTCTACCGTCGCTTCACGGCGTTCGAGTTCGTCGAGTACGTGGCGATCCTGCAGGAGTTCGGGCACCGGCGGGAGCGCCGCGCGGAGGTGCTGCGGGTGCTCGCTGCCGTCGGGCTCGCCGACGCCGCCAAGAAGAAGATCAAGGCGCTCTCCGGTGGGATGCGCCAGCGGGTCGCGCTGGCGGCGGCCCTGGTCGGCGACCCGGCGCTGCTCGTCCTGGACGAGCCGACGGTCGGGCTGGACCCGGAGCAGCGGCTCCGCTTCCGGGAGCTGATCGCCGGTCTCGGTGAGGGCCGGACCGTCCTGCTCTCCACCCACCAGACCGAGGACGTGATGAGCCTCTGCCACCGGGTCGCGGTGTTGGACCAGGGCAAAGTGCGTTTCGAGGGAACGCCCACCGAGCTCGCGCGCCTCGCCGACGGCCGCGTCTGGTCCGCCCCGGCGAGGGCCGAGGGCGCGCTCGCCGCATGGCGCACCGGTGCCGGCACCTACCGCAACGTCGGCACCCCGCCCCCCGGAGCCGACCTGGTCGAACCGACCCTGGAGGACGGCTACCTGATGCTGGTCGACACCTCGGCCGAAGCGGTGAGCGCATGAGCCGGGTGGTGTTCGCCTTGGCGCGCGTCGAGGGGATGCGGCTGCTGCGGCACCCGCTGACGATCGCGGCCGTGCTGCTGATGGCCGGGCCGGTGCTGTACGGATGGCTCTTCGGCGACGGGTTGCCGCGCTTCGGCCTGCTGCACGAGCCGCCGCGCGGGTTGCAACTGGCGATGCAGCTCGTGCTCGGCGGCGCGGCCCTGATCGCCGCCAACTTCGCCGTGCTGCGCGCGCGCCGGTTCGGGACCGAGCAGCAGTTCGCGGTGCTGGTGCTGCCCGAGCGGCTGCGCGTCGCCGCGCTCCTGCTGGCCCTCGTGCCGGTGGCGCTGGTCGGCGCGCTGCTCGCGGTGATCTACGTGGGCGTGTTGGCGTTCGCGCCGGGGGCGGTCGGGCGGCTCGACCCGTACGAGGTGGCGACGGTGCCGGTGCTGGTGCTGCTGATGGGCGGCGTCGGCGTGCTGCTCGGGCGGCTGTGGCGTTCCGTCGTGGTGGCCCCGCTCCTCGTGGTGGTGAGCGGCGCGATCCTGCTGGTCTTCGCCAGCGTGCAGGCGGCCACCGACAGCTTCGTGCCGTACGCGATGACGGTCGACATCACCGACCCGATGTTCCTGCCGCCGCCGCAGGCCCTGCTGACCTGGCCGTCCGGCCTGCACCTGCTGTACCTGACCGGCCTCGCCGCCCTGATCGGGGTGGCGGCGCTGGCCGTGCGCGGTGGCCGTTCCACGCGGGTGCTGGTGGCCGGCGCGGTGTCGCTCGTCCTCACCGTCGCCGCCGTCGTCGTGCAGACGGCCTCCACGCGGGACGGCCTGCGTACCGCGGCCGCGCGGCAGCAGCCCGCGCTCCAGACGTGCCGCGTCGTCGAACGGGTCACGTACTGCGCGTTCGAGGAGTTCGTGCCGTGGATCGACGAGTGGTCCGCCGTGACGCAGGGCGTGCTGCGGGAGATGCCGCCCGAGTTGACGAACCGTCCGCTGGCGGTGCGTCAGCGGGCGATCGCGGGCACCCGGGGCGCACTCGGCGATCCGGCCGGCGTGCCGGTGGCGAAGTGGCGCGCGGACGATGCCGCCGCCGGCACGCCGGGCGCGGTGGGTATCGGCACCCGGTGGGGCGACGGGACGGAGACCGGGTTCGCCGCGCGCCTGGCCTACACCCTCATCACGGGCGACCCCGCGGCCCTCAGCACCCTGTGCGGCGGCCTCGGCGTGGTGGTGACCTGGATCGCCGGTCAGGCCACGCCGCTGACCCGCGCCGGACTGGAGCGGATCGACGCGATGTCCTTCGGCGGCGTCAGCTTCCCCGAGGGCGAGATCGGGGCCGGGATCCTGGTGCCGGACGCCGAGATCTCGCTGGCGACGGCGCTGCTGTCCCGGCCCACCGCGGAGGTGGGTGCGCGGGTCCGGGAGAACTGGACGGAGCTGACCGCCGAGGGGACCACGCTGCCGCGCGCCGCGGAGTTGCTCGGGCTGCCGGCGCCGAAGGTCGTCGACGACGGGTGGTCCTGCCGGTGACCCGGGCCGGACGCGCGGCGACCCTGCAAGCGCTGTTGCGGCCCACCGGGCGGGTCGTCGGGTGGCTGCCGTTCGGGGTCGGTGCGGGCGTGGGACTGGCGATGGCCGGCGCGGCGTCGCGGCTGTTCGACAAGCTCGGGCCGGCCGATGCGGCGACGCTGCTGCGGATGGCGGCCGTCTGCGGTGCGCTCGGGGCGGCGTTCCTGCTGGACGACCCGGCCGTGCGGACCACCCGGGTCGTCGCGGTGGGCCGGGGTGCGCGGCTCGGCGTCCGGCTCGCGCTCGTGGTCCCGGTGCTGGCGCTCTGGTGGGGTGCCGCGCTGGCGATCGTGGGCAGCGCGCTGACCGCGCCGGCGCGGCTGCCGGTCGGTGCGCTCACGGTGGAGGCCGCCGCGCTGGTGTGCGGCGCGCTGGCCGTGGCCGCCGGCACGGTGCGTGGTGCCGAGAGCGGGCGCGCCGGGCCGGTCGCGGCGCCGGTGGTGGTGTTCGGGGTGGTGGTGGCGTTCCAGCTGCCGTACGGGTGGGCGCTGATCGTGCCGCCGGGCGACGCCCGCTGGACGGACGCGCACCAGCGGTGGGGTGTGCTGGTCGGGGTCGGGCTCGCCGGGCTGTGGTGGGCGGGGCGCGAACCGGTCCGCGACCGGGCGGCTCGGCTGCTCCGCGCGGTGACCCGCTAGTCCGGAGCGCCGCCGGCGTCGACGCGGGCGGCGGGGTCAGCGTTGGCGGCGGGCGGATGTCGTCGGCCAGCGCTGCCCCAGCGTCGGGCGCGACCCCGTCGGTTCCGTCCCGGGGAGCGGCACGTACTCGGCCGCCTGCGGAGGCGTCCCGTCCAGGATCTCCGTCATGCGCTTCACCCGCGCGTCGCCCTCGTCGGCGACGTAGTCGCGCGGGTCGGTGCGGTCCACGCCGTCCGGTACCCCGAGCCCGCGCAGCACCGGCGTGAGGACGGCGGCGACGAGGATGTTCGCGGCGAGGGCCACGACGCCGACGTAGATGGTGGCCGTCGTGTCGAACCCGAGGTGCGAGAGCGGCCACGCCGACCCGCCGAAGTGCTCGCGCAGCACCGTCCTGCCGTCCGCGCCGCCGATCTGCGGAACCTGGTACAGCATCACGAGCCCGGTGAGCAGGCCGAGGATCCAGCCGCCGATCAGGGCCCAGCGGTGGAACCAGTTCGTGTACAGGCCGAGCGCCACCGCCGGCAGGGTCTGCATGACGAACACCCCACCGATGAGCTGCAGGTCGATGGCGAACTGCGTGTCGAGCACCAGGATCACCAGCACCGCCCCGAACTTCACGGTCAGCGACGCGAACTTGCTGACCTGCGTCTCCTGCCGGGGTGTGGCGTCGGGTCGGATGTACTCCTTGTAGATGTCGCGGGTGAAGAGGTTCGCGGCGGCGATGGACATGATGGCGGCCGGCACCATGGCGCCCACGCCGATCGCCGCGAACGCCAGCCCCGCCGCCCAGTCCGGGAACGCCTTGTCGAACCACAGCGGCACCACGGTGTTGCGGTCCCCGCCGATCGGGGTGACCCCGTCGAGAAGAGCGGCGAACCCGGCGAGCATGACCACGCCGAGCGTGAGCGTGTACAGCGGCATGACGGCGAGATTGCGCCGCAGCGTGGAACGGTTCCGGGCGGCCAGCGCCGCGGTCATGGTGTGCGGGTACAGGAACAGCGCCAGGGCCGACCCGAGCGCGAGCGTCACGTAGTTGAGTTGGCCGCTGCCCGGCAGCAGCAGCCCGTCGGACTGCGACGGCGTCTCGGCGAACCGCGCCCCGGCCGTCTTGATGACCGACGCCCAGCCCCCGTCGCGGGTGAACACGACCAGCAGGATCGCCAGCACGGTCCACAGCACCAGCGTGTCCTTGACGATCGAGATGAGCGCCGGCGCACGCAGCCCCGAGTTGAACGTGTACAGCGCCAGCACCACGAACGCGATCGTCAGCGGCCAGCCCGGCGGCAGCCCGAGCACCTTGAACACCGCTTCGAGCCCGACCAGTTGCAGCGCGATGTAGGGCATCGTGGCGAGGATGCCGGTGATCGCGACGGCCAGCGCGAGCGCCCGCGACCCGAAGCGCGCCCGGACGAACTCGGCCGGTGTCACGAACCCGTGCACGTGCGACACCGACCAGAACCGGCTCAGCACGACGAAGACGATCGGGTACACGATCACCAGGAACGACACCGGGAAGAACCCCGCCGCGCCCACGCCGTACACCAGGGTCGGCACGGCGACGAACGTGTACGCCGTGTAGACGTCGCCGCTGAGCAGGAAGAACGTCGCCCAGTTGCCGAACGCGCGGCCGCCCAGCCCCCACTCCTCCAGGGTGTGCACGTCCTGGGTGGGGCGCCACCGGCCGGCGGCGAAGCCCATCACGGTCACCAGCAGGAAGCAGAACCCGAAGATCGCCAGCTGAACCTCGTGGCCGTCGAGGTTCCCGAGGAGGTCACCCATCGCGGCGGGGCTTCGTGGCAACGTGGACGAACGCGATCGTCACGCAGGTGAAGAGCGCGAACGCCAGTTGTCCCCAGTAGTAGAAGGGCAGCCCCATGAGGGTCGGCTCGATCCGGTTGAACAGCGGCGGGAAGAGCGCCACGACCACGGGCACGAACAGCAGCCAGTGCCACTTGCTCCGGTCGAGCGCACGGGTCCGGTTGCGCCCCGGCCGGCCGCCGCCGTACGCGTCGCGACCGGACGGGCCGTCCCGATAGGAGCCGTCCCGGTAATGGGCCTCCCGGTACGCCGAGCCCGTCGGCTGAGCCACACCCGCCGAGTAGGAGCCCGACGGGTAGGCGTCCACGGGATAGGGAGCCGCGGGATAGGCGTCCTGCGGCCGTTGCGGGATCACCTCGCCGTACGCCGGCACCCGCCCGTCCCCGAACCCGGTCCGCGCCGGTCCGTACGCGGATTCCGCCGGGTCGGGCTGCCACCCACCCGCCCCGTCGTACGGGTCGTAGGGCTCGGGTGCGCCGTGTCGGGGGCGATGGGCGGGCTCCACTGGGCCCCTCCTTTTCTGGGAGGCAAACGCCCAGCGGTCCCTTTTCCGGTCCGTCACCCGCCGTGCGACTCGGTGATCTTAAAGCCGATACGGACGGTGTGAACAAGTCTCATTTTGGTCACGGCCACAGTACGAACGTCAATATGTCGCCCGTCCGGACCAGGAGTGTTGTCCGGACGGGTGCCCCTCGCTCTCCGATTCGCCGTCCAACAGGTCGGTCAATCGGCGCACCCGTTCGTCGCCCTCGTCGGCGTAATAGTCGCGCGCGTCGGTTTTGTCGGTGCCGTCTTTCACGCCCAGTGCCCGCAATAGCGGGGTACCGACGACGATCACGATCAGGTTGATCGCGAGCGCGATGAATCCGACGTAGACGCTCGCGTTCGTGTCGATCCCGAGATTCGACAACGGCCAGGCCGACCCGCCGAAATGTTCACGGACCACGGTCCGGCCGTCCGGTCCACCCAGCTGTGGAACGTCGTAGAGCAGCGCCAGGCAGGTGACCAGCCCCGCGACGAGCCCCGCGAACAGGGCATACCGGTGGAACCACGCGGTGTACAACCCGAACGCCACGGCCGGCAGCGTCTGCAGGATGAACCCGCCGCCGATGAGCTGCAGGTCGAAGGCGAACTGCGTGTCGATCAGCAGGATCACCAGGACGGCGCCGATCTTCGCGCCCAGCGAGACGATCCGGCTGACCCGGGTCTCCTGCCCGGGTGTCGCGTCCGGCTTGATGTACACGCGGTACACGTCGCGGGTGAAGAGGTTCGCGACGGCGATGGACATGATGGCCGCGGGCACCATGGCCCCGACCGCGATGGCCGAGTACGCCAGCGCCGCAGCCCAGTCCGGGAACGCCTTGTCGAACCACAGGGGCAGCACGGTGTTGCCGTCGCCGTCGAGCGGCCGGACCCCGTCCAGGATGGCCACGAGCCCGGCGAGGGCGAGGATGCCCAGGGTCAGCGAGTACAGCGGCATGACGGCCAGGTTGCGCCGCAGCGTGGAACGGTTCTTGGCGGCGAGCGCCGCGGTCAGCGTGTGCGGGTAGAGGAAGAGCGCGACCGCCGCGCCCATCGCCGAGGTGACGTACTGCAGGTAGTTGTCCGGCAGGAGGAAGAGCCCGTCGATCGGGTTCGGCGACGCGTTGAACCGCGTGTCGGCCGCCTTCGTCACGGTGGCCCAGCCGCCGTCCCGGGTGAAGACGATCAGCAGAACCGTCAGCACGGTCCACACCACGAGCGCGTCCTTGACGATGGAGATCAGTGCCGGCGCACGCAGCCCGGAGACGAACGTGAACAGCGCCAGCACCGCGAACGCGATCGTGAGCGGCAGGCCGCGCGGCAGCCCCATGACGGTGAAGACCGCCTCGATGGCGACGAGCTGCAGCGCGATGTACGGCATGGTGGCGACGATGCCGGTGATCGCGATGCCGGCGGCCAGCGAGCGGGAACCGAAACGCGCCCGGACGAACTCGGCCGGCGTCACGAACCCGTGCACGTGCGACACCGACCAGAAGCGGGCCAGCAGCACGAACACCATCGGGAAGGCGATCGCGAAGTAGGTCATCCCGAAGCCGATGCCGCCGAGCCCGAAGACCAGCGTGGGCAGCGCGACGAACGTGTAGGCGGTGAAGACGTCGCCGCTGAGCAGGAAGAACGTCACCCAGTTGCCGAACGCCCGACCGCCGAGGCCCCATTCCTCCAGGGTGTGCACGTTCTGGGCAGGGCGCCAGCGCGCGGCGAGCAGGCCGGTGACCGCGATCCCCACGAACGTCGCCATGAAGATCCAGAACTCGGTGGAGTGCTGTGCGGGTACCACCACGTCACCGTCCCTTCGTGGCGAGGTGCACGACGGCGGTGAGCACCGCGCAGAGCAGCGCGAACGCCAGCTGCCCCCAGTAGTAGAAGGGCAGCCCCATCAACGTCGGCTCGGCGCGATTGAAGATCGCCGGGAACAGTGCGATGATCACCGGGAGCCACAGCAGCCAGTGCCATCGGCTGCCCCGGCGCCTTCCCCCGGATCGATGCGAGCGGTAACGCTCCGGATCGGGGTCAGTGACCCTAGGTAACGGCGCGGTCTGCCAGCGGGCACGCCGGTCTTCCATCTCAGGCCCCTGTCGACGGTCCAGGGTGCCCTCCGGGGAGGCGGAGCGGCACGTGAGCGGTTAAGTCCGCGATGCTACAAAGCGTGCCGGCCCCGCCCCAAAATCAAATCCGATAGTGGGGCCATTATCACTACGCGCCAGTAACCGCGTCTCCGCGATCACTCAGAGCGACCAGCGCCGAGAGGTCCCCGCCCCCGCCGCCGAACCCGATCATCGACACCCCGGCCGCGAAGTACTCCGGCGCCGTCGCGGGCGTCAGGCCGCCCGTCGCCATGAAACGCACCCGGGGGAACGGCCCCCGCACGGTCTTGAACCACCCCGGTCCGAGGCTCCCGGCGGGGAAGCCCTTGAGCAGCGTGCACCCCAGCGACACGGCGCGCTGGATCTCCGTCGCCGTCGCGACGCCCGGCACGTGCGGCACGCCCGCCGACATGCTGGCCGACACCACGGCCTCGTCCAGCCCGGGCGCCACCGTGGCGGCGACCCCGAGCGAAGCCACCTCCAGGGCGACGGCCGGGCTCAACACCGTTCCGGCGAGAACGGGACGGCCCTCGGCGGCGGCGACGGTCGCGCGGACCGCCGCGACCGCCTCCTCGCCGTCCGCGGTCACCTCGACCAGCCCGATGCCCGCGTCCCATGCCTCTCGCGCGCGCCGCACGGTCTCCGCCACCCCCAGATCCCGCAGGATGAGGACGATCCGCCCGTGTGCCGCCAGGTTCTCAGTCATCGGAGACCACTCTATGGAACGCCTTGAGCGTGTCCGCGAGGATCTCCGCACCCGGCCTGGCCCACAGCTCGTCGTTGAAGATCTCCACCTCGATCGGTCCGGTGTATCCGGCCCGTTCCACCGCGACATGGAACGCGTCGAAGTCCACGCAGCCCTGCCCGGGCAGCCCGCGCCCGGTGAGCACCCCTGCCGGCAGCGGCGTGATCCAGTCCGCGAGCTGGTAGGTGGCGACGCGCGGGCCGGCGGCGACCAGTTCGGGCAGGACGGTGTCGTCCCACCAGAGGTGATAGGTGTCGACGCAGACGCCCACCGCGCCGACCGGATGCTGCGACGCGATCGCCATCGCCTGGGCGAACGTGCTGATCACGCACCGGTCGGAGCAGAACATCGGGTGCAGCGGCTCCACCGCGAGGGTCACGCCGGCGGCGACGGCGTGCGGGACCAGTTCGGCGACGGCGTCGGCCACGTGGCGGCGGGCGCCGGCGATGTCCCGCGAACCCTCGCGAAGCCCGCCGGAGACCAGCACCAGGACACCCGTCCCGAGGGCCGCGGCCTCGTCGATCGCGCGCCGGTTGTCGTCGAACCAGCCGTCCCGCTCGAAGAAGCCCGACCGGCACAGCGTGCTCACCGACAGCCCCGCGGCGCGCACCTCCTTCGCGGTGCGATCGAGGCCGTACTCGGCGACGTTCTCCCGCCAGAGCCCGACGTGACGCACACCGGAGGCGACGCATCCCGCGATGAGCTCGTCCATCGCCCAGTACTTGGCGGTCGCCTGGTTGAAAGCGAACCGGTCACTGAGTGTTTCCCGCTCGCTCATTGCTGAACCCCCGCCACTGTGAGGAACGCCCGCAGCCGCGCGGCGGCGAGGTCCGGATCCGGGATGAGCCCGGCGGCGTCGGCGAGCACGGCGGCGCGCACGAGGTGCGGCACCGACCGTCCACTGTGGAGCCCGCCGACCATCAGGAAGTGGTCCTGATGCCCGGCGAGCCAGGCCAGGAAGACGATGCCGGTCTTGTAGTAGAACGTCGGCGCCGCGAAGATGTGCCGCGACAGCGGGACGGTCGGCGCGAGGATCCGGTCGTACTCGGCCGCGTCGTCCCGGTCGAGCGCGGCGAGCGCGGCCGACGCGGCCGGCGCGATCGGGTCGAAGATGCCCAGCAGCGCGTCGGACCAGCCCTCGGCGTCGCCCCGGATCAGCTCCGGATAGTTGAAGTCGTCCCCGGTGTACAGGCGCACGCCGGCCGGCAGGCGACGCCGCAACGCCACCTCGTGCGCCGCGTCCAGCAGCGACACCTTGATGCCGTCCACCTTCGCGGAGTGCGCCTTGATGAGCGTCAGCACGGTCTCGGTCGCGGTGTCGACGTCGGACGTTCCCCAGTAGCCCGCGAGCGCCGGGTCGAACATCTCCCCCAGCCAGTGCAGCACCACCGGAACGTCGCTGGCGGCGATCAGTTCGCCGTAGACGCTCAGGTAGTCGTCGGCGTCCCGCGCGGCGGCGGCCAGCTGGCGGCTGCACATGAGCACCGGCACCGCACCGGACTCGCGCACGTCGGCGAGCTGTTCGGCGTAGGCGCGGCGGATGTCGGCCAGGCCGGCCGGGCCGGTGGGGAGCTGGTCGGTGCCCACCCCGGCCACGATGCGCCCACCGTCGGCGCGGGCCTCGGCGGCGCTGCGGCGGATCAGTTCGCGCGTCACGGGGTAGTCCAGGCCCATGCCGCGCTGCGCGGTGTCCATCGCCTCGGCGACCCCGAGCCCCAGCGCCCACAGGTGCCGCCGGAACGCCAGCGTCGCCCTCCAGTCCAGTTCGGCGGGTGCGCCGGGCACGGTCTCCCCGGTCGGGCGGGCCACCACGTGCGCGGCGGCGAAGGCGATCCGCTTCTTCGGCGCGGCGTGGCTCGACGCGAACGCCGTTCCGCCGCCGAACGTGTGCACCGACCCGTCCGGCAGTCGTACCCCGCTCATGACGCCGCCTCGCTTCGCTCCCCGGCGCCCTGAGACGCGCAGCGGACAGTGCCGATGATTCGCTCCCGCAAGCGTCCGCTCATGCGGGCACCTCGACGCGGCGGCCGGTGCGGGCGGACTCGAGGCCCAGTTCGGCGAGGCGCACGCCGCGCGCTCCCGAGTGGAAGTCCCAACGGAACGGCGCCCCCTCGACGACGTGCCGCAGGAACGCCTCCCACTGCACCTTGAACCCGTTGTCGAACTCCTCGTTGTCCGGCACCTCGGCCCACTGCTCCCGGAACTTCTCCGTCGCCGGCAGATCCGGGTTCCACACCGGCTTCGGCGTCACCGAACGGTGCTGGGCCCGGCAGCGGCGCAGCCCCGCCACGGCGCTCCCCTCGGTGCCGTCCACCTGGAACTCCACCAGTTCGTCGCGGAACACGCGCACGCACCACGACGAGTTGAGCTGGGCGACGATGCCACCCTCGAGCTCGAAGACCGCGTACGCGGCGTCGTCGGCGTCGGCCCGGTACGTCTCGCCCTGCTCGTCGACCCGCGCGTCGAGGTGCGTGGCGATGGTGGCCGACACGGCGCGCACCGGCGCGAACAGCTCCTCGAGCACGTAGTTCCAGTGCGGGAACATGTCCATCACGATGCCGCCGCCGTCGCCGGTGCGGTAGTTCCACGACGGGCGTTGGGCCGGCTGCCAGTCGCCCTCGAACACCCAGTAGCCGAACTCGCCGCGCACCGACAGGATGCGGCCGAAGAAGCCGCCGTCGATGAGGCGCTTCAGCTTGCGCAGCCCCGGCAGGAACAGCTTGTCCTGCACCACCCCGTGCCGGACCCCGGCCGCGTCGGCGGCGACGGCCAGCTCCTTCGCGGCGGTGGTGCCCTCGGCGAGCGGCTTCTCCGTGTAGATGTGCTTGCCGGCGTCGATCGCCTGCCGGATGGCCTTCTCCCGCAGCGAGGTGAGCTGCGCGTCGAAGTAGATCTCAACGTCGGGCCGGGCCAGCGCGGCCGCCAGGTCGGTGGTCCACTCGGTGAGGCCGTGGCGGTCGGCGATCTCCCCCAGCCGGGTGGCGTTGCGCCCGACGAGCACGGGCTCCGGCCAGATGACGTGCCCGTCCCGGGTCGGCAGGCCGCCCTGCTCGCGGATCGCCAGCAGGGACCGGACGAGGTGCTGCCGGTAGCCCATCCGGCCGGTGACGCCGTTGACGACGACGCCCACGGTCCTTCGCTGCATGAGTGGTTCCCTCTCGATCTGTGGTGCGAGGTAAGCGCTTTCCTAACGATAAACGCCGGTCCCCGATGGGCCTAGACCCACCGGGGACCGATAGTTTCGAACTTTGCCTTAGATTCGGATCTTTCCGGCGCCGGCCGATGCGGTCACCGCGGCGGGCACCTCGGTCGCCGGCAGGACCGGCCCCGCCCGCAGGACCGGCACCCACCCGGCGTCCCCGCCCAGGTCCGGGTCGTGGGTGGCGTTGTACGCCGCGCGCAGGCTGACGGCCGTGGGCCGCTGCGTGCCGATCGTGCTCCAGGTGCCGATCTCGGTGAACGCCGTTCCGCCCCAGTCGTACACGAACTCGTCCAGAGCGAGGTCGGCGCTGCGCAGCACGAAGTTGTTCTCGGCGTAGAGGGCCGAGTAGACCCCGATGCCCCAGGAGTACGAGTAGTCGTCCTCGTCGGTGGCGTAGAAGTAGTTGTTGTAGAGGTCGACCTGCCCGAAGCGGATCCGGGGCGCCCGCTGGCCCACGTTCGCGAACCGGTTGTGGTGCAGCGTGACGCGCAGCTTGCCGACGTCGGCCCCGACCGTGTTCGTGGAGCCGATGAGCATCGTCTTGTCGTGCTCCTGGAAGGTGTTGTACGAGATCGTGACCAGGTCCGACGCCCGGATCACGTCCAGCGCCCCGTCGTGCGCCTGGTACGGCCGGCCGAAGTGCAGCGGCTGGTTCGCGTCCCGGTTGTTCCCGTCGCTGAACGTGCTGTGATCGACCCACACGTGCGTGGCGCCGGTGAGCGTGACGGTGTCGTAGAGGGAGTTCCAGTTCCCCGCCGCGCCGTCGGTCGGGTCCCACGCGGGGAAGCAGTCCGCGGAGTCCTCGACGGTCAGGTTCCGGATGATCACGTTATCGACCCGGTCGACCAGCAGGTTGCCGCCGATGATGCGGGCGTTGCGCAGGCCCACGATCGTCGTGTTGGCGCCGACCTTGAGCTGCACGCGCGCGCTCTGGTTGCGGGCCGAACGCACCCGCGCCTCCTCCAGCGGGCCGGACGGGCGCGTCGCGCGGCCCCACACCGCCGGGTCGTAGGCGGCCAGGTACGCGTCGAGGCTGTACTCCGGATCCGCGTAGTCGGCGCAGGTCAGCGGCTTGTTGGCGGCGTCGACGTTGGCGTTGACGGTGCCGGCGACGAACACGATGCGCGGCACGGTCGAGGTGGCGTCGAGGGCGGCGACGAGTTCGTCGCGGGTGCGCACGACCGAGATCCGGTCGGGTGTGGCGGCGGCGCCACCGGTGGTGCCCGTTCCGGACGAGGCCCAGCCGTCGTTGGCGGGCAGCGTCTGGCGGGCGAGCGCCAGGGCGGCGGCGCTCGGGGTGTCGGCGGCGGCCGAGGCCGGCAGGGCAGGTAAGAGAGCGGCGGCCAATGCGATGGCGAGGGGGATGCGCAGGCGCATGGAAACTCCTGGGCTTAGGAGGGGGTGGAGATGCCGGCCGCGGCCAGCAGGGCGTCGGCCGGCGGGGCGGCGCCGACGTCGCCCGTGGTGCGCAGCGCGACCCCGGCGAGGGCGTGCCCCAGCCGCAGCCGCGCCTCCTGCGGGACGTTCCGCAGGGTGCCGAAGAGATACCCGGCCGCGAACGCGTCGCCGGCGCCGACCGGTTCGACCACGTCGACGGCGTTCGCCGGGACGAACGTGGGGCCCCCGGCGTCGAAGGCCGTCGCGCCGACCGCCCCGTCCTTGACCACCAGGGTCGGCGGCTCGGGCAGCAGTGCGCGCACGTCCTCGGCCGTCGCACAGCCCCACAGCGCCTGCGCCTCGTCCAGGCCCACGAGCACCAGATCGGCGCGGGAGGCCAGGTCGCGCAGCACCGGGGCGGCGGTGTCCGGGGACCAGAGCGCGGGGCGGTAGTTCACGTCGAAGGAGACCGCCGCACCCGGCACCGCACGCCGGTGCAGGGCCGTCTCGACGAGGCTGCGGCACGAGTCCGACAGGGCGGGCGTGATGCCGGTCAGGTGCACCCAGCGGGGTGTGCCCGCGCTGATGACGTTCCACAGTGGAGGGCCGAGGCGGGAGGCGGCCGAACCCCTGCGGTAGTAGTGGACACCGCGGCCGGGGTCCTTGAAGTAGATGCCGGTCGGGGCCTCCGGATCCGTGACCACCCAACGGCAGTCCACACCGGAGGCGGCGATGCTCTCGTGCACGAACGCCCCGAACGGGTCCGCGCCGACCCGGCCCGCCCACGCCACGCGCACGCCGAGCGGGGCGAGGTAACCGGCCACATTGGACTCCGCGCCGCCGAGCCCGCGCCGCAACGTCTCGGCGCCGCGCAGCGAACCGAGCGGCTCGGGCGTCAGCACCACCATGCTCTCGCCCACGCACACCACATCGAGGCCCGGCACGTCAGCCCGCACGAGATTCGCTCCCTACTATCGGCCGCCACCGGTCCAGCACGACCCGGTGCGGAGCGGCCGCCCAGGAGACGTTCAGCTCGCTCGGCAAACGGTGTCGCGTGACAACCTTCCGGACCAGCCGGTCGATCCCCTCGACCGCCGAACCGCCGCCGTCCGGATGCGGCCGCAGGTGCCGCGCCGGGATGCGGGCCGGCTCCGGCGCGGAGACGATCGCCTCCAGCAGCGTGGTGAACACGGCCGTGCGGCTCAGCGGCGCGATCAGCGCCACCGCCGGGTCGGCGCGGTGGTCGAGCAGGTTCTCCAGGAGACCGTCGCGGCCGGGGACGTGCACGGGTTCGTCGTCGCCGGGCAGTTGCAGGCGATCCGTCGGGTACTCCAGCACGGCCGTGCGGCGGTGGCCCGTCACGACGATCTCGCCCGGCAGGAAGACGCTGGAGTCGAGCGTGACCGCGACGACCAGTTCCACGCCGCTGGCGAACGTCACCCGCGCGAACGTCGTGTCGTCGGTCTCGATCGCACGCGAGCGGTAGCGCTCCAGTTCGAGCCTCATCGGGGCGGTCGCCGCCGGCCCGGCGAGCACGAGGGCCTGCATGAGCGCGTGCGCGAACGGGTTCACCAGCGCACCGTCGATCACCGGCCGCCCGTCCAGGAACCGCTTGCCGGCCCAGGGCGCACGGGTGAAGTAGGCGTCCGGCCGCCACCAGGCGCCGACCGCGCCGAGCCGGGACAGGTCGCCGAGTTCGCCGTCGGCGATCGCGGCGGAGAGGCGTTGCAGCGCGTGCGAACCGAGTGCCTGGAAGCCCACCTGAGCGGTGCGGCCGGTGGTGCGCAGTTCGGCGGTCAGCCGGCGGTGCTCCGCCAACGAGGCCAGCGGCGGCTTCTCGAGCAGGAGATCCGCGCCGCTGTGGACGACGTCGAGCGCGATCGGCAGGTGGGTGTGCGGCGGCGTGCAGACGACCACGACGTCCGGCCTGGTGGCGGCGAGCATCCGGCGGTGATCGTCGAAGACGGGCACGTCGCGCAGCGGCGCGTCCTCCGCGTCGGTCAACGGCTGCCGGTCGCAGAACGCCACGGGCTCGACCCGGCCGGCCGCGCGCAGGCGTTCGATGACCCGCCGGTGCCACAGGCCGTGCCCGAGCGCTCCGACCAGCGCTACCCGCTCAGCCATGGCCGGCCTTGACCGTGTCGGCGGCGCCGCCGCTCTCCAGGGCGCCGAGCCAGTGTTCGACCCGCGCGACGTACTCCCGATCCTCCCGCAGCACCGGCGGGAAGACCTCCTCGATCGCGAGCAGTTCGTCCACGGTGGACCCGCCGCGGAGCCGGTCGGCCAGCGGGTCGTTCAGCGGGAGCGGGCTGCCGTCGTCGGCCGTGCCGCGGGTGAAGCGCATCCACGCCGCGAGCACCAGGGCCGCCAGCTCCATCGGTAGGCCCGCCCGGCGACCGTCCACAATGGTCTCCACGAGGCGGTACGGCAGCTTCTGCGTGCCGTCCATCGCCACCTGGAGCGTGCGGTGGCCGAGCGCCGGGTTCGCGAAGCGGTGCAGCGCCTGGGCACCGTACCCGACCACGGTCACCCCCGGCGGCGGGGTCACGGTGGGGGCGATGTCGTCGCGGATGAGGCGTTCCATCAGATCGACCATGCCCGGCAGGGAGAGCGCCCGGTCGATGGTCTCGACCCCGGCGAGCGCCCCGAGGTAGGCGAGTCCACTGTGGACGCCGAGGAGCACGCGCAGCTTCATGCTCTCCCACGGGGCGACGTCGTCGGTGAGGATGGCACCGGCGCGTTCCCACCGCGGCCGCCCGCCCGGGAAGTCGTCCTCGATCACCCACTGCATGAACGGCTCGGCGGTGACCGGGGCGGCGTCCGGGACACCGAGCGCCGTGTGGGCGAGGTCCAGCGTGCGCGACGTGGTGGCGGGCACGATCCGGTCGACCATCGCCGAGGGGAACGAGATGCCCGCCGGCACCCCGCGTCCGGCCACGCCCAGCGCCTGCGTCACCATGCCGCGCAGCCGCGCGCCGTTGCCGCGCATGTTGTCGCTGCAGAGCACGGCGAGCGGCCCGGCACCGGCCGCCTCGCGCGCGAGCAGGCCGCGCACCAGGGCCCCGGGCGTCGACAGCGGTGGCGCGGCGCCGGTCAGCTCGGCGCGCAGCCCCTCGTCGACGGTCAGGTTGCCGGCCGCGTCGAGCCGGTAGCCCTTCTCCGTCACGGTCAGCGTCACCACGCGGGTGCGCGGGTCGGCGATCGCGGCCACCACGGCGTCCGGGTCGGAACCGCCGTGCAGCAGTCCACAGTGGACACCGATCACGTCGGCGCGGGAACCGTCGCCGTCGACGGTGACGACGCTGTACAGCCCGTCCTGGGCGCGCAGCCGGTCCAGCACGTCGCGGGAGCGCGGCGCCACGCCGACGATCCCCCAGCCGCCCGCCGCCTGGGTGTAGACCGCCTGGTGCGCCCGGTGGAAGGCGCCGAGTCCGATGTGGACGATCCCCGGCGTGAGGTCTCCCGGAAGGGCCGGCGGCCGGCTCTCCCGGGGCACGGTGTCCAGTGTGGACAGGCTCAGGCCCATGCCGGCCCGTCCGGGAAGCTGAACTGCTTGATCGACTCCGGCTTCAGCTCGACGCTGTAGCCCGGTCTCGTGGGCAGGAGATATCGGCCGTTCCTGGTGCGCACCGGGTCGGTGAAGTGCTCGTGCAGGTGGTCGACGTACTCCACCATCCGCCCGTCGAGCGAACCGCCGACCCGCAGGAAGTCGAAGATCGCGAGGTGCTGCACGTACTCGCACAGCCCGACCCCGCCGGCGTGCGGGCACACCGGAACGCCGTACTTCGCGGCCAGCAGCAGGATCGACAGCACCTCGTTGACCCCGGCGACCCGGCAGGCGTCGACCTGGCACACGCCGATCGCGTCGGCCTGCAGCAGCTGCTTGAAGATGACCCGGTTGGCGGCGACCTCGCCGGTGGCGACGCGGATCGGCGCTACGTTACGCGCGATGCGGGCGTGGCCCAGCACGTCGTCCGCGTGCGTCGGTTCCTCGATCCAGTACGGGTCGAACGGCCGCAGCCGGGCCATGTTGGCGATCGCCTCGTCGACGTCCCACACCTGGTTGGCATCCATCATGAGAAGGGCGTCCGGCCCGATCTCCGAACGGATGATCTCCGCCCTGCGGACGTCGTCCGCGATCGGCCCGCCCACCTTCATCTTCACCGCCCGCCAGCCCTCGGCGACGGCCGTGCGGGTCAGCTCCCGCACCTTCTCGTCGGGGTAGCCGAGCCAGCCGACGCTCGTGGTGTACGAGGGGAAGCCGTCCTTCTCCAGGAGAGCCAGGCGTTCCTCGTAGCCGGCGGCCTGCTTCTCCAGCAGGGCCAGCGCCTCCTCGGGGGTGATGGCGTCGGTGATGTGGTGGAAGTCGATCGACGCGACGAGTTCCTCGGCGGTCAGCTCGGCGAGGAAGCGCCACATCGGCTTGCCGGCGACCCGGGCGCGCAGGTCCCAGACGGCGTTCACGAGCGCGCCGGCCGCCATCGCGATGACGCCCTTCTCCGGTCCGATCCAGCGCAGCTGCGGGTCGGCGGTGATGCTGCGCCAGAACTCGACCTGGTGGGCGGCCAGGTCGTCGAGGTCACGGCCGACGACGTGGTGGGCGAGGGCGCGCACGGCCGCGCAGGTGATCTCGTTGCCGCGCCCGTTGGTGAACGTCAGCCCCGAACCGGTCGGGCCGGAGTCGGTGCGCACCCGCACGTACGTGGCCGAGTAATCACCCCGGTTGATGGCATCGGACCCGTCCCCCGCGGCGGCGGTGGGGAACCGGACGTCGTGGACGTCGACGGCGACGATCCTCATGAGTTCTTCTCCAAGCGGAAGACTTTCCTGGGTAGGTGGTACGCGAGGTCGGCGATGGTCTCGGCGGCCTCGTCGAGCGGCAGCCGCCCCTCGGCGACCAGCCGGGCGAGGAACCCGGCGTCGATGCGCCGCGCGACGTCGTGGCGCACCGGGATGGAGCAGAACGCCCGGGTGTCGTCGACGAACCCGGAGGTGTTGTAGAAGCCGGCCGTCTCGGTGACCGTCTCGCGGAAGCGCCGCAGCCCCTCGGGGCTGTCCAGGAACCACCACGGCGCACCGAGGAAGACGGCCGGGTAGCCGCCGGCCAGCGGTGCCAGTTCGCGGGTGAACGTCGTCTCGTCCAGCGTGTACAGCACGATCCGGAACCGGGGGTCGGTCCCGAACTCGTCGAGCAGCGGCCGCAGCCCACGCACGTAGTCGGTGGCGGTGGGGATGTCGCCGCCGACGTCGCGCCCGTGCCTGGCGAACAGGGCCTTGTTGTGGTTGCGGTCGGCGCCGGGATGCAGCTGCATCACCAGACCGTCCTCTGTGGACATCCGGGCGAACTCCATGAGCATGTGCCCGCGGAACTCCTCGGCCCGCTCGGTGCTCCCGCCCAGGGCCGCCCGATACAGCGCGTCCACATCGGACACCCACCCGGTGTGCGCGGTCGGGTGCCCGTGGTCCGAGCAGGTGGCCCCGGCGGCGAGGAAGGCCTCGCGGCGCACCCGCAGCGCGTCGAGGAAGCCGGCGTAGGAGGAGACGTCGCGGCCGGTCAGCGAGCCGAGCTGCCGCACCCGGTCGGCCCAGCCCGGCCACTCGACGTCGACCAGGTCGTCGGGGCGGAACGTCGTGATGACCCGGCCGCCCGGCCCGCCCCACCCGTCGGCGGCCAGCTTCGCGTGCGGCGACAGGTCCGACAGCGGCCCCTCGGTCGTGGCCAGCACCTCCAGGTTGAAGCGCCCGAACAGCGCCCGCGGCCGGAACTCCGGCTCCTGGAGCCGGGCGGCGATCGCGTCGTACACGAGATCCGCGGTTGCCGGCCCGAACGGCGTCTCCACCCCGAACACCTCGCGGAAGACCCGTTCGGTCCACAGCCGCGACGGCGTGCCGCGGAACAGGTACCAGTGCTCGGCCAGCCGCCGCCAGATGACCCGCCCGTCGGACTCCACCGGGGTCCCGTCGAGGCTCGGCACCCCCAGGTCGGCCGGCGGCACACCCTGGCTGGCGAGCATCCGGGTGATGTAGTGATCGGGCACCACGATCAGCCGCGCCGGATCCGGGAACGGCAGGTCCTCGGCCAGGATCGCCGGATCGACGTGCCCGTGCGGGCTGATCAACGGCAGGTCCTTGGCGTGGCCGTACAGCTCGCGGGCGATGGCGCGGACGCCGGGCTCGGCGGGGAACAGCTGATCAGCGACCGCTCCGGGGCGCCCGGCACCGCTCGCGGGCCGGAGTGTGTCGTTGGCGGCACGATCGGTCAACGGGACGGCTCCTCGGTCAGGTCCAACAGGTCGGCGACCCGCACGGGGCGGCCGGTGGAGAGGGATTCGTTGGCGGCGAGTCCGACCAGCAGGGCCCGCGCGCCGTCCTTGGCGGTGGCGGCCCGGCCCAACGCGTCGGGGCCGCCGCGTGGCGAGAGCAGGTCGGTGAGCATCCGCGCGTCGGCACCGCCGTGCCCGTGCCGGACGTACCCGTCGACGGGGACCGCACGCGGCGGCGCCCAGAACGGCCGCACCACCAGGCTCGCCCTCCCCCGTTCCGGCGCGGCCTCGACGCCGTGCACCGGTGAACCTTTCACGCCACCGGCCGCTTCGGGAGAAACATGGTCGCTCTCGACGACCTCCAGTTCGAGCCGGCCCTTGCTTCCGTTGAACATCACCCGGTAGCCCTCCCAGGGTGCGTACGCGGTGAGGTGGTACGTCATCGACGCGCCGCTCGTGTAGCGGACCAGCACCGCCAGATCATCCTCGATGCTGACGCCGGGTGCGAAGACGTTCTGGTCGCGGTGGTAGCCGTCGTGCGACTCGGCGTCGAGGTACAGCTCACGCAGCCGGGGGTTGTCCGCCAGGCTCAGCGCGAACGGGTCGCCCACCGCGGCGGCCGCCCCGTGGGCCCGCGCGTAGGTGCGTGCGTAGCCGTGCCGGGCGCCGCCCTCGGGGCCGTAGAAGAACAGCCGGCCGGCGGCGTACACGTCGACCGGGTCGTCGCCGAGCCACCAGTTCACCAGGTCGAAGTGGTGGCTGGCCTTGTGCACCAGCAGCCCGCCGGAGTTGGCCTTGTCGCGGTGCCAGCGGCGGAAGTAGTCGGCGCCGTGGCGCACGTCGAGGAGCCATTCGAAGTGGACCGAGCCCACCTGGCCGATCTCGCCGTCGGCGAGCACCCGCCGCACCGCCTCGTGCAGGGGGTTGTACCGGTAGTTGAACGTGACGCCCACGTGGCGGCCGGTGTCGCGGACGGCGTCGAGGATGCGCCGGCACTTCGGCGCGTCGACGGTCATCGGCTTCTCGGTGATGGCGTCGCAGCCGGCGTTCAGGGCGGCCACCACGTACTCGTCGTGGTAGCGGTCGACCGTGGTGACCACGGCGACGTCGACCCGCTCCTTGTCGAGCATCGTGGCGAACTCCGCCGCCGGGTACACCGGCACCTCGGGTGCGCCCCACTCGGCGAGCCTGGCGCGGTAGAGCGCCAGCCGGGCCGGGTTGGGGTCGGCCATCCCGACGAGTTCGGCGGTGTCGGCGTGCTCGACCGCGAGGGCCCGGACGAACAGCTCGGCACGTGCCCCGGTCCCCACGATCGCGTAACGCCGACGCATCCATGAACCTCTCTGGCTAAGCAAACGTTTGCAGCGAACTATCGCGGAGAGACCAAGGCCCGTCAACGCCTTGTCCGGTTTACCCGAGATTGCTCGGCAGGAAAGCGCAAACCTGGTTTCAGCGCCGTTGACACCACCGCAACCGTTTGCATTAATGGCTCCACTGTCGAGACCCAGGTCACAAGATCACGCAGAGCGGGGGCAAAGGTGCCGGTCACCATCCGGGATGTCGCGAGGGCGTCCGGCGTCCACGTGTCGACGGTGTCGCGCACGTTCTCCGCGCCGCACCTCGTCAACCCGGAGACCCGCACGCGCGTGCTGTCCACCGCCGAGAGCCTGGGCTACCGACCCAACCGGGCGGCCCGGGCACTGATCACCGGCCGCACCCACAATCTCGGCCTGATCGTCGCCGACATCGCCAACCCGTTCTTCCCGCCCCTCATCAAGGCGGCCGAGTCCCAGGCCCGCCAGCGCGACTATCACGTGTTCGTGGCCGACACCAACGAGGACGCCCTGGTCGAGGAGGAACTGGTCCAGGCGCTCGCCAAGCAGGTCGACGGCGTGCTCCTGTGCAGCCCCCGGATGAGCAACGACCACATCGAGCAGTTGCGCCGCGAGGTGCCGCTGGTGGTGGTCAACCGGCTCGTCGAGGGCATCCCGGCGGTCGTCATGGACGTGGCACAGGGCGCCAAGGCGGCGATCGAGCACCTCGTCGGGCTCGGCCACCGCCACGTCGCATACCTCGCCGGCCCGCGCGGCTCGTGGACCAACCGGGAGCTGCGCCGCGCCGCCACCGCCACGGCCCGCGCGCTCGGCGCCAACCTGACCGTGCTCGGCCCGCACCAGCCGACCGAGACGGCCGGCGTCGGCGCCGCCGAGCAGGTGCTGCGCAGCGGGGCCACGGGCGTGCTGACCTACAACGACCTGATGGCGATCGGCCTGCTCGAAGGGCTGCACGACCGCGCCGTCAAGGTTCCCGAGCAGCTCAGCGTCATCGGGATCGACGACATCGCGCTGAGCCGCCTGATCCGCCCCAAGCTGACCACGGTCGCCACTCCCACGGCGGCCGCGGGTCGGGCGGCCGTCGACATGCTGCTGCAACCCGACGACGACCGCCGCACCACCGCGCAGGTAACGCTCCAGACCGAACTGGTCGTTCGTGATTCAACCGGCCCGGCACCGCGCCGTACCGCGGCGTCGCGCCCCCCGTCCGCCACCCCGGTCGGGTCTCTCAAGGAGTGAATTCCCATGCACCCCGCTCTCCACCCCCGTAGGCGGTTTCTCCGTGTCGTGACCGCCGCACTCATCGCCTTACCGCTGGCCCTGGCCGGCTGTGGTGGTGACGACGACTCCTCCTCCGACTCCGACGGGCCCGTCGAGCTGAGCATCTTCTGGTGGGGCGGCGACGCGCGCGCCAAGCTCACCGAGGACGCGCTCGCCCTGTACACGAAGAAGCACCCGAACGTCACCTTCAAGAAGACGTGGCAGGCCAACCAGGGCTACTTCGACAAGCTCGCGACGCTGACGGCCGGCAACGACGCGCCGGACATCTTCCAGATCGACGACAACTTCCTCACCGAGTACGCCTCCCGGGGCGCCACGCTCGACCTGACGAAGTACCGGGAGTCGGGCAAGCTCGACGTCAGCAAGTTCCCGGAGAGCCTGTGGAAGTACGGCGAGGTGGACGGAAAGCTCGCCGGACTCGCGTTCGGTGAGAACACGCAGGGCCTGGTCTACAACAGGACCAAGCTGCAGGCGGCCAACGTGCCCGAGCCGACCACCGGCATGAGCTGGGAGGCCTTCATCAGCTGGGCCGAGCAGGCCGGCACCGCGACGAAGGTCGCCGGCACGCAGGACCCGAGCGCCGACTACAAGGCGTTCTGGGTGTGGCTGCGCCAGCAGGGCAAGGACCTCTACAAGGGCACCGACCTCGGCTTCACCAAGGACGACGTGCAGAAGTGGTTCGAACTGTGGAAGGGCGCGCGCGACCGCAAGGTCACCCCGTCAGCCGACATCATCCACGAGGGCAACGCCACCGACATCACCAAGCAGCTCGTGGTGACCAACAAGGCGCTCACCTCCTGGGTGTGGGTCAACCAGATGCCCGAACTGGCGAAGAACACCAAGGACAGCCTCGGTGTCATCGCCTACCCCGGTGACCCCAGCGCGCAGTGGGCCCGCGCGTCGATGTACTTCTCGGTGTTCCGGGGCAGTAAGCACAAGGACGTCGCGGTCGACGTCATCAACTTCCTCGCGAACGACCCGGAGGCCGGCAAGCTGCTCGGCACCGAACGCGGCCTGCCGTCGAACCTGGACACCCGCAAGTCCGTCGCCGAGGCGGTCACCGACCCGAACATGAAGCTGTCCATCCAGGTGGAGACGGACCTCGGCACCAAGTTCGGCAAGGCGCCCCAGGTGCCGCCGAAGGGCCACAGCACCGTGCGATCCGAGCTGATCAAGGCGGCGGAGAGCGCGCAGTACGGCCGGGCCACCCCGGCGGCGGCGGCCGAGGCGTTCTTCAACGCGGCCAAGGCGGCGATCAAGTAGTAATGGCGTCGACAACCACCACCCGGCCGCGTCCCGGACCGGATCGGCCGAAAGCCGGAGTCTCCGCCCACCGGCGGGGGCTCCGGCCCGACCGGACCCGCGAGGGCCTCGCCGGCTACATCTTCCTCTCGCCGTGGCTGCTCGGGCTGATGGGCATCACGGCGATCCCGATGCTCATGTCGCTGTACCTGAGCTTCACCGACTACGACATCCTCTCCACCTGGTCCGAGATCGAATGGGTCGGGCTGGCGAACTACCGGCGGATGTTCGGCGACGACCCGTCGTACTGGCACGCCGTGCAGGTGACCGCGACGTTCGCGCTGATCGCCGTTCCGCTGAAGCTCGCGGCCGCCCTGGGCGTCGCTCTTCTGCTCAATCGGGAACGGCGCGGCGTGGGGCTCTTCCGCGGACTGTTCTACCTGCCGTCACTGCTCGGCGGCAGTGTGGCCCTCGCGATCGTGTGGCTGAACATCTTCAACCGCGACGGCGCGTTCAACGGCTTCCTCGGCCTGTTCGGCATCGAGGGCGAGCCGTGGGCCAACGATCCCGACTGGGCGCTGGAAACCCTGATGGTGCTCGCCATCTGGCAGTTCGGGGCGCCGATGGTGATCTTCTTGGCCGGCCTCAAGCAGGTCCCGACGGAACTCTACGAGGCGGCCTCGGTCGACGGCGCCGGGCCGGTGCGCAAGTTCCTCAGCATCACGCTGCCGATGCTGTCGCCGGTCATCTTCTTCAACCTGGTGCTGGAGACCATCAACGGCTTCCAGGGCTTCACGTCCGCGTTCGTGCTGAGCGGCGGGACCGGTGGGCCGGTCGACTCGACCCTCATGTACACGCTGAACCTCTACATCAAGGGCTTCACCGACTACGAGATGGGCTACGCCTCCGCGATGGCGTGGGTGTTCCTCGTCTTCATCGGTGTCATCACCGTCGTGCTCTTCAGCACCGGCCGGTTCTGGGTCCACTACTCGGACGGGGACGACAACTCGTGAACGTCAAGTCCGCCGGGCGGCTGGCCGTCCTGCTCGTTCTCCTCGGGATCGTGCTGTATCCGCTGATCTGGATGCTCGGCACGTCGTTCAAGTCGCAGACGGAGATCCTGAGCAACAGCTCCGCCTGGCCGCAGGCGTGGACCCCGGGGAACTACTCCGAGGGCTGGACGCACTTCGACGTCAGCATGGGCCGGTTCTTCTTCAACAGCGCGCTGGTGTCGCTGCTGACCGTCGTCGGCAACGCGCTGTCCTGCCTGCTGGCCGCGTACGCGTTCGCGCGGCTGCGGTTCCGGGCGCGGCGGCTCTGGTTCGCCGTCATGATCGGCACGCTGCTGCTGCCGTCGCACGTGCTGATCGTGCCGCAGTTCATCCTGTTCCGGACGTTCGACTGGGTGGGCGGGCCGTTCCCCTACATGCCGTTGCTCGTGCCGCAGTTCCTCGCGACCGAGGCGTTCTTCGTCTTCCTCATGGTCCAGTTCATGAGGGGCATTCCGCGGGAACTGGACGAGGCCGCGAAGATCGACGGGTGCAGCCCCTACGGGGTGTTCCGCCACGTGATCCTGCCGTTGAGCCGGCCGGCGCTGGTGACCACGGCCATCTTCAGCTTCATCTGGACCTGGAACGACTTCTTCCGCCAACTGGTGTACCTGTCGGACCTCGACAAGTACACCGTGCCGGTGGCGCTCACGCTCTTCATCGACTCCACGGGGCAGAGCGCGGTCGGGCCGATGTTCGCGATGTCGGTGCTGTCGCTGCTGCCGGTGTTCTTGTTCTTCGTTGCCTTCCAGCGCATGCTCGTCGAGGGCATCAACACGTCGGGACTCAAGGGATGAGCATGCGCTGGCCGGAGGAGGCACCGACGCCGGTCCGCAGGGACTGGCGGGACTCCTTCGCGGCAATGGCCGACCTGGCCCTGATCGGCATCCTCGTGACGGTGGCCGCGCTGCCGGTGTTCACGCTGGCGAGCGCCGTGCGCGCCGGCTCGATGGCGGTCCGGCACAGATACACCACCGGCGAACTCCCACCGGTGCGGCCGCTGCTGACGGCGTTCCACCGAGGCTTGTGGAAGGGTGCGGCCGTGACCGCGCTCGCGCTGCTCGCGACGGCGCTCCTCGCGCTCGACCTGGCGGCCCTCGCGGGCGGCGCCGTGCCGGGCGGGACGCCGCTGCTGCTCGTGACGGCGGCGGTGACGCTGTGGCTCGTCGGCGTGGCCGTGGCGACCGTCGTCCACTGTGGACGGCACCCGGACGCCGGCTGGCGAACGGCGGCGGGATGGGCGCTCCGGCTGGCCCCGCACCGGAGCCTGCCGGCGGCGCTCGCCGTGGGGCTCGCGGCATTCCTCTCGCTGGCGATCCCGGCCACGATCCCGCTGCTGCCGGGCTTCGCCCTCTTCGCCGCCCACGTCCTCACGGACCGACTGTCCCCGTAGCACTCCTCAGAAGTCCGCGCAGCTGATCTCCCCGTCGCGCAGCACCATGGGCGAGCGGTCGCCCTCCTCGTAGAAGCGCAGGAAGCCGACCTCCCCCGCCCCGTCCGCGTGCGCGGCCAGCCGGTCGACGAGCGTGCGCAGGTTGTCGAGGCTCTCCGAGTGCACCTCCTGCCGCACGTCCAACGCCCACCCGCCGGCGCGCGGCTCCAGCGTGGCGTGCAACGAGCCGCCGATCCGGTACGCGGCGCCGGACTGCGCCAGCAGTGGCTCGGGCGCGAGCTCCAGCCGCCCGTCGACCTCCGTCACGAAGTGATCGGTGACGATCGCGAAAGGTCGCGGGCTGCGGGCCGGCGCCGACGTGCCAGCGCAGTTCGGCCAGCTCGGCGTCGGTCAGGTCGGCCCGCAGCTCCAGCGCCAGCACGCACTCCCAGAGATCCCCCATGCCGTGGCACCCTACCGGCCGACGCCGGTCAGGGCGGCCGTGGCGGCCCACAGTTCGCGCGCGGCGCCGCCGTCGAGGCCGGCCCTGGAGGCGCTGCGCAGCACCGGGTAGCCGCGGATGCCGCCGAGTCCGTCCGGTGCCACGTAGGCGTTGCCGGGCACGTCCTGCGTCGCCGCGTACAGGATCGGCAGCGCACCGCGTTCGGGGTCGTTGAGCAGGAAGCGGAAGCGGTTGACGACGTTCGCGCGGGAGTGCGCCGCCAGGCGCGTCGGCACGATGCCCGGGTCGGCGAGGATCGACCGCACCGGGTCGGCGAGCCGCCGCTGCAACTCCAGGGAGAAGAGCACCAGGGCGAGCTTCGAGTCGCGGTAGGCGCGCATGCCGTTGTACTTGCGGCTGCGCCAGTCGAGGTCGCCGATGTCCAATGTGGACTGTCGATGCAGGCCGCTCGTCACGTGCACGACGCGGTCGGTCACGTGCGGCAGCAACAGGTTGGTGAGCGCGAACGGTCCGGTGTAGTTCGTCGCGGTCTGCAGGTCGAGTCCGTCGGCGGTGCGCGCGGCCGGGATGTCCATCACGCCGGCGTTGTTGACCAGAACGTCGAGCGGCCCCTCCCACCCGGCCGCGAAGCGGCGCACCGACCCCAGGTCGGCGACGTCGAGTTGCCGCACGGCAAACGATCCCGTCAGCGCCGGCACCCGGGACGGATCCCGCACCGCCAGCACCACGTGCGCCCCCGCCCGCCCGAACGCGCGCGCCGCGACGAGGCCGATCCCCCGCCCCGCCCCGGTGATGAGCACCGTCCTGCCGTGCAGCTCCGGCAGGTTCTCCGCAGTCCATTTCGTCATGCCGAACAGTTCACGCGCCGGCGCGGCACGGATGAAGTGCGCGCCGAACCACTGATCGCCAGTCAGTGGTTACGGCGTTCCGGGGGCTGCGACCATGTGCCCATGCAGGGTGAACTGGGGGCGTTCCTACGGGCCCGGCGCGAGGCGTTGCAACCCGAGGACGTCGGGCTGCGGCGCGGTCCCCGCCGGCGGACCCGCGGGCTGCGCCGCGAGGAGGTGGCCGAGCTGTGCGGCATGTCCGCCGACTATCTCTCCCGGCTGGAACGCGGCGACGGGCCGAGGCTGTCGCAACCGATGGCGGCCGCGCTCGCCCGCGGGCTGCGCCTCACGCCGGACGAGCGGGACCACCTCTTCGTGCTCTGCGGCTACCGGGCGCCGCAGCGGCGGCTGCGCGCCGAGCACGTGAGCCCCGGCCTCATGCGGGTGCTGGACCGGTTGCAGGACACGCCGGCGCAGGTGATGGGGCCGCTCGGCGAGACGTTGCTGCAGACGCCGCCGGCCGTGGCGCTGTTCGGCGCGCAGACGCAGCACACCGGCGCCGCGCGCTGCGCGGCCTACCGGTGGTTCACCGATCCGGCCGAGCGTGCGCGGTACCACCCGGACGAGCACGAGCACAACAGCCGGGTCAATGTCGCGATGCTGCGCGCGGCGTCCGCGGGTGAGGGACCGCGTTCGCCCGCCGCCCGGCTGGTGGGGTCGCTGCGCCGCGCGAGCCCGGAGTTCGCCCTGCTGTGGGAACGCCATGAGGTCGGCCTGCGCTGGAGCGACACGAAACGCTTCGTGCACCCCGAGGTCGGTGCGCTGGAGCTGTTCTGCCAGAACCTGCGCGACCCCGACCAGTCGCAGTCGCTGCTGGTGTTCACCGCGACGCCGGGCAGCGAGAGCCACAGCAAGCTGGCCCTCCTGACCGTTCTCGGCGCCTCCGGCTACCGCTGATCGAAGTCCACCAGCCGCCCCAGGAACCACTTCGGATCGGCCAGGTGCGGGTAGTGCGTGACGACGGGGGTGCTCTCCACGAGCGCGCCGGGGATCCGTTCGCGCAGCCAGGTCGCGTACTCCTCGCTCACCGGCAGGCCGTGCAGGGACAGGTACGGGTAGGGCCCGGGGGCGGCGATCAGGTCGTCCAGCCACGCGGCGAGCCGCTCGGCGTCGAGCGTGAGCAGGGGCGCCCACGCCCCGAGCAGAACGTCCTGACGCAGCGTGCGGCGCTCGCCGAGTTCGGCGGCGATCGCCGGGTCCAGGTCCCCGTACACCCGGCCGAACATCGAGGTCATGAAGTCCTCGAACCCGTCGCCGCGCAGCGCCTCCGCCACGCCCGCGGGCACCGGTGACACGTCGAGCGTCTGGTCGACGTTGACGACCCCGCGCACCGGGAACCGCGCCGCGTAGGCGGTCGCCACCACGCCGCCGAAGGAGTGGCCCACGAGCAGCGGCTTCTCCCGGATCCCGAGCGCGTCGAGGAGCTTGTGCACGTCGGTGGCCAGCGTCGCCGGGTCGAACGGGTCCTCGCGCGGCGACTCGCCGTGCCCACGCAGGTCCACTCGCACGGTGCGGAAGTGCTCCGCGAACGGCACCCGGTCCCAGAAACCGCGGTTCTCGGTGATGCCGTGGATCGCGACGAGCAGGGGTCCGGAGCCCTTGACGTCATGGGCGAGGGAGACGGTGCGCTTCACCCGGCGGACACTACCGTCCGTCCCGAAAGCATGATCAACAGGGGTCTATTCAGCCAGTTTCTGTGCTTCTTCGGTGAGTTCGTCGGCACCCTCGGCAATGTCCTCGGCCTGTGCCGGCTGCGGAACGCACAACCACAGCGACCGCGGCCGCACCGCCACGGTCAGCCGGCGGCCCGGTTCGATGACGTCGCCGTCGAGCTGGCGCGGCTGCGGCCGGTTGCTGACGATGCTGACCCGGCGCGCCCGATGAACCTCCATCCGGGGCACCTTCTCGTGCTTGCGCAGCACCGCCCAGCCGAGCGCGATCCAGTCCCGCAGGTGGCGCGGCGTCAGCAGCCCGATGTCGAGCATGCCGTCGTCCGGTTCGGCGTCGGCGAAGAGCGGGATGCCGCCCTGGAGCCGGCCGACGTTCGCGACGAGCACGGTGCGCACCCGGCGCCGGATCGGCCGCTTGTCGTCGAGGCGCACCAGCACCCGCATCGGCCGGCCGCGCAGGTGCTTCGCCGCCGACACCACGTACGCCGGCCAACCCAGCCAGGCCTTGAGCTGTTCGGGGGCGTCGCGCACGAGCTGGGCGTCGAAGCCCATCCCGGCCATCACCGCGAACGCCCGCTTCTCCAGCATCCCCACGTCGATACGGCGCCGCCCGCCGTCGACGGCGACCGCGACGCCCGCGGCGGGGTCGTCGGGCAGGCCCAGGTTGGCGGCGAGCAGGTTGCCGGTGCCGGCCGGCAGCACGGCCAACGCCACCTCGGTGCCGGCGAGGGCGCCCACGCAAGCCATGACGGTGCCGTCGCCGCCGCAGGCGAAGACCACCTCCGCGCCGGCCTCGATCGCCTGCCGGGCCTGGCCGCCCCCCGGGTCCTCGCGCGTCGTCTCGAACCACATCGGCTCGGGCCACCCGGCCTCCGCCAGGGCGTCACAGATGCGCTTGCGCCGGTCGTCGAGGTCGACCACCTTCGCCGGGTTGATCACGACGGCGGAGCGGGGCCCGTTCCAGTTCACCCCAGAAGTATCACCGGCCCCGGCCGAAAGCGCTCGGGGCCGGTGATCCGCACGGGGGACGCGCCTACGCCTTGAGCCGCGTGGCGAGCGCGTCGGCGAGGTTGTTGATGAACGTCGGGTCGGCGGCCAGCGCCGCCGCCACGGTCGACCCGTCCACGCCGCCGAACGTCGTCTGCTTCTTCAGCTCCGCGACGTCCGCCACCAGCTGCTTGAACTGCTTGGCGAACTTGTTGTCCACCGTGCCGGTGCCGGTCGCCGAGCGGACGTCTACGACCACGTCGTCCAGCTGGGTCAGCCCGCGCCAGAGGTAGTTGTCGGAGTTGTGGATCTTCCGGGCCATCTCATCGGTGAACTCTGCCATGTTGCCTCCGTATTTGCTCTGCCCGTTGTTCCACGTCTCCAGCGACTCACCCCACAGGATCGACAGCATGCCGTTCATGACGGTGATGTCGTTGAGGTACTGCCGCAGGCAGCTGAAGTGGGCGTGCCACAGGTGACTGCTGTCCGGGGTGCGCTCGCTCCAACTGGTGAAGTCGTAGCCCTCCGCGCTCTCGTCCCAGTCCGCCTGGATCAGGACCTCGCGCCAGCCCCGGAGGCGGGGATCCCGCGCCCAGTAGGCGCTGCGGACCCGTTCGCCGTACTGGATGATCGTGCCGTAGCGGCCGCTCTGGGCATCGGGGAACGTCCAGTCGAACGCCGCGCACTTGTCCCCCGGGCCGGCCTTGTCGGCAGCGAGGCGGACGGAGTAGTCGTTGGTCCGACCCTGGTTGTACAGATTGTTCCGGGTGTTGTGGTAACCCGGCTTGTCGGCGAACGTGCCGCCGTATTGCGTACCCGGGTGCATCGCCAGGCAACTCTCGACGAAGTACCAGAGAGCCGCCGTGATCCTGCTCGGATCCGGATTGGACGCCATGCGCCTCCTCAGGAGGTGGCAGCCGCCGTCGGGATATCGACAGCGATCTCGGCACCCAACCTGTAGCCTCCGGACAGTTCCAGCTCGTCGCCGCTCCAGAACCGTCCCGGGTCGTACCAGTTGGGCCGACGCCCGGCGGGCAGCAGACCCATAGCCTCATAGGTCACCGCCACCACCTCTGCGCAGTACGCGGTCTCCAGCCGCGCCTCCCGGGCCCTCCGGGAGAAGGTGTCGGGCACCCGCCCCCGCAGCCAACGCCAGCCGAGCCGCGCCGTCGAGGGAAACGGGGTGCCGTCCAACCGGGCGATAGTACGCAGGATCGCGTCATCCTGCTCGCCGGTGGTCGATGGCTCGATCTGCCGCAGCCAGGCCCGCTGGCCGTATCGTTCGGCCCAGACGCACACCGCCCGACGAAGATCGTGCAGTTGAACGCCACGATGGTGGCCGCCGGTCCACATGTCGGTGAGGGACTTGCCGAGTTCGGCGTGCCACATCAAGGGTGGGAGATCTTCCAGTACGACGGACATGCCGACGTGGTTGACCGGGCTGTTGGTCGTCGTCTGGATGACGCGGTCCGCGACGGAACGGCCACGAAAGAGCCACACGTCGCCGGTACGGGTGAGGTCGACTGCCTCATCGAGAGAGATCGGCTTACCGGACACCCTGGGTAGCCTAGGCCCTCTCCTGCCGGTCATGTCGCGTCTGGGGCCGGCGCAGGCCGACAATGGCCGGCAGGAGAGGGCCTAGCGCCGTTAGGGTGTCCGCATGCGCTGGTGGAAGGTGCTCGGGTTGGCGGGCGTGGTCGGAGTGGCGGCGACCGGGGTGGTGATCGCGCGCGCCGAACGCAAGCGCCGCGCGTACACGCCCGAGGAGATCCGCGAGCGGTTGCAGACCCGTCACGCGGACCTGTCCCCACCGGAGACGCCGGCCTGAGTCGCCTGCCTGACAGTGTGCTTGTGCCACGGTAAGGCGATGCGGGCACGACTCTTCCGACTCCTCCGGTTGGCGCTGTGGTGCGCGTCCGCGCTGGCCATCGGCACGGTCGGCTCGGTCGCCTGGGTGCGCACGGCCGCCCACGGCTACGTGTACGACGAGGCCGACGTTCCGGCCGCGCCCGTCGCGCTGGTGCTGGGCGCCGAGGTCTACGACAACGGGTCTCCGTCGGCGTTCCTCGCGGCGCGGCTGGACATCGCGCGGCGGCTGTACCTGGCCGGAAAGGTGCGCGCGATCCTGGTCTCCGGCGACCACGGCCGCTGGGAGTACGACGAGCCGGGCGCCTCGCTCAACTGGCTCACGGCGCGCGGCGTCCCGATCACCAAGGTGGTGCTCGACTACGCCGGGTTCGACACCTACGACTCGTGCGTGCGGGCCACGAAGATCTTCGGCGTCGACCGGGCGATCGTCGTGACGCAGTCGTACCACATCGCACGGGCCGTCACGGTGTGCCGGCGGGTCGGGGTGGACGCGGTCGGCGTCGGTGACTCGACGGTCAAACACTTCCGCGTGGACTGGGCGCAGAGCGGCAACCGGGAGCACGGGGCCTGCGTCAAGGCCGTCCTCGACGTGGTGAGCGGCCGGGATCCGGTGTTTCTCGGCGACCACGAGACCGGCGTCGAGGAGGCGCTGCGCGCCTAGCTCGGCATCGGGGCGTCGGCGCCGGGTGCGGCCTCATGCCAGGGGCCGCACCCGGCTTCCGATCAGGTCGGGCCGGCCCACCGCACCGGCGTGATGCCGGCGTCGGCGAGCGCCTTGTCCGCCTGGCTGAACGGCTTGGAGCCGAGGAACCCGCGTGGGTTCATCGGGCTGGGGTGGCCGGCCTCGAGGACCACGTGCTCCGCGTTGGTCACCAGCACCGCCTTCTTTCGCGCGTAACTGCCCCACAACATGAACACGACCCGGTGCGACAACCCGTCGACGGCCTTGATGGCGGCGTCGGTGAAGTGCTCCCAGCCCTTGTTGGCGTGCGAACCGGGCTTCGCCTCGCGCACGGTCAGCACCGCGTTGAGCAGCAGCACCCCGTCGGCGGCCCACCGCGTCAGGTCGCCGCCCCAGCCCTTGGTCGACTCGACGCCGAGATCCTCGCGCAGCTCCTTGTAGACGTTGGCCAGCGACGGCGGCACCCGCACACCCGGCTGCACGCTGAACGACAGCCCGTGCGCCTGACCGGCCTTGTGGTAGGGATCCTGACCCAGGATCAGCACCTTCACCTGCTCCGGCGAGCACAGCCGGAACGCCGTGAACAGGTCCGGCAGCGGCGGATACACCGTCTGCTCGGCGTACTCCTGCTCGACGAACGCATTGAGCGTCGCCACGATGTCGGGGTCGAGGTGCGGCCGCATCAGCGCGCGCCACTCTTCGGGCAGGAGGTCGAGGAGGTCGAGTGCCATGCCGGCAATCTATCGGCCGGGTACGACAGTTCCGCACACCCCACTCGCACGGAGGGCGCGGCCGATGCGTTCCCCGTAGGATGCCTGGATGGAGCGTGCGGAGGGCCCCGAGTGGGACTCCGACGCGCTGATGTTCCGCCTCGCCGACCCGGGCCGTGGCTTCGCCGCCGTCCGGCTACTCCAGTGGGCCGGTATGCCCGCCGAGCGCACCTGGTTCACCCACGAGGGCGACGACTGGGTGCTGCGGGTGCCCGCGCCGCCGGCCCACCGGCTGGAGTACCTGCTGGAGGTGCGGCACCCCGACGGCGGCACGCAGAGCGTGTGCGACCCGGGCAACCCGCTGCGCGTGCCGGGCGTGTTCGGGGACAAGTCCGTGCTGCACCGGCCCGACTACGCGCCCCCGCCCTGGCTGTCCACTGTGGAGGATGCGCACACCTGGCGGGAGGCGGCGTTCCGGTCGCACGTGGGGCCGGTGACCGCGCGGATCCGCTCCCCCGAGGCGCCCACGACGCACGTGCTCGTCGCGCACGACGGGCCGGAGTACGACACGTACGCGGCGCTCGGCCGGTACAGCGGCAGCGGTCTCGTGCCGCCGCACCATCTCGTCCTGCTGGCGCCCGGGGATCGCAACGAGTGGTACTCGGCGAGCCCGGTGTACGCCCGCACCCTCGTCGGCGACCTGCTGCCCGCGATCGCCGCCGCGGTCGGCTCCGACGAGCGGCCGGTCGGCATGGGCGCCAGCCTCGGCGCCCTGGCCATGTTGCACGCCCACGCGCGCCGGCCGGGCCGGTTCGCGGCGCTGTTCCTGCAGTCGGGCAGCTTCTTCCTGCCCCGCTACGACCGGCACGAGTCCAACTTCCCGCGCTACCTGCGCATCGTGCGCTTCGCCGGTGCGGTGGTGCGGGACCGCCGCCCGGCCGCCGCGCCGATCCCGATCGCGCTCACCACGGGCACCGCCGAGGAGAACAGGCAGAACAACCGGGACGTCGCCCGGGCGCTCGCCGCGCAGGGGCACGACGCCACGCTGACCGAGGTGGCGGACGCGCACAACTTCGTCGCGTGGCGGGACGCGTTCGACCCGGCGCTGACGGACCTGCTGCGGAAGGTGTGGGCCTGATGGACGGGCTGCGCCGCTACGGGCACTACGGCCGCCCCGTGCTCGTCTTCCCCAGCGAGGGCGGTGGCGCCCGCGACTTCGAGTACCACGGCATGGTCGACGCCGTCGGGCCGCTGCTCGCCGACGGGCGGGTGAAGCTGTACTGCGTGGACTCGTTCGACGCCGAGTCCTGGTCGGCCGCGCACCTGCCGCTGTCCGAGCGCGCGGCCAGGCACACCGAGTTCGAACGATGGATCCTGGAGCACGTCGTGCCGCACATCGGCGCGGACAGCGGCGGGGCCACGGAGATCATGACGGTCGGCTGCTCGATGGGCGCCTTCCACGCGGTCAACTTCGCGCTCAAGCACGCCGACCGCTTTCCCCTCGCGATGGGCATGTCCGGCAACTACGACCCGGCGGCGTGGCGCGGCTGGGGCGACCGCGACGACACGCTCTACTTCAACACCCCCGTCGACTACGTGGCGAACTACCACGGCGACCACCTGGACTGGTTGCGCGAGCGGCTCTCCGTGCTGCTGGTCTGCGGGCAGGGGCGCTGGGAGGACACCACCGGCGCGCTGGAGTCGACGAAGCGGCTCGCGGGGCTCCTCGCGCACAAGGGCCTCCGCCACGAACTGGATCTCTGGGGCCACGACGTGCCGCACGACTGGCCGTCGTGGCGCGCGCAGTTCGCCCACCACCTGCCACGGTTCTGTTAGCTGGGAGGCCGTCATGCCTGACGTCGAGCACATCATCGGGCTGCTGTTGGGGACCGAGGACGACTGGCCGCGGGCGTTCGAGGCGCTGGTGAAACGGCTCGGGCCGGTGAAGGACGGGGCCGGCCGCACGCACGGGATCGAGACGAAGCGGGTCACGATCGAGCCGTTCGACCTGCGGGACAAGCCGCGTCACTCGCTCGTCATCGACCGGCTGGCGCACTGGTACTACCACCCGCGCGAGTGGCTCAAGAAGGTCGCGCTGATGGACGACGTGTACCTGCTCAACAGCCCGTTCACGTTCCAGTCGATGGAGAAGCACGCGGCGTACTGCGCGATGATCCGGCTCGGGCTCAAGGTGCCCGGCACGGTGCTGGTGCCGTACAAGCACCCGGTGGAGAACTCCCGGTGGGCCTACACGGCGGCGCGCTACAACCAGCCGTTCGACCTGGACGAGGTCGCCGAACGCCTCGGGTACCCGCTGTTCATGAAGCCGTACGACGGGGGCGCCTGGGTGGGCGTGTCCAAGATCGACAACGCCGACGAGCTGCACGCGGCGTACGACACCTCCGGCGAACGCCTCATGCACCTGCAGCAGGCGGTCGAGGGCTACGACGTGTTCGCGCGTTCGCTCTCGATCGGGCCCGAGACAATGGTGATGAAGTTCCGCCCGGAACTGCCGATGCACGAGCGGTACGCGGTGTCGCACAACTTCCTCGGGGCCGGCCCCGGGATGGAGGTCGTCACCATCTCCCAACTGGTGAACGCCTTCTTCCGCTGGGAGTTCAACTCCTGCGAGTGCCTGGTGCGCGGCGACGAGGTGTACCCGATCGACTACGCCAACGCCTGTCCCGACGTGTCGCTCACGTCGCTGCACTACTACTTCCCGTGGGCGATGACGGCGTTGCTGCGCTGGAGCGTGTTCTGCGTGGTCACCGGGCGCAAGCCGCGGCTGGACCTGGACACCGCGCGGTACTTCGAGGTGGCCGCCCGCGACGACCTCTCCTACGGCGACAAGCTCGCCCGCTACCAGGCGCTGGCCGACGAGTACTTCGAGACGGAGCGCTACCAGGACTTCTGCGCGAGCCGCCTGGGCATGGTCGACGAAATGGTCCACGACTGGGTGACGTCACCCGACTTCGACGAGCTGCTGGTCGACACCGTCAAGGGCACGTACCCGGAAGCGGAGCACGAGATGTTCGTATCCCACTTCCGGGGCCTCATCGCCGCCTGGATCCACGACCGCACCCACTGACCCCCGCCGCACTCACACGGGTGTGAGCTCACGGCTGTCCCGCTCACACGGGTGTGAGCTCACCGGCGACGTGTGTGAGCTCAGGGAGATCATCCGGCTAGTTGACCTCCCTGAGCTCACACACGTCCGCCGTGAGCTCACACCCGTGCGGCTTCAGGGCGGTTAGGAGGTGGGCGGTTCGTCCTTGCCCTCCTCCTCGAGGCGGTCGGCCTCCTCCTTGGTCTTGTGGACGGCGCCGTCGGCGTGCTCCGGCGGCCCGTAGACGGTGTAGAGGACCAGCGGGTTGGGGCCGGTGTTGATGAAGTTGTGCTTGGTGCCGGCGGGCACCACGACGAGGTCGCCCTGGACGACCTTGCGGGTCTGGCCGCCGACCTTCGCCTCACCGGCGCCGCTCACGAACGTGAGGATCTGGTCCACCTCGTGGACCTCCTCGCCGATCTCACCGTCGACGGGCACCGTCATGATCACGAGCTGCGTGTGCTTGCCGGTCCACAGGACACGCCGGAAATCTGCGCTCTTTTCGGCCTCTGTCGCGATGGAGAAGTGTTCCATGGGTGGCCCCTTACCCTGCGCGGGCGGCGTTCGAAACCCGGAAGAGGCCGGGCGAACGGTCACCCGGGGGACAGCCACACGGCCCGGGGAGGTGGCACGATCAAGGGATCTTGTGTCGACCGCCGGTACCTAATGTAGGTCGCACAAGCCACCGACACGGCCAACCCCTAGCGAAGGAACATCATGAGCGAGGACTACGACCCGAGCGCCGACACCCACGAGACGCCGGACTCCTACGAGCCGGACCCCGGGTACGGGCACGACCCCAACACGATCGTCGCCGAGTACACCGACGGTTCCGCGACGCAGACCACCGACTACGACGGTGACGGCTACGCCGACGACGTGCGCCACGACCTGGACGGCGACGGCCAGGCCGACGTCGAGTACACCAACGAGCACGGCGGCGTCGCGCTCGACACGGCGGCCGTGGACTACAACGGCGACGGCCTCGCCGACCGCGTCTTCTCGGACACCAACGAGGACGGCGACGTCGACCTCGTGGTCGCCGACACCAACCACGACGGCGTCCTCGACACCGCCGTGGCGGACACCAACTTCGACGGCCGCGTCGACGTGGTGGCCCAGGACCCGAACGGCGACGGCGAGGTGGACCGCACGGTCGCCGACACCAACTACGACGGCGTTCCGGACACCGTGGTCTACGACGACCCCGACACCAACCCGTACGCGCGGAACTAGTTGGATCATGGCCTGTCACGAGCCGGTGACCGCCCCCTGACGTGGGGAGGGTCACCGGCTCCGGCGTTTCTCGTTACCTTGTCGCGATCGACCACGCATCGACGGCTGGTTAGCCTATGTCCTCAATAGGATTTCGGGCTGGAGAAAGGCTTCTCGATGCGCAGGTTCGGCACGGCTCTCGCGGTCCTGGCTCTCGCGGCGGCGACCACAGCCGCCTGCGCCAAGGACGACGAGGGCGGCACCACTTCCAGCGGCGTGAAGTTGGTCAAGAGCGGCGTGCTCACCACGTGCACGCACCTCCCCTACGCGCCGTTCCAGTCGAAGGACAGCTCCGGGAAGGTCGTCGGGTTCGACGTCGAGCTGATCGACCTCGTCGCCACGAAGCTCGGCGTGAAGCAGGAGATCGTCGACACGCCGTTCGAGGGCATCAAGTCGGGCGCCGACCTCAACTCGGGCAAGTGCGACGTCGCCGCCGCCGGCATGACGATCACGGACGCCCGCAAGCAGGTGCTCACCTTCTCCGACCCGTACTTCGACGCCACCCAGGCCCTCGCGGTGGTGACCGGGAAGTCCTACAAGTCGCTCGCCGACCTCGCCGGCAAGAAGATCGGCACCCAGGCCAGCACGACCGGTGAGGACTACGTCAAGGCGCAGGTCAAGGAGAAGAACCTGAACGTCGAGGTGGTCTCCTACAAGGACCTCGCGGCGCTGCAGCAGGCCCTGGCGACCGGTCAGGTCGAGGCCGCCGTCAACGACCTTCCGGTGTGGAACGAGTACATCAAGGCCAACCCCGGCAAGGTGACCGTCTCGGCCGGGTTCGACACCGGTGAGAAGTACGGCTTCGCGCTCAAGAAGGACGGCGACCCGAAGCTGCTCGAGGCGGTGAACTCGGCGCTCGCCACGGCGCGCAGCGACGGCACGTACGACAAGATCTACGCGAAGTGGATCGGCGCCAAGCCGGCCGCGTGAAACTCAAGAGACGACAGCGGCAGCGCCTCGGGCGGGTCGCGGGATACGTAGCGTTCGCGGCGATCATTCTGGTCGCCGCGTTCGCGGCCGACTGGGGCCAGCTGCACGACGCGTTCTTCCGGTGGGACATCGCCACGAGCATGTTCCCCGACGCGGTCACCGTCGCCCTTCGCAACACCGTCATCTACACGCTGCTGGCGTTCGTGTTCGGGCTGGTGCTCGGGCTGATCCTGGCGCTGATGCGCCGCTCCTCGGTGGCCCCGTACCGGTGGTTCGCGCGGGCGTACATCGAACTGTTCCGCGGCCTGCCGGCGCTGCTGGTGCTCTTCATGGTCGGCTACGGGATCCCGATCGCGTTCCCCAACCGGGAGATCCCGGGCGGGGTGTACGGGTCGGTGACGATCGGGCTCGGCGTGACCGCCGCGGCGTACATGGCCGAGACGATCCGGGCCGGCATCCAGGCGGTGCCGAAGGGACAGTGGGAGGCGGCCCGCTCGCTGGGCATGTCGCACACCCGGGCGATGGTGTCGATCGTGCTGCCGCAGGCGTTCCGGATCGTGATCCCGCCGTTGACCAACGAGATCATCCTGCTCACGAAGGACACGTCGCTCGCCTATGTCCTGGGCGTCACGGCCGGCACGATCGAGCTGACGAAGTTCGCCGGCGACGCGCTCAACACGAAGGTCAACCCCACCCCGCTCGTGGTGGCGGGGCTGCTGTACCTGGCCATCACCCTGCCGCTGTCACAGTTGGTGCGGTGGTTCGAGCGTCGAGCGGAGCGTGCCGCGTGAGCGCGATTGTGTTGAACGGCGTGCGGAAGTCGTTCGGCGCCAACGAGGTCCTCCGGGGAATCGACCTGACGATCGAGCCGGGCGAGGTGGTCTGCGTCATCGGGCCGTCCGGCTCGGGCAAGTCCACCCTGCTGCGCTGCGTCAACCTGCTGGAGACGCCGACCGCCGGCACCGTGCACGTCGGCGGCGTGGACGTGACCGACCCGGACTGCGACATCGACGCGGTGCGTCGGCGGATCGGCATGGTGTTCCAGCAGTTCAACCTCTTCGGCCATCTCTCCGTGCGGGACAACCTGACCATCGCGCAGCGGCGGGTGCTGGGGCGTTCGAAGGCTTCCGCCGTCGAGGTCGCCCGCGCGAATCTCGCCCGGGTCGGCCTGTCCGAGAAGGCGGGCGCCTACCCGGCGCAGCTCTCCGGCGGGCAGCAGCAGCGGGTCGCGATCGCGCGGGCGCTGTCGATGGATCCCGAGCTGATGCTCTTCGACGAGCCGACCAGCGCCCTCGACCCCGAACTGGTCGGCGAGGTGCTGGCCGTCATGCGCGGGCTCGCCGACGAGGGCATGACGATGCTGGTGGTGACCCACGAGATGGCGTTCGCCCGGGAGGTCTCGTCGAGGGTCGTCTTCCTGGACGGCGGCGTGGTCGCCGAGCAGGGGCCGCCGGCGCAGATCTTCGGGGCGCCGAAGGAGGCCCGGACGGCGGCGTTCCTCAAGCGGGTACTGGAGCCGACGCACGTCGACCTGTAGCACCATGGCGGGATGAGACGGGTCCCCGCGCGGCTGCACGTCCTGCTGGCGCCGAAGGTGCGCCTGGGTGTCGTGCTGCGGCGCGGGCCGTCCCGTCAGGTCGCCAGCATCGGCTGGGACCTGCGCACCGACGAGTTCACGCTCGGCCAGTGGCTGAACGGCCGCATCTACGAACGCCGCTCGGACCTCTCCCCGGACGGCCGCCGATTGATCTACTTCGCGATGAACGGCCGGTGGCAGGACCCGACCGGCGGCTCCTGGACCGCGATCTCCCGGGCGCCCTACCTGAAGGCCGACGTCCTGCTCGGCAAGGGCGACTGCTGGCACGGCGGCGGCCTGTTCACCGGCCCGCGCACCTACTGGCTCAACGACGGCTACGGCCACCGGCCGATGCGGGCCTCCGGCGAGGTGCGCCGCGACGAGGACTACCGCCCGGCGGGTTCCTACGGCGGCGAGTGCCCGCACGTCTACTACAACCGGCTGCAGCGCGACGGCTGGACGTTCCGGGAGCCGGAGACGGTCTTCGACAAGCCGCTGCGGCACGGCTGGACGCTGCGCAAGTACGCGCACGCGGGACCGCCGGGCGTCGGGCACGGCTGCTACTGGGACGAACACCGGCTGATCGCGCCGGACGGCACCGGGACCGCACTTCTTCCGGCGTGCTCCTGGGCGGAGGTCGACGGCGACGACATCGTCTACGCCGCCGAGGGCGCGCTGTACCGGGTCCGCCTGCGCGCCGGCGGGCCGCAGGAGGCGCGGCTGCTGCACGACTTCACGCCGATGCGGTTCAAGGCGGTGGCCGCGCCGTACTGAGCGGCGGGTGACCGGCATTCGCCCGGCACCTTTCCCCGGCGCCCGGCCGGTACCCGGCACCGCGTCTCCCCGGCGTGAGCAGGCGCTTCAAGCACTTTTCGTCCGCGGGACGCGCTGCGGGGTGCGCGACACCGCGTACACCGGCGTCGATCCCGAGGCCTACCTTCTAGGGCATGCAGCCCGCCATCGACTCCGTCACGTTCCGCATGACCGCCCGGCAGTTCCTCGGCCGCGTGCTGTGGCTGTGCGGGTTGTGGCTCGTGCTGCCGGTCGTGCTCGGCATCGCCGTGGCCGTGGTGACCGGTCAGCAATGGCCGATCACCGTCGCGGTCGCACTGTTCTTCTTCGGGATGCTGGTCGTGGTGCTGGCCTCCCTCGCCTCGCCGTGGGCCAGGCTCACGGTCGACGCAGTCGGGCTGCATCCGCGGATCGCGGGCGGGTACACGCAGTCGTTCGCGCCGTGGCGGTCGATCGTCGACATCCGCACCGAGCGGCGCAACACCCGCACCCTCGTCGCGATCTACCTGGCGAACGGCCCGATCTGGCGGCTCCGCACGCCGTACAACGGGGTCGCGCTGGCGCGGGATCCGATGTTCGAGGAGAAGGTGGGGCTGATCCGGCGGCGGTGGGAGGAGAACAGGTACCCGGTTGTCTGGCCGGAGTCCTCGGGCGGCCGGTGACCCGCTACAGCTCCTCCGGCGCCGCCACGCCCAGCAGGGTCAGGCCGGTGCGCAGGGTGTCGGCGGTCAGCCGGCACAGGGCGAGCCGGTTGTCCCGCGCCGCTCCGCCGTTGAGCACCTGGCACTTCTCCCAGAAGACCGCGAACGCCTGCGCCAGCCCGTAGAGGTACGCGCACAGCAGATGCGGCTCGTAGGAGGTCGCCACCTCGGCCAGCACGTCGCCGAAGCCGTCCAGTTGCAGGGCGAGCGCGCGTTCCGCCGGCTCCAACGGCCGGCCGGGGTCCAGCGGCCCGCACGCTCCGGCCTTACCCAGCACCGAGCGGGTCCGGGCGTGGGCGTACTGGAGGTAGACGCCGGTGTTGCCGTTCAGCGCGAGCATCCGGTCGGGGTCGAAGACGGAGTCCCGGGTCCGGTTGTTGGACAGGTCCGCGTACTTGAGCGCGCCGACGCCGACCTGCGCGGCCCGTTCCTCCAGGGCTGCGCCGGTCAGCTCGGGATGCTTCACCCGCACGGTCTCCCGCGCCCGGTCGACCGCCACGTCGAGCAGGTCGGTGAGGCGGCCCGGGGTGCCGTCGCGCGTCTTGAGCGGCCGGCCGGCCGCGTCGAGCATCGTTCCGAAGACCACGTGCACCGCCTCGACGGCCTCCGGCAGCCAGCCGGCCCGCCGCGCCGTGGCCAGGACCGAGCGCACGTGCAGGGTCTGCCGCGCGTCGATCACGTACAGGATCCGGTCGGCGCGCAGCGTGTCGACCCGGTGCCGCACGGCGGCGAGATCCGTCGCGGCGTAGCCGAAGCCGCCGTCCCGCTTGCGCACGATCAGCGGCGCGGGTTCGCCGTCGAGGAAGACGCAGAGCGCGCCGTCGCTGGGCACCGCGACGTCGTGCTCCGCCAGGTCGGCCGCCACCCGTGGCAGCGCGGCGTTGTAGGCGCTCTCCCCCATCGTGTCGGCCGGCGTGAGCAGGACGCCGAGGCGTTCGTAGATCCGGGTGAAGTAGGCCGTCGAGGCGTCGACCAGCGCCCGCCACTCCCGCAGGGTCGCGGGGTCGCCGGCCTGCAGGGCCACCACCCGCGCGCGGGAGCGTTCGGCGAAGTCGGGGTCGCTGTCGAAGCGCGCCCGGGCCCGCCGGTAGAGATCTCCGAGCGCCGCGATCTCCTCGGACGCGTCGCCGTTGTCCATCTTGAACGCGATGAGCATGCCGAACTGCGTGCCCCAGTCGCCGATGTGGTTCTGTCTGAGCACCGTGCCGCCGAGATGGTCGAGCACGCGGGCGAGGGCGTCCCCGATGACCGTCGAACGCAGGTGACCGACGTGCAGTTCCTTGGCGATGTTCGGCTGCGAGTAGTCGATGACGGTGCGCACGCCCGCCTCCGGCACACCCACCCCGAGCCGAACGTCGTCGAGCCGCGCCGCGACCTGCTCCCACAGCGCCCGGTCGGTCAGCGTGACGTTGACGAACCCGGGCCCGCCGACGCTCGCCCCCGGCACGGCGGCCGCGACGGTACCCGCGAACGCCCGCGGGTCGACGCCCCGCGCCCGGGCGAGCCCGAGCGGCCCGTCGGCCTGGAAGTCGGCGACCCGTGAGCGGCGCACGCCCGGCGACCAGCCGGCGGGCGCATCGGGCACCGCGCCGTGGACCTCGGCGGTGAGCAGGCTGAGCAGAGACGGCACGGCCATGGGAAGCCGACCTTTCGTGGCTGGACGCGACAGGACCCGGAGTGATCACGGATCATCGTCGTCGCAGCACGCGGCAAGGCTAACGCAGCCGGAACGCCGGTGCGAACGGTTTACCCCCGGTAGGGCGGCGCCACGCCCCAGCCCCAGCGCGGCACGGGCGCCTGCGGCACCGGCGCGGCACCGGGCCGCGAGTTGGCCAGCGCGAGCCGCGTGCCCCACTCGACGTATCCCACGAACGCCGCCCGGAACTCCGGATCGTCCGGCAGCCCCACCTCGTCGGCCGCGTCCATCATGAGATTCACCCAGCGCCGGCGCTGCCGTTCGGTGATGCCCATGCCGAGGTGGTGGCGCAGCATGGTCGGGTACCCACCGCGCTCGGCGGTGTAGGTCGCCGGCCCGCCGAACACCTCGGCCAGCCACGTCGCGACGTGCTTCGCGTGATCCGGCGCCATGCCCGAGAAGAGCGGCGCCAGCAGTTCGTCGGCGACCACCAGGCGGTAGAACGCCTCGCACAGCCGCACGAACGCGTCACTGCCCCCGGCCCACTCGTACAGCGTGGGCGATGCGTCGGCATCGGTGATGTACTCGTCCCCCATGGGCACAGCGCACCACGCCCGGCCGCGATGATCAAGTACGCACCGTTCGGTGCGTGCCCCGAACGGAGGCGCCGATGCCGGATCGATACCCGTGCCCGGTGGAGCTCACCGTCGACCTGCTCGGCGGCAAGTGGCGAACGGTCATCCTGGCCCATCTCAAGGAGGGCGTGCACCGCTACGGCGAACTGCGCCGCCGCACCCCCGGCCTGAGCGAGAAGATGCTCAGCCAACGCCTGCGCGAACTGGAGGCCGACGGCCTCGTCAGCCGGGAGGACCACGGCACCGTCCCGCCGCACGTCGAGTACCGGCTCACCGCGGAGGGGCGCAGCCTCGCCCCGGTGCTGCAGGCGCTCTACGACTGGGGATCGGCCCGCGCGGAGCGCACCGGCGTCCCCGTCGACTCGATCGCGTCGAGGTCGCGCACCGCGTAGCGGTGGTGCTCCCACTCCTCCTCGAGGATCGTGTGCAGGCAGGAGAGCACGGTCTCCGGGTAGGACGGCTGGTGGGGATTGGCCCGCGGCTCGGCCAGCAGTTCGGGCGTGGCCGTGGCGATGAAGTCGCGGACCATGGCGACCCGGCCGGCCCGCACCTCGAGCACCTCCGCGTAGGAGGCGTCTGCCGTGAAGCGCTTCGCGTCCCCCGCACTGCCGCGGTCCATCCGGCCGATCGGATGGAACGGCTCGGGCTGCCCCAGAATCGCGTTGTTCAGCCACATGTCGGTGGCGAACACCAGGTGCCGCAGCGTCTGCGCGAACGACCACTCGCCGGCCACCGAGACGTCGACCGTGCCGGCCGGCATCGCCGCCACGCGCCCCAGCGTCGCCGCCCAGGTGCGTTCCAGCGCGGCCCAGGCGGAGCGCAGCGTCGCCGGGTCCTCGGCGAGTCGGTCGGCCCGGCCGGGGAAGCGGCGGTTGAGCTCGGCGTCGACGAACGGCAGCACGTCGACGCCGTTCACGATCAGGGTGTTGGCGCGCTCGAAGAGCCACGGGGAGTCGATCTCCACGTGCTGCAGCTCGCTGCCGCGCACCACCGCGCCGGAGAGGTCGACGGCGACGAACCGGGCCTCGCGCAGTTCGTCGTCGGGTCCGAAGGTCTGTGGCATGGGGTCCATCGTTACAGCCCGGCGGCCGCCCGCACGAGCCCGGCGACGGCCCGCGAACGGCTGTGCGCCGGCCAGGCGAGCACGGTCGTCACCTCCGGCGAGTCGGTCAACGGGACGGCGGCGTGCGCGTTCCACAGCCACGTTCGCGAGGAGGCACACAGCACCGCGACGGTCTGGCCGAGCGCGATCAGCTGGGCCAGCTGCGACAGGTCCTTGATCTCCGGTCCCGGACCGGGGTCGTAGGTCCCGTCCTGGCGCGGCCAGCGGGCCAGCGGCAGGTCGGGCAGCCCCCTGACGTCGGCCATGGTGAGCGTCTCGCGCGCGGCGAGCGGATGCGTGGCCGGCAGGATCGCGACCTGCCCCTCGGTCAGCACGTCCTGGGTGTCGAGCCCGGTGAGCGCGTCGAACGGCCGCTGCATGAACGCCACGTCGGCCCGGCCGTCGCGCAGCATCCGCGCCTGTTCGCCCATGGCGCAGGGCAGCACCTCGACCTCGGCCGCGTCGGGTTCGGCGGCGTACACGGCGAGGAGCTTGCGCAGCAGTTCGTGGTTGGCGCCGGCCTTGGTCGCCAGGGTCAGCCGCCGCGGGCCCGACCCGGACGCGGCGCGGCGGGTGCGCCGGGCGGCCGCGGCGGCGCCGTCGAGCAGGACGCGCGCCTCGTGCAGCAGCACCTCGCCGGCGCCGGTGAGCGTGACCCCACGGCGGTCGCGGTCGAACAGGCTGACGCCGAGCCGCCGTTCGAGCTGCTGAATCGCCCGGGACAGCGGCGGCTGCGCGATGCCCAGGCGCTGCGCCGCCCGGCTGAAGTGCAGTTCCTCGGCGACGGTGACGAAGTACCTCAGCTCGCGCAGTTCCAGCGTGTCCACGCCACGACGGTACCGCTGTGATACCCGCCGGGTATGAGAGCGCACCGAAACGGTGTAAGGACCGCCCGGGCCGCCGCGCCAGCATCGGCGCATGAGTGACACACCAATCGCGCTGGTGACCGGCGCCAACAAGGGCCTCGGCTTCGAGATCGCGAGGGGCCTCTCCGCCCTCGGCTACCGCGTGGCGGTGGGTGCCCGGGACCGCGCCCGGGGCGAGGCCGCCGCGAAGGAACTACCCGACGCGTTCGCGCTGCCGCTGGACGTGACCGACGACGCGAGCGTCGCCGCGGCGGCAGCGACGCTCCGCGATGAGATCGGCCGGCTCGACGTGCTCGTCAACAACGCCGGCATCTCGGGACCCCCGACCGGCGACGGCTGGGAGCAGGACCCGACCGCGCTCGACCTCGACGTCGTGCGCACCGTCGTGGACACCAACGTCTACGGCGTGATCCGGGTGACGAACGCGATGCTGCCGCTGCTGCGGCGTTCGGCGGCGCCGCGCATCGTCAACGTGTCGAGCAACGTCGCCTCGCTGACCTTGCAGTCGGACCCGGGCGTGAACGTCGGCCCGGTCATGGCCGCCTACTCACCGACGAAGACGTACCTCAACGCCGTCACCGTGCACTACGCGCGGCAGTTCGCCGGCACGGACATCCTGATCAACGCCGCCTGCCCGGGCCTGGTCGCGACCGACTTCACCGGCTTCGTCGGGCGTCCCCCGCGGGAGGCCGCGGCCACCCCGATCCGGCTCGCCACCCTCCCGAACGGTGGCCCGACCGGCGCGTTCTTCAACGACGAGGGCGTGCTGCCCTGGTGAACGAACGAGGCGGTCGGCGGCGGACCTCCCCGCGCCGACCGCCTCACGCACGACTACGGCAGGCCGATCAGGTCCACCACGAAGATCAGCGTCTCGTTGGGCTTGATCGCGCCACCGGCACCGCGCGCGCCGTAGCCCAGGTGCGGCGGGATGACGAGCTTGCGGCGGCCACCGATCTTCATGCCGACGACGCCCTGGTCCCAGCCGGCGATGACGCGCCCGGCACCGAGCTGGAACTGGAACGGCGCCCCGCGGTTGTACGAGGCGTCGAACTCCTCGCCGGTGGAGTGCGCGACGCCCACGTAGTGCACCGTGGCCGTCTGGCCGGCACGCGCCTCCTCGCCGTCACCGACCTTGATGTCCTCGATCACCAGGTCGGCGGGCGGGTCGCCGATGTACGGCTCGACCTCGGGCTTGCTCATGTGGATTCCTTCCGCGAACGGATCTTTACGGACCCCATCCTCGCCTATGCGACGGGATGCCGCTTCCGGGACCCCGATCGGGTCGCGATCCGTACTTACACGGGAGACCGCCGCCAACCGCGCTAGGAGGAGGCCGCCGCACATGGTGGAAACCCGGACATCCGGCCGGCCGCGCGCCCGCCGGGACTTCGGTGAACCTCCCTCCGGTGGACCGCCCCATCAGTTGCTGGCGTGGCGGAAAAGGGCACTGGAGCAGCAGCTGCCCTCCGCCGGGTTCCCGGCCGGGGCGGGTGCGCCGTCGCTGGTCTACCTGTGGGCGATGACGCTCGTGGCGATCGTGACGGTGGCCGGGTTCGCGTTCCATGACAAGATCGACGTGCCGCAGGCCGTCCAGGAGTCGCAGCTCGACCTGACGACGAAGATGAGCCGGTCGCTCAACGGCAGCACCGGCCGCGCCGTCGAGGACCTCGACCGCACCGTCGCCGGGCTGCGCGCCAAGCCGCCCGCCGACGCCCAGCTGCTCGCCGCCGTGGTCGGCGACCGCACCATCTGGAGCGGTGCCGCGCTGATCACCACCGCCGATCGCAAGCAGATCGCGGCCACCGGCGTCGCGCTCCCGTTCGAGCTGCTGCGAAACGGCGTCCCGCTCGGCGGCACCACCGCGGTGACCACGGGCGACGGGCCGGCGCTGATCCACCACACCCGCCTGGACGACAAGCGCAGCGTGCTGGCGATGCAGCCGTTGCTGCTGCGCAACCAGCGCCTCAACCCGGCCGCGAAGGCCGGCGTCTTCATGATCACTCCGGGCGGCACGACGTCGCTGGTCCAGGGGGTCAGCGCCGTCGACCGGAGTCAGCTGCGGCTGGTCTTCGGCGACACGACGGCCGCGACCCGCCCGACCGTGCGCAGCGTGGCCGTCAAGGGCTGGACCGACCAGCGCCTCGTGCTGTCCGTCGCGCCGGTCGGCGACACCGGCGTGCGCGTCGCGTCGCTGCTGATCGCGCCGGTCGTGCCCGGGCCGTCGGTCGGCGTGGGCCTGCTGCTCGGCGGCAGCCTCCTGGCGATCGCGGCGCTGTGCGTGTGGCTCATGGGCGTGTCGCTCGTGCAGCCGCTGCGCATCGCGTTGCACCAGGCCAAGCGCGACGCGTGCGGGATGCCGTCGCAGGCCCGCCGGCCCGTGCACGTCGCCGAGCCGTACCGGGTGGCGAGCGCGCTGGCGGTCGTCTCCGGTTCGGAACTGCCGCGGCGGCGGTTCCTGCCGAGCGTGTTGCAGGGGCTCGGGCTCGCCGCCGCGTTCGGGCTGCTGTGGCCGATGGCGGCGGTCGGGTTCGTCATGTCGACGCCGCTGCCGCCGGTGCCGGCACAGCTCGGCATCGACGAGGAGAGCCGCGCGGAGAACGCCACCGCGGCCCTCGGCAACGCCGTCGAGAACGGCCTGCGCACCGTGCTGAGCGTGCCGGTCGGCGACCCGGCGGCCGATGCCGACGCGGCGGAGGCGGCCCTGAAGCAGGGGCTCGAGCAGGAGCACCGGCTGCGCAACCTGTACATCGTCGACGGGGCCGGCCGCACGGTGCGGGCCGCCGGCCGTGAACCGCTGCGCGCGCAGGCGCCCGTTCCGGCCCGCAACGGCGTCGACCTCGACCCCGGGCTGCGCCGGCTGCCGCTGCTCTACGCGCACCGCGCGCTCGACAAGGGGTACGCGGTCGTCGGGGAGTTCGACGTCGACAACCTGCTCGCGATCGTGCGCACGGTCGACGGGCGGGCCCGCGTGGTCGACCGGGACTCGCGGGTGATCCTCGACTCCGAGGGTTTCCGGGCGTACCAGCGGCTCGAGGGGGACCTGGCGCGCGAGGTGGCCACCGCGGTCCGGCCCGGCGGCACGCTCGGGCGCACCCGGACCGGCGCCGGCGAGCCGGCCCTGATCGCCGCATCCAAGGTGCAGGACCCGCCCTCGGCCGCCGCGCTGGACTGGGTCGTCGTGGTCGAACGCGACGTCGCCGTGCTGCACCTGCCCGAGGTGCTGGTGCGCCGCTGGACCCTGCTCGTGGGCGGCGCCGCGGCCGGCGTGGTGCTGCTGACGTTCGCGTGGCAGTTCCTCATCTTCGTGCGGCCGCTCAAGCAGCTGGCGGCCGTGGCGGACCAGATCTCGGCGGGCTCGCTCGACGCGCCCGTGCCGCCGCAGCGCCACGACGACATCGGCGCGCTCGCCATGTGCCTGGAGATCTGCCGGCAGGTGCGGCACACCGGCACGGCCCGCTTCGGCGGTGCGGTGCGGCTGCGCGGCTCGGAACACAACTACACGACGGTGCTGTCGCTGGATCTGGTGCAGCGCAAGGACGACGAGGTGCGGGTGTAGTGCTCTATCTCTACACGGTCTTCACGCTCAGCTGCCTCGGCCTGCTCGTCGCCGGGGTGATCGAGCAGCGCAACCACGACCGCAACCTCGACACCATCCCGCATCGCGTGCTGGTGAACGGCATCCGCGGCAAGAGTTCCATCACCCGGCTGTGTGCGGGCGCGCTGCGCGGCGGCGGGCTCTCGGTCGTGGCGAAGACCACCGGGACGGCCGCCCGGTTCGTCTTCCCGGACGGGAGCGAGGAGCCGGTGCACCGCAAGTTCGGCATCGCGAACGTCGTCGAGCAGATCGGCATCGTGCGCCGGGCCTCGGTGTACCGGCCGGACGCGATGGTGATCGAGTGCATGGCCGTCATGCCGGCGCTGCAGGAGATCAACCAGGTGAAGCTGATCCGTTCCACCATCGGCGTGCTGTGCAACGTGCGCGAGGACCACCTCGCCGAGATGGGTCCCACGCTCGACGACGTGGCGCGGTCGCTGTGCCGTTCGATGCCGATCGGGGGCGTGTGCATCACGGCCGAGAAGGAGCGGCTGCACATCCTGGAGGAGGAGGCGCGGCGGCGCGACTGCCGGCTGATCGCCGTCGACCCGGAGACCGTCAGCGACCGGGAGATGGCGGGGTTCGGCTGGATCACGTTCAAGGAGAACGTCGCCATCGCCCTCGCGGTCGCCGAACAGCTCGGCGTCGGCCGCAGGTACGCGCTGGCCGGGATGTGGGCCGCTCCCCCGGACCCGGGCGTGCTGTCGGTGAGCCGGAAGGTGCACCGCGGCAAGAAGATCCGCTTCGCCAACGTCTTCGCCGCCAACGACCCCGAGTCCACCCTGATGAACATCCGCCAGCTGGAGAAGCAGGGGCTGATCGGCCGGCCGCTCACCGTTCTGATCAACTGCCGCCCGGACCGCGTGGAGCGCAACGGGCAGATGGGAGCGCTGTGCAAGGACATCGATCCGGAGAACATCGTCCTGATCGGCGAGCCCACGCGCAGCGCCCGCGCCACGATCCCGGCCGGGCTGCAGGACCGGGTGACCGACCTCGGCGGCAAGCTGCCTCCCGAACAGCTCCTCGACGGGGTGGTCTCGGCGACCGATGCCGACTCGTCGATCGTCGCCGTCGGCAACATCCACGGCCAGGGCGAGATCCTCATCCACCAGCTCGACGAGTGCCCCGGTTGGGACCAGGAAGAGAGGAGCGGGCGCCGTGAGCCTCAGCTTCGGGGGTGAACTCAGCGCCCAGCTCGCCACGGCGTGCCTGGGCATCGGGCTGGTCTTCGCCCTCATGTGCTACCTGACGACCAACCTGTCGCCCGGCGGGATGATCACGCCGGGGTGGATCGCACTCGCGTTGATCGAGGACCCGTTGCAGGCCGCGATCATCGTGATCATGACTGTGGTGACGTATCTGCTCACCGAACTGATGCAGAAGTTCGTCATCCTGTACGGCAAGCGGCTCTTCGCCGCGGTCGTGCTGCTGAGCGTGTTCCTTCAGCTCACTCTGTTCATCGCCGTCCAGCGGGACCTGCCGCTGCTGTTCGCGCACCAGACCCTGGGCTTTGTCGCCCCGGGGCTGATCGCGTACCAGCTCGTGCGGCAGCCGCCGAAGGCGACCATCCTGGCCACGGTGATGGTGACCGCGGTGACCTTCGGGGTCGCGTTCAGCGGAGTCGTGGCCGGCCTAGTTCCTGCGACGTGATCACATGAATGACCGTTCTCCCCTGCTCATGGCCGCCGCCGTCCTGACCCTGGTCGCCGGTGGTGCCGTCGCGTTCACGATGACGCGTTCCGACGCGCAGCCGCCCGCCGCCGTCGGCGCCGGTCCCGATGCCCCGGCGGGCGACGCACCGGTGTCGGCCGACCCGTCGGGCCTCACCTACCGCCGGGCCTCCGGACCCGACCGCACCGAGGCCGTCCGCGCGGACGGCACCCGCATCGCCGTCATGACCGACGGCGCGCGCACCGTGCACCTCACCGGCGCCCAGCGGACCTTCGCCGAGCCGCGCTTCACCAAGGCCAAGCTGACGAACGACATCTACGTGCGCCTCGCCCCGCAGGAGTGGAAGGCCGGTGCGGAGAAGGAGCAGTGGTTCACCGACTGGTTCCCGAAGGCGTTGGCGGACAAGAGCCCGGACGCGATCGGCATCGCGATGGAGTACATCGACGGGGCTCCCGCGAAGAAGAACGCCCAGGGGCAGCAGATCGGCGGCGACGCCGAGTTCGGCCCCCTGTCGGACATCGACCCCGACGGCCGCGCCGAGAACTCCGACTTCTACGACTACCTCGGCGTCGGGTGGAACTTCTCCGACAAGCAGGAACAGCCGTCGCAGACGCATTTCCGCAGCCTCGACTGCTCGGGCTTCCTGCGCATGGTCTACGGGTACCGGATGGGCTACCCGGTGCGTGGCACCAACGCCGGCGGGCCGGGCCTGCCGCGTCAGGCGTTCGCGATCGCCGGGGTGGGGCCGGGTGTGCAGCTGATGCAGAACACCGGCAAGCGCGCCACCGACATGGACCGGCTGATGCCCGGGGACATGCTCTTCTTCAACGCGGGACCGGTGCAGGGGGCGAACATCGAGCACTCGGGCATGTATCTCGGCGTGGACGACCGGGGCCACCACCGCTTCATCTCCAGCCGCAGCCAGGCGAACGGCCCCACCATGGGCGACCTGGCCGGGGAGTCCATCCTGGACGGCACCGGCTACTGGGCCATCCGCTGGCGCACGGCGAGACGCGTCTAGGCGGCGGCTTCCGGGTCGATGATGCCCCACGCGTCGTAGAACTCGGCGACGGTCAGCTCGTCGAGCTGGCGCTGCACGTGGGTCTTCAGCTCGAGGTCGGCGATGTGCGCGGGGGTGCGCCACACCTCTTCGCCGGTGTCCAGGCGGGTGACGATCAGGTTGGCCGCCTGGATGACCGGCTGCGGCCGGGAGCCGCCCATGTCCAGCAGGGCGCAGATCAGGCTCGAAGCGAAGAGCCGCACGACGGCCCAGCGCTGCTGCGCCTTCGTGGCCACGATGTCGGCGGTGAGGACGTCACCGGCGCGCGCGTCGAGGTCGATGTCCACAGTGGACAGGTTAGCCGAGGGCATCGACGACGGCTTTTGCGACCAGGTCGCGGCGGGAGGGGTTGCTGCGCACCGCGTAGCCCAGTTCGACGTGGAGGAACGCCGCCCCGGCCGCGGCCGCCGCGATCCCCTGCTCGTTGCGGGTGCCCTCGAGCCGGCCGCACGGTTCGGCCCAGGCCCGGCAGGTGTTGAACCCGGCCCGGCCGAACGCGGCGGCGACGCCCTCGGCGAGCGCGCTCGTCGGGCCGCTGCCCGTGGAGACGACCGCTTCGCGCTCGGGCAGGTTGCGGTCGGCGAAGCCGTGCAGCTGGATCTGCGGGATGCCGCGCCCGGCGAACTCCGTGGCCAGGATGTGGAACATCGACCGGTCGTTGTGCGCCACGTCGCCCTTGCCGCCGGCCGCGTCCCGGTGGGCGCCGGCGACCAGCAGCACGGAGCCCGGCAGGAGGCGGTGCAGCGCCGTTCCGATGACCTCGGTGTGCAGGTCGGCGGCCGGGTGCGGCACCTCGACGACCGCGCGCACCGGCCTCGTGCGGTCGATGAGCACGGTGCCCCAGGCCGGTTCGGCGTCGGTGGGCATCGTGTACATGGCGTAGGGCCGCCCGGTGGCGGGGTCGGTGCCGTGCTTCGGGGTGTAGCCGAGGCCGCCGAAGGCCCTGTCCAGGCCGGCCGTGTCGGCGGGCGCGTCGAGGATCAGACGCGCGACGGCGCGGCCCTGTTCGGCCTCGGCCGTCGACGGGTCGCGGTACGGGCCGAACTTGTCGAGGCTCGCGACGGCGTGTGCGATCACGCTCGCCGGGTCGTCGTCGTTCACCGGGAGGGAGCGTGCCACACCCGAGGCGCCGCACGCGGTGAGCACCAGCAGCAGCACGCCGACCATCGCGGAAACCGACCGGAAAACACCGGTACAGGCGGCTTTCACCCGACCCACCCTATCCGTTGCCTCCGATCGACAACGGTGGGTACGCACGCCCCGGCGCCGGGGTTCCGCGGGCCTTCCCGGGCGAATCGTCGCGAAGATCGCGCTCTCCCGGAAACTGAGTCTAAGGTGCAGGTGAGACGTGCCTTTCGGGGCGTGCCGTCGTCCCCGAAGGTGGGGTAGCTTGGCGGCCGTGAGGTCGGCATGACCAGGGGATCGGACGGGCGCGTGGAGGCGCTGCGTCACGATGACCCACGGTCGATCGGCCGTTACCGGCTGGTGGGGCGGCTCGGTTCCGGCGGGATGGGCACCGTGTACCTGGGCCTCGACCGCAACGAGCAGCCGGTCGCCGTGAAGGTGATCCGACCGCACCTCGCCGCCGACGAGGTCTTCCGGGCGCGGTTCCGGGCCGAGGTGCGCCGGGTGCGGCAGGTGCCGCCGTTCTGCACGGCGGCGGTGCTCGACGCCGACCCGGACCACGAGCGGCCGTACCTCGTCGTCGAGTACGTCGACGCGCCCAGCCTGGAGGCGGAGGTCGAACGGCGCGGCCCGCTGCGCCACGGCAACCTGCACGGCCTCGCGATCGGGGTGGCCTCCGCGCTGTCCGCGATCCACGGCGCGGGCGTCGTGCACCGCGACCTGAAACCGGCGAACGTGCTGCTCGCCCCGGGCAGCCCCAAGGTGATCGACTTCGGCATCGCGCAGGCGCTCGACGCCTCCGACGGGCTGACCCGCACCGACCTGATCCTCGGCACGGTCTCCTACACCGCTCCCGAGCGGATCCAGAGCGCCGCGGGCGTGCCGGCCGGTCCCGCGTCGGACATCTTCTCGTGGGCCGGCGTCGTGACGTTCGCGGGAACGGGTCAGCCGCCCTACGGGGCGGACTCCACGACCGCCACCGCGTTCCAGATCATCTCGGAGCCGCCGCGCCTCTACGACCTCGCGCCGCCGCTGCGCGAGCTGGTGCAGGTGTGCCTCGACAAGGACCCGCGCAACCGCCCCACCGCCCGGGAGCTGCTGGACCTGCTGCTCAGCTCCGGTTCCAGCGGTGGGTACGTGCCGCCCGTGACGCAGTCGACCGGATCCGCACGGGTGCCCGCGGCAGCACGGCCGGCCCCGGCCGCCTGGACGACCCCGGCCCCCCGCCGGAACTGGGCGAAGCGCGGCCTCGCCGTCACCGGCGCACTCGCCGCCGCCGCCGTCGCGACGGCCGTCGCCCTGGTGCTCACCGACCGGCCCCCGGCGGCCGACGCCGGCACGGGTCCCACCACGACCGCGCAGTCCGTGCGGCAGCCCGGAAACGGCGCCGGTTCCGGGGCACCCGCCGCGCCGGCGCGTCGGCCGGTCACGATCTCCGACCCGCTCACCGCACCCGGGCGGTGGTCGCCGGGCGCGGCCGACGGCGGTAGCTGCTCGTTCACCAAGGGCGTGTTGTACGTGCAGCAGGAGGTCGAGGGGGCGCTGCGCTGCCCCGGGCCGGCCGACCGGATCACCGGCGACCAGTCCGTCGAGGTCGACATCGTGCTGCTGCGGGCCGGTTCGTGCGCCGCGATCTGGTTCCTCGCCCGCGAGGACTCCGGTTACGAGTACCGGGTGTGCGAGGGGACGGCCCAGGTCCACCTGCACCGCCCCGACGTCGCACCCACGGTGGTCGGCTCCACCAACCTCGCCGAGGCGGTGGAGCGCGGTGTGCCCACGCGTATCGGCTTCCGGCTCACCGGCTCCGACGTCGAACTGCGTCGCGACAACCGGTCGCAGGGGAAGTTCCGGCTGCCGGACGCGAGCACGCCGAGGCCGGGCGAGACGGTGACGCTGGGGATCGCCATGCAGCCCGGGGGCGAGGCGCCGTACGCGGTGGCGTTCCGGCAGGTGGAGATCCGCACCTACTGACCGCGCGTACACCCCGCAAACGGGGGTAGGCGGAGCGTCATGAACCGAGCCGTCACCATCAGCGCAGGCGCCGCCGCCGGAGTCGCGACCACCGTGTGGGCGGTGCGTCGGCGAGCCGCGCGACGCGCGCCGCTGCACGTCCGCGCCGCCATCACCGTCAACAAGCCCGTCGGGCAGGTGTACTCGTTCTGGCGCGATCTCGAACTGCTCCCGCTCTTCATGAACCATCTGGAGTCCGTGCGCACCACGGGTGATCGCACGTCCCACTGGGTCGCGAAGGCACCCGCCGGACGGGCCGTCGAATGGGACGCCCGGATCGTGGACGACCGGCCGGACGAGCTCATCGCATGGCGTTCCGTCGAGGGAGGCGACGTGCCCAACGACGGCACCGTCCGGTTCGCGCCGGCGCCCGGCGGACGCGGCACCGAGGTCCGGGTGGAACTGCGCTACGACCTGCCGGGCGGGAAGGCCGCCGCGCTCGTGGCCAAACTCTTCGGCGAGAGCCCCGACCAGCAGGTGCGCGACGACCTGCGCCGGTTCAAGCAGGTGCTGGAGACCGGCGAGGTGGTGCGCTCGGAGGGCAGCCCGGAGGGGACCCGCGCGTTCCGCCAGTTCGCCCAGAGGCCCGCGCAGCCGGTGGAGGTAGGTGCCCGATGAAGGCCAACCAGTGGATGGGCAAGCAGAAGGTGAAGGTCGCCGAGGTCCCGGACCCGCGGATCCTCAACTCCCGCGACGCCATCATCAAGATCACCTCTACCGCGATCTGCGGCTCCGACTTGCACCTGTACAACGGCTACATCCCGACCCTGCGCAAGGGCGACATCATCGGCCACGAGTTCATGGGCGAGGTCGTCGAGGTCGGCAAGGGCGTGGGCAACCTGCGCGTCGGCGACCGGGTCGTGGTGCCGTTCCCGATCTCGTGCGGCGCCTGTGACGCATGCGAACGGGAGCAGTACTCGCTCTGCGAGAACTCCAACCCGAACGCGGGCATGGCCGAGAAGCTCATGGGCTACTCGCCGGCCGGCCTGTTCGGCTACTCGCACATGCTCGGCGGCTACCCCGGTGGACAGGCCGAGTACGCGCGGGTGCCGTTCGCGGACGTCGGACCGGTGAAGATCGAGGACGACCTGACCGACGAGCAGGTGCTCTTCCTGTCCGACATCTTCCCCACCGGGTTCATGGGCGCGGAGATGTGCGACATCAAGCCGGGCCAGATCGTGGCCGTGTGGGGCGCGGGGCCGGTGGGGCAGTTCGCCATCGCGAGCGCGTACCTGCTCGGGGCGTCGAAGGTGATCGCGATCGACCGGTTCCCGTACCGGCTGCGCATGGCGCGGGAGAAGGCCGGCGCGGAGACCATCGACTACTCGCGGCACGACGTCGGCGAGGCGCTGCGCGAGATGACCGCCGGCCGCGGCCCGGACGCCGTCATCGACGCGGTCGGCATGGAGGCGCACCACTCGTCGCCGGCCATCGACGCGTACGACAAGGCGAAGCAGGCCGGCAAGCTGGAGACCGACCGGGCGCACGCGCTCCGACAGGCGATCATGAACGTCCGCAACGGCGGCATTGTCTCCGTCATCGGCGTGTACGGCGGCTGGATCGACAAGTTCCCCATGGGAACGGTGGTGAACCGCGGCCTGACCATCCGAAGTGGACAGTGCCACGTGCAGCGCTACACGAAGCCGCTGCTGGAACGCATCCGCAAGCGGGAGATCGACCCGAGCTTCGTCATCAGCCACCGGCTGCGGCTCAAGGACGCGCCGAAGGCGTTCGAGACGTTCCTGAACAAGCAGGACGAGTGCACGAAGGTCGTGCTCACACCGTAGCGATGCGGGCCACCCGGTCCAGACCGGCGATCGACACCGTCGGGGCGAGCAGTTCGTTGACGAGCAGCTCCGCGCGGACGGTCGACACGAAGGCGAACAACACGGAAAGGCCGGCGCTGCCGAGATAGGTCACCGCGGTCAGGTCGACGACCACGCTGTCGCCCTGTGCCGCGGTGACCAGCGCCGCGCGGAGATCCTCGGCGTTGGTCATGTCGATCTCGCCCGCCACGGCGATCCCCGGCCGCCCGTCCGGCAGCGGCCGGATGCGCAGCTTCGTACCGTCAGTCATCGTCGATCCGCACCCGCAACCGCACCGTCGTCCCCGCCTGCGTGCTGTCGATCGTCGAACCGGGCACCAGCCCACGGATCAGCCGCAGGCCGTGTCCCCGGTCGGGATCGGGGTTGCTGCCGGACGGCCGCCACCGCCCGCTGTCGGTGATCACCACGTGCACGTCGTCGCCGTCGCACCAGCCGCTCAACAGCGAACGCCGGGCGTCGAACCGGTGCGCGTGCTCGATGGCGTTGGCGCACGCCTCCCCGACGGCGATGAGCAGGTTGGACGAGACCTGCCGGCCGAGACCGAGGCGTTCGGTCCAGGACCGCAGCGCCTGCCGCACCGGGGCCAGCTCCGCCGGCGTACTCCCGAACGAGTGCGCCAGCCGCGTCGCGTCCTGGCCCAGCCGCCGGTAGGCGAGCACGGCCACGTCGTCGAAATAGCCCTGCGCCGGACGGAACTCCTCCATGATGGCGTCGACGAGCGGGTCGATCGGGGCGAGCCGGTGCCCGACCAGCGCCGCGCTGACCGCCGCGATCCCCTGCGACATCGCCTCGCCGCGGCGTTCGGCCAGCCCGTCGGTGTACAGCAGCAGCAGTGCGCCCGGCGTGAGCGTGACGGTCGCCTCGGGGCGTTCGATCCCGGGCGCGGCCGCCAGCGGCACCGAACGCGCCCCGTCCATCGGCGCCGCGGTGCCGTCCTGGTGCACCACGATGCCCGGCGGATGGCCGGCGCTGCTGTAGCGCAGGGTGCCGTCGCGCGGGTCCAACACTCCACAGAGGAGGGTCGAACAGAACGCGTCAGGCACCAGCGCCGCGAACCGGTCCAGCGCGGTGAGCGTCTGCGCGGGACCCGCCGACTGCAGCAGCAGCGCACGGCAGGCGCTGCGCAGCTGACCCATGGCCGTGGCGGCCGGCAGCCCGGAGCCCACGCAGTCGCCGACCACCAGCGCGATCCGGCCGTCCGGCAGTGCCACGACGTCGTACCAGTCGCCGCCGACCTCGAGCGGGCGCACCGCCGGTTCGTAGCGCACGGCGAAGCCGTCCGGCAGGTCGGTCGGGCCGAGGAAGGACCGTTGCAGGGTCAACGCCACGGCGCGCTGCTGGTCGGCGCGGTGCGCCCGGTTGATCGCCTGTCCCAGGTAGCCGCCGAGCAGCGCCAGCAGCGCACGGTCCTCGGCGCCGAACGTGCGTTCCGGCGCGCACTCCAGCCAGAACGCGACCCGGCCGTCGGCGTACTCCAGGCTGATCCCGATGCCGGCTCCGGCGGCGGTCGGTTCGGGCGTCACCACCTGCAGCGAACGGCCGAGCCGCAGGCCGGCGAGCACCCCGCGGGAGGCCTGGTCGAGCCCGTCCCACGTGGTGCGCGGTGCGGTGCCGACGACCGTGGGCTCGTCGTTGCCGTGCCAGGTGGCGGCCACGGCACGGCGGGCCCGCCAGGCGGCGCGCAGTTCGACCAGGCCGCCGGCCACGACGTCGGCGACGGTGTCCGCCTCGGAGAGCTTGGCCGTCAGCCGGGCCAGTGCGGCCTCGCGCTCGCCGGCGAGGCGTTCCCCCGTGATGTCCCGGAGAGTGCCCACCATGACCCGCTGCTGGCGGTCGGGGTCGAAGACCCAGGTGCTCGTGACGTCGACCCAGACGCGGCGGCCGTCGGCGTGCCGCAACGGCACCGGGATGCGCCCGCGCGACTCGGTCATGACGTGCCGCACCGCGTCGTCGACGTCCGGCCGGTCCTCGGAGTCCGGCTCCGGCCACCAGGGGTGCGGCATAGGATACGGCGCGCCGTCGACCGGGTAGCCGAGCATCCGTCCGAACGCGTCGTTCGCCTCCACCAGGGTGCCGTCGGTGTCGAGCACGAAGAACGCGTCCTGCAACGAGTTGACCAGCGCGTCCCGCCAGTCGGCGTGATGGTTGCGCAGCCGGGCCAGCATCAGGTTGGCGCGCACCCGGTCCAGCAGGTCCCGCGCCGAGAACGGCTTCACCAGGTAGTCGTCCGCGCCGGCCGCGAGCCCTTCGCCGGAGTCCTCGGCACGGGCGCGGGCGGACAGCAGCACCACCGGCACCCGGGCGGTGCGCGGGTCGGCCCGCAGCTCGGCCACCAGGGCCAGCCCGTCCAGCAACGGCATCATGACGTCGCTGACGATCAGGTCGGGCGTCGCGGTGCGGGCCAGGTCGAGGGCGGCCTTCCCGTCGCCGGCCAGGAGCACGTTGTAGTGCGGGCTGAGCAGCCGTTGCAGATAGTCCCGCATGTCGGCGTTGTCGTCGGCGACGAGCACGCGCGCGTGGCCGGCCACCTGCGGCGGGTTCGCCTCGGGCGGCTGCCACTCGGTGATGTACGGCAGCGCGCTCTCCGCCCGCACGCCCTGCACCGGCGGCGGCGCCTCCGGCCGCGCGCGGCGGGTCTTCTCCTCGGGCAGGTGACCCGCCCCGAACGGCAGCCGCACCGTGAACGTCGTCCCGACGTCGACCCGGCTGTCCACCTCGACGGTGCCGCCGTGCAGTGCGACGAGTTCCTGCACCAGAGCGAGCCCGATGCCGCTGCCCTCGTACGAACGCGACCGCGTCCCCTGCACCCGGTGGAAGCGTTCGAACAGGCGCGGCACCTCGTCGGCGGGGATGCCGGTGCCGGTGTCGGTGACCCGCACGACGGCGCGGTCGTCCTGCTCCGCCACGGCGACGGTGATGCCCCCGTCGAAGGTGAACTTGAGGGCGTTGCTCAGCAGGTTGAGCACCACCTTCTCCCACATCTCCCGGTCGACGTGCACCGGCCGGGACAGCGCCGCGCAGTCGACCGTGAACGTCAGACCCGCCGACTCGACCGCCGAACGGAACACGCTCGCCAGGTCGGCCGTCACCGCGCCGAGGTCGACCGGCTCGTAGTCGGCCTCGATCCGGCCGGCCTGCAGCCGGGAGAAGTCGAGCAGCGTGTTGACCAGCTTCCCGAGGCGCAAACCGTTGCGGTGCATGGCGTCCAGCGACTCGCGAAGGGCGTCGTCGGTCGCGGGCGGCAGCGCCGCGCGCACCTCCTCCAGCGGCCCCATGATGAGCGTCAGCGGGGTGCGGAACTCGTGACTGATGTTGGAGAAGAACGCCGTCTTCGCCCGGTCCAGCTCCGCCAGCTCGGTGACCCGGCGGGCCTGCGACTCGTACGCGGCGGCGGCGTTGAGCGCGGCCGCGACCTGGTCGGCGACCAGCGCGAGGAAGGTGCGGTAGGGCTGGTCCAGCGCCCGCCCGGAGCTGGCGGCGAGCACGATCGCCCCGAGCGGGGCCGCGCCGGTCTCGCCGCGCAGCGGCAGCACCATCGCCTCGGTCGGCGGCCGTTCCCAGGTGCCGCCGGGCAGCGGCCCTCCGAACCGCTCCGGCAGGTCGCCGAGCACCAGCGGCTCGCCGGTGCGCAACACCGCCTCCACCGGCCAGCCGGCGATGCCGGTCGGCTGCCCGCCCATGCCCGCCGTCGACGCCGCGGGAAAGACGTGTTCGCCGCGGAGGTACACCACCGCGCCGGCGACGTCGGCAGCCGCCCGGGCGATGGCGGCCACGGCCAGGTCGCAGGCCTCCGCGATGGACGAGGCGGCGCCGACCTGCGCGCCGAGGTCGCGCAGTGCGGCGAGGCGGCGTTCGCCGACGACGCGCTGCGTGGTCTCGGTGACCGCGGTGAAGACCCCGCCGATCCGGTCGCCGGCGCGCAGCGGGCTGTAGGAGTAGGTCCAGTAGGTCTCCTCCCGGTACCCGTGGCGGGCAATCGGCAGGAGCATGTCGTCGGACCAGGTGGCCTCGCCCGTCTCCAGCACGCCTTCGAGCATCGGCCCGATGATGTGCCAGATCTCTCCCCACACCTCGCTGCCGGGCTTGCCGAGCGCGGGGTGCTTGCTCCCCAGCAGCGACCGGTAGGCGTCGTTGTAGAAGAAGCGCAGCTCCGGGCCCCACCAGACGATCATCGGGAACCGGGAGGTCAGGCAGATCTCCACGGCGCTTCGCAGCCCCGGGTCCCAGGTGTCCGGTGCGCCCAGCGGCGAAGCCGGCCAGTCGAACGCCCGCATCCGCGCGGCCATCTCGCCGTCGCCCGGGAACGCCTCGACGGGGCTGTGCACCGGTTACCTCGCATCCGTCTCGGCAACCACCGCAGCGTAACGCCCAGGTCGGGGACCGGCACGGCGGTACACCCCGAAACCGGTGATTCGACGCAGGCCCGGGTCCGGATGGGTCGATGAGACCGATCCAACACAGGCCCGTCATCCGGGGCCGCTCCTCCGAATGGTGAGTGCGGCCGCAAAGCGCGGATCGCGTGGACTTCGGGAGGGAAGTTCATGAGGAACAAGACGCGGTTGGCAGCCGCTGTCGCAGCCGCGGGAATCGCCGTGACCGCCGCACTGGGTCCGGGCCTTTCCGTCGCTTCGAGCCACCGGGAGGCGCCGCTGATCGCGGCCGACCCCGCCGCCGACAACACCGACCTGTACGCGTTCGTCAGCCCGGAACGGCCGGACTACGTCACGTTCATCGCGAACTGGGCGCCGTTCTCCGAGCCCAACGGCGGGCCGAACTTCTTCCCGTTCGCCACGGACGCCGTGTACAACATCAACGTCGACAGTGACGGCGATGCCAAGCCGAACGCCGTCTTCCGCTGGACGTTCAAGAACATCGACAAGCGCGGCGGGAACACGTTCCTGTACAACAACGGCCCGGTGACGTCGCTCGACGACGAGAACCTGCTGTTCCGCCAGACCTACACGCTGGAGTCGTCGTTCAACGGCGAGCCGTTCAAGACGCGCATCGCCGACGCCCCGGTCGCCCCGTCGCGGGTCGGCGCCAAGTCGATGCCGGACTACGGGACCCTGCGCAACCAGGCCAACAAGCAGCTGCCCGGCGGCTGGAACGTCTTCGCCGGCCAGGCCGACGACCCGTTCTTCCTGGACCTGCGCGTCTTCGACCTGCTCTACGGCGGCGACCTGAGCGAGACCGGTCAGGACACCCTCGCCGGGTACAACGTCAACACGATCGCGCTGCAGGTGCCGTTCTCCGACGTGGCGTTGAAGGGCAACGCCAAGCGCAACCCGGTCATCGGCGTGTGGACGACCACGGAACGCGCGAAGGTGCGCGTCACCGGCAAGGAGACGCCGGTGACGGGCGACCGGGTGCAGGTGTCCCGCCTGGGCAACCCGCTGGTCAACGAGGTCGTGGTGCCGGCGAACCTGAAGGACGCGTTCAACGCGACCGCGCCGGACGGCGACGCGAAGATCCCCGAGCTGGTCAAGCGGGTCACCGAGCCCGAACTGCCCCAGCTGCTCCAGGCGATCTACAACATCCCGGCGCCGGCCACACCCCGCAACGACCTGGTGGAGATCTACCTGACCGGCATCACCACCAAGGCGCAGGGCCCGATCCAGGCGGATCTCAACTCGCAGCTGAACAACATGGACGTCAACGCACAGCGGTTCGTCCCGTCGGAGCAGCTGCGGCTGAACCTCGGGGTGCCCGTGGCGGCCCAGCCCAACCGGCTCGGGGTGCTCGCCCAGGATCTGCAGGGCTTCCCGAACGGCCGCCGGCTCACCGACGACGTCGTGGACATCTCGCTGCAGGCGGTCGCCGGTGCGGCCCAGGCGGGCAAGCTCGTGGACGCGCTGGCCGCCGGTGACAAGGTGGACGCCAACGACAACGGCTTCGACGGCAAGTTCCCCTACGTGGCCCTGCCGAACGTCGGCGCGGTCAACAAGGGCGGCGGCACGGCCGGCGGAGCGGCGGCGAACAACGGCGGCGGCGGGGGCGGCAACGGCGCTCCCACGCCCAACCCGTCGACGACGCCGGCGAGTGCCAACTCCAGCGCCATGACCTCCACCGGTGCGGTGGTCGTCGGTGGGATCGGCGTCATGGCGATCCTCGCGTCGCTCGGCTTCTGGTTCTGGTGGCGCCGCCGCGGCGTGCGCATGGCCGGCAGCGCGCATCGCGCCGACGAGTCGATCAGTATCTAGCCCGCTCGGGGTGGGGCGTCCGCGCCCCACCCCGCTTCTTCGTGAAGGACGTCCCATGCGTCGACTCGTGATCGCCGCCGCGCTGGCCGGCGCCGGCCTCGCGCTCGCCTTCCCCGCCGCGCCCGCGTCGGCCCACCCGCTCGGCAACTTCTCCGTGAACCAGCTCGCCGCCCTGTCGCTGACGCCGGACGCGGTGCGGGTGCGCGCGGTGGTCGACAGCGCCGAGATCCCGACCGTTCAGGAGAAGTCCACTGTGGACACCTCCGGGGACGGGGTCGCCGACGACGCCGAACGCGCGGCGTTCGCGGCGGCGACCTGCTCGGCTCTGGCGAGCCGCTTCGAGGTCGCGGTCGACGGGAGCCGCCTGTCCCTCACGGTCACGTCCGCGTCCTTCTCCTATTCCGAGGGAACGGCCGCACTGCCCACGAGTCGCACTGAGTGCGCGCTTGCGGCAGCGGCCCGGCTGGACTCCCCCGCGACGGTCACGGTGGCCAACAACTACCTGGCCGACCGCATCGGCTGGCGGGAACTGACCGCCACGGGCACCGGCGTGCGGCTGCTCGACTCGCCGTTGCCGACGGTCAGCCGCGCCGGCGACCTCCGCGACTACCCCGCCGAACTGATCACGAACCCGCCGGACGTGCGCACGGCCACGCTGCGCACCGAACCCGGCGACGGCGGGGCAGCGACGGTCGCCGCACCGCTGCCCGAACGTTCGTCGTACCCGGGCGCCGGGCTGGTGGCGGCCGCCGACGCGAAGCTGCGCGACCTGCTCTCGGGCCCGGACCGCACGGTGCCGATCGGCCTGCTCGCCGTGCTGCTGGCGTTGGTGCTGGGCGCCGCGCACGCGGTGCTGCCGGGGCACGGCAAGACGGTGATGGCCGCGTACCTGGCCGGCAAGCAGGGCCGCCCGCGCGACGCGGTGGCGGTCGGCGCGGTGGTGACGGCCACGCACACCGGTGGCGTCCTGGTGGTCGGCCTGCTGCTGACGACGGTGGTGGGCCTGGCGGGCCAGGTGGTGCTCGGCTGGCTCGGCGTGGCCAGCGGCGCGCTGATCCTGGTGGTCGGCGCCGGCATGCTGTGGGGCCTGGCCCGCGGCCGCTCGCTCGGCCACGGCCACGGTCATCACCACCACGATGATCACCATGCGCACGGACATGATCACGCCCACTCGCACGGCGAACACACCCACTCGCACTCGCACGGCGGGCATTCGCACTCGCACGGCCCGGGTCGGTGGAGCATCGCCGGCATCGGCATCGCGGGCGGCCTGGTCCCCAGCCCGTCCGCCCTGATCATCCTGCTGGCGGCGATCGGCCTGGGCCGCACCTGGTTCGGGGTGCTGCTGGTGATCTCCTACGGCCTCGGCATGGCGGCCACGCTCACCGGCGCCGGCCTCCTGCTCGTCGGCCTGCAACGCCGCTGGGAGGCGCGCCGCGCCCGCCTCGGCCCGGTCGCCGGCCGCCTCCGGACCGCCTGGGCGAAACTGTCGTCGGCGGCGCCGGCGGCCACCGGTTCGCTCATCCTGCTGGTGGGCCTCGGGGTACTGGGCCGCGCGGCGGCGACCCTCCTGTAGGCAAGGGGTGTCCCCCATTTACGGGCGCCCATGGTGGACACTGCCGACATGGGCGCTTGGGGCATCGGGGTCTTCGAGAACGACGGCGCGGGAGACTTCCTGGCGCAGTTGCGGCACACCGCCGCGGCCGACCGCGGCGCACTCGTGCGGGAGACGCTTGCGGAGGCGGCCGACGAGGAGGACTACGTGGACCGCGACGTCGCCCAGGCCGCGGTCGCGGCGGCCGCCGTGGTGGCGGCGGCACACGCCGGCACCGCGCTCGACGACCCCACCGGAGCCGTCCCGGCCACCGACCTGCCGCCCACCGACCCGACCCTGGTGAGCCTCGCGCTGCGGGCACTCGACCGCGTGGAGGCCGAGGACTCCGAGTGGCGCGAACTGTGGGAGGAGGCCGACTCGTTCGACGACGCGGCCGCCACCCTCGACGAACTCCGCGCCACCCTCAGCCCGTGACGGCCGCGTCCAGGGCGAGCGCCAGCGCGCCCCGCAGCGGCGCGTCGTGGACGAACCGGGCGGCCCGGATCTCCGGTGGGAACGGGACGGCGCGTGCGGCCAGCGCCGCGATCCGGGGCAGGAGGTGCCGCGCCGCCGCCATCATGCCGCCGCCGATGACCACGCGCTGCGGGTCGACGGCGATGCACAGGTTGGCCACGGCCGCCGCGAGCGCGTCGACGGCGGGGTCCAGCAGGGCGGCGATGTCCGGGTCGTCGGCGAGGTCGAACAGCTGGGACGCGGTGACGTCACGCCGCAACAGGCGTGCGCTCCGGGCGGTGAGCGCGCCTCCCGACGCCAGCTCCTCCAGCGGCGCGTGCCCGGTCGCGAAGCACCGGGTCGGATCCGGGCCGAGCAGGTAGCCGATCTCGCCGGCGGCACCGTGCGCCCCGGTCAGCACCCGCCCGCCCACGATCAGCGCGCCGCCGATGCCGGTGCCCAGGTTCAGGTAGACGCCCAGGTCCACGCCGCGCAGTGCGCCCCAGCGCAGTTCGGCGGTCGCGGCGGCGTTGACGTCGTTGTGGACCACGACTGGCGCCTGCCCGAACTCCTCGCGCAACAGCCGCGGCAGTTCCAGACCGTCCCATCCGGGCACGTTCGGCGCCAACCGGATCCGGCCCTGCGACACGACGCCGAACGTCGACACGCCGACGGCGGTCGGCCGGCCGGTCAGGGTCCTGGCCGCGGCGAGCGCCCGCTCGACCAGCTGTGCGGCACCGGCCGCGGCAAGGGTCGGCAGGCGCACGGTGTCGCGCAGCGCGGACCCACCGTCCACTGTGGAGGATTCGGTGGCGGGCGCGGTGGCGAGCGCCACCTTGGTGCCACCGAAGTCGATACCGAGAACCGTCACCGTTTCTGGCCACGCCTGGCGAGCGAGTCGATGGCGACGGCGACCGCGAGCACCGCGGCGGTCACCATGTAACGCACCGACGAGTCCACGTTGAGCAGCAGCATGCCGTTGGTGATGGACTGGATGACGAGGATGCCCAGGAGCGCGGCGTACGCCCGTCCCCGGCCGCCGAACAGGGAGACGCCGCCGATGACCGCGGCGGCGATCGCCATCAGCAGCGTGTCGCTGCTGCCGGAACTCTGGTTGACCGCGGCCAGCCGGCCGGCGGCGAGGATCCCGCCGAAGGCCGCCAGTACCGAGCCGCCGACGAAGGCGAGGATCCGGATCCGGGTCACGTGGATGCCGGCCCGCCGGGCAGCCTCCGCGTTGCCGCCGACCGCGAACACGTGCCGCCCGAAGGTGGTGTGCCGCAGCACGAGGTCGGCGGCCACCACGAGCGCGGCGAAGATGAGCAGCAGCAACGGCACGCCCCGGTCGGCCGAGAGAACGGCGGCCACGGCGGCCAGCGCGACCGCGAGGCCGACCAGCCGCAGCGCCGACCATCGCCCGGACGGCACCGGCAGCCCGGCGGCACGCCGCATCCGGCGCCCGTTCAGGACGCTGCCGGTCCGGATCCCGACGATCAGCGCGGCGAGGAGAAACCCCGCCCACGGCGGCAGCCAGGTGTCGCTCAGCTTCGCCACCGCCCCGTCGAACGGCAGGTTGATCGTTCCGCCCCGGCCGAGAAGGTAGAGCATGAGTCCCTGCCAGCCGATGAGGCCGGCGAGCGTCACCACGAACGACGGGATCCCCAACCGGGTAAACATGAAGCCGTGCAGCGCGCCGATGAGTGCCGCCACGGCGAGGGCGACGGCGACGGCCGCGGCCGGGTTCCACCCGTGGCGCACGTACAGGATGGTCATCACCACCGCGCACAGCCCGCTGACCGAACCGGCGGACAGGTCGATCTCCCCCAGCAGGATCACCAGGACGAGACCGAGGGAGATGGTGCCCGTCGCGGCCATCTGCAGCGCCAGGTTGGTGAGGTTCTCGGCCGAGAGGAAGTGTTCGTTGAGGACGCCGAAGACGACCGCGATCGCGGCCAGCCCGCCGACCACGGGCCACGATCCGAGATCCCTGTCGCGCAGGTTCACAGCGATCCACCCCCGGTGATGGCGGCGACGACGGCTTCCGGCGCGGTGCCTTCGGTCGGGAACTCGCCGGCGTTGCGGCCGAGCCGCAGCACGACGATCCGGTCGCTGACCGCCCGGACGTCGGCGAGGTTGTGCGAGATGAGCAGCACCGCGAGTCCGCGCTCGCGCAGCCGCCGGATCAGCGCGAGCACCTGCGCGGTCTGTTCGACGCCGAGGGCGGCCGTGGGCTCGTCCAGGATGACCACCCGCGGCTCCCCGATCAGGGCCCGCGCGATCGCGACCGACTGCCGCTGCCCGCCCGACAGCATGGCGACCGGCACACCGATGTCCCGGATCCGTACGTCCAATGAGGACAGCAGGTCGCGGGCGGTGCGTTCCATCCGGATGTGCCGCAGCACCGACCACCGGTGCCGCTCGGCGCCCAGGAACAGGTTGGCGATGACGTCGAGGTTCTCGCACAGCGCCAGGTCCTGGTGAACGGTGGACACCCCGATCCGCTGGGCGTCCAGCGGATCGTTGACGCGCACCGGGTGCCCGTCCTGTTCGATCCGGCCCTCGTCCGGGGTGACGACGCCGGAGATGACCTTGACCAGCGTGGACTTGCCCGCGCCGTTGTCGCCGACCAGCGCGACGACCTCGCCGGCGCGCAGGTCCAGGCTCACCCCGTCGAGAGCCTGGACCGCGTTGTAGCGCTTGGAGACACCGATCGCCGAGAGCACTACTGGATGCCCGCCTTGGCGCACGCCGCCGCGACGGCGCCGGTGCAGATCTCGGACGCCTTGTAGAAGCCGTCCTTGACGATCGTGTCCTTGACCCGGTCGGCGGTGACCGCGATCGGGTCGAGGAGGAACGACGGGATGGCCTTGGTGCCGTTGTCGACCGTCGTCGGCGCCGCGGGCTTCTGCCCCCGGCCCAACGCGACGGCCAGCTCCGCCGCCTTCTCCGCCTCGGCGCGGATGTCGAGGTAGATGGTCATGTACTGCTCGCCGGTCAGGATCCGCTGCACGGCGGCGAGTTCGGCGTCCTGGCCGGTGATCGGTGGCATGGTGGGGAAGCCGGCCCGCTTCATCGCCGCGATCGCGCCGCCGGCCATGCCGTCGTTGGCCGACAGGACGCCGACGATGTTGTCGCGCCCCAGGGCGGTGATGGCCTGCTCCATCTCCTGCTGGGCCTTGTCCGGGCTCCAGTCCGGGGTGTCGAACTCCCGGCCGATCTGGACCTTCCCGTCGAGCACCTTGTGCGCGCCGTTCTTGTAGTCGGCCGAACTGGGATCGGTCGGCGCGCCGTTGATCATGACGATCTTGCCCTTGTCGACCGTTCCGGCCCTGGTCATGGCGTCGAGCAGCGCCTGGCCCTGCATCTCGCCGACCCGCACGTTGTTGAACGACACGTAGTACTCGTAGGAGATCGCCGAGATCAGCCGGTCATAGGCGATCACCGGAACCTTCTTCTGCTTGGCCTGGTTCACGAGCGAGGCGACCGCGCTGGCGTCGACCGCGTCGAGCACGAGCACGTCGGCACCCTGGGTCAGGGCGGCCTCGACCTGCTGTTGCTGCTTGGCCGCGTCCTGGTCGGCATTGGAGTACAGCAGTTTGCAGTCGGCGCACAGCGCCTTGACCTTGGCCTCGAACAGCGGCCGGTCGAACGCTTCGTAACGGGTCGTCTTGGACTCGGGGAGGAACAGGGCGATGGTCGGGGCGTCCTTGTCGCCGGAGTTGCCGGTGGCCGAACCGTTGCCACAGCCGCTGATCAGGGTTGCCGCTACCAGAGCGACGGCGAGCCAGCTGGTTCTCATGAGGTTGCCTCCTGAACCTCGGTGGTGCTGAGCATCGTGGGTCACGCGGCGCGATTTGGCTAGGTCCTTTACGAATTTGATAAGAGACCTTTTCGAAAGGCTGTGGCACGCTGGGCCGGTGCAGATCACCGGGGCCGCCAGTACGACCAGCGTGTTGCGCGTGATGAACTCGCGCGCCGTCTTCGCCGAGGTGTTCCGCCTCGGTAAGGCGTCGCGGCCCGAGCTGGCGCAGACGACCGGCCTGTCCAAGCCGACGGTGGCGATGGCGCTCACCCACCTCGAACGGGCCGGCCTGCTGCGCCAGGTGGGCCAGCGCTCCGGGGCGGCCGGACGCTCCGCCCTGCTGTACGAGGTCCGGCCGGAGGCCGGCTGGGTGCTCGGCGTCGACGTCGGCCGCGGATACGTGCGGGTCGCCGTCGCTGACCTGCTCGGCACCATCGTCGCCCGTAAGGACCGGCCGTCGCGTGGTTCCCGCGCGTCGACCCTGGTCACCCAGCTCACCCGCCTCGCCGACGAACTGACGGCCGAGGTGGGCATCGCCCGGTCCGACATCACGCTCACCGTGTTCGGCACGCCGGGCGTGCACGACGCGCAGACCGGGGCGCTCCGCTCGGCGCCCAACCTCCCCGGCTGGGACCGCCCCGGCTCGGTCGAGCGCCTCGCGGAGGTGGCCGGCGCGCCGTTCGTGGTGGAGAACGACGTCGACCTCGCCGCCGTCGGTGAGAGCGCGTACGGGCTCGGCGCCGGCATCGACCACTTCGTCTACGTGTCGATCGGCACCGGAACCGGCATGGGCATCATGATCGACGGCAAGCTGTACCGCGGGTTCCGCGGCGCGGCCGGCGAGGTCGGCTACCTACCCGTCGCGGAGGGCGACCCGCTGCAGGACGAACCGGCATCGCGCAAGCGCGGCATGTTCGAATCGGTGGCGTCCGCCGACGGCGTCGTCTCCCTCGCCCGCCGCCTCGGGATGGCCGACGCGGCCAGTGCCAAGGACGTGTTCGAGGCCGCGCGCGCCGGCGACCCCACCGCCACGCGGGCGGTGCTCCACGAGGCCGACCACGTCGCACACGCCCTGGCCGCCGTCACGGCCATCCTCGATCCCGAACTGGTCGTGCTCGGGGGCGGCATCGGCACCCAGGGCGGAGACCTGCTCACCGGACCCGTCCGGGATCGGCTCACCAGCCTGGTCGCCCTCGACCCGCCCCGGATCGAGGTCTCCGCGCTCGGTGCCGACGCGGTGCTGCGCGGCGCGCTCGCCGTCGGTCTCACCGGCGCCCGCGACCTGGTGCTCGACCGCGCCGCCAGCATCGCCACCGCCACGACGGGCCAGCGGTGACGGTGCGCGCGGGTCGTCGGCCACGCCGCGACGCCTACCGCCGGCGGCCGCGCCTCACCCGAGCCTGAGCGCCGGGACGAGCGGGGCCAGCGCCGCCGGGTCCGCCAGCGGGCGTTCGACGCCGGGGAGGAGGGCCGCCGCGTGCGCCTCCGGCAGCGCCTCGAACCAGCGCAGCGCCAGCGCGGCGAACGCCTCCGGCGTGAGCCTGCCCCACAGGCGCAGCCGGGCCAGGCCGCCGTCCGGGTACGCGTCGAGTCGGACGTTCACGGCGTCGCGGTCGGGTGTCAGGGGGAAGCGGTGCCGGGTGTCGGGTTGGAGGCGGGTGCGGGGCAGCAGTTCGAGGCGTTCGCCGGCCGCGTCCACCGCCGTCAGCGAGGCCCAACCGGGTGCGTTGCCCTTGAAGTGCGTGGCGTCCAGTTCGGCCAGGTGGATCCGGCCGGGGGCGGCGAGGCGCACCTCGACCCAGTCGTTCCCGTCGTCGCGGCGGCGTCTGGTCTCCCAGCCCTCGCCCATCACCCGGGCCTGACCGGGCAGCAGGAGGTTGGCGGGCGAGCCGTAGAACATGTCGCTGCACCCGACGATGCGCCCGCCGTGCTCGAGCGCCGCGAGGTCCAGGAAGCGGTCGGGAATGTGCCTCGGGTCGGCGACGGGTTCCCCGTGCACGCGCAGCCGCGCCACCCCGCCGTCCGGGTAGATGCTCAGGCGCACGTGCGTGTACCGGCGGCCGCTGTCGACCGGGAACACGTTGCGGCTGTCCCCCGCCAGCGGCGAACGTGGCACCAGCGTCTCCCACCCGTCCAGTTCGTCGGGGGCGGGGTGGCCCTCGGCGCCGCAGGCCTCCACCGAGGCCTCCGTCGGGTAGTTGCCGGTGAAGTGCGCGGTGTCCACGACGACGCCCCGCACGACGCCCGGCGCGCCGAGCCGCACGATCGCGTGGTCGTGCCCGGGAGTGCGCCGGCGGCGGGTCTCCCAGCCGTCGTACACCTGCCCCTTGGGCCCGAACGTGGCCCGCGTGAACCCCGGCGGTTCGGCCAGTACGAGGTGGTCCGCGGCGGCGAAGAACTCGTCGTTGGCGTGGATCACCCCGCCGCCCAGCGCGCGGGAGGCCAGATCCGGGAACGTCTCCAGGTCACTCATGGGTCAGGAACCTTCCCCTCGGAGTCGTGCCGTCCACGGGAACGCCGCGCAGCCACACGTGGCGCACGACGCCGTGCAGGCGCTTGCCGGCGTACGGGGTGACCGGGTGGCGGTGGTGCAGCGCGGCCGGTTCGACCAGGAACTCCTCGTCGGGCGCGAACGCCGTCAGGTCCGCGTCGGCGCCGACCTCGATGCGCCCCTTGCCCCGCAGCCCGGCCAGCGCGGCGGGGTGCGCGGCCATCCAGCGCACCACGTCGTCGAGCCCGAACCCGCGCCGCCGCGCCTCGCTCCACATCACCGGCAGTCCTAATTGGACACTCGCGATGCCGCCCCACGCGGCGCCGAAGTCGCCGGTCTCCGGCCGTTTCAGGTCCGGCGTGCACGGCGAGTGGTCCGACACGACACAGTGGACGGTGCCGTCGGCGAGGCCGGCCCAGAGCGCGTCCCGGTTGGCGTCGTCGCGGATCGGCGGGCAGCACTTGAACTCCGTGGCGCCGTCGGGCACCTCGTCGGCGCTGAGCGTCAGGTAGTGCGGGCAGGTCTCCGCCGTGATCCGCACGCCGTCGGCGCGGGCGGCGGCGATCAGCGGCAGCGCGGCGGCGGCCGACAGGTGCAGGATGTGCGCCCGCGCGCCGGTGGCCCGGGCGGCGTCGATGACGGCCGCGACGGCGCGCGCCTCCCCCGCACCCGGGCGCGACGCCTCGAAGTCCGCGAACCGCCGGGTCGGACCGGGATCGCTGACCGCCGAAGGGTCCTCGGCGTGCACGATGAACAGGGCGTCCACAGTGGACATCGCGGCGCGCAGCCCGGCCGGGTCCAGCGGCGGGAACTCCGGCACGCCGGAGTCGATGAGGAAGCTCTTGAACCCGAAGACGCCCGCCTCGTGCAGCGGCACCAGATCGGGGGCGTTGCCCGGGACGGCGCCGCCCCAGAAGCCCACGTCGACGTGGCACTGGCCGGTGGCGGCGGCCTTCTTCTCCTGCAGGGCGGCGACGGAGGTGGTGGGCGGCAGGGAGTTCAGCGGCATGTCGACGATCGTGGTGACGCCGCCGGCGGCCGCCGCGCGGGTCGCCGTGGCGAAGCCCTCCCACTCGGTGCGCCCGGGCTCGTTGACGTGCACATGGGTGTCGACGAGGCCGGGCAGCAGCGCCACGTCGCCGAGATCGACGTCCACTGTGGACGGTGCGTCGTAGGCCAGCACCGCGGCGATCACGCCGTCGTGCACCCGTACGGCGGCGGGCTGCGGGCCGGAAGGCAGCATCACCTGCCGGGATCGAACAATCACAGGTCCTCCAGAACCGCGCGCTCGAACGGGATCTCGGAAACGTCCACGGCTCCGCAGTCGAGCGCGCGCAGCAGGAATCCCGCCATCGCCCGCGCGGTGGCCGGCTCGTCCAGCACGCCACCGACCCTGCGTTCGAGATAGTCGGACAGGCGGCGGCAGGCGGCCGGCAGCCCGTCGCGGAAGAACGCGTAGGTCGCCGCGTACCGCGTGGGCAGCTGCGCGGGATGCAGGTCCCAGCCCTGGTAGAACCCGCGTTCCAGGGAACGGCGCACCAGCCGCAGGTGCAGCGCCCAGGCGGCCTGCACGGCGGTGGGCTCGCCGTCGGGGACGATGTTCGTCGAGCCGTCCGCCACGGGCACACCGGTGCCGGCGGCCGCCACCTGCAGCACGGCCTTCGCGTGGTCGGCGGCGGGATGTTCCATCGACTGGTGCGCCGGTGCGATGCCCAGCGCCGCGCTGTAGTCGTAGGTGCCGTAGTGCAGGCCGGCGCAGCGCCCCGCGGCGGCGTGCAGCATGCGGGCCACCGTCGCGGTGCCGCCCGCGTCGAGGATCGCCGGGGCCGTCTCGATCTGGATCTCGAACCGGAGCGCGCCCGGCGCCAGCCCGTGCGCCGTTTCCAGGGCGGCGCACACCTGCACCATCGCCTCCACCTGTGCGACGGCGCTGACCTTCGGCAGTGTGATGACGAAGCCCGCGGGGAGCGGACCGAGTTCCCCCAGAAAGAGATCCAGGGTCCGCACGGCCCGGGCCCGGGTCCGCGCCTCCAGGCTCTTGCACCGCAGGCCCACGAAGGGCGGCAGCGGCCCGGTCCGCAGCCCGGCCACGCACACGGCCACCGCGGCGTCCTCCTCGTCGTCGGGCCGGATCCCGTACCCGTCCTCGAAGTCGACCCGCAGATCCTCCACCGGTTCCCGCTGAAGCTTGTCGACGACCCGCGCGCGCAGCGACTCCTCGAACGGCAGCGGCGGGAAACGGCCGAGGGCCGTCAGCGCGGCCTGCCCGAACTCCTCGACGAGCCCGGGCTTCACGCGGTCGGCCGGGACGTAGACGGTGTGGATCGGCAGGCGGCCGCGCACCGGGCCGGGATATCGCGCGGCGAGGTCTGCGTCGGTGGCCGCGAGGTGGGCATCGAGCCTGGCCAGCAGGCTTTCGGGCAACCGTCCCGCGTCCATCCGTTCAGCTTAGGCGCCGAACCGGCAACCGGGGATCTTCACGCGAAGTGGCTACTTTCACTACGCAGAGTCGGGGTCGGCCGGGTTACTCTTCGAGAATTGATCCGAGTAGATGGGTCGGGGGGCGCATGCGGATCGACGTCGCCGGGGCCGTCCCGGCAACCCTCCTCGAAGGGGCGTGGAAGCTCTACACGGAGGCCTTCGAGGAACTCCAGTGGCAGGCGGTGCAGCGGCACCTGATGTACCGCGCGGAGTTCGACGCCGTCATGGCCGACACCCGGGTCGACAAGTATCTGGCGATCGACGGCGAGGGCGTGCGCGGGCTCGCGACGTTCACCAACGACCTGGACGCCGTTCCGCTGATCTCGCCGCTGTACTTCGCCCGCCGGTGGCCGGTGCACTTCGCCGAGAAGCGCGTCCGCTACATCGGATTCGTGGCCGTCGCGGCGGGAAGCGAGGGGGCGTTCCGGCGGATGATCACCGCCATGTACGAGGTGGCGCACCGCGAACGGGCCGTCGTCGCCATGGACTTCTGCCGGCACCGCACCGAGGTCAACCGGATCGCCGACGTCGTCGGCCTCATCGTGCGGCGGCTCCCCGCACCCCTGCGCGGCCACCGGATGGACGAGCAGTCGTACTGGCTCTACGAGTTCCCCGAGGACGAGCTCCCCGAAGCGGCGGCCTGAGTCGGGACGGCCCAGCCCGCCGCGAAAGCAGCGGGGTCCGTGGCGCGTCCCCAGAGCCAGCCCTGCGCCAGCGTCACCCCGAGCGCGTCCAGCACCGACCGCTGGTCGACCGTCTCCACCCCCTCGGCCACGACGGTCAACCCCAGCGCCGAACTCATCGCCACCACCGCCCGCACGATCTCCTCGTCCTCGGTGTTGGCGCCCAGCCCCGCCACGAACGACCGGTCGATCTTCACCCCGGTCACCGGGTGCCGCCGCAGGTAGCCCAGCGCCGAGAAGCCGGTGCCGAAGTCGTCCACCGCGATCCGCACCCCGAGCGCGCGCAGATCCTCCATCACGTGTTCGGTCACGTCGCCGCCGTCGACCATCACCGATTCCGTGATCTCCAGAACGACGCACGCCGCCGGCACGTCCCAGCGTTCGAGCTCGGCGCGCAGCACCCCGGCGAGGCCGCGGTCGGTCAGTTGGCGCGGCGACACGTTGATCGACAGCCAGAAGTCGTCGTCCACCACACCCGCGCGGCGCCACTGCGCCAGCTGCTCGATCGAGCGCAGCAGCACCCAGGTCCCGATGGCCGAGATGAGGTTGGACCCCTCCGCGATCGGGATGAACGTCGTCGGCCCCAGCACGCCCCGCGTCGGATGCCGCCAGCGCACCAGCGCCTCCGCGCCCGAGGGCGCACCCGTCGCCAGGCGCACGATCGGCTGGTACTCCAGCACCAGCTGGTCCTGCGCCACGGCGCTGCGCAGGGCGACCTCGATGTCGAGGCGTTCGCGCACGGCCATGCGCATCGACGCGTCGAAGACCGTGAAGCTGCCGCGCCCCTCCGACTTGGTGCGGTACATGGCCGTGTCGGCGTCGCGCATCAGCGCCTCGGTCGAGTCCTCGTGCGCGTCCTCGCCCGTGCAGGCCATGCCGACCGACGCGGTGAGCACGACCTCGGCGCCGTTGACCAGCAACGGTTTGTCGACGCAGTCCAGGATCTGCTGGGCCTGCGCCAACGCCTCGGTCTCGGTGCAGCAGCGGATCACCACGAACTCGTCCCCGCCGACCCGGGCCACCGTGGCCGGCTCCGGCAGGGCCTGCCGCAGGCGGCGCGCCACGTCCTTGATGAGCTGGTCGCCGGCCGGGTGACCCCAGGAGTCGTTCACCACCTTGAAGCCGTCGAGATCCAGGTAGAACAGCCACACCGGGGCGCCGTCCGGGCGGGGACGGGCGAGCAGGTCGTCGACGACGGTGCGCACCATGCGCCGGTTGGGCAGCCCGGTGAGCGGGTCGTGGGTGGCCATCTCGACCAGGCGGTGCTGCACGGCGGCGTAGTTCTGCACCGCCGACAGCGAACGCATGAGCAGCAGCGCCACCATCAGCGCGCCGCCGGCGCCGAGCACCCACCGTTCGGTCGAGCCCTTGTCCTGCACCGCGATCGTCAGCACGAACGGGCACGCCAGCGCCGGCAGGATCAGCAGCAGCCGCGGCACCGACCACTCCTGCACGGCCAGCGGCGTCGGCCGGTCGAGGTGCCGCGCCGACGGGTGCAGCCCGGCCGCCCCGCCGAGCGTGAACGCCAGCAGGAACGGCAGGTCCAGCCACGGCGACGCGTACAGTTCGCCGGAGATCCCGATGATCGCGTACGACACGTCGCCGACGAACATCCACACCATCATCAGCAGGATGAGGATGAAGCTCGGCTGGCGCACCGCCGTCGTGAACGCGAGGTTGGCGACGATCAGCACCAGCACGGCGTCGAGCACCGGATAGACGCCGGCCACCACGGACACGGCCACCGGGCGCCCGGGGATCGACGCGGCCGGCAACGCGAACACCACCACGGAGGCGACCGCCGCACCGGTGAACACGATGAGGCCGTCGATGACGGTGTGGCGTTCGGTGCCCCGGCGCGCCGCGAGGAAGTGCGCGAGGCCTGCGATCGCCAGCAGGTAGCCCGGCAGCGTGAACACGTCCGACAGCAGCACCAGGTAGCCGTGCGCGCCCGCGACGACCGGCCGGATCAGCACGCCGAGGAGGAAGAACACGCCGGCGAGGGTGAGCAGCCGCCACGGCCGGCGCAGCTGCGTGCGGTGCAGCCACGGCGCCAGGAACCAGGTCACCACGCTGCCCACGCCCACCACCGCGAACGCCGCCTGCGGCGCTATCCCGGCCGCGTACAGCCCGGTGGCGGCCAGTCCGCCGCAGAGGTAGAGCAACCAGGGCCACCCGCGCCGCAGGGCGGTGTCAGTTGCTACGACCACACAACCCGACAAACCGCCCACCTATCCGCATTAGCCCCGGCAAGACAGTGCGGACCCCAATTCGGCCCCGGCTCACCTTATGGCCAAGGAGGTGGTTATCGATCAGCCGAACGACGCTAATTCACCGGGTCGGGCCGGTCGAGATCGGCGGCACGGGGTGGAACGCGTCGTCCACCAGCCCGAGCCGGTGCGCGTATATGCCCGCCTGCACCCGATTGCGCACGCCCAACTTGTCGAGCAGCGCCACGATGTGCGTCTTGACCGTCGTCACCCCGAGGTGCAGCCGCGCGGCGATCTCCTGGTTGGACAGGCCGGCGCCGACGAGCGCCAGCACGTCCCGTTCGCGGGGCGTCAGCCCGGCCGGTTCCGGCCCCGGGCGGTTGCCCGTGCGTTCCGCCTCGAAGGCCCGCCGCGCCCGCTGCACCACCCGCGCCAGCACCGGCCCGCCGAGCACCGGTTCGCCCCGGGCGGCCCGCCGGACCGCGTCGGCGATCACCCGCGGATCGCCGTCCCGCACGAGAAAGCCGATTGCACCGGCGGCCAGCGCGGCGTAGATGGTCTCCTCGTCGTCCCGCCGGGTGAGGATCAGCACCTGCGTGCCGGGCGAGCCGGCCACGATCCGCCGGGTGGCCTCGATCCCGTCGACCCGCGGCATCCGCGCGTCGGAGACGACCACGTGCGGCCGCAGCCGTTCGACCGCGCGCACCGCGTCGAAGCCGTCCACTGCCTCACCGACGACCTCGATGTCGGGCGCGCTCTCCAGCACGACGCGCACCCCCGCCCGGACCAGACTCTGATCGTCGACCACGAGAGTGCGGATCATGGGTAACAGTGTCACCCGTCGATCGGGTTTTGTGACCGCCCGGATCTTCGTTTAGTCACCAATTTGTTTTGAAGCACTGCGTTTCGAGGATTCAAAAGCCAGATCAAGACCTTCATTTCGCCCGTCCACCGCCCGCGCGACCGCACGTGTGTGAGCGTACGGAGGTCAACTAGCGATTTGATCTCCCTGAGCTCACACACGTCCGCACTCAACTCACACCCGTGTGAGCGCGACCGCCGTGAGCTCACACCCGTGCGGCGCCATGGCGGTCGGGTGGGCGGTGAGCTGGGCGGCTGAACGCGAATCCGGCAGCGGAGCGTCCTTCAGCCCTTCGGGTGGGAGAGGCCGCTCTCGCGCAGCTGGCGCCAGAGGCCCGCGCCGTCGGGGGCGTACATCCAGCGCAGGCCGGCCGGGCCGGACTCCTGGCCCTCGACGACCGGGGCCGGCAACCCACCGGCCAGCACCGACTGGGTCGGCGACAGCCGCCGGATCGCCACCGCCGCCACGTTGTCCGGATGGTCGGCCGCGAACTCCGCGTAGATCTCCTCGTCGTGCTGCCCGTCGTCGCCGACCAGCAGCCACTTGACCTCCGGGAACTCCCGCGCCAGCCGCGCCAGCGTGGCCCGCTTGTGCGCTCGCCCGCTGCGGAACCAGCGGTCCGACTTCGGCCCCCACGCGGTCAGCAGCAGCGGCCCCGCCGGATACAGGTGGCGGCCGAGAAAACGGGTCAGCGTCGGCGCCACGTTCCACGCGCCGGTGGAGAGGTAGAAGACCGGCGCGCCGGTGTAGGCGTTGGTGAGGCGTTCGTAGAGAACGGCCATGCCGGGCACCGCCATGCGGGCATGCTCGTCCAGCACGAACGTGTTCCACGCGGCGAGCAGCGGGCGCGGCAGCGCGGTCACCATGACCGTGTCGTCGATGTCGGAGATCAGTCCGAAGCGCACCGACGGGTCGACCACCCGGATCGGCGCCTCGACCGGCTGCGCGTGGTCGGTGCGGATGCCGACCGTGCACCAGCCCGGCGACAGGTCGCCCTCGACCCGGCAGTCGACGAACCCCTCCCGGTCGGTGATCGCCTCGTGGCTGGTGCCGCCGACGTCGATGACCACCGGGGTGTCCTTCACCGGCAGCGTCATGAAACTGCGCCAGCCGCGCACCTTCACGGCGCGGTGGCGTTGGCGGCGTTCGACCCGGACCAGGACGACCCGCGCCAGGACCCGCGCCCAGCCGGGGCCCCCGTAGCCGGTGTACGGGACGATCATGACCCGCCAGCCGCGTTGTCGCAGGCGCCGCTCCATGACCTGGTGCACGGCGTCCTCCAGCCGTGCCGCGCGGTGCAACGTCTCGGGCCTCATGGGGCCCACGGGTGTCTGCGCCACGATGCCACGGTGCCATACCCGGCCCCACCTGGCAGGGCAACACGACGGCCGCTCGCGCACTCCTGCGCGCGCATGGACTCCCCCGTTCGCCGAGAAGAACATAGACTTTCGCGTATGGAAGCGGGCGGTAACCGAGCGTGTACGCAAATGGCGCCGGCCGGCCTTCTCCGCGAGGCCTGCTCCCCGGAGCTCTACCGGCGCAACCCCTTCCGGACGGCGGGGCTGCCGGTCGGTGTTCCCACGGCACTGGTACGACAACGGCTCGCGGGCGACCCCGCCGCCGACCGGCTCGAGGAGCCCCTCGCGCGGCTCCTGGACGGGTTCTTCTGGTACCGGGCGGATCCGGCCCTGGACGCGCTGGCCGCCGGGGACATCGCCGGCACCCGCGCCCGCTGGGAGGCGGCCGCCGGGACCGACCCGGTCGCCCGGCACAACCTCGCGGTCCTCTGCCACAGCACGGCCCTGGAGCACAGCGCCGGGGACTTCTTCCCGGACGACCTCTGGCCGGACGCCTACCGGCACTGGCTCGCGCTGCGCGAGACCGACGCGGCGTGGACGCCGCAGCTGCGGCGCGTCCGCCGGATCCTGCCGCTCGCGCTGGCGCTGGTCAACGCCCGGCTCGCGGTCGACGCGCTCGCCGCCGGCGGTCCGGTCGAGCCGGCGCTGCGGCACTGGCGGCTGCCGTTCGAGGCGGGGCTGCCGGAGGGGGTCGCCGAGCGGGCCGCGCGGATCGCCGCCGCGCCGCTGCGCGCCCGCGTCGCGGCCGCCCGGGAGGCCGTCGACGACGGGACACCGGCCGAGGCCGAGGCCGCCCTGCGCGCCGCGGTCATCCCCCTGACGACCCTCCAGCTCCTGGACCCCACCCAGGACGATCCGGTCGAACTGTTCCTGCGCGCCGCCGCCCGGCATTCCTCCTCCGGTGCCTGGGCGAGCGCACGGGACCTGCTCGCGCTCGCCGCCCCGCTGGCCCGCACGGCCGCCGGCGTCGACGCCGTGCAGCGCCAGCTCCGCGCCGCCGAGCAGGAACTGCGCGTACGCGAGGCCGTCGAGGCGTACCGCCGGCGCAAGCTGCGCGAGGAGTCGGAGGCGCGCAGCGCCCGGGCCGCGCACGAGGCCGCCGAGGAACGCCGCGCCCGCGCCGCCCGCGAGGCCGCCGCACGGCGGGCCGAGGCCCTGCGGATGGCCGCCCAGCGCCAGGTGATGGAGTCGCGCCGGCGCACCCGGGCCGCCCGCACGGGTGAGCCGCAGCGCGCGACGCCGCCCCCGCCGGCGCCACCCGTGCCCGGACCGCGCCGGGACGCCTCCACCGACCGCGCCGCCCGCAACCTGCTCGCGTTCGCCGTCGACTGGGACGGCTGCCACTACTGCCAGCGGGTGCGCCGCAGCCCGCGGCACGACCACCCGGTGAGCCTCGCCCGCGGGGCCGACGTCGCCACCGTCTCGGTGCCGCGCTGCCTGCCGTGCCGGTGGCGGCAGACGGGGCGGGCGTGCCTGGGGCTGGTGCTCATGGCGTTCACCGTGCTGATCGTCGTGATCGTGACGCCCGCGGCCGCGCGGTGGGTGAGTTGGACGGCGGTCGCGGTCGGGCTGGTCTGGACCGTCACCGGGCTGCTCGCCGTGCGCCGCGGGGCCAAGGCGCGCTGGCTGCACACGCTCACCTATCCGCCGGTCGCCGACCTGTGGCGGGAGGGCTGGCGCCGGCACTAGTTTCTTCCGGTGATCTCTCCTGGTCCGCGCGACCGGCCGCTGGTGAGCTGATGGACATGAACCAGCTCGCCTGAGCCGATCCCGCCGATCAGCGCGTCACCACACCCCGCAGCGTCGCGGCCACCTCGTCCGCCAGTGGATGCCCGATCTCGGTCAGGATCCGGTGCGCGTACCGCAGGTGCACGCGGGCCCGGGCGGGATCCGTGGCGGCCGACATCCGGCCCAGCCCGTGGTGCGCCAGCGCGATGTCCGACCGGTCGGCCAGCGCCTCGGCGGTGGCCAGCCAGCGTTCGTAGCTGATCCGCGCCGCCTCCGGGTCCCCGGCCGCCTCCGCCGTCTCCGCCCGGCAGCGCCACACCAGCGACTGCGTCTCCCGGTCGCCGCGCTGCTCGCTCGACTCCATCGCCAGGTCCACCGTGCGGAACGCGTCCGCGTACAGCCCCGCCCGGCGGTACGACTCCGCCATCCCGAGCAGGCTGTACGCCTCGCCGCGCGGATCCTTCACCTGCTGGCGGAGCAGCAGGGCGGCCCGGTGCGCCTGGATCGCGCGGTCGTGGTCGCCGATGGCGCTGTGCGTGGTGCCGATGTTCGTCAGGTACGCCGCCCGCCGCGGCAGGTTGTCCGGGTCGCACAGCCGCAGCGACTCCTCGAACCGGGGCAGCGCCTCCTCGTGCCGGCCCAGCTGCCCGTGCGCGATGCCCAGCAGGTTCAGCATCGCGCAGCGGACCAGCGGCGGCTGCTCCTCGGCGGCGACGGCGCGCACCGCCTCCTCCAGCAGCGGGATCCACTCCGCGAAGAGGAACCGGCGGTCGACGAACGGGTTCATGGCGTAGGTGAGGCGCCACGCACCCGCGCCCCAGCCGCCGGCACCCCCGCCGTCGGTGCGCGCGTGGTGCAGCAGCGCCACGATCGTCGGGTACTCGTCGGCGAACCACGCCATCGCGGAGGCCCGGTCCGGCAGCACGGGCGGCAGCGACGTGGCCGCCGGCTCGAACTCGAACGGCCGCGGCCGCACCCGCAACCGGGTGTCGGCGGCGAGGGCCGTGGTGACGTAGAAGTCCAGCAGGCGGCGCAGCGCGGCACGGCGTTCCGGCTCGGGGAGGCCACCGGCCAGCCGCCGCGCGTACAGCACCACGAGGTCGTGCATCCCGTACCGGCCCGGCCGCGCCTCGCCCAGCAGGTACGAGTCGCACAGCGCCAGCACCCGTTCCCGGGCGGTCGCGTGATCGGTCCCGACCAGCGCCGCGATCGCCTCCAGCGACAGCGAGTCCCCCGGCGGCAGGCCGAGCAGGGCGAGCGTGTGCCGCAGTTCCGGCGACAGCGCCCGGTACGTCGTGTCGAAGACCGCGCCGACGTTGTCGTCCTCGACGGCCAGCGCGCCCAGGTCGCCGGAGACCAGCGCCGCCGCCGGTTCGTGATCGGCCGCGAGGCGGGCCGCGGCGACCCGCAGCGCCAGCGGCAGGTAGCCGCAGAGCGAGGCCAGCTGGTCCACGTCCTCGTCGTCGGCCGTCCCGGCGACCGCCCGGATCAGCGCCACGGACGCCGTGTGCGTGAGCGGGCGCAACGACACCGTCCGGGCCCCGTCGAGCGCCACCAGCCCGTCCAGCCGCACCCGACCGGTCACCACCACCGCGCAGGCGTCGTTGCCCGGCAGCAGCGGCCGGACCTGGTCCGAGGAGGCGGCGTTGTCGAGCAGCACGAGCGTGCGGGTCCCGGCGAGCCGGCTGCGGTAGCGCGCCACCTGTTCGTCGAAGCCCGACGGGAGCGTCGAGTCCGGCCCCTCGAGCTGGGTCAGCAGCTGGCCGACGGCCTCCTGCGGGGTGAGCGGCGCCCGATTCGGGTCGTAGCCGCGCAGGTCCACGAAGAGCTGGCCGTCCGGGTACTTCGCGGCGATGCGGTGCGCCCAGTGCACGGCCAGCGCCGACTTGCCGATGCCGGCCATCCCGGCGATCACCACCGGCGCGCCGGCGGCCCGTTCGTGCGCCGCGTCCAGGGCGTCGACCTCGTCGTCGCGCCCCACGAACGGGGCCGGCGCCCGGGGCAACGCGCGAGGTACCGGATGCTGCGCCTCGTCGGCCCAGGCGGCGTCGTGCGCGGAGCGTTCGAACGCGGCCCGATCCGCACCGGCCAGGCCGAGCGCGTCCGCCAGCAGCGCCACCGTGGAGCGGTGCGGCCGGTTGACCCGCCCGCCCTCCAGGTCACCGATGGTGCGGCTGCTGACCCCGCTACGGTCGGCGAGCTGCTCCTGGGTCAAGCGGGCAAGCCTCCGCCGACGGCGCAACAGATCGGCGAAGGTACCCACGCGACGAAAATACCCGGATTCTCCTAGTCGGGCTCGTAGGCCAGGTTGGGGCGCAGCCAGCGCTCGACGTCCGCGACGGCCATGCCCCGGCGGGCGGCGTAGTCCTCGACCTGGTCCCGCCCGAGGCGCCCCACCGTGAAGTAGCGCGACGCCGGGTTGGCGAAGATCAGCCCGCTGACGGCGGCGGCCGGCGTCATCGCGTACGAGTCCGTCAGCCCGAGCCCCCGCTGCTCCGCCTCCAGCAGGTCGAACAGCTCCCGCTTGAGCGTGTGGTCCGGGCTCGCCGGGTAGCCGAGCGCGGGCCGGATGCCGCGGAACCGCTCGGCGTGCAGGTCCGCCAGCACCGGCTCGGCGTCGGGCTCGAACCACGCCCGCCGCGCCTCCAGGTGGATGTACTCGGCGAACGCCTCCGCCAGCCGGTCGGCCAGCGCCTTCACCATGATCGCGCGGTAGTCGTCCTGCTGGGCCTCGTAGTCGCGGGCCAGTTCCTCGGCGCCGTGGATCGCGACCGCGAAGCCGCCCAGGTGATCGTTTGCCGGTGCCACATAGTCGGCGAGGCTGCGGTTGGGGCGGCCGGCCGGCTTCTGGGTCTGCTGGCGCAGCATCGGGAAGCGCACGCCGTTGCCCAACACGATGTCGTCGCCCTCGGACGCCGCCGGCCAGAACCCGTACACGCCCTCGGCCGTGAACGACCCGTCCGCGATGATCTTGTCGAGCAGCGTGTTGGCGTCGTCGAACAGTTCGCGCGCCACCGGCTGGTCCAGGATGGCCGGGTACTTGCCCTTCAGCTCCCACGCCAGGAACAGGAACTGCCAGTCCACCATCGCCCGCAGCGTCGGGATGTCCGGCCGCACCACCTTCAGCCCGGTGAAGGCCGGCACCGGCAGGTCGCCGAAGTCGACCGTCTCCGGGTTGGCCCGCGCGGCGGCGAGCGACAGCATCGCCGCGGCGGAACGGTTGGCGTGCTGCTCGCGCAGCCGGTCCTGCTCCGCGCGGTTGGTGAGCGCCAGCTGCTCGGCCCGGTCCGGGTCCAGCAGGTCGGAGACCGTCCCGACGACCCGCGACGCGTCGAGCACGTGCACGGTCGTCCCGTCGTACGCGGGCGCGATCCGCACCGCCGTGTGCTGGCGGGACGTGGTGGCCCCGCCGATCAGCAGCGGCAGCTTGAGCCCGCGGCGCTGCATCTCGGTCGCGACGCTCACCATCTCGTCCAGCGACGGCGTGATCAGCCCGGAGAGCCCGACGGCGTCCGCCCCCTCGGCCACGGCCGTGTCGAGGATCTTCGCGGCCGGCACCATCACGCCGAGGTCGATCACCTCGTAGTTGTTGCAGCCGAGGACCACGCCGACGATGTTCTTGCCGATGTCGTGCACGTCGCCCTTGACCGTCGCGAGGACGACCTTGCCCTGGCCCCGCCCGGTGTCGATCTCCCCCCGGGCTCGCGCCTCCTCCTTCTCCTTCTCCATGAACGGCTCCAGGTACGCCACCGAGCGCTTCATCACGCGCGCGCTCTTGACCACCTGCGGCAGGAACATCCGCCCCGAGCCGAACAGGTCGCCGACGACCTTCATCCCGTCCATCAGCGGACCCTCGATCACCTCCAGCGGCCGGGCGAACTGCTGCCGGGCCTCCTCGGTGTCCTCCTCGATGAACTCCACGATCCCGTGCACGAGCGCGTGCGACAGCCGCTCGTTGACCGGCGCCTCCCGCCACGACAGGTCGACGGCCCGCTTGGTGCCGCTGCCCTTCACCCGCTGGCCGAACTCCACCAGCCGGTCGGTGGCATCCGGGCGCCGGTCGAAGATCACGTCCTCGACCATCTCCAGCAGGTCCTTGGGGATGTCCTCGTACACGGCCAGCTGGCCGGCGTTGACGATGCCCATGTCCAGCCCGGCGCGCACGGCGTACAGCAGGAACGCCGAGTGCATCGCCTCGCGCACCACGTCGTTGCCGCGGAACGAGAACGACAGGTTGGAGATGCCGCCGCTGGTGCGGGCACCCGGGCAGCGTTCCTTGATCCGCGGCAGCGCCTCGATGAACGCCTTCGCGTACCCGTTGTGCTCGCTGATGCCGGTGGCGACGGCGAGCACGTTCGGGTCGAAGATGATGTCCTCGGCCGGGAAGCCGACCTTCTGCGTGAGCAGGTCGTACGCGCGACCGCAGATCTCGACCTTGCGGTCCGCGGTGTCCGCCTGCCCCTGCTCGTCGAACGCCATCACGACGACACCGGCGCCGTAGTCCCGGATCCGGCGGGCCTGCTCCAGGAAGGGCTCCTCGCCCTCCTTGAGGCTGATCGAGTTGACCACGCCCTTGCCCTGAACGCACTTCAGCCCGGCCTCCAGGACGCTCCACCGGGAGCTGTCGATCATGACCGGGATGCGCGCCACCTCGGGTTCGGTGGCGATCAGGTTGAGGAACGTCGTCATCGCCCGCTCGCTGTCGAGCAGGTCGGCGTCCATGTTGACGTCCAGGAGGTTGGCGCCGCCGCGGACCTGTTCGAGCGCCACGTCGACCGCGCCCTGGTGGTCGTCGGCCTCGATGAGCCGGCGGAACTTCGCGCTGCCCGTGACGTTCGTCCGCTCACCGATCATCACGAAGCCGGTGTCCGGCCCGATGGCGAACGGCTCCAGCCCGCTGAACCGGGTGGCCGGCGCGATGGCCGGCACGCGGCGCGGCGCGGCCCCGGAGACGGCCGCGGCGACCTTGGCGATGTGCGCGGGCGACGTGCCGCAGCAGCCGCCGGCGATGTTGACCAGCCCCGACGCCGCGAACTCCCCCAGCAGCGCACCGGTCTCGGCCGGCGTCTGGTCGTACCCGCCGAACGCGTTCGGGAGGCCGGCGTTGGGGTGGCTCGCCACGTAGGTGCCGGCCAGCCGGGCGAGCTCCTCGACGTGCGGGCGCATCTCGGTGGCGCCCAGCGAGCAGTTGACGCCCACGACCAGCGGCTCGGCGTGCGCCACCGAACGCCAGAACGCCTCGACGGTCTGCCCGGAGAGGGTGCGCCCGGAGAGGTCCACGATCGTGACGGAGATCCACAGCGGCAGGTGCGGCGCCACCTCGCGGGCCGCGGCGATGGCCGCCTTGCAGTTGAGCGTGTCGAAGATGGTCTCGATCAGGAGAAGATCGACGCCGCCCTCGGCCAACCCGGCGATCTGCTCCGCGTAGGCGGCCTTCACCCGGTCGAACGACGACGCGCGGTACGAGGGGTCGTCGACCTTCGGCGACATCGACAGCGACACGTTGAGCGGCCCCACGGAACCGGCCACGAAGCGTCCGCCGACCTCGTCGGCGGCCTGCCGGGCGAGGCGCGCGCCCTGGACGTTCATCTCGCGGACGAGGTGCTCCGTGCCGTAGTCGGCCTGGGCGATCGAGGTCGCGGTGAAGGTGTTGGTGGTGGTGATGTCGGCGCCCGCGGCCAGATACTGCCGGTGCACGTCGAGGATGACGTCGGGGCGGGTGAGGATGAGGAGGTCGGGGTTGCCCGTGACGTCCTTCGGGTGGTCCTCGGGAATCAGGCCGCCGCGCCGGTAGTCCTCCGGCGTGAGGCCGGCGCCCTGCAGCATGGTGCCCCACGCGCCGTCGAGAACGGCGATCCGCTCGTCGAGCAGGCGACGCAGAGCAGCGGTGGATTCCACCAGCGATACCTCCGAAGCATCTCGGAGGCGCCCTTGCTCGGTACTGCTCGTGGTCGAGCGTGGCGGACCCTAGGCCCGTTGCAGCGCCTCTCGACCTGACCTCCGAGGGTACCGGACGTTCATGAGCGAGCGGCAGCCGTCACCCGCCCGGGCGCCGTGGCGCAGATCACCCGTCCCGCGATGCGGACAACCAGGTCTCGGGGTCCCGTCCGGCCACGAACCCCAGATGTGGACTCGCCGGCGCGACGCCCGCTAGTCGCCGCATGCTCCCGCGCGGCGGACAACTCCTCGGCCGCCAGCAGGCCCGGAAGGATCACGAAACCCTGGGCGTTCACGCCGGCGCGTACGCCTCGAGCAGCGCCGACGCGCGCTCCGTCGCCGCCTCGGGCGACACGTCCGGCGAGCCGATCAGCGGATCCCAGTTGAGGTCCAGGAAGACCTCGGTGACCCCCTGCACCGCCAGCGCGTCGAGGTCGCCGCGCACCTTGTCCGGCTCGCCGTGCAGCAGTCGCACGCCCGGGTCGGTGCGCAGCACGCCGCGCACCACGACGCGCACGCCCGCCGGGTCCTTGCCGGCCTCGGCGGCCCCCTGGCGCACCAGGTCGACGCTGTCGGCGATCTCGGACAGGTCGGCCCGGCTGCTGCTGACCCAGCCGTCGGCGATCCGCCCCGCCCGCTTCAACGCGGCCGGCACCGTGCCCCCGAGCAGGATCGGCGGCCCCGGCCGGGTGACCGGCTTCGGCGCCATCCGGCTCGGCGGCACGGTGTAGAACTCCCCGGCGTGCGAGCTGACCTCGTCGCCCCACAGGGTGCGCAGCACCTGGACGAACTCCTCGACCCGCTTGCCGCGCCGGGCCCCGTCCGAGCCGGTGGCCGCGAACTCCACCTCCGACCAGCCGGCACCGAGCCCGAGGTCGAGGCGCCCGCCGCTCAGTCTGTCCACTGTGGACGCCTGCTTGGCCACGATCGCCGGCGACACGAACGGCACGTTGAGCACCGCCACGCCGAGCCGGATCCGGGACGTGTGCGCCGCCGCGAAGGCCAGCGTCACCAAGGGGTCCAGCACGCTGCGATAGACGGGATCGAGCTGCTGGTCGACGCCCACGAGCACCCGCTGGAACGTCCACAGTGAACGGTAGCCCAGCTCCTCGGCGCGCCGGGCGACCCGCGCGACGATCTCCGGCTGCGCCCACGCGCCCGATACCGGCAGTCCGAATCCGACGTCCATGACTCCTAACCGTAAACGAGTTCGTTGCTGCTGGTGCGCCGTGCGGCCGTCGCGACGACCGGCTGGCGGGTGGCGAGAACGGCGCGCCCGCGCGCGAGCCGGGCTTCTTCCTGGAGGCTCTTGCGGGCGGCGGAGGCGGTCTCGGCCTGCCGCCACGCCTCGCGTTCGGCGGCCGACGCGGCGCGGTAGGAGCGCAGCAGCCGGTCCCGCGCGGCCCGCCGCAGCAGTGCGTCCAGCTCGAACGGGTGCCGCTCCGGGTCGAATCCGTTGCGGTGGAACAGGATGTCGAGCAGCTGGTCGGAGTCGATCTGCCCGCGCCGGAACGCCTCCTGCGCGGCCTTGTGCAGTTCTTCGGGCGTTCGGGGGGTGGCCTCCGGGGTCGGGTAGGCGGCGGCCTTGTCCAGCCGGCGCCATTCGGCATCGGCGGTGTCGTAGGCCTTCCAGGCGGCCTCGGTGGCGATGTGCGCGGCGAGCCACTGGTCGCGACGGCGTTCGGCCATCTCGGTGGCGCGCTCGGCGGCGGCCCCGATCTCGTCGGCGTAGCGGCGCGACTCCGCGGCCCGCTTCCCGAACGACGGCTTGCCAAGGGCGGCCCGCGCGGCGCGGGCCTTGCGCGAGCGGCGCCAGTCGAGGAAGCCGAAGAGCATGGCCAGCAACGCGAACGGGGCGGCGACCGCGGCGGTCAGCAGGAACCAGATGGACAGGGCGGTGGGCATACCGGACGCGAACGTGTCGGCGGCCGGCGAGAAGACGTCGGACATGGTGAGGCTTCCTGCTCGTGGGGAAACACGGGGAGAGTGGGACCGGCGGGGAGCACGGGAACTACGGCGACACCCGTTCCCAGAAGCCGGGTACCGCGAAACACGTGGAGGTCAGACGGCGGGTGGAGCCCGCGACCCGACAGCGACCGGGGTGACCCCGGCGGGGACAACGGCGTCGGTCCACAGTGGAGCCGCCACGGCGACCACCACGGGTCGCGCGGGCTCCTCGGCGGGCGAGGGGGCGACCGTCTCCGCGGCGGCGACCGGGGCGTCCGCCTGCGCCACGACCGCGGACGCGGGCGGTGGCGTCGTGACCACGGCCGGTGCCTGGAGGTACCCACCGCTCAGCGCGAACGTCAGCGCCGCGAACACGGAGGCCCACCGGCGACCACGGCGCGCGCACCACCGCACACGGCGGGTACGCGAATCGACGGTCACGGATGACAAAATACCCGGTCAGAGCCCTGCGGCGCACCCGCCCGCCCGAGTGACTCCCACTATGTGGGAGGGTGTATTCACCCGCCGAGCACGTCCATCTCTTCGGTGAACAGCTGACCCAACCGTTCCCGCCGCTCGACCGAGGACGGCCCGACCATCGCCCGGCTCGGCATCTCCACCAGCATCAGCAGATAGAGATGGAGCCGATACAGAGCGAGACGACGGCGGGCCGCGTTGTCGAAGCGCACCGGCCCGGCCACGGACTCGTACCCGCGCACGAACGGGTGCTCCGGCTCGTCCTCGATCCGCCGCCGCAGCGCCGGGGAGACGAAGTCCACGAGCGGGTCGCCGAAGAGGTAGCGCTCGCCGTCGACGAGGCCGCCCAGCGCGAGGCCGCCGCCGTCGTCGGTGACGGCCAGGACGTTGCCGTCCCACAGGTCGAAATGCAGCAGCGCGGGGCGTTCGACGCGGTCGAGGGCCCACGCGTGGCGCGCGACGGCCTCGCGCACCCGCCGGGCCGAGACGGGCAGCGGCACGCCCCAGTCGTCGCCGTCGGAGAGCAGGTCCTCCACCATCGCGGTGAACGCCGCCCGCCAGGCCCCGCGGTGCACCCGCAGCCCCGGGTAGCCGAAGCGCGGCCCGGTCACCCGGTGCAGGTGCGCGACCGCCGCGCCCAGTCCGTGCCGCACCGGCGCGTCGTCCGCCCCCGGGGGCAGGTCCGGCAGCGCCGTCCCGGGCAGGAGCGTCGTCACCATCCAGTTCCCGCCGTGGTACAGGATCTCCGGCGTGGGAACGGCTTGTGCCCGCTCACGCACGAGTCGGAGATATCCGGCCTCGGCGTCGATCAGGTCCCGTTCGTAGCGCAGGAGGCGCACGCCGGGCGGCGGCCCCACCTTCAGCACACCGGTGCGTCCGTCCGCGAGGCGCAGGCGCCACACCGCGGCGAAGCCGCCACCGCCCAGTTCGGCACAGTCGGCGAGCACGGCGTCCGCCCCGAACGCCTGCCGCGCGTACGCCTCGAGCTGCCCCGGCGTGAGCCGGACCTGCGTGGGGCTCCTCATGCGCAGAAGCGTAACCACCAGGCGCCGGGCGCCCTTTCCAGGACCCTATCGGTGGATTGTCCACAGTAGAACGTCACCAGGGCACGACGGCCCCGTCGTCGGCGTAGAAGCCGCCGGTGGGGCCGTCGTTACCGACCGTCGCCAGCCGCACGACGTTCGCGGCGCCGGCGGCGGCCGGGCGGGTGCCGGCGTGGTTGTTGAAATCCGTGGCGCAGTAGCCGGGGTCGACGGCGTTCACGAGGATGCCGGTGCCGCGCAGTTCCTTGGCGTACTGCACGGTCAACGCGTTCAGCGCGGCCTTCGACGGCACGTACGCCGCCGAGCCGGGCAGCTGCCCCAGCGGCCCCCGGAAGTCCCGCTGGACGTGCAGCGAGCCGACGCTGCTGGAGACGTTGACCACGCGCGGCGCGGCCGACCTGCGCAGCAGCGGCAGGAACGCGTTGGTGACGTTCATGACGCCGACGACGTTGGTGTCGAACACCGCGCGGACCACGGCCGGATCCGAACCGGTCAGCGGCATCCAGCCCCCGCTGACCGCCGCGTTGTTGACGAGCACGTCGAGCCGGCCGTAGGTGGCGTCCACGAGAGCGGCCGCCGCGACGGCGCTCGCGGGGTCCGTCACGTCCAGTTCGACCGGATGCACGTCCGCACCGGTGGCCCGCAGCGCGGCGACGGCCTCCTCGCGGCGGACCCGGTCCCGCGCGCCGAGCAACACGGTGGCCCCGGTCGCGGCCAGCTGCGCCGCCGTCTCGAAGCCGATGCCCTTGTTTCCCCCGGTGACCAGGGCGATGGTGGTGTTTGCCATGCGCCCAGCCAACCCGCGCCGGCCCGACGCGGCGATGACGAACCGGGTCCGCACCGATACCGTGAGGGTATGGATGGGCTGGACCGGCGGGACCTGGAGTACTTCGTCGCCGTCGCGGAGGAACTGCACTTCGGCCGCGCCGCCGAGCGCCTCGGCATCGCCCAGCCGCCGCTGTCCCGCGCCATCCGCGCGCTCGAACGGCGCCTGCGCGTCACGCTCTTCGCGCGCACCAGCCGCCGGGTCAGCCTCACCCCGGCCGGCGACGTCCTGCTGCGCGAGGGGCGCCGGGCCCTCGACGCGCTCGACGCGGCCACCAGGCGCACGACGCGCGCCGGCCAGGGCGCCCCGCGGCTCGTCCTCGCCACCAAGCCCGGCGGCGACTCCCGGATGCTGCCCGACATCCTCGCCGCCTACCGGGCGCAGCCAGACGCGATCGCCGTCGAGGTGGCCGTCTGCGGCATCGGCGAGGTGGCCGCGCACCTGCGCGACGGGCGGGCCGACGTGGCGCTGCTGCACCGGCCCTTCGACGACCTCTCCGGGTTCGACCACGAGGAGCTCAAGACCGAGCCGATGGTGGCCGTGCTGCCGGCCGGGCACCGGCTCGCCGGGCGGGAGAGCCTCGCCTGGGCGGATCTGGCCGGCGAACCGCTGCCGAGCTGGCCCGGCGACAAGGACTCCGGCCCCGGCCCCGCGGTGCGCGACGGCGGCCAGCTCATGTACCTGATCGCACTCGGCGAGGCCGTCGCCGTGCTGCCCGAGAGCTGCCGCGACGACCTGCGGGCCGGCCTCGTCACGGTGCCGATGCGCGACGCGGAGCCGGTCGTGACGCTGCTGGCGTGGCCGGAGGGCAGCCGTTCGCGGGCGCTCGCGGGCTTTGTGCGCGCGGCCTGCGAGGCGGCGGCCTACGCGAACGGCTTCGTCTCCCGGTAGTGCCGCCGCGCCCCCGGGTGCAGCGGCACCGGGCCGGTGGCGAGCGCGGTGCGCGGGTCGATCCGCCGGGCGGCCGGGAGCGCCGCGATCAGTGCCGGGCGGGCGTCGAACAGCAGGCCGGTCAGCGCGCGGGCCACCGCGTCGGGCAGTTCGGCCGAGGCGACCAGCAGGTTGGCGACGCCCACGGTCACGTCGCCCTCCGGGGTGTCGTACACGCTCATCGGCATCGAACGTTCGGCGTACGTGCCGCCCCAGCTCGCCCGCAGCTGCTCCACCTCGTCGGTCAGCCGCAGCAGCCGCAGGCGCACCCGCTCGCGCACCCGCAGGATCGGCGCCAGCGGCGGAGCCCCGCTCACCACGAACGCGTCCACCGTCCCGGCCGCCAGCGCCTCGGCCGCGTCCGCCACGCGCAACGGGATCGGCTGCACGTTCGCGTTGATCGTCAGCCTGCCCGCGGCCAGCAGGCGGGTCGTGACGAGTTCGGCCCCGGGGGACCCCGTACCGAGCCTGCGCCCGGCGAAGCGCGGCAGCTCCCGCACGCCCACGTCGACCCGGGTGAACGCGTGCACCACGTCCTCGTAGAGGTTCGCCAGGGCCAACACCGGCAGCGCGCCGCGGAACGGCGGCTCCCCGCCGCGGGCCACCGCCACCAGGTCCGCCGGCGCGAACGCCACCGCCGCGCCGCCGCCCGTCACCAGTTCGAGGCTCTCCCGGGGGCCGGTCGCGTCGACCACCCGTGCCTCGATCGACCAGCGGTCCCGGGCGTGTGCGGCCAGCGCCTCGGCGATCGGACGGAAGCCGTCGTCCGGGCCGCCGGCCGCGATCGTCAGGCGTTCCAGGGGCGGGGCGGCGGCGCCGTCACAGCCGGCGGCCGGCAGCGCGGCGGCGAGCGCGCCGGCCGTGCGCAGGAACCCCCGCCGGTCCATCACGCCCGTTCCGTCCCGGACGCGCCCGCCGCGACGGCGCCGTCCCGCCCGGCCGCCTGCAGCACGATGCGCGCGTGCAACCCGTGCGGCCGCGCGGGAAGCAGTTCCAGCCGGCCGCCGGAGGCCGTCACGAGCGAGTCGGCGACGGTGACGCCGAGCCCGGAGCCGTCGAGGTTCTGGTGATCCGGCCGGCGCCAGAACGCCTGCGCCGCCCGCGCGAGATCCTCCGCCGGCATCCCCGGCCCGTCGTCGACGACGTGCACCGCCACCCGGCCCTCGCGCGCCGGCTCCACCGACACCACCACCTCGGCGCCCCGACCCGCGTACTTCACGGCGTTGCTCAGCAGGGCGTCGAGCACCTGGTCCAGCACCTGCGCGGCCACCCGCACCGGCACGCTCGCGGCCCCCTCGCGGCGCAGCCCCACCCCGGCCAGCTCGGCCATCGCGCGCCAGACGCCCACCCGTTCGTCGGCGACGGCACCGGCGTCCACCGTGGTCACGTCGGCGGCCGTCACCTCCGCCCGGGCGTAGGAGAGCAGCGCGTCGCACATGTCGCGCATCCGGGTCACCTCGTCGGCCAGCAGGTCGAGGTCGTCCGCCCCCTGCGGACCGACGGAGGGGCGCAGGTTGTCCAGGCACAGCCAGATCGTCGCCAGCGGCGTGCGCAACTGGTGGCTCGCGTACGACACGAAGCTGCGCTGCCGTTCGACCAGGGTCGCGATCCGGTCGGCCATCCGGTTGAACGCCGTCGCGAGCGTGCGCAGCTCCGGCGGCCCGGCGTCGGCCGGCACCCGATCGTCGAACCGCCCCTCCGACAGCGCCTCGACGGCCAGTCCCAGGGTCTCCACCGGCCGCGTCATCCAGCGCGCCAGCGGTCCGGTGACGGCCGCCCCGGCAGCCAGCACCAGCAGGCTCACCGCCGTGATGAGCAGCAGCGTGCGCCACGCCAGGGCGCGCAGCGCCGACACCGGCGACACCGACAGGACGGCACCGAGCACCTCGCCGCCCGGCCCGATCGGCGACGCTACCACCAGCGGCTCGTCCCGCCACGGCCAGAACGTCTCCTGCAGCGCGGCGTGCCGGCCGGAGAGCGCCTGGTCCAACCGCTGCGCGAGCGGCCCGGCCGACAGGTCCAGCCCGTCGCGGGAGGCGAGCAGCGGCCGGCCCGTCCGGTCCACGATCACCACCGCGATCCCGAACATCTCGTCGTACTGCCGCACCTGCGCACCGAGGTCGACATCCCGCCCGGTGCGCACGAACTGCTCCGCCAGATCCGCGAACCGGGCCGTGTCGTTGAGCCGGTCGATGAACATCTCCCGCGCCGAACGCCCGGTCAGCGCGGCCGCCAACGGCAGATCCAGTCCCAGCAGAACCAGCGCCAGCAGGCTCACGAAGATCAGGCGCAGCCGGCGGCGCATCAGCCGGACTCCTCCTCGGCCGCGCTCAGCCGGTAGCCGACCCGGCGCACCGTGTGGATCATCGCCGCGGCCTCGCCCAGCTTCCCCCGCAGCGTCGACATGTGAACCTGCAACGTGCGCCGCATGGGCGGCCAGGTGGTGTGCCACACCTCGGCCAGCATCCGATCGCTCTTCACCGTCCTGCCCGGCTGCGCGGCGAGCATCGCCAACAGCTGGAACTCGATGTTGGTCAGCGCCACTTCGGACGTTCCCACGAAAGCCGTGTGACTGTCGACGTCGACCCGCAGCGGCCCCACGGTATGCACCCCGGCGGAGCGGGGCCGGGCCCGCCGCAGCACGGCCTCGATCCGGGCCTGCAACTCGGGAAACCCGAACGGCTTGACGACGTAGTCGTCGGCCCCGCCGCGCAGCCCGGCCACCCGGTCCCGCTCCTCGGCGCGGGCGGTCAGCACGATGATGCCCGCGTCGCTGCGCTCGCGCAGCCGGCGGCACAGCTCGAACCCGTCCATGTCCGGCAGCCCCAGGTCCAGCAGCACCAGGTCGGCCACCGGCGCGGCCAGCGCCGCGGCGCCGGTCATCGCGTGGTCGACCTCGTAATCCTTGTGGCGCAACGCGGTCACCAAGGCCCGCGCCAGCCGGAAGTCGTCCTCGACGAGCAGTACCCGCATCGGTCCTCCTCGTTGTCCTGCGTCGATGGTCCTACACTCACGCCAACCCCGGCACGGCGTCAGGTTAAGAGCGGGGGCCGGTCGCGGACCCCGGCGCTTTGCAGAAGCTTGACGTTCAGGCGCGCTGGAAGCCGATCCAGCTCATCCCCCAGCCGCGGCGCGCGGGCGACGGGGCGCTCAGCCGCAGCACCTGCGGCCCGGCCGGCAGGTCGACGGTCCCGGGCACGGCCACGATCCGCCAGAGTCCGTTGGTGTTGACCGGTGTCACCACCGTCGACCCGGCGACCTCGAGCCGCACGGCCGCGTTCGGCACGTTCTCGAACGTCCACACGCGATACACCACCCGGTAGCGCCCCGCGACGGCCACGTGGACCGGGATCTCGATCGGACCGCCCTGATGACCGAATCCAGTGTCGTCGATGAGGATGAAATCGTTGCCGGGAACGCCGTCGTAGCCGCATCCGGTCTCCGCCGGCCAGGGCGCGCAATGCCCGAAGTAGGCGTCCGGGTCGACGTCGACGGTGGCGTCCACGCCCGCGCGCAGCCGGGTGGTTCCCGTTCTGGTCCGTTCCAGTTGCACCACGGTCTCCTGGCCGGGCAGGCCGGACAGCGGCACCGGCGGCGGGTCGAACAGGTCGCTCAGCCGCACCGCGTACAGGTACTGGTCGCCGGTGACCTCGTCGCGCGAGCCGTCGCCCTGGTACGCCGCGATCCACAGGGTGTGCCCGGCGGCGACCACGCCCGGCCAGCTGTCGCCGGTCAGCGGCGTCGGCTGCGGCAGCAGCACGCGCCCGAGGTCGACCGGCGTCCCCATCCGGAACGTCATCCCGGGCCCGTGCCCGCTCACCCGCACCGACATGAGCGTGCCGGTGAGCGTGAGCGCCACCATGACTCCGGTGTCCGGGTCGGGGATCAGTCCCGTCATGCCCACCAATCGGTTGGCCTGCACCAGATCGAAGTCCGGACGGCAGGCGACGCCCCACGTCTGCGCCCCGTCGGCGCCCCGCGTGCGGTAGTCGCCCGCCGGCCGCCCGTCGGGCCGGCACGCCGCGAGGTTGCCGCCCGGAAAGTAGAGCGCGAGGCTGCCGCCGTTGAGGTTGCTGTGGCGGGCCGCCCACAGGTTGCCGTCGCGGTCGTAGCGCAGCGCGCCGTAGCCAACGAACGGCAGTTCCTTCTTGTCCGAGCGGGTCCCCGGGATCAGCGGCGGCGTCGTCGGCCGGATCCCCTCGCCGGACAGCGTGAAGGCCTGCAGCACAGGCGCCCGCGGGGTGCCGTCCGGTGCCGTCACGTCGAGGCCGACGACAAACCGTTCGTCGCCTTCGACCCCCGTGGGGTCCGCGTGCACCTCCCGCGGCGCCACCCGCAGCCCTTCCATCCGGGGGAACGGGTAATGCGCGCCCATCCGCACGACGTAATCACCGCTCCCGGGCTGCCGTTCGACGCGCATCACCCGCAGACCCGGCGGGTCCGCCACGGCCGCCACGAGCCGGCCGGAGGCCGGCAGCGCCGCCAGATCCCCGAACGCCGCACACGAACCGTCGGCACACGTCCCCGGGTCGAGCGCGTCGATCCCGGCGGCACTGCGCACGTTCTCCGGCCGAACCGTCCACTGTGGACCATCGCGGGTCAGCACACCGAGCACCGGCCAGGTGCGCTCCGCGGCGGGCCCCGGATCCGCGACCGACCGGCGCACCGTGAACGCCACCGCGTCGTCCGGCCCGCCCAACGCCACCAGCCCGCGCACCGAACCGCCGGCGAGCGCACCGGCGGGAGTCCGCACGGAGGTCTCACCCGTGGTCGTCGGCACCCGCACCGTCGTCGACCGCCGCGCCACCGGGTCGAACGTCGTCAGCACCGTCTGCGCCGACCTCGAACGCCCCTCCCAGGACTGCGTGACGCCGGCGACGACAAGGGTCCCGTCGCCCGCGCCGATCACCCGTCCGGCCATGACGCCCGGCGGAAAACCCCATCCGGGGACCGCACGCGTCGACGCCGTCTGTCCACTGGGGACGGTCGTCCCGAGCGAACCGAACGCGCCGGCCCGCCCGTACACCGTCACGGTGCCCGGCGGCCCCTCCTCCGGAACGGCAACCCGCCCCGGACCCCGGCTGCCGGCCGCCGCCAGCACCAGCGCCCCGCAGAGGAGCACACCGCAGAGTCGCCTGACGCGCACAGCGCCAAGGCTATTCCCTCCAGCCCACCAGTTCGACACCCTTGGATACATCCACCCGGAAGCCGAGGAAGATCTCGACCGGCTGGCCCGGCGGCAGCGTGAACCGCCACGTCAGCACGCCCAGCTCGGTCCGCTCGGCCGGCGGCGGAACGACCTTCAGCTCCCGCACGACGATGTTCTCGTCCCGGGAGACCGGCAGCTGATCGAGGATCGTGAGCCGGCTGGGCCTCGGCGTGTGGTTGGTGACCCGGATCCGGTACTCCACCTCCTGGCGGCGGGTCGCCCCGAGCGTCGCCTTGGAAGCCTTGCGGTTGACCAGTTCCCGTTCGACGCGCACCCGGTCGTCGACCCCGAGGGCCAGCTCGATCTCCTCGCCCGGCGCCCACGTCTGCAACCCGGTCGTCCCGACGAACTCCCCGGCGGTGAAGACCGACGCCTTGCCCGGCAACAGGGTGTGCTCGCTGGTGTTCGTGACGGTGGCGCGCAGGTGCGCATCGGTGGATACGGCCGGCGCGGTCACGTGGTCCAGCACCACCGCCAGATCGAGCGCGGCCACCGTGGCCCGGTGCTCCTGCCCGTCCGACGGAACGGCCACCGGCCGCGCGGTCCGGTACGTCGCCGCCGTCACGCCCTGGCTCACCGTCGCCGTGGCCTGCACGACCGGCGGCGGCGGGGCGGCCTCCACCGCACTCGCCATCGGCGCGGCGGACGGCATCGGCGGCGGGCCGCCGGGTGCCGCCATCGCCGGCTGCCCGTAGGCGGCGCCGGGGTAGGTCATCGGACGCGGCGGCGGCGGGGGCGTGTACCGGTTCAGGTACCAGGGGTCCAGCTCCGGCACCGTGGCCGTCTCCGCCGGCCGGGCCGTCGACAGCGCCAGTTCGCACTCCGGCCAGTCCTCGCCGCTGCGCTGGCTGACCTGCCCGTACCAGGTGAGCGAGAGCTTCTCGCCGTCGACGCGCACGTCGTAGGAGGAGGTCCAACCGGCGCCGTCGACCATGTACGACAGGTCCAGGAGCAGGTCGGTGCCGCCCTCGCCGACCTCCACGTCGACGGCCGCGGCCGTCCGGTCCGGCTCCCGCCGGTTGCCCGCGGCGGTCAGCCGGCGTTCCAGGGCGGCGATCTCGCGGCCGACCTCCTCGCGCCGCTGCACCAGGTCCCGCCGCCGGGCGTGCGCCTCGGTCAACTGGCTCGTGAGGCTGTCCGCGAACGCCGCCACCGCGTCCGGGTGGGCCGAACCGATCGCCAGCGCCCGCGCGTAGCTCGCACTCGCCCGCTGCCCCAACGACGTGAGGAACTCCGTGTGCCGCAGGTGCACCGCGTCGAGGTCCGCCAGTTCGGCCTGCTCGGCGTCGAGCACGCGGCGGCGTTCCCGCATCTGCGCCACGCCCGGGTCCGGGCTCACCGGCCGGGTGCGCCGCACCACGTCGACGCCCAGCACGGCCGCGTTGCCCTGGCCGCCGACCCGGATCGAGTCGCTGATCAGGTTGGGCGGCAACGGCTCCACGAACACCCGGTGCCGGCCGGCCGGCAGGCGCACCGACCCGCGCCGGGTGACCCGCGCGCGGTGCGGATACACGGTGACGGCGACGATCGGCGCGTCGACGGGCTCGGTGAAGTCTTGATCAGGCGGCAGGCTCACCCGGTCGAGGGTAGTGACGCGAGCAAGGCCGCGAGGCCGGGCACACGATTGCGCTCCGCGAACGCGCGCACGCGGCGTTCGAGCGGCTCGGCGCCCGCCTTGTCGCCGAGCGCCCGCCGCGCCCGGGCCGCCCACAGCGCCGCGAGCACCGCATCGCTGATCCCGCCGATCACGTCGTAGCGCTCCATCGCGGTCGTGTAGTGCGCGGCGGCCGCGGCCCGTTCGCCCCGCACCGTCGCCGCCGCCCCGTCGGCCAGTGCCGCCGCCGCCTCGACCCAGCGGTTGCGGTTGAGCGCCGTCGCGATGACCTCACCGACCAGCGCCGCCGCCTCGGGCACCGCCTCCGCGGTCAGCGCGCCCGCGTGCCCCAGCGCCGACAGCCACTCGAGGGTGACCCCGGTCGGCGCCGAACGCCACAGCCGCACCGTCTCCTCCAGCAGCTCCACGGCCCGGTCGAACTCCCCGTACAGCGCGTGCCCGAGCGCCCCGTACGACAGCGCGCAGAACGTCAGCCGGTTGAACCCGGAGCGGCGCGCCGTCTCCAGGCAGCGGGTCAGCTCTCCCCGGGTCGGCTCGCCGCGCAGGATCCGCAGGCACGCCCGCCGGCCGCGCAGCTGGAGGTCCCACTCCTTGGTCTCGTCGCCGTCGCCGTCGAGATAGTCGTCGGCGGCGCGCATCAGGGTCACCCAGTCGCCGCGGAACCAGGCCAGCTCGGCCTCCTCGTCGTGGCTGACCACCAGCGTCACCTGGGCGCCCTGCGCGGCCGTGCTCTCGGCCTCCAGCGCGGCGGCCCGGGTCAGGTCGCCCTCCTCCTGCAGGGCGAGGGCGAGGTTGGCCAGTGCGCGGCGCAGCGCGGGCAGGCGCCGGGTGCGGCAGAGTGTCACGGCGCGTTCGAGGTCGTCTACGCCGGCCCGGTCGCCGCCGACGTAGCGCGCCATTGCCTGCGTCACCAGCGCGTTGGCCGCGTGGTCGGCCAGGCCCAGCCGCGCGGCGAGGTCGCCGGCCGCGCGCGCCTCCGGCAGCGCCCGCGCGTGCTCGTACTCCATCAGGTGCAGCCGGGACAGCTCGGCCAGCGCCTCCGCCTTCGCCGGGTCGTCGGGCAGCGCGTCGAAGATGGCCACGGCCGCCTCCAGGTGCGAGCGGGCGCGGTCCCGGTCGGCGCGCATCAGCTCGGCCTGCCCCAGCAGCGTCTCCGCCCGCGCCTCCCCGGAACGGTCCCCCAGCTCGCGCGTCACGTCGATCAGCCGGGCGATGTCCTTCGGCCCGCCGTCGCGGTAGAACCGGTCCGCGTCGGCCAGGAACGACAGCCGCAGCCGCAGCAGCTCCGTCTCCCGCCGCTGCCCGATGTCGTCGCCGGCGGGCCAGTGGTTCAACGCCTGCTCGATGTGCCCGAGCGCGGTCTCCACGGCGTACACCGCGAACGCCGCCTCGCCCGCGGCCGTCAACGCCCGACGCGCCCCGAGCGCGTCCTCGGCCGTCTCCTCGCCCAGCTTCGTCGCCAGTTCCAGCGCGGCCACCCGGTGGTGCGCCACCGCGGCGGCGAGATCGTGCCGCCCCTCGACCGAGGCGTCCGAGAAGTAGGCCGCCGCGCGCCGGTGCAGCGAGGCGCGCTGGGCCCGCGGCAGCCGCCGGTAGGCGACATCGCGCATCAGCAGGTTGCGGAACGTCAGCTCGGTCGTCCCGACCAGCAGCGACACCTGGTTGGCCTCGAGGATCCCGCGCCGCTGGAGCACGTGCAGGCTGGACTCGACCGTGGCGTCCTCGACGTCGAGCATCGCGCACACCGCGCCGGACCAGACCGTGTCGCCGAGCACCGCCGCCGCGTGCAGCACGGTGCGCGACTCCGGGTCGAGCAGGTCGATACGGTTGGCCAGAACGCCGTGCACCGTCTCCGGGATCGCCATGTCCATGCCCAGCTCGGGCTCGGTGTCGACGGCCCGCTCGGCGAGCATCCGCACGTACTCGACCGCGTAGAGCGGGTTGCCGGAGACGATGGTGGCCAGGCGCTCGGTGAGCCGCTCGGGCAGCCGGTGGCGCACCAGCAGGTTGCGGATCAGCTCGTGCTGCTGCGCGCCGCGCAACGGGCCGAGCGAGATGGTCAGCTTGCCCGGCAGCGCGGCCGCCCAGGTGGGCTGGTCCTCCAGCAGCTCCGGCCGGTAGGTGCACAGCACGAACAGCGGAACGTCGCTGGCCGCCTTCACCAGGTCGGTCAGGAAGCGCGGCATCGCCGGGTCGGCGAAGTGCAGGTCCTCGACGACCAGCACGGTCGGCATGTGCGCGGCGAGCGCCAGCAGGATCTGCCGCCACGCGGCGTCGATCTCCCCGGGACTCACCGGCCGGCCGGGCAGCCCGGCGAGCGGTCCGAGCAGGCGGGTCAGCCGGTCCACCTCGCTCGCCGGCAGTATCTCCGACAGGGAGGCCGCCAGCTGCTCCCGCGCGGTCGCCACGTCGTCGGTCTCGTAGACGTTCGCCTGCGCCTTGACGATCTCCGCTAGGGCGCCGTACGGGCCGCTCTCCCCGTAGGGCAGGCAGCGGCCGACCCGCCACCGGACGAAGATCTCCTCGGAGGCGTCGATCCGCCGCCACAGCTCCCGCACCAGACGGCTCTTGCCCAGCCCGTGCGGCCCGACCAGGGAGACCAGCTGCGCCTGCCGGCTCGCCACGCAGTGCACCAGGGCGGCGTTGAGCACGTCCAGCTCGTGCGCCCGGCCGACCAGCGGCGTGTCCTCGACGTCCTCGTCGAGGCGCACCCGGGCGGTCTCGCGGGCGACCCAGACGTTCATCGGCGCGGACTTGCCGGCCAGGCTGATCGTCTCGGCCTGCTCGGCGTAGCGGATCGAACCGATCGTGGCCCGCCGGGTCGGCATGTCGACGAGGACGCTGCCCTTGGGGGCGTTCTGCTGGAGGCGGGCGGCCGTCGCGACCACGTCGCCGGAGGCGAGCACCTCGCCGCCGTGCCGGGCCGCGGCCAGGTCGACCAGCGCCTCGCCGGTCGCCACGCCGACGCTCGCGCGCATCCGGTAGCGCCCGGCCAGGAGCCGCCCGTCGAGCGCGCGTTGCAGCTCCAGACCGGCCGTCACGGCCCGCAGTGCGTCCAGCTCGGTCTGCACGGGAACGCCGAAGACCGCCATCACCGCGTCGCCGATGTACTTCTCGACGATCCCCTGGAACCGGCGGATCACCGCACTGGCCGTGGCGAAGTAGGAGACCTGGAGCCGGCGCAGGTCCTCCGGGTCCAGCCGCTCGGCGACGCTGGTGAACCCCGCCAGGTCGACGAAGAGCACCGACACCACGCGCCGCTCCTCGCGCACCGCCGGCCGGGTGCCGCGGCTGTCGATCTGCAACGCGTTGCCGCAGTACGTGCAGAACTCGGAGCCCGGCGCCACCATCGTGAAGCAGCCGGAGCACACGATGGGCAGCGCGGTGCCGCACCGGCCGCAGAACCGGTGGCTCGGATCAGCGGGGGCGCGGCACTTCGGGCAGGCTCGGTCGATGGCGTACCCCGGCAGCGGCTCCTCCATCATCGTGCGGACATCATCCCAAGCACCGGCCTCAACCGGAACACTCGATCAGCTATCGGGCAGAGGACATGTGGCTATCGGTACCCGGGTGTCGCACCTCCGACTGTGCGGTCACAGCGCACCCGGCACGCCGTAGCGTTGCGCGCGGCCCGTCGTATGCTGCGGCGGAATCAAAACCGCGGATGGATGGAGGGGGGAACATCATGAGCCAGCCGACCGGCGGTGAGGGCACTGACGGCAAGGGCGTCACGTCCACCGGTGACGACAACACCACTGATGGCAAGGGCGTCACGTCCACGGGTGACAGCGAAACCCAGGGCAAGGGCGTCACCTGAGCCGCTGAACTTTTCGAGGCGCCGGTCTGTCCCCAGTCGGGACGACCGGCGCTTCTGTTCGTTTGAGCGGGGCGGCTAGCATCCGCCGGAAATGGACCGATCTTCGCCGGAGGTGCCCGCATGGCCGGCCCCGTGACGACGCTGTCGCCCGGTATCCGCCGGGGTGCTCTCGTGGCGCTCTGCGCCGGCTGGGCGGCCGTTCTCGCCGGTGTGGTCGCGGCACGCAACGGCGCCCCGCTGGACATGGACATGGCGGTGCGCGATCTCGTCGACGCCGCCGGTGACGGTGCCGGTCCCCGCGTGGCGGCCGCGTTGACCCAGGTCGGCGCCGGGCCGGTGCTCTACCCCGTGCTGCTCGTGCTGTGTGCGCTCGGCCTGCGTTCGCGGCGCACCGCGCGGGTCTTCCTGCCGGTCGCGGGGCTCGCCGCCGGGCAGGTCGTCGAGATCGTGCTCTTCGCCTCCCTGGACCGGCCGGCGCCCGGCGGGCTGGTGCGCACGACGTTCTCGTCCGGGCACTCGGCCGCCGCCGTGCTGGGCTGGGGGCTCGTCGCCTGGCAGGTCGGCCGGCTGCGGCGTCCCGAGGGCGGGCCGGCGCCGCGGTGGCTGTGGCCGTTCGCGGTCGCGGCGGGTGCGCTGGTCGGGGCGACGCGTGTCTACCTGGGGGTGCACTGGTTCTCCGACGCGGTCGCCGGGGTGCTGGTGGGGGCCGTTCTGCTCGCGACGGTGCTCGTCGTCCTCGAACGGGTCACCCGCCACGCCGGCCCGTACACGAGAGAGCGAACCTGGCTGCGCACGTCGCCGTGGGCCTGGAGCATTCCGGCCGCCGCCGCGGTCGTCCCGCTCGCCGGCATCTTCGCGCAGCCCGGCCCGGAACGCCTCAAGGACATGCTCGTCTACCACGGCGCGGGCGGTTCGGCCGGCGCCGGCGAGAACCTGTACGCCTACCGCACGGTCTTCTCGATGCCGTTCACGTATCCGCCGTTCGCGGCCCTGATCATGGAGCCGCTGTCGCGGATGCCGCTGGGGCTGGCGCAGTTCCTGTGGACGGCGGCGTCGCTGGCGGCGGTGGTCGGCGTGGCGGCGTACGCGCTGCGGCCCGTCGCCGACCGCATCGGCCTCCCGCTCACGGTCGCCGCCCTCCTGGTCAGCGCGCCGGTGCGCAGCCACCTGCGGTTCGGGCAGGTGGGGCTCTTCCTCGTCCTGCTCGTGGCGCTGGACCTGCTGCGCCGCCGCCGCGCGGGGGACCATCCGCTGCGGCCGGGCCTGGGGCTCGGGCTGGCCATCGCGATCAAGCTCACGCCGGCGGTGTTCCTGCCGTGGCTGCTGGTCACCGGCAAGTGGCGCCGCCTCGGCGGAACGATCCTCTGGGCCGGCGCCGCCACGCTGGTGGGCCTGCTGCTGCTGTGGCCCAGTTCGATCGACTACGTCCTGCGCGCCTCGCGCGACACGACCCGCTTCGGCCTCAACGACATCCCCGGCAACCAGTCCGTGCGCGGCATGCTGCTGCGCGCGATGGCCGACGGGCCCGCCGAGTACGCGTGGCTCGCCTGCGCCCTGGCGCTCGTGCCGCTCGCCACCTGGCAGGCGTGGCGCTGCGAACGCGCCGGCAACCGCCTCGCCGCCGTCGGCGTGCTCGCCGCCCTGTCCGTGGCCGTCTCGCCGATCTCCTGGGTGCACCACCTGGTGTTCCTGACGCTGCCGATCGCCGCTCTCGCGGCGGCCGGGCGCTGGTGGCTGGTGTCGGCGTGGTTCCTGGTGCTGGTGATCAGCTTCCCGTTCATCGGCCGGGCCCTGGAGTTTCCCCTGTTCACGAACCTCCAGGGCCTCACGGCCGTCGCGGCGATCCTCCTTCTGCCGGCGCTTACAGCCCGTACGCCTCCAGCAGCCGCAGCCACACCTCCGACACCGTCGGATACGACGGAACCGCGTGCCAAAGACGTTCCAGCGGAACCTCTGCCGTGACCGCGACCGTGCCCGCGTGCAGCAGCTCGGCCACCTCGGACCCCACGAACGTGACCCCGAGCAGCACCCGGCGGTCCTCGTCGACCACGGCGGACGCCTTGCCCGGGCCGTCGGCGCGCAGGTAGGCGCCGGAGACGCTGGGCAGCTCGTACTCGACCACGCGGATCGTGTGGCCGCGCTCGCGGGCCTGCGCCGCGGTCAGCCCCGCGGCCGCCACCTGCGGGTCGGTGAAGACCACCTGCGGCGCGCCGCGCCCGTCGGCCCCGGCCCGCAGCGACGACCACGGCCCGTCGTCCTCCTTGTCGCCGCGCGCCCGCGCGACGATCACGTCCCCACAGACCCGGGCCTGGTACTTCCCCATGTGCGTGAGCAGGTTGCGCCCGTTGGCGTCCCCCACGACATACAGCCATCCCTCGGGAACGTCCTTCGCCCGCAGCGAGTCGTCGACCTCGACGTACTTCCCCTCGGGCAGCCCCACGGACGGCAGCCCGATGCCGGTGGTGTTCGGCGTGCGCCCGGTCGCGACGAGGATCTCGTCGGCCTCGACGGTGCTGCCGTCACCGAGGTGCACCGTCACCGGCCCGCCCTCGACCGGCCGCTCGACGCGGGTCACGTCGGCCCGCAGCCGCACGTCGATCCCCGACTCGCGCAGCGCCTTCTCGACAGCCTCCCCCGCGAACGGCTCGTTGCGTGGCAGCAGCGAACCGCCGCGCACCAGCAGCGTGGTCTCCGTGGCGCCGAGCGCGTGCAGCGCCTGCCCCATCTCGCAGGCGACGACCCCGCCGCCCAGCACCACGAGCCGCCGCGGAACGCTCTTGACCCCGGTCGCCTCCCGGTTGGTCCACGGCTTCGCCTCGGCCAGCCCCGGCACGTCCGGGATCAGCGCACCCGTGCCGGTGCCCAGAACGACGGCGTGCCGCGCCACGAGCACCCGGTCGCCGACCGCCACCCGCTTCGGCCCGTCGAGCCGCGCCTTCCCGCGCACCAGCGTCGCCGGCACCGACGCGATCCACTTGGCCTGCCCGCCGTCGTCGTAGTTGCTGACGGCCTCGTCGCGCCGGGCGAGCACCGCCGCCGCGTCGATCCGCCCCACGGACAGCCCCGGCACCCGCTCGGCCGCGGCGTGCAACTCCACCGGCCGCAGCAGCGCCTTGCTGGGGATGCACGCCCAGTAGGAACACTCCCCGCCGGCCAACTCCGACTCGACGATCGCGGCCGACAGCCCGCCGCGCACGGCCCGGTCGACCACGTTCTCGCCGGCCGGCCCCGCCCCGATCACCACAACATCAAACGTCTCCTCCACGCAGGCCACCCTACAGAGATCGGCGTCCAGGACTCCCGCATCCGCGCAAGCGATCACCACCCCGTAAGAGCACGCTGCGGACGGCGAAACAAAGAAAGAGGCCCGGCGCCAAGGCCGAGCCCCTTCCGATTTCTTCAAGAACTAAAAGCCCGGAGGCCCCCAGTACCACGGCTGGGACTGGGTGTTGAGGGTGCCGATGCGGTTGAGCTTCGCCGTCCACACCCGCCAGTCGTTGACCTCGAGCACGTCGAGGCCCTTCTGGATGTCGTTGGAGAAGACGAATCCGTTGTACCAGTACGCCGACCAGGAGCCACCGGTGATCGCCTGGGTGTCGGACAGCGGCCCGCGCTCCCAGTAGCCGATCTCGACCGGGTGCGCCGAGTCGGTGAAGTCGAAGACCGAGATGCCGCCCTGGTACCAGGCCTGCACCATGATGTCGCGGCCGAGGACCGGGACGAGCGAGCCGTTGTGGGCGACGCAGTTCTCGGTGTTGGCGTTGGTCCGCGGGATCTTGTAGTAGCTCTTGAACTCGAGCGTGCGGTTGTCGCCGCGGCCGTGGATGTCGTAGATGGCGTCCGCACCGCGGTTCGGCCCGATGGTCGGGTTGCAGGTGGGCGCGCCGCCGCCGCCGAGTTCGTCGGTGAAGATGACCTTGTCACCGGACTGGTTGAACGTCGCCGAGTGCCAGAACGCGAAGTTGGTCGTGTCCCGCACGCGGCTGATCACGCGGGGCGCCTCCGGGTCGGCGATGTCCATCAGGATGCCGTCACCCATGCAGGCGCCGGCCGCGATCCGCTTCGCCGGGTAGGCGGTGATGTCGTGGCAGCCGGTCGTCGCCGAACCGGTGGGGCTGCCCGGGAATCCGCCGTCCGGGAACAGGTTCGGCGTGCCGATCAGCGCCGCCGACGTCGGGTTGCGCAGTGGGACCTTGACGATCGAGATCAGGTCGTGCGGCGGCTGGCAGTCGGGGAACGTCGCGTTCGGGGAGTACGAGGAGACGTAGAGGTAGGCGGTGCGCCGGTCGGCGCTGGGCACCAGCGTGTGCGTGTGCGAACCGCAGTTGGTCTCGACGGACTTGATGTAGCGCGGGGCCGACTTGTTGCTGATGTCGAAGATCTTGATGCCCTCCCACGACTCCTTGATCGTCGCGGACTGGGTCGTGCTGTTGCACGAGTCGTCGTTGCGCGAGGTGTCCGTGGAGAGGAACAGCAGGTTGCCGTAGACCGTGATGTCGTTCTGCGAACCGGGGCACAGCACCTGGGTCACGATCTTCGGCCGCTTCGGATTCCTGACGTCGTACACCATGAAGCCGTTGTAGTTGCCGGCGTAGGCGTATCCGTCCTGGAACGCGATGTCGGAGTTGAGCGCCGTCAGCGCGTCGAACGTGCCCTGCTTGGGGATGTTGGCGACCTGGCGGATGTTGGGGCTGCTGGAGATCTCGTCGGGGGCCAGCGTGGCGCCCGCGTCGTCCATGGCGGTGCCGTCGAGACAGAGTTCGGCGAAGTTGTCGCCGGCCGCGGCGAGCGCGGCACAGTCCACAGTGGACGGACTAGCCTGGGAGGGCGTGGCCACGAGGCCCGTACCGAGCACGACGGCCGTCGCCAGCAGTGCGCCCGCCCGGAGTCGCCACAGCCCTCGTGGGGTGTCTGCGATCATGTACATCCCCTTACGCGGATCGATGGGTTGGGTGGACATTACGCCGTACACACGTCCGTCGATGTGACGTGCATCACTTTGTGGAACCGATCATCATCAATTGCCCATATCGATGACGCCGTTACCGTGTAGCCATGCCCAAGCTCCCCCGGCGCGCAGTCCCCGTCGCTCTCGCAGTGGCCGTATCGGCCCTGGTCGCGGGCTTGTTGATCGCAAACGGCGGCGGAGCGGACGACGACGCGGCGCGGCCCTCGGCGAGCCCTACAACATCCCCTATACCTGTCGTGCTGCCCGGCCGTCCCGGCGAGTCAGGGGCCGTCGTGGACTCCGACGACGTCACCGCGCCCGACGGATCGGTGTACAACCAGCTCGACGTGACGTTCGTGCGGATGATGATCGTTCACCACGGGCAGGCCGTGCAGATGGCCACCCTGGCCCAGGGCCGGGCCGGCAACCCGCAGGTCCTCGCCGTGGCCGAACGCATCCGTGGCGCACAGCTGCCCGAGATCACGCTGATGAAGGGCTGGCTGGAGTTCCGGAAGCTGCCCGTGGACGATCCGCGCGGCGGCCACGACCACACCACGATGGCCGGCATGCAGACGCCCGAGGCGATCAGGGCGCTGGCGGCCCTGTCCGGGGCGGAGTTCGACAGGCGGTTCGTGGCGATGATGTCGGCGCATCACGAGGGGGCCCTGAAGATGGCCACGGACGTGCTGAAGGTCGGCAAGAACCAGCAGATCGACGAGCTGGCCACCTCGATCGTGGCCGAACAGTCCATCGAGATCGCCCGCATGCGCGAGATCGTCAGCGGCTAGCTGTTTTCCTTCCAGAGGTCCCGCACCGGTTGCCAGGAGCCGCCGGCCTGGTCCTTCCAGTTGGCGACCACGAAGCCGGCGACCGGCTTGGAGGTGTCGTCCCACCAGAGGCCGGCGAAGACCCGCCCGTCGTCGACCTTGAACCCGTACTCCAGATAGTCGCCCTCGGAGTTGCCCGACGAGGTGCGCTTCTTGGACGGCGCCTCCAGCCCGGGAACCAGCGCCGCATTGTCGCTCGCCTGACGCACGCGGCGCTCGCGGGCCTTGTCGCGTTCCTCGACCGAGGCGTACTGCACGAAGTACACGTCCATCGCGGAACTCTGGCAGAAGATGCGCACGACCTCGCCGTCGCCCAGCGTCGGGCCGCCCGAGTCGTCATGCCGGGTGCAGTTGCGCACGCGGGGCAGCCACGAGTCGGCAAACGGCCGCAGCTCCGCCGGGAACTTCGCCTGGTCGGCCGAGGTGCCCACGGACGGCGCCGGGGAGGCGGCCGCGGTCGACGGCCCCTTCGGCGGGTCCTTCGGGTCGTCACCGGTGCCGAACAGGAAGAACCCCCCGACACTCAGCAGCAGCAGAACGACCACCGCACCGGCGACGATCCCCAGGATCAGGGTGCGGCGGGAACCCGGCTCGGTCGGCTCGATGCGCGGCTGCCAGCCGCCGGGGTCCGGCTCGGCCGGGTAGCTCGTCCAGCCCTGCTGCGCGGGATCCGCCTGCGGATCCTGCTGCGGCGCGTAGGAGAAGCCGCCGTGCGCAGCCGGGTCGGCCGGCGCGAAACCGTGCTGCCCCGGATCATTCGGCGGGAAGCCGTGCTGGCCGGGATCGGCCGGCGGGAAACCGCCGTGCGGCGGCGCGCCGGCGGGTGGGAACCCGCCCCGCTGGCCGGGATCGGCGGTCGGGACGGCGGCGTACTGCGCCGGATCGACGGGCGGGGTCGCCGGGAAACCGCCGAACGGCGCGGGATCGGCGGGCCGGAAGCCCCCGTGTGCGGCCGGATCGGCGGGCGGCGGCCCCGGCGGGAAACCGCCGGGCGGTGCGGGATCGCCGTGCGGCGGGGCGGGGGCGTATGCGCCCTGCGGCGGCGGGAAGGCTCCCGGGTGCGCCGGGTCCGGCCCTCCGGGGACGCCGCCCCGGTAGGCGGGATCCGGCTCGTGCGGCGCCGGCGGGAACGAGCCCTGATAGAGCGGAAACGCGCCGCGCCGCGGTGGATCCGACGACGAGCCACCCGACCCGGGCGCGAAACCGCCCTGCGCGGGCGAGCCGTCCTGCGGCGAGGCCGGAGGGAAGCCGCCCTGCGCCCCGGGCCCGCCCTGGCCGGGCGGCGGACCGCCCTGCGGGGACGGCGCACCGAATCCGCCCTGCGAGCCGGATCCACCCTGCGGCGGCGGATACCCGCCCTGCGACTCGGATCCGCCCGGCCCCGGCGCGAAGCCGCCCTGCGAGCCGGATCCGCCCTGGGCCGGTGGGAAACCGCCGTGCGGCGGCGGATAACCGCCCTGCTGCGGCAGCGTGAAGCCACCCTGCGCGGACGAGGCCGGGGGCACTGAGGCCGAGCCATAGGGCCGTCCTCCCTGCCCGGGCACCCCGGAGGTGGGCGCGGCTCCAGACGTGGGCGCCGCGGAGGAGGGCGGCCCGGAGGCGGGCATTCCCGAGGTGGGCGCGCCCGACGTGGGCCCCGCCCCGCCGGATGTGGGCGCCCCGGACCACGGCCCCTCGCCCGGGACCGGATATCCGCCGGGCGCCGACCCGCCCGAGGCCGGCGGCGCACCGGCCCACGGCGACTCACCGGGACGCGGCGGCGGCACGTACACCCGCGCCGTCCCGGTCGCGGGCGGACCGCTGGCAGGCGGACCGCTCACCGGCGGCCCACTCGTCGGCGGCCCGCTCGTGGGCTGCGCCCCACCGGCCGGCGGGAAGGAGCCGGGCGGCCCACTCACCTGCTGCGCCCCACCCGCGGGCGGGAAGGAGCCCGCAGGAGGGCCCGACGGCGGCGGAAAGGAGCCGGCCGGCCCACCAGCCGACGGACCGGGGGGCGGCGGTGGGAAAGGAGCCGGTGGGAAAGGAGCCGGTGCCCCGGCCGCGTGCGGCCCCGAAGCCGGCGGCCCCAGAGGCCCGGGGAAGGAAGGCGGCGGAAAGGCGGGCGGCGGAAAGGACCCCGGCGCGGACTCCGGCGGCGGTGGCGCCGGCGGGACCGAGGTCGGCGGCGCGGAGATCGGATAGACCGGCGGCGCGGGCAACGTCGGCTGACCGCCCGGCGCGGGAGACGTGGGAGCCGGCGGCGGCGACGCCTGCTGGCCGTACAACGGATGCGGCGAAGGCTCCCGGCGTTCGTCCCCGCCGGGGCGCCCGCCCGTGCCTTCACTCACGTTCACCAAAATAGCAATGCGGCGCAGCCGGCCGACATCGATCTCCACCTGATCCGCCCTCCCGAAGACCCTCTATATGCAGTAGCGTTTCGCGCCGCGGAGGCATCCGCGTCCATCTGTGCCCGGGGGGAATCTCATGCCGTCGACAAAGCTGCGCACGTTCTGCGGTCGGGGGCTGCTGACTCTCGCGCTCGCCGCGGGCGCCATCGCTGTCACGCCGACCGCGGCACCGGCGGACGTGTACACCAACGCCCAGGACGACCTGCGCACCGGCTGGGACCGCGCCGAACCGGGCCTCACACCGTCCACTGTGACCGGTAGCAACTTCGGGCAGCTGTTCGCGACGCACCTCGACGGGCAGGTGTACGCGCAGCCGATCGTGGTCGGCAACACGGTGCTCGTCGGCACCGAGAACGACAAGGTCTACGGCCTGGACGCCACGACCGGCGCGGTCAAGTGGAGCCGGGACTTCGGCCCGCCCTGGCCGGCGAGCGCGATCGGCTGCGCCGACCTGACACCCAACCTGGGCAACACCGCCACGGGTGTCTACGACCCGGCGACGCAGACCTACTACGTCAGCACGAAGGTCAACGACGGCCCGGACCTGCTGCACCCGAACTGGTACCTGCACGCGCTCGACGCCCAGACCGGTGCCGAGCGCACGGGCTGGCCGGTGCTGATCGCCGGCACCCCGCCGAACGACCCCAACCACCCGTTCAACGGCAAGGACGTCAACCAGCGCCCCGGCCTGCTGCTGATGAACGGCGCCGTGTACCTGGCGTTCGGCAGCCAGTGCGGCTACGGCCTCTACAACGGCTGGGTCGTCGGCGTGAACACCACCACGCGGGACCAGGACGTGTGGGCGACGCAGACCGGGCCGAGCGACCAGGGTGCCGGCATCTGGCAGGGCGGCGGCGGCATCGTCTCCGACGGCGCGGGTCGGATGTTCGTGTCGACGGGCAACGGGGTGGTGCCGCCGGTCGGCCCGGGCAACGCGCCGCCCGCGACCCTCGGCGAGGCGGTCGTGCGGCTGGGCGTCGGCGCCGACGGCACGATCTCCGCGCAGGACTTCTTCAGCCCGTCGAACGCCCCCACGCTCAACACCAACTTCCAGGACCTCGGCTCGGGTGGTCCGGTCGGCCTGCCCGGCGAGTTCTTCGGCACGGCGGCGACGCCCAACCTGATGGTCGTCATGGGCAAGGACGGCCGGCTGTTCGTGCTGAACCGCGACGATCTCGGCGGGCGTTCGCAGGGGGCGGGCGGCACCGACAAGGTGGTGCAGACGCTCGGCCCGTACAGCGGCATGTGGGGCCGTCCCGCGGTCTACGGCGGCCAGGGCGGTTACGTCTACGCCGTGCAGAACGCCAACACCATGCTCGCCTTCAGGTACGGACTCGACGGGCAGGGGAAGCCGGCGTTCAGCCTGGCGGGTAACACGGCCGAGATCTTCGGCTACACGTCGGGTTCCCCGATCGTGACGTCGGACGGGACGACGCCCGGCTCGGCGACGGTCTGGGTGGTGCAGGTCGCCGGCCCGAACGGCGCCGACGGCAAGCTCTGCGCCTACGACGCGATCCCGTCGAACAACCGGGTCAACCTGCTGCGCTGCTTCCCGATCGGCACGGCGACGAAGTTCAGCACGCCGGCGTCCTCGAACGGCCGCGTGTACGTGGGCACCCGCGACGGCTACCTGTACGGGTTCGGGCAGCCGACGACGTCGCCGCTGTCGGGGGTGCAGACGACGTTCGGGAACGTGACCGTGGGCACCACCGGCACGGCGAAGATCACGGCGACCGCCACCCGCACGGTGACGGTCAACAGCGTCACCAACACCGGGCCCTTCACCGTGAACGGAACGCAGCCGGCGCTGCCCGTCACGCTCACCGCCGGCCAGAAGATCACGGTCGACGCGACGTTCTCGCCGACGGCTCCGGGCTCGGTCACGGGCACGCTGAACTTCGGGGTGACGCACGCCGGCGTGCCGGAGACGGTCGGCTTCGGCCTGCACGGCAACGGGATCCGCGCGGGCTTCACCGCGTCGCCGCCGCAGCTGGACTTCGGGGACATCGCCGTCGGGTCGAGCAAGACGCTGACGACGAGCTTCACGAACACCGGCACCTCGGACGCGACGGTGACGGCGGCGGGCAGTCCGGCGGCGCCGTTCTCGGTGAGCGGGCTGCCGGCGACGGGTGCCGTGGTGGCGCCCGGGCAGTCGGTGACGGTGGCCGTCACGTTCAGCCCCACTACCGCGGAGGCGAAGAGCGCCGAGCTAAGTCTGTCCAGTGTGGACGGTGCGGCCACCGTTCCGCTGAATGGTCGTGGGGTGACCGGAAACCCGGAACTGACGGTCTCGCCCGGGTCGCTCTCCTTCGGTGAGGTGCCGCTCGGCGCGGCGGCGACGCGGACGCTGCGCTTCACCAACACCGGCAACATCAACCTGACGATCACCAAGGCGGGCGCGCCGACCGCGCCGTTCGTCGTGGACTCGCCGTTGCCCGAGGGCACCGTGATCAGCCCCGACCAGTACGTCGAGGTCCAGATCAGATTCCAACCCGGTTCGCTGGGGAACGTCACGGGCGACTACCTGATCACCGCGGACGACGGCCACGGCCCGCGGCACATCTCGATGAGCGGCACGGGTGTCGCCTCCCGCAGCGGCAGCGCGCTCCCGAGCGTCGGCAACGGCGCGTGGTTCGCCAACGGCAGCGCCCAGATCAACGCGAACGACATCGTGCTGACCCCGGCCGACCGTGCCAAGGCCGGCAGCGTCATCTTCTCGACGCCGCTCGCCACGAACGGCCTCTCCGCGAGTTTCACCGCCGACATCGGTGGCGGCTCGGGCGGTGACGGCATGACGCTGTCGCTGCTCGACCCGTCGGCGACGACGCAGTACAGCCTGGGTGGCGGCGGCAGCGCGCTCGGGTTCGGGGCGCTCAAGGGCATCGCCGTCACGCTCGACACCTACCAGAGCACCGGCGACCCGTCGGCGAACTTCGTCGGCATCGCGCACTCGGTCGGCAGCGACCTGGTCTACCTGCAGACCACGACGAACGTGCCCGCGCTGCGCGGCACCTCGCGGGCGGTCCGGGTGACGGTGGTCAACAACGTGCTGACCGTCTGGGTCGACGGCGTGCAGCGCATCCAGCGCACGGTCACGCTTCCGCCGACGGTGCGCGTCGGGCTGACGGCCGGCACGGGTGGGGCCTACGACCGGCACGCGGTGCGCGACGTTCAGCTCTCCTCGGGTGCGACCGTCGCGCCGAAGCCGGGCAAGCAGTGGCACCTCGGCGGTTCGGCGACGATGGACGGCGCCAACCTGGTGCTGACGCCCGCCCAGCAGGAGAAGGCCGGTGCGGCGTTCTGGTCGGACGCGGTGCAGACGGACGGGCTGGCGGCGTCGTTCACCACCAGCATGGGTGGCGGCAACGGTGCGGACGGGATGACGTTCTCGCTGCTGGACCCGGCCGCCGGCGGCCCGGCGCGGGTCGGTCCGGCCGGTGGTGGGCTGGGCGTGGCCGGCCTCGGCGGGGTGTCGGTGGCGTTCGTGTCGTATCCGCAGGCGGGCGTGATCGAGTCCTACAACTGGGTGGGCATCGCGACGCACGCCCCGAACGGCAACCTCGTCTGGCTGGCCACCAACACCAGCGCGAGCGTTCCCGAGCTGCGGCAGGGCAACCACAACGCGATCGTGCGGGTGACCGGCAAGACGGTGAGCCTGACGGTGGACGGCATCCCGCTGCTGAGCGCGGAGGTGCCGTCGCTGACCCGCACGGCGTACGCCGGGTTCTCCGGTGGGACGGGCGGCTTCTTCGACCACCACACCGTCTCGAACGTCACGATCCTGCCGGGTGCGCCGGTGGTGCCGGTGCCGCCGCAGCAGGCCTGGACGTACAACGGTTCGACGACGGCGTCCGGCAACCGCATCCAGCTGACGCCGGCGACGGTGGGCGCGACCGGTACGGCGATCTACGGCACCCCGGTGCCGACGGGCCGGCTGTACGCGGAGTTCACCACGGAGATCGGCGGCGGCTCCGGTGCGGACGGGATGACGTTCATGCTGCTGGACCCGGCGCGCACCAATGCGAATGCGCTGGGCCAGGGCGGCGGCGGGCTCGGTTACGCGGGGCTGCCGGGCGTGGCGGTGACGTTCGTGACCTTCGCGCAGCAGGGCGACCCGTCGAGCAACTTCGTCGGCGTCGCCACCGGCGGCACACCCGGCGCGCTGCAGTACGCGGCCCGTTCCACGAACGTGCCGAACCTGCGCGCGGGCACGCATCACGTGGAGGTCTTCGTCGACGCGGCCGGGACGCTGAAGGTGAAGATCGACAGCGTTCAGGTGATCGAGGTGGCGGTCCCGGTGCCGGCCAACGCGCTGCTCGGATTCTCCGGTTCGTGCGGCGGGGTGACCGACGTGCACGCCGTGAAGGACCTGCACATCAGCTATTGAGTACCCGCGGAAGGTGTTCAAGGGATCGCGGAAAGCTATTAAAGAGCCTAGTGATCCGCGTTTAATGCGCCTTTAAAGGTGGCTTTGACAGGGTGGCGGTACCGGAGCCAAGATCTCCGGGCCGCTCCCCTGCGAGAGCGCTCTCAGCACTCATCGGACCACCCCCGGAGGCTTCACCTTGCCCAGCAGACGAGCCACTCGGCGCGCATTTCTCGGATTCGCGGCAGCCGGCGCCACCGCCGTCAGCGTGCCCGTGCTCTTCTCGGCACTGAACAACCGCGCCGAGGCCGCCGCCGGCCTGTCGATGAGCGTGCTCAACCAGACCGGCAAGTTCGCCAACAGCGCGATCAAGATGTACATCGTCGGCACCGAACTCTCGACCGGCCGGCAGGGCTTCGTGAAGTCGCCCGGCGTCTTCACCCCGGCGGCGCTGTCGGACAACGGCCCCGACGGCTTCGCCGACCTCTCCGTGCCGCTGGCGGCCGGCACCGCTGCCACGTCGTTCGCGCTGCCGAAGATGTCCGGCCGGGTGTACTTCTCGATCAACGGGCAGCTGAAGTTCAAGGTGGTCGCCGACGGCAACGGCAAGCCGGCGCTGCAGTATCCGGCGGCGTGGGTCTCCGCCGACCCGAGCTTCAACGTGCTGCACGACTGCTGGGAGTTCACGTACAGCGACGCCGGCATGTTCTGCAACACCACCAACGTGGACATGTTCAGCGTGCCGATGGCCATCAAGCTCACGGGTGCGCGCACGCAGAGCACCGGCGCGCTGGTCGACGGCGGGCGCGACAAGATCTTCGCGGCGATGCGGGCCGAGCCGACGTTCAACCGGCTGGTCATCGGGGACAACCTGCGGATCATCTCGCCCGGTCACGGCATCGGCGCCGGCCTCTTCCCGGCGAACTACTACGACGCGTACATCAACGAGGTGTGGGCCAAGTACGCCACCACCGACCTGAAGATCACCACCAACCGGGGCACGTTCACCGGTCGGGTCAACGGCGGGCGGCTGACGTTCGACGGCGGGGTGGCCTCCTTCGGCAAGCCGACCACGACCGACGTGCTCTTCTGCGACGGCGCGCTGGTCTCGCCGAACGACGGCGTCACCGGCCCGGTCGGCGCGGTGCTCGGTGCCGGGTTCAACCGCAGCACGCTGGTCAGTCACCCCAACCAGCCGACGACTGACCCGTCGACGTTCTACAAGGCGCCGATCTCCAACCACTTCTCGCGGATCCTGCACGCGAACCACGCCGACGGGAAGTCGTACGGCTTCGCCTACGACGACGTGGTGGACTTCGCCTCGTACATCCAGGACGAGCGGCCGGCGTCGATCGAGGTGCGGCTGACGCCGTTCGGGGCGGGCAACCCCAACCCGGGCCCGACCGCCGCCCCGACCGGATCGCCGATCATCGTGGTGCCGCCGCCGACGACGTCCTCGCCGACCGGTGGCGCCACCCGCAGCGCGTACGCGCGGATCGAGGCGGAGTCGTTCGTGGCGCAGGGCGGCACGCAGACCGAGAACTGCTCCGAGGGCGGCCGCAACGTCGCCTACGTGTCGAACGGCGACTGGATCTCGCTCGGCCGGATCGACTTCGGCACGGCGCCGGCGAAGCAGTTCCAGATCCGGGCGGCGTCCGGGGCGGGTGCCGGCGTCTCCGGCCTGGTGGAGGTGCGCCTCGACAGCAGGAACGCCGCACCGGTGGGCACGCTCGCGATCGGCAACACGGGCGGCTGGCAGTCCTGGCGGACCGTCCCGGGCGGCCTCGCCAACACGACCGGCGTGCACGAGGTCTTCCTGACCTTCACCAGTGGCCAGCCGGCCGACTTCGTGAACGTCAACTGGGTGCAGTTCGGCAAATAACGTACTGGCGAAAACGGCGGAATGTCCCGTGGTTCACGGACTCCGCCGTTTTCGGCTTTTTGCCCGCCTAGCATCCCCCACATGCGTGCCATCCCACGTGTGCTGTTACTCCTCAGCGCCGTCGCGTTGGGTCTCGGACTGACCGTCCTGCCCGCCGACGCCGCCGACAGCCGCGCAAGTTTCCTGACCCACGCGCAGGCGGCGCACCAGTTCCGCGCCGCCGGCATCACCTGGTCGTCCAGCGGTAGGTGCGACGACCGCGACAACCCCCGCTGCACCTCGTTCACCAGCATCCGGCAGAGCACCGTCACCGGCGTGAAGACGCTGAAGCGGGCCAGCGGCTGCCCGATCCACCTCACCGGCGGCACCGAGACGGGCCACGCCGCCGGCACCTACAGCCACTGGAACGGCTTCAAGCTCGACATCCGCCGCAACGACTGCGTCGACCGCTACATCACCGCGAAGTTCGCCGACATGGGCATGCAGGAGGGCTGGGGCCACCAGTTCCGGGCCGCGTCGGGCAACCTCTACACCAACGAAGGGCGGCACTGGGACATCGTGTACTACACGTGCGGCTGCGCATGATGCGCCAACAGGGCTAAGGTGGCCCAGGTCCGCGACCCGAGCGAGGAAGAGGTCGGAGCCCTGTCGAGAAGCATCCGCGCCGCCGCGCTCGCACTCTGCGCACTGGTCACCTTCACCGCCTGTGGCGGCGAGGACAAACCCGCCGCCACGGGCCAGCCCGCCGGGGCCGCGCCGTCAAGCGAGGCGCCGTCCCCGCCGTCCCCGCCGTCCCCGCAGCCGTCGTCCGCCGCGCCGAGCCCGGCCGCCAGCAGCGCGCCGCCGAAGGACCTCAAGCGGGTGTTCCCGGTGACCGGCGCGAAGTACGGCTACGCCCGCGAGCACCACGACTACCCGGCGAGCGACATCATCACGGCGTGCGGGGCCACCGCCCTGTCCGTGACCGACGGCGTGGTGCTGGAGGTCGACCGGACGGACCGGTTCGACAAGAAGGTCAACGAGGGCTCCACGCGCGGCGGCCTGTACGTGTCGATCCTCGGCGACGACGGGGTGCGCTACTACGGCTCGCACTACCAGTCGATCAACCAGGAGATCCAGCCGGGCGTGCGGGTGCGCGCCGGGCAGCCGATCGCGATCGTGGGCCGCACCGGTGACGCCGGCGCGTGCCACATCCACTTCGGGCTCTCCCCCAAGTGCATGACCACCGGCGACTGGTGGACCCGGCGGGGCGTGATCTGGCCGTGGTCGTACCTCGACTCGTGGAAGTCCGGGGGCAACAAGTCGCCGGTCGAGGAGTTGGCCGCCTGGGAGAAGACGAACGGCTGCCCGCAGAAGGCCCCGGCCGGCTACTAAACCGCTATATATAAGCCGGCACTGTTAACGTGGTGGCGTGCACGCGTTCGACGTTCTCGGTGATCCGGTGCGCCGCCGCATCCTCGAGCTGCTCGCCGACGGCGAACGGCCCGCCGGTGAGGTGAGCGCGGTGGTGCAGGCCGAGTTCGGGATCACCCAGCCGGCCGTGTCCCAGCACCTGAAGGTGTTGCGGGACAACGGGTTCGCGGTGGTGCGGGCGGAGGGGACGCGGCGGCTGTACGCGGTCGACCCCGCGCCGTTGCGCGAGGTCGACTCGTGGCTCGACACGTTCCGCCGGTTCTGGGTGCCGCACTTCGACGCCCTCGGCACCGAGCTGGCCCGGGGGAAGCGGCAGCGCCGGCTCAGCGCCGGGGAGTGATCTCCAGCAGGGTCTTACCGACGCTGGTGCGCGTCTCTATCGCGGCGTGTGCATCGGCTGCCCGTTCCATCGGAAAGACCTGACCGATCACGGGGCGCAACCGGCCCGCGGCCGCCTCCGCGAGCGCGCGCCGGGAGAACCCGGGGATCTCCTGAGGGGTCCCGAACGGCCCGCGCACGACGGTGACCTCGGGCCTGTCGGGCAGCTCGGGCCAGGCGCCGCTCGCGAGCCCGAACGAGACGAACCGGCCGCCCGGCCCGAGCAGGTCGAACGCGGCCCGTCCGATTGCCCCGCCGACCCCGTCGAAGACCACGTCGAGCCCGCCGGCCGTCTCCCGCACCGCCGCGGTCCAGCCCTCGGCCGTGTAGTCCACGGCCGCGTCGGCGCCGAGGTCGCGGGCGAGCGCGATCTTCCGCGCGCCGCCGGCCGCCGCCACGACCCGCGCCCCGGCCGCCCGCGCGAGCTGCACCAGCTGCGACCCCACTCCCCCGGCCGCCGCCTCGACCAGGACCCACGCGCCGGGCCGCGGGGCCGCCGCCCGCATCAGCATCAGCGCCGTGCGCCCGTCGGCCAGCAGCGCGGTCGCGCTGTCCAAGGAGATTTCCGGGGGAACGTCGATGAGCCCGCCCACCGGCACCGAAACCCGCTCCGCGTACCCGCCTGAGCCGCCCGTCGTCGTGACGACCCGCCGGCCGACGAGCCCACGGTCGACCCCGTCCCCCACCGCGGCGACGATCCCGCCCACGCCGTTGCCCGGGATCAGCGGCGGCTCACCGGTGAACGGCCCGAACCCGGTGCGCCGGAACATCGTCTCGACGAACGTGATGTTGGCGTACGCCACGTCCACCAGCACCTCGCCCGGACCCGGCTCCGGATCGGGCGCGTCGCCCGCCACGAGCACCTCGGGACCACCGAACGTCGTCAACCACACCGCACGCATGGCCCCGATCCGACAACATCAACCGCGCTTGAGGTCAAACAGTCTCGTCAGGTGGTGTTCGACGACGGCGGTCGCCTCCTCGACGGTGTACCGCCCGAGCAGAACGGCCGGCGTGAGGCCGGCCATCATCGCGGCGAGCCCACGCGCCTCCAGCGTCGGGTGTTCCGCGTGCGCCAACTGGGTCGCGAGGGCCCGTTCGAGGAGGCCGCCCGGGTCGTCCCCGTCGGGTGCGAGGTCGGGGTCGTGCAGGGCGGCCGCGTGGTACGCCGCGTGCACCCTCGTCATCAGACGGCTGTCGTCGTCGCTCGGCAGGAGTTCGAGCAGGCAGGCGCGGACGATCGCCTCCGGCGTGGGGTCGATCGCCGCGAGGCGGGCCCGCATGCGTTCGGCGGCGCGGGCGGTGATCAGGTCGAGCGCGTACCGGCGCATCCGCGCGGTGGTGCCGAAGTAGTACTGGACGAGCCGCATGGAGACGCCGGCCGTCGCGGCGACCTCCCGGAGCGTGGCGGCGGGGAGACCGCGCTCGGCGGCGATCCGCCAGACGGCGGCGGCGATCTCCTGTCGGCGCTGCTCGTGGTCGACCTTCTTCGGCACGGGGGTAGCGTACTTTATGGTGCACGTGCACCATAAAGATATGCGCTTCGACCGCGAACGATTTCTGGCCGCCTACTCCGCCGCCCTGGACGCGCTCTGGCCGCCTCACGCGTCCTTCGAGGTCGCCGGCCCGTTCGGGGTGACACGCGGCCTGCGCCTCGGCCCCGCCACCGGCGAACCCGTCGTCCTGCTGCACGGCTGGGGCAGCAACGCCGTCGCCTGGTACCCGACCGCGCGACTCCTCGGTGACTCCCGACCCGTGTACGCGATCGACACCCTCGGCGACGCCGGGCGCAGCGTTCAGCACGCGCCGATCAGTGGCCCCGACGACAGCGCCGCCTGGCTCGACGGCGTGCTCGATGGGCTCGGGCTCGACCGGGCGCACCTCGTCGGCGAGTCCTACGGCGGCTGGCTCGCGCTCAACGTCGCCGCGCGCTGGCCCGGGCGGGTCGCCTCGCTCACGGTTCTCGACCCGATCGGGCTGGTGCCGCTGCGCAAACGGTTCTACGTGTGGATCGTGGCGTGCGGGTCGGCCGCGCTGGCGCCGCGACCCGTTCGGCACCGGGCCGCCACGTGGCTGACCGCCGGCGCGCTGCGCGAGGACGGGCTGCGGCGGGTGAGCCTGGCGGCGGTCGGGTTCAAGCAGGGCATCCGGCCGCCGGCGGTGCTGGACGACGCCTCGCTGCGACGGATCACGGTGCCGGTGACCGTGCTGCTCGGGGCGCGGAGCGCGGCGTTCGACGCGGTGCGGGCGGCCGATCGGGCGGCGCTGCTGCCGCACGGCCGGGTGGAGATCGTGCCGGGCGCCGGCCACGCTCTCCGCCTGGACCGCCCGGACGTCGTGGACCGGATTCTCACCGGCTAGAGCTTCGGCGATCTTGCAGTTGTGGCGCCCGGGACTCCCGGTTCTGCCCCGCGGCGTCCCCAACCACAACTGCAAGATCGACGCGTGGCTAGCCCCGGCGGACGTAGACGCGGACCGTCGTGCCCGTGGCGGCGCTGTGCATCCGGACCAGGTCGGCCAGCTCGTTGACCAGCAGCAGCCCGCGGCCGCCCACGCCGTCCGGCGGTACCGGCTGCCGGCCGACCAGCGGATCCGTGATCCACCCCGGATCGGCCGTCTCGCACACGACGTGCCCGGTCTCCGCCCAGGTCCGCACGGTGCCGGCGCCCCCGCCGTGCACCACGCTGTTGGTGGCGAGTTCGTTGACGGCCATCGCGAGATCGCCGGCGCGCCACTCGGACAGCCCGGCCGCGACCGCGTGCCCGGACACGAACCGCCGCACCGCCGCCAACCCGTCGACGTCGAACCGGAGCGTGGCGCAGTCGCCGGGCGGTGGGGGCAGCGGCCGGTTGTACCGGTCGACCATCTCCTCGGGCGCGAACGCGTCGCTGACCCGCACACCCTCGCGATCGACCAGCACCGGATGCGTGGCCTCGGCGTCGGCCAGCACCTCGGGTGCCAGTTCGGCGGCGTGGTACGGGCAGAGGATCGTCACGTCGCGTCCCTCGAACGCGCGGTTGATCAGCGCCTCGTGCTGCACGCACGCCGGATACTCCACATCGGTGCGCCCCGGCCAGATCGGTTCGCCGACGATGCGCACCCGCCCGGTGTCCGTTCCCTCGTCGGCGAACGCGCGCAACACGCCGGGGATGATCCGCCCCGGGTTGCGGCCCACCTCGTTCATGTCCAGCATGTGCACGCGCCCCGCGTCACCGCCGAGCGCGGAGCGCAGCACCGCGAGGTTGGGCCCGGGCACGGCGACCGCCACGCGCTGGTCGGCCGCCAGCCCGTCCCGGATGAACGGCACCGTACCGGCCAGGTAGTCCGCCCAACCGCGATAGAACAACGCCGGATGATCGCAACGTCCCGTCATGTTCCCCCGCCTACCGCCATCACGATTTCGAGCCCGCCGAGACTCGGCCACAGGAAGTCGATCGCCCGGCGCACCTGCGGCGACGGCGAGTGCAGGAACATCCGCCGGCCGTCGGGCAGCGTGCGGCAGGCCGCCGTCAGCACCGCGAGGCTGCCCACGTCGACGAACGTCACCCCGGACAGGTCGACGTGCAGGTCGGCGTCGGCGTCACGCAGGTTCTCCAGCGCGGCCTCGAGGCACGGGCGTGACGTGAGGTCGAAGTCCCCGACGAGGGTCAACCCGATCCCGGTGTTTCCCGGAACGGCCGCTGCGACGAGAACCTGGTCGCCGGGCACATCAGCCTCCCGTCACGGTCCGCGTTGACTCCGGGACACGCTAACAGTCGGTAACGCTGTCAACCCTGCCACCGGCCCACGTCACTCGATTCAGGTCAAGCTCCGGGCAAACCGTTGCAGCGCAGGCCAGGGAAGTGCTACGGCCGTGCGGGTGAGCGCGTCGACGCGGGGTCCGATCGCGCCGGGCGGCAGCCCCAGTTGCGTGGAGTAGAGGAACGGCCCCTCGATCCAGAACTCCGGCAACGCACCGGCCTGCAGCGCGTGCACCAGTTGCGGCGTGGCGATCGCGCGGGTGGCCTCGTCGCCGCTGCCCTGCACGATGTCGCGCGACGACACGAACGGCAGCGCCATCGGCAGGTGCACCACCCACACCGTCTGGATCCGGTCCGTCATGCGCGGCGGCCGACGCAGCCGGTCGTACACGGTGAACGTCATCGCGTTGGCCGATCCCGACACGACGGCATGCCCGGTCGTGTGCGCGGCGCCGGTGGGCACCCCGAAGAGCCGGGTGACGGTCTGCGGCCCACCGACCGGCACGGTGGCCTCCGGCACGAACGCCCATCCGTTGCGCCGTGCGAGCTTCTGTCGCGCCCCGACCTTCCGGGGCATCGGCAGCTTCACCCACACCTTCCGGAACACCGCCACGATGATGCCCTCGATCGCCAGCACCACGCCTGCCTCGAGGAACCCGTTGTACGGGAACACCTTGATCACGACGAGGAGCACGACCAGGAACGAGACCCCGATGAAGACCTGCCCGGCGCGCACCACCCGCGGGTCGATGAAGACGCCGACCGCGATCACCCCGAGACCCACGAGGAACGGCCCGATGATCGCCGACAGCGGCCCCGGCAACCCCGCGACGTGCAGCAGCACGGCGAGCGCGATCGACCCGATGACCCCACCGACCGCGCAGATCCGGGCGAGCGTCAGGTTCTGCAGCGACGTCTCCGGCTGGTACACCGACTGCTCGGGGCCGTCGCCGGTGTCGAGGACCGGCCGCCCGAAGTGGCGCATGGCGGCCGTGAGGTGTTCGACCAGCGGGTCGCGCCCCTCCTCCATGCGGGTGACGAACTGGATCGACCGGCCGTCGAGGGTCACCAGCGCGCCGCCGTGCGGCTCCCCGTCCTCGCCGATCCGCGCGATGGTGAGCGACTCCAGTTCGCCCCAGGTCGCGGACTGCGCGCTGCCGTTCTGGGTCCAGACGACGCCGCTCTGGAACACGTAGAGGGCGGAGAAGCCGCGCATCAGCATGAAGAAGCCGAACGCGAAGGCGAAGAGGCCGCCGAGCGCCAGCAGGATGGTCAGGATGCCGATGGCCCTGATCTCGGTCAGCTTCGTGATCCAGGCGGCGAGTGCCGACAGTCCGAAGAGGACGGCCGCGCCGACGATGCAGAAGAGCAGGTTGCCGAGCGGGTTCTCGCCCTTGCGGGTGTGCGTGTGCGCGCCGAGGCCGCGGCTGCCCGCCAGCGCGACGACCTTTTGAGGAGGTGCGTCCATGTCAATCCCCCGTGATCTATTCAGATGTGCGAACGCCGTGCGACATGCTACGTAGACGGGCATGACGAGAACAGACGTCCCCACGACCTGGGACGAGCGCGCCACGCTCACCGCGATGCTCGGCTATGTGCGCGCCACGGTACGTGCCAAGTGCGAGGGCCTCTCCGACGAACTGGCCCGCCGGGCACCGCTGCCCACCTCACCGCTGACGTCGATCTCCGGCCTGGTCAGTCACCTGCGCTGGGTCGAGTACTCCTGGTTCGAGACCGTGTATCTCGGCAAGCCCGACGAGGGGCCGTGGACCGAGGAGGAGCCGGACCGGGAGATGACGTACCGGCTCGACGCGCCGCTGTCGACGCTGCTCGACGAGTACGAGGCCCAGGCCGCCCGCTACGACGCGTTGATCAGCGAGTCCGAGCTGGACAGCACCGCGCAGAAGCCGATCAGCCAGGGCCGGCACGTGACGCTGCGCTGGATCATCCTGCATCTCATCGAGGAGACCGCCCGGCACAACGGCCACATCGACATCCTGCGCGAACAGGCCGACGGGGTCACCGGCGCATAGTTTCCCCGCAAAGCGGGGACATGACGAGAATGGTCGATGTAGCGACGCAGCGGCGCAGACGGACTTTCTTCGGCCAGCCGTGGCCGCTCGCCACGCTCTTCGGGGTGGAGTTGTGGGAACGCTTCTCGTTCTACGGCATGCAGGGCATCCTGCTCATCTACCTCTACTACGCGGCCTCCGACGGCGGCCTCGGCATCGCCGAGTCGACGGCGACCAGCATCGTCGGCGCGTACGGCGGCACGGTGTACCTGTCGACGATCCTGGGCGCCTGGCTGGCCGACCGCGTCCTCGGCTCCGAACGGGTCCTGTTCCTCAGCGCGCTGCTGGTCATGGCGGGGCACATCGCGCTGGCACTGATCCCGGGCGTGGTGGGCGTCGGCGTCGGGCTGGTGCTCGTAGCGGTCGGCAGCGGCGGCGTGAAGGCCAACGCGACCGCGCTCGTCGGCACGCTGTACGCGCCGGAGGACGAACGCCGCGACGCCGGCTTCTCGCTGTTCTACCTCGGCGTCAACGTCGGCGCACTGGTCGGGCCGCTGCTCACCGGCCTGGCCCAGAAGTCGTGGGGCTTCCACGCGGGCTTCGGGCTGGCGGCCGTCGGCATGGCGGCCGGGCTGACGCAGTACGCGTTCGGCCGGCGGGCGCTGCCACCGTCGGCGCGCGAGGTGCCGAATCCACTGCCTCGTGAGAGGAGGCCGCTCGCGGTCGGCATCGGGATCGGGATCGCGGTGATCCTCGGCATCGCGGTGGCATCAAAAAAGATCCCCGCCGACCGGCTCTCCACGATCGTCGTCGTGGCCAGCGCCGTCGCGGCGATCGGCTACTTCGCGGTGATCCTGACGAGCGGGGCTCTGGATCGCGTCGAACGCCGTCGGGTGCTCGCGTTCATCCCGCTGTTCCTGGCGAGCGCGGCGTTCTGGTCGCTGTACCAGCAGCAGTTCACGGTGGTGACGATCTACTCGGACAAGCGGCTGGACCGGGAGCTGTTCGGCTGGGAGATGCCGGTGTCGTGGGTGCAGTCGATCAATCCGGTCTTCATCATCCTGCTCGCCGGCGTCTTCACCGCCCTGTGGACCCGGCTCGGTTCGCGCCAGCCGTCGACGCCCGCGAAGTTCGCCGCCGGAACGGTGATCATGGGTGTGGCGTTCCTGCTGTTCCTGCCGCTGGCGGGCGGCGGTCCGAACAGCGCGCCGCTGCTGGCGCTGATCGGGATCCTGTTCGTGTTCACGCTCGCGGAACTGCTGCTCTCCCCGGTCGGGCTGTCGCTGTCGACGAAGCTGGCGCCGAAGGCGTTCCACACGCAGATGGTGGCGCTGTTCTTCCTGTCGGTGGCGCTCGGCACCGCCGCGTCGGGAACGCTCGCCGGCTACTACTCCGAGGAGCACGAGGCGGTCTACTTCGGCGTGCTGGGTGCGGTGGCGATCGCGCTCGGCGTCCTGCTCGCTGCCCTGACACCCCTTATCAAACGGCTCATGGAGGGGGTTCGATAGGGGCATGGCCCCACTCGAGACCGGTACCCCGCACCTCACCGCCACCGTCGACGACGGCGTCGCCGTCCTGACCATGTGCCGCCCGGAGCGGCGCAACGCGTTCAGCATGGACATGCTCACCGCGCTCGGCAGCGCCCTCAACGAGGTCGACGACGACCCTGCCGTGCGCGTCGTCGTGCTGACCGGCGCCGGCGGGGCATTCTGCGCCGGCGGCGACGTGAAGGACTTCGCCACGCGCACCGACGAGGCGTGGTCGTCGTCGTTCGAGGAGCGGCTGCGCTTCCAGCGGGTCAAGCACCGCAGCACCACCCTGCGACTGTGGGAGCTGACCAAGCCGACCGTCGCCGTCCTCCCCGGACCCGCCGCCGGCGCGGGACTCTCCCTGGCCCTCGCCTGCGACCTGCGCTACGCGGCGGACACGGCCGTGCTCACCACGGCGTTCGCCAAGGTGGGCCTCGCCGGCGACTTCGGCGGCGGGTGGCTGATGTCGCGCCTGGTCGGCACCGCCGTCGCCCGCGAGCTCTACTACCTCTCCGAGGTCCTGGACGCCGCCGAGGCCCAGCGGCTCGGCCTGCTCAATGCCGTCTTCCCCGCGGCAGACCTGCAAAAGCACGCGATGGAACGGGTCAGGCGCATCGCCGACGGCCCGGCGACGGCCATCCGGTACATGAAGGAGAACCTCAACCGCGCCGAGGAGGTCGGCCTCGCCGACTATCTCGACCTGGAGGCCATCCACCACCAGCGCACGTTCGACACCGCCGACCATCGCGAGGCCGCGCGGGCCTTCGTGGAGAAGCGCGCCCCGAAATTCGGCGCCTAACGGCTGGAGAACGCAAAGGCGATCAGGAACCCGAGCACCGTCACGAGCCCGGTGTAGAGCCGGGCGTCGTCGAAGGCCTCCGGGATCATGGTGTCGGCGATCATCGCCAGCATCGCCCCCGCGGCGAACGCCATGATCCCGGCCAGCCCGGCCGCCCCCACACCGCCCGGCAGCGCGAACCCGACCACCGCCGCCGCCCCGCTGACCAGCGCGATGCCGCCCCACAGCCCGAAGACGTACCCCGGGGTGCGGCGCGCCCGCTTCATGCCCGCGGCGCTCGACAGCCCTTCCGGCACGTTGCTGATGAACACGGCCGCCACGGTGGCGATCGAGACGCCGGCCTCTCCGCCGGCGGCCGCCAGCAGGCTCGCGCCGATCACGACCGACTCGGGCACGCCGTCCAGCAGCGCACCGAGCGCGATGGCCGTTCCCGATCCGCCCGCGTCGTCCTCGGCCGGCTGCCCGGTCGAACGCTTGCGGTGCCGCGCGCCCCGCCGGGCGAGCAGCGCGTTGCAGGACGTGTAGACGAGCGCACCCGCGACGGCACCGAGCACCACGGGTGGCAGCCCGGCGCGTTCGTGCGCGTCGGCGACGAGTTCGAACGACACCGCCGAGATCAGCACGCCCGCCCCGAACGCCATGACCGCCGCCACGAGCCGGCGCGGCACGTTCACGAAGAATCCGACGAGCGCACCGATCAACAGCGACGACCCGGCGAGCAGTCCCCACCCACCCGCCTGCATCCATCCCGGCATGGCGTGACTATGCCCTAACCTGCGGGGGTGGTAACCATGGCGACGCTCGGTCTGCTGCCGCACCTGCGCCGGGCGCACGACCACATCGACCGGCACTACCGCGAGCCGCTCGACCTCGACGCCGTCGCGCGGGTGGCCGGCGTGTCCAAGTTCCACTTCGTGCGCACGTTCGAGGCGACCTACGGCGAGACGCCGATGCGCTACCTGACCCGCCGCCGCATCGAACGCGCCCAGGACCTGCTGCGCCACGCCAACCTCACGGTCACCGAGATCTGCATGCTGGTGGGCTTCGCCAGCCTCGGCGCCTTCTCCCGGCGGTTCACGCTGCTGGTGGGCGAGAGCCCGACGGCGTACCGGGACCGCTGGGCGGCGCGCGGCGGCCCGCACGTGCCCGGCTGCTGGCTGTTCATGCGCGGCGCACTCGACCCGGGCGGAACAGCAATTTCGGCGAAGCCCCCGGCCGACGACGGACGGTAACGTCCAGCCCATGATTACGAACATCTCCCTGGTCACCGTGTACGTCCTCGACCAGGACAAGGCGCTGGACTTCTACGTCAACACGCTCGGCTTCGAGACCGCCGTCGACATCACCATGGGTGAGGGCTTCCGCTGGGTCACGATCAGGCACCCCAGCCAGCCCGAACTGGAGGTCACGCTCATGGTGCCCGGCCCGCCGCTGGACGAGGAGGCGGCGGCGTTCGTGCGGCGGCAGTTGGAGAAGGGCGGCATGGGCGGGCTCGGCCTGGCGGTCGACGACTGCCGCAAGACGTTCGAGGAACTGAGCGCCAAGGGCGTGGTCTTCATCCAGGAGCCCGCCGACCGGCCGTACGGCGTCGAGGCGGTGCTGCGCGACAACAGCGGCAACTGGCTCGTCATCGTCGAGAAGCGCCCCTTCACATCCGCGGACTTCGCCTAGCGGGGACCGTCCACGGGGCAGCACGCATGGGAGACTCGTGGCAGCATTCCCGTCCGGAGGTGACCCGCCGATGACCGCCGCACTCGATGACGCCCACCTCGGTCCATGGACCGAGGCCGAGTACTTCGCGCTCGGCGAGACCCAAAACCGGTTCGAACTGATCGACGGGAGCCTGCTCTTGAGTCCCGCACCGACCAAACCGCATCAGGAGATTTCCTCCTTGCTGTGGATGGCGATGCGACCAGGCGCCCGCGCGGCCGGCCTTCGTACCTACGAGGCAATCAACGTCCGCCTCCAGACAGGGCGGATCGTCATCCCGGACATCGTCGTGGCCGACACCGACCCGCTCGGTCTCGTGGCGGAGGCGTCGGAGGTGCGGCTCGTCACCGAGGTCGTCTCGACCAACGGTGCCGACGACCGCCTCATCAAGGTGCAGCTCTACGCCAAGGCGGGGATTCCTTGGTATCTGCTGGCCGACCCCGTGCTACCGGACTACGACTCGATCACCCTGCGGCTGCTGCGGCTCGACGGCGAGCACTACGTCGAGCACGCGGCCGCCAAGAGCGGCGAAACGCTCGAGTTCGACGATCCGTTCCCGTGTCGGATCGTGGTCTCGGACCTGCTCGACTTCGACTGAGTCGCTGTCCGTTTCAGGTGGATAGTCGGGTATTTGTCCGAGGCTCATCCTCGGCCTCGGCGCGGAGATCCATCGCACGGCGCGGTCCGTCGGTCACAGTGGATCGGTGACGTCTGATGCGCGGCGGATTCTGGTTCTGGGCGGGGGCGGGTTCGTCGGGGGCGCGATCGTCGCCGAGGGGCTGAGACGGGGCTGGTCGGTCACGGTGTTCAACCGGGGGCTGCACGGCTCCGTCCCCGAGGGCGCGCTGCGGCTGCGCGGCGACCGGACCGCTCCCGGCGGGCTGCGGCCGCTGACCGGCCGGCCGGCCGGCAACGGTTCCGCCTACTGGGACCTGGTGGTCGACACCTGGGACGGCGCCCCGAAACACGTGCTGTCGGCGGTGCGGACGTTGCGGGACTCGGCCGCGCACTACGCCTACGTGTCGAGCCGTTCGGTGTACCGGGAACCGGTCGAGCACGGCGCCGACGAGAACGCGCCAGTCGTCGACGGCGCACCCGATGACGACGACGGGGACTACGCGCGGATGAAGTCCGGAGCGGAGTTGGCCGTGCTGCAGGCGTTCGGGGAGCGGGCGTTGATCGCTCGGGCGGGCCTCATCCTGGGGCCGGGCGAGGACATCGGCCGCCTGCCGTGGTGGCTGCTGCGCGCCGCGCGGGGCGGCGACATGCTCGCGCCGGGGCCGCCGGACCTGCCGTTGCAGTGCCTCGACGTGCGCGACCTCGCCGGCTGGATCCTGGAACGCGGCGCCGCCCGCCTGTCCGGGACGTTCAACGTGCACAGCCACCCGGGACACACCACGATGGGCGAACTCCTCGCGCACTGCGTCGCCGTCACCGACAACCGCGCGGCGCTGCGCTTCGTCGAGCCCGACGCCCTGCTGGCACACGGCGTCGAGCCGTGGAACGAGCTGCCGGTCTGGGTCCCGGAGGGGCACCCGTACCGCTGGCTGCACACCGGCGACGCGACCCGGGCGCACGCGGCGGGGCTGCGCTGCCGGCCGTTCGCCGAGACGGTGGCCGACACCTGGGCCTGGCTCTGCGACGCCGGCGAGGTGCCGACGCGCGCGGGCCGTCCGAGCCGCACCCGCGTCGGCCTCGACCCGGACAGGGAGGCCGCCCTGCTCACCGCTTGTGGCAGCGAACAGGGCGGCTCCGTCTAGCGAGGATCTGACGAGGTCAGGGAGCCCAGGGCGCCACGACCCCCCAACTGGTGTCCTCGGCGTACGAGACCGGCGAGTCGTACGCGTTCGACCCGCCGTTCGCGGCGATCCACACCTCGGCGGCGTAGTGCCGCACCTTCGTGCCGGCGATGTTGATCGACCGCAGTTCCACCCCGGACAGCCCGTCGAACGCGCAGAACGTGGCGTCGTCCCGGAACAGCTGCGAGTTGTCGTTCGGGTTGAGCCGCACCCGCGAGTTGGCGTGCCGCAGGTACTGGCCGGGGAAGTTCTTCGACTCGAACGAGTAGCAGCTGCTGTCGCTGAGCCCGCGCCGGACGACGAACGTGGCGTCCGCCTTGAGCAGGGCGTCGCTGCCGGCGTTCACCACGTCGGTGCGGGCCAGGGCGCTCTGGTGCCGCAGGTAACGGTCGGTGTAGCCGGGCGTGGTCACCTGGAACGACCGCGCCTGGTCGAGCGGCAGGTCGGTGCCGCTGCGCCACAGCGGGCTCTGCACCGCCCAGGTCGCATCGGCGTCGAAGGCTCCGCCGGTGGGCGCCTCGACGTACACCTGCTCGTTGCGGTGCCGCAGGAACGTGCCCGGCTGGTTGGCCGACTCGAACGTCGAACCGCCGCCGGCCCTGCCCTCCCGCACGCAGAACGTGGCGTCGCCGGCGAACTGCGCCGACCCGTCGTTCGCCGCCAGCACCACCTGCGCACCGGAGTGGCGCAGGAAGGAGCCCGCGGCGGTGCGCGCCTCGAACGAGTAGCAGTTCGAGTCCGAGAGCCCGGGCCGCAGCCAGAACGTGGTGTCCTTGCGGTCCTGGTCCGGCGAGGCGTTGCTGATCACGTCGGTGCGGGCGGCCCCGTCCCGGTGGCGCAGGTAGCGATCGGTGTAGCCGCTGGTGGTGACCTTGAGCGCGACCATCCCGCCGGTGCTCAGCCCGAGCCCGCGCGCCGTGTCGAACATCGCCTGGTGCATGGCGCGCACCCGGTTCGCGTCCATCTTGAGGATGCGGCGGTCGTAGGTGTAGAAGCCGTTGATCTCGTTCTCGAGGTCGTACGGCTCGGTGTAGACCGACGCCGACAGGCCCCGCCCGTGGATCAGGTCCTTGACCTGCGTGGTGATCTGCACGTACCGGTCGGTCAGCGACTTCTCGTCCGGGTACAGCGCGCCGTAGGCGAAGCCGGCCCCGGGCTGCCACTCGTGGCCCTCGATGCGCCGGCCGAGGCCGCCGTACTCGCCGAGGACCGCCACGCGGTTGGCGTCGGGCAGCCGGGTGTTGCCCGGTGCCTGGTACCAGTGGTCGTCGATGATGTCGCCGTTGCCCGGGTCGGGGTCGGAGTCGCAGCAGTTCGAGCCGCTGTTGTGGTTGACCAGGCGGGTCGGGTCGAGGTTCTTCACGAGGTCGGCGATGCGGCCCGCTTCGTATTCGCCCCAGCCCTCGTTGAACGGCACCCACTGCACGATCGAGGTGATGCCCTTGAGCTGGTTGATCATGCGGGTCAGCTCGGACTCGAAGTTGGTGCGCGCGTACTGCGGCGGGTCCCGGTCGTTGTTGTTCAGGGCCGGCATGTCCTGCCACACCATCAGCCCGAGCCGGTCCGCGTGGTAGAACCAGCGCGCCGGTTCGACCTTGATGTGCTTGCGGACCATGTTGAAGCCGAGTTCCTTCTGGCGCACCAGGTCGGAGGCGAGCGCCTCGTCGGTCGGCGCGGTGTAGATGCCGTCCGGCCAGTAGCCCTGGTCGAGGGTGCCGAGCTGGTAGACGAACTTGCCGTTCAGGGTGGGGCGCATGACCCCGCCGATCATGGCCTTGCCGACCGAGCGCTGCCCGAAGTAGCCGCCGACGGTGTCACCGCCGCCGGTGCCGATCAGGGAGACCCGCAGCTGGTACAGGAAGGGGTCCGCGGGCTCCCACAGGTGTTGGTTCGGGATCGGGATCCGCAGGTGCGAGCCGACCGCGCCGGTCGCGGTGCCGACCACAGTTCCCCCGGAAAGGACCTCCGCGCGGACCTGCTGGCCCGCCGGGGCCTTGGCCTGCACGACAAGATCCAAAGCACTTGAGGGAACATCCGGAGTGGTGTCGAGACGGGTGATGTGTGCGGAGTTGACCGGCTCGATCCAGACGGTCTGCCAGATGCCGGAAGCGGGCGTGTACCAGATGCCGTTCGGCTGCAGGCGCTGCTTGCCGATCGGGATCTTGGCGGCGTCGACCGGCGAGTTGACGCCCACGATCAGTTCGTTGTTGCCGGGGCGCAGCGCCGACGTGATGTCGAACGTGAAGGCGTCGAACCCGCCGGTGTGCCGGCCGATCTCGAGCCCGTTGACCCAGACGCGGGTCTCCCACGTGACGGCGCCGAAGTTGAGATTGATTCGGCGGCCCGTCCAGTTGGCCGGCAGCGCGAACGTGCGCTTGTACCACATGTTGTTCTCGTGGCGCTGGATCCCGGACAGCGCACTCTCGATCGGGTACGGCACGAGGACCGCTTCACCGAGCGTCCGGTTGAACGGCGGCGTGTTCAGGTTGGGCGCGGACGCGAACTCCCACACCCCGTTGAGGTTCTGCCACTCGCCGCGGGTCAGCTGCGGCCGCGGGTACTCCGGCAGGGCGTTGGTCGGCGAGACCTCGCTCGTCCACGGGGTGGTGAGCGGCGGGGTCTTCGGTGTCCAGGTGGGTGCGGCGGACACCGGATCGGAGGGTACGAGCACCCCGGCCGCGACGACCGCCGCGGCGAGGAGTGTTCGGAGGGGGTGTTTGGACATGTGTGCTCCCGTTGGTTGGCGGTTAAACAGGGGCGACGGATCTGAGTCGGGTCAGAGACGTCTGGGCGACCACGACGACGGCCAGGAACGCGCCGCTGACGACCTGCTGGTACGCCGTGGGCACGTCGCCGACCTGGTTGATGAGGTTCTGGATGACGCCGAGGAGCAGCACCCCGGCGATCGTTCCGGACAGGGCGCCGGCGCCGCCGGTGAGCAGCGTGCCGCCGATGACGACCGCCGCGATGGCGTCGAGTTCGGTGCCGATGCCGAGCACCGTGACGCCGGAGCCGAGCCGTGCCGCGTTCAGCGCACCGGCGAAGCCGGCGAGCAGCCCGGACAGCGCGTACACCCGGATCTGCGTGGCCGCCACCGGAACGCCCATCAGCCGCGCGGCGTCGGTGTTGCCGCCGACCGCGTAGACCGCCTGGCCGAAGCCGGTGCGGTTGAGCACGACCGAGCCGGCGACGAACAGGACGGCGGCGATCCAGACCGGCCACTTCACGCCGAGCAGGTCGCCGTTGCCCAGGGTCTTGAACGGCTGCGACTCGACCAGGTAGGTGGTCGAACCCTCGGTGCTGACGGCCCGCATGAGCCCACGCGCACCGAGCAGCGTCGCCAGCGTCACGATGAACGGCGCCATGTTGGTGCGGGCGACGAGCACGCCGTTCACCAGGCCGACGGCGGCCCCGACGAGCAGCGGCACCACGAGTGCGGCCACGAACCCGTACTGCGACGCCCACGCGGCCACCACGCCGCCGAGCACGAAGACCGAGCCGACGGAGAGATCGATGCCGCCGGTCAGGATCACGAACGTCATGCCGAGGGCGATGAGGCCGAGCGGTGCGGCGTTCACGAGAAGAGTGCCGGCGTTGTCGACGGTCCGGAAACCGGGGAACGCCAGCAGCCCGACGAGCGTCACCAACGCCAGCACGGCCAGTGCCCCGTGCTTCTGAACGCCCTCCACACTGAGCTTCACCGGGTCCCCCGTTCCCGTGCGGCATAGACGGCGGCCACGATGATCACGGCCTGCACCATCTCAGCGATAGAAGAACGTAGATCATGCTTGATCAGCGTGGCAACGACCAGCTGCATGAGCAAGGCCCCGGCGACGGTCCCCAGAACGCGCACCTTCCCGCCGGTGAGCGGCGTCCCGCCGACGACCACGGCCGTGATCGCCGACAGCTCGTACAGCTGCCCCACCTGCGACGCGTCGCTCGACTGGATGCGCGCCACGGCCAGCACGCCGGCGATCGACGCCAGCACGGCGCTGAGCACGTACACGCCGATCAGCACCCGGCGCACGGGCAGCCCGGCGAGCTGCGCGGCCGGCCGGTTCCCGCCGACCGCCACGAGCTGCCGCCCGAACACCGTCTTGCGCACCAGCAGCGCCACGAGCACGGTCAGCGCGCCCGCGAGCCACACCGAGTACGGCAGCCCGAGCAGTTCGCCGTTGCCGAACGCCACCAGGTCCGCGTTGCGGATCTCCTTGAGCTTGCCGTCGGAGATCACCAGCGCGATGCCCCGGCCGGCGACCAGCAGCGCGAGCGTGGCCACGATCGGCTGCAGCCCGACGCCGGCGATCAGCCCGCCGTTGACCAGCCCGACGACGACCCCGCCGAGGAGCGCCATCGCGACGGCCGGCACCGCCCCATACCCCAGATAGATGGGAACGACCGCCGCCGCCAGCGCCATCACGGCACCGACCGACAGGTCGACGCCCTCCGTGCCGATGACGACCGCCATGCCCAGCGCGACGATCACCACCGGTGCCACCTGAACCAGCTGGATGCGCAGGTTCTCCCAGGCGAGGAAGTTGTCGGTGATGACGGCGTTGACCAGAACCAGCGCGGCGAGCGCCACGTAGACGCCGTACGCCGGCAGCCACCGTCCCCAGTGGACGGTCAGCCTCTTCGGTTTCTCCACGGTGGCGGCCGTCATTTCTCCACCTCCTTTTCGGCTGCTGCCGCGATGGCGCCCAGGAGGCCGTCGGCCGTGACCGCGTCGCCGGTCAGCTCCGCCACGACGGTGCCGTCGCGCAGGACGACGACCCGGTCGGCACCCTCCACCAGTTCCTCGGCGTCGCTGCTGACGAGCACCACGCCGAGGCCCTGGCCGGCGAGTTCGTCCACGAGGGACTGCACCTCGGCCTTGGCGCCGACGTCGATCCCCCGCGTGGGCTCGTCGAGCAGCAGCACCTTCGGAGAGGTGGCCAACAGCCGTGCCAGCAACACCTTCTGCTGGTTGCCGCCGGACAGTTCGCCCACTGGCTGGTCGGGGCCGGCGGCCTTGATGCGCAGGCGTTCCATGAAGCGCGTGACGATCTCGTCGATCCGCTTCTCGCTGACGATCCCGGCGCGGGACATGCGCGGGAGGACGGCGAGCGCGATGTTCTCCCGCACGGACAGCCCGGGAACGATGCCCTCGGCCTTGCGGTCCTCCGGCAGCGCCGCGATCCCGGCCTTCACCGCCGCCCCGGTGGAACCGCGCACCGGCCTGCCGGCGACCTCCACGGTGCCCTCGTCCAGCGGCAGCGCCCCGGCGATCGCCCGAACGGTCTCCGTCCGGCCCGCCCCGAGCAGCCCGCCGAGTCCGACGACCTCCCCCGGGCGCACCGCCACGTCGACCCCGTGCAGCTTGTGCCGGCTACGCAGGCCGGTCGCCTTGAGCACCGGCGTGGAGTCGGCCACCTGGCTCTCCTCCGAGAACCCGGTCACGCCCTCGCTGCGCACTGTCTCCACGTCGCGGCCGATCATGAGAGCCACCAGCTTCAGCCGGGGCAGCTCCTGCATCGGTCCACTGTGGACACGACGGCCGTCGCGCAGCACCGTGACGTGGTCGCAGATGCGGTACAGCTCGTCCAGCCGGTGACTGACGTAGACGATGCCGATGCCCTTGCCGCGCAGGTCGTCGATGACCCCGAACAGGGTCTCGACCTCGCGCGGCTCCAGCGACGACGTGGGCTCGTCCATGATGACGACCCGCGCGTCGACCATGACGGCCCGCGCGAGCGCCACCATCTGCTGCGCGCCGAGCGCGAGCTGCCCGAGCGGCCGCCGGACGTCCCCGGTGATGCCGTAGCCGCGCAGGGTCTCCGCGGCGACGCGGTTCATCGTGACGGTGTCGATGAGCCCGCGCCGCCGCGGCTCCCTCCCCAAGAAGAGGTTCCGGGCCACGCTCATCAGCGGGACGAGGTTGACCTCCTGGTAGATGGTCGAGATGCCGGCCCGCTGCGCCTCCTGCGGCGTGGCGAAGCGGACCCGCTCACCGGCGAGGCGGAGTTCACCCGCGTCCGGCCGGTACACCCCGGTGAGCACCTTGATGAGCGTGGACTTGCCGGCGCCGTTCTCCCCGACGAGGGCGTGGACCTCGCCGGGGCGCACGGACAGCGAGACGGAGTCCAGGGCCCGTACGCCCGGGAACGTCTTGCTGACGTCGATCGCTTCGAGCACGACGGTCCCTAGTAGGCGACCGCCAGGCCGTCCTTCGCGGTGGCCTGGTCGTACTCGCGGTCGGAGATGATGATGTTCTCGTTGACGGTCTCGCCGGCGAAGAACTTCGTCGCCGTCTGGAACGCCAGCGGGCCGAAGCGCGGGTTGGACTCGACGACGCCGTAGATCCAGCCGTCGACGATGCCCTGCACGGCGCCGCGGGTGCCGTCGATCGACACGATCTTCACGTCGCCCGCCTTGCGGCCGGCGCCCTTGAGCGCGGTGACGGCGCCGAGGGCCATCTCGTCGTTCTCGGCGTAGACGCCGGAGATGCCGGGCTTCGACTGGAGCAGCTGCTCGGCGACCTTCTGGCCCTCCTCGCGGGAGAAGTTGCCGGTCTGCTCAAAGTCGATCTTGATGTTGGGCGCGATCTTCGCGATCTCGTCCTTGAACCCGGCCGTGCGCTGGGTGGTCACGTTGTTGCCGGGCGCCCCGAGCAGGATCGCGACCGTGCCCTTGTTGTCCAGCGCCTTGGCCATCGAGCGGGCGGCCCGCTTGCCCTGCTCGTAGAAGTCCGAGCCGATGAAGGTCAGGAAGTCGGTGCAGTGCTTCGCGTTGATCTTCCGGTCGATCGTGATGATCGGGATCTTCTTCGCGGCGGCCTTCTTGAAGACCGGGTCCCAGCCGTCGGAGTTCAGCGGCGCGACGACCAGCAACTGGACGCCCTGGTCGATCATCTGCTCGACGTCGGCGATCTGCTTGTTGAACTTCGAGTCCGCGTTCGTCACGGTCAGGTTGGTGATGCCCAGCTTGGCGGCCTCGTCCTGGATCGACTTCGTCTCGGCGGTCCGGAACGGGTTGGCCTCCTTCTCGGACTGGGAGAAGCCGACCTTGGCGGTCTTGAGGTCGATCTTCTGCCCGCCGTACTGCTGGAGGGTGCAGGTGCCGCCGCCAGGCCCGGCGGAAGCGGTCTGCTGGGCGGCCGCGGCGTTGTCGGTGCCGGTCCCGCCGGTCTCCTCGGCCTTGCCACAGGCCCCCACGAGCAGGGCGAACGCCCCGATCGTGGCTAACGCGGCGGCGGTCGAACGACGGCGTCCAATCATGACGGTCATTGAGTACTCCCTGTGCAAGGTTGGGTGGTGTGGTGCTACGGGAGGCACCCCGCATTCATCCATTTGCAAACGTCAACTGTCAAGACTTCGCACATTTACGAACCCGAAATCAACATCTGCAGGGGTCCAGAGAGGGTGGAGAGCGTTCTCTGGCCCGTTGGGCTTCCCTGGACGCGTTGGATGGTGTTGACTTCTGGTGGAGTGCGTTCAACGCTGTACGGCATGTGCCTCGTACGCGGACGGTGCGGACCACCTTTTCGGTGGACAATGACCTCCTACGGCCACCGCCGGCAGGCCTCCCCCGGTTCCGAAGGAAACCCCACATGCTCGCTCAGCAACGCCAGTCCGCGATCCTCGACCTGATCCGCCGCGAGGGGGGCGTCAAGGTCAGCCAGCTGGTGCACCGGTTCGGGGTCTCGGACATGACCATCCGGCGGGACCTGGAGGCGCTCGCCGACCGCGGTCTCGTCGACAAGGTGCACGGCGGCGCCACCATCGCCGGCCCCGGCTCCACCGAGGAACCCGGCTTCGACGCCAAGTCCGTCCGCCAGCAGGCGGAGAAGCGGGCCATCGCCGCGCACGCGGCCACCCTGGTCGAGCCCGGTACCGCCGTCGCGCTGTCGGCCGGCACCACGACCGCGCACCTGGCCTCGCTCCTCGCCGAGGTGCCGGGGCTGACCGTGGTCACCAACTCGATCCCGGTCGCCGACGTCCTCTACCGGGCCGGTCGCCCCGATCAGACGGTCATCCTCACCGGCGGCGTGCGGACCCCCTCCGACGCCCTCGCCGGGCCCGTCGCCGAGGCGGCCGTCAGCTCGCTCAACGTCGACATGCTCTTCCTCGGGGTGCACGGCATGAGCGCGCGCACCGGGTTCACCACCCCGAACCTCATGGAGGCCGGCACCAACCGGCTCCTCGTCAACGCGGCCCGCCGGCTCGTCGTGCTGGCCGACCACACGAAATGGGAGACGATCGGCATCGCCACCATCTGCCCGCTCCAGGACGCCGACATCCTCATCACCGACAAGGGGCTTCCGCCCGAAGCCCATGACCAACTGGACGAACGCGTCGGCGAACTCGTCGTGGTCGCCCCGCAGGAGGTCAGGTGAAGATCCACCGCACCGAAACGACCCTGGCCGACGGCCGCACGCTCATCTACTTCGACGAGAGCGCGCAGGACCGCGGCACGGCCGACAAGCGCGACCTCCCGCCCCGCGCGGGCGGTTCCGAGCTGCGCTTCGACCCGCTCCTCGACGAGTGGGTGGCCGTCGCCACGCACCGGCAGAACCGCACCCACCTGCCGCCGACGACGGAGTGCCCGCTGTGCCCGTCGACGTCGGCGTTCTCCACGGAGGTGCCCGCCGCCTCCTACGACGTGGTCGTCTTCGAGAACCGCTTCCCGTCGTTCTCCTCGGCGGCCGCGCCGGTGGACGGGGACTCGTACCCGCTCAGTCCCAAGCGTCCGGGCAAGGGGCGGTGCGAGGTCGTGTGCTTCACCGACGACCACGACAGCGCGTTCAACCGGCTGACCGAGCAGCGGGTGCGCACCGTCGTCGAGGCGTGGGCCGACCGCACCGCCGAACTGTCCGCCATGGACGACGTCGAGCAGGTGTTCTGCTTCGAGAACCGGGGCGAGGAGATCGGCGTCACCCTGCACCACCCGCACGGGCAGATCTACGGCTACCCGTACGTCACGGCGCGCACCCGCCGGATGCTCGCGTCCGCCCGCGCCACGCCGTCGTTGTTCGCCGGCGTCCTCGCTTCGGAGCGTTCGGGGCCCCGCGTGGTGGCGACCAACGAGCACTGGACCGCGTTCGTGCCGGCCTTCGCGCGCTGGCCGTACGAGGTGCACCTGTACCCGCACCGGCAGGTGCCCGACCTCCCCGCGCTCTCCGCCGACGAACGGGACGCGTTCGGGCCGGTGTACCTGGAGGTGCTGCGGCGGCTCGACGGGCTGTTCGGGCTGGCCATGCCGTACGTCTCCGGCTGGCACCAGGCACCCGTGCGGGCCGACCGCGACCTGGCGTACCTGCACCTGCAGCTGTTCAGCACGCGGCGGGCTCCCGGCAAGCTGAAGTACCCTGCCGGTTCGGAGTCGGCGATGTGGGCCTTCGTCAACGACGTCCGTCCGGAGGACGCGGCCCGTGCCCTCCGCGAGGTCACACTGTGAACGCTCACAAGGAGGACCGCTACGTGGGTGCGGCTCGATTGTTCGTCTCGCGGTTCGATCGGGAGCCTACCGGGGTGTGGAGCGCTCCGGGTCGGGTCAACCTGATCGGCGAGCACACCGACTACAACGGTGGATACGTCATGCCCTTCGCCATCTCGCGCCGGACCGCCGTGGCCGCCGCGAAGGGTGGCACCGGCTGGACGGTCTGGTCGGCCGCCACCGACGAGGAAGCGGCCTTCGGCGTCGGTGATCTTGCTCCGGGGCGGGTGCAGGGATGGGCCGCCTACGTCGCCGGGGTGCTGTTCGCCCTGCGGGAGGCGGGCTTCGAACCGCCGGCCGCCGAGTTGGTGATCGACTCGGACGTGCCGCTCGGCACCGGGCTGTCCTCGTCGGCCGCGCTGGAGTGCGCCGTCCTGTCGGCCATGGTCGACCTGGGCGGGCTCGACCTGCCGCGCGAACGGTGGCCGGCCCTCGCCCAGCGCGCCGAGAACGAGTACGTCGGCGTGCCGACCGGCATCATGGACCAGTCCGCGTCGACGCTGTGCCGGGCCGGGCACGCCCTCTTCCTGGACTGTCGGGACGGGGCGTCGGAGCACATCCCGTTCGATCCGGGCGGGTCGGGCCTGGCGGTGCTGGTGATCGACACCAAGGCCCCGCACCGCCACGTCTCGAACGAGTACGCGGCGCGGCGGCGTTCTTGCGAGGAAGCGGCGCGCGTCCTGGGCCTGCCGAGCCTGCGCGACCTGTCCGGCGCGGATCTGCCCGCGGCCCTCGACAAGCTTGACGGGACGACCGGTCGCCGCGTGCGCCACGTCGTCACCGAGAACGAACGCGTCCTCAACACCGTCGCCATGCTCCAGGCCGGGCGGATCGCCGGGATCGGCCCGCTGATGACGGCGTCCCACGCGTCGATGCGCGACGACTACGAGATCACGGTGCCGGAGGTCGACACGGCGGTCGAGGCGGCGCTGGCGGCCGGCGCCCACGGGGCCCGGATGACCGGCGGCGGCTTCGGCGGCTGCGTGCTCGCACTGGTGGACGCCGATGCGGTCGACTCGACGACGGCGGCGGTCGCGAAGGCCTATGCGGAGGCCGGCTTCACGCCGCCCGAGGCCTTCACGGCGACGCCCTCCGCCGGCGCCCGCCGCGTCGCCTAGCCCCCGCCCGCACGCCAGCGGCTCCGCACGCCCGGTCTCGCACGCCTGCACGCCCGACCCGTAGGCCCGTCTGGCACGGGCCGGCCCGGCCCCGGGGCCGCCCACGGGTGGCGGCGGCGAGCGAGTGGTACGTCAGCCACGTAACTCCGGCGGAATCAGGTGGCTGGTGTACCACTCGGTCCCTCGTCGCGATCTTCGGGCGGCCGGTGAGCGCTGAGGGCGCCCTCGGCGATCGCCAGGGCCGCCGTCCGGCCGGGGCAGGCGTGGGCGCCGGCACCGAACGGGAGGCCGGCGCTCGCCAGGTCCAGCGTCACGAGTGCGCCGGCCCGCACGCCGGGACGGTCGGTGGTCGCCTGGCGCCGTGTGCTCCTGGCGGGCGGGTCCTCCCGGAGGGCCGCCGCCACGTCGCCGCCACGGGCCGCCGCCGCGCGGATCAGGGCGGCCGTCGCGTTGTTGGCCTGCAGGAGCACGCCGATCATCGCCGCCACCGCCTCGTCATCGCCGGCCGTCGACGTGCCACCCGGCTCGGCCGGCCCGCCGCAGCCTGGAGGCCGGACGCCGTCCAGCACGGCCGCCGCACTGCCGCCCAGACGCCGGGCTCCGGCCGGCTCGGGCGATCCGTCGCCGCCCAGCAGGCGGGCGTTGTCGGGCTCGGGCGGGTGGGCGTCGGCGGCGGACAGGTGGGTGCGCAGGGCCGCCACCGCGGCGTCCACCTCGGGGCCTTCCGGGCCGCCCGGGAGGTAACCGGCCGCGGCCGTCGCCACCAGGCGCGCCGTTCCGGGTAGGCCCAGTGCCGCTGTCAGCACCTCGGCCGTGACCAGGTCGAGGGGCGTTCCGGTCCGGACCGCCGCGGTCGCCGACGCGCGCAGGTGCGTCGGGTCGAGGGCGTCCAGGAGGTCGGTGGCGTCGCGACGGCGGCGCGCGTGTTCCTCGCCGGCGCTGAAGCGTGCCACGCGGGCCCGCAGCCAGGCCATCGCTCCGGGGCCGGGCGGCGGTGGGGGCACGACCATCGTGGGGTCCTCGAGGACGGCGGCCACGTCGGAGTGCGTGGTGAAGGTGCGCATGCGCCGAACCGTAGGGGCGCGACGGTTCGGGCCGCGCCGAAGTGTCGCCGCCGGACAATGGTGCGCATGACGGATGCCGACGGGCTCGCCGCGCTGGCCGCGATCTTCGCGGATCCGACGCGCGCGGCGTTCTGCCTGGCGCTGATGGACGGCCGGGCGTGGACCGCCGGCGAGCTGGCCCGGCACGCGGGAGTCGCCGGCCCGACGGCCACCGGGCACCTGCACCGCATGGTCGACGCCGGTGTGCTCGTGGAGCACCGGCAGGGCCGCCACCGCTACGTGCGGCTCGCCGGCCCGCAGGTCGCCCAGCTCGTCGAGACCCTCCACGCGCACCGCCCGGCCGGGCCACCCGCCAGGACGCTGCGGGCCGTGACCGCGCGGGCCGCGCTCGAGGCGGCGCGCACCTGCTACGACCATCTCGCCGGGCGGCTCGGGGTCGCCGTCACCGACGCGCTGACCACCACGGGACTGCTCGACCAGGACAACGGGTTCGCGGTGACGCCGGCCGGGCTCAGGTGGTTCGACCGGGAAATGGGCGTGGAACTGGTCGGACGGCGCCCGGTGGCCCGGTCCTGCATCGACTGGACGGAACGCCGGGTCCACCTCGGCGGCGCCGCCGGGGCCGCACTCTGCGCCACCTTCCTCGAACGCCGCTGGGTGACCCGCGTCGGCACGGGACGGGCGCTGCGCGTCACCGACGACGGGAAGACCGCCCTGCGTAACCTCTTGGGGGTCGAGGGGTTGACAAACGCGGCCTGAGGTTCCTCGGCGGGCATGGATGGGAATACCTCCCTACGAAGGAGGTAGGTGCCATGTCAAGCACGCTGATCACCGTCCTCGTCATACTCGCCGTCCTGATCGTCGTGGCCGCCGTCGTCGGGCTCGCCCTGTCCCGACGCCGTGCGCTGCGCCAGCGCTTCGGACCCGAGTACGACCGGGTCGTGGCCGAACAGGACGACCGCCGCGCGGCCGAACGCGAACTGCGCGAGCGCGAGCGCCGGCACGCCGAGCTGGAACTACGCGAGCTCGACCCGGCCGATCGGGAGCGCTACTCCGCCGAGTGGGACGAGGTCCAGCTCCGCTTCGTCGACGCGCCCGAACAGGCCGTCGGTGCGGCCGACGAGCTCGTCACCCGGCTGATGGCCGACCGCGGCTACCCCACGAACGGCTACGACGAACAGCTCACCCACCTGTCCGTGGAGCATGCCCGGACGCTCGACCACTACCGCAAGGCGCACGAGATCCACCAGGCGAACGAGCGCGGCGAGGCCTCCACCGAGCAGCTGCGCCAGGCGCTGGTCCACTACCGCGCGCTCTTCGCCGACCTGCTCGGCACCCAGCAGACGAACCCCGCCTGAATCTCCCGAAAGAGGGCCCCCTCCGATGCGTCCTGACAGCCGCACCGACCACACCGACGACGACCGAGAATCCCCGCAGCCGGCGGCGTACCCCGTCTTCACCGGCGACCGCGACCCCGCTGACATTCCGCTGCAGCGCCACGGCGAGAACCCGTTCGGCACGCCGCCCGGCGGGTATGCCGCGCCGCCCGAACCCGTCGACGAGTTCGACCGCGGGCACGACAGCACCGACGACGAGCCCGACCGGACCGAGTACCCGGCCACCGAGCACACCGCCGACGAGCGGGCCGAACAGGCACCCGACGCCGGGGCGGACGACGGCGGCGAGCACACCCGGCACACGTTCGCCGACGCGGACGCGCGCACCGACCGCAGCGACCACGGCGGTGCCGACCCGGACGAGGTGGCGGTCGGCCGCGCCTCGGTGCCGGGCGACACACCCACGCTGGACCCGGACGAACGGGAGGCCGTCGCGTCGACGGCGCCCACCGCCGAGGACTACCACCGGGCCAACGCCGTCGCGACGGATCCGGTGGACCGCGACGACCCCGACGTCCGGCCGACCGTGCTGCACGGCACCGAGCGCGAGACCGGTTTCCACGACGGCGCCGAGGACGAGGGCGGGCGCGGCGACGCGCTGCCCGACCTCGACAGGAGCGTCGGACACAACGTGGCCGCGGCCGACGACGACCGGCCCACCGGCTACCACGACAACACCACCGGCCTCCACGACAACACCGCCGAGGACGACGGCCCGCAAACGGGCGCGCCGGCCGACCTCGACACCAGCGTCGGACATAGTGCGACGGCCACCGACACCGACCGGCCCACCGGCTACCACGACAGCGCCGCCGACGACGACCGGCCGTCCACTGTGGACAGCGACGCCGATTCCGGAGCGACCGGCCACCCCGACGACCACGACGACACCACGGCCACCCACCACGACGAGGAGGAGCCCGTCATCCTGCCGGCGCCGGTCGACGACAAGGCCCACGACACGGCCGACGACGACGGCCACGACGAGCCGACCGCCGACGAGCTGAAGCCGGGCGACGCGGAGGTCGCACCCGTGCCGACGTTCTGGGCCGCCACCGACACCGACGGCTACCGGGACCGCTGGCGGGAGGCGCAGCTGCGCTTCGTCGACGACCCGCAGGGCGCCGCCGACGAGATCCGCGGCCTTGTGGGCGAGGCCGCCGAGGCCGTCGCGAGGGCGCTCGCCGAGCAGCGCCGCGACCTCGACGCGTGGAGCGGCGAGGGCGACGGCCCGCGCGACACCGAACAGCTGCGCGTCGTGATCCAGCGCTACCGCACCTTCTTCGACCGCCTGCTCAAGCTCTGAGAACCGCCTGCTGGGCCTCTGAGAACGCCTCCCGCACCTCTGAACCCGACGGAAAACCACGACGGGCGGCCCTGCACCGATGAGGGCCGCCCGCTGCGCTGTTGACACGAACACGGTTCCGGCATAGGCAGTGAAGAAACCCCTACCCCCGGGGTAAAGGAGCTGCTGCCGATGGAAACCAACCTCGCCCGGCTGTCCGAATCCGCCCACGAACGACTCGGCGACTACCCCTCGGTCTGGTTCGAGGGCACCTGGTACCGCTCCGCCGACCTCCGCGCACGCGCCGCCCGCGTCGCCACCGGCCTGCGCGAGCGCGGTGTCCGCCCCGGCGACCGGGTAGTCGTGATCATGGCGAACTGCCCCGAGGTGGGCATCACCTACAACGCCGTCTGGCGGGCGGGTGCCGTCGTGACGCCGGTGATCTTCCTGGTTTCCGCCCCCGAGCTGCGTCACGCCGTCGAGAACTCCGGTGCCGTCCTCATCGTCACGACCGCCGAGGTGCTGCCCAAGGTCAAGGAGGCGACCGAGGGGCTGGACCTGCCGGTGTTCGTGGTCGGGGCCAACTATGCCGAACTCGAGGCGGCCGATCCGGGCGGCATCGTCGAGCGTGCGCCGGACGACCTGGCGGCGCTCATGTACACCGGTGGCACCACCGGGCGCAGCAAGGGTGTCGCGCTCAGCCACCGCAATCTCGCGCACGTGGGCGCCGCGTCCCGCAAGCGCAGCCACGTCGAGGGGCTCACCCGCGGTCTGCTCGCCCTGCCGCTGTCGCACTCCTACGGGCTGCTCATCACGGTGGGCGGGTTCTACGCCGAGGAACACGCGCCGTCGATCCTGATGCGCTGGTTCGAGCCGCAGCGGTGGCTGGAACTGGCGGTCGAGCACCGGGCGCAGGTGGCCGCGGTCGTGCCGTCGATGCTGGCGCTGCTGCTGCGCTTCCCGCTGGAGTCCTACGACCTGAGCGAACTGCGGCGGGTGTACTGCGGCGCGGCGCCGCTGTCGCCGATCGTGGCGCAGGAGTTCCTGCGGCGGGTGCCGTCGGTGGAGATCCGTGAGGGCTACGGCTGCACGGAGACGGCCGGTCTGATCAGTTCGCAGCCGGACGGGGCGCCGAGGCTCGGCACCGTGGGCAAGCCGGTCGACGGCGTCGAGCTGCGCATCATCGGCTTCGACGGCCGGGAGGTGGCGGCCGGCGAGGAGGGTGAGATCGTCGTGCGCGGGCCCAACGTCATGTCGCACTACTGGGGCGAGGAGTCCGCCGGCGACGCCGACGGCTGGCTGCACACCGGCGACGTGGGCCGACTCGACGACGAGGGTTTCCTGGTGATCGTCGACCGGATGAAGGATCTGATCATCCGCAACGGCTACAACGTGTTCCCGCGCGACGTCGAGGACGTGCTGATGACGCATCCGGCCGTCGCGATGGCCGCCGTGATCGGTCGGCCGGACCCGGTCGTGGGCGAGGAGGTGGTCGCCTTCGTCGCCCTGTCCACGCCGGATGCGGTGACTCCGGGGGAACTGACGGAGTACGCCAAGGAGCGGATCGCGGCGAACAAGTACCCGCGCGAGGTACACATCGTCGACGCGATCCCGCTCACTTCCGTCGGAAAGCTGGATCGCAAGCGCCTGCGCGCCGCCATCACGCGCTGACGGCCTCCCGGACCAGTTCGAACGAGCGGATCCGGTCCTTCACGTCGTACACGAGCGTGGTGAGCATCAGCTCGTCGGCGGCGGTCCGCGCGAGCAGTTCCTCGAGCTGCCGCTTGACCGTCTCCGGCGAGCCGAGCGCCTGCCCCTCGTAACGCTCCTCGACGAACTCCCGCTCCGCCGCCGTGTACGGGTAGGCCGCCGCCTCCTCGGGAGTGGCCAGCGGCTGCGGCCGCCCGGTGCGCAACCGCAGGAACGACAACCCGGCCGGCCCGGCGAGGAAGTGCGCGCGTTCGTCGGTGTCGGCGCAGACGCAGTTGACCGCCACCATCGCGTACGGCTTGTCGAGCCACTGCGACGGGCGGAAGCTCTGCCGGTACAGGGCCAGCGCCGGTTCGGTGTTGGCGGCGCTGAAGTGGTGTGCGAAGGAGAAGGGCAGCCCGAGCAGCCCCGCCAGCCGCGCGCTGAACCCGCTGGAGCCGAGTAGCCAGATGTCCGGCTTGTCGCCCAGCCCCGGCGTGGCGGTGATCGGCAGCCGGGAGTTCTCGCCGGTGAAGTAGGCGAAGAGGTCGTTGAGCTCCTCGGGGAAGTCCTCGGCGGACAGCCCCTCCATCGTGCGGCGCAGTGCCATCGCGGTGAGCTGGTCGGTGCCGGGTGCGCGGCCGATACCGAGGTCGATCCGGCCCGGGTGCAACGCCTCCAGCGTGCCGAACTGCTCGGCCACCACCAGCGGCGCGTGGTTGGGCAGCATCACCCCGCCGGAGCCGACGCGGATGGTGGAGGTGACGGCCGCGAGATGGGCGAGCAGCACCGGCGGCGCCGAACTGGCGATGGCCGGCATGTTGTGGTGCTCGGCCACCCAGAAGCGCCGGTATCCCAACGCCTCTACGCGTTTTGCCAGCTCAGCGGTGTGGCGGAGGGCTTCCCCGCTCGTGGCGCCGGCGGCCACCGGCGCGAGGTCCAGGACGGACAGCGGAACGTCGATCACGTCAGTAATGCAACCCGCCCCGACCCCGGATGATTCCGGGATCGGGGCGCCGGAGCGCGGGACCGGGTCAGAAGGCCCGGCGGCGGAAGTACGCGTTGGCCGCCGGCAGCGCCAGCAGCACGATCACGGTGATGTAGATGACGAGGCTCAGCACCGACACGCCGTACGACAGCGGCAGGTACCAGCTGGGGATGATGCGGTCGACGATGTCGGAACCGGCTTCGCCCCCCGCCGCGGCGATCTTGTCGAGCGACGAACTGGTGGCGGCGAGGCCGATGAACCCGCACAGCCCGAAGACGGTGCCGAGGCCGAGCAGGACCCAGGTGGTGATCCGGGCGCCGTTGGCACCACGCAGGATGAACAGCGCGAGGATGCCGAACGCCATCGCGAAGATGAAACCGAGGATGACGGTGAATACACCGCTGTTGCCGAGGCTGGTGCTGGCGCTGGAGACGGTGAGGCCCATCTCCGCGTACCAGTCCTTGAGATTGTCCTCGATCTGACTCTGCGCGGCGAGGGACGCCGCCGTGTTGATCACCAGGATGACCGTCAGCATCAGCATCAGACCGGCCGCCGCCGTGACGACCCCGGGCCGGCGGCGCGGCTCGCCGGGCACGCCGTAACCCTGCTGCGGATAGCCCTGCTGCGCCACGCCGTAGCCCTGCTGCGGATAGCCGCCCTGCTGCGGGTAACCCCCCTGCTGGTAACCCTGCTGCGGGTAGCCGCCCTGCTGACCGTAGTCGGGCTGACCGTACTGCGGATAGGCCGGCTGCTGCGGCGGGTAGGCCGGGCCGGGCTGCGGCGGATAGGAGGGCCCGCCCGAGTACGGGACGCCGGACTGCGGGTCGGGGTAGCCGGGTGGACCCGACTGGGGATAGTTCGGGTAGCCGCCCTGCGGTGGATAGGTCATGGTCTTTCAGCTCCGGTCTGGGTCAGTCGTCAGCGGCTCAGAGTACCGCCGGGTCCTTCTATACGCTGGTCCCGATTTCGTGGAGTTCTCGCGTTACGAGACGGGTAAAAACGGGGGAAATGCAGTGCAACCCAACCAGTACGACGCATGGCCGCCACAGCCCGACGGCCCACCGCCACCCATGGGGAACGAGCAGCAGCCGCCCCCGCTCGACTTCGGGCAGCCGCCGCCGCTGCCCGGCTACGCGCAGCAGCCCGCCGTATTTCCCGGGCCGGAAGGCATGGGCCCGGGAGGAATGTCCGGGCCGCCGATGTCCGGGCCACCCATGTCGGGGCCCCCGATGCACGGCGCCCCGGACGCGTTCGCGCCTCCGCCGCCGGTGCCGTCGTTCGTGCCGCCGGCGCCGCGGCGCGACCCGCTGAGCTCGCCGGGGGCGCTGATCGGCGGGCTCGCCGGGGTGCTGCTGCTGATCGTCGTGCTCGGGTTCGGGACGTATGCCGTTCTCGGGGGCGAGGGTGACGGTGGCGGCGAACGCACCGCCAATGCGGCAGCTACCCGGGGCGCCACCGGCACCGCCGGGCCGTCCGGCCGGGCCGCCGCGACGACTCCCGCGCCCGGCCGGACGACGGGTGCGCCCAGCCCGACGCAGGGGGCGTTCCGCGATCCGTCGACGCTCGACAGCGCCAACACCGACAAGACGCCGATGGAACTGACGCAGTTCTTTCCCGTGGCGTCGTTCAGCCTGGAGGGGCAGAGCTTCACCCGTTCCGGCGCCGGTTTCTACAGCGCCTGCGAGAACGTCGGCAACAACGCGGTCAAGACGCTCATGAAGAACAACGGCTGCGGCAACATGGCCGCCGGCATCTACCTCAACGCCGACAAGTCCGTGATGATCGGCGTGATGGTGATCCCGCTGCCGGCCGCCTCCAACGCGAAGGCCGTCTTCGACGCGATCTCGGCGAGCCAGGACCTGCGCACCGAGCTGAACATCTGGTGCCCCGCCGCCGGTGAGCCCGGCGCCAACCTGTGCGCGAAGCAGCTACCGGCCGGCACCTACCGCTACTTCGGCTACCTGGCCTACCACCGCTACGCGATCATCGCCTCCGGCGCCTACACCGACGGCCGGACCAAGGGCGACGACGCGTACGTCGGCACGGTCGACAAGCTCTGCATCAAGCACGTCGCCGACTCGATCCCGCGGGTGTACTAGCCCGCGACAGTGAAGTCGGCCCAGGGCTGCACCGGCTTCAGCAGCAGCGGGCGTTCCGACAGGCGGCCGTCGACCCTGGCGAGCAGCGCGAGCGGGTCGGCGCCCGCCGGCTCCAGGGCGTCGTACTCGTTGCGGGCCACGGCGACGCTGACCAGGCAGGGCCGCACGGGCAGGCCGGTGCCGGGCGCCTCGGCGGTCACCCGGCCGTTGAGCTGGATCACGTCGACCACCTCGGCCGCCGACGTCGAGAAGAGGTCGACCAGGGCACAGAGCGTGGTCTGCGCGATCAGTCGCCGGTACCGCTCGTTGATCTCGCGCGGCGGTACCGGTTGGCGGTGGAACGTGTCCCGCGCCGGCACGTACCGGTAGGAGCGGAACCGGGGCAGCAGCTCGGGCGGCGGAAGCTCACCCTCGACGTCGAGCTGGCACAGCTCCGGCCGGTAGCGCACCCGCCACAGCGGCGCGAACTGCGGCGGCCACGACCGGCGCGCCAGCACGAACCGGCTGTACTCCTCCACGGCGACGGGGTCGCCCTCCCGGTAACGGCGGGCGAGCGCGTCGACCTCGGCGTGCTGCGCCCTGGCCCGGGCGGTGTGCGCGGACTGCCGCCGCTGGTGCTCCCGCTTGGCCAGGGAGAGCCGACGGACCCGCTCGTACTCGGCCGCCTGATGCTCGGCCAGGGCCTGCTCGTACTCGGCCTCGGCGGTGCTGCGCGCGCGTTCCCGCGAGGCCTGCTGACCGGGCAACCAGCTCGGCAGGCCGCCCGCGGCGGGCAGGAAGTCCTCCCGGGACGGCGGCGCGATCGGCCGGTCCAACCCGTGCGCGTCGAACGGCTCCTCGACCACCGGTCGCTTCAACGCCCGGAAGCCGGCGTCGACCGGATGCGCGAGCGCGGTGGAGAAGAGCCGGTCGAGCGCGGTGTTGAGGGCCTCGGCCCCCTCGGTGGCGGTCTGCGCGGCGGCATGCTTGCGCTTGGTGTACTCGGCGTAGCTCTCCCGCCGCTTCTGCCGTTCGGCCCCGGGTGGCGCGGTCGCCGGCCGCGAACGCTCGAACGCCCGCAGCCGCTCCTCGCGTTCGACGATGGCGGTCTCGGTCTCGACCTGGCGTGCCGCCCGCTTGGCCGCGGTGCGCTGCCAGACCCGCAGCCGCTGCTCCTGTTGCGGGGTGCGCTGCGGCGGGACGACCCGCCCCTGCTGGGTGAGGCGCCGCTGCTGGACGGTGCGCCGCGCGTCCGCGGAACCCGAGCGCGGCTCCGGGGCGGGAACCCGACGGGCGGCCCGCTGCGACGAGACGGACCGGTTGACGCTGCTGCCCGGGGCCATCCGTCACCACCTCCGGCAAACCCATGTTGATGTGCACGATCCGTGCCCAGCGTGCCACACGCTGCCGAGGAGTGCGCGATCTCGACGCCGAGGCGACTCTATTAGTTGGTTCGCGGCAGCGGACTACGCTCGCCGGCGATGGAGCCGACGCCGATGCCGCTGCGCGAACGCAAGAAGACCGCCACCCGGATGGCGTTGCACGAGGCGGCGCTCCGCCTGGCCGTCGAGCACGGCCTGGAGCGGATCACCGTCGAGGCGATCGCCGACGCCGCGAGCGTCTCCCGGCGCACGTTCTCCAACTACTTCGCCGGTAAGGAGGAGGCGCTCCTCTACGGCGACCACGCGCGGATGCGCACGTTCCTCGCGCACGTGCGGGACCGGCCGGCGGGCGAGCCGCCGTGGGAGGCGCTGACCCGTGCGGCCGAACGCCTCTACCTGGACCTGGGCGAACGCGACCCGCGCTGGGTGGCCCAGTCGCGGCTGCTGCGCGGGCACCCGTCGCTGCTGGAACGCCAGGCCGCCACGTACGCCGCCCTGGAACGCGACCTCGCCACGGCGGTGGCGGCCCGCCTGCCGGCCGGCGGTTCGCCGCTGCGCGCCCGGGTGACGGCGGCGGCGTTTCTGAGCGCGTGGCGCGCGGCGGTGCAGGTCTGGCTCGACCAGCCACCCGGCACCTCCCTCGCCGAACTGGCCCGGGACGCGCTGGGGATCGCCGCCGACCGGTTCGAGTAGCCGCGCTACAGGGCCTCGTACAGGTCCTTCGCCTCCTTGAGGCCGAGGCCGGTGACCTGCCGGATCAGTTTGATCGCCGGGATCGCCTGGCCGCGCGCCTTCAGCGCCATGATCTCCGCGCGGGCGTCCCCGATGCTCGCCGCGCGCTGCCGCTTGATGTCGGGCATCCGGCCGCCGGCCGCGATCGCCTCGACGGCGTCCAGGGCCTCCTTCAGGCCGAGCCCCGTGCGCTCACGCACCAGCTTGACCGCCTCGATCTTGCGGCCGGCGCGGACCAGCTCCATGACCTCGTACTCCATGGCGCCCGAGGATAGAAGGCCGGGGCACCCGGAGGAACACGATCAGACCTCGGCGACGGTGCGCGGGATCTCGTCGAGCAGTTCGCGGGCGAGGAAACCGACCCTCCCGTACCGGGGCACCAGGCGCTGGCCGCTGACGGCGTGCACCCAGGTGCCCCAGCAGGCGGCCTGGGCGGCGCCGGCGCCGCGCGCGAGGAAGCCGGCGACGATCCCCGAACGCACGTCCCCGCTGCCCGAGGTGCCGAGCCCGGCGGCGCCGCTCTCCTCCCGCCAGAGCCGGCCGTCCGGGTCGGCGATGTGGCCGTACAGGGTGACGACGGCCGAGTAGCGCCCGGCGATCTCCACGGCCGTCGCGCCGATGTCGTCGCCCGGTTCCGCGCCGAGAAGAAAGCGTGCCTCGGTCAGGTTGGGCGTCAGGACCACCGGCTGCGTGCGGTGGCGCAGCAGGTCCGGGCTCCGGCTCAGGGCGCCGAGCGCGTAGGCGTCCAGCACCAGCGACGTCTCGGGTCCGGCGGCGCCGAGCAGGCGCTCAAGGAGTTCCCCCGCCAACCGGACGTCGTCGAGGCCGGGACCGATCGCGATCACCCGGGCCTCGGCGGCCAGGTCGGTGAGGCGGTCCGGCGGGTCGCCCGCGACCGAACCCTCGGCGGTCTCCGGCAGCCCGATCACCAGCGCCTCCGGCACGCTGATGGACAGCGCGGTGGCCGAGGACTCGGCGACGGCGAGCTGCAGCACCCCGGCGCCCGCCCGCAGCGCCGCGATGCCGGCCAGCATCACCGCACCCGGCGTGTGCCGCGAACCGCCCACCACCAGCACGGTCCCCCGGGACTCCTTGCCGCCGCCGGGCATCGGCAGCGCCCACTCGCGCAGCAGCCGCGGCGTGACCACCAGGGGCTCAGACCGGCTCACTGTGCACGCCCGCCTCCGTCGTCTCGCGCCGCAGATGGTCGGTGTCGCAGAACCGGTCGACCGTCAGCAGGCCCTCGTCGTCGCGGCGCCACGTGGTGATCGAACAGTTGGCCACCAGGCCCGGCTTCACGAGCTTCATCATGTCCTGCTCGGTGAGGTGTTCGAGCAGGTAGCGCAGCAGGTAGACGCTCACCTCGTGGGCCACGACCAGGACCCGCTGATCGGCGTAGTCGCGGCGCAGGTCGCCGAGCGCGCCGCGCAGCCGCAGCGTGACGTCCGCCCAGGACTCCCCGCCCGGCGGCCGGTAGTAGAACGGCCCCAGCCGCTTGCGGCGTTCGGCCTCCTCGGGGTGGCGCACCCGCACGCCCTTGTAGGTGAGCAGGTCGAGGATGCCGAGTTCGCGGTCGCGCAGCCGTTCGTCGCGGATGATGCGCACACCCGTGTCGCCGACGGCGTGCTCGGCGGTCTGCACGGTGCGCAGGTAGGGCGAGCAGACCACCAGGTCCGGCGGGTCGGCCGCCAGCCAGCGCCCGACCGCCGTCGCCTGTTCCCGCCCGGTGTCCGACAGCGGCACGTCGGCGTCCCGTTCCGGGATGTCGATCACTTCCAGTCCGTCGGCCTCGGCGCGTGCCGCCGCCAGGTTTCCGGTGCTCTCGCCGTGCCGTACATATCCCAACCAGCGCAACTCGGCCATGACGCGCACCGTACCCACTGCGGGGGCGGATGATTCGACGGAACGCACACGTGGAACAACACCCATAGGGTTACGACGACACCGAAGACACCGAAAGGGTGGACACCATGGGACGCAGCAAAGCCGCCAAGGCCCAGCAGGTCGCCGAGGACGCGTGGGACACGCTCGTGTCCGGCTGGGAGACGGCACGCGATCGCACGGGTGACTTCAGCAGCCACACGCAGGACAGGGTCGGCACCGTGACCGACGAGGCCCTGCGCCGGGCAACCGCCGCGTACGAGGCGCTCGCCGGCCGCCGCAACAAGCTGCCGTGGGGCCTGCTGATCGCCGGCGTGGCGGTCGGCGCCGTGGCCGGGTTCGTCGCGGCGACCGTGGTCAACCGGGTGCCGGACTTCCCCGCCCTGGGCGAGGAGGACATCACCGACACGGACATCACCCGCACCGCGTAGACACGATCTTTCCTCTCGTACCTTGGCCGCCCGGCGGTCCGGATGCCATGCTGCTCCGGTCGCCGGGGCGGGCGAGGAGCATCGAGGGGAAGGGATGGCCGGAAAAAGGCGATCCAACGCGGACATAGCGAGCGGCGCGTTACCCGCGATCGTCGTCGTGCTCGCGGCGGCGGCGTTCGGGTTGGTTGTCGCGCTCGTCTCCGGGCTCGGTGCCTCCCCCGCGGGTTGGCAGCTCGGGCTCGCGCTTGTCGTGGCCGTCGGGCTCGGGTTCGCGGCGACACCCGCCGTTCGTGACGCGTACGCGGAGTTCGTCGGGGCCCGGGGGTCGTCGGCGCGCGGGTGGCCGGGGCCGGTGCGGATCGCCGTCGTGGCGCTGGCGGTGGTCGTTCTCGCGCTGATCTGTTGGGTGCATTGGGGGGAACCGGGCCGCGTGCTCTTCTCCCTCGCGCGCGCACTCGTCGGGTTGTTCGCGTACGCGCTGCCGGTGCTGCCGCTGTTCGCTCTTCTTCCGACGGCTGCCACGAGCCGGGTGCCCGTGCCGTGGGGTGTGCTGCGGCGCAGGGACCGCGCCGAGTACCTGCGCCTGGCGCGGGTCGCCGCCGGGGCGGCCACCGTCGCCGTGCTCGGTCGCTGGGTGGGCGTCGCCCTGGTCACCACCGGGCTGTTCCACCTGCTGCGCGGCGCCCCCGGAACGGCGTTCGGCGCGCACCGGCTCGCCGGTGGGCTGATCGGCATGGCCGTCGCCGGCCCGCTCGCGGCGCTGCTGTCGAACGCGGCGGCGCTGGCCCTCCTGTTCGCGGTGCTGGTCTGCGCCGCGCTCGTGATCACCGGCCACCTGTACCGGCACCTGACGCGCTGGCCGTCCGTCGCGGCGCTCGCGCTCCTCATCGTGGTGCCGCTCGTGAGCACCGGCGTGTCGCACCACGTCGGCTACGACCACTACCTGGGTGTGCGCGACGACCGCGTGGTCGTGATCGCCGGCCTCTCCCCGATCCACCGCCAGGAGGTCGAGGACGCGGGGGTGGCGCTGGTGGACGTTCCGGCGGCGATGCGTGACGTGCTCCGGGGCGGGCTGCGGGTCAAGGACCCCGCCGACGGCCGGAACATCGCCAAGGGGCTGGCCGACCCGGCACAGGCGGCGGCCGAGTCGCTGCAGGACGGCGGCCTCAAGCTGAAGGCCGGCGAGTGCTTCACCTTCGTCGGCGGCTCGTCGGGCTTCCGCTACACCGCGCCGTGCAACGGCGAACACACCGGCGAGGTGTTCTACGTGGGGCGGCTGCCGTTCCGCGACAACCCGGGCACGCAGGTGCGCGACGCGGCCGCCCGCGGGATCTGCGAGAAGTCCTACGGCGGGTATCTCGGGGTGCCGTTCGGCTCGTCGTACCTGCCGATGGAGGCGCCGGTGGTGCAGGGCGGCGGCTGGCAGCCGAAGCCGCTGGTGGCGTGCGTGTTCGGGACGGTCGGGCCGTGGTCGCTGAAGGGCACGCGCACCATCGCCGCGCTGGCGCAGCCCGGCGACTGGAGCCCGGGCGAGGGCTGCAAGGCGACGCCGGAGTCCGGCCTGAAGGTGGCCGCCGAGGCGCCGAACGCCCGCTGCGTCGCCCCGGGCAAGGCCGCCCGGCTGGACAATCCGGGGCCGGCGGTGATCGACGCGGAGTTCGCGCCGCTCGGCAGGGCCGCGGGCAACGGGCGGGTCGGGCTGGCCTGCCTCGACGCCGACGCCACGACGGGCTACTACGCGACGGTCGGCGGCGACGGCATCCTAGAACTGGTCAAGCAGACCGGCGCCGAGCGGGTGAAGGTGCAGTCCGCCGGCAAGGCGCGCGCCTCCTCGTCGCCGAGCCCGCAGACGGCGATCACCCCCGTGCAGCTCAGCTGCAAGCCGGTCGAGGGCGGCACGCAGGTCGACGCCAGCGCCGGCAACGGCCGGAAGATCGCGTTCACCGACCAGACGGCGCCGGTGACGCGCTACGCGCCGCGGCTGGTGGTCGAGGCGGCCGAGGCTCCGGTGACCGCCACGGTCAGCCTCTTCGCCGCGGTCCTGCCGGGCGCCTAGCGGGTGTCGGCGTGGATCAGTGACTCGACCTTGTCCAGCAGCGTCCGCAGGACGATCGGCTTGGTCAGGTACATGTCGGCGCCGGCCATGTAGCCGAGCGTGGAGAACTCGGTCGAGTCGCGTGCGGTCAGCATGATCACGGGGATGTGCGCGGTGGCGGGGTCACCGCGCATCTCCTTGCAGACGTCGTAGCCGGTCATGCCGGGCATGGCCACGTCGAGCACGACCAGGTCGGGGTGCCACTCGCGGGCCCGGTCGAGGCCGTCCGGGCCGTTGCCGGCGACCGTCACCGTGTAGCCCGCCTGCACCAGCTTGAACTCCACGAGGGAGCGGATGTCGTCGTTGTCGTCCACGACGAGCACCCGCCCCGCTGACTGATCATGGCCCACCATTGCGAGGGTAACGCCGTATGGTAGCCACGAAGTCGCTATCCGCTATGTAGTGCGGGACCAGACCGTCACGTCGGTCGGAATCGTGTCGCCCTCGACGGGCTCGCTCGCCAGCACGATCCGGCGGCCGGCCGGAAGCTCGACCCGTTCGACCCCGAAATTGGTGACGACCAGGGTCTCCCCCACCTCGGCGGCCAGCACGCGCGGACCGAGGTCCAGGAAGCGCAGTTCCCCCGACCCCAACCCGAACTCCCGGCGCAGCCGCAACGCGGCCTTGAACAGCTCGAACGTCGACCCCTCGACCCCGCGCTGCCGGTCCGGGGCAAGCTGCGCCCAGATCGGCGGCTGCGGCAGCCACGACGCGCCCGTCGGCGAGAACCCGTACGCCGGCGCGTCCGCGCGCCACGGGATCGGCACCCGGCAGCCGTCCCGCCCCTTCGACGTGTGGCCGGAACGCTCCCACGTCGGGTCCTGCCGCAGCGTGTCCAGCAGCGTCGTGTGCTCGGGCAGCCCCAGCTCCTCCCCCTGGTACACGTACGCCGAACCGGGCAGCGCCAGCATCAGCAGCGCCGCCGCGCGGGCCCGCCGCAGGCCCAGCACCGGATCCGGCTGCGGGTCGTCGGCACCGATCCCGCCCAGCATCGGCGGTCCCGAGACGCCCAGCCGGGAGGCCGTCCGGACGACGTCGTGGTTGGAGAGCACCCACGTCGTGGGCGCCCCGACGGCGCCGTTGGCCGCGAGCGACTCGGTGATGATCCGCCGCAGTTCGTCGGGCTCCCAGGGGGCCAGCAGGTACTCGAAGTTGAACGCCTGGTGCATCTCGTCGCCGCGCACGTACCGGGCCAGCCGCGGCGGTGGCGCCACCCACGCCTCGGCCACCAGGATCTTGTCGCCCGGCGTGCCGTACGTGTCGAGCAGCGCCCGCCAGGAACGGTAGATGTCGTGCACCGCGTCCTGGTCCCACATCGGCGGGCCCTCGCCGCTCGGGTCGGCCTTGGCGATGCCCTCGCTCTGCCCCCTCCAGGTCGCGTCGTCGAGCCGCTTCACGAGCCCGTGCGCGACATCCACCCGGAACCCGTCGACCCCGCGGTCCAGCCAGAAGCGCAGCACGTCGAGGAACTCCTCGCGCACCTCGGGGTTGTCCCAGTTGAAGTCCGGCTGATGGGTGTCGAACAGATGCAGGTACCACTGGCCGTCCGGCACGCGGGTCCACGCCGGGCCGCCGAAGACGCTCGTCCAGTCGTTCGGCGGGGCGTCGCCGACGCCGTCGCGGAAGACGTAGCGCGCGCGTTCCGTGCTGCCGGGCGCTGCGGCCAGCGCCGCCTGGAACCACGCGTGCCGGTCCGAACTGTGGTTGGGCACGAGGTCGACGATGAGCTTCAGGCCGAGTTCCCTGGCCCGGGCGGCCAGCTTGTCGAAGTCGTCGAGCGTCCCGAAGAGCGGGTCGACGGCCCGGTAGTCGGCGACGTCGTACCCCGCGTCCGCCTGCGGAGACGTGTAGAACGGCGACATCCACACCGCGTCGACGCCCAGCTCGACCAGATGATCGAGCCGGGCGGCGATGCCGGCGAGGTCGCCGTACCCGTCCCCGTCATGGTCGGCGAACGACCGTGGATAGACCTGATAGATGACCGCGTCTCGCCACCAGTGCATGAGCACCAGCTTTACCCCTTCACGCTGCCCGCAAGCAGACCGCGCACGAAATAGCGCTGAAGCGAGAGGAAGACGATCAACGGGATCACCATCGAGACGAACGCGCCCGAGGTGAGCCGTTGCCACTCGCCACCCTTCGTGCCGGCCAGTGACGCCAGGCGCACGGTCATCGGCGCCGTCTGGTCGGTGCCGCCGAACGTCAGCGCGACGAGCAGGTCGTTCCACACCCAGAGGAACTGGAAGATCGCGACCGAGGCGATGGCCGGGACGATCAGCGGCAGCACGATGTTCCGGAAGATCTTGGCGTGGCCCGCGCCGTCGACCTTCGCGGCCTCCATGAGGTCACCGGGCAGCTCCGACATGAAGTTGTGCAGCAGGAAGATCGCCAGTGGTAGCGCGAAGCACGTATGCGCGAACCACACCTGGACGAACTTCTCCGCTCCCTCCAACTGCCACGGGGGCATCAGCGTCAGGCCGCCGAGCTTGACCCCCCGGGAGAAGAACGACAGCAGCGGCACCAGCGCCATCTGCAGCGGCACCACCTGGAGGGCGAAGACGCCGATGTAGACCCAGTCCCGGCCGCGGAAGTTGAGCCACGCCAGCGCGTACGCCGCGAACGAGGCGATCGCCAGCGGGAACAGCACCGACGGCACGGTGATGACGATCGAGTTGACGAGGAAGCTCGCGAGCCGACCGTTGGCGGCGGACTGGCCGAAGAGCACGTCGTTGTAGTTCTTCATGGTGATCTCGGGGTCGGTGAAGAAGTTCCACCAGCCCGTCGTCTTGATCTCGTTCTCCGGCCGGAACGAGGACACCAGCAGACCGAACGTGGGAGTGGTCCACAGAATGGCGATGATGATCGAGGCGATCGTGGCGCCGCGGCTGACCAGCTTCTTGCGGGTCTTTCCGGCCAGCGTGTCGGCGACGGGGGTGGGCACCGCCGCAACGGGCGGGGTGGAGGTGGTGGCTGCCATCGCGTCCTCCGGGATCAGCGGGTCGCGCGCTGCTGGCGCAGCGCCCGGATCTGGTAGACCACGATAGGAACCACCAGGACGAACAGGAAGACCGCGAGCGCGGAGCCGCGGCCGGCCTCGCCGTAACGGAAGGCGTTGTTGTACATCTCGTTCGCGATGACGCTCGTGTCGAAGTTGCCGTTGGTGCCGGTCCGCACGATGTCGAAGACCTTCAGCGAGGCGATCGAGATGGTCACCAGGACCACGGTCAGCGCGGCGCGGATGCTCGGCATCGTCACCCGCCAGAACATCTGCCAGGCGTTGACCCCGTCGATCCGGGCCGCCTCGACGATCTCCCCCGGGATGGCCTTGATCGCCGCCGAGAGCACCACCATCGCGAACCCGGCCTGGATCCAGACCATGATGACGATGAGGAACAGGTTGTTCAACGGCTTGTTGACCAGCCACTGCTGCGGCTCGCCGCCCATCGCGGCCCAGATGTAGTTGAGCAGGCCGATCTGCTCCTGCCCGGGCGGCCGGTCCGCGTAGACGAACTTCCACACGATCGAGGCGCCCACGAACGACACCGCCATCGGCATGAAGACCAGCGACTTGGCGACCCGCTCGAACTTGGCCTTGTCGATCAGGACCGCGTAGACCAGGCCGATCCCGGTGGAGAGCAGCGGCACCAGCACCACCCAGATGAGGGTGTTGCGCAGCACGATGCGGGTGCCCGGGTCGTTGAACATCCACTTGTAGTTCTCGAGGCCGACCCACTCGGTGCTGCCGCCGTTCTTGAACGACAGGATCGTGGTGCGGATCGCCGGCACGACCAGCCCGATCAGGAGCAGGACGACGGCCGGGAACAGGAAGATGACGGCCGGCAGCCGTTCGGGGCGGTTGCGGAACCGCTCGACGATCGCGCCGGCGAAGCCCTTGCGCTTACGGGTGCCCGTGCTGATCCGGTCGGAGAGTGCGACCAGGGCCAGGAGTGCGGCGACGAAGACGACGAACGCGACGATCCCGATCAGCAGCTGAACGAACTTGGGCGACTCCCTCGCGAAATCCATGCGTTCTCCCAAGGGGTGGGATGGGGTGGCCGCGACGCCTCGGGGTGGGGAGGCGCCGCGGCCGGGGTGGAACCTGCCTCTTCGCAGGCAGGGTGCTACTTCGGCCAGCTGGCCTCGATGGCAGCCAGGGTGGCCGCGCTGTCCTTACCGTTGACCCACTCGATCATCTGCTTCCAGAACGTGCCGGCACCGACCGAGCCCGGCATGAGGTCCGAACCGTCGAACCGCAGCACGCTCTTCGGGTCCTGCAGGATCTGCACCGACAGCTTGTCGATCGGGCTCTCGAAGGTCTCGACCGGGACGTTCTTGTTGGCGCTGACCCACGAGCCGAGCTTGGCCCGCGAGAGGGCCCACTCCGAGCTGGCGAGGTACGCCTGCACGGCCTGCACCTCGGGCCGGTCCGCGAACGCGGCGACGAACTCACCGGCGGCGAGCACCGGCTTACCCTTGGCCGGGTCGACGGCCGGGAAGTAGAAGGCGTACACGTCGCCGTCCTGCGCGACCTTGGTGCCGTCCGGCCACTGGTTGGCGTAGAAGGACGCCTGGCGGTGCATGGCGCACTTCTTGTCCTTGACCGGCAGGCCACCCTCCTGGAACGAGGTGGTGACCTCGCGCTTCGGGTCGCCGACGTACTTGTTGTTCTTGATGATGCTGCCGACCTTGTCGAGCGAGCTCACGATCCGCGGGTCGTTGAACGGGATCTTGTGCTGCACCCACTGGTCGTAGACGTCCGGACCGTGGTCGCGCAGGATCACGTCCTCGAGCCAGTCGGTGGCCGGCCAGCCGGTCGCGTCCTGTGACTCGAGACCGACGCACCACGGGCTGATCCCGCCGCCGCCGGAGGCGACCTTGTCACTGAGTTGGATCATCTCGTCGAACGTCTGCGGAACCGCCCAGCTCTTCTCCTTGAAGAGGCCCGGCGAGTACCAGACGAACGACTTGACGTTGGAGCCGAGCGGAGCCGCGTAGAACTTGCCGGCGACCGTGCCGTAGTTGAGCCAGTCGGTCGAGAAGTTCTTCTGCGCGGTTTCCTTGGTCTTGGCCGAGGCTTCCTTCAGTTTGCCCGCCGTGGCGAACCGCTGCAGCAGGCCGGGCTGAGGGAAGAACGCCAGGTCGGGGGCGTTACCGCCGTCCGAGCGCACCTGGACCTGCGCCTCGAAGGCACCGTCCCCCTCGTGCTGGATGTCGATGCCGGTGCAGTCCTCGAACAGCTTCCACGACTGGTCCAGCTTGTCCGACTCGACGTCCCGGATCGACGAGTAGGCCGTCACCTCGGTCCCACTGTGGCCCTGGTAGTCCTTGAACGGCTGGCACTCCGCGGAATCCGGATCCTTGGCGGTGCCACCGTCGTCGCTGCTGCAGGCCACGGCACCGGTCAACGCCAGGCCCATGACACCGGCGACGGCGAGCACTCGGCGGCCGCGCCTCAAGAGGTCGGTCACGTGGTCCCCCTCACGTCTCAACTGGTTGCGTAGCGCTTGATTTCACCCAGGTTGCCTGCGTGAAGATTTTGTTTCGTGCTAAGCCTCTGTATGTAAGCGCTTGCAAAGCACGGCTGTCCAGCGATCAACCCCCCACCACCGCATAACGATTCGGAGTCGGGCGGTAACCTGCGCGTCGTGGCACGCCAGGTAGAGCCGGTCAGCATGGAGGACGTCGCGCGCCGGGCGGGCGTCTCCACCGCGACAGTCTCCCGCACCCTGCGTGGCCTGCCGAACGTTTCAGCGGACACCCGCGGACGGGTTCTGGCCGCGGCCGCCGAACTCTCGTACGTCGTCTCCCCCATCGCCTCACGGCTGGCCTCCCGGCGCACGCACACCGTGGGAGTGGTCGTTCCGCACGCGGCCCGGTGGTACTTCAGCAAGGTGGTCGCCGGCGCCGAGGAGGTCCTCCGAGAGGCCGGTCTGGATCTGCTGCTGTACAGCCTCGGGGACCTCTCCGCGCGCACCCGCTTCTTCGACCAACTGCCGCTGCGGCGCCGGGTCGACGCCGTGCTCACCGTCGCCATGCCGCTCACCGAGCCGGAGTACGAGGCGGTGCACACGCTGGGCGTTCCGGTGGTGGCGACGGGGCTGCGCGCCACCGGGACGCACTGCGTGCGCATCGACGACACGGGCGTCATGCTCACCGCCGTCGAGCACCTCGCCGGCCTGGGACACCGGCGGATCGGCATGATCTCGACCTACGCCGACCAGAGCATGTGGCTGCCCGTCGCCCACGAACGACGCGCCGGCTACCTCGCCGGGCTGGCCGTCACGGGACTGCCGGTCGAGCCGGACCTGGTGGTGTCGGTGCCGTTCGGGGTGTCGGGCGGGGAGCGGGCGATGCGCCGGCTGATGGAACGGCCCGACCCGCCGTCGGCCGTCGTCGCCGAGTCGGACGAACTGGCGTTCGGGGCGGTGGCGGCGGCGCGCCGGATGGGGCTGGCCGTCCCGGGGGACGTCTCCGTGGTGGGCATCGACGATCACGATCTGAGCGACGTGATGGACCTGACGACGGTTCGGCAGGAGGTGGTCGAACAGGGCGTGCAGGCCGGACGCATGATCGTGCGGGCGGTGCAGCATCCCGGCGAGGAGCCGCGGGAGCTGGTCCTGCCCACGTCGCTGGTGGTGCGCGGGTCGACGGCTCCGGTGGCAGGATCTTCCCCATGAAGCTCGCCACCGCAGACCGGGTCGACCGCGACGCCCTCCTCGACTTCGTGCGCACCCGGCACCACGTCGTGCTGATCACCCACCGTTCGCACGGGGGACTCCAGGTCTCTCCGGTGACCGCCGGGGTGGACACCGAGGGCCGGATCGTGATCTCGACCTATCCGCAGCGCGCCAAGATCCGCAACCTGCGGCGCGACCCGAAGGTGACCGTCTGCGTCCTGTCCGACGAGTTCAACGGCGCGTATGTGCAGGTCGACGGCACGGCGGAGGTTCTGGACCTGCCGGAGGCGCTCGAACCGCTGGTCGAGTACTTCCGGGTGATCTCCGGCGAACACCCGGACTGGGACGAGTACCGCGCCGCGATGGTGAAGCAGGGCAAGTCCCTGATCCGCATCACCATCGACGCCTGGGGCCCCATCGCCACCGGCGGCTTCCCCCCGGAACTGGCCGAGTAGCCGCCGGTCAGACCATGACCGCGTAGATGATCAAATTGTCGGCGTAGTGGCCGGTGCCGTCGTCGAAGTCGCCGCCGCAGGTGACCAGGCGCAGCTCCGGCACCGGCGTCGGCCCGTACACCTTGTTGGTCGGGAACGCCGTCTTCGCGAACGACTCCGTGGCCGTGATCTGGAACGACAGCGTCTTCGGCCCGCGCACCACCTCGATGGTGTCGCCGGGCTTGAGGTCGCGCAGCCGGAAGAAGACCGCCGGCCCCTCGCGGGTGTCGACGTGGCCCGCGATGACGGCCGGCCCGAGATCCCCGGGCGCGGCGCCCTTCGCGAACCAGCCGGCGCGGTGGAAGTCGGTCGGCGGGGTCAGCGTGCCGCCCGCGCCGACGTCGATCTGCTCCAGCTCCGCGTCGACGCCGATCGCGCCGATGCGCACCCGCTCCGGGGCGGGCAGGTCCTGCGCGGTCGCGGCCGGCGAGACGACGGTCGCCGTGAGCGGTCCCGCCGTGGACGGCGGCGCGGACGAGGGCGCGGCCGCGGGAGGCGACGACGCCGGGTCCTTCCTGAGCGCCCACGCCGTCCCGGCCAGGCCCACGACGAGCAGGACCACCACCGCGATGATCAACCGGCGCAACCGGCCGCCGCGGTGGCGGACCACCCGTCCCTTGTCCCGTTCGGCCACGACCGTCAAACTACGACCCTCCGGCGGCGCCGCACCAGCCAGGCGCCCATACCGGCCGTCAGCAGCACGGCCAGCGCCACCTGGGCGGAGATCAACAGCGTGCGGTTGTGGGCCGTGCCGCCGGCCCCGGTGTCGACACCGCCCGCGGGCACCACGGCGCCGCCCTTGGCGTCGGTGCGCACCTCGACCTTGAGGCCGCCTGACGCGTCGTCGAGCACGAGCACGGAGTAGACCCCGCCGGCCGCGCAGTCGGCGGCCACCTCGGTCGCGGTGGTGGCCCCCTGCGGCTGCAGCTTGAGCTTCCACGCGCCCGGGTTGACCTCCTGGTACGGCGTCGTCGTGGCGAACGCGGCCCCGCTCGCGATCGTCGCCCCCGACGACGTCGTCACGTCGATCACCGGCGCCTTGACCGACGCCTGCACGACGCGCACCTTCGCCTTGCCGGCGCTCGGCAGGCCGAGGTCGTCACCGATCACCTTCAGCCCGAGCTCGGCGTTGCGGCCGACGCCCGCGACGGTGTACGCGCCGCCGCCGGAGACCGTCACCTGGGTGCTCAGCACCGGCGGGGTCGACTCGGCGGCGCCGGCACCGCGCATCGCGACCGCGTACGTGCCCTCGCTCAGCGGCAGGTACTGGGAGACCACCCCGTAGCCGACCGCCGGGAACTTCTTCGGCGAGCTGCCGTCGACCCCCGCGAGATACACGTCGACGGCGGGTGTGTCCGGGGACAGGTGCGCCAGCCGGACGTATCCGACGGCGGCGGCCTGTGCCGGGACGGCCGCGGTGGCGACGAAGGCCAGCGCCGCGGCGGCGGATAACGCTGATGCGCGCAAGGTCCGAGACATGTGCTGCACGCTCCGATCGGGGTTTCGGTTGGCAGGCTCGGCGTGTGTCTACCGAAAACGCGAAGATCCGGTCAAGGAAACGGGCGAAGCGTCACCGAACCGTGCACCTTTGCTGTCCGTGTGGCCGGATCGATCAGTCTCGAGGCCGATCGGATCGATCCTGATGGACCTCCAGGATCAGGTCGACGACGAGCGCCGTCCACCCGGTCTGGTGAGAGGCGCCGAGCCCCGCTCCGCTGTCGCCGTGGAAGTACTCGTAGAAGAGCACGAGGTCGCGCCAGTGCGGGTCGTTCTGGAAGAGGGCGCTGTCGCCGAAGACCGGGCGCCGGCCGGCACCGTCCACTGTGAACAGTCGGATGAGCCGGCGGGAGAGGTCGTCGGCGATGGCGTTCAGGGTGGTGCGGTTGCCGCTGCCGGCCGGGTACTCGACCAGCAGGGCGTCGCCGTAGAACTCCGCATAACGTCGAAGTGCTTCGATGAGTACGTAGTTGACGGGGAACCAGATCGGCCCGCGCCAGTTGGAGTTGCCGCCGAAGAGCCCGCTCGCGGACTCCCCCGGTTCGTAGCCGACGGTGAAGTCGCTGCCCCCGAGGTGCACGGTGTACGGCTCGTCGAGATGCGCGCGGGACAGCGTGCGCAGCCCGTACTCGCCGAGGAACTCGCCCGGCGACAGCATCCGCGAAAGGATCCGGGTGAACTGGTCGGTGCCCACCATCGACAGCAGCCGCACCCGTTGGCCGAAGCGGGAGGCCGCCGCACCCACCACGTCGGTGTACGCGGGCCGGTTGGCGAGGAACCAGCGCAGCCGGTTGGCCAGGTCGGGCAGCTTGCGCAGGGTGCGCGACGGGATGACGGTGGCGGCCGCGAGCGGCAGCAGCCCCACCACGGAACGGATCTTCAGCGGCACCGTGTGCCCCTCGACGGTGCGCAGCACGTCGTAGAAGAACGCGTCGTGCTCGTCCCACAGCCCGTACCGCGACGCCGCCTCGGCGATGTACGCGAAGTGCTCGAAGAACTTCGTCGCGATGTCCTCGTACACGTGGTCGTGGTCGGCCAGCACGAGCGCGATCTCCAGCAGGTTCAGCGCGTACATCGCCATCCAGGCGGTGCCGTCGCTCTGCTCGAGCACACCGGCGACCGGCAGTGCCGCCGACCGGTCGAACGGCCCCACGTTGTCCAGCCCGAGGAACCCGCCCTCGAAGACGTTGTTGCCGTTGGCGTCCTTGCGGTTGACCCACCAGGTGAAGTTGAGCAGGAGCTTGTGCAGCACCCGTTCCAGGAAGTCGTAGTCCCGACCCCCGTCGAGCCGGAACACCCGCAGCGCGGCCCAGGCGTGGACGGGCGGGTTGACGTCCCCGAACGCCCATTCGTAGGCCGGGATCTGCCCGTTGGGGTGCAGGTACCAGTCGCGCAGCAGGAGCAGCAGCTGGCTCTTGGCGAACCCGGGGTCGACCCGCGCGATCGTCACCGCGTGGAACGCCAGGTCCCAGGCGGCGTACCAGGGGTACTCCCACGGGTCGGGCATGGAGATGACGTCGCAGCTGTTCATGTGGCGCCAGTGGCTGTTGCGCCCGTGCTTGCGGGAGGCCGGCGGCGGCGGTGAGGCGGGGTCGCCGTCCAGCCAGCGGGCGACGTCGAAGTGGAAGAACTGCTTGCCCCACAGCACACCGGCGATGCCGAGGCGGGCGACGCGCCGCTCGTCCTCGCTCGCGCCGGCCGGGATCACGCTGTCGAAGAACTCGTCGGCCTCACGCGCGCGGCAGGCCATGACGGCGTCGTGTCCGTCCGCGACGTCGAGGTCCCCGCCGGCCGTGAGCCGCAGCCGGATCGTCGCCTCGCCGCCCGCCGGCACCTCAAGCGTGTAGTGCAGCGCGCCCTTGGTGCCGACGCCGTCCGGGTTGACGGTCGCGTGCCCGTGCAGGAGGTGGTCGTTGATGCCGTCCTTGGGGAACGCCGAGCGCCCCGGCAGCCCGAACAGCCGGTCGGCGTTGGTCTCGTTGTCGCACAGGAGCGGCACCGGTGCGCCGTCGCCCGCGAGCACCAGCCGGCCCAGTTCGCGGTGCTCGGCGACGAGCGTGCTCCCGGCGCCGCGGATCTCGGGGGCGTAGTCCCGCCCGGGCAGCCCCCACGACCACGTGTTGCGGAACCAGAGCGTCGGCAGCAGGTGCAGCGTGGCCGGCTCGGGGCCGCGGTTGACGACCGTGATCCGGATGCACATGTCGGTGGGGTCGGCCTTGGCGTAGTCGACCTGGACGCTCCAGTAGCGGTCCTCGTCGAAGACGCCGGTGTCGGCGAGTTCGTACTCGGGCTCGTCGCGGCCGCGCCGGTGGTTGCCGTCGACGAGGTCCCGGTAGGGGAACGCGCGCTGCGGATAGTGGTAGCGCCAGCCCATCCAGGAGTGCGTCGGCGTGGAGTCGGTGTACCACCAGTACTCCTTGACGTCCTCGCCGTGGTTGCCGTCGTGGCCGCCGAGCCCGAACATGCGTTCCTTCAGGATCGGGTCCCGGCCGTTCCAGAGGGCGAGTGCGAAGCAGAAGAGCTGCCGGTCGTCGCAGATGCCGGCCATCCCGTCCTCGTTCCACCGGTAGGTGCGGGAGCGGGCGTGGTCGTGCGGGAAGTAGTCCCAGGCGGTGCCGTACTCGCTGTAGTCCTCGCGGACGGTCCCCCAGGCGCGTTCGGAGAGGTAGGGGCCCCAGGATCGCCAGGGCCGGGCACCCGCGTCGGCGTCCGCCAGCCGGGTGCGTTCTGCCCCTCCGTTCCCGATCATCGACCAATTGTGCGGCCCGCGAGTTACAAAGTGGGTCCGGACCCGGTACGTAACGGAAAGAGACGGCCCTGCGGCGCATATGGTTCGGTCATGGTCGGGTTGGGATCGCAGGTCCTCGGGGACGACCGGGCCGGGGCCGCCCGGGAGTGGCTGGTCACCGACGGTCTCGGCGGCTACGCGATGGGCACCGCGTCGCTGCTGCGCACCCGGCGTTACCACGCGCTCCAGGTGATCTCGGGGCAGCCGGCCGCGGTGCGCACCGTCGGGCTGGTCGCCCTCGACCCGGTCGTCACGACCGCGGGTGGGACCCCGGTCGAGTTGGGCGTCCACGAGTGGGCCGACGGCACCGTCCATCCCACGGGCCATTGTCTGTTGGAACGCTTCGAGCTGGTCGACGGCCTGCCGAGGTGGCGCTGGCGGATCGGGGACGTGGTCCTCGAGCGGGAGCTGGCCATGGCGCACGGCCGGGCGGCGCTCGGCGTGGTGCACCGCCTCGTCAGCGGCGGCCCGGTGCAGCTGACCCTCGACGCCCTGCTGACCCGGCGCGACGCGCACGGCGAACGCGGGGCGGGCGGCCCGGACGTCGACGTGGCGCACCTGTCGGACGGCTGCGTCGTCGAGGACCTGTACCGGTTGCGCGGCACCGGCTGGGAGCCGGCCGGCGGCTGGTGGCGGGGTGCGCACACCCGCGAGGAGGCGGCCCGGGGGCTGTCCGCCACGGAGGACCTCTGGCACGCGGGCCGCTTCGCGGTGCGGCTGACCCCGGGCGCCACGCACGAGGTGCTCTGCTGGGCCGGCGATCTCGACGTGGCGCCCCGGCCGCCCAGCGCGCTGATCGCGGCGGCCCGGGCGCGCGCCCACGCGATCACGGCCGACGCCGGCGACGCGCCCGACCGGGAGGTGGCGGCGACGGCGCTGCTGGCGGCCGACCGGTTCGTGATCACCGGTGCGAACGGGCCGGACGTGGTGGCCGGCTACCCGTGGTTCGGGGCGTGGTCGCGCGACACGATGATCTCGTACGAGGGGCTGTTCCTGGCGACCGGCCGGTACGAGGAGGGGCGCGCGCTGCTGCGCGGCTACGCCGCGACCCTCTCCGAGGGCATGCTCGCCAACACGGCCGACACCGGGCAGACCGAGTTCAACACGGTCGACGCGACGCTCTGGTTCCTGCACGCCGTCGAGCGGCACGTCGCCCGGGCCGGTGACGCCGACCTCGCCGCCGAACTGCTGCCGGCCCTGCTGGACGTGATCGAGGCGCACGTCGCCGGCACCCGCTACAACATCCGGATGGACCCGGCGGACGGGCTCATCTCGCAGGGCGCCCCGGGTGTCGCGCTCACCTGGATGGACGCGCGGGTGGAAGGCGTTCCGGTGACGCCCCGGCACGGCAAGCCCGTGGAGGTCAACGCCCTGTGGGTGAACGCGCTCGGCGGCCTCGGCACGCTGTTCGACCGGGTGCGCGGGGCCGGCCGGCCGGACTGGTTGGAGGCGCTGCACTGGCGGGCACGGGCGTCGTTCGCGGCCCGGTTCCCGGCCGGCGACCGGCTGTACGACGTGATCGACGGCCCGTCCGGCGACGACCGTTCGCTCCGCCCGAACCAGCTCCTCGCCTACTCGCTCCCCTACGCGCCGCTGCCGCCCGACCCGGCGGTGCTCGCCACCGTGTCGGCGCACCTGTTGACCCCGCTCGGGTTGCGCACGCTCGCCCCCGACGCGCCCGGCTACGCGCCGCTGCACCGGGGTGACCCGGCCGCCCGCGACGCCGCCTACCACCAGGGCACGGTGTGGCCCTGGCTACTCGGTCCATACATTGACTGCTATCGAAGTTTGCACAACGTGAACGATTCGCCACTGGTTGGCATCGAAGCCCATCTGGCAGAGTGGGGCCTGGCATCGATCAGTGAAACCGCTGACGGGCAGGCTCCACACCTTGCCACGGGATGCCCGTTCCAATGCTGGTCGGTGGCCGAGTTCGTGCGGGTGCGGCATTCTCCCGCACGGGGTGGAGAATCCGCCTGAGCTTTACGTGTCGGAAATGATTTCAGCCTCCGCGTTAAAAAACGCGAGGCAGAATACCGGGTAACTCCGTCGCTCCACCCACGACTCCCGACCCAGGGGGAAGCGGGTGATGGGTGCTGCGCGAGTGATGAAGTTTGGGAGTGGATCATCCGGGGAAGAGGGCGGGCCGTGTCCGAGAACAACAAAAGCGTCCGGGTGCTCATGCTCTCCTGGGAGTACCCGCCGATCGTGGTAGGGGGCCTCGGACGGCACGTCCACGCGCTCGCCACCGCACTCGTGGAGGCGGGGCACGAGGTCACCGTCGTCACCCGCCACTCCCCCGGCGCACCGCTGGAGGAGTACGCCGAGGGGGTGCGCATCGTGCGGGCGCCGGAGGACCTGCCGCGCTTCCCGCTGGACACCCAGAACCTGCTCGCCTGGACGATGGCGTTCAACCACACGCTCACCCGGGCGGCGCTGCGGGCGGCCGAGTCGGGCGGCTACGACGTCATCCACGCGCACGACTGGCTGGTCGCGCACACGGCCGTCACGCTCAAGGAACACCTCGACCTGCCGCTCGTCGCCACCATCCACGCCACCGAGGCCGGCCGGCACCAGGGCTGGCTCCCCGACCCGATGAACAAGACGATCCACTCCGTCGAGTACTGGCTCGCCGCGGAGGCGTGCCGGGTCATCGTCTGCTCCGAGTACATGCGCTGGGAGATCGACCGCCTGCTGGACACCCCCGCCGCACGGGTCGACGTCGTCCCGAACGGCGTGGACGTGGGCGTCTGGCAGGCGCCGCAGCGCGCGGTGACGGCCGCGCGGTCGACGTTCGCGGGCGACGGGCCGCTGCTCGGCTACGCGGGCCGGCTGGTGTACGAGAAGGGCGTGCAGGACCTCATGGCGGCGGTGCCGCAGCTGCGGGCCCGGCACTCCGGACTGCGCGTGGTGATCGCCGGCGACGGTCCCTACAGGGGTGAACTCCAGCGCACCATCGACGAGCACGGCATCGGCGACGTGGTGCGCTTCTCCGGCTTCCTCGGTGCGGGGCAGTTGCCGGCGCTGATGGCGGCGACCGACGCGCTGGTGGTGCCGAGCATCTACGAGCCGTTCGGGATGGTGGCGCTCGAAGGGGCCTCGGCGGGTGCGCCCCTGGCGGTGGCGCGCACCGGTGGGCTGGCGGAGATCGTGGAGCCGGGGGTCACCGGGGTCACGTTCCCGGCGAAGAACCCGGAGGCGCTGGCCGGTTCCGTCGACGCGCTGCTCGGCGACGAGCCGTTCGCGCGGCGGGTGGCGCGCCGGGCCAAGGCGATGGTCTCCGAACGCTACGGCTGGCTCTCCATCGCCGAGCGCACGGTCGACGTGTACCTGCGGGCGACCGGCGAGGCGGCCGGTTTCGCGGCGGCCCAGACCGCCCGCTACCTCGAACAGGGGCGGCCGACCATCGTCGTTCCGGACGGCAACCTGCTCGAACCGGCAGTCGCCCGTTGATCCGACGGGATGACATCCGGTTGTCGTTCGGTGGTAAGGGTCACCATCACTCCGGGAAGCCGCTCGGCTACGGGTACGTTGGACCACAAGCCGGCGTGGGACAGTGTCCCCGGGCCTCAACTAAATAAGCCTTCGTGGAATACCGTTCGGCTGGAGCCACGTCGCGCCATTCGCCGAGAGGCGACCGCCACGCCGGCCAAGTCGTGGCCCGCCCCGTGACCGCACACCGGTCGCGGGGCGGTTTGCTGTCCGGGCCGGCGGATCAGCGCAGATCCACCGCGCGGTACGCGAGCACGGCGAAGGCCAGCACCCGCTCGCGCACCACCTCGGGCGGCAGCGGATCGCCCTGCCACTTGTAGCGCACCTCGACGTAGACGTTGCCGCGGCGCGCCCGCAGCACGGCGCCGTCCGGCTGGAACTGTCCCCGCGCCTCCGCGCCCAGCCCGACGTCGGGAATCGGCTTCTCCCGGCCGCTCGAGAACCGGGCGATGTAGCCCGACGCGTGGGCGGGGTCGCGGAAGAAGGCGCTGTAGTGCAGTTGGATGTGGGTCCGGTCGCCCTGCGCCCAGGTGCAGTGCCGCGAGTCGAGCACGAACGAGCGGGTCCGTTCGCGCACACCCGGCCCGGGGCCGGGGGCCAGCGCGCCGAGCGCCTCGACCGGTGCGGCGCACGGGTCGGGCGCGGCCGACGCGGCGCTGACACCCGGCCACCACCAGCGGTGCCACGGCCGGTCGACGAACCCGGTCAGCAGGACCACCGCCAGCACGAGGCCGAACACGATCGCGATCCTGGCGTCGCGCCGCAGACCGTCACCGGGGGACGGGCGCCCCGGGCCGCAGCCGCCGAAGGGCCACGCGTCCCCCGAGCACCACCGCCGCGACGCCCACCAGCGCCGGCGCGTAGACCCCGAGCACGAAGCTCGTGAGGGCCAGCACCACGCCCGCGACCACCACCACCAGCGCCGGCAACGCCGCCCGCCGGGACCCACTCAGCAAAGCCACGGCGGCAGTGTGCCCCAGCCGGGCAAGACGGAGACCGCCAGGCGACGGCACGCGGACCCGGCAAGCGGAGCGGGCGATCCCGCGCAGCGGATCGGCCCCGGAGCGGCTCGGCGGGAGCAACGGTCGCGCCCCCGACGGACCGTCGCAATGAAGCGCTAAAGCACTTAAATGCTCTGAAGCATTTAGGCGGGGACGGCCGTGAGCGACGTGGTGAGGCGAGCAAACGCGTCCTCGGCGGTCGGCCCGTAGACGGCGGCGAGCGGGTCACCGGCGGGCGCGAACGCCCACTGCCCCTCCTTGGAGAGTGTGACCGTCCCGTGGTCCTCCCACCGGTCCCGCCGCACCGTGCTGAACGCCGCCGAGCCGCCGCCGTGCCGCTCGACGAACTCCCGGGCCAGCTCGACCAGGGCCTCGTGGCGGTCGGTCGTGGCGTCGAGGGCCGCGATGTCGAAGCAGCGGTACGCCCGGCGGGCGACCACGAAGCGGACCTGCCCGGCCTCGAAGAGCACGACCCCGTCGGTGCCGCCCTCGGCGGACATGCCGACCTGGACGCACACGTCGGGCCGGCCGATGCCCTGGGCGATGGCGGCCACGACGGGCCCGAGCTGGATCTGCTGGTCGTCGGCGGGCACCGCGAGGTGGCGCAGGAGCAGCGAGCCGAGGCCGGCGCCGAGCATCATGTCGGTGCGGTCGTCGGGCGTGAAGCCGAACAGCCCGGCCGCCGGGGAGTCCCCGACGGTGTCCCCCACCGACAGCAGGAATGCCAGTTCTGCGGCGGTGAGGCTGATCTGGTCGGTCATGGTGGTGCTCCCTCGTCACGTTCGAGCGGTCGGTGAATCAACGCCGAACCGCGCCGGGGGTAACTCAGACATTCGACAGCGATGCGGAAATAATCCTCATATCGTGGTTTCGTGGCTGCCCCTGGGTTCCCGATCCCGCCGGACGAGGCCGAACGGCTGACCGCCCTGCACCGCTACGACGTGCTCACCGGCACGCCGCTGCCCGATCTCCACTCGATCGTGGAACTGGCCGCATACCTGGCGGGCGTCCCCACGGCGGTGATCAACATGATCGACGAGGAGACCCAGAACCAGATCGCGGCGGTCGGCTTCAAGGGGCTGATCACGCCGCGTTCGGACTCGATGTGCGCGATCACCATCGTCGAACCCGAGCCGGTCGTGCTCGCCGACGCCAGCAACGACGTGCGCTTCAAGGACAACCCCTGGGTGAACGGCAAGATCGCCGACGTCCGTTTCTACGCCTCCAACCAGCTGCGCGAGCCGGGCGGGCACGTCCTCGGCACGCTGTGCGTCTTCGACGACCGGGTGCGCGAACTCACGCCCGAGCAGGAGGAAGCCCTCGAGAAGCTCTCCCGGATGGTGGTCGACGTCCTGGAGCTGCGCCGCCACACCGAACTGGTCCGCGAGGCCCTCGCCGAGGTGCGCGCCACCGGTGAGGAACTGGCCCGTTCCAACGCCGCCCTCCAGGAGTTCGCGGGCCAGGTGAGCCACGACCTGAAGAACCCGCTCACGGGCGTGCTCGGCTTCGTCGCCACGCTCGCCGACATGCCGTCCGTCCAGGCCGATCCGGCCGCGCGCATGTGCGCCGACCGGGCCCTCTCCTCGGCCACCCGGATGTGGCGCACCATCGACGACGTCCTGTCGCACGCCTCCGCCGGTGCCGCGCCGTACCTCACGACCGTGCCCCTGGAGGAGGTCGCCGACCACGTGATCGACGACGTCGAGGCGGCGATCCGTTCGGCCGGGGCCAGCGTCACCGTGGGCAAGCTGCCGACCGTCCTCGGGGACCCCACCCAGTTGCGGATCCTTCTGCAGAACGTCGTCAGCAACGCGCTCAAGTTCCGCGAACCCGGCCGGGCGTGCCGCATCGACATCACGGCCGACGTGACGGACGAGTCCTGGATCCTGCGCGTCGCCGACAACGGCATCGGCATCGCGCCCGAGGATCGCGGCCGGGTGCTGGAGATGTTCACCCGGCTGCGGCCGGACATCGAGGGCTCCGGCATCGGGTTGTCCACCGTGCGCCGGATCGTGACCGCGCACCACGCCGAACTATCGATCGACGAGACGCCCGGCGGCGGCACCACGATCAGCGTGACCCTGCCGCGCCGCCGGCAAGCGGCCGCCCCGGAACTGGCCGCCGCCCGTCACTAGGCTGCCCGGGTGGATCTCGCCGCCCTCGACCGGGCTCACGTGTGGCACCCGTACGCGCCGATGCCGGCCACCGTCGCCCCGCTGGTGGTCTCGTCCGCCTCCGGCGTGCGGCTGCAGCTCGCCGAGCCCGTCGCCGGCGTGACCGAACTGGTCGACGGCATGTCGTCCTGGTGGGCCGCCGTCCACGGGTACCGGCACCCGGTGCTGGACGCCGCCGTGCACGCCCAGGTCGACCGGATGTCGCACGTGATGTTCGGCGGGCTCACCCACGAACCGGCGATCCGGCTCGCCGCCACGCTGGTGGACATCACGCCCGGGCCGCTGCAGCACGTGTTCCTGTGCGAGTCCGGTTCGGTCTCGGTGGAGGTCGCCTTCAAGATGTGCCTGCAGTACTGGCTCGGGCGCGGGCGTCCGGCCAAGCGGCGGCTGCTGACGTGGCGGGCCGGGTACCACGGGGACACGTTCCAGACGATGTCCGTGTGCGATCCGGACGGCGGCATGCACAGCCTCTGGAAGGGGACGCTCGTCGAACAGCTCTTCGCCCCGGCCCCGCCCGGGCCCTTCGACCGGTCCTATGTGGACGGTTTCGCGGCGCTGCTGGGGCGGCACGCCGACGAGGTGGCCGCGATCGTCGTGGAACCCGTCGTGCAGAACGCCGGCGGCATGCGCTTCCACGACCCGGCGTACCTCGTCGCTCTCCGCGAACTCGCCGACGCGCACGACGTTCTGCTGATCTTCGACGAGATCGCCACCGGGTTCGGGCGCACCGGCACGCTCTTCGCCGCCGACCGGGCCGGCGTCAGCCCGGATGTCATGTGCGTAGGCAAGGCCATGACCGGCGGGTACCTGCCGATGGCCGCCGCGCTGTGCACCTCCCGCGTGGCGTCCGGGATCGCCGAGGGCGGGTTCCCGGTGCTGGCGCACGGGCCGACGTTCATGGGCAACCCGTTGGCGGCCGCCGTCGCGAACGCCTCCATCGACCTGCTGCTGCACGGGGAATGGCTCGGCGGCGGCTGGGAGCACAACCTCGCGCGCATCTCGCTCGGGCTCTCCCGGGGACTGGCGCCCGCCCGGGACCTGCCGCACGTGAAGGACGTGCGGGTGTTGGGCGCGATCGGGGTCGTGCAGCTGGACCGGGAGGTCGACCTGGCCGCCGCGACCGCCGCCGCCGTGCGCGCGGGGGTGTGGCTGCGGCCGTTCCGCGATCTCGTCTACACGATGCCGCCGTACGTCACCGACGACGAGGATCTCGCCCTGATCTGCACGGCGGTGATCGCCGCCGCGCGCACTTGCGGGTGACTCGGCGACCCACCCGCGTTGCCTTCCCCGTGTAAGGTTCGGCCACATGCCGTCCGTCACCGCCGGCTCCACCGAGCCCGTTCTCGAGTCCTCCGCTGACGGACCCTCCATCGATGCGGGCCGCCCGCCACGATGGCGCCGGCCGCTGACCTTCGCGGGCGTCACGGCCGGGGCGGTCGCCCTGTTCTTCGTCTACCTGCGCCTCGGGCGCACCCAGATGACCAACTCCGACGGGGCCGCCAACGCGCTCCAGGCGTACGACATGGTGCACGGCAACCCGCTGCTGAAGGGGTGGACCTTCACGGACGTGTCGTTCTACACGACCGAGGTGCCGCAGTACGCGCTGATCGTGCTCGTCCACGGGCTGCGCGCCGATGTGATCCACGTCGGCTCAGCGATCACGTACGTGCTGCTGATCCTGCTGGCCGGCGCGGTGGCGAAGGGGCGCAGCACCGGCTGGGAGGCCGTCCTGCGGGTCGGCCTGGTGCTCGCGATCCTGATCCTGCCGGCGCCCGGCTCGGGGTACTCGGTGCTGCTGTCCAACCCCGATCACACCGGTACCTCGGTGCCGTTGCTCGCGACCTGGCTGGTGCTGGACCGGATGGTGATCGCGCGGGACGGGAGCCCGCGCCGGCCGCGCTGGTGGATCGTCGCGCCGGTGATCGCGGTGCTGCTGACCTGGGCGCAGATCGGCGACCCGCTGGCGCTGTTCATCGGCGCGCTGCCGCTCGTCGCCGTGAGCGCCTGGCGGCTGCTGCGCGCGGGTTGGCGGCCGCACCCGGACCGCCTCCTCGACCTGGGACTCCTGCTCGCCGGGGTCGCCTCGGTGGCGCTCACCCAGGTGATCCAGTTGGCCATCCGGGCGGCCGGCGGCTGGGCGACGCACTCGCCGTTGGCGGAGTTCAGCGAGTCGCACCAGTGGGCGGATCACGCCCGCAACGCGCTGCACGGCCTGTCGGTCAACTTCGGCGCCTACTTCCCCGACCTCGAGGGGCGGCCGTTCGGGACGCTGACCGGTGTGCTGAACGCCGTCGGCCTCGCCACCGTCCTCTTCGCGACCGCGTACGGCGTGGTGCGGGTGCTGATCCGCCGGCGCGCCGACGCCGGCGACCGGGTGAGCGAGATCCTGACCACCGCCGTCGTGGTGAACCTGGGCGCGTACATCTTCTCCACGCAGGCCATCGGCGACCTCGGCACCGCCCGGCAGATCGTGGCCGTGCTGCCGCTCGGCGCCGCGTTGGCCGGGCGGCTGCTGATCCGACCGGGCTGGGCGGGGTGGAAACCGGCCGTCCCGCTCGGCGCCACGACGGCCGTGCTCGTCGCGCTCCTCGGCCACCAGGTCTCGGTCGCCCCGCAGATACCGGCCGAGGCGCACGACACCGGGCAATGGCTGCTCGCCGAGGGGCTGCACTACGGGATCGGCACCTACTGGGCCTCCAACAACATCACGCTGGACACCGGCGGCAAGGTGCGGGTCGCCCCGACCAACGGCGGCGACAGGATCTACGCGTACCGCTGGGAGAGCAACGAGGAGTGGTACGACGCCACGAAGCACGACGCGCGGTTCATGATCGTCGACAGTGTGCGGCCGGGGTACGGCACCGACGCGCAGGCCGTCGCGCAGTGGGGTGAGCCGTTGCGCCGGCAGACGTTCGGGCAGTACACGGTGCTCGTCTACGACAAGAACCTGCTCGTCGGGCTGACCGCCGCGTGCCAGCCCGGATACGCCCCGTCGATCCCCGAATGCCCGGTGCTGAAGCCGAAGGTGCCCGGCGCGGCGATCCTCGGTGCATAACTTTCCCGCGTTACGCATAAACTCCACCCGTGGTGGCACGTGACGACTCCCCCGGCAGTGTGACGCTGGCCGATGTCGCCCGTCGGGCTCGGGTCTCTCCGGCCACCGCCTCACGGGTGATCAACGGCAGCACCAAGCCGGTCGCCGAGGGGCTGCGCGAGCGGGTGCTCAAGGCGGTCGCCGACCTGCGCTACGTGCCCAACGCCCACGCGCAGAACCTGGCCCGCGCCGGCCGCAGCGTCGTCGGCGTGATCGTGCACGACGTCTCCGACCCGTACTTCGCGGAGATCACCCGCGGGCTGCAGCGCGTGGCGTCGGCCCACGGCCAGCTGCTGGTGATCTGCAACAGCTACCGCGATCCCGCGCGCGAACTGGAGTACGTGGCGCTGCTGCGCGCCCAGCGGGCGGGTGCGCTGGTGCTCGCCGGCTCGGGCTACCACGACGCGGTCTTCACCCGGCAGCTGAACGCGCACCTGACGGCGTTCACCGACGGGGGCGGCCGGGTGGCGGTGATCGGCCGGCACGAGCTGGTCGGCGCGGCGGTGCTCCCGGAGAACGAGCACGGCGGCCACGCGCTCGGCGGGCACGTGTGCGCGCTGGGGCACAAGAAGATCGGTGTGCTGGCCGGGCCGCGCCAGCTGACCACCACGACGGACCGCCTGACGGGGTTGAAGCGCGCGTGTGCGGAGCACGGCGTTCCGCTGCCGCCGCGGCGCATCGTGTACAGCGACTTCACCCGGGACGGCGGAGCCGCCGCGGCGGCCGCGCTGCTGGACGCGGAGCCGTCGTTGACCGCGATCGTCGCGCTGAACGACGCGATGGCCGTGGGCGCGCTGGCGACCCTGCGGGAGCGCGGGATCGCCGTTCCGGACCGCGTCTCGGTGGTCGGCTTCGACGACATGCCGATCGCCCGGGACGTGACGCCCGCGCTGACGACGGTGCGGCTGCCGCTGGTCGAGATGGGCGAGCGCGCGATGTACCTGGCGCTGTCGCGCACCGAGGAGGGGCACGTCGAACGGGCCGCCGCCGAGGTGGTCTGGCGCGACAGCTGCGTCGCCCCGCCGGCCTGACTTCACGTGGCGTGCTTCACGCCGCCGGCCCCTTCACGCACCGAGCCTCCGGGCGTAACTTTGGGTGCGGAGCTTCTGGATCGATTCAGAAGATTCCAGAAGGATTTCTGGAGGGAGTTCAGAGTCATGAATCGTACCGAGGAAAAGCCCAGGAAGACGCTGGCGCCGCGTTTCGCACGGCTGCTACGCCGCGCGGCCGCGCGCCTGGATCGTTCCGCCGACCGTTCGCAATACGGCTGAATCAATTTAGAAAGGAGCCGGCAATGCTGCGTTACCCGACTGCCCGCCGGCAGGATCTGACCGACCTCGGCCGCCTCATCCTGCGCGGCGTCGACCGGTGGACCGTGGAGGTCCTCAACCCGCCGCGCCACTCGCGCCGCGACTCGCGTAGCTGACGGGAACCGAACTGCACCCGATCCGCACCCGAAGTCGAGGATCTTTCGCACCGGGAACGGGCAATGCTGCGGCGTGCGCCAGAAAACGCTGATTCCGCTGCTTCTCGTCCTCGGTGTCGCGATGTCCGCACAGGCGCTGACCGACTTCCCGACCGCCGCCGTGCAGCACGGTGAACGGTCCGGCGCGGCGGCCGGCAGCGAGGCCGGACCGGGTGTCGTGCGGACCCTCACGGACCCGTCCCGTACCGCGACCGCCCTCCGCTGGGTGAACGTGCGGGGCGGGCCCGACGTGCGGGCGGCCTCCGTCGACTCGCTCGACCCCGGCCAGGCCACCACCGTCGTCTGCTGGGTCACCGGCAGCACCGTGGCGGGCCCCGGCGGCACCACCGACCGGTGGGACCGGCTCGGCGACGGCCGCTACGTGTCGCACGCGTTCCTCGACGGGCCGGCCGATCATGTGCCGTGCGAGGAGACGCCGGCGGTCGCACCGCCCGAAGCGCCGCAGCCGCCGCCGGGCGTGGGCCGCAACCGCATCGCCTGAGCAAATCCTGAGGATCCGGTCCGTCAGGAAGCGGCCGGCGGCGTCGAAGGGGCAATCGTGGCCATGGACGCTCGGTTCCTCAGCCGCGATCGCCGACTGATCGCGATCGCGGTCGCCGCGGTGCTCGCCGGCGCGGTCTTCGGGCTCGACCTGCTTCCGCTGCCGGCCGCCGTGGTGTGCAGCTGGGCGCTCACGTTGGCGTTCCAACTGATGGAGACCGTGCTCGCGGTCCGGATCGGCGCGACCGCACCGGCCCGGTCGGCGGCCCGCCGCTTCTGGTGGGGAATCACCGTGACGGTCGGGCTCTTCGCCGTCGGCACCGTGATCCAGCTCGGTGCGGTGCTGCTCAACGTCGACGACCTCGACCCGGCCCGGCGGGGCGAACTCTTCTTCGGGCTGCCGATCTCGCTCGGGCTGGTCGACCTCGGCGCCCTCGTGCTCATCGTCTCGCTGCTCGGCCTCCCCCTCGGGCTCCCCTCCGGCCGCGAACGGCAGCGCTTCTGGATCGACGCCGCCTCCGTCATGGTGGCCGTCGGGCTGTTCGCGTGGGAAATCACCGGGCTCGGCGAGGGGCACGAGGTGCCCGACGGGCAGGCCGACCTGGTGCACATGGTGCTCGCGCCGGCGGCGTTCGTGGTGGTGGCGTTCGGGATCGTGAAGATCACTCTCGGCGGGAGCGCGCCGTTCACCCGTTCGGCCGCCGCGTTCGCCTGCGTCGCGGCGGCGCTGGAGAGCCTGAACGCCGGCCTCGGCAAGACGTTCCTGGAGTCCGGGCACGCGTCGTGGAACCTGGGTCTCGGCCTGCTCGCCAACCTCGCCTGCGTGGCGTGCCTGCACGTTCAGCTACGGCACACCGCCACGCCGGCCCGGCCGAAGTCGGCCCGCTCGTTCAGCCTGCTGCCGTACCTATCGGTCGGTGTGACGTTCGCGCTGCTCATCGTGGTGCTTGCGGACGACTCGCTGACCTTCGGCGGCTGGCTGGCGCTGGGCTGCGCGATCGTCAGCACGGGGCTGGTGGCGGTGCGGCAGCTGATCGCGTTCGTCGACAACGACCGGCTGCTCAAGAGCCTCAACGTCACCGTGTGGGAGCTGGCCGAGGCGCAGGACATCCTCACCCAGACCCTGGACGAGCGGGACCAGCTCGCCGCCCGGCTCAGCCACCTCGCCTACCACGACCCGCTGACCGGCCTCGCCAACCGGGCCCTCTTCCTGGAACGGGCGGCCGAGGCGCTGGCCCGCCGGGACGCGCTGCCGACGATCGTCAACATCGACCTCGACGAGTTCAAGCCGGTGAACGACCGGTTCGGGCACGACGGCGGGGATCAGCTCCTGCGGGAGATCGCCGGCCGCCTGGTCTCCTGCGTCGGCGGCGCCGGAACGGTGGCCCGGCTCGGCGGCGACGAGTTCGCGATCCTGCTCCCGCACACCGCACCGGAGGCCGTGGAGGTGCTCGTCTCGCTGGCCGCCGCGGCCGTCCGGCGCCCGGTGGCACTGCGCGGTGGCGCGGTCGTCAGCGTCGGCGCGAGCATCGGCACGGCCGTCGCCGAACGGCCCGGCGAGGACCTGCACACCCTCATGCAGCGGGCCGACCTGCGGATGTACGCGGAAAAGCGAGCGGCGCGTTCCGTCCCGGCTTAGTAGGGTGGCCCGATGGCCGAGCTGAGCACGCGTCCCCTGACCCCCGGCGACTTAGGGGCGGTGGCCGAGCTGTTCAACCTCGCGGCCAAGGCGGGCGGCGGCTACGACGGCGTGACCGCGGAGGAGCTCGAGTCGCTCTTCGGCTCGATCATCGCCGACCCCGCCACCGACACCCGCCTCCTTTACGAGCCGGGCGGCATGCTGGTGGCGGCCGCGATGGTGCCGGCCGCACCGCCCGGCGGGTTCCGGGTGGACCTGTTCGGGGCGGTGCACCCCGATCGGCACGGCCGGGGCATCGGCCGGGAGCTGATGGCGTGGTCGCTGCGACACGCCGCGGCCCTGCGCGCCGCCCACGCGCCGGGGGCCGAATGGGTGGCCGAGGCCAGCATCTTCATCGACGACCTGCCGACGGCGCGGCTGTTCCGGCGCTTCGGGTTCACGCCCGTGCGGTACTGGTTCGAGATGCTCGCGCCGGCGGTGCGCCGCGACGTCGAGCCGTATCCCGACGGGTTGCGCACCGTCGCGTACGGGCCCGAGTGGGAGACCGCGCTGCACGAGGCGCACATGGAGGCGTTCGACGACCACTGGGGCTACCAGAAGCGCGACCTGGAGAGCTGGGCCGGGTTCACCACCCGGTCGGCCGGCTTCCGCCCCGACCTGTCGCGGCTCGTCCTCGACGGCGAAACGATCGCCGCCTACCTGCTCTCGTACGTCGACGCCGACCCGGAACGCGTGTACATCGGCCAGGTCGGCACCAGGCGCCCGTGGCGGCGGCGCGGGATCGCCGGCCGGCTGCTCGTCGAGGTGCTCTCGGCGGCGGCGGCGGCCGGGTTGCGCTCGGCCGCGCTCTCCGTGGACGCGGACAGCCCCACGGGAGCCGTCGGCGTGTACGAACGGGCCGGCTTCGCCGTCGAGTCGCGTTCGGTGGCGTACCAGCGGCCGGTCGACTGAAACTCCCTCGGGCGCTGGCCCGACGCGGTGTCGGCTAGGGGATTCGGTACCCTCGCGCGGTGCCCCGTACGACGCGCCGCGCCGCCGCGGCGACCCTCGCCGCGCTGACCCTGCTGGCCGGCTGCTCGCGCGAGGTTCCCAAGGTCGACTCGCAGCCCGCCCGGCCGGCCGTCGCGCTGCCGCCGGACCTCTGCGCGCTGATCGGCCCCGAGGCGTTGCGGTCGCTGGTACCTGACCCGCAGACGACGGCACTGGCCGACCGGGTCCGGCTGCCCGATCAGGTGTACTCGTCGAGCTCGTGCGAGGTGCACACCGGCGCGGTGGATCCGGCGCAGGGCACCGGGCGGTTGAGCTTCACGCTGGCGCGGCACTCCCGGTACATGAACGAGACGGGCGAGCAGCACGCCGATCGGACGTTCGAGAAGCACTGCGCGGACCTGAAGACGATCACGCCGACCAACGCGACCGACCTGACCGTCGCCGAACTGGGGCAGCGCACCTGCGGGCGGGTCGTGCGGGTGCCGTCGGAGCCGCAGCGGGTCGACGTGTACCTGCGGGTGCTCAGCGGCACCGACGTCCTGATCGTGAACCAGTCCCGCGACCCCGGACCGACCTCCGCGCCCGAGGCCGGCCTCACGGATCTCACCCGATCGGTGCTGGCGAAGCTGCACGCGTAGGCGGCCGCTTCAGGCTCCCGCCTTGCGGGCCAGTTTGCGGCTCGCCCTGCGCAGCCCGCGGGCGAGCTGTTCGGTGTCGGCCGTGCGCAGCTCGCCGTGGCGGACCACCGTCTCACCGCCGACCATCAGCAGTTCGAGGCTCGCCGGCGGGCCGAAGACGAGCGCCGCCACCGGGTCGTCGATCCCCACGTGGCCGATGCCGTCTAGGCGCCAGACGGCGAGGTCGGCGAGCTTGCCCACCTCGATCGAACCGAGTTCGGCAGCGCGGCCGAGGCAACGCGCGCCGCCGATGGTGCCCAGCGCCAGCGCCTCCCGCGCGGTCAGCGCCGACGGGCCGCCGCGCACCCGGGCCGCGAGCAGGGCCTGGCGGAGTTCGGCGCCGAGCTGGCCGGACTCCTGCGACGCGGGCCCGTCGACGCCGAGGCCCACCGGCACGCCGGCGTCCAGCAGCTGCCGCACCGGGGCGGTACCGGCACCGAGCCGGCCGTTGGACGAGGGGCAGTGCGCCACGCCGGTGCCGGTCGCACCGAGCCGGGCGATCGCCGCGTCGTCCAGGTGGACGCAGTGCGCCAGCCACACGTCGTCGCCGAGCCAGCCGAGCCGATCCGCGTACTCGACCGGCGTGCAGCCCTGCGTCTCCCGGCAGAACGCCTCCTCCTCGACGGTCTCCGCGAGATGGGTGTGCAGCCGGACGCCCTTGCGGCGGGCCAGGGCGGCGGCCTCCGCCATGAGCGTGGCGGTGACGCTGAACGGCGAGCACGGCGCGACGGCGACCCGCAGCATCGACTCGGCGGCGGGGTCGTGCCACTTGTTCACCGCCTCCTCGGTGGCGATCAGGGCGGCCTCGGTCTCCTCGACGACGCTGTCCGGCGGCAGCCCACCGGAGGAGGCGCCGAGGTCCATCGAGCCCCGCGTGGGATGGAACCGCAGCCCGATCCCGCGCGCCGCCTCGACCTGCGCGGCGAACAGGTCACCGGCGTCGTGCGGGTACACGTAGTGGTGATCCATCGAGGTGGTGCACCCGGACAGGGCGAGCCAGGCGAGGCCCGCGCCGGTGGTGGCGCTGACCAGTTCGGCGTCGATGCCGGCCCACACGGGGTAGAGGGCGGTGAGCCAGCCGAACAGGTTCTGGTCCTGGGCCAGCCCGCGGGTCGCCCACTGGTACAGGTGATGGTGCGTGTTGACCAGCCCGGGCGTGACGAGGCAGCCCGTGGCGTCGATGTACTGCGCGGAACGGTGGTACCGCCCGGCGTGCCCCGCCCCGACGGCCACGATGCGGTCGCCGTCGACGACGACGTGCCCGTCCCGGTACTCCGTGCCGGCGCCGTCCACCGTGGCCACGGCGACGTTCTGCAGGATCGTGAACGTCACAATGCGTACCCGTCCCACGCGAGCGGAGCGTCCACTGTGTCCTCCCGGGTGACGGTGCCCTCGATCCGGCCGTACGGACGGTCGTCAGCGTGGTACACGGCCGCGGGGTTGTCCAGCCCGAACGGCGCGGTGTCGACGAGGAAGTGGTGCTTGTTCGGCAGGACGAGGCGCGCCTCCACGATCCCGGCGTCGGCGAGCACGGCGCCGCCCATCGCGTACAGCGTCTGTTGCAGCGCCAGGCTGTAGGTGCCCACGAAGGCGTCCGTCATCCGCGCCACGGCGTCCACATAGGACTGTCCGAAGTCGACAGTCGTCCCGCCGTGCCGCCACGCGGCGGAGACCTCGGTCGCCAGGATCCGGTCGGTGGTCGGCGGGAGCGTGGTGTACCGGTCGACCACGTAGCCGTGGAACTCCGAGTTCGTGGTGTTCATCAGCACGAGCTCGCGCACCCCGGACAGCACCCACTCGGAGTCGCCGTCGACGACCGCCCGCGCGGTCCGGACGGAGCCGCCGTCGCGCGCGAACGAGTGCGGCCCGAGCCGCCGCCACGGATACTCCTCGATCGCCACCCAGGCCCGCGCGATGGCCGGCTGCGAGGAGACGAAGTGGCGCGCCAGCCGCAGCGCGAAGTCCTCGATCTCGCCGACGCCGCGCTCCGCCGCGAACGCGTACACCGTGTTCTTCTGCGTGTCGGTCGGCAGCACGTTGCTGTTGTCGCCGCGCAGGTGGGTGCCGGCGAGGTCGCCCGCCAGGGCCACGCTCACGTTCAGGTCGGCCAGTTCGTGCGCGCCGGAACGGGCCACGTGCACCATCCGGATCTCGGCCTTGCCGTAGCGGTTGTCGCCCAGCACGATGCCCATCTCAGCTCCCCCGGTACGTGGTCAGCCCGAACGGGCTCAGCAGCAGCGGAATGTGCAGGTGCCGGCCGGGGTCGGTGATCTGGAAGACGACGATCGCCTCCGGGAAGAACGCGTCCGGGCCGAGGTAGGTGGCGGTGTCGAAGACCAGCCGGTAGCGCCCGGGGCCGAACGTGCCCTCGTCGCGCAGCCGGCCGTCGTCGTCGGTGGTGCCGTGCGCGACCACCAGCCAGGTGCCGCCGTCGAGGCGTTCGAGGGTGATGGGGACGCCGCGGGCCGGCTCGCCCTGGGACGTGTCCAACACGTGGGACGAAATGCTCACGTAAAAAGCCTCTCCAGGCGCAGGCGCACGATCTTCGCCAGTTCCTCGCGGACGATCGCGCGTTCGGTGGGCCCGTCGTTGTCGACGCGCTCCCGGGCCGCCGCCAGCATCTCCGCCGCACTCCGGCCGGTGGCGAAGATCAGGAAGACGTGCCCGTGTCGTTCCTCATAGAGCTTGTTGGCTTTGATCAGCGCGGACGCCGTCTCCGCGTCCGCGTCGCCGGCCCCCGACTGCTCGCGCCGGGACCACGCGGCCTCGCGCCCCGCCCCGGCCATCCGCTCCCCGATCCGGGGGTGCGCGTCAAGGGCGATCCGGACCTGCGACCACGGCAGCTCCGCGATCAGGTCGCCCCCGACCGCCACCAGGCGTCCCACTTGGTGGAACGGCCGGAGCGCCACCACCCGGTCGAGCCACTCCGGGGCGGCGCAGCACGGCAGAACGGTTTCACGCGCCACGGACTCCGGGGCGGTGTCGAAGTCATGGAGTACACCCACGTGCCAACGTTGTCACACCGGCCCCGCAGCCGGGGAGGGTTGCCCCCCGGTGCGTGCCCGGCGAGGATTCGGATGGGTCCAGAATGATCCGAACGACAAGCAGAAGGGTGCCCAGGATGGGAACGTCCGGTTCTTGGTACGTGGTCGGCATCGACAACGGCGGCACCTGCAACAACGCGACAGTGCTCGACGCCGGCGGAAAGTTCCTGGTGGACCGGCTGGTGGAGACGCCGAGCCGGGTGCTGGAGGGGCCCGAGATCGCGGTGGAGGCGCTCGCCGAGTCCTACGAGGGGATCCTCGCGCACACGAATCTCGACCCGTCGCAGGTGCGCGCCGTCGGGCTCGACACGCCCGGGCCGGCCAGCGCGGACGGGGTGATCTCCAACAAGGGTGCGACGAACTTCTCGATGCCGGCCTGGCACGGGTTCGACATCCGGGGTGCGCTCGCGGCGCGGCTGGGCAAGCCGGTGACGTACACGAACGACGCCAACGCCGCCGCGCTCTACGCCCACCACGCGCACTTCGGCGCCATCGCGTCGGAACGCTCCTCGGTCGCGGCCATCGTCGGCACCGGCCTCGGCGGCGGCGTGGTGGAGTCGGGGCGCGTGATCACCGGTTCGGCCGGGATGGCGGGCGAACTCGGCCACGTGCACATCCCGGTCGAGGGGATCCTGGCGGAGGGCCAGCCGGTGCCGCGGTGCAACTGCGGGTTCACCGCCGACGTGGAGAGCATCGCGTCGCTGACCGGCATCGTCAACAATCTCCTGCCGTACTGGCTGACCCGCTACCCGGACCACGAACTGGCCAAGGGCGTGCCGATCGGCAAGGCGGCCAAGCTGCTGCGCGGGTTCGGCGAGAAGGGCGACGAACTGGCGCTGAAGGTCTTCGAGCAGCAGGCGAAGGCGATCGGGCGGCTGTTCACGATCGCGGCCAACTTCAGCGACCCGCACGCGTACTTCGTGGGCGGCGGCGTGGTCGAGGCGGCCGCGGCGTTCCGGGACTGGTACCTGGCGAAGGTGCGGGAGAACACGCTGCTCCGGGACGAGCAGCGCGCGCTGAGCGTCTTCGCCCTGGTCCCCGACCTGGACATGGCCGGCGCCCGGGGTGCGGCGGTCGCGGCACTGGCGGCGACGCCCGCGACGTAGCGATCTGCTGCGCCGATCTTGCAGTTGTGGCTGCGACAAACCGGCCCGGGCTGGGTAATTCGGGCGCCACGACTGCAAGATCGCCGAGGAAACCCCGCGCGCGGACGCGACGGCGCGCGGACAATCCTTCGGCGTGACTACCGCCGCCGAACTCGTCGATGCCGCCGCCCTACTCAACCCCGCCGAACGGATGCGCCACGTCGCCACCACCGCGCCCCGGCTCGCGCCCGGGGCGTTGGCGGAGCTGGCCGCCGGGGACTGGTTCGCGCGGCGGTTGGGTGTGGTCGCGGCGGCCGCCGTCCGGGACGGGGCACATCTCGCGCGGGCCCTCGACGACCCGCTGACCCGGGCGCACGCGCTGGACTCGGCGAGCGTTCCCGAGGAGGCGATCGAACGGCTGGTGCGCGGCGGCTCGCTCGAGGGGCGGCGCGGCGCGTACCTGTGGCTGCGCAGGCACCGGCGCAGTGCGGTCGCCGACCGGCTGGTCGACGGCGTGATCGCGCGGTGGGGCGACACCGAGGGGGCCGCACTTCTTCCGGCGTGTTCCACCGACGTGGTCGCCGCCCGGCTGCCCGCGCTCGCGCACGCCGTCACGGGCTGGCGCGGGCTGGTGAGCCGGCATCCGGACGCGGTCGTCGCGCACGTGTCGCGGCACCTCGCGGCGCTGCCGCCGGCCGAGGCGTCCCGCTGGTTCGACCACTCGTCGGCCGCGCTCGGCGTCCTCGCGCGCTACCGGCCGGCGGACGTGCTCGGCTGGCTCGAACGGCACCGGCCCACCGGCACCCTGCCGTACCAGGTGCTCGTTGCGCTCGAACGGCTGCTCGCCGTGGACACCGTGCGCACCGTCGCCTACCTGCGCGGCGAACCGACCAGGCTGGCGCGGATGGGCGCGTTCGCGCGGCGGCGTTCCGTGCGGGAACGGCTCGCCACGCTGCCGGACGACGCGCTCGGCGGGCTGCTCGCCGCGTCCGGGCCGGCCGAGGGGCTCGTCGCGCAGGTGCTGCGCGGGCTGCCGCCGTCCCGCCGCGCGGCCGTCCTCGACATCGCCTACGCCGAACGGGACCGGGCGCGTGACGTTCTGCCCGACGCGGTCGTGCGGGTGCTGCCGCACGCGCGCCGGCACGCCGAGGCGCGGCGCATGCTCGCCCTGCCCGTCGTCGCCGCCGATCCGGCCACCCGCCTGTGGGCCGCTTCGCTGCTGCCGTTCGCCGAGGCGGAACCGCTGCTGGACGAGGCGGTGCGGGCCCGTTCCGCCGACGAGCGCGCGCTCGGCTACGGGCACCTGGTGCGCGCGGCAGCCGCGGAACGCGACCCGCGGGTGATCGTCGCCCTGCTCGACCGGCTCGGTCGGCTGCGCAACGAGCAGGATCCGGTGCGTTCGCACGTTCTGCGCGAACTGGCGAAGGTCGGGCCGGAGCTGTTCCCGGCGGAGTCGCGTCCGGGGCTGGACGCGCTGGTCACCGCGACCCTGGAGAGCCGCGACGCGTCGCACGCGTCGCGCAGCGCGCTGTTCGGGTTCGCCACGCGGATGCTCTGGCACCGCGCGGTGGAGCACGACGCCGGCCTGCTCGACTGGGCGCTGTCCACCGTCGCCGCGCTGGCCCGCCGGGGCGGCGGCACCTGGCACCCGACGCCGCTTCACCGGGTGCTGCGGCGCGGGCAGGAGCACGCCATGGTCGAACGGCTCCTCCCCTACCTGGAAGCCGACCTCGCGCGCGGCGAGACGGCCCCGCTCTTCGCCCTGGTGGGCCAGCTCGACCGGCGCGCCTGGAACGTTCCCGCGCTGATGGCCCTCCTCCCCCGCACGCTGGAGATCAAGCGGAACCCGCCGGTCGACCGGGCGTTGGCGCTGTGGCTCGCCCCGCCGCGCGGCCGGACCGACCGGGTGAGCGCACTGGTCGCCGACGAGCCCTCCCTGATCGCGAACTGGCACGTGCTGCGCTGCGTGGTGCGCCGCCGGCCGGATCTGCTGGAGGAGTACGCGCTGTCGGGGCGGGCGCCGCGCGGGCGGTTCGCGCCGAGCGGCCGTTGGGTGCCCAGGGTCGGCCGGCGGGATCTGCTCGGTTGGGCGCCGCGGCAGGTGACGACGTTCGCCCGACTGCTCGACGAGGAGATCGCGGACCGCAAGGTCAACGACTGGCAGCGCGCGACGTCGGCCCGGCTGCGGGTGGCGGTGCCCGGGACGGACCCGGCGGCGACCCCGCTCGTCGACCACCCCGAGGTGCTGATCGCGGAGGCGGCGCTGACCGGCCTGCCCGACGGCGACGACCCGGCGGCGGCGCTGCCGGTCCTGCTCGCGCGCGCGGACGGCGACCGGGCACGGGTGACGCTGTACGCGGCGTCCCGCTGCGCCCGCGACGTCGACCCGGCGCGCCTCGCCGCCCTGCTCGGTGACCTGCTCGCGAACGCCCCCAAGGTGACCGCCCGCAAGGAGGCCGCGCGGCTGCTGTCCACGCTGCGCGTGCCGGGTGCCGCGGACGCGCTGCTCGCCGCCCTCGAACGCCCCGACCAGCACCGCGACGTGCGGGCCGCGGTGATCGGCGCGCTGCGCGGCTGGCCGGACGACCCGCGCGTGTGGCCGGTGCTCGACGCCGCCGCGACCGGGGACCGGCACGTGGCGAGCGCGCTGCTCGGGGCGGCGCCGGAGGGCCTGCCGGAGGCGCATCGGCGGCGGTACGCGGGGATCGCGGTGGCGCTCGCCGGGCATCCGGCCGAGCAGGTGGCGGTCGAGGGGCTGCGCCGGCTCCCGGCCTGGGCACCGTGGACGGCCCGGGTGGATGTCGCGGGTGTGTTGCGCGGCGCGCTGCTGGACCGCAAGGGCGAGGTGTGGCGCGCGGCCGCGTCCGCCGCCGCCGACCCGCGCACCTGGACCGCGCTGCCGGAACTCCCCGCCGATCTCGTGCGGGCGCTGCTGGCGCGGGCCGCCGACGACGTGGACGCGAAGGCCAAGCGGGACCGCCCCGCGCGGCAGCGGCTGTTCGGCCTCCTCGAGGAGCTGATCTCCGCCGTGGGCCGGGCCCGCGCGCACGCCGCGCCGCTGCGCCCGATCGTCGAGTCGCTCGCCACCGACCCCACCCTGGTGCCGGACGCGGCGGAGCTGTCCGTCGCGCTCCTGGCCCGTGACGATCTGGTCGAACGTCTTCCGGCGCTGGCCACCCTCGTCGTGAACCACCCGGCCGCGGCCGCCTCGGTGGCGGAGGACCTGGCGGAACGCTTCGCCGACGAGCCGGACGCCGCCGAGGCCGCACTGGCGGCGCTGGCCGGCCGGGACGACCGCGCGGCGGGCCTGTTCGCGGTGGCCCTCGTCGAACTGGGCGGCGACGACGCCGGCTGGTCGAAGCCCTGGCGACGGCGCCTGCGCGCGCTGCGCACGCATGCCGATCCGGAGGTGCGCATCGCCGCGCTCGAGGTCTGGACAGCCGAGGAGTAACCGAACAGGTTGTAACAATCCGCGTATTGTCTGGTGACACATGTGCCATTAGCGTCGGTCGGGTAGCCGCCCCGCGCGAGGAGGTTCCCATGCCGGAGTCCGCTGCCTTCCGCGACGATCGGGCCCACGTGTTCCACTCGTGGTCGGCCCAGCGGGCGCTCGCTCCGGCGGTGGTGGCCGGCGGCGAGGGCGCCTGGTTCTGGGACGAGGCCGGCAGGCGCTACCTCGACTTCTCGTCGCAACTGGTCAACCTCAACCTCGGCCACCAGCACCCGACCGTGGTGCGGGCGATTCAGGAGCAGGCGGCGACGCTGTGCACGGTCGCGCCGACGTTCGCCAACCCGGCGCGCAGCGAGGCCGCCCGGCTCATCGCCGAGATCGCGCCGGGCGACCTGCGGCACGTGTTCTTCACCAACGGCGGCACCGAGGCCAACGAGCACGCCGTCCGGATGGCCCGGCACACCACCGGCCGACACAAGATCCTCGCGGCGTACCGGTCGTACCACGGCGCGACGACCGGTTCGATCACGCTCACCGGCGATCCGCGGCGCTGGCCCAACGAGCCGGCCATGCCCGGTGTGGTGCGCTTCTTCGGGCCCTACGCCTACCGGTCGGCGTTCCACGCCTCGTCGGAGGAGCAGGAGGGCGAGCGCGCGCTCGCGCACCTCGAGGAGGTGTTCACGCTCGAAGGGGCGCACACGATCGCCGCCGTCATCCTGGAGCCGGTCGTCGGCACCAACGGCATCCTCGTGCCGCCGGACGGCTACCTCCGGGGCGTGCGCGAGCTGTGCGACCGGCACGGCGTGCTGCTGATCGCCGACGAGGTGATGAGCGGGTTCGGCCGCTGCGGCGAGTGGTTCGCCGTCGACCGGTGGGGCGTGGTGCCGGACCTGATCACGTTCGCCAAGGGGGTCAACTCGGGCTACGTGCCGCTCGGCGGCGTGGTCCTGGGGCCGCGGGTGTACGAGACGTTCGCGCAGGCGCCGTATCCGGGCGGGCTCACCTACTCCGGGCACCCGCTCGCGTGCGCGGCGGCGGTCGCCGCGATCACCGTCATGCGGGACGAACAGGTCAACGCGACCGTGCGCCGGCTCGGCGAGGAGGTGGTGCGCCCGCGCCTGGCGAAGCTGCAGGAGCGGCACCCGTCCGTCGGCGAGGTGCGCGGGCTGGGCCTGTTCTGGGCGATCGAGCTCGTGCGGGACCGCGACACGCGGGAGATGCTGGTGCCGTACAACGCCTCGGGTGCCGCCGCCGCGCCGATGGCCGAGGTCGCGGCCGCCTGCAAGGAACGCGGGCTGTGGCCGTTCACCCACTTCAACCGGGTGCACGTGGTGCCGCCGTGCGTCACGTCGGCGGAGGATCTGGCGCTGGGGCTGGACATCCTCGACGACGCGCTGGACGCGGCGGACAGGTACTACACGGGCGTCTGAGGCCCGCTCAGGCGATCAGCAGGCGGACGATCGCCACGACGCCGACGACCACGATGAGCGCGCGCAGGACGTTCTGCGGGAGGCGGCGGCCGTAGCGCGCGCCGAGCAGTCCGCCGGCCGTCGAACCGACCGCGATTAGGATCGCCGGCAGCCACGCCACCTCGGCCACCAGCACGAACACCACCGCCGCGACGGCGTTGACCACGCCGGCGAGGACGTTCTTGATGGCGTTCGCCTCCTGGAGATCGGTCGTGTACATCGTGCCGAGCAGGCCGATCAGCAGAACGCCCTGCGCCGCCCCGAAGTAGCCGCCGTAGATGCCCCCGCCGTAGACCCCGAGCAGCAGCAACGGCCCGACGTGCCGCACCCGCGCCGCGGCACCCCCCGGCACGGCCTGCGGGGCGGCCCGCCCGGGCGCGCCCGCGGGCTGCAGGGCGGCACGCTCGGCCAGCCGCTTGGAGAGCCGGGGCTGCAGCACCACCATCACGAGCGCGATGCCGAGCAGCACCGGCACGATCGCCTTGAACGCCGCCGCCGGCAGGTACAGCAGCAGGATCGCCCCGGTGAGGCCGCCGAGCGTGGACGCCACGGCCAGCCGCAGCACCACCGGACCCAGCCCGGTGAGCTTCTCCCGGTACCCGTAAGCCCCCGACGCCGAACCGGGCACCAGGCCCACGTTGTTGGAGACGTTGGCGAGCACGGGTGGATAGCCGAACGCCAACAGCGTCGGAAAGGTCACCAGCGTGCCGGAGCCGACCACCGCGTTCATACCCCCGGCGACCACCCCGGCCAGCAGGACGGCGAGTGCTTCTACGAGGTTCACGACCGGCGGGGTCCCATGTTCACGAGCGTAATGGCCGGTTCTCCGGCCCGCCTCCGACAGTGGCGATTGCCACCGCCCGGCGGTACGGCCGGCCGCCGGTAGCGCGCCGCCGGCCGGTGGGCCACCCGCACCACCGCATCGATGATTGCGCCTCGGTCGATGTCCGGCCGACGATGAGGCATGTCGATGAGACGCACCCCCACGGCGGTTGTCGCCGCCACCCTGGTGGGCCTGCTCGGAGTACCCGGCGCCGCACACGCCACGGGCTCCGGCCGGTCCCCCGACATCACCCTGCTGTCGAGCCCTCTCCCGCACGTCGTCACCGGCGGGCAGGCGCTGCTGCGGGTGACGCCCCCTCGTGGCGTTCCCTCGAAAAGCCTGAAGGTGACGGTCGAACGCCGGGACGTGACCGCCGCATTCGTGGCGCAGCCGGACGGCTCCCGGATCGGGCTCGTCGGCGGGCTCCGGCTCGGCGCCTCGACGGTGCGGGTCGCCGCGCCGCGCGGCGGCACCGACGCGCTCACGCTCGTCAACCACCCGGCGGACGGCCCGGTCTTCAGCGGCCCGCAGCAGCAGCCGTTCGCCTGCGAGACGACCGCGTTCGGGCTCGACCCCGCCACCGGGCCCGGCTGCGAGGCGCCCACCCGAGTGTCCTATGTGTACAGGAACACGGCCGGCGCGTTCGTCCCGCTGACCGACCCGGCCGCACGGCCCGCCGACCTGTCATCGGCCACAGTGGAGGGTCGCGCCGTCCCCTACGTCGTGCGGGTCGAACGCGGCGTCATCGACCGCGCAGTCTACGAGATCGCGGCCCTGCACGACGGCACCGACCCCTCGCCGACCAGGGCACACGGCGCCTGGAACCGGCGGCTGGTGTACACGTTCGGCGGCGGCTGCAACGTCGGATACCACCAGGGCGCCGGCACCGGCGGCGTGCTCAACCCGCTCTTCCTCGGCCGGGGCTACGCCGTCGCGTCGTCCAGCCTGAACGTCCTGGACAACAACTGCAGCACCGTCATCTCCGCCGAGGTGGCGATGATGGTGAAGGAACACTTCGTCGAGACCTACGGCCCGGCGGCGCACACGATCGGCTGGGGCGGCTCCGGCGGGGCCATCCAGCAGTACGGCATCGCCGACAATTACCCCGGCATCCTCGACGGCATCATCCCGCAGATCTCCTACCCCGACGCCACCACCAACAGCCCGACGGTCGGCGACTGCCGGCTGCTCAACCGCTGGTTCGCGGCGCATCCGGGCGCGTTCACGCCGGCGCAGATGAACGCCGTCTCCGGCTTCCGTTCCTTCGGCACGTGCGTCAACTGGGATTTGGCGTTCGCGAGCCGGGGCAACGCCACCGAGGCCTGCCCGCCGGCGCTGCCGGTCGAGTGGCGCTACCACCCGGTGACCAACCCGGGCGGCATCCCGTGCACCGCCGCCGAACAGATGGTCAACCAGCTCGGCCGCGATCCGCGCACCGGGTTCGCGCGGTCCTATGTGGACAGTACCGGCGTGCAGTACGGGCTGGCCGCGCTCAACGCCGGCACGATCACGCCGGCGCAGTTCGTGCAGCTGAACGAGTCCGTCGGCGGGTACGACCCGGCCGGCAACCAGGTGGCCGCGCGCAACGTGGCGGACCCGTTCGCGCTGGTGCGGGTGTACCGGTCCGGGCTGGCCGTCGCCGGAACGGGCGGCCTCGCGACGACTCCGGTCATCGACTACCGGGCATACACCGACGCCGTGAACGACATCCACACGCGGTCGTGGTCGTTCACGATGCGGCAGCGGCTGATCGACGCGCACGGGGACGCGGGGACGCAGGTGCTCCTGACGTCGGCGCTGACCACGGGCTCCGCCGACCCGAACGCCTACGTCCTGTCCGCCATGGACCGCTGGCTGACGGCCCTGGGTCCCGGACATCGGACCCGCGGCCGCGTCGTCCGCGCCAGGCCGGCCGAGCTGGGCGACGGCTGCTGGACCCCGGAGGGCGCCTTCGTCGCCGAGCCCGCCGTGTACCAGGGCCCGGGGACGTGCAACACCCTGTACCCGGCCTTCGGCGACACCCGGATCGCCGCCGGCGCCCCAATCCGCGACAACGCCCTGAAGTGCCACCTGAAGCCCTTCGACCCCGGCGACTACCGGGTCACGTTCACCCCGGCCGAGCAGACCCGCCTCCGCACGACCTTCCCGCACGGCGTCTGCGACTGGACCCGCCCCGGGGTCGGCCAGGTCCGTCCGGCCGGCGTCTGGCAGCACTACTAGAGCCCGCCGATCTTGCAGTTGTGGTGCCCGACCTGCCCACCGCGGGCCGGTTTTGTCGCAGCCACAACTGCAAGATCGGCGGAACGGCCTACGCGCCGCCGGCGTTGAGCGTGACCTGCTTCGGGGTGAAGCCCGCGCCCTGCACGTCGACGCCGGCGGACTTCGCCTGGTCGAGCGCCTTCTGGACGTACTCGTTGGTGTACGCCGTGCCGTCGGGCTTCTTCGTGAGGACCGTCTTGCCGTCCTGGTTCTTCGTGCTCATGGACAGGTCGACCGTGCGCTGCCAGTCGGCCTCGTCGACCAGGCCGATCCCCTTGGTGCTGGGCCAGATGAGCTTGCTGGTCTCGTTCATCTGCCAGAGCTGGTGGCTGGCGCCGAGCTTCGAACCCTTCGCCACCACCAGATCCCGGCACGCCTCCGCGTTGTCGCGGCAGAACGCCCAGCCCTTGATCGTGCCGGCGAGGAATTTCACCGTCGTGTCCTGATAGGACTTGTCCTTGAGGCGTTCGGTGCTGGCCCAGACCGCGTCCTGGAGCATCGCCGTGCCGACCTTGTTCCAGTCGATGACGGTGAAGTCGGCCGGCGTGTACAGCTTGCCGGTGGCCGGGTTGGTCGCCTCCAGCAGCTGGGCGTACTCGTTGTAGCTCATCGCCTGGGCCGCGTCGATGTCGCCGCGCAGCAGGGCCTGCATGTCGAACTGCTGCTGGACCAGCGTCACGTCCTTACCGGGGTCGAGGCCGGCCTTCGTCATGCCGGCGAAGAGTTCGAACTCGTTGCCGAAGCCCCAGTTGCCGACCTTCTTTCCCTTCAGGTCGCCGGGTGAGTTGATGCCCTTGTTGGCGAACGACACCTGGTAGGAACCGCTGCGCGCGAAGAACTGCCCGACGTCGGTGATCTGCGCGCCCTGTTCCCGGGAGGCCAACGCCTTCGGCACCCACGCGACGGCGTAGTCCGCGCGCCCCTGCGCCAGCACGGTCTGCGGCACGATGTCGACGCCGCCCTCGAGCAGCTCGACCTTGAGCCCCTGCTCGGTGTAGAAGCCCTTCTCGACAGCGGCGATGTACCCGGCGAACTGCGCCTGGTAGAACCACTGGAGCTGGAGCTTGACGGTGGTCACACCGTCCTTTGTGGACGTTCCGCCGGGGTCGTCGGCGGTGCCACAGGCACTGATCAGGAGTAGAGCCGCGAGGGGAAGAGCGAGACGTCTCAAGGGGACCTCCAGGGCATCGAGAGGCGTTCGGCCACGAGGGTGACCAGGTAGAACAGGAGACCGAGCAGGCACGCACCGACCACGTACGCCCACGCGCGCGGGTACGCCGTGAACGCCGCCGCCGACGTGATCCGCGAACCGAGCCCGTCCTGGAGTCCGCCGAAGTACTCCGAGACGACGGCCGCGATGACGGCGAGCGATGATGCCTGTCGCAGCCCGGTGAAGAGGAACGGCAGCGCACCCGGCAGCCGCACCAGCCGCGCGACGGTCCACCCGGACGCGGCGTAGCTGTCCATCAGTTCCCGGTGGACGGGTTGAATTTCGCGCAGCCCACGCAGCGTGTTGACGAACACCGGGAAGAACACCACGATGCCCACCACCACCCGGCGCGGGATGCTGCTGGTCGACTCGAACATGTTGTTGAGGATCGGGGCGAGCGCGATGATCGGCAGGGCGTTCAGCAGCGCGGCCACCGGGACGGACACCTCGGCGAGGAGCCGCACGCGGGCGGCCACCAGCGCCGCGAGCACCGCCGCCGCGGCACCGAACGCCAGTCCCACCAACGCATTGGCGCCGCTGGCGAGGCCGGCCCGCCACACGACCTCCCGGTCGAGCCAGAACTGTTCGCCGATCGCCGACGGCGCCGGCAGGATGAACGGCGCGATCCGTCCGACCTTCACGGAGATCTCCCACAGCCCCAGGCCGACGATGCCGACGAGCAGCGGTGGGAAGACCGTGCGGAGCCACCTCATGTGTCGGCCGTGACGGCGGTGGGCGTGCCCCGCAACGCTTTTCGGACCTTCGTCACCGCGGTGAAGAAGCCGGCCGACTGACGGGTCGCCTCGGTGCGTGGGCCGAGGTCGACGGGGATGACGTCGGTGATCCGCCCGGGCCGCGCCGACATGACGACGACGAGGTCCGACAGGAACACCGCTTCCGGTATGGAGTGCGTGACGAAGACCGTGCTGGTCTCCGTCTTCGCGCAGACCGCGAGCAGTTCCGCCTGCAGGCGTTCGCGCGTCATCTCGTCGAGCGCACCGAAGGGCTCGTCCATCAACAGCAGCTTCGGGTGAACGGCCAACGCGCGCGCGATCGCCACCCGTTGCTGCATCCCGCCCGACAGTTGGGCGGGATAGTGCGCGGCGAAGTCCGACAGGCCGACGAGCGCGAGCATCTCGTCCGCCCGTTCGCGACGGCGCTGCCTCGGAATCTTGCGCAGTTCGAGGGGGAGTTCGACGTTGCGCCGCACGGTGCGCCAGTCGAAGAGGCCGGCCTGCTGGAAGGCGATGCCGTACTCCTGGTCCAGCCGGGCCCGGCGGGCGGGTTTGCCGGCGACCGTGACGCTGCCGGCGGTCGGTGCGGTCAGGTCGGCGATCAGCCGCAGCAGGGTGCTCTTGCCGCAGCCGGACGGTCCGATGAGGGAGACGAACTGTCCACTCTCGACGGTCAGGTCCACATCGGACAGTGCGACCACCTCGTCGTTCCGGCCCGCGTTGAAGACCTTCCGCACTCCCTGGACAGAGACCGCCGTCATGGGAGAAGCACCTTTCGCCGGTGACGGGTGAGCGGAAACTCGAGTGCGGCAACGGCTCCGGCGACCACGAGGCCGAGCAGGGCCGCGCCGAGCATCGCCGTGTACACCTTCGCCGGATCCGTGGTGGCCTCCCGGGAGTACTCGATGACGAGCCGGCCGATGCCGCCCCGCGTTCCCGTGGAAATCTCTCCGACGACCGCGCCCACGACGGCGGCGGCACCGGCCAGGCGCAGGGCCGGGAAGAGATAGGGCGTCGCCGCCGGCAGGCGGAGCTTGAGCAGCGTGCGCCACCAGCCGGCCGCGTAGCTGCGCATCAGCTCGACGCCCGCGGGCGACGGCGACTGGAGGCCGCGCAGCATGCCCACCGCCACGGGGAAGAACGCGAGATACGCCGCGATCATCGACACCGACATCCACGCCGGCCAGATCCGCCCGCCCCAGCCCGCCACCAGCGGCGCGAGCGCCACCAGCGGGACGGTCTGGGACAGCACCACCCACGGCAGCAGCCCGCGCTCGGCGACCCGGAACCGCTGCATCAGCACGGCGAGCAGCAGCCCGACGAGCGCGCCGACGAGAAACCCGACGGTCGTGATGCCCAGGGTGAACAGGCACGCGTCCACGAGCACCTGCCACACGGGACGGCCGCCGGCCAGCTCCGGCCGGGCGAGCCGACGCACCACGTCCAGCACATGCGGCATGGCCGCGTCGTCGGAGCGCGGCAGGATCCGCACCCCGGCGACGACCGTGCCGTCCGGATCGCCCACCGCCTTGTAGGACTCCCAGGCGACGATGCCCAGGAGCACGGCGGCGAGCGCACCCAGAACCTTCCTCATGAGAAATGCGGAATCACGTCAGACCCGTAGGCCGCGAGGGTCTCGTCCTTCGCGTCGTGCTGCAGGTAGAGCGCGAACTGGTCGACGCCCAGGTCGCGCAGCTCCTCCAGGCGTTTGACGTGCTGTTCGACCGGGCCGAGGATGCAGAACCGGTCCACCACCTCGTCGGGGACGAAGTCGGTGTGCGTGTTGCCGGCCCGGCCGTGTTCGGCGTAGTCGTAGCCGCGGCGTCCGGCGATGTAGTCGGTCAGCACCTGGGGCACCGCCCCGCCGGAGGAGCCGTAGCGCGCCACGATGTCGGCGACGTGGTTGCCGACCATGCCGCCGAACCAGCGGGTCTGCTCCCGTTGGTGCGTCAGGTCGTCGCCGACGTAGGCCGGGGCGGCGACACAGAACCGGATCGCCGCGGGATCCCGCCCGGCCTTCTCCGCGGCGGCGCGCACCGCCCCGATCATCCAGGCCGCGATGTCCGGGTCGGCCAGTTGGAGGATGTACCCGTCGCCGACCTCTCCGGTGAGCGCCAACGCCTTGGGCCCGTAGGCCGCCACCCACACCTCCAGGCGGCTGTCGCCGGCCCATTCGAAGCGGAGCCGCCTGTCCCGCAGCGTCACCTCCCGGCCGTTGGCGAGTTCGCGGATGACGCCGACGCACTCGCGCAGTTCGGCCAGGGTGGTGGGGCGGCTGCCGAGCACGCGCACCGCCGAGTCGCCCCGCCCGATGCCGCAGACCGTCCGGTTGCCGTAGAGGTCGTTCAGCGTGGCGAAGAGGGACGCCGTCACCGTCCAGTCCCTTGTGGACGGATTGGTGACCATCGGCCCGACGACGACCCGTTCGGTCTCGGCGAGGATCTTGCTGTAGATGACGAACGGCTCCTGCCACAGCACGTGCGAGTCGAACGTCCACACGTGGCTGAAGCCCGCCGCCTCCGCGCGTTTCGACAGGTCGATCAGCGAGGAGGCCGGTGGGTCGCACTGGAACACCACACCGAAGTCCACTGTGGAATCACCTCACTTTCGGGAAGCCGAGGTCGACCTGGCTGGTGGCCGGGTCGGGCCAGCGCGAGGTGACCACCTTGGTCCGGGTGTAGAACTGCAGCCCCTCGGGCCCGTACATGTGCAGGTCGCCGAAGAGGGAGGCCTTCCAGCCGCCGAAGCTGTAGTACGCCACGGGAACCGGGATCGGCACGTTGACGCCCACCATCCCGCACACCGCGTCGTACTGGAACCGTCGCGCCGCCCCGCCGTCCCGGGTGAAGATGGCGGTGCCGTTGCCGAACGGGTTGCTGTTCACCAGGTGCAGCGCCTCGTCGTAGGTGTCGACGCGCACCACCGACAGCACCGGCCCGAAGATCTCGTCGGTGTAGAACGGCGACTCCGGCGTCACGTTGTCCACAAGGGACGGTGCGAGGAAGAACCCCGGCCCGCCGCTGATGTCGGCGGTGCGCCCGTCGACCACCACGTCGGCGCCGGAGGAGTCCAGATAGCCGGCCACCCGGTCGCGGTGTTCGCCGGTGATGAGCGGGCCCATCTCGGCATCGGGGTCGGAAGCCGGCCCCACCCTGATCTTCTCGATGCGTTCGGCGATGGCCGGCACCAACTCGTCCCCCGCGGTGCCGACGGCGACCACCACGGAGACGGCCATGCAGCGCTCCCCCGCCGAACCGTAGCCGGCCGACACGGCGGCGTCGGCGGCCGCCGGGATGTCGGCGTCGGGCAGCACGACCATGTGGTTCTTCGCGCCGCCGAGGGCCTGCACGCGCTTGCCCGCGCGGGTCCCGTGTTCGTAGATGTGCCGCGCCACCGGGGTCGAACCGACGAAGCTGACCGCCTCGATGTCCGGGTGCGCGAGGATCGCCTCGACGGCCTCCTTGCCGCCCTGCACCACGTTGAACACGCCGTCCGGCAGCCCCGCCTGGCGCAGCAGGTCGGCCAGGAGCAACGACACCGACGGGTCCTTCTCGCTCGGCTTGAGCAGGAAGGCGTTCCCGGCGACGAGCGCGTTGCAGAACATCCACATCGGCACCATCGCCGGGAAGTTGAACGGCGTGATGCCGGCGACGACGCCGAGCGGCTGCAGGATCGAGTACACGTCCACGCCGCCGGCGGCCTGTTCGCTGTACCCGCCCTTGAGCAGGTGCGGCGCCCCGCACGCGAACTCGACGTTCTCCAGGCCGCGCGCCAACTCGCCACCGGCGTCGGCCACCGTCTTGCCGTGCTCGGCGGAGACCAGGGAGGCGATCTCCTTCCGGTTGGCGTCCACCAGTTCCCGGAAACGGAACATCACCTCGGCGCGCCGGGAGAGCGACGCGGCCCGCCAGGCCGGGAACGCCTTGCGGCAGGACGCCACCGCACTGTCCACTTCGGACGCCGTCGCGGCGACCACCTCGGCCTGTTGCTCACCGGTCGCGGGATCCCACACGGGCAGCCGGTGCGTCCCCTTGCCGGAGACGGCCTGCCCGTCGATCCAGTGCTTCACCTCTCGCATGAGAGGACCCCTTCCTAGAGCAGGTAGTCGCTGAGCCCGCGGCGCAGGTACTGCCCGTGGCCCTTGCGTCCGTGGTAGTTGCCGTCGCCGTCGACCACGACCGTGCCGCGGGACAGGACGGTGTGCACCCGGCCGGCGATCTCGTAGCCCTCCCACGCGGAGTGGTCCATGTTCATGTGGTGCGTGTCGACGCCGATCCGGGTGGTGCCGGCCGGGTCGTACAGGACGATGTCGGCGTCGGACCCCGGCGCGATGACGCCCTTGCGCGGGTACAGCCCGAACATCCGGGCCGGCGTCGTGGCGATCGTCTCCACCCAGCGCGCCAGCGACAGCTGCTTGTCGACGACGCCCTGGTACACGAGGTCCACCCGGTGCTCCACGCCGCCGATCCCGTTGGGGATCTTCGAGAAGTCCCCGCGCCCCAGTTCCTTCTGGTCCTTGAAGCAGAACGGGCAGTGGTCGGTCGACACGACGGCCAGGTCGTTGCTGCGCAGACCCTTCCAGAGGTCCGCGCGGTGCGGCTCGTGCTTGGAGCGCAGCGGCGTCGAGCAGACCCACTTGGCCCCCTCGAACCCGGGCGCGCCGAGCTGGTCCTCCAGCGTCAGGTATAGGTACTGCGGGCAGGTCTCGGCGAACACGTTGCGCCCGGCGTCCCGGGCCGCCGCGACCTCTTCGAGGGCCTGACTCGCCGAGAGGTGAACGATGTACAGCGGGCAGTCCCGGGCGACCTCGGCCAGCCGGATGGCCCGCGAGGTGGCCTCCGCCTCCAGGGCCTGCGGGCGGGTGATGCCGTGGTGGATCGGATCGGTCTCGCCCCGGGCCAGCGCCTGCTGCACGAGAACGTCGATCGCGATGCCGTTCTCGGCGTGCATCATGATCACGGCGCCGTTGTCCCGCGCGCGCTGCATCGCCCGCAGGATCTGCCCGTCGTCGCTGTAGAAGACGCCCGGGTAGGCCATGAACAGCTTGAAGCTGGTGATGCCCTCGTCGGCGACGAGCTGGTCCATCGCCTTGAGCGAGTCGTCGTCGACCCCACCCAGGATCATGTGGAACGCGTAGTCGACGTGGCAGTTGCCTTCGGCCTTGCCGTGCCAGGCCGCGAGGCCGTCCTGCACCACCTCACCGGTGCGCTGCACCGCGAAGTCGACGATGGTGGTGGTGCCGCCGAAGGCGGCGGCCCGGGTGCCGGTGTCGAAGGTGTCGGAGGCGAAGGTGCCGCCGAACGGCAGTTCCATATGGGTGTGCGCGTCGACGGCGCCGGGGATGACGTACTTGCCGGTGGCGTCGATGGTCTCGACGTCGGCGGGGCCGCGGCCCGGCGCGAAGAGGGCGGCGATCTTCTCGCCCTCGACGAGCACGTCGGCGGCGTAAGGACCGGCCGAACCGATAACCGTGCCGTTAACAATTAACAAAGTAGTCACGGGGCGACCAGCCCTCCGTACGACTCGGGACGGCGGTCCCGGTAGAACTGCCACCGGTCGCGCACCTCTTCGAGCAGCCCGAAGTCGAGGTCCCGCACGATCAGCTCGGGATTGTGCGCGTCGCCCACCTCGCCGACGAACTTGCCCTCCGGGTCCACGAAGTACGAGGTGCCGTAGAAGTCGTTGTCGCCCAGGTCCTCGATGCCGGTGCGGTTGATCGCCCCGATGAAGTACTCGTTGGCGACGGCGGAGGCGGGCTGTTCGAGCTTCCACAGGTACGCCGAGAGGCCGCGCGACGTGGCGGACGGGTTGAAGACGAGCTGCGCGCCGGCGAGCCCGAGCGCCCGCCAGCCCTCGGGGAAGTGCCGGTCGTAGCAGATGTACACGCCGACCTTGCCGACCGCCGTGTCGAAGACGGGATACCCGAGGTTGCCGGGACGGAAGTAGAACTTCTCCCAGAAGCCCTTCACCTGGGGAATGTGGTGCTTGCGGTACTTGCCGAGATAGCGGCCGTCCGCGTCGAGCACGGCGGCGGTGTTGTACAGCACGCCGGGCTGTTCCTGCTCGTACATCGGCAGGATCATCACCATGCCGAGCTCCGCGGCGAGTGCCTGGAAGCGTTCGGTGGTGGGGCCGGGGATGCTCTCGGCGTAGGAGTAGAACTCCTTCTCCTGCACCTGGCAGAAGTACGGGCCGTAGAAGAGTTCCTGGAAGCAGATCACCTTGGCGCCCTGTGCGGCCGCCTGGCGGGCGTACTCCTCATGCGCCTTGATCATCGATTCTTTGTCGCCGGTCCAGTTGGTCTGGACGATGGCGGCACGGACGATTCCTGTCATGGCCGTCCCCTCGGGTCCACATTGTGTTTTGCGGTCCGGATGGCGTAGGACTTTAATGACACAACCCTAGGCGGACAACGCTTCGTTTGTTACATGCTGTTTTCAGAAGACTCTGCGTTTCGGAGAAATTACGGTGCTCTCCCTGATCACCAAGGCCGTCGACGACCGGAGCGCACGCGGCATCGCCGCCGCCGTCAGCCGCCTGGTCACCACCGGGGATCTCCCCGCCGGTACCCGCCTGCCGACCGTTCGCGCCGTCGCGCGGGAGCTGGGCATCAGCCCCACCACGGTCAGCGAGGCGTGGCGTTCGCTCGCGCGGGCCGGCGCGATCCAGACGCGCGGGCGGTCCGGGACGTTCGTGCGCACGCCGGCCGTGCCGCGGCAGCGGCTGCGCTTCGCGGCCGTCACGCCGCGGCCCACGACGCTGCCGCGGGACTTCTCCACCGGTGTGCCCGATCACGACCTGCTGCCCGACCTGGCCGCGCTGCTCGGCCGGGTGGGCGACTCGCGCCTGACGACGAGCTATCTCGACGAGCCCGTGCTGCCGGCCCTCGAGGAGGTGCTGCGGGCGCGGTGGCCGTTCCCGCCGGATCGGCTGACCGTCGTCGACGGTGCGCTGGACGCGCTCGACCGGATCACCTCCGCCACCGTGCGCTTCGGGGATCACGTGCTGGTCGAGGATCCGGCGTTCCCCCCGATGCTGGACCTGCTCGACGCGGTCGGCGCCACCGTCGTCGGCGTCCCGGTCGACGGACAGGGGATGCGCCCCGACGCGCTCCGCGCGGCGCTGACGGCGCACTCGCCGGTCGCGGTCTTCCTGCAGCCGCGCGCGCACAACCCGACCGGGGCGAGCATGGGCGCGGCCCGCGCGGCCGAGCTGGCCGAGGTGCTGCGGGGCCACCCCGGCACGCTCGTGATCGAGGACGACCACGCCGGCGACATCGCCACCGCCCCGCCGGTCAGCCTCGGACTCCGGCTGCCCGAGCGGACCGTCCACGTCCTCAGCTTCTCCAAGAGCCACGGCCCCGACCTGCGCCTGGCCGCGATCGGCGGTCCCGGCGACCTGATCACGCTCATCACCGACCGCCGGCTGCTCGGCCCGGGCTGGTCGTCCCGCCTGCTCCAGGCCGTCCTGGTCGAGCTGCTGACCGACCCCGCCACCGTCGAGCGCATTTCCTTCGCGCGAACGTCGTACGAGCACCGCCGCAGCTCGCTCCTGACGGCCCTGTCGGCGCGGGGTGCCCGGGCGAGCGCCGACGACGGCATCAACCTGTGGCTGGAGGTCGCCAACCAGCAGGTGGCGCTGCTCTCGCTCGCGGCCCACGGGATCGCCGTCGCGCCGGGTGCGCCGTTCGAGGTGAGCCCGTCGGGGACCGACCATCTGCGCATCACGGTCGGGCTGGTCCGCGACGGCTTCGACGAACTGGCACAGGTGCTCGCGGAGGCCGCCGGCACTGCCGAGGGCGGCAGCGGCCGGCGGGGCGACGGTCATCCACGCGGCTGGCGATAGGCCCTCGCTCCCCTAATAGATCATGTACGGATCCGAAGCGGCGATCAGAAGCCTGGCGTCGAGCGACGCGGCGACATCGGACCCACGGTTGGCCGCCAGCGTCGCGGAATCACCGTCAGCGACGACGACGACAAGAAGGCCCAGGGTGTCCGTCAGGCACTTGTCGCACTCCGGCGAGGACGGCGTCGTGATCACTCCGGACGGCTGGGGCACGGCGTACGACTTCGTCCCGGGCCCGCCGGACTCGAGTGCGAACAGCGGAAAGTAGGTCCAGCTTCCGCCGACCTTCAACTGTCGGTACACGGCCCAGTAGGTATGGCCCTGCGGCGCCGGGCTGCACACCTCGACCTCCGCCGCCCGCGGGGCGTCGAACGACCGGATCCGGACCGGCCAACGGCCACAACGGCCCAGGTCCGTGGTGGAGGGGGCAGTCGCGGGAAGCGCCGCCGGAGTGGCGGAACTTCCACCGGGCCGCTCGCCTCGGGGCGCTGCCGTCAACCATCCGGCGAAGGTCATACTGCCGCCGTAAGCCAGCACGACGGCCACCACAGCGGCGGCGGCCCCGATCCACCATCGGCCGGAACTGCGCATGGAGGGCCTGGTCGAAACCGGGTCCACGGTGATCGTTCCCGGTCCGGCACCCCTCGGTGGGCGGGCCCGGTGCTTCGCGGACGCCCGCAGTCGGAGTTTCGCCGGCCGCGCGCCCGCGGTGTCCGCCGACGGGTCGATACCGACCCGCTCCGCGACGAGAATCAGCCATCGATCCTCCTCCGTCGCGATCGAGGAGGCGGCGGCGATTGCCTTTTCGAGTCCGTCGGCCATCGGCCTGAGGCCTTCGGTGTCGTCGACGGAACTGAGCAGAAATGCGGCCGTGGCGAGGAGCAGTTGGAGCAACACCCCACGCGGCTCGTCCGGGTCGACGGGCTCGACCGTGCGCACCGCACGGAAAACGAATTCCAGGTCGCCTCGGGCCAGCGCCTCCGCGCAGAAATTCATGAGCTGGTCGATCGCCGCCCCGCCGTCCACATGAACCAGATGACGCAGGCAGCGAAGTGCGGCGTCAAAATCGGTTTCGGCCTCGCGTGCGTTTGCCTGACGCGCGTAGAAATCGGCCGCGGCCCGATGCGTCTCCGCGGCGTCGGCCGGATCGCATTCAGCGGCGATGAGATCCTTGAGGCCCGGGTTGACCCGGTATCGCTGGGGCACCGTTTGCGGAAGCCACTCGACGACGACGGAGTCGAGAAGGTCCGCCGCGCATTCCCCGGAATCGCCCGAAACGGCCGCGATCAACGCATCGTCGAACTCACCGAGGATCGCCAACCGCAGCACCAGGTTTCGCTCGGTGCCGGAGAACCCCGCCAGACATGCTTCCCGCACCGCCGCCTGCGACATGAGGGTCACGGACACTTCCATTCAAGACATTTGAGCCCCGCCAGGATCCCGCCGATGTCCGCGGGGTTGCCCTGTCCGACAAAGCACAGCGCCCCGGCGACGGCTTCCAACGTCGTGGGCGGATAGGTGGCCGCGAGCGCGCGCATCCAGTCGGCCACGTGCTTCGACCGGAACGGCGGCAGTTGCAGCACCGTCGCACGGCCCTGAGAGTCGGTCAGCCGTCTCGTCTCGCGCCCGGCGACGACGAGCACAAGTCGCGGCACCGTCATCAGGCGGGGCACGAACACCTGGGGCAGCCATGAGCGGCACTCCTCCCCGACCCTGTCGTAGCTGTCGACCAGGATCAGCGTGGACTTCCTGCAATCCGCCTGTAGGTCCGCCACCAGCTGTTCCAGCAGGATCTCGCGCCGGCTGACGGCATCCTGATAGGAGTTGGAGGAGATCCGTAGAGAGGTCTGCCGCAGGCGCACCCGACGGATGTCGACCCTGGGCGGAGCCACCAGCTCCTCCAGGCGCATGGCGTACTTGTCCGTTCGGATGCCGACGGCACGCAATTGAGCGGCGAGCGCGCTGAGGATCGAGTCGATGGACGTCAGGCCCTCGAGATCTATCCGCACGCGCCGCGCATCGATAGATTCGTTCTGCAGAAGCTCGATCTGCATGGCCGTCTTTCCCATGTTCTCGCCGGCCTCGACGGCGATGAAGTGCGCCGCCGGATCTTTTCGTCCGAGCACTTCGCGAATGCTGCCCAGCTCCGCGGTCCGGTTGATGTGCAGGGCCATCAGGGACGCCGGTCCTCTCTTCCGGGGCCGCCGGCGTCGGTGTCGTTCTCGACGCGGACGACGCTGTCCACGAACTCGTTCGAGGTCAGCTCCACCGTTGCTCCGGAGGTTGTCCGAACCTCGGAATTGCGCAAGCCGTTCCGTCGCATGAGAAGATTTCGCCTCGGGCGCGGCACGATTCCGGGCCCGTCGAGGTCGACACGCGAGCCGAAAATCTTGATGCCGACACGACCCGGCCGGCGCCGCACCGCGAGAACAACAAGGATCATCGCCACGACTGCCACGATCGCAATGAACAGTGGGAGCAGGTCAGCCAACATCAACTTTTCCCATCAGGCAGCGGATATCCGCGAAGGTAGGGCGTCCGACAGGAATCCGGAAGCGGAGCGCACAACTATGGGAAACACGTTGTCCGGGTCCGGCCAAATGGCGAGCGGGGGTGCGCTTTCTCGTTAACCCGATCGACGGAGAAGGCGAGCCGGGTCCGGTAACCGACGACCCGACGGCTCGGACGGGCTTGACATACTCACATGTCGTGGTGATCTCGCGGCGCTGGGCCGCCTTCCTGATCCTGTTCGGCGCGTGGAACTGGCTGATCTGGCCCCGGTTCGCGGTGGCCGTCTGGAAGGACGACCGGGCCTGGTCCGGCGACACCCCGACGAGCTTCCTCTGGGTGCACGCGCTGTTGATCGTCGCCTCACTGACGTTCGGCACCGCCGTCGCCGTGCTCGGCCTGCGGGCCTGGCGCCGCGCGGTGCGCAACTAGCAGTGCAGCCCGGAAAACTAAGGGTTTGATCACACCCTGCGACCGAGGTGTGGACGTACGGCACGGTGCCGTTTATGGTGCTACCACTCCCGTGGCATAGGGGTACATCGCATGCCCCCGAAAAAGGGATCGGCCGAACGGGTGATCCACTCGGTGACACCCGAACGACAAGGTCACACCCCGGATTCCCGATAGGGAAAACCCGCGCTGCGCGCATTACTGTCGGCCAATGCCGACCGGGAACGTCCAGTCGAGCCGTTTGGGGGAGCGGCTCAGAGCAGCGCGAGAACGAGCGTTCGTGGGACGACGCACGGAGCTTTCCGTGTTCCGCGACGCCCTCGACGACGCGGGCCAGACGATAGCCGCGATATTCCTGCACGGCCCCGGCGGAATCGGGAAATCCGCACTCCTACAGCGCTACGCCGACGAGGCGCGCGACCGCGGCCGGACCGTGGTGGAGCTGGACGGCCGGGCGATCAGTCCGACGCCGGCGGCGTTCCGCGAGGCTGCCGGCGACGCGCTCACCGACGACCGGACCGTGCTCCTGGTCGACGGCTTCGAGCACTGCCAGGGGCTGGAGTTGTGGCTGCGGGACCGGTTCCTGCCGCGGTTGCCGGTGGGTGTGCTCGTGGTGCTGGCCGGGCGGCGGCCACCGGACCTGGGCTGGCAGTCCGACGCCGGCTGGGCCGAGGCGTTGTGCGTGCTGCGGCTGACCGAACTGGACCGCGACGACGCCGTGGAGCTGCTCGAACGCCGCGACGTCCCGGCCGAGGCGCACAAGCCGGTGCTGCGGTTCACCAGCGGCCACCCGTTGGCGCTGTGCCTGGCGGCCGAGTCCGCCGGGCGCTCCGGCACGTGGTCGCCGGACCGGTACATGGTGGAGACGCTGCTCGCCCGGATGGTCGGCGAGCCGCCGTCCGCGGCGCACCGGCGGGCGCTGGAGGTCTGCGCGCACGCCCACACCACCACCGAGGATCTGCTGCGCTCGGTGCTGCCGGACGACGCCGGCACGCTGTTCGCCTGGCTGCGGCGGCTGCCGTTCATCGACTCGGGGCGGCACGGGCTGTTCCCGACCGGCGCCGCCCGCGAGGCGATCGACACCGACCTGCGCTGGCGCGATCCGCACGGCTACCGGGCGTTGCACGACACGATCCGTTCGCACGTCATCGAGCGGATCCGGGACGCGCCCGAGGCCGGTGTGCTGCCGGCGGCGACGGCGTTCTGCTATCTCAACCGGCGGGGCGGCGTCATCTCGCGCTTCATCACGTACACCCGGATCGGGGAGTTCGTGGAGTGCCGATACCTGCCCGAGGATCGCGCCGACGTGCTGCGCCTGGCGCTGTCCGCGGAGGGTCCGGCCTCCGCCGCGCTCGTCGAGTTCTGGTTGGAACGCCAACCCGAGGGCTTCTGGGTGCACAAGCGCGCCGACACCGGCGAGGTCGTCGGCTTCATGGGCCAGCTGCGCTCGGCGCACTGCTCCACGGAGGAACTGTCGGCCGATCCCGTCGTCGCCGCGGCGTGGGCGCACTGTCGCGCGGCGGGGCCGGTGCGCAGCGGCGAGACGATCACGATCACCAGGTTCCTGGTGGCGGCCGGCTCCTACATGCGGCCGTCGCCCGTGATGGACATGATGCTCTGGCGCGTCGTCGCGGGCTGGGTGCGCGACGAACGGGTGGCGTGGTCGTTCGCGGCGATGGCGGATCCGGAGTACTGGGAGCCGCTGATGGCCTACACCGACCAGCAGCTGGTGCAGCGCTGCCGGCCAGAGGTCGGCGGCCGGGCGTACGGGATCTTCGCGCACGACTGGCGGGTGACGCCGCCGGACCGGTGGCTGGCGGTGGGTGCGCTGCAGGCGCTGTTCGGCCCGCGGGCGATGCCGAAGATCGGCGCGGGGCTGGAGCTCACGGTGCTGGCGCGCGGGGAGTTCGACACGGCGGTGCGCGACGCGTTGCGGGCGTGGCGCCAGCCGGACCTGCTCGCCACGAACCCGTTGGCCCGCAGCCGGCTGGTGACCGACCAGGCGGACGGCTCCCCGGCCGAGCGGCTGCGCGCCGCGCTGAACGAGGCCGTGGACGGGATGCGGGACGACCCGCGGGAGGCCAAGCTGCACCGCGCGGTGGTCGCCACGTACCGCCAGGGCGCGCCGACCCAGGAGGCCGCGGCCGAGCGACTGGGACTGCCGTTCAGCACGTACCGCCGGCATTTGGCCGCCGGCGTCGAACGGATCTGTGAACGTCTGTGGGATCGGGAGCTGCGGGGGCCCGCCTCCGAAGCAGGTTCATAACCGCACAATTCATACATGTAAGGCCGTGGAGCCCAGCTCCGCGGCCTTCTTGCTGTGCCCGTTCAGGGAAATCGACGCCAAACTTGGCCTTGACGGCCCACACAAACAGGCGTAAACAAATCCGCAAGCAAAACGAAACGGCGGTGAAACCACATGTACGCCGAAGAACGCCAGCAGGAGATCCTGCGGTTGGCGCGAGTCGAGGGTCGGGTCGACGTGGCCGCCCTCGCCGACACGCTCAACGTCACGGCAGAAACTATCCGTAGGGATCTCACCACGTTGGAGCGCGCAGGGGTACTCCGGCGCGTCCACGGCGGAGCGATTCCCGTCGAGCGCATCGGCTTCGAGCCCGCCGTCGCCACCCGGGACGCGGTGCTCACGGTCGAGAAGGAACGCATCGCCAAGGCGGCCCTGTCCGAGCTGCCCGAGGACGGGGCGATCATCCTGGACGCCGGCACCACCACCGCCCGGCTGGCCCAGGCACTCCCCCTGGATCGGGAGCTGACCGTGGTGGTCAACTCTCCCGTCCTCGCGACGATGCTCGCCTCGCGCGCCAACATCAACGTGCTGCTGCTCGGCGGCAGGTTACGCGGACGCACCCTCGCGACGGTCGACGACTGGGCGCTGCGCCCGCTCGCCGACCTTTACGTCGATGTGGCGTTCCTCGGCGCCAACGGCTGCTCCGTCGAACGCGGCCTCACCACCCCGGACCCGGCCGAGGCGGCCGTCAAGCGGGCCATGATCACGGCGGCCCGCCGCACGGTGCTGCTCGCCGACCACACGAAGATCGGCAATGACTACCTGGCGAGGTTCGGCCAGTTGTCCGATCTGGATCTGCTGATCACCGACACCGGACTCGACGACGACCTCGTCACCGACGTCGAGGCGGCCGGTGTCCGGGTGGTCCGCGCATGATCGTCACCGTCACGCTGAACCCCAGCCTGGACCGCGCCGTCGAAGTGGACGAGCTGGTCCGGGGAGAGGTCATCCGCGCCACCGCGGCGCAGGTCGACCCCGGCGGCAAAGGGGTGAACGTGTCGCGCGCACTGCTCGCCAACGGCGTTCCCAACCGGGCCGTGGTGCCCTGCGGGGGCGACGAGGGCGCGCAGCTCATCCACCTGCTGGTGCAGGAGGGCGTCGACGTGCTGGCCGTCCCGATCAGGGGCCGGACCCGCTCGAACATGACGCTCGCGGAGCCGGACGGCACGGTCACCAAGGTCAACGAACCGGGGCCGAGCCTGTCGCCGGAGGAGTTCGAGGCGGTCATCCGCCAGGTGCTCGGCGTTGTCTCCAGCGCTGACTGGGTCGTCGCGTGCGGCAGTGTGCCGCCGGGGCTGCCCGTGCAGGCGTTCACCGAGCTCTGCAAGAGGGTGACGGCGGCGGGCGTCCGGCTCGCGGTCGACACCAGCGGACCGGCCCTGCGGGCGGCGGCCTCCGCCGGCGCGGCCCTGGTCAAGCCCAATCGTGAGGAGCTGGCCGAGGCCGTCGGCCGTCCGCTCACGTCACTGGGTGACGTCATCGACGCCGCCCGACAGATGCGGGAATGGGGCGCCGGTGCGGTGCTCGCCTCCCTCGGGGCCGACGGCGCCGTCCTCGTCGACGACGACGGGGTGGTGGCCGGAGACTCGCCGGTCGAACGGCCACGCAGTTCGGTGGGTGCCGGCGATTCCCTCCTCGCCGGCTTCCTCGCGGCGGGCGCCTCCGGCGCCGAGGCCCTGGCCGAAGGGCTGGCGTGGGGCGCCGCTGCGGTCAGCCTCCCCGGCAGCACGATGCCCGGCCCGTCCGATCTGCTCCGGCAACACGTTCGCATCCACCCCAGGCCGGACCAGGTCCGACCATTACCTACCCCCTGACCCCTCGCGTACCTGCGTAAGGAGCCACCCCCCATGTCCGACGTGAGCTACACCCCGAGAGTGACGGGGACCGGTCTCAAGGCCTCCGTCCAGAGGTTCGGCGGCCACCTGGCCGGCATGGTCATGCCCAACATCGGCGCGTTCATCGCGTGGGGCCTGATCACCGCCCTCTTCATCGAGAAGGGCTGGACCCCCAACGCCAAGATCGCCGAACTCGTCGGCCCGATGATCACCTACCTGCTGCCGACCCTCATCGGGTACACCGGCGGCCGGATCGTGCACGGCCAGCGCGGTGCCGTCGCCGGTGCGGTCGCGACGATCGGTGTCATCGTCGGCTCCACGGTGCCGATGTTCCTCGGCGCCATGATCATGGGCCCGCTGACCGCCTACATCGTGAAGCTGTGGGACGGCCTCGTCCAGGACAGGGTCAGGCCCGGCTTCGAGATGCTGGTCGACAACTTCTCGCTCGGCATCATCAGCGGTGCCATGGCGATCCCCGGCCTGTACTTCATCGGCCCGGTCGTCGACTGGTTCACCAAGGTCGCCGGGAACGCCGTCGACTGGCTGGTCGACAACAGCCTGCTGCCGCTGGCGTCCGTTCTCGTCGAGCCGGCCAAGGTGCTGTTCCTCAACAACGCCATCAACCACGGCGTGTTCACGCCGCTCGGCGTCACCGACGTGCAGGAGAAGGGCAAGTCCATCCTGTTCATGATCGAGTCCAACCCCGGACCCGGTCTCGGCCTCCTGCTCGCCTTCATGTTCTTCGGCCCGAAGATGATGCGCGGCACCACCCCCGCCGCCATCGTCATCCACTTCTTCGGCGGGATCCACGAGATCTACTTCCCGTACGTGCTGATGAAGCCGCGCCTGATCCTGGGCATGATGGCCGGTGGCGCCGCCGGTGTGGCGACGTTCATGATCACGGGTGCCGGCCTGGTCGCCTCCCCCGCGCCGGGCAGCATCTTCGCCTACCTCGCCGTCACGCCCAAGGGCGGCTACTTCGGCGTCATCCTGGGGATCCTGATCTCCGCCGCCGTCAGCTTCGCCGTCAACTCGGCACTGCTCGGGTTCGGCCGGCTGGAGAAGGATGAGGAGACCGAGGAGGAAGGGGCCGAGGCAGTGACCGCGGCCGACGAGCCCTCGGCGAACGGCACCCAGCCCACCACGTCAAACCGCGCAACCACGGAGGTGTAGTTCCGCCATGACCACCACCATCAGCGGCAAGGAAGTCAAGAAGGTCGTCGTCGCCTGCGACGCCGGAATGGGCAGCAGCGTGATGCTCGCCAGCATGCTGCGCAAGCAACTCAAGGCGAACGCCGTCACCGTCGAGCACACCCCGGTCAACTCGATCCCGGCCGACGCCGACGTGGTCATCTGCCACAAGGGGCTGGCCGATCGGGCCCGGGCGAGCGCGCCGGACAAGGTGATCGTGCCCATCCAGGTGTTCATCGGCGACCCGGCCGCCGCGGCGGTGGTCAAGGCGATCCAGACGGGTGGCGACATCCGTGGCTGAGGAAGAACTGCTGGAGCGGCGGGCCATCCGGCTCGCCGCCACCGCGGCCGACCGGGCCGACGCGATCCGCCAGTGCGGCGAGACGTTCGTGGAGATCGGTGCGACCGACGGCTCGTACGTCGACGCGATGCTGGCCCGCGAGCGTTCCGTCTCGACCTACATCGGTGAGGGTGTCGCCATCCCGCACGGCACCCTCGCCGGCAAGGAGGCCGTGCGGCGCGACGCGCTCGCGGTGCTCCGTTTCCCCGACGGCGTCGACTGGGACGGCGAGCGGGTCACCGTGTGCGTGGCCATCGCCGCCAAGGGCGACGGCCACGTGGCGCTGCTCGCCGCGCTCGCGGAGATCCTCATGGATCCCGACCAGGCCGCCGAGCTGCGCAACGCGACCGAACCAGATCAGGTACTGCAACTACTAGCACCCATGCGAGAGGGTTCCGCTTCATGAAGGTGGTCCGATTCCACGCTCCCGGCGACGTCCGCATCGAGGACGCCCCGGTCCCGACCCCAGGCCCCGGCGACGTCCAGGTACGGGTGCGCAACTGCTCCACCTGCGGCACCGACGTGAAGATCTCGAAGTTCGGGCACCAGAACATCACGCCGCCGCGGGTGATGGGGCACGAGATCGCCGGCGAGGTCAGCGAACTCGGTGAAGGGGTCGAGGGCTGGGCCGTCGGCGACCGGGTGCAGATCATCGCCGCCGTCCCGGACGGCACCTGCGGCGAGTGCACCCGCGGCCGGATGAGCGTCTGCGCGCACCAGGAGTCGATCGGATACCAGTACGACGGCGGGTTCGCCGAGTACGTCGTCGTTCCGGCCAAGGTGCTCGCCGTCAACGGCCTCAACCGCATCCCGGACGGGGTGGGCTTCGCCGAGGCGTCCGTCGCCGAGCCGCTCGCCTGCGTGCTCAACGGCCAGGAGCTGGCGAACGTCGGCCCCGGCGACGACGTCGTCATCATCGGCTCCGGCCCGATCGGCTGCCTGCACGTGCGGCTGGCCCGCGCGCGCGGCGCGAACCGCGTGTTCCTCGTCGACCTCAACCGCGAGCGGCTCGACCTCGCGGCCGGGCTGGTCCACCCGGACGCCGCGATCTGCGGCAGCGAGACCGACGTCGTGGACGCCGTGCTCAAGCTGACCGACGGGCGGGGCGCCGACGTCATCATCACGGCCGCCGCATCGGGTGCCGCGCAGGAACAGGCCATCCAGATGGCCGCCCGCAGCGCGCGGATCAGCCTCTTCGGCGGCCTGCCGAAGGACAAGCCGACGATCACGCTCGACTCGAACCTGGTGCACTACCGGGAGCTGACCGTCGTCGGCGCCAACGGTTCGGCGCCGTCGCACAACGCCGAGGCGCTGCGCCTGATCGCGTCGGGCGAGGTCCCGGTCTCCGATCTGATCACGCACCGGCTGCCGCTCGACCGCGCCCTGGAGGCGTTCGACATCGTCGCGCGCGGCGAAGCGATCAAGGTCACCATCGAGCCCTGAGAGAGGACCCCGCCATGCCCTCCCGCACCGTCACCATCGGTTCGACCAGCGGTTTGCACGCCCGCCCCGCCGCGCTCTTCGTCGCGGCGGCGGCCGCCCAGCCCGTTCCGGTGACCATCCGGACCGGCGAGAAAAAGCCCGTTCCCGCGCGCAGCATGCTGTCGGTGCTGTCGCTCGGGGCGAAGCACGGCACCGAGGTGACCCTCGAGGCCGCCGACGGTGACGGTGCCCAGGAGGCCGTCGACGCGCTCGCGGACCTGCTGGAGCAGAACCTCGACGCCGAAGAGTCAACAGCGTCATGACCTCCCTCAAGGGGATCGGGGTCTCTCCCGGGTTCGCCGCGGGGCCGGTCTACTCCGTGGCTCCCCCGCCCGAGTTGCCCCCGCCCACCGCGGTGTCCGACGTGGACAGCGAGGTGGCGCGGGGCCGGGCCGCCCTCGCCGACGTTTCCGCTGATCTGGAACGTCGTGCGCGGGCGGCCGGGGACTCGCCGGCCGGACAGATCCTCAACGCCCAGTCGATGATGGCCGCCGACCCCGCGCTCGCGGATGCCGTGGAGGAGGAGATCCGGGGCGGTGCCGATGCCGCGCACGCGATCGACGCGGCCATCGCGGTGCACCGGGCGGCGTTCGAGGCGGCCGGCGGTTATCTCGCCGAACGCGTCGCCGACCTCGACGACCTTCGGGACCGGGCGGTCGCCGTGGCCCTCGGCCGGTCCATGCCGGGGATCCCCTCGCCCGGTCACCCGTTCGTACTCGTGGCGAACGACCTCTCCCCCGCCGACACCGCCGGACTCGACCCGCGGAGCGTGGTGGCGCTGGTGACCGCGGCCGGCGGCCCGACCAGCCACACGGCGATCCTGGCCCGCGGGCTGGGCCTGCCGGCCGTCGTTCGCTGCCCCGACATCCTGACCGTCGTGGACGGCATGCCGGTGACGGTCGACGGCAGCACGGGCGAGGTGCGGGTGGGCGTCACCGCCGAGGAGGTCGCCGAGAGCACCGCACGGGAGACCGCGCGCCGGGCCGCCCTGGCCGCCAGCAGCGGGCCGGGGCGCACCGCCGACGGCCACGGCGTGCAGCTGCTCGCGAACGTCGGTTCGGCGAAGGACCTCGCCGGTGGGCTCGGCGACGGCGTGGAGGGCATCGGGCTGTTCCGCACCGAGCTGCTCTACCTCGACCGCGCCGAGGAACCGTCGTTCGACGAACAGGTCGAGGCGTACCGGGCGGTGTTCGAGGCGATGGGCTCGCGGAAGGTGGTCGTGCGCACGCTCGACGCCGGTGCCGACAAGCCGCTGCCGTTCATCACTCCCGATGACGAGCCCAACCCTGCCCTGGGGGTGCGCGGAATCCGCATCGCGGAGAAGCGGCCGGCTGTCCTCCGTTCCCAACTGAAAGCCATTGCGGAGGCGGCCCGGACGACGGACGCGGACGTCTGGGTGATGGCGCCGATGATCTCCACCCCGGCGGAGGGTGCGCGCTTCGCGGAGGAGTGCCGCGCGGCGGGCATCGCGACGGCCGGCGTGATGATCGAGGTCCCGGCCGCTGCCCTGCGGTCGGCCGCGATGCTGCGCGGTGTCGACTTCCTCAGCATCGGCACGAACGACCTCAGCCAGTACACCTTCGCCGCCGACCGGATGTGCGGCGAGCTGGCCGAACTTCTCGACCCGTGGCAGCCCGCACTGCTCGAACTGATCGCCACCTGCGCGGCGGCGGGCAAGGCGGCCGGCAGGTCGGTGGGCGTGTGCGGCGAGGCGGCCTCGGATCCCGGGCTCGCGGTGGTGCTGACCGGCCTGGGCATCAGCAGCCTGTCGATGTCGCCACGCAGCGTGCCGGCGGTGCGGGAGTCGTTGGCCCGGTACACGCTGGCCGAATGCGCGGAGATCGCCAAGGCCGCGCTCGCGGCGGAGGACGCCGCTGCCGCTAGATCGGTGCTCAGCTAGCTTCTCCCTATGAGCGAGTGTGCCAGCAGATGAGCAGCACGGTCAGGGTCCCGGAGACCCGGACGATGGACGACGACCAGCTGTCCGCCGACGACGCGTGGCACACGCTGCGCAGGTACGGCGGATGGCGGTTGTTCGTCGACGCCTTCGTGCGGTTCCGCTACGGCGACGGGTTCTCCCACGCCCGGGCGCTGGGGCTGCAGATCTGTCTCGCCACCGTGCCGTTCCTCATCGCGCTCGTCGGGCTCGCCAGCGACCTGGGCGTCGAGGAGGGCGGCCGGGTGGTGGCGGACGTCGTGCTGGCCCTCACGCCGGGCACCAGCGAGGGCATCGTCAGCGAACTCCTGCTCGACACCGAGGGTGCCGAGGAGGCGGGCGAGGTGGCCCTGACGCTCGGCCTGATCACCGGGCTGTTCGCGCTCACCAGCGCCATCGCCCAGATCGAACGCGGCGCCAACCGCATCTACGGCGTCGAACGCGACCGGCCGGTGCAGTGGAAGTACCTGCGGGCGTTCGTCCTGGCGATCGTGGCCGGCATCCCGGCGGCCGGCGGCTTCGTGCTGCTGGTGGCCGGTGAGGCGGTCGGCGCGTCGCTGGACAGGTGGTACGCCTGGTCGCCGTGGATGCACACGACGTTCGACATCGTGCGGTGGCCGGTCAGCCTGGCGCTGACGGTGCTGTCCGTGGGGGTGCTCTTCCGGCACTCGCCGCGCCGCTGCCAGCCCGCGCTGTCGTGGCTGCTGTTCGGGGCCGGGCTCGCGACGGTGCTGTGGTGGCTGGTGTCGATCATGCTGGCGATCTACGTGCGGAGCAGCGACGCGTTCTACTCCACGTACGGGGCGCTGGCCGGGATCATGGCGCTGCTGCTGTGGGCCAACCTCACGGGGATCTCGCTCTTCCTGGGGCTGGCGTTCGCGGCTCAGCTCGAGGGGCTGCGGGTCGGGGTCGCCGAGCCGGCCGAACCGGACGAGTGGGAGCCGCTCGACTCCGAATCCCCCTCGGCCGCGCCCGAAACCACCCCCGCCACCTAACTCCGCCGGTATTACGTGGCCGGCGGCTCACTCGTCGCCCTCTTGTGCACCGTCCGGCCCCGGGGCCAGGTTGTCGGTCATGCGGCGCAGGACGCGCAGCGTCGTGCGGTAGTCGTCCTCCGTCACGCCGTCGGCCATGGCGGCGCGCATCGCGTGTGCCTTCTCCGCCACGGCGGCGTATCCGGCCACGCCGGCGGGCGTGAGCCCGTAGCGCCCGGCGTCGTCGCCGGCGATCCAGCCGCGTCGGGTCAGCCCGTCGAGCGTCTCGTCCACCCCCGTGAACGGGTGCAGCGCCCCGGCGATCCCGGCCGCGTCGCGCGGGGTCTCGCGGACGACGTTCAGCAGCTGCCAGTGCCGCCGGGTCAGCTGCTCGCCGGCGAGCACCCGCGCGAACGCCGTCTCGATCCGGCCGTCCAGTCGCTTGAGCCAGTAGCCGATGGGTCGTTCCATCGCATGCCTCCTGTCATGTACATGTTGTTTAGCATATAGTTTGCGCTCGTGGCACCCGAGAGCGACGAGCACGTCGAGACGGTCGAACGCGCGATGGTGGCGTTGCGCCGAAGCCAGAGCCGGCGCGCGCTGGCCCGGCTGGCCGCCGATCACCGACCCACCGCCCTGAGCAGCGGCGCGGAGGTGCTGGACGCGATCGAGCAGGCCGAGGAGGCGCAGACGCCGGCGACCGTCACGAGCGTGGCCGCCGCCCTGGGGATCGACCAGCCGCGCGCGAGCAAGCTCGTCGCGGCCGCCGTCGAGGCGGGACTGGTGCGGCGCGTGGCCGATCAGTCCGACGGGCGGCGGGCCCTGCTGGTGCGCACGGCGTCGGGGCGGCGCGTGTCGGCGGAGATCCACGCGTTCCGCCGGCAGGTCGCCGGGCAGGCCATGGACGGGTGGTCGGCCCGGGACCGCGCCGACTTCGCGCGGCTGCTCAGCCGCTTCGTCGCAGCTCTGAGCGCGGTGACCGCCGACCGCTGACGCGGCCCGGTCACGGCGATGATCCGATCGCTCGCGTCGCAGGCGGCCCGGTACCCGGCCCGCAGCGTGCGCAGTGGTACCGCCGGATCCACCGTCATCGAACGGCTTCCGCGTGCGGCCGCACCACCGGCGACGATCTCCTCGAACCACATCGACTCGACGAAGGTCAGGTGCTGGAGCAGCCCGGCCAGGTTGGTGCCCGAGCCGACCGTGCTGCGGCGGGCGTCCTCGTCGCTGAGCCCCGCCACCTTGCGCAGCACGCCGGCACGCAGGCCGTCGAGCACGGCGCGCAACTGGTCGAGCTCCCGCGTCACGGTCGTGAGCATAGGGGCGCGCACGGCCGATGAGTTTGCGCGGCGGCGGCGGTCTACCACCTCGAGACGATGCGACTTGAGAGGATCACCACCATGGCAAAGGTCATTTCCACCCTGTTCATCTCCGCCGACGGTGTGGCCGAGATCGATCCCGACTGGCACTTCCCCTACTTCGACGAGAACATGGGCCGCGCCGTCACCGAGGACTACGAGACCTCCGACGTGCTGCTGATCGGCCGCGAGACGTACGACAGCTTCGCCGGTGCGTGGCCCGAACGGGAGGCCGCCGGCGGGGAGGACGCGCCGTTCGCCAAGCAGCTCGGCGACATGCGCAAAGTGGTCGTCTCGCGGCAGCCGCTGGAGTTCACCTGGCGCAACTCCGAACTGGTCGGCGGGGAGCTGGTCGAAGCGGTGACCGCGCTCAAGGCCGACGCCGGGATCAAGGGCATTCTCATCCCCGGTTCGATCTCGGTGGTGCAGCAGCTGCTGGCCGCCGGGCTCGTCGACGAACTGCGGCTGCTCGTGCACCCGGTCGCGGCGCGCAAGGGGCGGCGGCTGTTCGACGACGGGGATGCGCCGTACCACCTGCGCGTGGCGGCGACGGAGGCGTTCCCGACGGGTGTGCTCCGGGTGATCTACACGCCGTCCGAGGCGCCGAAGGCCGCCGGCTACGAGGACACCAAGGGGCAGGTCTGAGCTTGTCGCGCCCGGCGCGCACATGATCGGATGGTGGGAGCATCGCGTGCCGGTGGCGGACTGCGCCAGGCATGGAGGTGCCGGATCGAAGGGCCGCCGTACCAGTGGCTTCCCATCAGCGCGACCGTGCCGTCGCGTTCGGCCTGCAGTTGTCGCAGGCACATCGAGAACTACGTAACCGGATCACCCGGCTCAAGGCCGACCTGGGGCGGCGCCGATCGGCCGACAGTGTGCTCGTGACGCACTGCCTGGCGTTCTGCGCCGCGTTGACCTCGCACCACGAGGGTGAGGACAAAGGGATGTTCGACCAACTCCTGAAGGAGCGCCCGGACCTGGAACGGACGGTCGCCAACCTGATGGAGGACCATCAGCTGATCGAGGGGATCCTGCGGCGGGTGGCCGCGCTCGCCGACCGGGCGGCGGAGTCCGGGGACCTGGAGGCGGTCCGGCGGGAGCTGGACGGGCTGACGGCGATCATGGACTCGCACTTCGCCTACGAGGAACGCACGATCAGCGCCGCGCTCGACGCCGGGATCACCGACACCGGCTGGTCCGAGCGGGTTTTCCAGCTGGGAGAGGGCTGACCCGCGCCCGGCCCGGCACCACGGGGGAGCCGGGCCGGGGCAACGGCGTCAGCTCGCCGGGATCTCGCCGGTCGCGACGAGGGTGGCGCGGCCGAGGATGTGGTCCTTGATCATGAAGTTGAGGACGGCGGGGCTCGCACCCGGGTCGACCTGCAGGTCCTCGACGGCCAGCGCGTGCACGATCACGAAGTAGCGGTGCGTGCCGTGGCCGGCCGGCGGGGCGGCGCCGATGAACCGGGCCCCACCCGCGTCGTTGCGGTACTGGATCGCGCCGGCGGGCAGCCCGGAACCGGCGTCGTCACCCGCACCCTCGGGCAGCGACGTGGTGCTCGCGGGGATGTTCGCGACGGCCCAGTGCCAGAAGCCGGACTGGGTGGGCGCGTCCGGGTCGAAGACGGTGACCGCGTAGCTCTTCGTCCCCTCGGGCGCGCCGCTCCAGGTCAGCTGCGGCGAGCGGTCCTGCCCGCCGGGCACCCCGAACAGGCCCGAGTACTGCGCCGCGGCGAACGGCTTGCCGTCCTCCACGGTCTCGCTGGTCACCGTGAAGGTCGCCGCCTCGGGCAGGCGGGCGAACGGGTCGTTGCCACTCATGGGCTCTTCTTCCCTTCAGGACTGATGCTTTCGAAACGCTGACTACGATCGACCACGCTAGCAATAATCGATTATCTCGCCTAGTGTCGACCGCGTGTCGAGTGAAGGAACGCCGTCCGAACGCATGTACGCGGCGCTGCGGGCGGCCGTGCTGCACGGGGAGTTCGCGCCGGAGGCGCCGCTGAAGCCGCAGGAGCTGGCCAACCGGCACGGCGTGAGCCTCGCCGTCGCGCGGGAGGCGCTGCTGCGGCTGGTCGGCGAGGGACTGGCACAGCGTCTACCCAATCGCGGGTTCGCCGTGCCCGCCACCGGGGCGCGGCGCTGGCAGCAGCTCGCCGAGGCCCGCGCCGTGCTCGAACCGGCCATGCTGACCATGGCCATCGCGCGGGGCGACCTGGAATGGGAGGCCCGCGTGCGGGCGGCACACCACCGGCTCGCCGGCACACCCCCGTTCGCCCGGGAAGGCGACGCGCACTACAGCGACGCCTGGGGCGAGGCCCACCGGCTCTTCCACCGCGCACTGCTCGAGGGATGCGGCAACGCGGTGCTGCTGGAGGCGTTCGACCGGATGTGGATCGACAGCGAACTCGCACGCCGCTGGTCCGCGATCGGCGCACCCGGACGCGACGCCGTGGCCGAGCACCGGGCCATCGAGGAGGCGGCGCTCGCCCGCGACGCCACACTCGCCGCCGACCTGCTGCGACGCCACCTGGGGCGGACGGCCGAGGTGCTGCGGGCTCAGCCGCCCGTCGACGACAACGCCGTCACGAACGCCACCTGAAGCGCCGCCACCGCCACCAGCACGGCCGTGAGGGCGTGCCGGGGCAGCGAACCGGCGCGGTGCGCGTACTCGGCGATCACCGTGGTGGTCCCGATGCCGGTCGCGACGACGCACGCGTACACCAGCAGATGCAGGCCGTGCGACCGGGCATTCCAGTCGTAGGTCGCCGAGAGGACGACGCCGTACAGCGACAGCGCGTACAACGGCACGATCACCGCCGGCCGGGTGAGCAACCGCAGGCCCGGCGATTCGAGCAGCGCGGTCAGCCGCTCCGGCACGCCGTCGGCGGTCAGCGCGAGCACGCGGGGGCGGCCGCTGACGACCAGTGCGGGCACCAGGATCGCGACCGCGAAGTGCTGCACCGTGCTCGCCCCGGAGCCGGCCCCGAGAGCCGGTCCGGCCGCCGCGAGGGGCGAACTGGCCGCCACCACCAGCAGCAGCCAGCCGGCCACCCAGGAAGCGAGTCGGGCGCGGGGCCAGGGCAGGCGGCGTGCGGCGGTCAGGTAGGCGGCGATCGCCACCGCGGCGGCGGTCAGGAAGATCGGCTCGGGGATCCAGCGCAGCAGCGGCGTCGCCGGGGTCTCGACCAGTGCCACGCCGAAGTCGTTCGGGGGTGGGGTGCGGGCCAGGCCGGCCGCCAGGCCGATCGTCGCGGCCATCACCAGCAGCTCCACCGTCGCCAGCCGGGCGAACGCCCAGGAACTGCCGGCGGCCAGCCGCGGCAGCGACACCCGGCGGTGCCGTTGTCCGAGACCCGCCAGCAGCAGGATCGCCGCGGCCTTGGCCGTCACGACGAGGCCGTAGGCGCTGGTGTACAGATCCGACCACTGCGCCAGCCGGGCGGCCGCGCCGACGAGGCCGGTCAGCAGCGTCACCCCGCAGCAGACCAGCGCGAGGTGCGAGAAGCGGCGCACGGCGGTCGCCAGTTCGCCGGCGGGGGCGCGCGGGCCCAGCAGCACCGCGGCGAGGCCGCCGACCCAGAGCACAGCCGCGGCCACGTGGAGCACCAGCGCCGACACCACCACCTGGTGGCTGCCGCCCGTGCTCGCGTGGCCGGCGGTCACCGGCGGCATGACCGCGACGAGTGCGAGCGCGAGGACGAACGCCGCGCCGTTGGGCGTTCGGGCGAGGAAGCAGCCCACGGCGACGGCCACCGCGAGCGCGAGGCTCAGCAGGAGGGCGCGGCCGCTCGGGAGTTCGACCAGGAAATACTCGACGGCACGGGCGTCGACCGTCGGCCGGCCGAACACCTCGGACGCGGTGAGCACGATCCGGACCGCGACCGTGACCACCCACGCCACCGCGACCACGAACGCCACCCGCATCGCGCGGCGGGTCAGCGGGCGCAGGAAGCCGGCGGCCAGCAGCTGACCGGCGATCACCACCACCAGGAGGTCCGAGAGCAGGGCGGCGGCCGGCAACAGCCACGGCACGGCGCCCGGCTCCATCCCGAGCGCCGGGGCGACCTCGGCGAGCCGCCGATTCTCCCGCCACACGACGGCGGTGACGACGGCCAGCGCCAGCGCGACAGCGGCGGCGACCAGCGGCCAGCGGCGCCTCGGCCGCTCCGCCGGGCGGCCGGCCGCGGGGGTGATCAGGGCTACGGAGGATCGTTCGGCCAACGGGTCCGTCCTTCGGGGTGGTCTCCCAGGAAGTACGGGTGCGCCGACGCCGGGGTTCCGCTTCCGCTTCGCCGCACTCCCGCGCCGCCCCGGCAGGCATGGTGAGACGCGCGATACAGCCGCGGCGCCGCCGGTCTGACACCATCGGCGAAATGCTCCCCGCCGACAACCACGTGCACACCCAGTGGTCATGGGACACCTGGACCGACGCCTCCATGCACCGGGCCTGCGAACGGGCGATCGAGGTCGGCGTGCCGGCCGTCGCGTTCACCGAGCACGTCGACTTCGTGGTCTGGGGCGAGGACGACCCGACCGACCACGGGCTGACCCACACGCACGGGCGGGAGGGGCTCTCCCCGCTGGACGTCGAGGGCTACTTCGCCTGCGTGGCCGAGTGCCGGGAACGCTTCCCCGAGCTGACCATCTGGAGCGGCATCGAGGCCGGCGAGGCGCACCTGTTCGCGGGGAGCCTGGCGGCGGTGCGGGCGCGGGGGACGTTCGACCGGATCCTGGGGTCGCTGCACGCGCTGCCGTACGAGGGGCGGCTGGTCTACGCCGACCGGCTGTACGCGTGGTACCCGCCGGAGCAGGTCATGCGGCGCTACTTCGCGGAGCTGCTCAACCTGGTCGCCGGGAGCGACGCGTTCCAGGTGCTGGCGCACTGCGACTTCCCGCGGCGGAGCTGGCCGGGGGCGGAACCCTACGACGAGAAGGTCTTCGAGGAGGAGTACCGGGCGGTGTTCCGGGCCCTCGCCGCGTCCGGACGGGCGTTGGAGATCAACACGCGCAGTCCGCTCTGGTCGGTGTCGCTGGTGCGCTGGTGGCGCGAGGAGGGCGGGGAGGCCGTGTCGTTCGGCAGCGACGCCCACGTCTACGGCCGGGTGGGCGCGAGGTTCGCGCAGGCGGTGGACATCGTCGAGGAGGCCGGCTTCTCCCCCGGCCGCGACAGGTACGACTTCTGGCGCCGCTGAACCGGCGCTTGCGCCGATCTTGCACTTGTGGCGGCGACATTCCAGGGCGGAACCGGGCACGCCGGGCGCCACAACTGCAAGATCGCCAGGCCTGAGGTGGTTCAGACGTCTCCTTGAGTCTTCCTTGAGGCGACGGGTCGATCTCCCGGACGTCCCCAGAAACGTCCCGAGGAGTTGACCTACGTGGCCAAGCCCCGCCGCCTGACGACCATGGCGCTAATTTCCGCAGTCTCCGCCGCGTGCGGCATAGCGATGGGTTCCCCCGCCCTCGCCACGCCCCGCGACGGCGACATCCGCGGTGCCGGTGCCGAAGGCGCCATCAAGGACAGCTACATCGTCGTCATGAAGGACGGTGCGGCGCTCCCGGGTCAGGTCGGCGCGAGCGCCGTCGGCGGCGGCACCGTCGAGGAGATCTACGACTCGGTCAACGGCTACGCCACCACGATGTCCGAGGCGCAGGCCAAGAAGGTCGCCGGCCGCTCCGACGTGGCCTACGTCGAGCAGAACCGCGTCGTCAAGATGAGTGCGACCCAGCCGAGTGCGCAGTGGGACCTGGACCGCATCGACCAGCAGAGCCGCCCGCTGAACGGCTCCTACACCTACCCGAACACCGCCTCGACGGTGCGCGCCTACGTGATCGACAGCGGCATCCGCACCACGCACAGCCAGTTCGGCGGCCGCGCCACCGCCGGCGCCGACTTCATCGACGGCACCCCGACGGCGAACGACGACTGCGAGGGCCACGGCACCCACGTCGCCGGCACCATCGGCGGCAGCACCTACGGTGTGGCCAAGGGCGTTGCGCTGGTGAGCGTGCGGGTCCTCGACTGCGAAGGCGCCGGCACGCTGAGCGGCGTGCTCTCCGGTGTGCAGTGGGTGACCGCCAACGCCGTCAAGCCGGCCGTCGTCAACATGAGCCTCGGCACCAACACCGTCAGCACCACGCTCGACGACGCCGTGCGCGCCTCGATCGCCTCCGGCCTCACCTACACGCTGGCCGCCGGCAACGACACCATGAACGCCTGCCTCTCCTCGCCGTCGGACGTCACCGAGGGCATCGTCGTGGGCGCCTCGGACGCGGCCGACTGGGCGGCGTACTTCTCCAACTTCGGCCAGTGCCTCGACCTGTTCGCCCCGGGCGTGGACATCCGTTCGGCGGGCATCGCCGGCGACAGCGCCACGATGAACATGGACGGCACCTCGATGGCCGCCCCGCACGTCGCCGGCGCCGCCGCGATGCTGCTCGCCGCGAACCCGTCGCTGACTCCGGCCCAGGTGCAGACCGCCCTGGTCAACGCGGCCGTCCCGAACAAGATCCGCGACGCGGGCCCCGGCTCGCCGACCGGCCTGCTGCAGGTCAGCGGCGCCACCCCGGCCGCGGCACAGCCGTTCACGCTGATGGCGCGCGCCAACGGCCGCTGGGTGACGGCCGAGAACGGCGGCAACAGCGCGCTCGTCGCCCGTGGCGTCACGGTCGGCCTGTGGGAGCAGTTCGACGTGGCCGACGCCGGCAACGGCACCGTGTCGCTGAAGTCCCGCGCCAACAACAAGTACCTGACCGCCGAGAACGCCGGTAACAGCGCACTGATCGCCAACCGCACCGCCGTCGGCTCGTGGGAGAAGTTCAAGCTGGTGACGCAGGGCGACGGTGGCATCGCGATCCAGGCGATGGCCAACAACAAGTTCGTCACCGCGGAGAACGGCGGCAACGGCCCGCTGATCGCCAACCGCACCGCCGTCGGCGCGTGGGAGAAGTTCGACCAGCCGGTCGACCCGGCCCTGATCTCGCTGACCGCCGCCGTCAACAACCGCGTCGTCACCGCCGAGAACGGCGGCTACGGCAACCTGGTCGCCAACCGCACCGCCGTCGGCGCGTGGGAGGAGTTCGACATGCTGGACGCCGGTGACGGCTGGGTGGCGCTGCGTTCGCACGCGAACGGCCGCTTCGTCTCCGCCGACAACGCCGGCAAGAACCCGCTGGTCGCCAACCGCACCTCGATCGGCGCCTGGGAGAAGTTCCGCGTGATCCACATGGGCGGCACCGCGGTGGCCCTGCTCGCCAACGCCAACCTCAAGTTCGTCACCGCCGAGAACGCGGGCAACGGCGGCCTGGTCGCCCGTGCCGACGAGCCCGGTTCGTGGGAGGTCTTCTACCGCTCGGTCGTGTGACGCGCGGAACGGATGGTTTGCCGGCGACGGACCATGGGCACTCCTCAGTCATCGATCAACAACCAGGATCTTTGACCAAGGGAGAGTGGACATGACCGTCGTCGGCATCGTTTCCGCACTGGTCGTCGGCCTCATCGTCGGCTTCCTCGGCCGGCTCGTGGTGCCGGGCCGCCAGAACATTCCGCTGTGGCTGACGCTGGTGATCGGCGTCGTCGCCGCCCTGCTCGGGACCGTCGTGGCCCGCGCGATCGGCGTCGACACGACCGGCTTCAGCGTCCTGGAGTTCCTGCTCCAGGTCCTGCTCGCCGCCGTCGGTGTGGCGATCGTGGCCGGTGGCTTCCACCGCCGCGGGCACCGCAGCCGGTTGTAAGAGCATCCGCAACAAGTGCACAGAGAAGCGGCGTCCGACCCGGTCGGGCGCCGCTTCGTCGTGCGGCAGTTCGGCTACGGATAAGCTGTGATCATGGCAAAGAAGGCGGTTGAACTGCGCGAATGTGACCGATGCGGAAAGGAGCCCGCACACACGTGGACCATTACTGGTCCGGAGGGCGCCACCCGCGAGATCGAGCTGTGCGAGCGGCACGGCGCGCCGGTCGCCAACGCCTATGCGCTCGCCCGACCGGTCGTGCGCAAGCCGGGCCGTTCCGCCGGTCGCGGTCGTCCGCGCAGCGCCCCAGCACCCGCCGCGCCGCCGCAGCAGCTGCCGCCGGCCCCGCCGGAGCCGATCTGGCGCTGAAAATTACAGGCGCAGGTGCCGGTAGGGGGCCGTCTCCCCGTTCCGGTACAACCGCACTTCAGCTCCTTCCGGGGGAACCGGCACCAGGCGCACGCCGTCCGGTTCGAGCCGGAATTCGGTCGTCTCCGTCACCCGCCCGTCCTGGCGCACCTCCAGGCGGTAGTCCTGCGCGGTGCGTTCGCGGTTGCGGACCCGCACCGTGCCGGGGTCGGCGGCGGCGAGTTCGGTGTAGTAGGACTCCGGCGAGCGGTACCGCGCGGCCTCGGCGACCTGCCAGACGAGCACGCCGGTGAGGGCCACGGCCGGCAGCGCCGCCAGCCAGCTCCAGCGGGGCCGCACGCCCGGCCGCCAGAACCCGGGCGCACCCGGCGAGTCCCGGTACCGCCGCCCGATGGACACGGCGGCGAGCAGCAGGCACTGCGCCAGCAGCGTCGCGCACACCGGCACCGGCCGGAACCCGCGCCCGAGCGCCGCCACGGCCAGCCCGGCGGCGGCGGTTGCCACTAGGGAGAGCGGCCCGATCAGCACGGCCCGCAGGTACCGGTCCGGGGACGCGTGGTCGACGAACATGGCCAGCACCGCCAGCCGCCCGGGCAGGTACAGGCAGAGCGCCGCCCCGGCGAGGTAGCGCACCGGCCCGTCGGTGAGCGCCGCCAGCACCGCGCACACCACGGCCACCGCGGCGAGCGCCACGGAACGCGGCCATCCCGGCTCCTCGGGCAGCACCTTCACGGCGCCACCCTGGTGCGCGCCCGGGAGGCCCGGATCCAGGAGACCGCCGCCGCGCCCCCGACCGCCGCGAGCCATCCGGCCGCCATGCCGTTCACGCCCCAGCGGAACGCCGCGAGCACCGGCACGGCCAGCGCGGCGGCACAGAACCCCCCGGTCAGCGCCGTCAGCGTGCCGAACCGGTGCTCGGTACGCAGCCGCGCCTGCACGATGATCACGACCGCCCACGGGACGGCCCCGACGAGCAGCAGCCGCAGCGGGTCGGCGGCCCGCTCGCCGTACTCGGCGCCGTAGAGGGCGAGCAGCCAGCCCGGCGCCACGATCACCGGCATCGCCGGCACCAGCAGCAGCAGGGCGAACCGCAGCCCGCGCCGCGCCGTCTCTCCCGCCGAGCCGGCCGTTGCCTGGGCGAGGGCGATGTTCGACACGACCGCCGGCACCAGGTAGGCGATCTGGGAGAGGCTCCACGCGACGTGGAAGAACGCGTTGCGGTGCGCGCCGAGGACGTTCACGGCGACGAGCGGCAGGGCGAACTGCGGCGCGCCGCTGAGCAGCGAACCGGGCGTGTTGCGCCAGGCGAAGTCCGCCAGTTCCCGCACGGCCGGGTCGTCGCCGTACGGCGCGAGGAGGCGGTACCCGGGGATCAGCCGCGGCATCGCGAGGAGCACCACGGCGACGGTGCACAGGGCCGGCAGGGTCACCGCCAGGTACAGCCCGCGCGGGTCCGTGACGACGGCCAGCGGCGCCAGCTTCAGCAGCCCGGCGGCGGTGTTGCGGGCCAGGACCACGCCGGCCCGGCGCCGCGCGGCGAGCAGGTTGTCGACCAGTACGGCCGCCGCCGCCCCCACCCCCGCCAGTGCGAACAGCACCAGATCCAGCCAACCGTCCACATAGGACACCAGCGCCGGCGACACCACCGGCGCGGCGAACCCGAACACCAACGCGGCCACCACCGACGTCACCGCCGAGAAGTGCAGCCCGGCGTTGAGCCGCGCCGTGACACCCTCGTCCGCCGCGCCGTAACGCAGCATCGCGAACGGCAGCGCGAAACCGGTGAGGTAGCTGAGGAAGGCGTTCGCCGAGAAGAGACCGGCGGCGAGGCCGAGCACCTCGGGCGCGACCCGGTGCGCGGCGACGACCCAGAAGAGCAACCCCGTCCCGGCCGCCACACCGGTGCTCGCGAGCATCAGGTACGACTGCCGGTAGAGCGGGTCCCTCCAGTGCGCCCGCGCCGCACCGAGCGCCGTCACCGGACGGGTCGGGCGGCGCCGTCCATGATGCCGGTCGCCGCGCCGTACACCCCGGTCGCCGGCATCGGTTCGGTCCGCCGCGGGTCGGCGCCGGCGCCCTTGCGCAGGTAGATCCCGTACGCGCTGGGTGCCTCGGGCCGGTACCCGTGGGTCGCCCGGTCCGGGTACTCCTTGGTGCGGAAGAACGTCGGCGAGATGTAGCTCGGGTGGAAGACGACCGCCTCGTCGGCCACCAGGATCTCCTCCCCGTAGCGGTCGTGCGGGAACGCGATGCCGTAGCGATGCTCTTCTTCCGGGGTGAGGAACGCCGCCGGCGCGTCGGCCAGCGCCTCGTGGATGCCGAGGCGCACCGACGGTGTGCTGTACCAGAAGCGGGCGAACGTGCTGTCGACGAAGACGAGATAGTCCTTGCCGAGCCGCCAGCGGCGCAGGGCTGCGAAGAGGTCGTAGTTGCGGCGGATGTCGGTCATGCCGTGGTCGGAGAAGAGCAGCACGTGCGCCTGCGGGTCGTCGCCGACGCGTTCCCACACGGCCTCGGTGAAGCGGGCGACGCGGTCCAGGTCGGGGCGCAGTGCGACCGGGTCGGCGCCGAGGCGGTGGCCGTGCCCGTCGATGCTCGGGTCGTAGTAGAACGCCACGTCGTAGGTGCCGAGCACGCGGTCCAGGTCGGCGATCTGCGCGTCGACGTCGTAGCCGTGGTCGAGATAGCGGAAGAAGAAGCGCATCCCGCGTTCGAGGGCGGCGTCGCCGAGGTTGGGCACCGGCAGGTCCACCGGGGGGAACCGGCGGTAGTCCATGTCGTGGCGCGCGAAGTGGTGCGCGAACTGCAGCGGGATCCGCAGCTTGTGCGCCGCCGGCATCCCCGCCTTGCGGGCGAAGCGGAACAGCACGAGGCGGGCCAGGTTGACCGACGTCAGCAGGGCGGGCGTGCGCACCACCCGCTTCGCGAACGTCGACTGTGGACGGTCCTGCCGGTAGTACTCGGTCCAGACGCCGGTGTTCTGCGGCGGTTCGCCGGTCACCAGGCAGGGCAGGATCGTGGAGCTGTAGCCGAGCACGGTCTCCAGGGGACGGCGTTCCGGCCAGAAGTCGCCCATGAAACCGGTCTCCTGGACGTAGCGCCAGGCGAACGCGTCGGCGAAGTACAGCACGAGTCTCATGTGGACACTCCCGGTCGGCGGTGGACGAGGATCTGCGGGCACGCCCGCCAGTCGGCGAGGACGGTGCGCCGTTGCTCCGATGTGGACAGTTCGGGGGCGGCGGCCAGGCGCAGCGCCCGCTGCCACACGCGCAGGATCGGGTCGATCGTCGGGTCGATCTCGGCCCAGCGGCGCTGCTTCGCGAGGCGGGCCGTCCAGTACAGGCGGTGGCGCCAGTGGCGTTCGAACCGGCCGAGGCGGACCAGGCCGGCGAGGGCGTTCTGGTCGACGCCGGCGTACCGGGTGATGAGCCGCGCCAGCCCGCTGACCAGGTGCGCGCGGGCCTGCTCCACCGGGGCCACGAACGGCGCACCACCCAGCCGGGCCCGCAGCACGCCCAGCATCGCGGCGTACACCGGCGGCGGGGTGTGCGGGGCGCAGTGCTCCAGCTCGGCGAGGCGTTCGCGGTAGCTGGGGCGGTAACGGCGTTCGGCCACCAGGTACGCCTCGGCGAGCGCCTCGTAGGACTTGGCGACGACCCGCTCCGCGGGGATCAGTCCCTCGACGTACTTCACGTGCTCGAGCACGCGGTTGCCCAGGACCCGCACGCCCTCCCAGATCGGCAGGTCGGCGTCCCGCCCGTCGGGGATGAGGGTCGCGAGGTCGAGCCGGCCGGCGACGACGACGCCGTTCGCGCGCGCCTCGTGGAACGCCAGCGTGTGGTGCCGGCGCAGCGGCCCGACCGGCACCGCGCCGCCGTCGATGCCGCTGTGCCGCAGCGGTGCCAGCACCCGGTCGACGGCGGCGATCAGCCGGGGGTCGGTGCGGCGCACCAGCACCATGAGGTCGATGTCGCTCAGCAGGGTGTCGCCGGCCCAGATCTCCTCGCCCCGGGCCGCCGACCCGCTGACGACGACGCCCAGCACGTGCTGGCGCACCGGGTTCCCGTCCAGCGCCGCGAGAAAGGCGTCCACCCGCTCCTTCACCGCCGGGTTCAGCCCGCTCACCCGGCCACCTCGTAAAGCACGATCGTGCCGTTGTCGTACGCGCGGCGGAACCCGGGCGCGTCGAACTTCGTGAGCGCCCGCCGGCTCAGCTGAGTGTCCACATAGGCCCCCGGTTCGGACTCGTCGAAGTAGAAGCCGGTCAGCGGGAAGACACCGGCCGTGCGCAGGTCGACGGCGATCCAGTCGAGCCGGGCCCGGCGGATCTCGGTGAACACCGCCGGCGTCAGCTCCTCCGCCGCGACGATCTTCCAGACCGGATAGCCGTCCTCCTGGTAGGTCACCGGGATCTGCTCCCCCACGCTGCCCAGCAGCGCCGCCAGCGTCCGGTCGCCGGTGACCCGTTCGTCGTGGGTCCGCCCGGCCAGCCAGCGCGCGGCGGCCACCACGTCCGGCGTCATCGACCGCGGGTCCGCCGAGGGCAGGTAGGGCCCGGGGAAGCGGATGTGCTCACCGGAGCGCATCACGCCGCTGCCGACGAAGACGACCAGCAGCATCGCCGCCGTCGCGAGCCACGTCGCGGGCTTGCGGCGGGCCACGAGCGTGGCGAGCGCGAGCGCGCAGACCGGCGCCAGCCCGATGAACGCGAACTCCCAGAGCCGCTTCACCACCTGGTCCCCGCGCAGCACCACCAGCGGGATGGAGCCGAAGTAGATGGCGCCCAGGGCGGCGCACACCCAGGGGTCGAGCCGGTTGCGGCGGCGCAGCGCGGCGTAGCCGCCCCAGCAGTACAGCCCGAACAGGATCAGCACGGCCGCGTAGCTGGCGTAGCGCTCGTAGGCCGGCGTGGGCAGGAAACCGCCGAAGAGCCGGCGCGGGCGGGTCTCCCCGGTGAGGAACTCGGGTATCGACATGAGGTTCGAGCGCACGTACGGGCCGACGTAGGTGAGCGTGTACGACGCGGCCGTGAAGAGCCACGCCACCGTCGCCGCCGTCGCGCCGGCCGCCAGCGCCACCAGGTGCGCGGACGGGCGTCGCCGCGCCGCGGCCTGGCCCAGCACCACCAGCACCAGCAGCCCCGCGAGCAGGTACGCCGAACCGTGGTGCGTGATGACCACGAGTCCACTGAGGACGGTCGCGGCGACCAGCGCGGCGGTGCGGCCGGCGGCCGGAGCGGCCAGGTTCAGGGCGAGCAGCAGCACCAGTGCGACCAGCGGCGCCGCGACCGACTCGTAGGCGAACTGCGCGTCGAAGAAGGCGAAGGCCGGATTGGCGACGAAGACGAGCGCCGCCAACAGTGCGGCGGCGGGCGCGCGTACAAGGCGTTCGGCCAAGAGGAAAACGGCGACGCAGCCGGCGCAACGGGCGAGCAGCACCACGAGATTGCCGGTCTCGAAGACCGAGCCGCCGGTCGCGGCGGCGAGCGCGGCCGTCGCGGCGTGCAGGCCCGGATAGTCCGCCACCACGCGGTTGAGCGGGTTCTCCGCGAACAGCGGCAGGCCGTCCAGCAACGCCTGCGCCGCGCGCACGTGCGCCTGCTCGTCGTAGAAGTTGAAGTACGCGGGCGCGCGCAGGAACTTCGGCAGCGACAGCAGCACCGCCAGCACCACGGTCAGCCACGCACCCGCCCGACGGCGGTCCGTCGACAGCGCGAACGCCGCACCGGCCGTCGCGACGGCCAGCGCCACGCCGCCCCAGTACAGCTCGTGCTCCCAGCCGGCGTCCCGTTCGGCGCGGTGGTACGCGGCCACGAACAGCAGCCCCGCCAACGGGAACCCGACACATACCGAGGCGAGTTTCATAGCGCGTCCACGTAGACCGACTCGATGCGATCGACCACAGTGGACGTCGCGAAGTCCCGGGAGCGCGCGTACGCGGCGTGTGACATCAACGCCACCCGCTCGGGGTCGCTCAGCAGCGAGATGGCGGCGTTCGCCAGTGCGGCCGGGTCGCCCGGCGGCACGAGCGTGCCGGTGACGCCGTCGATGACCAGATCCGGCATGCCACCGATGCGGGTGCCGAGCACGGGACGGCCGGCCGCCATCGCCTCCAGCACCACCGTCGGGCACGGGTCCGGCCAGATCGGCGGGGCCACCACCACGGCCGACTCCCGGTAGCGGCGCCACAGGGGTTCGCCGCTGAGGCGGCCGGCGAACGCGACCCCGGAGACCCCGCCCGGCGGCCCCGCCGTGCCGACCACGTGCAGCCGGGCCAGATCCGGGGGCATCCGGCGCACCGCGTCCAGCAGCACCGGAAGGCCCTTGTGCCGGTCGCCCGGGCCGACGAAGAGCAGCCCCTCCCCCGGCGGGCTCCACGCGCCCTCGGGCAGGTCGAGGAAGTTCGGGATCACCTGCACCGAGATGCCGCGCGTCTCGCGGTGCCGGCGGGCCACGTGTTCGGAGACGGCGAGGAAGCGGGTCACCCGGCCGGTGAAGCGCGGCACGGTGTAGCCGAGCGCGGCGCTGAGCACGCCCCGCTTCACGATGCCCTGTTCGGGGCCCTGGCAGGTGAGGCAGCGCAGGCCCCGGCCCTCGCGGCACTCCTCCCCGCCGCGCAGGAGGTTCTTCTTCGGGCAGCGCAGCCCGTAGTCGTGCAACGTCACGACGACCGGCCTGGCCCCGGCGGCCGCCACGACGCTGAACTCGCACCACCCGTGCGCGTGCACCACGTCCGGTTCGGTCGACCCGATGATGCCCTCCAGCACCCGCCGGAACGCGGGATCCGCCCACGGCGGGTGGAACGCGCGCCCGTGCTTGCCGTAGGCGCCGGGAAGGCGTCGCAGCCCGCCGGGGATGCGGTGCACGCGCACGCCATCGTCCACAGTGGACGGTGTGTCGGGGAGGCCGCCGCCGGCGACCACGGTCACGTCGTGGCCGCGCCGGTGCAGTTCGTGGCCGAGGCGGCGCACGTGTGCCTCCAGCCCACCGGGGGCCGGTGGGTAGAAGTCCGACACGAGCAGGATCCTCATGCCAGCCGCTCGTAGACCCTCTGGTACCGGTCGAGGACCGCGGTGAGCGCATACTCGCCGAGGTCGACCTGGACCCGTTCCCCCGAAACGCCCTGGATCGCGGCGGCGACCTCGGCGGGGCGCGACGGGTCCGCGGTGCGTACCGCGTCGGGAAAGCGGCGCGCCCACGCGGACAGCGCCGTGTCCCCACTGGTGACCACGGGCGTCCCGGCCGCGAGCGCCTCCAGAACCGTGTAGGAGAACGCCTCCGCGCTCGACAGGTTGACGTGCACCGCCGCCGCGCCGACGGCCTCCCGCACGGCCGCGTCGGAAAGCCCCTGCTCCCAACGGATCCGGTCGGCGACGGCCAGCCGGTCGGCGAGGCGGCGCAGATCGTTCCACTGTGGACCGTCACCGATCACCCGCAGCGTGTACCCGGGCAGCTCGGCAAGGGCCCGCAGCACGGCGTCCACCCGCTTGTAGCCGACCAGCCGGCTGACGACCACCAGGGTCTTGTCCTGCGTGGGCGGCGCGGCCGGCACGGGCTCCACGCCGTTGGGGATCACCTCGGGCGCGATCCCGAAGTGGCGGTCCACCAGTGCGGCCTCGCTCGCCGACACGGCCGTGACCGCGGCCGCCCCGCGCACGATGTGCCTGCCCAGGCGCCGGTACGCCGGATGCAGCAGGCGCGCCGCCGGCGTGTGCCCGGCGCCGTGGTAGTGACAGGTCAGCACGTACGGCCGGGTCCGGCTCGCCCACACGCCGGCCGCGACCGTGGAGTGCAGGTTGTGCACGTGGCACACGTCGGCGCGCAGCCCGCGCAGCACCCGCACGAGGTCCGGCGACCACTCGAACGCGTCCCCGCGGCTCGGCACCCGCAGCACCCGGAACGGCCCGCGCTCGACGCTGCGCGGCGCCCTTCCCCCGAACGTCAGCACCGTCACGTCCGTCCCGCGCGCGGCGAACCCGTGGGCGAGTTGCCGGCACAGCGTCTCCACCCCACCCACCCGCGGCGGGAACCCGCGGGTCACGAGCAGCAGTCTCATGTGGACGCGGGCCGCAGCCCGCTGGCGACGAAGCGCCCGCCGTACGCCCCCGCCGTGACGAGCAGTCCCCCGGCGCCCACGAGCGCGCGCACACCGGCGGCCCGGTCCCGTTTCACCACACCCTGCCGGGCGTAGCGCACGATGGCGGGGATGAGCGTGTGGCGCGCGTACGACTGGTCGAACCCCATCGCCGCCGGCCCGTACCGCACGTGCACGTCCGCCTTGCTGATGCCCTCGGCGACGCAACGGGTCCACAGGTACCGCCAGCCCACGCGGGACGCCGGCACGAAGTGGTGCACCAGCGCGTCCGGCGCGTACCAGATGCTCTCCGGCCCGAACCGTCGCCGCAGCGCCACGGCGAGCGCGATCTCCTCGTTGGAGTGGTTCTTCGCGCTGGGGCCGCTCGGCCCGAAGTCGTGCGGGAAGCCGCCGACCGCCCGCAGCGCGTCCCGCCGGGCGGCCATGTTGCACGCGATCGGCCGGGTCACCGGCTGCGGCGTCGTCGGATGGCCGGCGTACGTGCAGCCCACCACCCAGAACAGCTCGTCGGGCAGGCGCGGGTTGCCGGCCTCCCAGCGCGGCACGATCCGTCCCCCGGCGGCCACGGTGTCCGGTTTCTCGAAGGGCCGGGCGATCTCGGCGAGCCACTTCGGGTCGGCCACGGCGTCGTCGTCGATGAACGCCACCAGTTCCCCGGAGGCGTGCTCGACCCCGGTGTTGCGGGCGGCGGAGACGCCCTTGCCGGTGCTGGCGAGCAGCTTCGTGTCGGCGGGCAGCAGTGCCGGGAGGCGGGCCAGCAGGCCGGGGTTGTCGTCGACGACCACGATCACCTCGTGCGGCGCCGGTTCGGCCGCGAACAGGCTGTCGACGCACTCACGGAGCAGCCCGAGCCGCCGGTCGGTGTGGGTGCACACCACCACCGAAACGCTCCCCACGCGCGGCCCCCACCAAGAGTAATGAGACAGACACTTCACGTTACCCTCGGTGGGCGGCCGCACGCGGAGATTCGGTCACCCGCAGGTCCAGCGGGCCAGCACGCTCGGAGCCACGCCCGCCCGGCCGGCCACGAACGACCGGCCCCCCGGGCCGATCCAGATCGGGTCCGCGAGGCGCCCGCTCCCGTCGGGGTCGCCCGCGAGCGGATGTTCGACACCGTCCGGGGAGAGCAGCATCTGGCCGGCCGCCCCCTCGTACACCAGCCAGCCCTCGTCGTTCGCGGCGAACACGTCGCGCGCCCGGTCGCCGATGCGCACCAGCCGGTTGGCCCGCAGGTCCCAGCGGGCCGGCAGCTCACCCAGCCGGCCGTACAGCAGGCCGCCCCGCAGGAACGTCGCCCGGAAGCCCCCGATCCCCGCCGGGAGGGTCAACGGACCGCCGCTCGTCAGCTCCGGGGACCAGACGTACGGCGTGTGATCGGCGGCCCCCGTGCGCACCGACGCCACCAGATTGCCCCGGTCGTCGAAGCCGATCGCCTCGGCCTCGCCGGGTTCGCTCAGGATCCGCGGCTCGCCGCGGGCATCCGCCGACCAGTAGACCAGGTCGCGATCGGCCGGCGCGGGCGTGTCGTGGAACCGGTAGCCGGTGCGGGTCAGCATGTCGCCCGCATCGACCTCGCGCACCAGCGTCCCGAAGACGTCGCCGCGTTCGTTGACCGCCGCCGGCACCGCCAGCGCGTAGCCCGCCGGCTTCATCAGCTCGTACCACGAGCCGTCACGCGCCAGGAACGCCCGCCGGTCGTGGCCGTAGTAGGTCTCGAGGCCGGCCATCATCCCCGCGGCGTTCACCGTCAACCACTGCACACCGTCCTGCTGCGCCGCGATCGTGTCGTCCCGCCACAGCACCCGTACCGGCGCCGCACTCGAGTCGGCGAAACCCGTCCCGGTCACCCCGGCGAGCACGTACCGTCCGGTCCGATCGGTAGCACCGTCCTGCCGCACCGCCCCGCGCTTCCCGCCCGGCATCGGCAGGTCCCGCGGCACGCAGCCGGTGAGCGGCTCGCCGGGGGTGATGTCCAGCCGCACCACCTCCGGCGCATCGGCCGGTCGGCGTTCGGGGGCGGGGATCACGGCCGCGTAGGCCACGCCCGTGGCGGCCACCACGAGCACCGCCGCCGCACCGGCGATCGCCAGCCGGCGCCGGCGCACGGCACGCCGCCCCGCCTCGACGGCGTTCGTCGTGTCGAGCCCCGGTGGCAGGGCGAACCCCCTGAATCGCGTCGCAAGATCGTCTCCATTCACGCGTGCGCTCCTTCCCGGCCGAGCGTCTCCCGTAGTGCCGCGAGGCCCCGCGACGCATGGCTGCGCACATTGCTCTCCGAACATCCGACGATCTCCGCGATCTGCGGCACCGACAGGTCGCAGAGGTAGCGCAGCACCACCACCGTGCGCTGGGCGTGGGTCAGTCGGGCGAGGGCGGCCCGCAGCACGTCGCGTTCCTCGACGCCCTCGGCCGCCGGCTGCGCCGCCTCCGGCAGCCTCGGCATCAGCGCCACGCCGGACCAGCGCAGCCGCCGTTCCCCCAGGTACTTGCGCACGAGCATTCGGTGCACGTAGGCGTCGACGCTGTCGGCCGAGCGCACCCGCCGCCAGCGGCAGTACAGCGTCGTGGTGGTCGCCTGCACGATGTCGTCCGCGCGGTGCGGGTCGCGGCACAGCAGGTACGCGGCCCGGCGCAGTGCCGGGAGGCGTGCGGTGACGTACTCGACGTACTCCCGTTCCCACTCTTGGCGCATCGGCGCTCCTTCCTGCCTCCGTGTGTAGAGGCGGGCGGGCACCCATATTGACGCACCCCGACATTACGCACAAAAAGCGCCGCCCGGACCGCGCGAAGCGTGGTCCGGGCGGCGCCCCTACCCCAGGTCAGCTGACCTTGAAGCACCCCGCACAGGTGCCCTTGCCGAAGTCGGCGTTCGTCACCAGGACCGTGCGGCTGCCGGCCCCCGTGTTGGCGGCCACCGAGACGACCGCGGTGATCGTGGTGTCGCTGACGACCTGCACGTCCGTCACGGTCACGCCGGTGCTGAGCGAGACGGCCGCGCCGGCCGCGAAGCCCGTTCCGGTGATGGTGACCTGGCCCGAGCCGCCCCGCGCCATGGTCGCCGGTGCGATCCCGGTGACGGTCGGCGCGCCGCTGACCGCGAACGCCGTCGCCGTCGAGCCCTTGCCGGCGTCGCCGTTGATCACGCTGACGGTGCGGGCACCCGGGACGGCCGCGCCGGCCACCGAGACGACCGCGGTGAGCGTGTTCGCGTCGACCCGCTGCTGGGAGAGAATCGCCACGCCGCTGCCGGCGAACGAGAGCCGCGCGCCGTCGGTGAAGTTCGCGCCGGTGACGGTGACCGTGGTCTGCGCGCCGCCGCCGAGCACCGCCGGGGTGACGTCGGAGACGACCGGGGCCGGCGTGACGGTGAGGCAACCGGCGCAGGTGGTCTGGCCGGCGTCGCCCGGGTTCGTGATGATCAGATCGCGCGGGCCGGGAACGGCGACCGAGGAGGTCGACAGCCCCACCACCAGGGTGTGCGCGTCGGTGACCGCGACCGAGGTGACCGCGACGCCGCTGGCCGGGATCGTCACCTTGGTGTCGGCGGTGAAGCCGTTCCCGGTGACGGTGATCGTGCGCTGGCCGCCGGGGCCGATCGCGTCGGGGCCGACGCCGCTGACCGACGGGCCGGCGTTGACGGTGAAGCAGCCGGCGCAGGAGACCGAACGGCCGTCGGCCAGGTTCACCGTGACCGTGCGGGCACCCGGTGCCGCGTCCGCCGCGACGACCACGTGCGCCACGAGCTGGGTCGCGTCGACCACCGTCGTGAACTTCACCGTGACGCCCGGCCCGAAGTCGGCCTGCGCGCCAGGGGTGAAGCCGGTGCCGGTGACGGTCACGCTCTGGCCGAACGCGCCGCCGTTGGCGCCCTGGCCGCGGCTGGCCGGCGAGACACCGGAGACGGCGAGCGGAGCGAGTTCGGTCAGCGTCGCGGTCTTCGACACGGCGCCGGCCGAGGCGGTGAGCGTCTCGGTGCCGGCCGTCGTCGACGCGGTCACCGTGGCGGTGTACACCCCGAAGCCCTGGTCGGTCACTGCCGAGACGGTGACGTCGCCGTCGCTCACCAGCGCGACGGTGTCGCCGGCGCGCGGGTTCCCGAACTGGTCCGCGACGGTGATCGTGGCGTCCGCCGCCGAGGTGCCGTCGGCGGTGAGCGTCGCCGGGGAGAGCACCAGCGTCATCGCCGCCGCCGGACCGGCCACCAGGGTCAGCACGCGGCCGGCCGTGGCGCTGCCCGCGGTCGCCGTGATGGTCTGGGTGCCGGCGACGGTCGAGGCGGTCACGGTGGCGGTGTAGGTGCCGTCGCCGTGATTGACCACAGTGGACAGTTGCGCGCCGCCGTCGGTCGACAGGTCGACCGTGTCGTTCTTACGCGGGTTGCCGTACTGGTCGGCGACGGTGACGGTGACGGTCGCGGAGGACGCGCCGTCGGCGGTGAGCGTTCCCGCGGAAAGGCCGACGGAGACGACCGGAGCGGCCGGGTTGACCGTGAGCGCGGCGGTGCCGGTGGCGGCGCCGCGGGTGGCCTGCACGGTGTGCGGACCGGCGACGGTCGCGGTGCAGACGTTGAGCGCGCACGAGCCGTCGGGCGAGATCGTCCAGGTCGTCGCGCCGCCGGTCATGTCGCCGAGGCTGTTGCCCGCCGCGTCCCGGCCCTGCGCCGTGAAGGTGCGCGAGGTGCCGGCGTCCATTGTGGACGTTCCCGGCGAGACCGCCAGCGAGGCGAGCGTCCCGACCGTCACCGTGATCGGGCTCTGGGTCGATCCGAGGGAACCGTCGGAGACCGACACGGACTGGTTCCCCGCACTCTTCAGGACGATTCCGGGGAACGCCTTCGCGCCGTTGTCGCCCGCCGTGAAGGTGTAGCCCGCCGGCAGCACCGCGGCCGCGTCGGACGACGTGAAGCTCACGCTGCCCCGGTAGCCCGTGGCGACGTTGCCGAACGCGTCCTTCGCCGTCACGGTCGCCGTCGTCGAGGCGCCGGACGTGGTCGGCGTCGCGATGCCGGCGATCGTCAGGCTCGTGGCGTTCGCCGCGGTGACCGCGGTCGTGGTGACGCCGGCGATCGACGCGGACGCCTTGTCGGTGGCCGTGAGGCTACGGCTGCCGGCCGTCTTGAACACCGGCGTCGTGAACGTGTGCGCCCCGGCGTCACCGGCGGTGAACGTGTAGTCCGCCGGCAGCACCGCGGCCGGGTCGGAGGAGGTGAACCGCACGGCCCCGCGGTAGGCGGGCGTGGTGTTGCCGTAGGCGTCCTTGGCGGTCACGGTCGCCGTCTGCGCGACCCCGGCCGTGGCCGTCGCCGGCAGCACCGGCACCAGGTTGGTGGTCGGGCCGGGAACCTCGGTGAGGGTGCCGAAGTTGGTGCCGCCCACGCCGCGCGTGACGCCCGAGACGGTGACCGCGCCGGTGCTGCCGTCCAGGTAGAGCTGCCCGCTCGCGAGCGGCGTGTTGGCGGTCGGCCGCACGCCGACGGTGCCACCGGTCGCGCCGATCGTGACGATGCTCTCCGAGGTGGACAGGTCGCAGATGTAGAACGTGATCGCGGTCGCGGTCGGCGTGACCGACAACGACGACGAGCTCTTGCTGGTGCACGACGCGGACGCCGACAGCGTCGGCCGGCGGCTGCTGGTCGGGCCGCTCGACGTGACGGTCACGCTCGACGTCGTCCGGAACTCGAACCCGGCCGGCGCGTTGATCTGGAACCGGCCCTTGGAGATCTCTCCCGGGTTGTCCTCGTCGACGACCATGTTGCCCAGGGTGGTGTAGGTGCCGGTGGGGCCGGCGGTCGTGGCCGATATCGCGGTGCCCCCCGACGCCGCTGTCACAACGGCCGCGGCGAACGCCGGCGACGCCAGCGCGCCCGCGGCCAATGCCCCGGAGGCACCGGCGGCGAGCAGCCGCAGGAACGAACTTTTCTGCACGGGACCTTCTCTCATTCCGGATTCGTCGAAGGGTTTGCTGAGGGGCCGGGCTCAGGCCCAGGCGCGGATGCGACGGTCGGTGGAGTTGCGCACGCGGCGGCGGTCGGCCATGGCGGTGCGGCGTTCGACGTGCTTGGGGCGCAGCCGCTCGCGGGCGATGCTGCGCAGCACGCGCAGGCCGTCGGTGACGGCGTTCAGGTTGCTCTCGCCGTGCAGGCGGTCGCGTTCGTAGCTGGGCACCTCGGCGACGGAGAGGCCGGCCCGCGCGACGCGCACGTTGATGATGGTCTCGATCTCGAAGCCGTCGCCCCAGCGCATCTCGTCACCGGATGTTCCGGGAGTGAGGCCCAGGACGTCGAGGGTGCTGCGCCAGAAGGCGTTGTAGCCGTAGCAGAGGTCGGTGAAGCGGGTCCCGTTGAGGATGTTCGTGAGGACGTTGAGGCCCTTGTTGCCGGCCCGCCGCACACGGGTGATGTCGCTGCTGCCGCCGCCCTCGACGAAACGCGAGCCCTTGGCGAAGTCGGCGCCGGCCACCAGCGCGGCCACGAACGCCGGAATCTCGGCCGGATCCGTGGAGCCGTCCGCGTCGATCATCACGATGATGTCGCCGGTGCACGCGGCGAACCCGCACGCGAGGGCGTTCCCCTTGCCACGCCTGGTCTGGAGGACGACCTTGACGTCCGGGCGGAGCGCCCGCGCGACGGCGACCGTGTCGTCCGTCGAACGCCCGTCGACGAGCACCACCTCGTACAGGTCCTCGGGGAGACGGCCGAAGACGTGCGGCAGGTTGCGCGCCTCGTTGAGGGTGGGGATGACGACGCTGACGCGGGGACGCAGCGGCGCGGCGTTCAACGGTCCGGGCATACGGGGGCTCCAAGCCTCGAACTGATTCGGGCTCGGTTTCGCCTCTCGCTCCCCGCCGGGGCGGGTCCCTGTCCGGGGGACCCTGGGCGACCAGCATTCGCCCGGCGGTTCATCGCATCCCGGCAGCCCGGTCGGGCTGCTGCAACCACTTTGCGACCCGGACGGCAACCGTGCTGTCAGGCGGTCGGACCGAGAGTGACCACCTGACAGCAGGGCTTGCGTTTTCGTCGGATGCCTACCGCGCCACGGCTACCGCGGCGCGTCGTGCGTCAACCGGCGTCCGTCACCGCTGCCGGGTGAGCAGCCCGGGCCGGTACGGCAGCAGGCCGTAGTCGCCGCCGGAATTCGGCGAACGCCCCTGGTAGAGCAGCTGGAGGTTGCAGGGGTCCACGGTCATCGTCTGGTCCGGGCCGGTGCGCAGCAGCTCCCCGTGGCTGATGTCGTTGGTCCAGGTGGCGCCGCTGTTGGCCTTGCCGGCGAACGGGTTGCTCTCGGTGGCGGCGTTCGGGGTCCACGAGCCGTTCAGGCTGCTGGCCGTGAACGAGCGGAAGTAGCGCCCGTTCGCGCCGATCGCCTCGACGATCATCAGGTACTGGTTCTGCCCCTGCACCTTGTAGACCTGGGGCGCCTCGAACAGGTTGTTGGTGGAGTCGCTCATGACCACCGTCGAGGAGGTGCCGAAGTTACCGGGGAAGTTGCCGATGGGCATGCTGGCCCGGTAGATCTTGCCGTTGTCGCCGGCGAAGAAGAGGTACATGTTGGTGCCGTCGCCGATGAGGGTCTGGTCGATCGGGCCGGTGCTGGAGCCCGTGATGGTGCCGGAGAAGAGCGGTTGGGCCGCCGACCACCCGTTGGGGTTGGTGGGGTCGGTGGAGGTCCGGTAGGAGAACGCGGTCGCACCCCACTGGTAGGCCAGCACCCACAGGCTTCTCGGCGCGAAGTAGAACAGCGTCGGCGCGACGGCGGCGGAGGACATCGCGTTCTGGCTCGCCGATGCCATCTCCGACCAGTTGGTGAACGGGCTGAAGTTCATCGAGCCCCAGCGCGTTCCGGTGTCGTGGGTCGTCGCGTAGACGAGCTGCCGGCCGTTGTACGGAGCGACGGTGAAGTCCTTGAGCGAGACCCAGCCCGAGCGCGGATTGGCCAGCGACCCCGTCGAACTCCAGCGGTACGTCGACGGCAGCGTGCAGGCGCCGGGGTTGCCCGGGTTGGAGGAGCCGACCGGGACGAGTTGCCACTGCTGGTTTGCGCCGTTCCAGTCGGCGTACTGCACGACGTTTCCACCGTCGGCGGTGGAGGCGCCCTGAACCTCGACGGCCTTACCGCTGTTGCGGTTGATCAGCTGGATGTAGCCGTCGATGTCCTGGATGCTGAACTGCTGGTTGGCGGCATTGTTGTCGGTCCACTGCACGATCGCCGCACCGTCGGCGGTCGACCAGTTGTAGACGTCGAGGACCTTGCCGGACAACCGCGACTTGAGCCGGTAGTAGCCGCCGCCGGAGTCGACGAACTGCCACTGTTGCTGAAGCCCGTCGTTTCGGGTCCACTGCGTGATCCGCGCCCCGTCGCCGGTGGCGAGGTTGTAGACGTCGAGGGCCTTGCCGCTGTTGCGATTGACCAGGATGTACGACGCGTTGGGGTCGATCGTCGCCGCGGATGCCGCCGTCACGGTGGTCGCGACGGCGACGCCGGCGCCCAGGACGGTCAGGACCGCCAGGACGGCCGCCGACCACCGACGGCGGGCGGGCCGGCGGGGAGTCGAATCGGGATGGTCACCCATGAGGTGCACGGGATGCTCCTTAACGGACTGCTGGGGGTGCGCTCTCGTCCGATCCATCGGCGCCAAAGTCGAATGCAAATGTGAGCGTTAACATCAACTGGCGGAAGGCGTCGACGGCGAGGGCGGGAATGCGTTTGGGTCTGGCCATATTGGCAGACCGTTCGCGACCTTTCAAGGCCCCGAATTCACTTCCGGAAACGACTGAGATGGTCCCGGGAAAAGTGTTATCCGCCGCGATTCCGGCGGGTCGTTGCCGCGCATCACTGCGCTCGGCACCAATAGATTGTCCGACGTGAACGTCGAAACATAAAGCCGCCCTGCCGCCCGGCGGGAGCGACCGATTGAGCGACGCGGCCGTTCCGGGGCACTGTTAGGCTCCCGCCGCAGCCCATCTCCGAAAGGTCACCTTCATGTTGCCCAACGTGGTCGTCGGGGGCGGCATCGTCGGTCTCGCCACCGCTCGCGCGCTCCAGGAGCGGGAGCCGGACCGGCCGGTCGTGGTGCTGGAGAAGGAGGCGACGCTCGCCGCCCACCAGACCGGACGCAACTCCGGAGTGATCCACTCGGGGCTGTACTACGCGCCCGGTTCGCTCAAGGCCACGCTCGCCGTGCGCGGGGCGGAGGCGATGAAGGAGTGGTGCGCCGCGCGGGGCGTTCCCTACGACGTGCCGGGCAAGCTGGTCGTCGCGACGTCACCGGCCGAGCTTCCCCGCCTCCAGGCTCTGCGGGAACGCGGTAAGCGAAACGGCGTGCCCGTCCGGGAGGCCTCGCCCGACGAGATCCGCGAGCGGGAGCCGGCGCTGCGCGCCGTCGCCGGGCTGGTCGTGGAGTCCACCGGGCGAGTCGACTACAGCCGGGTCTGCGCCGTCCTCGGCGAGGAACTGACCGCCGCCGGCGGCACCATCCGGCTGAGCGAAGCGGTCAGCGGCATCGCCGCACGGGCCGGCGAGGTGCGGCTGACGACCGCGAAGGAGACGTTCGCCGCGCACCGGGTCGCGGTCTGCGGCGGCCTGCAGTCCGACCGGCTCGCCCGGATGACCGGCGCCGACCCGGGTGTGCGCATCATGCCGTTCCGCGGCGAGTACCGCGAGCTGGTCCCCGAACGCGAGCACCTGGTGCGCGGCCTCGTCTACCCGGTGCCCGACCCGGACCTGCCGTTCCTCGGCGTGCACCTGACGCGCGGGCTCGACGGCCACGTGCACCTCGGCCCGAACGCCGTTCCGGCCTTCGCCCGGGAGGGCTACCGGCGGCGCGACATCTCCCCCCGGGACCTCGCCGACTCGCTGCGCTACCCCGGCGCCTGGCGGATGGCCCGCAGGTACGGCAGGGTCGGCGCCGGCGAACTGTTGCGCTCCTTCGTGGCGCGGTCGTTCGTGGCGGCGGTGCGGCGCATGCTGCCCGACGTGCGGGCCGAGGATCTGCGGCCGGCGCCGGCGGGAGTGCGCGCGCAGGCCGTCGGACGGGACGGCAGGCTGGTCGACGACTTCCTGTTCCGGCGCACCGGTGCGGTCCTGCACGTGCTCAACGCGCCGTCCCCCGCCGCGACGGCGTCGCTGCTCATCGGCCGCCGCATCGCCGACGAACTGCTCACCGAGTCGGACTGATCGGCCCGGGTCGCCGGCCACCGCCCGTTGCCGCAGCTCGGTAACGTATCGCCGCATGAGCGCACGCTTGCGGGAGCGAATCATGAAGCACTGGGCGCTCGAGTCTCATGGCGCCGGGGAGCGAAGCGAGTCGGCGGCATGAGCGGCGGTGCGGAGCGGGAGCAGTGGGGGACGCTTCCGGGACAAGCGGTCTCCGGGGAGATCGTCCCGGCGCCCCGCGACCCGCGCACGGTCTCCGGCCGGGAGGTGGCGGCCCGCTACCCCGGCGCGGAGAACCAGGTCTTTCCCTACCCCGCCGAGCGGCTCCCCCGGCTCCCGTCGCCCCCGCCGGTGGGACCGCCGTTCAACCCGGCCGCGGCGGTGGCCATGGCCGTCGCCGTGATCTTCCCGCCGGCCGGCCTCGGCCTGGCGAAGTCCGCGCGCCGCGAGTGCCTGGCGCACGGGTCCCGCGGCGCCGGCCTGGCGCTGGCGGCACACCTGGTCGCGGCGATCGGCACCCTGCTGTGGACCCTGGTCACGCTCGCCATCTGCGCGGCCGGTGTCTGGGGCATCAACGTCGCCGCCGATGCCCTGCACACGATCGGGGATTTCCTGGAGAAGGTCGGCTCGCTCTTCTGAGCCGACCTGTCCCGAGGGCCTACGCGTCGAGAACGCGTCAGGGCTGGAGCGGCGGGTACGACGGGTCGAGCAGGTTGTTCTCCTTCAGGTACCCGTGCAGCGGCACGTCCTCGGGGAAGTGGCCCCACGCGTGGTCGCCGCTCAGCTCCGGGTCGAGCACCGTCTTCGCGTCGAGCATGTCGAAGAGCTGCCGCTGGATCGGGGTGTACTCCGCCGACTCGGCGGGAACCTCGTCGCGCCGGGCGACCCAGCGGTAGGTGTAGCCGAAGAAGGCGGCCTTGCGGGTGATGTCGGAGTAGTTGAACGAGCGCGCGTGCCAGATACGGCGGTCGAAGAAGACCACGTCGCCGGGGTTGGCGCAGACCTCGATCGCGCCCTCCGGAGCCGGCCACTGCATGTCCCGGCGCGGCGGGCCGTCGATCCGGTTCGTCAGGTGGCTGCCCGGCACGACCTGGAAGTTGCCGCGCCCGGGCTGCGACACGTCCGAGAGCCAGAACGCCAGCTTCACGGACAGCCGCGGGCGCGGGTTCGTCTCCAGTTCGCGGTTCTGGCGGCCGCCGTCCTGGTGCCACTCGAACCGGTAAGGCGTACGCTCCGTGACCGTGGGATGCACGTCGAGGTGCGAGTGGTAGATGTGCACGTTCCACCCGAGGATCGACCAGACCAGCGGGAACACGGTCGGGTGCGAGGCGAGACCGGCGAGCGGCGGGCACGAGGCGACCGCGCTGAGCTTGTGCAGCTGGCCGTCCGGGCCGAGTGCGCCGGCGGCCTTGTGCGCCGCGTACACCTCGTCGATGGCGGCCGTGTAGTGCGCGACCTCCTCGGTGGAGAGAACGTTCCGAACGATGATGTAGCCGTCACGTTCGAAGTCGGCGCGCTGCTCCGCCGTGATGCCGGCCGGAATCGCGGTCGTGGAAGTGGTCAACCTGGTCCCCCTTGGTGAACGCGCAGCTGCTACGGAGAGTCAGCTGCGTCAGCTACGGAACAGACGCGAAAGACGTTCCTCTTGGTTGCGGAGGCAAAGATCACTGCAACCGATCGATGTCCGGTGGCGTCCGCGCGCGCGAGGGCGGCACAGGCGGACGCATCGGTACAGGGCGGACTGGCGTTCGGTGGCGGTTCTGGAGACAATCACCGGCATGGCTGATCACCGTGACCCCGGACGGCCCGTCCGCGCGACGACACTGGTGGTCACCCGTAGCGGCGGACAGGTTCCGGCCCCGGCGCCGGAGATGGTGGAGTACACGCCGTTCCCGGCCCGGGACCCGTTCGGCACGTCGGTGCTGCGGCGGCGGCGCACGCTGATCCTCGCGGTGCTGGTGGCGATGCTCTCCGTCGCGGCGTACGCGTTCGGACCCGTTCGTCCGCCCCGTAACCGGCCGGTGGCGCCACCGGCCGCACAGCAGACCGGTCCGCAACTGGCACCCGACGGCACCACCGACCAGCCGGCCACCGAAGAGGGGGTCGCCGGTGCCGGTAGCGCGTCGGCCAGTGCCTCGCCGGCCCCGTCGAAGGCGTCGCCGACGGCGGCTTCCGCGGCACCGGCCGTCGGCAACACGGCTCCCGCCGGGCCGCGCAACGTGGCGGCGGGCGCCGCCGTCGAGGCCTCCAGCGTCGAGGCGCCGCACCTGGCTCCGTCCAACGCCATCGACGGCAACGGCGAGACGCGGTGGGGCAGCGGGTTCGCCGACCCCCAGTGGATCAAGCTCGATCTCGGCAACCAGTACCCGCTGGGCCGTGTCGCCATCACCTGGGAACGCGCCTACGCCACCCGGTTCCAGGTGGAGGTCTCCGGGGACGGCAACGCCTGGAAGAAGGTCTACGAGACCGCCAACGGCAACGGCGGGACGACCGTGTTCTTCGCGACCGGCAACACGTCCCGCTACGTGAAGATCACCGGCCTCGCCCGGATCAGCGAGTACGGCTACTCGATCATCGACATCGCGGTGTTCACCGCCTAGGGCCCGCAAACGGCGGCACCGCCCGAAACGCGTCCGCCACCCGCACGGTCGGGATCAGCCGCGCCAGCAGCCGCCGGCAGCGCGACAGCGGATGGTCCGGGAACGTCGCGTCGTAGGCCGGGTCGTCGGCCACGTTGGTCGGCAGCCCACCGAGTGCGCGCAGGTCGACGTCGGGCGCGTACCGGCTCGGCGGGAACGCCCCGTCGATCCCCACCCGCGCCACGATCATGGCCTCCCGCATGCCGGTGGTGCCCTGTTCGGGGCACTGCACCTTGAGCACCACGCTGCAGGTGGCCCGCGGGATCAGCAGCGAACCGATGAACACCAGGCCGGTCGGCTGGTGCGGATGCTTGATCTTGATGATCTGGCGCATCGCGGGCAGCCCGTCGACGGTGATCACTTCGCCCTCGACCAGCCCCGCACCGCTCTGCGCGTCCTTGATCGCCACCGCGCGGAACAGCGCCGCGGGCTCCGACAGGGCCGCGGGCAGGTCCGGGACGAGGTCGATCGGCACCACGACGGCCACGTCGCCGTTCGGGTCCTGCCAGGCCCTGGGGTCGATCTGGGTCATCCCGCCGACGTCGAACGAGATCGGCAGCCCGGGAAGCGGTGCCGGCCCGGGCGCCGGAGGCCGCGCGGGAGCGGGCGGCGGAGCGGGAGCAGCGGGCGGGGCGTCGTCCACCGTGATGCCGAAGTGCGTCGCCAATCCGGCGAGCCCGGCGTCGTACCCCTGCCCCACCGCGCGGAACTTCCACGCCCCGTCGCGCCGGTACAGCTCCCCCAGCACGTACGCCGTCTCGGTGGTGGCGTCGTGGCTGTCGTAGCGCGCCAGTTCCGCGCCGGTGCCGGCGTCGAGCAGCCGCACGTGCAGCCCCGGCACCCGCCCGAACGTGCCGCCGTCGGCCGAGGCCGCGAGCACGACCCGTTCGACCGAGGGCTCCACTGTGGACAGATCGACCAGGACCGTGTCGGTGACCTCGCCCCCGGCGGACGCCTTGCCCTCGTGGCGCACCGCGCCCGAGCCGTGCACAGGCTGGTTGTAGAAGACGAAGTCGGCGTCGTCGCGCACCCGTCCCCCGGCCAGCAGCAGCGCGGAGAAGTCCGCGTCGGGCACCCCCGCCCCGCCGCGCCAGCCCATGACCGCCCGCACAGCCCCCGTCGGCACCGGTACGTTGGCGCCCTTCCGCAACGACATTCGACAAACTCTAGAGGGGTGTCATCACTTCGCGTCGCTCGATGCGTTTCGAGGCAGACCATTCGACGGAGGGGACGCTCGTGACGTTCGAGGAGTTCGTATCGAGCCGGCTCGGCGCACTCGTGCGCTACGCCACGGTGGTGACCTGGGACCCGCATCTGGCGGAGGACATCACCCAGAACGTGCTCGTGCGAGCACAGGCGCGCTGGCGACGGATCGGCCGGATGGACGCTCCGGAGCTGTACGTCAAACGCATGGTGCTCAACGAGTTCCTGTCGTGGCGCCGGCGCCGGGCCGCCCGCCTGGTGCCGCTGTCGCGGGACTCGATGGACCTCGTCGTGGCGCCGGTGCCGGACCCGACCGGGGCCCGGGACGAGCGGGACGCCCTCATGCGCCTCATCGCCGGGCTGCCGCCGCGCCAGCGGGCCGTCATCGCGCTGCGCTTCTACGAGGACCTGACGGTCGATCAGATCGCCGACCTCCTCCAGTGTCGAACGGTCACCGTCCGAACCCACCTTTCCCGGGCCCTGGCGACGCTGCGCGCCGCCGTTCCGGGATCGCTGATCACCACCGGGGAGCAGAAGTGACCGACCATCTCGAGGACCTGATCCGCCGCGCCCAGGAGCGGCGGGCGGCCGACACCGTCGACCCGGACCGGATCCGTCGGGCGCTTCCGGCCCGTGCCGCGCACCGCACGAGGCAGCTGCGTCTGGGCGGGGCCGCGCTGGCACTTGCCCTCGCGGCCACCGTCTCCCTCCCCTACTTCCTCGGGGGAACAGGCACCGGCGAGGACTCCGCCGCACCGAGCGCGAGCGCCACCGCGGCCCCCTTGCAGGACCTCACCGTCGGGCTGCTGTACCGCCCCACGTGGCTGCCCGACGGCCTGACCGAACGCTCCCGACTGTTCACCTCGAAGACGGAGACCGGCCCGTTCGGGGTCCAGCGGATCTACACCAACAGCTCCGTGGAGCCGGACGGCGCAAAGGGCGGCCTCTCCTTCACGCTCAACCGCGACGCCGACCCGGCCCACCCGGAAGCCAACGAGGGTACGCCCGTCGACATCGACGGCAGGCCGGGCTTCTACCACGGCAGAGAGGGCGGCGCCGATAAGTCCTACCTGGAGTGGCGGATCGACCCCGACCACATCGCGACCGTGTCCGAGGGCCGGCTCGGCCTCTCCCGGGACGACCTGCTGCGGGTGGCCCGCGGGGTGCGGCCGGACGGGCGCGCAATAACCCTGCAGGACGTTCCCACGCACAACGTCATGCCGGCCGGCATCGTGCTGGACCGCTACGAGGTTTACGGCGACACGCCGTCCGGCATGACGATCCGCATGGGCGGCCGGGGCCCGGAGAGGCCCGCGATCCCCGAGCCGGCCGTCAGCCTGTCGCGGCCCGGCCCGTCCGCGTCCGCACTGCCCGGCGGCGGGAAGAACGCCGACACCGCGCAGCAGGACAAGGACGCGCAGGTGAAGAAAGGCCCGGCGACGCTCAGCGTCGAGATCGGTCCGCGCACGAGCGCCCCCGAGGGCGGTCGGCAGCTGACGGTCGCCGGCCGGCCGGCCCGGGCGGTCGAGCGCACGGACGGGTCGGCGCCGATGCGGTACCTGGTGGTCGACCTCGGCGGCGGCCGCTTCCTGACGGTGACCGGCATCGAACCGCCGGGCAGCCGGATCACCTTCGAGGACCTCACCGTGGTGGCGGAGGGGTCGACGGCGGTGGCGGTCGACGGAGCCTGGATCGGCACCCGCTAGGAGCAGCTCTCAGGGGCCCGCATCGGTGTCCGGTGCGGGCTCCGCCTGCTGGTAGAGCGCGACCAGGAGGCCGTGGCGGGGCTGGTCCGGCGTGTCGGGTGCCGCGGCGACGATCTCCTCCAGGGCCTCGGTGAGCCGGGCCGCCTGCTCGGCGGAGAGCCGCACGTGGCGCAGCGTCAGAACGTGCTCGGCGGGGCTGCGTTCGATCTCGGTGGCGATCGCGCCCAGCAGCGCGGCGGCCGTCCCGGGCACTGCCGTCGGGGCGACGACGCGGGCGGCGGCGCGGGCGAAGTAGCGTTCGGTGCCGCCGCGCACGGTGCGGGTGCCGGCGTCGCGCACCAGTCCCGCCTCGCGCAGCACCTTGAGATGGTGCGAGACGTTGCCCTTGAGCGCGTCCAGCGCGACGGCGAGCTGGCTGATCGTGGCCGGCCGTTCGCCGAGGGCGAAGAGCAGGCGCTGGCGGAACGGGTGCGCCAGCGCCTTGAACTGTGCCGGGGTCTCCGCCTCGAACGCGTCGTCGCTCACGCAGGGACCCTATGCCGGCGGGACCGGCATCGCCCCGTGCGACAGCGCCTTCGCCACCCCGATGAGGTTCGCGGCCATCGCCCGGCCGGTCTTTGCCGACCAGTCGTGCCCGGTCGGGTCGTCGATGTAGTCCGGTCCGGCGCCCGGCCCGCGGTGCCAGTACGTCCACGCCTGCCCGGGAACGGTGAACCCGATGTCGATCAGCGCCCCGCAGATCTCGGTGATGACGTGGTGCGCCCCGTCCTCGTTGCCGGTGTTCACCACTCCCGCGACCCGGTTGTACGCCACGGGACGGCCGCTGTCGTCGGTCTCCGACAGCATGGCGTCCATCCGTTCGAGCACCCGCTGGGTCACCGACGAGGGCTTGCCGAGCCAGGTGGGTGTCGCGACGATCAGGATGTCCGAGTCGAGGATCTTCGAACGGATGGCCGGCCATGCGTCCCCGTCGCCCATGTCGCTCTCCACGCCCGGCTTGATGTCGTGGTCGACGGCGCGGACCCAATCGACGACCACGCCCTCCGACGTCAGCGCGGCGGCCACCACGTTGGCGAGCGCCTCCGTGTTGGAGGTCTGCGGCGACGGTTTCAACGTGCAATTGACGATCAGTGCCTTCATGGGAACGGTCTATCCGCCCCACCCCGGTCCAAACCAGAATGTGCGCACGGGGCACCGATAGATCGCTATGCTTCGTTGGTCAACCGTCCACGGGGGAGGTCACGGTGACACTGGCTGCCAGCGCATTCTCCGGCCCGACACGCTAGTCCGGCCGTGTCCGAGACCACGGTGATCGTGACCGCGGTGGCCGGCGCTCCGGTGCGGAGCACCCTGCGGGCGCCGGGCGTCGAGGAGCTCGACGGTCGGGTTCCGCTGCTCGTGGCGGGCGACCCGGGGGCCGAGCCGGAGGCCCGCGCGGCCGGGTACCCGTTCCTGGCGGTCGGCCGACCCGGACGCGCCGCCGCGCGCAACGCCGCGCTGGCCGCCGCGCAGACCGACCTGATCGTCTACGTCGACGGCGGGAGCCGACCCGGGCGGGGCTGGTTACGCCACCTGACCTCCGCACGCCGCGGGCACGCCGCCGTTCTCGGGCGCACCCGGGTGCTCGACGCGCAGGGGCGGGAACGGCCGACACCGACCCGCGCCGCGGTGCACAACGGCCGCGTCGGTCCCGTCGTGTCGCCGTTCGGCGGCAGCGCGCTCTTCGACCGCCGGCTGCTGCGCGAGGTGGGCGCGTTCAACCCGGCCGTGCGGCGCTGGGACGACCTCTACATCACCGGCCGGCTGATCGGCTACGGCGCCTCGCTGGCCCTGGCCGAGGAGGCCGTCGTCGACGTCGTCGTGCCGGCGCGCTGGCGGGACCCGGCGCGGCTGGTCGCCGACGGGTTCCGGCTGGAGGACCTGCACCGCGCGGCGGTGCGCGAATCGCGGTTCCCGCGGGCGATCCACCGCCCGGCCGGCTGCGGGCACCTGCACGCCGGCGCGCTCGCCGCGGGCCGGCTCGCGCGCGGGCTCACGCCCGCCCGGCTGCTGCGCGGCAGGCGGGTGCCGGTGCGCACCCGGTACCCCTCCCGGGCCGTGTACCTGACCATCGACGACGGCCCGAGCCGCAACACGCCCGAGCTGCTGGCCGTCCTGCGGCGGCACGGCGCCACGGCGACGTTCTTCGTGGTGGGAAAGGCCGTCCGCGAGCATCCCGCCCGGCTCGCCGAGATCGTCCGCGCGGGCCATCCGGTGCACGGGCACTCGTTCACGCACCGCCAGTTCGACATGTTGAGCCGGGAGGAGGTGATCCGCGAACTCGACGACACGCAGCGCCTGCTGGACGGCGTCGCCCGGCCGGGTCCGACCCGGGTGCGACTGCCGTTCGGCGCCGGTGACGAGGACAGCCACGTGCACGACGCCGTGCGGCGGTGGCGGCCGGACTGCGAACTCGTTCAATGGAGTCACGACACCGAGGACTGGAAGCACTGGCCGCAGTGCCGGAGCACGGCGGACGTCGATCGATCGGCCGCCCGGGCGGCGGAGCGCGTCCTCGACACCGACGACCTGGCCGGTGGCGTGGTCCTGCTGCACGACTCCGCGCTCGGCACCGACGACCCGCTGGCGGACCGGTTCGCCCGCGTCCTGCTCGAACGGCTGCTGACCGGCATCGCCGCGCGCGGCCTGACGACGGCGGCCCTGCCGGGCGACGGCACAGGCGGCGATCGACCCAACCGACGGGACAGGAGAACGAGATGACCGAAGCACCCGACCCCCAGGGCATCGACAAGGTTTTCTGCCACCTGCCGTGGACCCACCTGTGCGCCCATGTCGACGGGGTCTACTCCCGCTGCTGCGTCGACACCAGCGCCCAGCAGAACTGGCCCCAGTACCGCGGCAGCCGCCCGGAACGCATGGTGCTGCGCGAGGACGCCGTCGGGTGCACCGCCAACTCGACGTTCGCGGCCGACAACCCGGACATGGTCATGTCGCTCGACGAGGCGTTCAACAGTCCGCGGCTGCGGGCGACCCGGCTGGCCATGCTCGCCGGTGAGCCGACCCCCGCCTGCCGCGACTGCTACACCCGCGAACGGCTGGCCGGCGACTCGCTGCGCCTGCAGATGCTGCGGCAGGGCACCCCGGTCCCCTCCGTGCAGGAGTGCCGCGAACGCACCGCCGAGGACGGTTCGGTCGACGGCTTCCCCAGCTATCTCGACCTGCGGCTGGGCAACCACTGCAACCTGCGGTGCGTGATGTGCGACGTGCCGACGAGTTCCTCGCTGGTGCGCCATCACCCGGACACCTGGCTCAAGCGCTCGCTCGACCCGTACTCGGAGGATCCCGGGTTCTGGCGGGCGCTGGAGGAGAACCTGCCGGCGATCACGTCGATGTACTTCGCCGGCGGCGAGCCGCTGCTGCTGCGCGCGCACCGGCCGCTGCTGCGGCTGTTCGTCGAGTCGGGGCGGGCCGCGGAGGTCGACCTCACCTACGCCACCAACCTGACCGCGCTGCCGGCCGACATCCTGGAGCTGTGGCGGGCGTTCAAGCGGGTCTCGCTGGAGGCCTCCTGCGACGGCGTCGGGCCGGTCTTCGAACAGGTCCGCATCGGCGGCCGGTGGGCCGACTTCGAGCGCAACGCGGATCGGGTCCGGGACGTCGTGCGGCTCTCGATCCACGCCGCACCGCAGCGCGACAACGTGTTCGACCTGGAGAACGTCGTCGACTGGGCGCTCGGCCGCGGGCTGCCCGTGCACCTGAGCAACACCGTGCGCGAGCCGGAGGAGCTGTCGATCCGCAACCTGCCCAGCGCGGCCAAGCGCGAGGCGCAGGCCTATCTGGTGCCGCTCGCCGCGCGGCTGGAGGCGGACGGCTATCCCATGGTGGCGCGCGACGTTCGCGGCGTGACGAGTTACCTCATGTCGCCGCCGACCCTCACGACCGTCAACTGACCTGCTCCGACGGGGAGGCACACATGACGCTCAGCGACACCGCGCCGCCGGTCCTCGACGACGAACAGGTCGCCCGGTTCGAGGAGGACGGCTTCGTCAAGGTGGCGGGCGCCATACCGCGCGAACTGGCCGACGAGTGCCGGGCCCTCGCCTGGCGGCACATCAACGCCGATCCCGACGACCGTTCGACCTGGACCGAGGCCGTGGAGTTCATCTTCGACGCGCCCGATCCGCTGTTCGTGCGGGCCGGCAACACGCCGACGCTGCACGCGGCGTACGACCGCCTCGCCGGCCGGGGACGGTGGCACCCGCTGCGCAACCTCGGTTGGTTCGTCGTCCGGCTGCCGGGCCTGCCGGAGCCGAGCGACACGGGATGGCACGTCGACGGCAGCTATCCCCTGGGCGAGGGCCGGTACGGGCTCAACCTGTGGTCGCGCAACCGTTCGCTGCTCGTGCTGATGCTCTTCAGCGACGTCGGTTCCGCGGACGCGCCGACCCGGATCCGGGTGGGTTCGCACCTGGACGTGCCGCGGCTGCTCGCGCCGGCCGGGCGGGCGGGCACCTCGGACGCGGAGCTGTTCCGGCTGCTCGGCCCGACCGAGTCCCGCCCGGTCGCGCTGGCCACGGGCAACGCCGGCGACGTCTACCTGTGCCACCCGTTCCTGGTGCACGCCGGCCAGGCACACCGCGGCAGCGTGCCCCGGTTCCTGGCCCAGCCGCCGCTGACGTCGGTCGGCGAGCTCAACCTCGATCCGGCGAATCCCGCGCCGACCCCGGTCGAACGCGCCGTCCTACGCGGCCTCGCCGCCTAGGACACGCTTTGGACGCTCGCCGGAGCCCGGTGCCACCAGCGGTCGACGACGACGGCACAGGCGGGCGGCACGGCCACGATCACGTCACCGAGGACGGTGATGTGCCGGTCGTGCCGCGCCCGCAGCACGTCGATCGTCTCCAGCAGGGTGGGCCAGTAGCGCGGGTGCTTCTGCCCGGGCGGCATCGGCGGCGGGCTGAGGAAGATGTCCGCGTCGTCGATCAGGAGGCACGACCCGGCGCCGTGTCCGGCCGCGTCGATCGCCGCGATCTCGGTGAGGATCGGGCAGTCGGTCCCGGAACCCGCCGTGCCCGGGCCGGCGTAGTGCGCGTCGAGCCAGTACAGCGCGGGTCCGGCCGCGGCCGCCACCGAGCCGATGAGGTCCTGCGTGGGCCCGTGCACGAGGCGGACGTTGTCCAGGTCGGCGAGGCTGACCCGGGCCCGGTCGACCAGCTCGGCCGACCACTCGATGCTCCACACCCGGGCGAACGTCCCGGCCAGCAGGCGGGTCGACGCGCCCTCGAAGGTGCCGGTCTCGACGGCGGCCTGCAGCCCGAGCGCGTCGCGCAGCCCGACGGCCAGCTCTGTGGGAACGGTGCTCACCGGCCTCAGTCTAGAGCGAAGATCATCCATTGGTGGCCCCACGGGTCCTGGATCCGGCCGCCCCGGCCGTAGGCGTGGTCGTTCACCGGGTGGAGCACCGTCGCGCCGGCGCGCACGGCGGATTCCACCAGCGCGTCGGGGTCGTCGACGGTCAGCGTGAGGATCACCGGTGTGCCACCCAGCGTTCGCGGCGACGGGTCGCCGTGCCCCTCGTCCTTCACGGCCAGCGTGGTGCCGGCGAGGGAGAGCGTGGCGTTGACGATCTTTCCGTCGTCGGTGTGGCGTTCGCGTTCGGTCGCGCCGAGGACGTTCCCGTAGAACGCGATCGCGGCGGCCGCGTCGGTGACGACCAGGCGGGGATGCAGGTTCCGGATCATGCCTCCGATGATCGGCCGGAACCCTCCGGCGGTATTGGAGAAAGCGGCACGTGATTGCGGGCGGCCGGGTCGCGCGGCCGGTAGGCGCCCGGCGTCAGCCCCGACAGGTCACGGAACTCGTTCACCAGATGCGCCTGGTCGTAGTACCCGCACTCGACGGCGAGCCTTGCCCAGTCCGGAGCGCCGCCCGCCGTGACCGCCCGCAGCAGCCGCTGGAACCGCCGCACCCGCCCGAACCGCTTCGGCGCCAACCCGATCCCGGCGGCGAACCGGCGGCCGAGGTGCCGCGTGGTCCAGCCCAGCCGGTCGGCGGTCGCCGCCACGCTCGCCCCGTCGTGCAGCGCACGTGCCGCGGCGACGAGCGCCGGGTCGGGTCCCCTGAGCAGCCGCCCGGTCAGCACCCGCTCGAGGGCGCGCACGGGGTCGGCCGCGGACAGCAGCCGTTCGCGCAGGGTCGCGCCGTCCCGCCCCCACACGTCGGCCAGGTCGACCAGCCCGTCGCGGAGTTCGTGCGCCCCGCCCGGCAGGAACGCCGCCGCCCCACCGGCGCGGAACAGCACCCACACGGTGTCGCGCTGCTGCGCGGGATCGATCACCGCCGGCCCGCCGGACGGACCCACGAACCCCGCCCCGCCGACCCGCATCGGCGCCGCACCCCAGCGCGACAGCGCGTCCTCGGCGAGGTTGACGGTCAACTGCACGGCACCGGTCGGCAGCGACAGTTCGCGCCCGGGCGGATGGTCCCCCCGGTACCGGCCCATCCGGGCCACGAACGGCGCCAGCGCGGCACCCGGCCGCAGTTCGACAGCCGCCATGCCGCGATCATTGCACGCATGACGCCCACCTTCCGCGAACCCGATCCCGCGGCCGCCGAGGTGCCGCTGCTCGGCGGCGACGTCACGGAAGGGCTGGTGCGCATCGGCGACACGGTGCGCCGCCCGCCCGGCCCGCACAGCGAACCCGTTCGCCACCTGCTGCTGCACCTGGAGAACGTGGGCTTCGAGGCGGCCCCGCGCTGGCTCGGCGTCGACGCGCGCGGGCGCGACGTGCTGACGTTCGTGCCCGGGGAGATGGGCGGCCGGCCGATCCACCCGTGGGCCGCCGACGAGGAACTCCTGGTCGGGATCGCCCGGCTGCAGCGGCGGCTGCACGACGCGTGCGAGGGGTTCACGCTGCCGGACGGGGTGCACTGGCCCGAACGCGCGCCGGTGCCCGAGGCGCCGATGCCGTTCGCGGCCCCGGAGTTGGTGTGCCACAACGACCTCACCGTCGAGAACGTCATCTGCCGCGACGGCCGGCCGGTCGGGTTCATCGACTTCGACCTCGCGCGGCCGTCGACGCGGCTGTTCGACATCGTGACGACGCTGCGCTACTGGGCGCCGATGAGCCCGCCGGTCGACCGGGATCCGGCGTTCCGGGATCTCGACGCGGGCGGGCGGATCCGGCTGTTCTGCGACGCGTACGGGCTCGACGACGAACGGCGGGCGGACTTTCTCGGGATGGCGGACCGGCGCTGGCACCGTTCGTACTTCGCGATGAAGCGCGCGGCGGTCGAACGCGGCGGCGGCTGGGCGCGCATGTGGGCCGAGGGCGTCGGCGACCAGATCCTGCGCGACCGCGCGTGGGCCCGGGAGAACGTGGCCGACCTCCGGCCCTGAACCTCCCGTCGGGCGACTACGCTGCCCCGATGGGAACCGCCGTGCTCTTCTGCGCGGATCCGTTGCGACCGCGCAGTCCCGACGCGCACTTCGCCCGCGAGGCGGAGGCGGTGGCCGCGTTCGACGGCACCGTCGCCCTGGTCGACCACGACGCGCTGCTGCGCGGGGACGCCGCGGCGGCCGTCCGTCGGGTCCCCGAGGGTCTGGGCCCGGCCTGGTACCGCGGCTGGATGATCCCGTCGGCCCGCTACGCGCAGCTGGAGGAGGCGCTGCACGGCCGGGGCGCCGCCCTGGTCGTGACCGCCGAGGAGTACCGGCGCGCGCACGAGTTCCCCGGCTGGTACGAAATCTTCGTGGACGTGACGCCCGCGTCGGTCTGGCTGCCGACGCGGCCCGGGGTGCCGCCGACGCCGGCCGCGCTCGCCGCCGCGACGGCCGCGATCGGCGGCGGCCCCGGCATCGTCAAGGACTACGTCAAGTCCCGCAAGCACGAGTGGGACGAGGCCTGCTACATCCCCAACCTCTTCGACGTCGCCGCCCTGCACGCCGTGGTCTCCACCTTCGTCGAACGCCAGGAGGAGGACCTCGCCGGCGGCGTGGTCCTGCGCCGCTTCGAGCCGTACCTGCGGCGGCCGGGGCACGCCGACGAGATCCGGGTGTGGTGGTTCGACGGGGCGCCGATGCTGGTAACCGCCCACCCGGACGCGCCGGGCGAGGTGGGGGCGCCGGACCTGACCCGGATCGCGCCGCCGGTGGCGCGGCTGGGCTGCCAGCTCGTCACGACGGATCTGGCGCTGCGCGCGGACGGCCGCTGGCGGGTCGTCGAGGTCGGCGACGGCCAGGTGAGCGATCTCCCCCGGGAGACGGATCCGTCCCTGCTCCTGGAGCGCCTGGTCCGGAGCGACGATCCGATCGCGTGACGACGAGTGCTTCATGTCGCACGTCTGCCGCCGGCCCCCGATCTCCGTCCCCCGTCCGTGCGCCGTCCGCGCTGGGCGCCAGGCATCCTAGGAGGCTAGGCTCCTTGCCTTCGGCGTGGAGTACCCCGGCGCGCGAGTGCTACCGGGGATGTCAGCGGGGGCGGCGGATGGTGCGGGCCAGACGGGTCGTCACGGCGGCGATCATCATGAGCGCGCTGACCACCGGCAGGGCCCGCTTGCTCAGCAGCGAGGGCTGCTCGGGCGGGGCGGCCACGGGCTGCGGCGTGCGGCGGGGCCGGCGCTTCGACGGGACCGGCACGGGTGCGGGTTCGGTCGCCGGCGGCGCCGCGGTGGACAGCGGCGGGATCAGCACGCGCGCCACCGGCGGCAGGGCTCCGGACGACCCGGGAAGCGCGGGCGACGGCGGAAGCGAAGGCGACGCAGACGGCGGCGGCGAAGGGGAAGGCGACGGCTGCGGGGCCGGTGAAGGGGCCGGTGATGGGGCCGGCTCCTCGGGCGGGATCGCCTGGGGCGTGGCCCGCTCCACCGGGCACATCGCCGCGTCGGTGGAGACCGCCGGGTCGAGCCGGGCGACCTCCACCGCCCGCTCGGGCGCCCGCAGCGGCACGCGGTACAGCACGCTCGCGCGCTCGGCGTGGTGGTACAGGGCGTACAGCGCCTCGGCGGCGGAATCCAGCGCCACCCCGCCGTACGCGCGGCCGCCCGGCAGGTGCGGGATGCGGGCGCGGTCGACCGCGCGGCCGGCCGCGTCGATGCGGATCAGTTCGGCGCCGCGCCGTCGGGCACCGGCCACGGACCAGAGGTTCCCGTCGGCGTCGGCGTCCCAGTCCCCCAGGTAGGGCAGGTCGGGCAGGCGGGCGGTGCGCTCCTGGCGGGGGCGTTCGAGGGTGAGCTCGCGCAGCTCGCCGTCGGTGCGCACGACGAGGCGTTCGCCGCGGAACGTGGCCGCATAGCCGGTGGCGAGCCCGTAGCGGCGCAGCCCGCGCACCCGCCCGAGCGGCGTGGCCGTCCCGTCGGGTTCGACGCGCACGGGTCGCGGGCCGCCGCCGAACCCGTCACCCAGGCCGTACACGGTGCCGTCCGCGGCGCAGCCGATGGCGTTCATCGGGTAGGGCAGGCGCTGGCGGGTGACGCGGCCGTCGGCGCCGACGCGGTGCAGCACCGACGTTCCGGCTCCGGGTGGCGTGGCGACCCAGACCAGCCCCTCGGGCAGCACGTCAACGGGCGCCGCGGACGCGGGTGCGGGCACCGCCACCAGCACGGCGAGGAGCACGGTCGAACGGACGAACAGGGGGGTGAGCACGGCCGGTGACGTCCCTCGCAAACTCCGTCGAACGCCGGACCGCACGGCCCACGCGCTGCTTAGATTTGGTGCAAATCAGACACTAGCGGGCGGGGACGGCGCGTGAACGTGGAAACGATCGTCGGGGGGCTGGCCGCCGTTCTCGTCGTGACGGGTCTGGTCGTCGCGGCCGGGATCGTGGTGCAGAAGTACGTGCCCGTAGCCGTGCGGGTGGAGAACAACGACGTGGCGGGGCTGGCGTTCGCCATCATCGGCGTGCTCTACGCGATCCTGCTGACGTTCGTGGTGTTGAGCGTCTGGGAGGCGAACGACGCCGCGCAGGACAACAGCCGCCAGGAGGCCCGCGCCGTCGTCGAACTGCGCCGCTACGCGGACACGCTCCCCGACGACCAGCGCACCCGGCTGCGCGGCCTGACCGACCGCTACATCGACGTCGTGGCCCACGACGAGTGGCCGAAGATGGCCTCCGGCAAGGCATTGGGCGCGGCCGGCCCGACGACGGTGAACGACATCTGGCAGGTCGTCGACGGCACCGACCCGGCGGACGACAACCGGGCGAGCCGGCAGGCGGAGGCGCGCACGACCCTGCGCGAACTGGCCGCCGCGCGGGACGCCCGGATCGCGGCCTCCGACGAGGGGCTGCCCGGCGTGATGTGGCTCGCGCTCGTCATCGGCTCGCTGATCACCCTGGGGAACGCCCTGCTCTTCGGCGTGCGCGGCCGGGCCGAGTACCTCGCCCTGAACGGCATGCTCGGCGCGATGTCGGCGCTGCTGCTCTTCTCGGTGTACCAGCTGGAGTATCCGTACCAGCGCGGCGAACGGGTCGACGCCGCCGTCTTCCTCGACGCGATCGGCGCCCTTGCGCAAAGGTGATGCGGGTGGAGGGATTCGAACCCCCTGAGCGCAAGGCACCTGGGTTACAGCCAGGCCCGACTCTCCTACGTCGGCGCACCCGCGGGAGGGCGTCTGGGGGAATCGAACCCTCGTCACCGGAACCACAATCCGGCGCTCTGCCACTGAGCTACAGACACCACGGTGATGCAAGCGGAGAGAGCGGGAGTCGAACCCGCACGGGAGTCACCCCAGACCGTTTTCGAGACGGGTGCCGGCGCCACATCGGCTGGCCTCTCCGAGAGTGCCCGGGGCCCCGCCGTTCACACCGGCGGGCCCCGGGCTCCACGGCGCCGTAAGGTGTCGGCGCCGGGGCGATCGGCGCCAGCGACGGGCACCGATCATTTCTAACCATCCACTGTGGAGTTTTGGATACGCACGGGCGGAGGGATTCGAACCCCCACCTTCCGGTTTTGGAGACCGACGCTCTTCCGTTGAGCTACACCCATAGGGCTACAGAAAACGTAGGGAGACACAGAAAACCCCGCGTCCGACGGGTGCGGAGGCGGGGCGACGGGAGCGCTTGTGGACGCGCTAGTCGCTTCGCCTGCCGGCATATGAGCCGTGGTGCTGCCACATGAGATGCTCCCGTTTGGTTTGCCTGCCCGGGTGGTACGACGACTACGGTAAGAGCCGGGCGCGACCCCGCGCAAACGAATAAAGCACGGCGGGAGACGCCTGGTGGCACACGGTTCCGCAGCGGTGCAGGACCTGCTCCTGTCCGCTCAGGAGTCCGTCCCGACGCGGATGCCCGCCCTGCTCATGGAGGCCGCGGCGGCGCTCGGCACCGACGCGCTCGTCGCCTACCTCGCCGACTACGGGCAGGAGCGGCTGACGCCGTTCCTCGGGGACGGGTCGCCGCCGCGGGAGACCGTGCCGATCGACGGGACGCTGGCCGGGCGGGCCTACGCGTTGGGCGTTCCGGTCGAGGGCGACGGCGGGTCCCGGCTGTGGCTGCCGATCAGCGACGCCGGGCACCGCATCGGTGTGCTGGAGGTCGACGCGAAGGTGCCGCCCGACGCCGGGGTGCGGGCCGCGTCCGCCGCGCTCGCCTCGGCCGTCGCGGGGCTGCTCAGCAGCCGGTGGCGCTATGCCGACGCCGTCGAGCGCCTGCGCCGCGGTTCGGCCATGCAGGTCGCCACGGAGATCATCTGGAACCTGCTGCCGCCGCTCACGTTCAGCGCCACCGCCGTGGGGGTCTCCGGCATCCTGGAGCCCTGCTACGACGTCGGCGGGGACGCGTTCGACTACGCGATCGACGGCGGCAAGCTGCACCTGGCGATCTTCGACGGCGTGGGCCACGGCATCACGGCGAGCACGCTCACCACCGTCGCGCTGAACGCCTACCGCAACGCCCGCCGCTGCGGCCTCGACCTGCTCGACACGGTGCGTTCGGTCGACAAGTGGGTCAACGCGCAGTTCCCGGACCTCTTCGTCACCGGGACGCTGGCCGAGCTGACCCTGGACGAGGGGCTGCTGCGCTGGGTGTCGGCCGGCCATCCCGGCGGGCTGCTGCTGCGCAACAACCAGCTGGTCCGCGACCTGCCCGCGCCGACCGCGCTGCCGCTCGGCCTCGGCCGGATCGACGGCCCGCCGGAGATCGCCGAGGAGCAACTCGAACCGGAGGACCGGGTCCTCTTCTACACCGACGGCGTCATCGAGGCCCGCGACATCCACGGCCACTTCTTCGGCCGGGACCGGCTCGTCGACTTCGTCGGCCGCACCCTCACCGACGAGGTGTCGCCGGCCGAGACGATGCGCCGCCTCGTCAAGGCGATCCTGGAGCACCAGCACGAACAGCTCCAGGACGACGCCACCGCCCTCCTCCTGCACTGGTCCGGCACGTAAGCAGATTCCACGCTTCGGGAATGGGCGCGTTCGGTGTCCCACGGCCCACGGGGCTGGCACCATGTGGACCGTGACCACCGAAACGGCCACCCGGCAGCGTCGTGGCCTGCCGGGACCTCCCCCGGCAGGGGTCGTGATCGATCTCGACGACACGCTCTACCCGCACGTCTCGTACCTCGACGGCGCCGCTGCCGCCGTGGGCGAGGCGGCCGCCGCGAGCGGGCTCAACGCCGCGGCGATCACCACCGCGCTGCGGACGCAGCTGCACGCCGGTTCCGACCGGGGCGGCACCATCGACCGGGCGCTCACGTCGTGCGGCATCCCGCGGGAGGCCGTCGCGGCGGTGCTTCCCCGGCTGCTCGCGGCGTTCGTGGCGTACCAGCCGACCGTGCTGCCGCTGTACCCGGGCACCCGGGAGGCGCTCGTCGCGCTGCGCGGGCGTTACCCGCTGGTGTGCCTCACCGACGGTTCGCCCGTGTTGCAGCGGGCGAAGCTGGCGGCGGCCGGGCTCACCGAGGCGTTCGACGCGATCGTCATCACCGACGAGCTGGGCGGGCGGCCGTCCCGTAAGCCGCACCCCAGCGGGCTGCGTCACGCGGCGGAGCTGATCGGCTGTCCCGTCGAGGAGCTCGTCGTGGTCGGCGACCGGCCGGGCAAGGACGTGGCGATCGCCGTCGCCGCGGGGGCCCGTTCGATCCGCGTCACCACCGGCGAGTACGCCGACGCCCCGGACTCGCCGACGGCGACGGCGGTGGCCGACTCGTTCGCCACCGCCGCCGAGTTGCTGCTCTCGTCGCCGTCCGGCTGAGGACCGGAGAGCGGACCGGGCTCAGTCCTTGCCGACCTGGGCCACCAGCTCCTGGCAGAACGCCGGGAGGTCGTCCGGCTTGCGGCTGCTGATCAACGGGTGGCCGCCCGCGTTGTCGACGACGAGCTGTTCGTCGACCCACTCGGCGCCGGCGTTGCGGAAGTCCACGGCCATGCTGGGCCACGACGTGAGGCGGCGGCCGCGCACGCCGTCCACGTCGATCAGGATCCAGCCGCCGTGGCAGATGACGGCGACCGGCCGCCCCGTGGCGAGGAACCCGCGCACGAACTGCCGGGCGGAATCCTGCCAGCGCAGCAGGTCGCCGTTGGCGACGCCGCCGGGGAGCACGAGCGCGTGGTAGGCGTTCGGGTCGGCGTCGGCCGCGGTCACGTCCACGGGGAACGTGTCCGCCGGGTCCAGGTGGTTGAACCCCTGGACCGTTCCGGCCTCCGGCGAGATCAGTTGTGGCGTGCCGCCCGCTTCCTCGACGGCCTTCCACGGCTCCGTGAGCTCGACCTGTTCGATCCCCTCCTTGCTGACAAGGAAGGCGACTTTACGACCTGCAATGGTCATGACCGGTTCCTTTCGGGCTGAACGGATACCTACCGCCTACCCGAACGGAACCCCGCGGAACGTGGAACCCGCGGCCTACCGCCGGCGGCCGTCCCGACCGCCGCCGCTGCCCTGGTCGCCACCGCCGGCGAGCCCGGCCCGGCGCAGGGCCTCGGCCATCGCGTCGTTGCCGAACGAGCCGCCGCCCGACGAACCACCGCCGCCGCGCCGGTCGCCGCCACCGCCGGTGCGCTGGCTCCCGCCGGAGCGCTGGCCGCCACCCGGGCGACCCCCGCCGCCGGAACGCTCGCCGCGCGGCCCACCACCGCCGCCGCGCTGACCGCCATCGCCGCGCTGACCACCGCCGCCGCGCTGACCACCCGGCTGCCCGGAGCCGCGGTCGCCGCCACGAGAGCGCGCACCTGGCTGCGCCGTTCCCCCGGAAGCTTCTTCCTCGAGACGGAGGGTGAGGGAGATCCGCTTGCGCGGGATGTCCACCTCGAGGACCTTGACCTTGACGATGTCACCCGGCTTGACCACGTCGCGCGGGTCCTTGACGAACGTCCGCGACATCGCCGAGACGTGGACCAGCCCGTCCTGGTGGACGCCGATGTCGACGAACGCCCCGAACGCGGCCACGTTGGTGACGACGCCCTCGAGCACCATCCCCGAGGCGAGGTCGCTCAGCTTCTCCACCCCGTCGGCGAACGTCGCCGTCTTGAACGCCGGCCGCGGGTCCCGCCCCGGCTTCTCCAGCTCGGACAGGATGTCGGTGACGGTCGGCAGCCCGAACGTGTCGTCGACGAACTTCTCCGGCTTCAGCGTGCGCAGCACCGCCCGGTTGCCGATCAGCTCCTTCAGCTCGGTGCCGGCCTCGGCGAGCATCCGCCGCACGACCGGGTAAGCCTCCGGGTGCACGCTCGACGCGTCCAGCGGGTCGTCCCCGCCGGGGATGCGCAGGAAGCCCGCGCACTGCTCGAACGCCTTCGGCCCGAGCCGCGGCACCTCCTTGAGCGCGGCCCGCGACCGGAACGGCCCGTTGGCGTCGCGGTGCGCGACGATGTTCGCGGCGAGGCCGGAACCGATGCCGGAGACGCGGGTCAGCAGCGGCACCGAGGCGGTGTTGAGGTCGACGCCGACGCCGTTGACGCAGTCCTCCACGACGGCGTCGAGGCTGCGCGACAGCTTCCCCTCGGCGAGGTCGTGCTGGTACTGGCCGACGCCGATGGACTTCGGGTCGATCTTCACGAGCTCGGCGAGTGGGTCCTGGAGCCGGCGCGCGATGCTCACCGCGCCGCGCAGCGACACGTCGAGCTCGGGCAGTTCCTGGGAGGCGTAGGCGGAGGCCGAGTAGACGGAGGCGCCGGCCTCGGAGACCACGATCTTCGTGAGGTTGAGCTCCGGGTGGCGCTTGATCAGGTCGGCGGCGAGCCTGTCGGTCTCCCGGGAGGCGGTGCCGTTGCCGATCGCGATCAGGTCGACGCTGTGCGCCTTGGCGAGCGCGGCCAGGATGTGGATCGACTCGTCCCACTTGTTCTGCGGCACGTGCGGGTAGATCGTGTGCGTCGCGACGACCTTCCCGGTCGCGTCCACGACGGCCACCTTCACGCCGGTGCGGAAGCCCGGGTCGAGGCCCATCGTCGTGCGGGTGCCGGCCGGGGCCGCCAGGAGCAGGTCCCGCAGGTTGGCCGCGAACACCTTCACGGCCTCCTCCTCGGCCGCCTGCCACAGGCGCATCCGCAGGTCGATGCCGAGATGCACGAGGATGCGCGTGCGCCACGCCCACCGGACGGTGTCGTTGAGCCACTTGTCGGCGGGCCGCTGGTCGTCGCGGATCCCGAATCGCGCGGCGATGCGCTGTTCGTAGACGGACGGCGACGGGGCGTCCTCGACATCGGGGTTCAGCGAGAGGTCGAGGATCTCCTCCTTCTCGCCGCGGAACAGCGCCAGGACCCGGTGCGACGGCAGCTTCGTGAACGGCTCGCTGAACGCGAAGTAGTCCGAGAACTTCGCCCCGGCCTCCTCCTTGCCCTCGCGCACGGTCGACGCGACGGTGCCGCGTTCCCACATCGTCTCGCGCAGCGCGCCGATGAGGTCGGCGTCCTCGGCGAAGCGTTCGACCAGGATGGCCCGCGCGCCGTCGAGGGCGTTCTGCACCTCGGGCACGCCCTTCTCCGCGTCGACGTACGGGGCGGCGGTGGCCGTCGGGTCCAATGTCGGGTCGCCCAGCAGCGCGTCGGCGAGCGGTTCGAGGCCCGCCTCGCGCGCGATCTGCGCCTTGGTGCGCCGCTTCGGCTTGTACGGGAGGTAGATGTCCTCCAGCCGGGCCTTCGAGTCGGCCTCCATGATCTGCGCGCGCAGGGCGTCGTCGAGCTTGCCCTGGGAGTCGATCGACTCGAGGATCGCGGAGCGGCGTTCCTCCAGCTCGCGCAGGTAGCGCAGGCGTTCCTCGAGGGTGCGCAGCTGGGCGTCGTCGAGCGCGCCGGTCACCTCCTTGCGGTACCGCGCGATGAACGGCACCGTCGCTCCACCGTCGAGCAGCCCGACGGCGGACTCGACCTGACCGGGGCGTACGCCCAGCTCCTCGGCGATCCGCTGGGGGATGGGGACCGTCACGTCAGTGCTCCTTCGCTCGCCGTACCGGGGACATTCTGCCGGTGCGGCTATTTTTATGTCGCACCGCGGGGGTATCGGCGCGTCGCCGTCTTTTTCTAAAAGCTTCATGTCGCACCCGCGTCTGGGGCGCGACCGTAGTTCAAGAGGGGGCGAACGCTCCCGGCCGACTCGCTTCGCGTCGTCGGCCGCTCCGCTTCCGCGTTCGCGTGCAGCAGGGGCGCCGGGTCGTGCGGACCGTGACACGTCCGCGGTGGGACTTCGCGTCCTAGGAGGCTAGGTTTCTTGGCCCGCTCCCCGGTCATGCCGCGAAGGGGGCCACCTCCACGCCGGCGTCGACCAGGGCCTCGCGAACCTGGCGGGCGAGGTCCACCGCAGCAGGTGTGTCGCCGTGGACGCACATCGACTCGGCGTGCACCTCGACCACCGTGCCGTCCGCCGCCTCCACGACGCCCTCCCTGGCCAGGCGCACCGCTCGTGCCGTCACCACCCGCGCGTCGTGGATCACGGCGCCCTCCTGGGTGCGGGGTACGAGGCCGCCTTCCCGGGTGTAGGCCCGGTCGAGAAAGGCCTCCGCCACCACGCGCGTGCCGGCCTCGGCGGCGGCCTTCGCGAGTCGGGAGCCGGGGAGGGTGAGCAGCGCCAGGGTGGGGTCGTAGTCGCGGACGGCGTCGAGGACGGCGTTCGCCTGGGCGGGTTCCGCGGCGGCGGCGTGGTAGAGGGCGCCGTGCGGCTTGACGTAGGCGACCCGGGTGCCGGCGGCGCGGGCGATGCCGTCGAGCGCGGCGAGCTGGTACAGGACGTCGGCCGTCAGTTCGGCGCGTTCGTAGGCGATGTACCGCCGGCCGAACCCGGCCAGGTCCCGATAGGACACCTGCGCCCCCACCGCCACTCCCCGGGCGGCCGCCGAGGCGCACACCCGCCGCATCGTCAGCGGATCCCCGGCGTGGAACCCGCAGGCGACGTTCGCGCTGGTGACGACGTCGAGCAGGGCATCGTCCTCGGTCAGGCGCCACTGGCCGAAGCCCTCACCGAGGTCGGCGTTCAGGTCCATGCGCCCTCCCGGAGGAATCTGACGGGTGTGCCCGGGCGGCTCTGCGCCAGCGCCGGCAGGTCGGCGGGATCCACGACCCCGATCACCGGATACCCCCCGGTGGTGGGATGGTCGGCGAGAAACACCAGCGGCTCCCCGGCCGCCGGCACCTGCACCGCGCCGAGCACGAGTCCTTCGCTGGCGAGTTCGCCGCCGGTCCGGCGTTCCAGCGCGGGCCCGGTGAGGCGCGCGGCGACCCGGTTGGAACGCGGCGACACCGCGTACTCCGCCGCGAAGATCGCCTCCGGCGCCGCGAACCAGTCGACCCGCGGGCCGGGCCAGAGCCGCAGCGCGACTGGCCGGGTGACGGCGGCCGGCACGGAGAACCACACCGGCGCCGGTTCGCCACTCGCCGGGCCGACCGGCAGCACGTCGCCGTCGCGCAGCGGCGCGGGCCCGAGCCCCGACAGCGTGTCCGTCGCGCGGCTGCCGAGCGTGGGCGGCACGTCGAGCCCACCCGCCACGGCCAGGTAGGTGCGCACCCCCGTGCCGGCCGGGCCGATCTCCAGCAGCCCCCGCGCGGGAACGACGAACGGCACCCCGAAGTCCCCGCCGCGCACCCGCGTCGGAACGGCCCCCGTCACGGCCACCACGGCGGCCCGTTCGAAGCGCAGGGCGCACCCGGTGACGGTGATCTCCAGTCCGGCCGCCTCGGGCGGGTTGCCCACCAGCCGGTTGGCCAGCGCGAGGGCCGGCGGGTCGACCGCTCCCGCGGCCGGGATGCCGAGGTGCGCCCAACCCGGCCGGCCGAGGTCCTGCACGGTCGTCAGCGCACCGGCCCGCCGCACAGTGATCATGACGACACCGCGATCATGACGACACCGCCGCGAACCGCACACGCGTCCCGGGCGTCAGCGTCGCCGGCGGCGTCCCGTCGAGGTCGAACAGCGTCAGCGAGGTGCGCCCGATCAGCCGCCACCCGCCGGGCGACGCGGCCGGGTAGACGGCCGCGTACTCCCCCGCCAGGGCCACCGAGCCCGCGGGCACCCTGGTGCGCGGTTCGTCCCGCCGGGGCACGTGCAGCTCGGCCGGCAGCCCGGTCAGGTAGGCGAACCCGGGCGCGAACCCGCAGAACGCCGCCCGGAACTCGATCCCGGTGTGCCGGCGCACGGCCGCCTCGCGCGACATGCCCCAGCGTTCGGCCACGTCGTCGAGGTCTTCGCCGTCGTAGACGGTCGGCACGGTGACCAGTCCCCCGGTGTGCTCGTCGACGTCCGGCGGCGGTGGGCAGCCGCGCAGCAGCCGCACCAGCCGTTCGGGTTCGTCGACCCGGTCCAGGAGCACGGTCCGCGCCGCGGGCACCACGTCGAGCGCCGCGAACTCCCCCGCGTCGCGCCGCGCGAGGAGCCAGGCGTACCAGGCGGGTACCCGCTCCGGGGCCACGTCGAGGAGCACCGCGGAGGGCCCTACGCGCACCACCCGCCGTTTCATCAGCCACCTCTCAGCCGTGTGAACGAACCATCCCCGAATCGGCAGATGACGTCAAGGGATTGCCGGATCGTTCAACAATCCTTACATTCAAGCACATGACCGTGTCAGAACCGGCCGCGGCACGGGCCCGATTCCGCGCCGGCGAGCGCCGGCCCACCGCGGGATGGGCTCCGGGCTACGCGCAGGCCAACCTCATCGCCGTTCCCCGGGACCTCGCTTATGATCTGCTGCTCTTCGCGCAGCGCAACCCACGCCCCTGCCCCGTCCTCGACGTGAGCGAGGTGGGCGCACCGACCACGGTCCTCGCGCCCGGGGCGGACCTGCGCACCGACCTGCCCGCCTACCGGATCTGGGAACACGGCGAGTGCGTCGCGGAGGTCGGCGACGCGACCGCCTACTGGCGCGACGACCTGGTGGCGGTGCTGATCGGCTGCAGCTTCACCTTCGAACGCGCGCTCCTCGACGCCGGCGTCCCCGTGCGTCACCTGGAGGAGGGCCGGAACGTCCCGATGTACCGCACGTCGGTCGCGTGCCGACCCGCGGGACGGCTCGCCGGGCCGATGGTGGTGTCGATGCGGCCGGTCCCCGCCCCGCTCGTGCCGACCGCCGTCCTGGTCAGCGGCCGCTTCCCGGCGGTGCACGGCGCGCCGGTGCACATCGGCGACCCGGCCGCGCTGGGGATCACCGACCTGTCGCGGCCGGACTTCGGCGACGCCGTGACCGTGGAGGACAGCGACGTGCCGGTCTTCTGGGCCTGCGGCGTGACGCCCCAGGCGGCGGTGATGGCGTCGAAGCCCGCGTTCGCGATAAGCCACGCGCCCGGGCACATGCTGGTCACGGACGTCCGCGACGCCGCGTACGCCGCCTGACCTCATGATCGCGCCTCCTGTGACGCGACACGCCGGTGGAGGTGTCACAGGAGGCGCAAGGATCTTCAGCCGGCGCGGCAGGTCACCGCGGGCGCCGCGCCCGGCGTGCCGTTGCCGAGCAGGCCGAAGGTCGTCGCCCCGCCCGCCGGCACGGCGCCGTTCCAGTCCACATTGGACGCCGTCACGTCCTGACCCGACTGGGTGAGCCGGGCGTTCCAGGTCTGGGTCACCGTCACCCCGCTCGGCAGGCGGAACGTCACGGTCCAGCCGCGCAGCGCCGCCGTTCCCGGGTTGCGCACCGCGATCTCGCCCTGGAAGCCGCCCGGCCACGACCCGACCACCGTGAACTCCGCCGCGCAGCCACCCGTCGCCGGCGAGCCGGTCGGCGAGGCCGAGGCCGAACGCGACGCCGACGGCGTGGCCGAGGGGCTGCGCGACGCGCTGGGCGACGCCGACGGGAGCCCGCCGTCCAGCACCGTCCGCAGCGGCGGGTACCACCTGTCCGACATCTTCTGGTCGCCGGACGCGTTCGGGTGGACGCCGTCGTAGGTGTCCGTGGCGGTGCTGAACCCGCTCCACTGGTCGACGACCACGATCGGGGACCGCGCGGTGGACAGCCCCGCCGCCCACGCCGGGATCGCCGCGTTGAACGCCACCGTGCGCGCGCCGCACTCCGCACACGTGGCCGGGTTCATCGGAATGATCTGCGCGACGAGGACGCGCATGTCGGGATTGGCGGCCCGCATCTGGTTCACCAGCGTGGTGAACGCGCTCAGGATCGCGGCCGGCGCGATGTTGCTCCAGACGTCGTTCGTGCCGAGGTGCATGAGCACGACGTCGGGGTCGGTGGCGGAGAGCCAGCCGGGGAGCAGGTTCTGGTTGGCGATGTTCGTGGCGAGGTAGCCGCCGTGCCCCTCGTTGTCGCCGTCGTGGGCGACGCCGCAGCCCTGGGGCGGCAGGGTGCCGACGAAGTCCGCTCCGGTGTACCCGGCCGACTGGAGGCGGTTCCACAAAAGGGCCCGCCAGCAGCCCGGTGACCCGGTGATGGAGTCCCCGAGCGGCACGATCCGCACGGGGTCGGTGGGCGCCGTGCGGGCCGGCGCGGCGATCAGCAGTCCCGCCGCGAGCATGACGAACACGGCGAGCAGGGCCTTCACATAATGCTTCATCTGGGGGTGGCCTTCCGCGAAAAGGCGCGGCGACCATAGGGCGCCACCGATCCGTCAAGCGACCGCAAAGCGGCCCGCACCCGCTCCGACCAGCGCCGCCGCCGCGAAACTTTCACGCACGCGACGGGTGCGACCTCCGTCGGGCGGCCGCGCCCTCGCGTCCGCGGCGCGCGGGAGCGCACACTCCCCCGCATGTCCGTCACCGCAGAGGCTCCCTCGCGTCCGCCGTCCCAGGGCCGGCGCTGGCTCGCGGTCGGCGCGGCCGTGCTCGCCGCGATCGTCGTCGTGGGCGTTCTCTATTCCTTGAGCGAACGGTCACCGGCCCCCACCGCCGGCCCCGGACCGTCCACATTGAACGAGCGCCTCGCCGCACAGATCGCGCAGACGCTGGAGCGCTCGACGCCGGCCCAGCATCAGGCGCACGGCCACCACGAGATCGCCTCCGCGCCGCCGGCCGACGGCAAGCCCGACCCGGTGTACTGCACGGCCGAGGTCTACGGCTTCGAGCCCGCGTCGGCGGCGTCGACCGAGGAGGTCACCAAGGTCTACGGCTACTACCTGTGCGCCGTCCAGCAGGAGAACCGCCCCTGGGACTACGCGCCCAAGCTCGTCGGCCCGATCGTCTACGAACCCCGCCTCGACCCCCCGGGCGTGCACGTCATCGAGGGCGGCGACGGCTACCAGGAACGCCTGCGCGCCCTGCTGCCCGAGGAGTACCGGAAGCGGGCCACGGTCGGCTTCAGCGACGGCCGCAACATCAACGACGTAAGGACCCGCTACCAGGCCGCGTCCTGAAAACTTGCACTCCCGAGATGCCTCCCACCAGCGCAAACAGTTAGCGAATGCGGCGCGCCCTGGCGCGGCGGCTGAGTCGAATCGACCATTCTGCTCACCCGCCCTAAGGAGAAACATCGATGCGAAGAACGCTGAAAGCGGCGCTTTCGGCCGCCGTCATCCTGGCCGCGACCGGGGCGGTGGCCGTTCTCACCCCGTCGCCGGCCCTGGCGCACGGCGCCATGATGGCGCCCGGCTCCCGCACCTACAACTGTTGGCGGGACGGCCTGTCCAACAGCAACGGCAACATCGTGCCGCACAACCCGGCCTGCAGCGCGGCCGTCGCGCAGGGCGGCGCCAACCCGCTCTACAACTGGTTCTCGGTGCTGCGCTCGGACGGCGCCGGCCGCACGGTCGGGTTCGTCCCGGACGGCTCGCTGTGCAGCGGCGGCAACTCGACCTTCGCGGCGTACAACCTGGCCCGCGACGACTGGCCGCAGACGCACCTCACCTCGGGCGCGAGCTTCAACTGGCGGTACAGCAACTGGGCGCACCACCCGGGCACGTTCTACATGTACGTGACCAAGGACAGCTGGAGCCCGACCCGCGCGCTGGCGTGGAGCGACCTCGAGTCGACGCCGTTCCTCCAGGTGACCAACCCGCCGCAGAACGGCGCCGTCGGCACCAACGACGGGCACTACTACTGGACCGGCAACCTGCCCTCCGGCAAGAGCGGCAAGCACATCATCTACTCGGTGTGGAGCCGTTCGGACAGCCAGGAGACCTTCTACGGCTGCTCGGACGTGACGTTCGACGGCGGCAACGGCGAGGTCACCGGCATCGGCCCGGGTGGCAACTCGCCCGGCCCGTCCTCGCCGGCCCCGTCCTCGCCGCGTCCCTCGTCGGCCGCCCCGTCGTCGGCGCGCCCGTCCTCGGCGGCTCCGTCGAGCAACTCCCCGCAGCCCGGCGGCGGTTGCGCGGCCACGTTCCGGGTGACCGGTTCGTGGAACGGCGGCTTCCAGGGCGAGGTGACCGTGCGCAACTCCGGAACGGCCGCGATCGCGGGATGGACCGCCTCGTACGCCTTCGGCGAGGGGCAGCAGGTGACCCAGGTGTGGAGCGGTAAGTACACCCAGAGCGGCACACTGGTGACCGTCACGAACGAGACCTGGAACGGCGCGCTGAACGCCGGCCAGTCGACGACGTTCGGCCTCCTGGGCAACGGCACCGCGCCGGCCGCGGCACCCGTCGTCGGATGCCAGTCCCGCTAGTTCGACTGCTCGCTAGTTTGACTGCTTGTGCACGGTGGCCGGTTACACCGGGTGGAAAACCCCACGTAACCGGCCACCACCGTTCCCTTCTGCGGAACCATCTGTGACCATCGCAGCGTGGACGATGTCGCCATTCACTTCGGTGAGCTGTTGCACCAGCACCGGCGGGCGGCTGGACGGACACAGGAGGAGTTGGCCGCGGCGGCGGGGCTGTCGGTGCGCACCGTCCGCAATCTCGAACTGGGCCAGGTGAGTCGTCCCCGCCGGCACACGGTGGAGGAGCTGGCCCAGGCGCTCGGGCTGGGCGACCACGACCGCGGCCAGCTGTTGCGCGCGGCGCGTGCCGAGCCCGCGGCGGCGGACCGGGTGCAGTGCCTGCCGCCGGACGTGCGCGACTTCACCGGACGCCGTTCGGAGTTGGACGCGCTCACCGCACTTGTCGACACGGCCGGCCCGGCCGGCGCGGTGCTCGTGGTGCACGGCCCGCCCGGCGTGGGCAAGACGAGCCTGCTGGTGCGGGCGGCCCACCGGATCGCCGCCGACACGGAGTTCCCGGCGGCCGGCTACACCGACACGTGTTTCGTGGACCTGCGCGGCGTGGACGATCCGCCGCTCGGCGTCGACGAGGCGCTGGACCAGCTGTTGACGGCGCTCGGCGATCCGGACACGCAGCTGCCGGCGTCGACCGGGGCCCGGCTGGCGCGGTACCGGATGATCAGTGCGCGGCGCTCGGGGCTGCTGGTGCTGGACAACGCCGCGAGCGAGGCACAGGTGCGCCCGCTGCTGCCCACCGGCCCGAACTGGCTGGTGCTGGTCTCCTCCCGCCACGCGCTCACCGGCCTGTCCGGGGTGCGCCGGATGCGCCTGGACGTGCTGGCGCCGGACGAGGCGCAGGACCTGCTCGCCGACATCGTCGGGCCGCAGCGCACCGCCGCCGACCCCGCGGCCGCCGCCCGGTTGGCCGCGCTCTGCGGGCATCTGCCGTTGGCGCTGCGGGTGGCGGGCAACCGGCTGGCCGACCGTCCACAGTGGCCGATCGGCACGTTCACCGCGCAGCTCGACGACGAGCAGCGGCGGCTGGACCTGTTGCGGGCCGGGGACGTGCAGGTGCGCAGCGCGTTCGCGGTGTCGTACGCCCAGTTGCCCGAACGCGGCCGCCGGCTGCTGCGCCGCCTCCCCCTGCTGCGCTGGCGGCAGTATCCGCTGGAGGTGGCGGCGCTGCTGCTCGGGCCGGAGACGGACGACGCCGTGGAGGTCTTCGAGGGGCTGGTCGACGCGGGGCTGCTGGCACCGGGCACCGTTCCGGACCGGTACGTGCTGCACGACCTGACCGCGGTCTTCGCCGCCGAACGCCTGGCCGCCGAGGAGGAGCCCGCGACGGCCGCGCAGGCGCGCACGCGGGTCGTCGACCGGCTGCTCGACACCGTGGACGCCGCCGGCGCGTGGCTCGACATGGACGGCCCCGCCGATCCCCGCAACGCGTTCAGCACCGGCGTCGCCGCCCTGGCCTGGCTCGGCGCCCAGCGGGAGCAGTGGTGGTGGGCCATCCGGCAGGCCGCCGCCGACGGCCGGCACGCGCGGGTGCTCGCGGCCAACCGTTCCCTCTACTGGTACTCCGACCGGCACTTCGGCGCGGTGCCCTGGGCCGAGGTGTACGCGCTCGGCGTCGCGGCGGCGCAGGCGCTGGGTGACCCGGTGGCCGAGGCCGGGCAGCGCAACAGCCTCGGCTGGGTGATGCACGTGGTGTTCGGCCGGCCGGACGAGGGCGCGACGCAGTTCCGGCGGGCGATCGAACTGGCCCGCGCGCACGGCGACCTGCACCAGGAGGCGTGGGGCCTGGCGCACCTGGGCGGGGTGGCGATGCGCCGCAAGCCGCCGGACGTGGCGGCCGCCGCCGAGTTCTTCGCCACCGCGCGGGAGCTGTTCACCCGGGTCGGCTACCGCGTGGGCCGGGTCGTGACGACGTACTTCCACGCCGACACGAAGATCGCCGAGGGCGACGTCGAGGCCGCGATCTCGTTGCTGACGGTGGCCGCGAAGGAGTGGCAGGAGGACGGGCTGGCCCTGCCGACCCGCAACTCGATCGACGGGTACATCGAGGTCCGGCTCGGCAACGCCTACGCGCACACCGGGCGACTGACCGACGCGATCGACGCCTACGACCGCGCGCTGCGTTACTTCGGCTACGCGGGCGACCTGACCGGCAGCGGCCGGGCGCTGGTGGATCTGGCGACGGCGCTCGCCCAGGTCGGCCATCCGCGCACCGGCGAGGTGATCGACCTCGCCATCAGCACGTTCGAACGCCACCACGACGAGGCGCGGCTGTCGAAGGTTCTCGCGCTACGCGACGCGCGAGTCACGTAGAGCGCTCTCCGAGCCAAAAACGATCGGCCGTCGGCATCAACCGGCAGCGGAGTGCGGGCGGACGTAGCCCAGCTCGATCGCCCGGCGGGTCAGCTCCGCCTTGTTTCCCACGTGCAGCTTGGAGCGGATCCGCTTCACGTACGTGTTGACCGTCGCCTCGGTGAGCCCCAGCTCGCGGGCCGCCGCGGCGTGCGTGAGCCCGCGCGCGATCAGCTGCAGCGTCTGCACCTCGCGCGGCGCCAGCGCCATCGAACGCTGCCACGGCGCGCTCTGCTCGTCCGCCGCCGGCGGGAAGACCGTCTGGCGCCCGGTGGGAGCCGGCGGCTGGGCCGGAACGGAGACCGGCCGGCCCGTCACTGGCTTGCGCGCGGCGACGACGCCGCTGTGTCGCGGCGTGCCGGTGCCGGTGGCGCGGGTCGGCGCCCCCCGGCGCACCGCCGAGGCACCACCGGTCGAGCGGGCGAGCAGCTGCGAGACGGAACGGCCGAGGTACATGCCGCCCGTGGCGACCACGTCGAGCGCGGAACGCATCTCGGCCGGGTCGGTCTCGGTGCCGAGCACGCCGCGCACGCCCGCGCGGATGACGTTGACCACGGGGGCCAGCGCCACGTCGGACAGGAGCGTGAGAGTGCGCCAGCGGGACGCGATGGTGACCAGCGCCTCGACGGGCGGGTCGACGATCACGAGAACGGCCGACGCGGCGCGTGCGGTCGGCACCTCGGCCACGGAGCGGTACAGGCTGACGGACGCCACCCGGGGCGAGCCGACGAGAAGGTAGCGCACACCCAACCGGGCCAGCGGGTCGGCCACGACGACGCAGACGTCGTACGGACCCGTCGAACGGGCCGGTACGGCCATGGTCTCTCCCGGGGGTCGGGGACGTATGGACGGCGACCGAAGAGACGGCCGCACGGTGTGAGTCAATCCGCCGACAGGTCGGCAGACCAGGAAACTTCACCGGCAATTTCGCGCGTACGCTACCGGCTCAAGTGCTTCCTAAGGAATACCTTAGGCATTCGAACGCAAGGGAATTGCCGTCCGATCACTGTCCACTGTGGACGTTTACGGAGCCGGACACCAAGGCTACAAACGGGAATCCGTCACGGGAACGTCCGGAGCCGGATCGGCCGGCACGGTCGGCGACGAAGCGGGCGGCTCCTCCGTCGCAGGTGGGCCGGGGTGGCTCGGCTCGACGGGCGGCTCGGGCGACGGCGCCGCGGGTGACGGGCTCGTCGCCGGCGGCACCGGAGCGGCCGGCGCCGGCACATCGTCACCGTTCGATCGCGGGCCGTTACCGCGCGGGCCGGTGCGGGAGTCGTTCCGGGTGGTGTCGGTGCCCTCCTCCGTGTCACCGCCGTTGCCGCCGGGCACACCCGGCGCCGTGCCGCGCAGGTCCGAACTCGTGTGCTCGCAGGGCACCCCGCCGAGCATGAACCGGCTCGGCGCGACCGGGCGGTCCGCGTAGGTGCCGACGAGGGTGAGCGTCAGCTGCGAACCGGCGGCGAGGCGTTCCTCACCGGTGAGCCGGACGGTCGTGCCGTCCTGCGCCACGCTCGCCCCGTGCGCGTCGGTCACCTTCTGCCCGTCCGGCACCGCGAAGTCCAACTGCCAGCGGTCCAGCGTGGCGCCGCCGGTGTTCACCAGCACCAGGTCGGCCGTGAACGAACCGCCCGGCACGTAGTCGCCGCTGAAGCGCGCCTCGCAGTGCCCGGCCGGGCGCGGGCCGGCCGTCGCGGGCACCACGGCCGCGTCGCTCGGCCCGAACTGCATCGCCGTGACGGCCAGCCCGGCCGCGAGCACCCCCATCGCCCCGAACGCCGCGTACGCCCGCCGTCGCCGCGGGTACGCACCACCGCTGCGAACGGGTGTCGGCGCGGCCGGCTCCGTCTCGGGCTCCAGCGCCGGCGGTACCCAGCCGGCCGTCGCGTCGTCCGGGTCGTCCAGCGGCACCGCCGCCGTCCGGGTCTCCTCGCGGGCCGTGGAACGCCCGGGCGCCGGCGCGGCGAGCACGGAGTCGGCGTCGCCCACCTGCGGCAGGATCAGCGAGACGCCGGCCGCCTCGGCCAGCACCAGTGCGGCGTAGAGGCTCGACGGGCGTTCCTCGGGCGGCTTGCGCAGGCACTGGTCGACCAGTTCCACGACGTCGGCGGGCAGGCCGTCGATGTGCGGCAGCGGACGCGGTGGCAGTTCGCGGTGCGCGGTCAGGAACTCCGTCGCCGTCTCCGCCGCCCAGGGGAGCCGTCCCGCGAGGCACTGGTACAGGACGACGCCGAGCGCGTACACGTCGGTCGCCGGCAGGGACTCGCCGTCGAACCGCTCCGGCGCCACGTACGCGGGCGTTCCCAGCAGCAGGCCGTGGTTGTCCTCCAGGGCGCCGGCCGCGGCGGCGATCCCGAAGTCGACCACCTTGACGCCGGTGCGCGCCAGCATGACGTTCCCCGGCTTGATGTCCCGGTGGACGACGCCGCGGGCGTGGGCGGCGGCGAGCGCGGCGGCCACCTCGGCGGCGATGCACACGGCGGTGCGCCAGTGCGGGGTGCCGCCGCGCAGCCGCTCGGCGAGCGTGGGCCCGTCGACCAGTTCCATCACGATGTAGGGAATCTTGCGACGGCCCCGGCGCGACTCCCCGAAGTCGTAGACCCCCGCGACGTTGGGGTGGGTGAGTCGGGCGGCGACCTTCGCCTCGGCCCGGATCCGCTCGCGGGAGGCGCGGTCGGCGAGGCGCGGGGTCAGCAGCTTGACGGCGACCGAACGGCCGAGCACGACGTCGTGCCCGCGCCAGACCGCCGCCATGCCACCGGCGCCCAGCGGGGATTCCAGTCGGTACCGACCGCCGAGCGCCCGCATGACCCAGGCCGTACCCATCTCACCGGGGCGGAAACATCAACAGAGCACTCCGGCGGGCTACCCGCGCGCGCTGCCCCACCCGAGCAGGGCGGCCAGGCCGAGCGCGCTGCGCGGCGCGTACGGACAGGTCCACAACCCGCCGTGCGCGGCCGTGTACGACTCGTCGAGCCACGGGTGCTCGCGCGGCGCCAGACTCGCGTGCAGGTCGTGCACGAGGAGCGCGGCCATGAGCGTGTTGCTGGTCGCCGGTTCGAAGATCTCGACCCCGAACCGGTGCGCGCCGGCGTACGCGGCCGCGAGCGCCCGGTTGCGGGTCACGCTGCGGGTGCGCGTCGCCGGCGCGACGTGCAGGGAGACCGGGATCCCCGCGGCGCGTGCGGCGGTGGCCCGCCAGCGCTGCAGGCGTTTCGCCAGCGCGTAGTTGGGCCCCTGCTGCGGGACGAGGCTGTCGTTGATCCCCGGATCGGCCTCCGGCGGGTAGTTGCGCCGCAGGAGGTTCCCGGCGCTGAGCCAGCGGACCGGCCGGGCCAGCCGCCGGGCCGCCACGTACCGGCGGGTGGACTCCGCCACCGTCGCGGCCGGCACGGCGAAGGTGTCCGTCGGCGTCGCGAGGAACGCCAGCGTCAGTCCGTCGCGGCGATCCAGCAGCCGCGCCGTGAGCGCGTCGACCGCCGCGGAGACCCGCACGTTGGTGCCGCCGTCGGCGTAGACGTAGTTGCCGAGCACCAGCGGCCCGTCGAACCCGTCGATCCAGGCCGTCACGCGGCGCAGTTCGTGCAGCACGTCGGCGCCGGCGCGCTGCTCCAGCGGGGCGTCGCCGGCCGAACGCACGGGCACGTGCACGCGGCCGGCGTAGCGGCGCGCGGTGGTCAGCACCCGTTCCCACAGGGCCTGTCGGGGAAGGTCGACCGCGACGACCTCGGCGCCCCAGCGCAACAGCGCGGTCAGCGGACCCATCTCGGCGCCCGCGCCGAGCACCACCACCTTGCGGTCGCCCAGGTCTGTCCACTGTGGATTGTCGTGGACCGCCCGAACGGCCGCCGCGCAGCCGGGCTCCATGACGCCGGCCTTCACCCAGGTGTCGAGCTGGCGGCACAGGTCGTCGCCGCGCAGCCGCTGCCCGCGGTACGGCACGACGAGCCCGCGCTGGGCGGCGGCCGTCCCCTCGACGGTCTCCGTGCCGAGCGGCTCCCCTTCCTCCGGCGCGAGAAAGGCCTCCGCCAAGGGAACTTCCCGATCTCCATCGACGTATTTCATATTTGCGTGGACGGATGCGACACCGGCGCGGGCGATCTCGACGGCCGCCGCGGGGGTGTCCAGTCCGGCCTCCAGCAGGCGCCGGAAATGCACCAGATAGTCGTTGCGCCAGTTGGTCTCGCCCTCGGCGGCCCGGGCCCCGACGGGATCGGTCGCGCGTAAGGCGTCGGCTACTATCCGTCGACCTAGCGCGGACGTGCTACGGGCACCACGCACCGTAGGGAAGACGACTCCGGTGGGCTCGGGCACGGCGGCTCCTGCGAAAGTTTCAGGGGGGTGGTTCGATGCGTCGGGCACCATGATCTTAAGATCACCAACGGCGAGACCGAACCGTGACAGATGATCTGCGCTCGGTGACGACGCGCGGGGAAAACTGCCGATTTCGTGACGCAAAGCAACAGCTACTGCGACCCGCTTCTGTCGGGTATCGTACGCGGTCGTGTATTCAGCCGCACCAATTGACGGCTCGGATGCCGTTGATTCCGCGAGCGGTGCTGCTCAACCAGAATCGCGATCGGGCAACACATCCGAGGTTCCTGTGAGCCTCCGGGAGGACGACCGGAACGGCCTCCCCGCGGCGGCGGACGAACCCGTACAACCAAGCACACACGACCACACCATCAGCGAGTTCGGCACGCCGCCGGAGATCGTCGTCGACGACGAGGAGAAGCCGGGCCGGGTCCTCACCGGCATACCCGCGATCCTTGTCACCATCGGTGCGATCAGCTCCGGACTGTTCGCTCTTTGGCAATTGTTCAGACCTTTGGCGCAGGGCAGCCAGTATTACTTGATACTTTTCCTGGCAACGGTCCTGCCGCTGATTTTCCTGTGTTATTCCATCGAGTTCCGTTTGCCGGGGCGTGCCAAGCCGATCGGAGCCGACCGCGTCGACGGCCGACCCCGGGCGTGGGACTGGGTCCTGGCTCTTTTGGCACTCGTGACCTGCCTTTATCCAGTGCTGCCGATCTCGTTCGGCGCGGATGAGGGCGGAGGATACAACGCTTTCCTTGATCGTCAGGGCCTGCTCGCGCCGGCCGACGTCGTCATGGGCGGCATCCTGCTCCTCCTCGTCCTGGAGGCCTGCCGCCGGACCACCGGCTGGATCCTGCCCGCGGTGTGCCTGCTCTTCCTCGCGTACGGCTACTACGGCGGGTACATCCCGCAGACGTGGGACATCGCTCACGCCGGCATGGACATGTCGGAGATCATCGACGGGCTGTACAACTCGGGCAGCGGCTTCTACGGCACCCCGCTCGACGTGGCCGCCACGTACATCGTGCTGTTCACGATCTACGGCGGGGTGCTGCAACTCGCCGGCGCCGGCAAGTTCTTCGTGGACCTGTCCGTCGCGGCGTTCCGCGGCTCGCGCAGCGCGCCCGGGCGCACCGCCGTCTCGGCCGGCTTCCTCCTCGGCACGGTCTCCGGATCGGGTGCCGCGACGACGGTGAGCATCGGCGCCGTCACCTGGCCGATCCTGAAGAAGGCCGGCTACCCCGCCGAACGCGCGGGCGGCATGCTCGCCGCGGCCGGCGTCGGCGCGATCCTCTCGCCGCCCACGCTCGGCGCGGCGGCGTTCATCATCGCGGAGTACCTCGGGGTCTCGTACCTCAAGGTGCTGGGCTGGGCGACGATCCCCACGGTCCTCTACTACCTGGGCATCCTGCTGGCCGTCGAGATCGACGCGCGGCGCTCGGGGACCAGGGCGGTCGAGCTGGACACGCCCTCTCCGCTGCGGCTCCTGGCCCGCTTCGGGTACCACTTCCTCTCGCTGTTCATCATCATTGGTCTGCTGGCGTACGGATTCACGGCCACCCGCGCGGTGGTGTACGCGACGCTGTTCGCGCTGGCCGGCTGGGTCATCGAGGGACTGGTCCGCTTCTCCCGCGGCGACGACCGCAACGTGGGCCGGGCGGCCCTGAGCGCGGTCCGGCAGGTGCTGATGTCCCTCGCCGAGGGCGTGCGCAGCGTGCTTCCGGTGGTGGCGGTCTGCGCCGCGGCCGGCATCATCGCGGTCAACACCACCAAGACCGGGCTCGGCCCGCAGGCCGCGAACCTGCTGATCAAGGGTGGCCAGGCGCTCGCCGACGACCCCACCCTGGTCCGGTTGTTCACCGCACTGTTCGCCGCGATCGCGCTGACCCTCCTCGGGCTGGCCGTCCCGGTGACCGCGTCGTTCATCATCGGCTGGGTCATCATCGGCCCCGCCCTGCTCGACCTCGGGGCGTCCGAGGCGGCCGTCGCGATGTTCGTCTTCTACTTCGCGGTGCTGTCCGAGGCCACTCCCCCCACCGCCCTCGCATCGGTCGCCGCGGCGGCCGTCACGGGCGGGCGCATCGTCCCCACCATGTGGCAGACGCTGCGGTACGCGCTGCCCGCCTACGCGGTGCCCATCGCGTTCGTGGCCGCTCCCGCCGGAAACGGGCTGCTCGGCCTCGGACCCGCCGGCGAGATCGTCTACGCGTTGCTCGCCTCCGCCGTCTCCGTCGCGGCACTCGCCGTGGCCACCGGCGGCTGGATCCCCGGCATCGGCCGGGCGGGCACACCCGAACGGATCGTCGCCGCCGTCGCGGGCGTGCTGCTGCTCTGGCTCAGCCCGGTCAGCACGGCCGTCGGCGTCGGGGTGGCGCTCCTCGCCACGTTCCTCGTTTTTGTGCGGCGCCGGCGTGGCGTCGCGACCCCCGAAGGAGAACTCTCATGAGAAAGACCTTGCTCGGTGCCGTGGCGCTGGTGGTCGCTGTCGCGGCCACCGGCGGCTGTGGTGGCCGCAAGGATGCCGACACGACGGCCGGCAGCGCGGATGCCCCGATCACCTGCGAGCCGCCGGCCGACACCCGGCTGAGCATCGCGACGGGCAACCAGACCGGCGTCTACTTCGCGCTCGGCAACGCCTACGCGACGCAGATCGGTGAGGCCACCGGCAAGAAGATCACCGCCACGGCCGCCGAGACCGGCGCGTCGGTGCAGAACATCCAGCTCCTGGTGGCCGGAACCCACCAGGTCGCGTTCTCGCTGATCGACACCGCGTCGGACGCCGTGAACGGCAAGGAGTCGTTCACCAGCCCGCAGCCGGTGAAGGCGCTCGCGCGCATCTACGACAACTACACGCACGTCATCGTGCGCTCGGGGGCCAACATCAACTCGGTCGCCGACATGAAGGGCAAGCGGATCTCCGTCGGTTCGGCCAAGTCCGGCACCGAGGTCATCGCGCTGCGCATGCTCAAGGCCGCCGGCCTCGACCCGGAGAAGGACATCAGCCCCCAGCGGCTGGACCTGACCAAGACGGTCGACGGCATGAAGGACGGCACGATCGACGGCTTCTTCTGGTCCGGCGGCCTGCCGACCGGCGGCATCACCGATCTGTTCACCTCGCTGAAGGACGGCGCGAAGTTCATCGACCCGACGCCGCTCCTGCCGAAGCTCCAGGAGATCAGCCCGGCCTACTCGGCCGGTAAGATTCCTGCGGCGACCTACAAGCAGACGGCCGACGCGCAGAGCATCGTGGTGCCGAACGTCCTGCTGGTCAAGGATGACATCGACCCCAACATCGCCTGCGCCCTGACGAAGACCCTGCTGGACAAGAAGGCCGAACTCGTCAAGGTGAACAAGGCGGCCGAGGGCATCGACAAGGCGATCGCCGGCAACACCACCCCGGTGCAGCTGCACCGCGGCTCGGCGTACGCACTCGGCAAGTAGCACGTTCCGGGCTCAGCTGAATCGTCCCGGGCCGGTGGCCGTGAATCCTTTCACACCACCGGCCCGGGACGCACCGAATCACCTGGAGAGACAATGGCGCTCGCGTCCGGTCCCCGCACCACGGTGGACGCCTCCGTCACCGGTCACCGCTATCGGCCGGGCGGACGGGGACAACTGTGGTCGGTGCGCACGCAGTTGCTCACCCCCATCATCGTCGCGCTGCTGGCGTTCGTAGCGCTGGGCGTCGTGCAGACCCGCGAGGCGATCGGAGCCGCCACCGACGCGGCCCGCGCCCGGGTCCTCGCCGGGACGGCCACCGCCACGGCCCGGCTGGTGCACGAGCTCGAACGCGAGAACGCCGAGGCCGCCGCGCTGAAAGACCGTGGCGGCAAGTCCGGTGAGAAGCTGGTTTCCGCGCAGCGGAGCCGGGTCGACCAGGCGATGAAGGACTTCCGCGACAGCGCGGCCGACACCCGGACCGCCGCCCCGGAGCTGCGCGCCGCGCTCGACGCCGCCGAGGCGCAACTCAACAGCCTGAACAACGCCCGTACCGCCACCGAGCAGGCCCGCGCCGCCGTGGTGTACCGGGACATCACCACCAGCCTGCTGGCCGTCGCCGACGCGCTCGCGCCGCAGATCCTGGACCCCGACCTCGCCGCCGCCGCGCGTGAGGTCGCCACCATCGTGGGTATCGAGCAGCTCGCCTCGCTCGAACGCGACCTCCTGCGCGCCGTGTTCGGCCGCAAGAGCCTGCAGAACGGCGAGCAGGCCCAACTGGCCCTCCTGCACGGCGCCCGGGACCAGCGCGAGGCGGACTTCACCCGGGTCGCCAGCGGCCCCTCGCGCGAGGCGTACCAGCGGCTGATCTCCGGCAGCGACGTCGAGAACGCCGACAAGCTGATCCTCGGCGTCCTGGAGAGCACCACCCCCGACGGCGATGCGGTGAAGAAGGACGCCGACGCCTGGTACGTGGCGCAGAGTAATACGATCCGCCGCCTCAACCAGCTGAGCCTCACCCTGTCGGACAGCCTCGACGAGGAGGCCGACAACACGGCGACGGCCACCACCCGCACGGCCATCGCGACGGGAGCGCTCACCGCGGCCGTCGCCGTGCTGGTGCTCTCCGTGGCGACCTATCTCGCGGTGCGCATCTCGCGCCGTCTGCGCCGGCTGCGCGCGGCGGCGTTCACGGTGGCGCGCCACGAACTGCCGAACGCCATCAACGCCGTCTCCCTCGGCGCCAAGCCGGAGAACGTCGTCCGGGAGAGCGCTGCCCAGGTGCTCACCCAGCGGCTGTCGTCCGACGGCGACGAGGTCGGTGAGGTGGCGGAGGCGTTCGTCACGGTGCACCGCGCCGCGCTGCGCCTCGCCGCCGAGCAGGCCGAACTGCGCGTGGACCTGTCCCGCATGGCCGAGGTGCTCGCCCGCCGCATCCGCACCCTGGTCGAACGCCAGCTGCGGCTGCTGGACGAGTTCGAGCGCACCGAGACCGACCCCGCCGAGCTGGCGCGCCTGTTCTCCCTGGACCACCTGGCCGCGCGCATGCGCCGCAACGGCGAGAACCTGCTGGTCCTCGCGGGCGGTGAGCCGAGCCGCGGCGCCACCGGCGAGTACCCGCTGGGCGTGGTCGTGACGGCCGCGGCCGGTGAGATCGAGCACTACGCCCGCGTCCAGGTGAACGTCGAGCAGGTGCAGCTGTCCAGCGCGGTCATCGGCGACCTCATGCACCTGCTGGCGGAGTTGCTGGAGAACGCCACGAACTTCTCGCCGCCGGAGACGCAGGTGTACGTCGACGCGCGGCGCACCCTGGACGGCGTGACGGTCCGGGTGCACGACCGGGGTGTGGGTATCTCGCCCGGCCGGTTGGACCAGATCAACGCGCGGCTGGCCCGCCCGGCGGCGCTGTCCAGTGCCGCGGCCGGCACGATGGGCCTGCACGTGGTCTCCCGCCTGGCCGCCCGGCACGGGTTCCAGGTGGAGCTGATGGCCACCGGTGACGGCACCGTCGCCTACGTGTACCTGCCGCGTACCGCCCTGGCCGGCGGCGACGGCCTGCCCCGCGCGCTGTCGGCCGAGGCGCAGCGCCCGCCGGCGCCGCAGCAGCAGCTGCCGGAGGTGTCGCTGGCGGCGGGGCCGCCGACGTTGGAGATCCGGCCGTTCGTGCGGTCGCGTCAGGCGGAGGTCGCCGCGGCGAGCCCGGTCGGCGCCGGTGCCGCGCGGGGCAACGGCATGGTGACGGATCCGGGGCGGGGCAACGGCTTCCCGGGTTCGCTGCCGGAGCCGCCACGGCCGGCGGAGATCGGTGCGGGCCGGCGGACGCCGGTGTCCGTCTCCGCGCAGCCGAACGATCAGACGCAGCAGATCCCGGCCGTTCAGACGGGGCCGGGGCGTACCCCGCTCGGCCCGGTGCCGGTCGCGCCGGCCGTTCCACCGCAGCAGCCGGACGGCCTGCTGCCCAAGCGGCGGCCCGGCTCGGCGTACGACCCGTCGGCCGATCCGGCGGCGCCGCCGGAGCCCGCGGCGGCCGTGCAGCCCGGTGCTCCCACGTCCGGCCTCATCGACCCGAACTCCGTGCGGGCGCGGCTGTCCGCGCTCTCCGAAGGCGTCACCGCCGCGCAGCGTCGCAGCGGCAACCGATAAGTACACCTCCCGCACCGAAGGACCACTGATATGCAGCCTCACAACAACGGCACCGGCCCGCTCGACTGGCTGATGACGCAGTTCGTCCAGCAGGTGCCGGACGCCGTCCAGGCGCTGACGGTCTCCGGCGACGGCCTTCGCCTGGCGACCTCCCAGGATCTCTCCGCGGACCTCGCCGACCAGCTGGCGGCGGTGATCAGCGGTCTGGCGAGCCTCACCTCCGGTGCGGCGCGCTGCCTGTCGACGGGACTGGTGCGCCAGACCATCGTCGACATGGACGGCGGCGTGATGCTGATCATGGCCGTGGGCAACCGCGCCCTGGTCGGCGTGCTCGGGGCACCCGGCTGCGACCTGGGCCAGGTGGGTTACGAGACAGCGATGCTCGTGCATCGCGTGGCGGATGCGTTGGAACCGGCGACACGGGCGGGAGTGCGATGACCAGACTGGGACGACGCTCGTTCCTCACCATCGGCACACTGGGTGCGCTGGCGGCGTGCTCGTCGCCGGACACGCCGAAGCGGTGGCACGACGGGCGGCTGTTCATCGCGACGGGTAACACCACGGGCGTGTTCTACCAGCTCGGCGGCGGCCTGGCCGACGTGATCGAACGCCACCTGCCGGGCTACTCGGCGCGTGCCGAGCCGACCGGCGCCTCCGGCGAGAACATCCAGCGGGTCACCTCGGGCGACATGGACGTGGCGTTCACGCTGGCCGACAGCGCCGCCGACGCGTTCCGCGGCCAGAACGCCTTCAAGGACAAGCCGCAGCAGATCCGCGCGCTGTCGCGGGTCTACCGCAACTACACGCACGTCGTGGCGCGCACCGGGCTCGGCATCAAGTCGTTGAAGGACCTGGCCGGCAAGAAGGTCTCGACGAGTTCGCCGAACTCCGGTACGGACGTGCTCGCCGGCCGGCTGCTCAAGGCGGCGGGGGTGGACCCGGACACCGGCATGACGCGGCAGCGGCTGTCGCTGCCGGAGACGACGAAGGGCATGAAGGCCGGCACGACGGATGCGATGTTCTTCTCCGGTGGCCTGCCGACGCCGGGTATCACCGACCTGTTGACGGGCCCGGACAAGGCGAAGTTCGAGCTGGTGAAGTCGGACGAGGTGCTGGAGCCGCTGCGCCAGCAGTACGGGTCGGCGTACAGCGTCGGCCAGATCGAGAAGGGCGTCTACGACCAGCTGACGCCGGTCGCGTCGATCTGCGTGTCGATCCTGCTGGTGGTGGACCAGTCGATGCCGGAGAACCTGGCCTACGACCTGACGAAGATCCTCTACGAGCGCCAGCAGGAGCTGATCGAGGTGCACCCGGAGGCCGGCAACTACGACCGGACCTCGGGCCCGGACACGGACCCGGTGCCGCTGCACCCGGGCGCGGCGCGTTACCTGGGCAAGGCCTGACGGGAGGGGCCGCGGGCGGGCGCTTGTACGACGGAAACTACCACTGATAGTTTTACGTCGGCTCGCCCGCCCACCCCATCCCGGAGGCACCCCGTGGACTTCTCCCTCACCGACGAGCAGCAGGCCATCCGTGAGACGGCGCGCGCGTTCATCACCCGCGAGGTGATGCCGCTGGAGGACGAGGTGCTCCGCCGGGAACGCCGCGGCGAGCCCGGATTCACCCGCGACGAGCTGCGCACCCTCCAGCAGAAGGCGAAGACGTTCGGCTTCTGGGGGCTCGGCACCCCCGAGGAGTACGGCGGGATGGCGCTGCCGGCCGTCACGCAGTCGCTCGTGTGGACCGAGCTCGGGCGCACCTTCGTGCCGTTCCGCTTCGGTGGCGAGGCCGACAACATCCTGTACTACGCCAACGAGGAGCAGAAGCGCGAGTACCTGATCCCCACCATCGCCGGTGACCGGATCTCCTGCTTCGCCATCACCGAACCGGGTGCGGGCTCCGACCCCTCGGCCATCCGGATGACCGCCCGCCGCGACGGCGAGGACTGGGTGCTCTCCGGCGAGAAGACGTTCATCACCAACGGCAACGACGCGGACTTCGCCATCGTCGTCGCGCGCACCGACCGGGACAAGAAGGCGCACGAGGGCTCGACGGCGTTCCTGGTCGACCGGTCGATGGGCTGGAAGTCGGAGTTCATCCAGACGATGGGCGAGGGCGGGCCGGCGTCGCTGGTCTTCGAGGACGTGCGGGTCCCCGCGCGCAACGTGCTCGGCGAGGTCGGCCAGGGGTTCACGCTCGGCATGCAGTGGATCGGCCGGGGCCGCTACATCATCCCGTCGGGCGCCCTCGGCATCGCCGAACGCACCCTGCAGATGGCCATCGACCACGCCCGCTCGCGGGTCACGTTCGGCAAGCCGCTGTCGGAACGCCAGGCCATCCAGTGGATGATCGCCGACGCGGAGGTCGAACTGGAGGCCGCGCGCTGGCTGGTCCTGCACGCCGCCTGGACCGTCGACCAGGGCCGCGACCCGCGCCACGCCTCCTCGATCGCCAAGCTGTACGGCGCCAACATGGTCAACGACGTGGTCGACAAGGTCCTGCAGATCCACGGCGGCATGGGCTACACGCGCGAGCTGCCGATCGAACGCTGGTACCGCCAGGTGCGCCTGCTGCGCATCTACGAGGGCAGCGACGAGATGCAGCGGCTGATCATCTCGCGCGACCTGCTCCGGGGCTACACCTCGGTCGGCGGCCACCTCGCGTAGGGTGTGACGCCATGGCCAGACCTCGCCTTCCCCTGCTCGACCGGGGACGCATCGTCGAACGGGCCATCGCGATCATCGACGCCGACGGGCTCGACGCGCTCTCCACCCGACGGCTCGCCCAGGAGCTCAACGTTCGCGCGCCGTCGCTGTACAACCACTTCGCGACGAAGGAGGAGATCCTCGACGCGGCGGCCGACGCCATCATCGCCGAGGTGGATCTCAGCATGTTCGGGCAGGCGCCGTGGCCGGAGGCGCTCACCCGGTGGGCCCGGGCGTACCGGGCGGCGCTCGCGGCGCATCCGCACGCGGTGCCGTTCCTGGCGCACGGGCCGGCCCGCCGTCCGGCCGCGCTGCGGCTCGCGGCAGCGGTCTACGGGGCGCTGGTCGACGCCGGCTGGCCGCCGCGCGAGGCGACGCACATCGGCGCGATGATGCGCTACTTCGTGGCCGGGTCGGCGCTGGGGTCGTTCGCCCAGGGGTTCCCGGACGACCCGGCCGTCTACGCGCAGCAGTACCCGACGCTGTCGGGCGCGCACCGGCTGCGCGAGCACGGCGAAAAGGTGGATGAGGGCGCGTTCGAGATGGGGCTCTCCGCGATCGTTGCGGGCCTCGAGATCAAATTCCAAGAGCTCAAAGCGTAAAGAGCTTCATTGCGACGGTCCGTCGGGGGCGCGACCGCTGCTCCCGCCGCACCGCTCCGGGTCGATCCGCCTTCGGCGTGATCGACCGCTCCGCTGCCGCGTCCGCGTACAGTCGCCTCGCGGTCCGGGCGACACTGGCCTGATGTCGGTCGAAGCGGTGCACCTGCCGGATCCCTGTGTCGTCGTGCTCGTCGGCCCGGGCGCGTCGGGAAAGTCCTCCTGGGCGGCCGCGCACTTTCCGGCCGCGGCCGTCGTGTCGAGTGACGCGCTGCGGGCGGCCGTCGGGACGGGCCCCGACGATCTGGCGGCCAGTGCGGATGCGTTCGAGCTGCTGGAAATGGTGGTCGCGAAACGGATCGCGCGGGGGTTGACGACCGTCGTGGACACGCTCGGTACGGATCGGGAGCGGCGGGCGGGGTGGCTCGCGGCGGCGCGGCGGCGGGGGCTGCCGTGCGTGGCGGTCGCGTTCGACACGCCGGCCGCGCAGTGCCGCGAACGCAACCGGGCCCGCGACCGGCGCATCCCCGCCGAGGTGCTCACCGCGCAGCTGCGCGCCTGGCCGGCGATCCGCGATGGGCTGGCCGGCGAGGGCTTCGACCGGGTCCTGACCGAACGGCCGGTACGCGTCGTGCCCCGGGCGTTCGTCTCGGCGAACGAGTCGGCGCGGCGCCAGCGGGACACCCCGACCGGCCTGCGCTTCGGGCTGCACATCGGCGAGTTCGGGTTCGACCGGCCGGCACCGGAGGCGCTGCGGGACATCGCGAACGCCGCGGAGGAGGTCGGCTTCGACGCGATCTACGTGATGGACCACTTCCGCCAGATCCCGCAGATCGGCCGGCCGTTCGAGGACTTCCTGGAGAGCTGGACGACCCTCGCGTGGCTCGCGGCCGGCACGTCACGCGTGCGCCTGGGCACCCTGGTCAGCGGCGTCACCTACCGCAACGTCGCGCACCTCGGCAAGATCGTCGCCACCCTGGACGTGCTCAGCGCCGGGCGGGCGGTGTGCGGGCTCGGGCTGGCCTGGTTCGCGGCCGAGCACAAGGCGTACGGCTGGGAGTTCCCGCCGGTCGGCGACCGGTACGCGCTGCTGGAGGATGCGCTGCGGGTGCTGCCGCTGATCTGGGGCAAGGGCGCGCCGGCGTTCTCCGGGCGGGCGTTGGAGGTGCCCGAGGCGCTGTGCTACCCGAGACCGGTGCAGGAACGCGTGCCGCTGATCGTCGGCGGCTCCGGGGAGAAGCGGACCCTGCGCCTCGCGGCCCGCTACGCCGACGCGGCGAACGTCTTCGGCGACCGGGAAACGGTGCGGCGCAAGGCACGCGTGCTGCGCGAACACTGCGAAGCGGCCGGCCGCGACCCGGCGGAGGTGGCGCTCACCCACCTGTCGACGGCTCTCGTGGCACCGGACGACGCGACGCTCGCCCGTGAGATCGAACGCCTCCGTCCCCGCCGGACGAGCGCGGCCCGCTTCGCCGCCGACGTCAACGCCGGCACCGTGAACGACCACATAGGACGATTCCGGGAACTGGCGGACGAAGGCGTCGCAGAGGTGACGGTTCGATTGCCCGCGTTGCGTTCGTCCGATCAGGTGGTGCCGTTCAGCGCAGTGATCAACGCCTTCCGTTGACGCGTGATGCCGGTCACGGTAGGGATGGCATTCAATACCCCAGGTTCAGTGAACAGGAGAAACCTCCATGTCTCCCACCGCCGCCACGCCGGAGTCCCCGGCCCCGCCGCGCCGTCGCGACCGGACACATTGGCTGTACATCGCCGTCATCGTGGCGGTCGTGCTCGGCGTGGTCGTCGGCCTCGTCGCGCCGAAGTTCGCCGTCGAGTTGAAGCCGCTCGGCGACGGGTTCATCGCGCTGATCAAGATGATGATCAGTCCGATCATCTTCTGCACGATCGTGCTCGGCATCGGTTCGGTCCGCCAGGCCGCCCGGGTCGGCAAGGTGGGTGGGCTCGCGCTCGGCTACTTCCTGGTCATGTCCACGATCGCGCTGATCATCGGCCTCGTGGTCGGCAACATCCTGCACCCCGGCACCGGCCTGGACATCACCGGCAAGGCCCCGGCCGCACCGAAGACCGGCACCGCCGACTTCCTGCTCGGGATCATCCCGACCACGCTCGTCTCCTCGCTGACCAGCGGCCAGGTGCTCCAGACGCTGCTGGTGGCGCTGCTGACCGGGTTCGCGGTGCAGGCGATGGGGCGGGCGGGCGAGCCGATCCTGCGGGGTATCGGGCACATCCAGCGGCTGGTGTTCCGCATCCTGGCGATGATCATGTGGGTGGCTCCGATCGGTGCCTTCGGCGCCATCGCCAACGTCGTGGGCGCCACCGGCTGGGACGCCGTCATCGGCCTGCTGCAGATCATGGCGGCGTTCTACCTGACCTGCGCGATCTTCGTGTTCGTGATCCTGTTCGCGCTGCTGCGCATGGTCACCGGGCTCAACCTGTTCCTGGTGCTGAAGTACCTGGCGCGGGAGTTCCTGCTGATCGTCTCCACGTCGTCGTCGGAGTCCGCGCTGCCGCGCCTCATCGCGAAGATGGAACACATCGGCGTCTCCCGGGGCGTCGTCGGCATCACCGTGCCGACCGGCTACTCGTTCAACCTCGACGGCACCGCCATCTACCTGACGATGGCCTCGCTGTTCATCGCCGACGCGCTCGACAAGCCGCTCTCGCTCGGCAACCAGATCGGGCTGCTGCTGTTCATGATCGTGGCGTCGAAGGGCGCGGCCGGCGTCACGGGTGCGGGCCTCGCCACCCTCGCCGGCGGGCTCCAGTCGCACCGCCCCGAACTCGTCGAGGGCGTCGGCCTCATCGTCGGCATCGACCGGTTCATGTCCGAGGCGCGTGCCCTGACGAACTTCGCCGGCAACGCGGTCGCCACGCTCCTCGTGGGCACCTGGTCAAACGAGTTCGACCGGGAGAAGGCGCACCGGGTGCTGGCCGGCGAGGACCCGTTCGACGAGGCGACCATGCTCGACGAGGACGACCACGGGGCGCCGGTCGAGGTCGGCGAGAAGCCCGACACCGCCCCGGTTCCGGCCGTCGCGGCACAGCGGGAGCCGGACCGCACCGCATAGTGTGAGGCGGTGATCGACGCCGATACCTGCACCGTCTGGTGGGCCACCCCGGAGGCCCCCCACGACGCGCTCGCGACGCTGCTCGACCCGGCCGAGAAGGCCCGGGTCGAGCAGCTGCGCCGCCCCGCCGACCGGGTCCGGCGACTGCTCGGGACGGCGGTCCTTCGCCTGGCGGCCGGGGCCGCGACCGGCACGGCACCGACCGCCGTCCGGATCGAACGCCACTGCCCCACCTGCCCGCTGCCGCACGGCAAGCCGACGCTGCCCGGCACCGGCCTGCACGCCTCGGTCTCGCACTCCGGCGACCGGATCGCGGTGGCGCTGACCGCCGCGGGACCGGTCGGCGTCGACGTCGAACAGGTCCACGACGTGGACGTGGCGGCACTGGCCCCGACCGTGCTGCACCCGTCCGAACGCGCCACCGACCTCGCCGGGTTCTTCCGCTACTGGACCCGTAAGGAGGCCACGGTGAAGGCCACCGGCGACGGCATCACCCTCGGCCTGCACCGCCTGCACGTCAGCGCGCCCGACACGGAGCCGGCGCTCATCGCCTACCCGGACCGCCCCGGCCTGGCGGCACAGCTCCGCGACCTGGCCCCCGACCCGGGCTACGCCGCGGCGCTGGCCGTCCTGTCCACCGCCCCGCCACGGGTGCGCGAACGCCCGGCGTCAGACCTGCTGTAGCCGCCGCAGCCCGATCCACTGCAGCTCGACCAGGACGAGCACCGTGACCGCCTGCACGATCATGAACGCCACCCCGAGGCCGGTGAGCGGAAAGACCCCGGCGACCAGGGCCACCACGGTCTCCAGGACCCACAGCACGTTGACCACCAGCACCGCCCACACCGGGCCGGGCCGGATCGACGGCCGACCCGCGAGCGCCAGCAACAGCGGTGCCCAGAGCGCCAGAAAGAGCCCCAGCACGCGCTGGGTCCCGGCCGAGAGTCCCAGCGGCCCGTCGAGAACCGGCGCCGCGAGCAGCAGCGCCAGTCCGACACCGCCGGAGGCGAGAGCGTCGAGTCGTAGGGCCAGCCGGATCAATGTGTCATTCATGGCCGAAACTGTGGCCGCCCGGGGTGCACCACGTCGATTACCTCGGGAGTAATGGCCGCGGGGCAGCGGGATCGCTACCGTCGGTGCGGTGACCGCATCGTTGTCCAGCCCGGTGGGGACCCAGCTCCGCGCCTGGCGCGAACGCCGCCGCCTCAGCCAGCTCGAACTGGCGATCGAGGCCGACGTGTCGACCCGGCACCTGAGCTTCGTCGAGACCGGCCGCTCCCGCCCGAGCCGCGAGATGGTCCTGCACCTGGCCGAACGCCTCGACGTCCCGCTGCGCGACCGCAACCACCTGCTGCTGGCGGCCGGGTATGCGCCGGCGTTCCGGGAGGGCGGGCTCGACTCGCCCCCGCTGGCGCCGGTCGCGGCGGCCGTCCGGCAGGTGCTCAAGGGCCACGAGCCCTACCCGGCGGTGGTGCACAACGTCCGCGGCGACCTGCTCGACGCGAACGCCAGCGCGGGACTGTTCCTGTCCACGGTCGCGCCACATCTGCTGCGGCCGCCGGTGAACACCCTGCGGGTCAGCCTGCACCCGGAGGGCATGGCGCCCCGCATCGTCAACCTGCCGCAGTGGCGCCGGCACCTGCTCGACCGGCTGCGCCGGCACGTGGCCGGGACGGCCGATCCGGCGATCTCCGCGCTGTACGAGGAGGTGGCCGCCTACCCCGGGGGCGAGTCCGCGGAGGAACCCGACCCCGGGACGGAGGTGGCCGTGCCGCTGGTCTACCGGCACGACGGCCGCGAACTGCGCTTCGTCAGCATCGTGGCGACGTTCGGCGCGCCGCTGGACGTGACGGTGTCGGAGCTGGCGATCGAGGCGTTCTACCCGGCCGACGAGGAGACCGCGAAGGTGCTGCGGGATCAGGCGCCCGTGTAGAACGCCGTGGTCCGGTCCGCCGCCGCCCGCGCGTCCGCCTCGGGTGTGCCGGCGGCGACGCTGGCGTCGTACCAGCGTTCGCCGCTCAGGGTCACGTACTCCTTGCCCTCGTCCGAGGCGGCCCACGCCTCCTCGTCGAACGCGTCCCGCGCCGCCGGGTCGGACAGGTGCAGGCTCAGCCCGAGGAAACCCAGGTCCCAACCGACGCCGGTGGCGCCCGGCCCGTATTGGAGCCAGCGTTCGTCGTCGACGTGGGCGATGTGCTGCAGTTCGACCCGGGTGCCGCCGGGCACCTCGCTGAGGCGCACCTCGATCCAGCTCACCTCGCCGCCGAACTCCCACGTGGCGTCGAAGCCGCGCGGCGGTTCGCAGCGCTGGACGGTGCCGGAGGCGTTGCCCTTGATCGCGTACTGCCCACCCTCGCGCAGCTCACCGGAGACGGGGGCGAACCAGCGGGCCAGCCGTTCGGGGGTGGTGATCGCCTCCCACACGTCCTCCGGCTCCGCGTTGTAGGTGCGGATGAGGGTCCCGACCCGGGCCTCGCCGGCGTCGAGCGTGCGCGTGCCGACCTGCCGGCTGACGGCGTTGATCTCGTACTTCACATCGACCATGGCGCCCACCTTATATAAGCCGCCACTGAATTAGCAACACTTCCGAGTGTCGGAATCGGAAAAAACGGACATCGAGCGGGGTGGCTCCGCCACGATGGACCGGTCCGAACCACCACATAAAGGTGCACCGCGTGAACCTCGATGCCACACCCCGCCGGCGCGTCCCGGTCGACATCATCGTGGCCGTCGTCGCTGTCCTGGCGCTGCTCACCGGCGTCGCCGTCGTGACCCGGCACCTGGACAGCGGCGGCACCGAGTCCGCGGCGGCGCTCGCGAGCGGGTACCCCTCGCCCGCGGCGAGCCCGTCCGGCTCCCCCGCACCCACCGCCCCCTCGACGCCTGCCGCCCGCGCCGCTGCCGCCGCATCCGCCGCGAGCCTCCGCCGGGCACCCGCCTCCCCCGCCCGCCACCAGGAGACCACCCCCGCCGGCGGCACGATCACCTACGAGGTCACCGGCGCCGGCCACGTCAGCCTCCGCTGGATCGGGCCCGACGGGCAGGCCGGCGAGGACCCGGACGTCGCCCTCCCCTGGCGCAAGACCTTCACCGACCGGGGGAACGGCATGAGCCTCAGCGCGCGCCGCCTCTCCACCGACGAGGACGGCATCAACTGCCGCATCCTCGACCGCGGCCGGGTCGCCTCCATGAGCAAGGCCGCCGGCCCCCACGCCCGCGTCGGCTGCATGCTGTAAGGCTTGGCTTGGAGCCGGCACCATTCAGTCGGGCGGCTCCACGGCCGCCTCACGTGTGGTGTCGGCCTTGCGATTCGGATCGGCCGAACCACCCGGCTCCTTGTCCTCAGCCGAGGCAACCCGATCCGGATCGCCGCTGATCGGATCGCCCGGATCCTGGGTCCGCGGCGCCTGCTCTTGCGTCATAAGCCCCGACGTACCCGCGACACCTGCGGTCCAACCCGGCAGTCGGAGTGGACGCGGACGTGGCAGCGGAGGGGTCGATCATGCGAAGCGGATCGACCCGGAGCGGTGCGGCCGGGAG